>NZ_WSRZ01000009.1 GCF_009828585.1 Shewanella litoralis | reverse complement strand
GGTCTTCGATAAGTTTCAAGTGTTCAAATAAGGACATGGATTAGGTTCAGTAGATTAACATGCCTGATCAGATCATGCCGATACGAAAAAGTTCCCTACTGTTAACAAAGTATGATCCCGCCCTGACTGTTGCTAGTTTCCGCTTGCGCCTCTAATACTTCCAACCACAAAGAATTAGGCACTTGCTCTAATTTAAATGGTGCCGAAAATGACTGTTCAAAGACACTGAATAAACTATCAGCGGCTAATCAAGATGGCGCTATTTTGATCGGTTTTGATTTACGTAAAATGAATAACAAAGATAAGCTCACTAAATACCTGGACCGTATTATATCAATTAATTTGAAAAATATAGAAAGTGGGAGAAGTTATGTTATTAATTTTAGTGGTAAAAACTTTGGATTGAAATCTGTAGAGCCTGGAGTTTATTGTTTAGATAAAGTAACAACTTATACGAATTTTTCTATTAGCCTTTGTGATATGAATGCCACTATTCCAGTCAATGCTGGAGAGATTAAAAATGCAGGTTATTGGCTTGCTGGAATCAATTATGATACGAATGAAGTCAAATTAAAGGTATTTGATAGAAACACAAAACATATAAATTTGTATGAAAATGCTACCCCATATTATGCTGACTTTGCTGAAAAATTATTAATAAGTCCATATTCTACAACTTTAGATTCAATTGAAGGTTATTGGTACACAGCAGAAGAAACCATAAAAACTTATTTATTTGATGAGAATGGAAGTTATTACAAAAGTAATGACCTGTATAATCAAGGCAATTTAACCTTAGGTGGAAATTGGTCTTGGGTAGATGGAGTTGGTAACGCTCGGTTAAAAAATAAGTATGGCTCTTTTAAAATGGTGGCGAAAAAAGATCAGCTAGTTGCAGTTTTTGAGAACATAAATGGACTTGGGACTCGCTGGGTCGCTTATCGGAACCCAGTTAGATTATGGGATCTGGAAAATAATGATGAGTCAGCGGTTGTTCAATATGATCGCAGTACTTTAGACAAAGTCGCAACGCAAACAAATAAAAGTATCTATATCGAAATAGAGTACAACTCATCAGAGCCGACACATATACCTAGAATTGGCAAAGTAGTCTTTATGAGACCTCATGAGCAGCACGTCGTAAAATCAAATATAACTTTAGAACAAGAAAATGAAATATTGAAGACGTTCTACAAATGGCGCTTTACAACAGAAGCCAAAAATCAAAAATTAACGATATGCATGATAACAGATGGATACCCAGCAGAGTGTTCGTCGTCTGATAACCAATCTATTATTTTTCAGTTAGGAAAAAAATACCCAATACATGGAATGGGATTCAAATAAATTCCCTAAACAAGAGAACAAAATGCTTTACCACGCTGTTTAACTCTCTTAAACGAGTGGTAAAGCTATAGAGTTATCGCCAGTGTAGGCTATTACGTCAACTCAGCATTGGTATAATCACCCAAAAACACCTACCGTACCAAACGCATCAGTTCATTAGCATCTAACACTGCAGGCTTTCTTTTAATGAGCTCACCTGTAGAGTTAAACAGAAAGACTTCAGTAGAATCGGCATTATGCTTCGCAATAAACGCCTCGCCCTCTGGCGTTGCCGTTCTAGCGAGTAAAAAGAACACATTATCACCAAGATGATCGCGCGCTTCATTCATTTGCTCTGTTTGGGTGATACTCGACACAAGGTTAGGATCGTAAACAAACACAACAGCAGGTTTCCCCGTACCTATCTGTTCAAGATCTGACGTAAATCCTTTAGGCATTTGCGTAACGAGTAGGCTAAACAGCAACACGATTAACGCAATGATACCAATTGCAATCCAGGGCATTTTTCGCCTAGTGTTTGAATTCGCTTTATCCATAATGATAGATCCCTCTTTTTACTAATAAATATAAAAGCCATAGTCTAAGCGACTAACCTGAGCACTAGATTAAAATAGATTAAATAAACATACACGTCAGCAGGTTATCTTTTAGTCTGCACTAACAAATCCTTTTATCCTTCTAAATAACCTGAGTTCTGAATAAATAAGATACGCCACAAAAAGTCTAACTTGCTATCCTATTGACTTACCAAGGTATTAATAACTATTTTCATGAAGAATTCAAGCAGCTACCCAAGGCTGTTTTCAATATTTAAGAGCCGATAACAAGTTTATTGACTGCGACTAAATCTTAGATAAAGCATCACCAAGCTTGCCATAATATGTCAGCGCAGTTACAGTTCACTATCACATTGTTTTACAGCAAATGGCTCAATTGATTTTTAGCGTATTTATTTGAAGGGTTACTATTTTTATGGAACAAATATTTGAAAAATTGATGTATGCATCCCGCTGGATCATGGCGCCGATTTATTTGGGATTAAGCTTAGTCTTGCTCGCCTTAGGCATAAAGTTCTTTCAAGAGATCTTTCACATCATCCCGATAATTTTCACAATGGCAGAAGTGGATCTCGTGCTCGTTACCCTGTCACTCATCGACATAACCTTAGTCGGTGGCCTGCTGATTATGGTGATGTTTTCAGGTTATGAAAACTTCGTGTCACAGCTTGATGTCGGCGAAAACAGCGAAAAACTCAGCTGGCTAGGCAAGATGGACTCGGGCTCACTTAAAAACAAAGTGGCCGCATCGATTGTCGCCATTTCATCAATTCATTTACTCAAAGTCTTTATGAATGCCGAAAACATCGAGAACGACAAAATAATGTGGTACCTACTCATCCACATCACATTCGTATTATCGGCCTTCGCCATGGGATATCTGGATAAGATTACCCGTAAGTAACCAGTCATCCCCAAACAAAAAGCCCTGATACATCGCTGCATCAGGGCTTGTACAATAGATAGTAGTTTTGCAGACAAACTTAGAGCAAAAGAGTATTTGTAGATACATTGGCTTTATCACTACAACTCAACAGTTTTAACTTCGGTTGCCATATCAAGATAGCGTTGGCACCTTGCCATGAGTTGCTGCCGATAATCAGCCACAAAGGTATGTTCATCTTTATCCAGCGCAGGAAGCATCGCAATCACATCATCTATAACTTGCTCTATTTTGGTTGCCATCTTTGTTAAATTACTGACTAATAATGCTCGTGGAAAATTCAGTTCTTCTGCGAACGAAGCCAGTTGATAAGCATATATACGATTAGAGTCGAACTCATCATCAATAGCCATTGCCATCTCTTGCTCGAAATCCTTATACATTGCCACATTAACTAAGTCATACCACGGAGTTGGTACCATACCTGTGGGAGTCATAAAAAATGAGTAATTTTTACCGTGAGCATCTGCATTACCGCTAAGTAAATTAAATAAAGCCCACTGCAGCATATCTTGTTTAGCGGCAGCCGGATTAATGCACTGGCTAGCAAGGCTAAACAAGCGTACAAAACTAACCCCTTCTCGAATATTTCTCACATCACGACCTGTACCAAAGTTGCGTTCATATTTTTTGCTAACACTAAAACCAAGCGCTTGGCAGCTATCAATCATGTGCCGCCTCAATACTTTTTGATGCTCTGGGATATAACGACGGTCAAAGCGTTCAACACAAAGTGATTTATGCTGACCAAAATTGATAATTTCAACATGGGCAACGTTGTTATCGATAGCTTTAGCCAAGCGCATTGTCACAAATTCGTTTATCACTAAATGACGGTATTGTGCAAACTTCAAAATATGTGTGGATGCAAGCGTGCCATCTCCAAAGCCAAAGATCTTACCGTCATAAAACAGGTTTAATTTAGACTGCACCCCTGCGACTGACAGCCTTGGCTTTCCATCCCACACTTCCATTGGCCATAACTGCGGATCTTCAATTCGCTTGACCACTTCATCAGCAATGACTTCCCTGAATATCGTTGAAGGTAGTAATGCACCCTTAGGCAGAAAAGCGATAGCTCCAGCGGTATCAAGGCCTATACCACGTATAAGCGCAAATGTGTTGCCGCGAGATACCCCTAGCGATTCAATTAAATATTCTAAGCCTTTATTTTCAGGTAATAGGTTGACTAAAAACATCGCAATTTGATGACTGTTAGCGGTTCCCTTTAAAGGGATCATTGGCGAAATAGGGAAACCACCTTGTTGCCAACTATGAGAGTATTGGACCGTGAATGTCTCAGTCGCTGGATCAAATGACAGCTCACCAATTATCTGATCGCCCAGATACATATCCAAAGTAAGTTTTTCAGCGGTACTCATCATTAGTACCACCCACTCGAATCAGCATCACTGGGCTGCGCCGCCAAAATGTTAATACCCAATCCATTAAGAATTTTGAACACAGTTGAGATATAAACATCTTCGCCTTTCTCAACACGGATTAAGGTCTTTTTAGTCACGCCACACAGCATCGCCGCCACATCTTGAGTCAGTGCCGCATTGTTTCTGGTTTCTTTAATGAGTAAGCCTAAAGATTGTTGATTAAGTGCAGATGCCATAACGTTAGTCCAAAGTGTACATTGCTACACTTTAGCCCTGAATGCCTGATATTTCAACAATGAAGTGTAACAATCTACACTTTATAGTGGTTTACTCTTTTGCTCCTACTAAAAGTGTAACTTTGTACACTTTTTAAATACCTAAACCATTAAATGAACCAAAAGTGTAAGTTGTTACACTATCGAATCGATTACGCCTTGCTTTTAAATTTAACACTGGCTTTTTTATCCATATAATAGATATTATGATATTGATTATTATCAAGTTATGAATGGATGCTGTTGATAAATGATTCTCAAGACTAAATCACTCCAAACGACCTCATCTCCACAGGCTATTGCGGGCCAAAAGCAAGAACAAGACGTGGCTTTCTTTTTACGCCGCGCATTTAAAGACAACCCTGAAGTGCTGGTTATCAACGACTTAAAATTCAGCTTTAATGATGAAACCGCTCAAATCGATCACTTGATCGTGTACACCTATGGCTTTGTGCTAATTGAATCAAAAAGCATTAAAGGTCACGTTAAAGTGAACAACCAGGGTGAATGGACGCGCAGCTATAACAGCCAGTGGGCTGGAATGCCCTCACCCATTAAGCAAGTAGAGCTGCAACAAGCCTTGTTAAAGGAAATGCTGAAACACCATAAGAGTGAAATATTAAGTAAGTTCCTCGGTATAAAGCAGCAAGGCTTCAATGGACGTTGTTGGCACTATTTATGTGCGGTATCCAGTAATGCTGTCATCGACAGAAAAACAATGCCCAAAGAGATTTCCGACAAGCTTTTCAAAACTGAATTTTTGGTCGATGAACTCAAAAGGATCATGGACCTTAAACACAAAATAATCCGCTTGATGAACGTGGCTGATACCCGTCCTGATTTCAACCAACAAGAACTCGATTCAATTGGCCAATTTCTTATTAGCCAACATATCGACTCAAATATTCAGCAAGCTAATCATGCTCAGGTGGAACGAAAGCAAACCCAAGCTATATCAGGCATACCACAGCTTGAGCCAAAGCTTGAACAACAAGAGCTTAAACCAGCATCTGCACCCACTTATCATCTAGCTCAATCTAATACTGCAATGCCTCAAGCTGTAGCCAGATTAGCACCAGAGCAACACCCGATACTAAGCTGTAAACATTGTGGCGAACCAACACAATACACACCAATGTATGGCAAATTCGGTTACTACATCAACTGCAACCAATGCAGTAAAAACACAGCAATGAAGCAAGCCTGCCCACATTGCATGAGTAGAAATACCAAAGTCACCAAGCGCAAAGAAACCTACACATTGAATTGTGTAGATTGTGGATTTGAAAAGCGAATTATTATTTAGATGGTATAAAAGTTTACTTTGTGATTACTTTTATGCACTGCCCACAAAGAATTTAGAAGCTTAATTTGAAATTACATTCTTCTATATTAAGCGATTACGATACTAAGTAGGTCATTTATGTATAAAATTGTCGATTCTACCCCTGATAAACACTTTAAATTACCTTATGAAGTTCATTTAACAGATATTGAGTTTTCAAACATAGAGCTTTTAAAATCAGAAATTTACAAATATTATAAGTTAGAGCAAGATTATGACTTAGCAAAACAGTCTGTAATTGATTTTAAAAGTGCGATGTACCGCGGTTGCCATGAGATTTCACTACATAATTTTGACGATGAGATTTATCGCTATGAAATTGTTAGTAAATTAAGTCTGCTTATTTTCAACTCATTAAACTTGTTAAAAAAATATCACGAAAATATTATCCAGTATGGCAAGAATGAAGAAATTAAATGTGATTTGCTCTCTGACATAACCAACAAAAAAAACACTTACGTTGATAGCATAACTACAATAAGAAAAAAGGAAATTGCAATAGGAGAGGCAATTAGAAACTACTGCCAACATGCTGCAATTCCAACTGAAAATTGTACATATGGTGGCGACCAAGATCGAACAACAAAGCAGTTTTTTGTTAAATTTTCACTTCGACTCCCCACATCAAAAATTCTAAAAGCTAAAATTCAGCGACGTAATAGAAAGATAATAGAATCTGAGGACAAAGCCATATACGATCTTCACGATGTAGTTGATTGTTATTTTGATGCCATTACTGATATACATTTCCAATCAAGAAAGATATTACTTCCATATATAAACCAAAATATTAACAAAGTAAGTAATTTGATAGAAAAATACACAATTGAATTTAAGGAGAATAATCACCTTAACCCAACGTTACAGGTCACAAAAAACAATGATGGGTTCTTTTTTATAACACTTGGTAGCTTACCTACTTTAATAAAATATCTATCTGCAAAAAATGATAGTACCCCTTGTTATAGTGCTAGAGTAGAGCGTCGCACATACTACTAATATGAGGTAGGTTAAAGAAGACGCTTTACCACGACGTTTAACTTTACACTTCAATAAATCAAACAAGTGAGCTATGGAGTACACTGGAAATTAACTTTTTTACTTATAGTTAAAACCATTAAATTCGATGATAATTATATTGATGAAGTGGCATCACTCAAAATTTTATTTAACGCTCTTAGATCACCTAAATATCCTTGAATGTTTGCATTTACCCATTCATCTTTCGAAATATCAGGCCAATTAACGCTCAAGTCAAAATAGAAAAAGAGCTCTTCAAAAAAGAACCTTTGTGCTCTTCCATTACCCTCTCTAAATGGGTGAATAATGTTCAGCTCACAAAAGATATCGGTGATTTCTGCAATTAGTTCATCTTTTGAATCGAATCGTTCCAATAACACGATTCGAGTGAATTGTTTGTTCGCTTCAGCCTCTATTCTTGAACAGGTACAAAAACGTGTACTTCCCTTAGCAATATCCACAGTTCTGACTTCGCCAGCCCAATGATAGACATCTTGAAACAATTGCATGTGCAAGCCCATGAGATGCTTTAAGTTGAAGTCTTGTATCGAAGTGATTGTTGAAGAGTATTCGCGGTATCGAGTCGCAGTAAATGCTAATTCGGCTTCCGCGAGGTTGTCATAATCCTGAATATTAAGCTTATTTTGAAGTACATCCGAAGCGGGGTAACAGTAAATGTCGTGACTTACACCATATTTATCGCGCATACTTCAGTTTCAAATCATCAATCGATTTTCCGGCATTTTCTTTCTTCATAGATAAACCTTCATAACGAGAGCTCATTTCAAAATTGCTCATTTTCGGTGTAAAAATTCGAGCGTTTTTCGGTGTTTTATCTTTTGTTGAATTTACCATTATACCCTCCGCGATAACGCTTATATTATAACCTAGTTCAGCTTATTCTTCTATATGACCCAGTCTTTATCAATGAGAATAACACCCTTCCCCATAATAACAAAAAGCCCCGATACCGTTAAGTATCGAGGCTTTAATCTATTCACCAAGAGCTCTTTTACAAGAAGTTTGACTTTAAGCTTTTAGGCTTGAAACAACACTTGATCTAATGCAGGAAAAATCAGCTTAGAGCAAGGCTTTTTGTCACGAAGCGTAGTGTTTTTCTATGTGAGTGGCAAAGTAACGCCGCTATAACTGATTTTAACCAGCTAGAAACAAAAAGCCCCGATACTGTTAGGTATCGAGGCTTTCTCAATTCTTTTACAAGAAGTTCAGCTTTAAGCTTTTAGGCTTGAAGCAACATTTGATCTAATGCAGGAAAAATCAGCTTAGAGCAAGGCTTTTTGTCACGAAGCGTAGTGTTTTTCTACGTGAGTGGCAAAGTAACGCCGCTATAACTGATTTTAACCAGTTAGATTATATAGCGCAGGATAAATCGTGTTAGAACAAGGCGCTTTACCACGACGTTTAGTTTTTCATAAACGAGTGGTGAAGCAACGCCGTAATCAACGTTTTAGACCAGCTAGATTACATCATGCCGCCCATACCGCCCATACCACCCATTCCGCCCATATCTGGCGCAGACTCTTGTGGTACTTCAGAAACCATTGCTTCTGTTGTGATCATTAAGCCTGCAATTGATGCTGCAAACTGTAATGCACTACGGGTTACTTTAGTTGGGTCTAGGATACCCATTTCTAACATATCGCCGTATGTGTCGTTGCCAGCGTTGTAACCGAAGTTACCTTCGCCGTTTTTAACAGTGTTAGCCACAACTGATGCTTCTTGACCTGCGTTAGTTGCGATTTGACGTAAAGGCGCTTCCATAGCACGTAGTGCGATTACCACACCGTGTTTTTGGTCTTCGTTAATCACTTCAACGTCTTTAATTTTGCTTGCTACGCGAACAAGGGCTACACCACCACCGGCTACCACACCTTCTTCTACTGCTGCGCGAGTTGCATGTAATGCATCTTCTACGCGGGCTTTTTTCTCTTTCATTTCAACTTCAGTTGCTGCGCCAACTTTGATTACTGCAACACCGCCAGCGAGTTTAGCCATACGCTCTTGAAGTTTTTCTTTGTCGTAGTCAGATGTCGACTCTTCAACTTGTTGTTTAATTTGAGAAACGCGTGCTGCAATTTGCACTTGGTCGCCGTTACCATCGATGATGGTGGTGTTATCTTTAGTAATGATAACGCGCTTAGCGGTACCTAAATCTTCTAGGGTAGCTTTTTCAAGTTCTAGGCCGATTTCTTCAGCGATAACAGTACCGCCAGTTAGAATTGCCACGTCTTGTAACATTGCTTTACGACGGTCGCCAAAACCAGGTGCTTTAACTGCAGCCACTTTAACGATGCCGCGCATGTTGTTTACAACTAGCGTTGCTAATGCTTCACCTTCAACGTCTTCTGCAACCATAAGCAATGGCTTACCGGTTTTCGCTAGACCTTCAAGGATTGGCAATAATTCACGGATGTTAGACACTTTTTTGTCGACTAACAAAATGAATGGGCTGTCTAGTTCAACGCTGCCAGTTTCTGGCTTGTTGATGAAGTATGGTGATAAGTAACCACGGTCAAACTGCATACCTTCGACAACGTCTAATTCGTTTTCAAGCGCTTGGCCTTCTTCAACGGTGATAACGCCTTCTTTACCAACTTTTTCCATTGCAGTAGCAATGATTTCGCCGATTGATTCATCAGAGTTAGCAGAAATTGTACCGACTTGAGCAATGGCTTTAGTATCTGAACACTCTTGAGAAAGAAGTTTAAGCTCTGCAACGGCTGCGATAACCGCTTTGTCGATACCGCGCTTAAGATCCATTGGGTTCATACCCGCCGCAACTGCTTTTAGGCCTTCAACAACAATAGCTTGTGCTAATACAGTTGCAGTAGTGGTACCGTCACCGGCTGCATCGTTGGCTTTAGAAGCAACTTCTTTCACCATTTGTGCGCCCATGTTTTCGAACTTGTCTGTAAGTTCGATTTCTTTGGCTACTGACACACCGTCTTTGGTGATAAGTGGCGAACCAAAGCTTTTATCTAAAACAACATTACGACCTTTAGGGCCTAAGGTAACTTTAACTGCGTTGGCTAGGATGTTAACGCCTGCAAGCATTTTTACTCGTGCGTCATTACCAAATAAGACTTCTTTTGCTGCCATTTTTTGATGTTCCTTTAAATTTAATGATTAATTGGAAAGTCGATTGATGCGTGAGGCTTAGCCTACTACTGCCATCAGGTCAGCTTCTGACAGGATTAAGACTTCTTCACCGTCAATTTTTTCTTTCTTAACGCCGTAACCTTCATTGAAGATCACCACGTCGCCCACTTTAACGTCAAGTGGAGTAACTGTGCCGTTTTCTGAAATACGACCATTGCCTACGGCAAGAATTTTACCGCGAGTTGATTTCTCTGCAGCGCTGCCTGTCAGCACGATACCGCCTGCAGATTTAGATTCAACTTCTAAACGTTTAACGATAACGCGGTCATGTAATGGACGAATATTCATCTATGAACTCTCCTAATGATGTGATGCCCAAAAAGCGAGGCTATTGACTAACAAATAAGGGTTTTCCCCTTGATGCATGTGATATGGGGGTGATTGATCACAGATCCAAGGGGATTTCTAAAAAAAACTACACTTTTTTTAAGTCTGTTTTATTAAAGTGCGACCAATCCTGATAGAATTCGACACCTTTAAAACCCCAAACACTAGAGAATAGATGAAAGACAGACACGGGTTGCTCAGCGCGCCTATTGGTCGTGTACTATTTAATATGACCTTGCCAAACCTGATTGGAATTATGACCATTCTGGGTGGCAGTCTGGTAGACATCTTTTTTATCAGCCAGTTGGGGACCGAAGCCTTAGCGGCGGTAAGCTTTACCTTTCCGGTTACCTTAGTGATTTCAAGCATTGGTATTGGCATCGGTGCGGGGGTTTCGACCAACCTTGGCCGCTTAATTGGCTCTGGCCATGCGCCCGAATCTAAGGTGTTTTTGTTTGACGCCTTGTGCATGACCTTATTGATTATTTGGGGTTTATCGATTCTCGGTTGTGTCTTTATTGAACCCATTTTCAGCCTACTCGGCGCCAACGAAGCCAGCTTACCGTTAATTAATGACTATATGTGGTACTGGTATTTAGGCGCACCTGCACTAGTGTTGTTGATGGTGGGTAATCAAGGGTTACGTGCCACAGGCGACACTCGCTCCCCAGCAAAAATTATGATGTTGGCTGCTGTAGTGAATTTAATTCTCGATCCGCTGCTTATTTTTGGTATTGGGCCATTTCCGCGCTTAGAAATACAAGGTGCCGCCATTGCCACCACGTTGTCATGGGTTGTGGCAATGTTGTTAGCCGGTTATTTGATTGTGATTAAACGCAAGCTGGTTGAATTTGCCAGCTTTGATATTGGCCGCTTTATTTTGCACTGGAAAGCCCTGGCACACATTGCGCGCCCTGCCGCGTTAATGAATGTGATTAACCCGATTGCCAACGGCATTATTATGGCCATGCTGGCGCGCATTGATCATGCCGGTGTTGCTGCATTTGGGGCGGGGATCCGCCTAGAGTCGGTGTTATTGATTGTGGTGATGGCCTTATCGTCAAGCTTAATGCCGTTTATTGCGCAAAATTTAGGTGCAGACCAACCAGAGCGTGCCAAAAAAGCCTTATTGATGTCGCTACAATTTGTGTTTGTGTTTCAAACCTTGTTATTTATTCCGCTGTATTTTAACGCCACAGCCATTGCCCAGCTGTTTACCAACGACCCGTTAGTAATTGATTGGTTGAGTTTTTATGTGATGGTGCTGCCAGCAGCGTATGGTCCGTTAGGTATTGTGATTATTTTTGCGACCAGTTTAAATGCTTATCACAGACCACTGAGCTCACTGGTGATTAACCTGTGTCGATTAGTGTTAATTATGCTGCCATTAGCGGCGCTAGGTGCCTATATTGGTGGGGTTAAAGGGATTTTACTGGCTCTACCCATCACCAATACGTTAATGGGTATTGCATGTTATTACCTTGCGACACAAATAAGCGAACCCGAACACATTAAGCACAGTGTGCCATGTGCCGATAAAACCAATGGTTCAACTATTGATCAGCGTTATGATAACGACCATGACAGCAACTCTGAGCGCAATAAAGAGCTGCTGCACACCAATACTAACCCCTCAGATTAATTCGACATTAACCTTATACCCAGCGCTTGCCTTTAGCGGGCGTCAGTGAGTTAATACCCTTTATTACTATCTTCAACATTCAGCCGTATTATCATGAAAAAATCCCTCTATGCCGCATTATTGTCGGCCATTATTTGCCCTGGCAGTGGTCAGGTTTGGTTAGGTAAAAAGTGGTTAGGCTGGGGGTTTATTAGTGTCAGTTTACTGTGTGTGATGGTATTGATGAATCATATTATTAGCCGCGCGCAAGTGATTGCAGAGCAGATTTTGGCCGGCAATATCGGCAACGATTTAAGTACTATTTACGCCGAGGTGTCTAAAGCGGCGCTCGACACCCAATCGACCGACTTGTCTGCCATCACCTGGATTTTTATTGCTAACTGGGCGATCAGTATTGCCACTGCATTTTGGTTAGGTGCCAAACAAGATAAGCAATTACAAACAAAAACAGCCGACTAAATAATGTTTAGCCGGCTGTTTTTACTGTGATGAAGGGTTATTTTTTGTCATCTTTTGGGTCTAGCGGCTCAACATCAATAATGTCATCGTCACTTTTGTTTTGCTCAATGTGATGGCTGCGCGGTTGCTCATCTTTACGCTCAAAATCGCCATCAAAAGTATTGCCGTTTTGATCAAATGGGTTTTGTCCACCAAAAGGCCCTGATTGACCAAATGGGCTTTGTCCTGGGCCAAAACCACCTTTAAAGCCACCGTTGGCTACCACACGAAGTTGCATGCGCTTGTATAAAAACGCCGCAATGGGGGCTCGGGTAAATGGGGTTAATAAAATTAAGCCAATAAAATCGGTCACAAAACCAGGAATAAGTAACAATACCCCTGCCGCGGCTAACATCATGCCCTCAACAATTTCTTGCCCTGGCGCTTCGCCACGCGCCAGCTTTTGCTGCACGCTCATTAAGGTGCTTAGCCCCTGACTGCGAACAAGCGACACCCCAACAACGGCGGTAAATAACACTAAGCCGACTGTGGTCCAGGAGCCAATTGAACTGGCCACTTCTATTAGCACATTAAGCTCAACAACCGGAATAAGTACAAATACTAACAATAAAATGAAAAACATATTGGCCTCTAATCATCGCTTTTTGTTACAGTTTGCGACGTGTAATACATAACGTAGCGACGTATAAGTAATAAAGTGGCGACCTAAAAAAATTCTGCCGATGAAACTTAAATGGGGGTTATCGGGTCTGTTTTCAAGACAGCTCACGAATATCACCTCAGTTTAGTGAAAATTCAGCTAAATAAGCGTAATGTGATGACGCTTTTAGTATAACGCCTTTAACTTAAGTAAACTTTAAGATTATATATGTATAAACCCAAGCAACTCGTGATTTTAACCACGTGCCCAGACGCCGAAACAGCGAAGATGATTGCCGCTACACTCGTTGAAAAACAATTGGCTGCTTGTGTGCAAATAGGCCAAACCGTTGAGTCTGTATACTGCTGGGATAATGAGATTTGTCAGTCGCAAGAGGTGCCATTGCAAATAAAATGTATGGCAGATCAGTACCATGCCATTGAGCAACTTGTGATCCAAATGCACCCTTATGAAGTACCTGAATTCATTGCCACTCCGATTATCGGTGGTTTTGGCCCTTATCTACAATGGATAGAAGACAACTCACAATCATGAAAAAACTCGTCGTATTCTGCCTTACATCATTGTTATTGATGTCATCAATCATCCTCTCGCCAATGGTACACAGTGCCAATGCTGCGAGTAACGCATTTAGCTTTTTAAGCAATGAGCCTAAGCTCATGCCAGTGAACGAGGCTTTTGCGTTTGATTACGAGCAACAAGGTAATCAACTCAAAATCAGCTTTGTGATTGCCGACGGATATTATTTGTATCGCGATAAGCTGCAGTTTTCTGCAAACGGCGCGGTCATTGGGGATATTGAGCTCCCTCGGGGCAAAAACCATAACGACGAATATTTTGGCGACCAGGAAGTGTATTACTCGTTTGTAGAGATCCCTGTAGGGTTAAAACAAGCTGATGCAGATGCGCTATTTCACGTCACGTTTATGGGCTGTGCAGAAGGCACATTATGTTATCCGCCAACCAAAAACGAGGTTAAATTAACCGCTGTTGAAGCCAATGACGGTAACATTATCACCAAGAAAGTCATCGGCGCGCCAGTAACAACACAATCTGAAGCAGCCACAGATACGGCAAAAGCACCGATAACCCAACAAGACAACTTAAGCCAAATGCTGCAAAACGACAGCCTACTGTGGACCTTAGCTATCTTCTTTGGTTTAGGCATTGGTTTAGCGTTAACGCCTTGTGTGTTCCCGATGTACCCTATTTTGTCGGGCATTATTGTTGGTCAGGGCAGAAAATTGTCTACGGGTAAGGCATTTACCTTGTCGATGGCATACGTACAAGGCATGGCCATTACTTATTCGTTATTAGGTTTAGTGGTGGCCTCTGCCGGACTTAAGTTTCAGGCGGCGCTGCAACACCCTGCTATTTTGATTTTTCTGGCGGTGATGTTTGTGCTGCTGAGCTTATCAATGTTTGGCATGTACGATTTAAAACTGCCGTCTAAATGGCAAGAAAAAATGAATTCGATGTCGAACAACCAAAAAGGGGGCAACCTGATTGGCGTGTTCTTAATGGGTATTATCTCTGGTTTAGTCGCCTCTCCTTGTACTACGGCACCACTATCTGGTGCGTTGATTTACGTGGCGCAGTCTGGCGACTTAGTCCAAGGCTTTTTAGCCCTGTATGTATTGAGTATGGGCATGGGTGTACCGTTATTGATTATTGGTACTTCT
Source organism: Shewanella litoralis (assembly GCF_009828585.1). Classification (GTDB taxonomy): domain Bacteria; phylum Pseudomonadota; class Gammaproteobacteria; order Enterobacterales; family Shewanellaceae; genus Shewanella; species Shewanella litoralis. Next base: position 142,293 of record NZ_WSRZ01000009.1, on the reverse strand, counting down.
GGCGGCAAAATTTTACCTCGCGCAGGTGCGTGGATGGACATCATTAAAACCGTATTTGGCTTCTTACTGATTTCGGTGTCGATTGTGATGGTAGGGCGTATTTGGCCAGGCCTAGTCTCAGACCTATTGTGGTCGATATGGGGCGTGGCGCTAACCGGCTACTTAATGCACCAGAACAAACTCAGTGAGTTTAATTGGAAACAAACCACCCGTGGCGTATTACTATTACTGACATTGTTAGCCAGTTTCTCGTATGGTTTCCAGGCACTGATGACAGCTTTTGGCCACGAGACACCAAGCATTACTCAAGCGGGTATTGAGGGCAAAGGCAAAACCGAAGCCAATCACTTTATTCGTATTAAGTCACTTGCAGATTTAGAGGTCGAGCTCGATAAAGCCAGCATTAGCGGTAAAACCGTGATGCTCGATTTATATGCAGACTGGTGTGTTGCCTGCAAAGAATTTGAGGCGATTACCTTTAAAGATAAAGAGGTGGCGCAGCGCCTGGATCAAATGATTTTACTGCAAGCCGACGTTACCGCCAGTGATGATGTTGATATTGAATTACTTGAGCATTATGGCGTGCTGGGGTTACCTACGTTATTGATGTTTAACCAAGACGGCGAACAACGTGAAGACTTACGCGTAACCGGGTTTATGGGCCCTAAAGATTTTGCTGCTCATTTAGACCTGTTATTAAAATAACGTAAAATATTTTCTATTTAAAAACAGCATCTTTAATGACTAAAGATGCTGTTTTTTGCATTTACGACATTAAAGTCATCGAAAGTTTAACTTTTTCTTATACAATGTGGTTTTATATTCTTCATTCAAGGAGTGTTATGGAACCCGCTATTCTTATTATCACCTTATTGTGCGGCATGCTGGTGAGTCGAGTCGGTTTACCACCACTCATTGGATATCTTGCCGCGGGCTTCGTATTATTCACATTTGGAATTGAAGACAGTAGTTTGCCTATTTTGCAGCAACTCGCTGATTTGGGTGTCACCCTGCTGTTATTTTCAATTGGCCTTAAACTCGATATTAAAAGTTTATTTAAAGCCGAAGTTTGGGCAGGTTCAAGCCTACATTTAATTGGTTCGATTATCTTTTTTGTCCCAGTACTCAAATTACTTGGCTTTTTAGGCATAGAACAACTCGACGGATTTTCAATAAATCAGCTGATGTTAGTGTCATTCGCCCTGAGCTTTTCAAGCACGGTATTTGCGGTAAAAGTGCTTGAAGACAGCGGTGATATGCAGTCGCTTTATGGCCGTGTCGCTATTGGTATCTTGATTATGCAAGATATCTTTGCGGTGATATTTTTAACCATTTCTAAAGGTAATATCCCATCAGTTTGGGCCTTTGGCTTATTGTTATTGCCGCTTGCTCGCCCGTTAATTTATAAAGTTTTCGACCGGGTTGGTCACGGTGAAATGCTAGTGCTCTTTGGCCTAGTGATGGCGTTAGTTGTGGGAGCATGGCTATTTGAGGCTGTCGGCTTAAAACCCGATTTAGGCGCGCTGATTATCGGTATTTTACTGGCAGGACATGCTAAATCATCTGAGCTCGCCAAGTCGATTTACTTCTTTAAAGAACTCTTTTTAGTCGCATTTTTCTTAACCATTGGTTTAAATGGTTTGCCCACCCTGGCCGATATTGGCTTAGCCGCCATTTTGGTTGCGCTAGTGCCAGTGAAAATTGTGATGTTTTTATACCTACTCACTCGCTTTAAATTGCGTTCGCGCACCTCGTTGCTGGCCTCGTTTAACTTAGGCAACTACAGTGAATTTGGCTTAATTGTTGCGGCAGTGGCGGCCCATAAAGGTTGGTTACCACCAGAATGGCTGATCATTATTGCGGTGGCATTAAGTATTAGCTTTTTATTTGCTGCGCCACTTAATAATAGCGTCAGCAACATTTACCAACGTTATCAGTCGCGCCTGAGTAAGCTTGAACGCCATCCGTTACACCCTGAAGACAGACAAATTCGCATTGGTAACCCACGCTTTTTGATTTTAGGTATGGGCCGAATTGGATCGGGTGCTTACGATGAGCTGCGTGCTAAATATACCGGTGAGATTTTAGGGATTGAACACAAACAAGAATTAGTAGATTTTCACCGCAGTGAAGGCCGTAACGTTGTGCAAGGTGATGCCAGCGATACCGACTTTTGGGAAAAACTTGAACGCGCGCCGCATTTAGAGTTGGTACTACTGGCAATGCCACATCATGTGGGTAATTTATTTGCAGTAGAACAACTGCAAAAAATGAACTACGAAGGCAAGATTAGCGCCATTGTGCAATATGCTGAAGATGGTGAAGCACTGAAAGAGTCTGGAGTGCATACTGTGTATAACTTGTATGAGGCTGCAGGTGCCGGTTTTGTCGACCATGTGATCCATGAGTTATTGGATTCACCACCAGAAATCGTACCTGAATATGCCGCCGCTACTCCGGTTGAAAATGAAGTCGAAAATGTGGCTGAAGTAGACGACGCTGTGACTGAAGCTCAACCGGTTAAGTCGCCATCATAAAACTAATCAAGCTTCATTCAAGATAACTAAACGCCTGCAGATTACTGTAGGCGTTTTTGTTTGCGACACAGTATTTTCAATTTTGCTTCAGATAAGAAAATCTCAGTTACACGCACTGTAAAGTCATGCTATAACTCAAGGGTTCTTGTCACTTTTTTGTTGGATTTTTTGAAGTATGTCAAACCCTGCTCAACGCGCGACTAAATTATTTGTTCAAACATTCGGAACCAAGCCTGATGAGTTATATCAAGCGCCCGGCCGAGTGAATATTATGGGCGAACATACCGATTATAATGAAGGGCTTGCGCTGCCCGCAGCGATTAACTTTCATACTGTGATTGCCGTTAAACACCGTGACGATAATTTATTCCGCGCTGTGACGACTGCGTTTCCAGGGCAAATAGAACAATGGCGATTTGGTGAAGAAGGCTCTGTCGCAGCGGGTGATGATTGGACACATTACCTAAAAAGTGTCACGGCAGCGATGAATCAATCAGGCTTACAAGCCAAAGGGTTAGATTTAGCCATTGTAGGCGATGTGCCACTTGGCGCTGGGCTGTCGTCCTCTGCTGCACTAGAAATTGCCTTTGGTACTGCCATTAGTTATGCCAGCCAATTGCATTTATCGCCGTTAGCCATTGCCCAATTAGCCCAACGCGGCGAAAGCCAATTTATGTGTTTAGACTGCGGCATGATGGATCAGATGATCAGCGCAATGGCCGAACCCGACCACGCGTTATTAATTGATTGCTTAGAGCTTGAGAGTGAACCAGTGTTATTGCCTGAAGAGCTCAGTATGATTATTATCGACTTAAAACAAGGCCGACAGGCATTTGTACAACAATTTGAACAACGTAAAAAAGAGTGTAGCCACATTACTCAACTGCTAGGGCTCGACTCATTACGTGACTCATCATTAAGTTTATTAAGCCAAAGCAAAGACCTGCTCACAGATGAACAATTCCGCCGAGCCCGTCATATCATTACTGAAAATCAACGCACCAGTAATGCCGCTCGCGCTTTACAACAAAACAATATTGCCCGCTTTAGTCAGTTAATGGCTCAGTCACAAGCTTCAATGCGAGATGACTTTGAGATCATCACCCCAGAAATAGACACCCTGGTCATCCTGATTGCAACACTGATTGGTGAGCAAGGCGGTGTGCGCATGAGTGATGGCTGTGTACTGGCGTTAGTGAATCATGACTTAAGCGACGATGTGATTAATTTAGTTGAAAATCAATTCTTTACTAAAACAGGAATTGAAGCAACCATACACTTATGCTCAGCCAGTGGCGGTGCAGGACGCATCCGTTAAATTAACCAGAAGAGAGAGGCGTAAATGGTACGTTTTAGTGTGCTTGAACCTTGGCAAGATCCCCGTGGTGGTGAGATTGAGCGGGTTAGAATTGATAATGGCATCATCGCACTTGAGGTATTAAGTCTAGGCGGCATCATTCGATCATTATGGACACCCGATCGCAATGGCGAACGTAAAAATATTGTTTTAGGCTGCGATAACGCAGAAGACTATTTAACCCAACAAGTGCATTTAGGTGCTGTGGCCGGACGTTACAGTAATCGCATTGCTAATGGTGCCATGGAATATCAAGGCCAACGCTACTCACTCAGTGTCAATCAAGCTACTAATTGTTTACACGGTGGCGCAGAAGGCTTTAACCGTAAATTGTGGCAACTCGGCACCTTGAGTGACGGGGTGCGGCTAACCTTAAAAAGCCCTGACGGCGACATGGGCTTTCCAGGCAATTGCACTGTACAGTTAGACTACCGTTTGGTGGGCAATAATTTATACGTAGAAATGCTGGCCAGCACAGACAAAGCCTGCCCAATTAGCTTAACTCAACACAGTTACTTTAATTTAGACGGCAACCGCAGCAACACCAATGCCGAACATACGTTGCAAGTAGACGCCAAAACCTACCTCACAATGAATGATGTTGGCGTGCCAACCGCTATCGAATCGACTCAAGGCAGCGATTTAGACATGGCCGTAGCCACGCCAATGTCAGTGCAAACTCAACGAGCAGCATTAGCCGCTACAAAAGGCTTTGATCACTGTTATGTGCTTGATAACCCTGGCGCTGACTTACAACGTTTTGGCTGTTTAGCCAGCCCAAATAGCGGCCGCAACATGACGGTTTACACTAACCAACCAGGTGTACAAGTGTACGGTGCTAACTTTTTACAAGGCACTATCGCGAAAAAGCAACGGGTATTAGTTGATCATCAAGCTGTGTGTATTGAACCGCAAATGTTACCCGACTCACCTAACCAGCCCCATTTACCAGGCGCTAGCAATGTGTGGGTAACACCAGAGAGCGTCTACCACCATATCACTCGTTATCAGTTCGATGCCAAGTAATCCGCCGGTAAAGCCCACCTTTAATGCTGAAGATATTGGCCAAATTGCAGTCGGGGCTTTTGCCCTGTCTGTGCCAATTGCGTTTTCGGAAGAAGCGTGGCGACTATCGGCGAGTTTACCGACGTTAAACTTAGTGCTTGTGGTGTTTTTGTCGTTGGCGTTTATCACGATTTTTGCATATCAGAGTGTATTTCAAGGTAATATTGTTAAACGAAGACGGGCATTTTTATTGCGGGTGGTGGCAGCGTATTTGTTGACGTTATTAGTGGTAGGCATAGTGTTACTCGCGCTTAATAAGCTCCCCTTAATGACCGAGCCTATTTTAGCGTTAAAGCGGATTATTTTAATCGCGATGCCCGCATCGATGGGCGCGATTATTGTCGACAGTTTTGATAAAGAATAATCAACCTGAGTCAAACTAACGGTTAACACAAAAACTAGCACAAAAACAAACGGCATAAAGAATCACCCTTCTTTATGCCGTTTTGATAACCCGATGCACCACGACTAGACAAAATGTTGTTAAATAACATCACCTTGTCTACGCGATTAATCGTCTAGGTTATCACCCATTTCGTCGTAACTGTCGTCATCATCGTCATCGTCGTCATCAAAGTCAGGTATATCATCATCTGAACCGACTGCTTCATCTGGCTCAGCCACAGGTTTGGCTTTGCGAGGTGGCGCCGTATCTGGCACTTTTGACAAGTCTATCCGTGATTGGTGCTTTAACATAAACTCAGCACGTGCAGCTTTCCATGCATCCCCAAACTCGGCCATAGCCGCTTTGGTTTGTTCGTCATCTAAGTCGTGTAGATTAACTTTAACGATGTCTTCTACAAATTCAACAATCGTATTACGCACAGTGTGGAACATGTAAACGCGCCCTGGAGACGCTTGTGGTAATTGGCCATCATAAACGACGATAGTGTTACCTTTCGACGTTCTTAATTCACCAACCCAAAGTTTTTTTGCTGTGTTATACATATATGCTAACGCCCTTAAATCAACACATATACTAAAAATGATGCAGTGTAATGAGTGAAAACACCCTCAATTTGCACCACGATTATCTCTTCTGTATTTACGTGGGTATTTAAACAGAATATTTCTGAGAATCAATGCCTAAAACGATGAATTTTTCGCGTAATTGCATAAAAATGCCCATCTTAGAAAAATTTGCCTGGATAAAGACCATTACCACTATTAAAAAAGGGGTCTTTAACCTGTCTATCTATACGATTGAATTGCGACCGATAGTTCACAACCTCAATTGAACCTCACTCCACTGACTTACAACTATGTGACATTGTCAGTTACATTAGACGCTCTTTATAAACATCGATAACAGGACAATAGCTTAAATCAAACAGCCTTCAAGTTTTTTGTCGAAAAACTTTATCGGCATCGCATTATCTGTATAAAGAGCCGAGATTGTTATTCACCTCAATTTAAAGCTGGCAGCACCAAAGCCTAATTTGAGGTGCGAAGGTTTAAGCCAGTAAATCTAACACAATCTTACCTTTATGCTTACCTGACTCCATTAACTGATGTGCCTGTACCACTTGCGAAAAAGGAAACACGCTGTCAATTGGAATGCTCATAGCACCACTGTTTAATAACGGCCATACATACTCTGCCAAGCCTTGCGCAATTTGTGCTTTATTGGCGACACTTTGTGGCCGCAGTGTTGACCCGGTCCACACCACACGTTTTGCCATAATACGAAAGATATCGATAGTCGCTTGCGGGCCGCGCTGCATTGCCACTGACACCATACGTCCATCGGTGGCTATCGCTTTGAGGTTTTCATTGATAAAGTCACCACCGGCAATGTCCATAATCACATTCACGCCGACACCCTGGGTAGCCGCTAAAATAGGCTCCACAAATGGCTCTTCGTTGTAATTAATCGCCATACTGGCACCTTGTTCTAAACAGTATTGGCATTTTTCGGCATTGCCAGAGGTAGCAAACACTTTTGCTCCTAAACGGCTTGCCATCTGAATAGCAGTAGTACCGATGCCGCCAGAACCGCCATGGATCAGTAAGGTTTCACCCGTTTTTAATCCACCGCGAATAAACAAGTTACCCCACACAGTAAAGAACGTTTCAGGCAACCCTGCCGCTTGCACATAACTGTAACCCGTCGGGATAGGTAAGCAATGGGCTGCGTAAGTGTTCACTAACTCGGCATAGCCACCGCCGGGGACTAAAGCACACACTTTATCGCCCACTTGCCACTGTGTTACATCCTCCGCTACCGAGACGATTTCACCCGCAACCTCTAAACCAATAATAGGGCTCGCCCCAGCTGGCGGCGGATAAGCTCCTACGCGCTGCTTAATGTCTGGGCCATTAACTCCGGCGGCGTACACTTTAATGGTCACCTGGCCTGCTAATGGTAACTCGAGTATTGACTGCGTCATGGTCATCACGCTGGGTTCGCCGGGTTGTTCAACAGTCACATGGGTAAATTGTCTATTTGCTGTCGCCATAAAATTCTATCTCGGTTGATTGTTATCAAAAAGTAACCAGCATTGAAAGCCTGTTATCGTTGCCCGGTGCTTGTTTACATAATGGGCACATACGTTAGAAAAACCTAAAGTAGTTTCTTTTTTAATCAAAAATTCATTGCCAATATTAGCTAAACCATTACTATAGGCGCCCGCTAAAATCATGGAGCACAATCATTGTTTAAATACCTGATGATACTACTGTCGCTAATCAGTATTGATGCTCATGCTGAGCCGATCCGTATTGCATCAGATATTTGGTGTCCCTATATTTGTGAAAATGAAACGGGTTACGTTGTAGAACTCACAAAACGCGCTTTTGAAATTCAAGGGCAAACGACTGTGTTTGTCACCATTCCTTATAAACGCGCCTTGCTTGAGTTGCAACGAAATAATATTGATGCCGTATTGGCATTAACGCCTGGCGCAATTGCCGACAATCAGCTCATCGACGCGGGTGTCGTCATCGGCTATAACAGCAATGATTTTTATACCCTTATTGGTAAAGACGAGTCGTTTGAAACCATTGCCGATCTGAACCAAACTTCACAAGCTGCGGCAGTCAGTGGCTACGACTATGGCGTTGAACTTGACGCCTGGCTAAACGCTCATCCAAATACCTACTTTGCCTCGGGTAACGATCCGTTAGCGATGAATATCATTCGACTGATAAAAGGTCGACACTCGGTCATTGTCGACAACAAAAATGTCATTGAGTACACCGCAAGTCAATTAAACTTAAGTCAACACTTGCGCTATGCCGGCACCATTGGCCTGCCTGTTCCTTTGCATGTGGGCTTTAGTCAGAAAAATCAAGCAAATGCGACCATTTTTGCTAACGGCATTAAAATGTTAAAAGCAAATGGTGAGTATCAAGAGATTATCAATAAATACAAAATCTTACCTGGCACCACAACAAATAAAGCGCGACATAAGCGCTTACAAAAGTTTCTGCCTGTCATCAATAAGTAATACCTCACGGTTTATGCTTTAAAGTGCAAACTTTAGTAACATTATTTCTCTGTATATTCATTACAACTTAGTTACACTCTGCCCATAAAAAATACAATAAATCATTATTTTGGCAATATTGGCACTGGCTCGCTGGCGTCAAAGGAGTGTTTATGCGCGTGTATCGTCAACTGTTAATCTTGGTCATAACCAGTTCAGCAATGTTTACCAGTTCAGCTTCAGAAATCGTCCAAAGTAAGGGCCACTTTGTCGATAAGTTTCGTCAACTTGAAGAAAGCCTACCCACCGCAAATGATTACCGTAATGCAGCAGGCGAGCCAGGAAAAGACTATTGGCAGCAGCAAGTTGACTACAAAATTAATGTCACACTAGATGAAGAAAAGCGTCGTCTTGAAGGTGAGCAAGTGATTACTTATCACAATAACTCCCCGTACACGCTTAAATATTTATGGTTACAGCTAGAGCAAAACCGCTTTAAATCTGACTCTATTGCTGAACGAAGCGATGCATTTTATGGGGTTGATGGTAGTGTGAGCGCCTCTAACACTTATGGTGATAATGCATTTGCAAAAATTAGTCTGCAAGATTTACGGCGACAACAGTTTTTAGCCGATAACAACTTGGGTTACCAAATTTTAGCAGTGACTGACGCCAGCAAAAAACCACTCAAGTACACTATCGTTGGCGCTCAAATGCGAGTCGACTTACCCACAGCTTTAAAGCAAAACAAATCCACTCAATTACGCATTAACTACGGCTACAATATTTTAGAAGAAGACGCCGTTGGGGCTCGCTCGGGTTATGAACACTTTCCTGACGATGAGCGAGAAGGTGGCAATGACATCTTTTTATTAGCCCAATGGTTTCCACGAGTCGCTAGCTATTCTGACTACGAAGCGTGGCACAACAAAGAGTTTTTAGGCAGTGGTGAGTTTACCCTCGAGTTTGGTAATTACGATGTCAGTATGACTGTACCGAGCGACCATATCGTCACAGCCACAGGCGTATTACAAAACAGCAAAAACGTACTTTCAGCTACACAGCTTAAGCGTTTAGAAAAAGCAAAAACCGCTGAAAAGCCAGTGTTTATAGTCTCGGAAGATGAAGCTCTCGCCAATGAATCGAGTACGGCTAAAGGCACTAAAACATGGCACTTTAAAGCTGACAATGTTCGCGACTTTGCTTGGGCATCATCGCGTAAATTTATATGGGATGCACAAGGTTATCAGCAAAAAGACAGCCAAAACCCTCACGTAATGGCAATGTCTTTTTACCCAAAAGAAGGTGGCGAGCTGTGGCAGCGATATTCAACGGCCTCGGTGATCCATACACTTAAGGTTTATTCGCGTTTTACCTTCGACTATCCCTATCCTGCAGCCATTAGTGTTAATGGACCTGTTGGCGGCATGGAATACCCAATGATCAGCTTTAATGGCCCGCGCACCATTTGGCACGACGATGAAAGCCGCACCTATACCTTGTCTGAAAAACAATTCTTAATTGGCGTAGTTATTCACGAAGTCGGCCATAACTACTTCCCGATGATTGTTAATTCAGACGAGCGCCAATGGACCTGGATGGACGAAGGTATAAACAGCTTTTTAGACGGTATTGCTACCCGCGAATGGGACCCAGATTTACCCTGGGGGCGTGAGCCAAGTGACGTCACCGAATACATGAAGTCAAACGTGCAAGTGCCTATTATGACCCAGTCAGACAGTGTGTTGCAGCTTGGGCCAAATGCTTATATTAAACCTGCTGTAGCATTAAATATTTTACGGGAAGTGATATTAGGCCGTGAATTATTTGACTTTGCATTTCAAGAATACAGCCACCGCTGGATGAACAAACGCCCAACACCAAGTGATTTTTTCCGCACCATGGAAGAAGCTTCTGGAGTTGATTTAGATTGGTTTTTCCGTGGCTGGTTTTACACCACTGACCATGTTGATATCTCACTCGACCGCATTTATAAACTGCGCCTGGACACCAATAATCCAGACATTGATTTTGAGCGCCGTCGTCAAGACTATCAAGCTAAACCCATGCCTTATTCGGTGGAGCGCAATCAACAAAGTGACCAAAAAACCTGGGTTGAACTGAACTCCGACAACCTTGATTATCATGACCAACATGATCAATTTAGCGTTACCAATAAAGAGCGAAATAAGTACAACAAAAAACACGCTGAGCTCGACCCGTGGGAGCAACAAGTACTGGCACGAGCGCTAAAAGAAGATAAAAACTACTACGTGTTTAACTTTGCTAATCTTGGTGGTCTCGTGATGCCTATCCTGCTCGAGCTAACCTTCGAGAATGGCAACACTGAATCGTTAGTGTTGCCAGCTGAAATTTGGCGTCGTTCACCATCACAGGTCAGTAAGCTCATTGTGACCGATAAAGACAATATTCTGGTCTCTGCTGTGATTGACCGCCGTGGTGAAACAGCCGACGTCGATATTGAAAACAACTATTATCCGCGGCAAATTATCCCTTCACGTATCGAGGCCTTTAAAGAAGAGGAACGTAAAGGCAATCAGTATCGCGATATTATGCATGACAATAAAGAAGCGTTGGAAGAGCCTGAGATTAAGGCGAAAAAGAAATGATGCGTCCATTAATCAGCCTAGTATTAATCAGCATGGTGAGTTTAGCTTTGCTTGCGGGTAAAGCCTTTGGCCACCAGCAAAAAGAAGCCTACACCAGTATTGTGTTTAATCAGCGCAGCGGCATGCTAGAAATTCAGCATCGTTTTTATCTACACGATGCTGAACATGCCGCCCAACAAGTGATCGATAAAAACACGGATTTGATCAGCGATCCGGTTGGACGCGATGCCTTTGCCTATTACGCTATTTCAACCTTTGCCATGCAAGATCAACAACAGCAACCGCTCACACTGACTTATGTTGGCACCGAGTTGGAAGGTAAGTATTTGTGGGTGTATCAAGAAACCCCGATAACGGCAGACATGGATGGTTTTTACCTTAAAATGACTGCACTACAAGAGTTGTGGTCAGAACAAACCAACCACATCAATGTAGAGCGCAATAAGCGCGTCACCTCGGCAAGGCTACACATTGCTGACTCGTGGCACTACATTGAAGTGGCTAAACCGGCCAAGTAACTAAATCTATTCAATAGATAGCACTTCTGCGCTGTGAATCGTTATTACAGCCCCTATAAGTTTACTTTTAGGGGCTGTTAAGTTTTCACAATGTCATCTAGCGCATCGGCTAAGGTTGAATACGTTACGCACTGAACACCATCGGGCTTAAAGCCTGCTTTTGCCAGGGTTTTCAGCGGCTGAAATTGAAAGTCAGCCAACAAGACTCGGGTGTTATCGTGCTTACATTTGGCAATGTATTTGTATAACGCCGCAACACCGCCAGAGTCTAAAATAGACACCCCATCGAAATACAATACCACGCCATCCTGTTCGGCACTTAAATGAACCAACTCACCAAAGACGCCATCAGCGGCAGCAAAAAATAATGGCCCGTTAATTTTAAACACTTTCCAGCGTGGTGGCAGGTCAACATGGATGTGTTTTTTCTGCTCGCTAATGTCTTGCACTTTGGTCATGTCGGCTACTTGCTTCATAAATAACAACGAAGCCAAAATAATCCCGGCGCTGATCGCTATCACCATGTCGAAAAATATGGTCAGTAATAAACACACCATCAACACCAGTACTTCACTGGCAGGAGCCTTTTTAATTAAATGAATAATCTTGGGCGCTTCGCTCATGTTCCACGCCACCATGATGAGTAATGCCGACATGCCCGCCATTGGGATGTACGCCAAAATAGTACTCAAGGACAACAACGACACCAATACCACCAACGCGTGTATCATGGCGGCTACTGGGCTTACCGCGCCCGATTTAAAATTGGCTGCAGAACGAGCAATTGCCGCAGTCGCGGTAATCCCGCCAAAAAATGGCGTAATAATATTGCCAATACCCTGGCCCAATAATTCACTATTGGCACTGTGCTTTTTGCCTGACATACCGTCTAGCACTACCGCGCACAGTAACGACTCAATTGCGCCCAACATGGCAATGGCAAATGCCGCTGACAATAAATCGCTGACTAATTGCCAACTAAACGCCAATGGCGCTTCGCCGACTTGCGATCGCAACCAGGGCCATTCAAAGTCAGGTAACATCGATGGGATCCCTGCGCCAATAGAGCCGTCGGCTAAGGTAAAACTGAAGGTTGAGCCAATCGTCGCGACATGAAACCCTAACAGATTTAACATCAAAGCCACGATGCTGCCTACCACTACTGCGGGTAAATGCGCAGGCACCGCTATCTTAAGCTTTGGCCACAAAATAAACACCACTAAGGTGCTTAAACCTACCAGCAACGTCGGCCCAGAAAAACCCGGTATTTCTTGGGTTAAGGTGGCCACTTTACCCACAAAGCTTTCAGGCATTTCTGTAATGTTCAATCCCAAAAAGTCTTTTACTTGCAGCACAGCAATAACAACGGCAATCCCGCCAGTAAAACCTAACGTCACTGACTCAGGAATGTATTGAATAAAACGACCCAGGCGAAACAACGCCATGATAATCAGCATCACTCCAGATAAAATGCTCGCAAGTAACAGCCCAGACAGGCCATATTGCTGCACGATAGGATAAAGAATGACAACAAACGCGGCCGTTGGCCCAGATACGCTATAACGCGAGCCCCCGGTTAGCGGAATAATTAATCCGGCAATAATGGCAGTGTATAAGCCGTATTGCGGCGCCACGCCAATAGCAATAGCCAATGCCATTGCCAGGGGAATGGCAATAATACCAACGGTTAACCCTGCTAATAAATCTTTAGAAAATACAGCAATGCTGTAGGGGTTGTCTTTTAAGGACTCTCGGAGCGCATGCCCGATACGAAGAGAAAATAAATGTGTGCGGTATTTCATTGAGGCGATCCCATAACCTAGGCGGTATAAAAGATACCCCTCATTATAGGCCGATTGCGCGCTAGCACAATCAAATTAAGTTACCACCTGATGATAATTTTATTATCATCACATTATAACAAATAATCGTACCAATAAAAAAGCCACGCTAGGTGGCTTTAGTGATTAACTCGGTCATTAGCTCAGTGAAATCAAAATAAGATTAACCCGCAGTAAAATCGATAGACACCTTACGGCCGCGATTAGTTTCAATATTTTGATACTGCCAATCGTATTGTTTAATGAGTCGTGTAGTGAGTTCAAGCCCTAGGCCAAAACCTAAATCTTCACTGCTATTAGCGTACGATTCGCACTGATTAATGATACTGACAGTGTAGCCCTTTTGCACAATGCTCACACTGCCCTTCATGGTATGTTGTAGCGCATTACGGATAAGATTGGTCATAATGATCCGGCATAATGTGCCAGGTAACTGTTGAACAGACTCGTCTGTTTCAATACTAATGTCGATATCTTTTCCTTTGGCTAAATAGGCCAGCTCACTCACTAATTGGCGAATTAGCTGGTCTAAATTTACCTCAATAACGGGTAAACTTTTACCTTCACGCCGATTTAACCACAATAACGTTTCAGTAAGATCGGTCATGGTCAATCCAGCGCGCTCAATCCGCTCAACTACCTGGGCTTGTTTTTCAGTGCTTGCCCCCTTGGCGATTAGCTTTTGCAATAGCTCGGTATTGGTACGAATAACCGCTATGGGCGTGCGTAGTTCATGGCTGGCATAACTCAAAAACTGTTGCTCGCGCGATAAGCTGTCTTGCACTGTACTCAAGCTGGTTTTAATAATTGTCGCTAAGGTATTTAGTTCACTGTAGTGAAAGTCTGGCGTAGGCTTATCAAGTTGTTGAGTATTGAGGCCTTTGGCCCAGTTTTTAAGCCTTTCTACCGGCAGTGTTACCCGACGCACCACCCAAATAAGCACCACTGAAAAAGCAATAATGCCTAATATTGCCGTGAGCAAAATGATTAAAAAATAAGGGGGGCCATCTCGCTTAAAAGCACCTATTTTATTGCGTTCAAATACCGTTGATACAATGCGTGTTTCAGTACCATATTTTACTTTCATCGTAAAATATCCCGCATCAGGCGGAGTAATAAGATTACCGCCAACAATGGTTTTATTAAGCACATTAAATTCTGTTGGTGGCTCAAGCATAATTTGACGCACGTTTTCGGGAATGTCTTGCCAGCGACTCGCTACCGTAAATGATTCAAACTGGTAGGGTTTTCCGTCTGATACATTTTGTTGCTGGCCCTGGGCATACATCGACACTCGCAGAGATGAGTCCATACCTGCAATAAAGTAATGTAAGCTCAGTGCCGACAAGATCAATATGGTACCAATGCCGGTAACCAACATTGCCAACAATACATATAAGCGAATACTCGGGAGTATTTTCATTACAGTTCAGATTCCTTAATTGCAAAACCATAACCGCTAATGGTGTGCAGTAATTTGTGCTCATGCTCGGCATCGATGTGTTTACGCAAATTAAAGATGTGTACCTTTAAGCTGTTGCTGTCGGGTTGATCATCGCCCCACACAGTTTGCATGAGCTTTTCCCGCGACACCGGGTTTGGGCTAGCCCGCATGAGTACGGTTAAAATCTTTAATGCGGTCGGCGACAGCTTTAATTCGCTTTGTGCTCTAAAAGCCTGCTTTTTTTGCACATCAACGGTTAAATCGGCCAGCGTTAAACGCTGCACCTGGCCACTGCGACGGCGGGCCAATACTTTTATCCTGACGATGAGCTCTTCCATGGCAAATGGCTTAACCAAATAGTCATCTGTGCCATTGGCAAAACCAGTGAGCTTGTCGTCTAGGGTGTCACGCGCCGTTAGCATTAATACCGGCACATCAATGCCTTCTGCACGGATAGACTCACACACTTGTAGACCATTCATTTTGGGTAAATTTAAATCCAAAATAATCGCGTCGTAATGGTTTTGCTGAATTAAATGCAGCCCGGCTAACCCATTAGCACTGTGATCGCACAAGATGTCTTCGAGTTCTAAATACTCGATAACCGCTGTAGCGAGGTCGAGATCATCTTCGACCAGTAATAACTGTAATTTATCAGCTGTCATCGAGCAGACTCCTTAAGGTTATGCCGACGCTGTTGCGTCATGATTTGGGCGTAACTTATTCATGATATTGGTAATAAAGTCTTTTGCTTCACATTGAATCAACAACAATGACGGTGTCAAAATCAAGGTGATCACTGTGGCAAACAAAATACCATACCCCAGTGCAGCTGCTGCAGGAATGAGGAACTGCGCTTGTAATGAGGTTTCACCTAATAACGGTGCTAACCCTGCAAACGTGGTCACCGATGTCAGCAATACGGCACGTAAGCGCCCGGTGCATGACTCAACAATGGCATCGTGTACCGACAAGCCTTCTTCTTTAATCAATTCATTAAAGCGCGACACCAATAATAGGCTGTCGTTTACCACCACACCACTGAGCGCCAAAATACCATTTAACGATAAAATACTGATGGTTAAGTCGTTCCACCAATGGCCTAAAATTGCCCCAACTACACCAAACGGAATCGCGGTCATGATGATCACCGGCTGCACATATGACTTAAGCGGAATGGCTAATAAGGCATAAATGGCAATCAACGCCAGCACAAACATCGACTCAATTGAGCTTGTGGTTTCGGCCTGTTGCTCAGCTTCTCCGGCAAAATTAAAGCTCACGCCAGGATATTGTACTTCTAGCTGCGGCACTAATGACTGTTGTAATTGGCTCACTAATTCATTTGAAGCAATCTTGTCTTTGTCTAACACCGCACTAATATACACCGCGCGTTGACTGTCGATACGGGTGATATTTGATGGCTGATAGTCATTAAAAATATCAGCCACATGGCTTAATGGCACTATGGTGCCGTCGCTGGTGCGAACGTTAGCAAGTTTGACATCACCAATGGTTTGGCGGTCTTCATCTGGGTAACGTACACGCACTTTTACTTCATCTTTACCGCGTTGAAAACGCTGTACCACGCCGCCGCCAAATGACTGCAAGACTTGTGCAGACAAGGTTTCAGTATCAAACCCGAGTGCGCGGCCTTGAGCGGTGAGCTCAAAGCGATATTGTGGTTCACCTAAATCCAGGTTGTTATCGATACCACTGACGCCGTCCATGGTTTCGATAGCCGCTTTTAACGCTTGGCCTGCGGCAAACACAGACTCGGTATCGCTAGCTTTAATCTCTACTTTAAAATTGTCGAGCATTTCTTTTTTAGCTAACACTTTTAGCTTTTTGACCCCTTCCATTTGGCCAACCGCTTCGGTCCATTTTACGGTAAATTCTTTTAGGCTATAAGGCGCACCTGACGCTAACTCAACCTGTACTTGGCCTGAGTCACTGCTGCTGGCCAGTACATGTAAACTCTCAAGGTTAGTGGCAGAGTCATCATCACTATATTGGGCAGAAAGCTGAGCATCTACGCGTTTAGCTGCCGCCTCTAAGGTGGTTAAGTTTTTATAGGTTTGACCAAAACTGGCATCGTTTTGCATCGAAAAGTCAGCCACTGCGGTGTCGCCAGTAATATCAGGGAAAAACGCTACCCTGACGCTGCCAGTGATTGGCATGCCAGCCACCAAAATAAACACCGCAATAAACAGCATGACTACGGCGTAACGAAAACGCAGAGCAAACTCAATTAATGGCTCGTAAATCACTCGGCTAGACCACTTTAAACCGCTGTCGGCAGCATGTTGAATATGGTTAAACCATGATTTTTTAGCAGGCTTCTTAGTATCAACATGAGCAAGATGCGACGGTAAAATAAACTTAGATTCTACCAGCGACAACATTAAACAAATTGCCACAACCGTACCAAACTGAGCATAAATTTGCCCTAAGCGCCCTTCCACATTGGCTAACGCCACAAACGCGACCACTGTGGTTAACACGCCAAAAATAGTCGGTGTGGCCACTTTAAGCGTGCCTTTAATGGTGTTATCGATATTGTCGCCGTATTTTTGTCTGGTGCTGTAAACGCTCTCACCGACGACAACTGCGTCATCCACAACAATACCCAGCGCCATAATAAAGCCAAAAGTGGTCATCTCATTCAGGGTTAAGCCGGCAAAATTGTTGGTCATGAAAAACAAGGTGCCAAAGAACACAAACGGCAAACCTGCTGCCACCCAAAACGCCACGCGAAGGTTTAAAAATAACGCCAAAATAATAAACACTAACGCAATACCGCTTAGGGCATTTTTAACCAATAAGCTTAAACGCTCAGTAATCATGGTACTTTTGTCATACCAGGAGGCAATACTGACATTTTCAGGTAATGCACTCGAGTTACGCCATTTTTCAACCACTTGCTTGGCTTGCTCAACAATATCAACGATGTCGCCGCTTTCATCCATCACAATCTGAATCGCGCTTGAGCTGACATTGTTATATCGCGACAATACAAAGGTGTCGTCGGCAAAATCGTCTTTCACTGTGGCGATATCGCCTAAAGTAATTAACGACCCCTGGCTATTAGTAATGATGGGCAGTGCCATAAAGTCTTGTTGTTGATACGCCTGATCTGACACTTTTAAGCGCACGGTTTTATCGTCGTTGTACAGGCTGGTCGAAATTGACGTCGCAGATTCAGCATTTACCGCATTTGAAACAGACTCTAAGGTTAATCCATAGGCTTGCAGCTTAGCTTCATCAACTTCAATCGAAATCATTGGCTCGGCTTTGGCTTTAATCTCAAGGTCGTGAATCGCATCCTGGCTTAATAGATCTGATTTTAATTGCTCGGCTAATGCCTGCAATGTGGCCCGGTCGGTATCACCATAAATCTCAATCCAGAGCGCGTGATCTTGCATGCGCATCTTATCAATCACCGGATTTTCAGCTTCGCTAGGAAAGTTATAAATGGCATCGACATTGGTTTTAATGTCGGTTAGCAAAGTATCTAAATCATACGAGCTGGTTTTCTCAATAATCACACTACTGCCATTGGCATTAGAGGTTGAGGTAATACGTTTAATCCCTGGTACGGTTTCTAAGGCATCTTCAATTTTGATTGCTATGCCTTCTTCGGCAAGCACAGGATCGCCACTGTCGTAGGTAACAGACACGGTAACGCGGTCTGGCTCTAAACTCGGAAAAGCCTCTTTGCGTAAGCTATTTAATGAGAATAAACCGACAACAATCATGCCAATCAATAACAAGTTAGCGGCAACTGAGTTTCTGGCAAACCAGGCTATTGCCCCAGTGTGAGTCGATTGAGGATTAGACATGACTATACCTCTTCCTTAGCAAGCACTTTGGTGCCGACTTTAAAGTTACTCAATGGGCGTTTTACAATTTGCATTTTGGCTGGCATATCTTGTTTATCTGTCATCGGCGTCACATACACAAAGCCGCCTTTTTCAAACGCAATATTGGCTGCTGACTTAGCTAATAGGCCATTATCGTCAACAAACCAAATGTCACCTTGCTGCGAAATAGCCGATGAAGGTAATTGCCATAAGTTAGTTAACGATTTGCCTTGAATGTTAGTTTTAACAAAGGTACCTGGGTACAAATCAGTTTGTTGCGCTAGTGGATCGTCAACCACCACAATCAATGAGCGTTGACGGCTTGTTTCAGTTAAATGTTGTTCTACGCGCTCAATATAGCCTTGCCATTGATATTGGCCATCGGTGCTTTGCAAAGTGACATTCCACGGTGTTTTAGCTAACTGGGCGTTATCAAATGCGGGTAAGTTTTTCCATTGCATTTCAGACAAAGGTACGTTGATTTCAACTTCTGCCACACTGTACAAGGTGCCAAGTTCAGTGCCGGTTTGCACGTAGCTTCCTGGCTGAATATTACGGCTAATAATCAATGCATCAAATGGCGCTGTGATTTGGGTGTAGGCCAAATCTTGTTGGGCTTTTTTAAGCGCAAGCTTGGCATTATCTAATGCCGCTTTAGCCTGGGCTAATTGTGGCGTGCGCAATACCAGCGGTGATGCTGGCTCGCCAGACAAACCAGAACGTAACCACTCCGCTTTGGCTTGTTCGCCTTCGCGTTGTTCTTCTAATAAATCAAGTTCTGCTTGGGCGACGTCAGATTGCGCTTGAGTGACCGCTTGTTGATAACTGGTGTCATTGATTTGACCTAATACCGTGCCTTTTTTGATCACCTGGCCTGATTCAAATTGACGATTTAGCTCAATCACCTTTCCGCTGACTTCAGCGCTTAAGGTGAGCTCAAAGCGCGGTTTTGCTTCACCAAAACCAATCACTTCAGCCTGGTATTCTTGACCATTAACGGCGACGACACCGACTTGAGGCAATAAGGTTACTGGCGCACTTTTTTCAAGTGGCTTGGCCGGAGCTTCAGCAGCGGGAGCTTTTTGATTAGGCGCCGGCGGCAATTTAGAGGCGGTATAACCTAATGCTGCAAATATGCTGCCCACAGACAATACAGTGATGATGACGTTCATACGGTTAAATTTCATGCGGATACCCCTAGACCTAATGCCAGGCCTAAATCAATACGATTAACAAGACGGTTATAAATGGTGGTGGCAAGCTGCGCTTCAATATCATAGGTTTGCTGCTGCACTGTGAGTAGGTCAAAAATATCAACCAAACCCTGGCGATACTTTTCTTCGTAACTCACAAAACTACGCTCAGCACTCATTTGTGCCTCGGTTAAATATTGTTGTTGTTTAGCCAGTGAATACTCTTGGCCAACGCTGTTTTCAACTTCGTTGACTGCGGTTAATAGGGTGTCCTGGTAAATCCAGTAACTTTGCTCAGTGGTTAAGCGCGCCAATTCGGCTTGCGACTTTAATAAACCACCTTGAAATAACGGCGCAGATAACTGCCCAAGCACACTCCACAGTGGCCCCGTAAGTAGCGCGTCACTTGGTGATTCTGCCATGTCGGTTAAACTGGCAGATAAACTGATAGACGGTAACATCGCTTTATACGCGGCATCGGTACGTAATGATTCGGCCTCGATATTATAAAATGCGGTTTTAATGTCGGGACGGCGGCCAAGGTTTTGCTCACCCAGTACACTTATTGGGTTAATTACTGCTGGAAATTGCGCGGCGATATCGGCGGCTAACTCTTCACCGGTCCATTGGCCGGTTAATAGGGTTAAGTCACGTTTACTTTGGGCAAGCTGCTCTTGGTAACTCGCCAGTGTGGCACGAGTGCTCGCCGCGCTGGTATTGGCGTTATCAAGGTCTTCTAAACTGCCTAAACCCACACGATAGCGCGCCATAATCAGTGCCTGGTTGTTTTCAAGTACTGCTAAACGCTGGGTTTCAATCGCCACTAATTGTTGTTGTAAACTGATGTCTAACCAACTGCGCATCACATTGGCAGCCACTAAATCTTTGGCACTTTGTAAACTGGCTTGCGAGCTTGCAATATCTTTTAGGGCAGCATTACTGCTGTCGGCAATTTTTTGCCATAAATCTAATTCCCAGCTGACTGTGATGTCGGTGGTGTAGCTGTCGTCACTGTCTTCTGTTGCTGATCCACTAAAGCCCGCATCAACCGATGGCAAACGACTTGCAGAGGTAATACCGTGCTGGGCATATGCCATATTTAACGCCACAACGCTTTGTTGCAAACTCGGATTGTTTTCAAGTGCACTAGTAATAAACTGCTGTAACTCAGGCACGTTAACAAGGTCGGTCAATGTCGCCACGGCAACGCTTGAAGATGCAGCTGTATCACTTTGCTTTGATTCAGCCAATAGCTGCGCCAATAAGCGCTCACTAAGGTCAGCCTCAGTTTGGCTCGCTTGGTCGCTATAATTGGCATATTCAACGCTACTGCACCCCAAAAGGGTCGACACCATCAGTGCGAGCATTGCATTACGTAAAGCCGGTTTTACCATCATGATTTGCGCCTCAAAACGTGTGTATTACACCATAATGGCACTAGCATAACGAAAGGCTGGTTAAGGAGGGGTTAAGATGAGAAACCGCGTAAAATAAAGATTTACGGCTAAACGGCAATCGCGATGAAAAAACAAGCCTGTCATGTGCATGCCAGCGATAAACCCGAGTCGAACCATGGCAATTGACAAAACAACAAATTAACACTCGCGCAGGTAAACTTATCCTGATGATATTTATTATATTGGATTTTTAACCTATTCTATTAAAACAGATTATCAATGCCCTCAACCATTAGGTTAATTAGATGGTTGTTCCCAAGGAAGACGTCGTATGGCGATAGCGCAAAATCAAACTATTACTAGCAGTATGGGGCGTTGGATGCTTTACGCCATGGCTGCACTGTTGATATTTGTGGGTGTCTGCTTTCTGTGGATTTCGAGCCATTTAATCAATTCACGCTTCGATAATTTTGACGCTAAATTTTACGAGCAACAACTGATGCGGGTTAACGGTGTATTTGAACAAAACAACCAGGCATTTGAATCAAGCTTAATTGATTACGCCCACTGGAATGACACCGAACAATTTGTACTCGGTAATAACCCGACTTATATCGAAGATAACTATACTTCTGAAGCACTGGATAATATCCAAGTCAATGGCTTTATCATTACTCATTTAGATGGCAGCGTAGTGTCTGCGCCATTAGTGACACAAGCAGAAAACTTAGTGCCAATGCCTGAAATTTTATGGGCAATACTGCAACCTGTTATACCGTCGCTTATGTCACCCACACAAACAACAGTAACCAGCAAAATCATTTGGCACAATAACGTCGGAATTATGATATCTGGCGTTGCGATTACCAACACGTTCAAAAATACTCCATCAAGCGGTTATTTATTTTTTATCCGAATTCTTAATGAGTCGTTTTTGAATGGTTTGCGAGAGTTAACCCTTGTGCCTTTTAAGTTAATCAAAAGTTCATCAAGCCCGCAGTCGATATCTTCAGTCGTACGGCAAAATAATGATGGAGATAATCAATGGTTAGCGGCTAAATCGTTAATCGGCTTAGCGGCAAAAACACAAGTACAAGGTGGTACACACCTTCAGGCTGAACGAGATCTCACCTTTAATTTATTATTATTTAGTGTGCTGGGTTTAACACTGATTTCACTTAGTGGTAATTATTGGATTGTACATTTTAAGGTATTAAACCGACTGCGTATATTTTCAAGACTTGCTGACCAATATAGACAAGAGTCGCATTCAACCATTCGCTGGCCGATAAAAGGCCATGATGAATTAGATAACCTCGCACAATCTCTTAATGAATTTATTGCAGAGGTAGAAGTACGACATGAAGATTTACATCACCTTGCTCACCATGACCCACTAACCGGTATTGGCAATCGACGTCTATTACAGGCAAAGCTAGACATTTACATGCATCAACATGAGCTCACGCCCCATTTTTCTAGTACGTTGCTGTTACTCGATCTTGATGGCTTTAAACTGCTTAATGATGGTTTAGGGCACTCTGCTGGAGATCATATTCTTAAGTTAATAGCCCAAAGAATGACTTCTCAAGTACGAATAGATGACACTGTAGTGCGTTTAGGCGGTGATGAATTTGCTATTTTATTAGAAGGTACCGATCCCGATGGTGCTCACCTATTTGCGGAACACTTACTCAAACATATTGCAGAACCTTTTGAGTATGAGGGTCATAAACTAAACCTACAGGCATCAATCGGACTCGCTCCGCTCAAATATGCGCTATCTAAAGAAGATGTTATTCGCAATGCAGATCTCGCCATGTATGAAGCGAAACGCAGAGGAAAAAACCAAGCTGTCGTCTTTAAAATTAACTTCCTTGATATCGTCTCTCGCCGTATGCAGCTTGAACAAGCATTGCGAGAAGCATTAAATGAACAAGAGTTAGACATTTGGTATCAGCCTATCATTGATGCAAGGAACGGCGGTATTATCGGCCTAGAAGCGTTATCTCGTTGGAAATTATGCAGCGAATTTATCCCGCCCGATGAATTTATTAGTATTGCAGAAACATCAGGGATGATTACAAAACTAGGACAGCAAGTATTTGACAAGGTTGGCGCAGCGCTGCAAGAGCTGCGTATTGATTACCCGGAACTACAATGTAATGTCAATTTGTCACTGAGGCAGTTTAGGGATTCAGATCTGACACAAGATATTATTGACTGTATTGATAAATATCACTTACCACCTTCGGCACTGCACTTAGAACTTACCGAGAGTTTAATTGCTGATTCCGAAACCGAGATTTTGCCCACCATGCAACGTTTGGTTGAACACGGATTTAAATTTCATTTAGATGACTTTGGCACGGGCTACTCCTCGCTTGAACGCCTCAAAAACTTACCCTTTGATACCTTAAAAATTGATCGCAGTTTTGTTGTACCCCTAGGACAGGATGATCATGTCATGGTCAAAAATATTATTAATATTGGCAATGAGTTAGGCATGAACTTAATTGCTGAAGGTGTAGAAACAGAAATCGAAGTCCATAAGCTACTGCAACTCGGTTGCCATCAAATTCAAGGTTATTACTTTGCTCGACCTATGCCTCTAGATACCTTAAAAGCCTGGCTCGCAGACAACAACTTACCGCAGCTATCTGCACAAAAATCGACTCAACATGATTAATGCCAGCCACAAAAGTGTTAATGCCCTTTTAAACGCCGGCTCAGGGCACTTTGGCTGATCCCCAATATTTGCGCTGCAGCAGTTTGATTATTGGCGGTGCGGCTCATGGCTTCATCGACTAATGCCTGATTCATTTGGGCAATGGTTGGCAGTTGTTTGGGGAAAATAATGCCGTCTTGTGGAACATCATTCATCGATTTATGTTCATTAATCGCTTCCATAAAAGGGCTAATATTGAGGGTAATACCGTCGCTTCGGCTCACGGCATCAAACACCATGCCTTTGAGTTCGTGCAGGTTGCCTGGAAACTCATAACTGGCCAACTGTATGGCTAAATCTGCAGGTTGTAGTGGTGCGGGTAAATTCATTTCTGTCGCCGCTAAGGCAATAAAATGATTAATCAACATTGAGATATCTAAGCGCCGTTCAACTAATGGCGGTAATGTAATTTTATGGGCGCGCAAACGATATAAGAGATCGCTTCTAAACTTACCCGCTTGGTGAAGTTTACGTAAATCATCCTGAGTGGATACCACAAATTTACATTTTACTGGGTAAGCCGTGTCACTGCCTAAAGGAGAGTATTGTTTGCTTTCTAACAAGGTCAGTAGCTTAACCTGTGCATCGAGTGGCAATGCACCAATCTCATTAAGATAAAGCACGCCACTGCCTACCTGGTGCAGTAACCCCGCAACAGCTTCTAGCTCGCCATTGTTATGATGATAAAGTTTGCCACACATTTTTTGCTCAAAGTATTCACTGCTTATGCCTGCAAGGTTAATACTCAGTAACGGTTCATTTGGGCTATAAAGTGCATGACACGATTTGGCAAATTCGCTTTTACCTGTTCCGCTAGCACCATAAATTAATAATGGTTCTGGGCTGCCTGACACCGCCTCAAGGTAGCGAAACTGATCTAATAACTGTGGTTCACAGGTCAAAATATTATTAAATGCTTGTGGGTTTTCTAGCGTACGGCTTAAAAACTTCTCTTTTATCTTAATATAGTTACGCTCAAGCCCAACCACTTCAAGCGCACGGCGTACGGTGCGCGCAAGATCGTCAACATCATCGGTTTTGATAAAATAGTCATAAGCACCATTTTTAATGCAGCGTACGGCAGTGTCGACTTCATTCACACCGGTAACAATTATGACCCGAGTATTGGGGAAGTGACTGCGAACCATGGCTAAAATGTCTTCGCCAGAGTGAAATGGCATCGTTAAATCTACCAACACTAGGGCGTAGTCGCCCACTTGTAAGCGATTTTGTACCTGGCGGCTGTCAATGCATGTGTCGATTTCAGCCTCTGGAACTAGTCGATTTAAGGTTACCGCTAAGGTGCGTAACCAGGCGGCTTCATCGTCGATTAACAAGATATTTCGGGCTAGTTTCATTGCTTACTCTTTTGCTAAGGCAAAGGTTAAGCGAATGCGGGTCCCTTTACCCACACTCGACAACATTTGCATTTCACCTTGATGTTCTTTAATAATTTTACTGCACACCGACAGCCCCAACCCGCTGCCACCTTCATGGCGCCTGGTGGTAAAAAAGGGTTCGGTAATCCGTTTTAAGGTCGCACTATTCATGCCGCAGCCATTATCGATAATGCTAAGCATGGCAGTGGCGCCGTCGATGCTGGTTTCTATTTCAATAATGCCTTGTTGCTCTGTGCAAGCATTACATGCGTTTTGAATAAGATTAATCACCACCTGCTGTAACTGCTGAGCATCACCCGTAATACAGGGTTGTTGCTCACTAAGATGAGTAATAACTTGATGAAATTTGGTTTGATTTGCCGTTAAACGCAGCGCTACTTGCACTACATCATTAAGACACACCTGCGTATATTCATCGGCAATATGCGGCATAGCATAGCGCTTTAAATCATTCACAATTCGGCTAATACGCTTAGCACCGTCTTCAATAGCACCACAACTGTATTGCAACTCTTTGATGGCAATATCGGGCTGTAATCCGGCCACAAGCCAAAAAGGGTTTTGTTTTTGATAATGGCTAGCCGCAGGCGCTAAGTCTTTCATTGCCGCACTAAATAACGACACGGCATGGACGATTAATCCGGTGGGGTTATTGATTTCATGGGCAATCCCCGCAGATAACTCACCAAGTGACGCTAAGCGACTGGCTTCTTCGTTTGCTTGACGTAACCTGTGTTGCTCGGTTGACTCTTCAAGCAAAATAACCACCTGATCCTGGGCAATGGGGTGAATTTGTAATTGCCAAAATTGTTGTTGGTAGCGCATATCTGCAATAAGTGATTTTTGACTGGATAACACATTAAGCACTGCGGTTCTAAGCACAAAAGCATCATTGTCTATGTAATAAAACCCATCTGAATCTAACAAATGAATATTGTTATCGTTACTCCATAAATGCTGTAAGTCTTGATTAACAATGGTCACCCCATTGGGAATGCCATCGAGCACAGATTGAAACTGTTGTGACAGTTCGGATATCTCGGCTTCAATCAGTTTACGTTGCATCAATTGGGCATTTAACGCTTTCGCGTGACGGCGTAAGCTCGCACTAATAAATCCGGTATAGACCAACCCTGCGGCAGAAATAATAGCCACCACAATCGCCAGTGCGAATAGGCGCTTTTCGGTAAAGGTTAAATCGACTTTTTCGCGGCCGGTACCAAACCATTTATTGACCAGTAAATCATATTCACCCGACAGTTTTAATTGCCTTAATGCATCGTTAATTTGCTTCATCTGCTTGGCTTTAGTGGCATTGGCGACAAAATTGAACGCGCCGTAAATTAATGGATCACTAGAGCTGCGCACCGACGGATACAAGGGCTGTAAACGTCTAGCCACAAAGCTTTCGGCAATTACCACGTCGACCTGATTTTTAATCAGTAATTGAAAGCCGGTTTCATATAGATCAACATCAACCCGATCAAATTTTTGCAGTTTGTCAGACAAAAATACATCAACAAAAGCGCCTTTTTTAATGGCGACACGCTTACCTGCTAAGTCTGCCCAGTTATTGATTAGCGCTTTACCTTGTAAGGTGTAAGCTTTGGCATGAGTGGCATAAATAGGGTCTGATTGCGCTAACTGACGGTCCATATTTATCGGGCTCACCACCGCAATCACATCAATGTCGCTGTTGGGGTTTTGCACATCGTTTAGCAGTTGCTGAAAACTTTTGCGCCGAACAATAATTCGCGTACTGGTTAGCTGACCAATTCGGTTCATCAACTCAACATTAAAGCCTTGATCGACGCCATTATTGCGCCACTCTAACGGCGCTGTATTTGAGTGCACGCCAAAAACAATGCTGTCTTGCGCCAGCACTGGCAGAGTAATACAAATAAGGCACAGCAATATCAATCTCATGCGTTCATATTATCGATTTACCCTAAATGAAACTGTGCAGCATTCCGCATATGAGTAAATCATTATGTAATAAACGCGCTTAGTCTAAATTCATCCGCATTCCACTCAATGTGATCTCGCTCAACATCCGCTATGCAAAATTGCATATACCTCTTTGTAGCTATGCATCTTTGCATAGTGAGTTTTAGAGCTTGTGATTAAGCAGTCATTTATCTGTACATAATCACCTATCTCATTGCTGGTTTCACGATCATGGATAAAACTGAGTATGAGCAAATAAATAATCAGGTCGGAATAATCAATTCGACCCACATTTAGCCGTATTTGTAACGTGGAGTGATGATCACTTCTGCATTGATAAAACAAAAATAAGACTTCTATCATTAATTGGCTTATCACCGTTAAGGCATAGAAGGGGGAATCAACATGAAAAAGATGAAAATTGCAGTCTGTCTAGCCACGTTAATGGGTACTGCAGGCCTAATGGGTAATGCCGTAGCCGCTGACAACTTAGCCGACTTCCATGTGCAAAACCAAGAATGTGATAGCTGTCATACAGCAGATGGTGAACTCTCAAATGACAGCTTAACTTATGAAAATGCGCAATGTGTATCGTGCCACGGCACATTAGCCGAAGTGGCAGAAACCACAAAACATGAACACTACAATGCCCACGCCTCTCACTTTCCTGGCGAAGTGGCTTGTACTTCATGTCACAGCGCTCACGAAAAATCGATGGTTTACTGCGACTCTTGCCACAGCTTCGACTTTAACATGCCATATGCTAAAAAATGGCAACGTGATGAACCAACTATTGCAGAACTCGCCAAAGACAAAGCAGAGCGTCAAGCTGCACTAGCAAGTGCTCCGCGAGATACTGTTGATGTGGTGATTGTCGGTTCTGGTGGTGCTGGTTTCTCTGCTGCGGTTGCAGCACATGACAGCGGCGCTAAAGTGATTTTGATTGAAAAAGAACCCGTGATTGGTGGTAATGCTAAATTAGCAGCCGGCGGCATGAATGCAGCCTGGACTGACCAACAAAAAGCCAAAAATATTACTGATAGCCCTGACACTATGTACAAAGACACCATGAAAGGTGGTCAAGACATAAACGACCCTGCTTTAGTTAAGATCTTAAGCTCACATTCTAAAGACTCTGTTGATTGGATGACCAAAATGGGCGCCGATTTAACCGACGTTGGCATGATGGGCGGCGCATCAGTTAACCGTTCACACCGTCCAACCGGTGGTGCGGGTGTTGGTGCTCATGTGGTACAAGTGCTTTACGATAATGCGGTTAAACGTAATATTGACTTACGCATGAATACTCGCGGCATTGAAGTGCTTAAAGATGATAACGGCAGTGTAAAAGGTATCCTCGTTAAAGGGATGTATAAAGGTTACTACTGGGTTAAAGCTGACGCGGTTATTTTAGCAACCGGTGGTTTCGCTAAAAACAATGAGCGTGTTGCTAAGTTAGATCCTTCATTAAAAGGCTTTATTTCTACTAACCAGCCTGGTGCCGTAGGTGATGGTTTAGATGTCGCTGAAAATGCCGGTGGCGCATTAAAAGACATGCAATATATCCAGGCGCATCCAACACTGTCTGTTAAAGGTGGCGTGATGATCACCGAAGCAGTACGTGGTAATGGTGCAATTTTGGTTAACCGTGAAGGTAAGCGTTTCGTTAACGAAATCACCACTCGCGATAAAGCCTCAGCAGCCATCTTAGAACAAACAGGCAAAACAGCTTATTTGATTTTTGATGACTCTGTACGTAAGTCTCTGTCTAAAATTAACCAATATGTCGGTTTAGGTGTTGCACCCTCTGCAGACAGCTTAGTTAAATTAGGTAAAATGGAAGGTATTGACGGTAAAGCATTAACTGAAACTGTCGCCCGCTACAATAGTTTAGTCACCAGCGGTAAAGACACTGATTTTGAACGTGCAGACTTACCACGTGCACTAAACGAAGGTAACTACTACGCTATCGAAATCACCCCAGGCGTACACCACACCATGGGTGGCGTGATGATCGATACTAAAGCAGAAGTCATGGATGCTAAAAAACAGGTTATCCCTGGTTTATACGGTGCGGGTGAAGTAACCGGTGGTGTTCATGGCGCTAACCGCTTAGGGGGTAATGCCATTTCAGACATCATCACCTTCGGTCGCTTAGCTGGTGAAGAAGCCGCAAAATACGCTAAAAAGAACTAGGCAATATTGAATTAACTGATTTGCTAGTATCAGTGAAGCCACAGCTCTGTGCTGTGGCTTTTTTTATACTGTGATTTATAGCGTTAAACACTCACGGTTAATTTTTGCTGTTGGCGCCAATGAAACTGCATGACGGGTATGGAAAATCCATAACATAACACCACGATTAACGGTTGGATTTGAAAGCTTAATTCTGGCCATAATTGAAAGGCAACAACGCAGGCAATAGTACGAACAATAGCGTGCACAATAGCAACCTTTTGCGCGGCAATCACGCCATGAACTAACCACATTAATCCCATCTGAATCGCTAATACAAAAGGGAGTGCGAGATAATTTTCCATAAAAAATGGAATGCTAATGCCAAAGGTTAAAAAGCACATCCCCACCGCAGCCAGAAATACGTTTTCAAACCAATTACGATTAGCCGCCTTCTTAAACCCAAAGCCTTCTCCCGTTAGCTTAGAGACTCCCATGGCTAAATACACAATTGAGCCCGTGCCAATAAAAATAGCCATCACCATTTGTGAGGCGGGTAGAATAAAGCTTAAAGCAAATAAAATACTCCAGACAATCATGCCAGATAACGGCATAGCCAACGCTCTTTGCTGACGGTATTCTATTAACTGCTGATCCAATGATTTATGTTGCATGATAAAGCCTCCTTGTTGGTATGGATTAATTATCAGCAAAATACTTAACAAGCTGTAGTGTGCTTTGTCAGCAATACACCATGACAAATGTCATCTGTTGCAGCTGTCTTAAAGGCAGGATTTTTAGCCATAAAAAAGAGCACCTAGGTGCTCTTTCGATAAACTTACCGCGTTCATTCCCTGTTACGGTTATAACTGCTCAGCAAACCGCTGGCTAAACTCTTGAATACGCTTTGCATTGACCCCAGCATCGCCCATACCGATACGTGACACACTGCGCAAATCAATACGGCTGCCCTGCTCTACACTCGCGACCACCACGACAACATCGTCAGCAAAGTTGAAAAATGGCGTTCGCGCTGTAGCTTCAAAACGCAGTGTTTTAGGCTGTTGGTCCACAATCACCCAGCCCATTACTTTAGCCACATCAAGGGCTTTTGCAAACGCCACCTCGGCTGATAAATCTGACAATATAGGTTGAATATCTGGATAGGCTTGCAGCTGCTGCGCAGCAATGTCTGCCCCGCCATACACCAGAGTATTTTTAGCGCCTATTCGGCTGTCGGTTAAAAACACAAATTGCGGCGGAGCCTGTGTATCTGTCGTAATATCATGAATAGGAGGATACCTCACCGGCTCGATAATAAGCCCCTTCAACATCGGCGACAACATCGCAATCCCTAGCAGTAATGCTACGACTGACCTTGCAGTGCCACGCGCTTTAGGGTTATCAGTCTTAATCATCATACCGCTGACTACACTGGTTAGGGCCAATGCCACCACGATATATCCAAGCACATTATGATATTTACGGCTCGCAATAAAGCCCGTTATTGGGTCCCACAATCCCATCGAGGAACCAAAAATCATCACACCCGCCGCGATGACCGCAACCAATGCAACTATCAACGCAATATGACTAACAACATTTTTTTGCATCACACTCATCCTTTAGAAATGGCTAATTTATTCAATTGATATTGACCAGAGTTTATTGAAAAAAATTTCTATTAGCACATAAAAATATCTCAACCATAAGCCTCTGACTTAATCGTCGACACAAACAAACTAGTTGACATGGTCCACTATAATGAATATAGTTGACTTAATCAACCTAATTCATTCCCACTTTAATCACTTGAGAAACAAAATGCATGCACAACCCGTTATGCCATTAACCCAAGTAGACTCAACGAAAACCCCGATCATTTATAAAGTGCTAGTGGTGTTTGCGATGATGACCTTCATGGGCGGTTCACTTATTGGTTTAATGACCTATATCAACACCGGATATAGCGAGACGTTTTTCAATGATTGGTTAACATCATTCTTATTTGCGGCGGTAACCGTGATGCCTGCGGGATTTATCTTAATGACTTTGTTAACGCAGATTGTTGAAAAGTGGCTACCTGATACCAGCGAGAAAAAGCGCAATATTATTATTGGACTGTTTATGGCAGTTACCATGGAGTCTGCAATGGCCTTATCGACTTCGATTAATAATATTGGCTTTAACAGTTATTCTGCACTGTTTAGCCACTGGCTTGATGCGCTACTCGCCGCGCTGCCATTAGGCTTAACGTTAATGATCATTACATCATTAACCATCAAACCATCAAACCTAAAATTGAACGATTTTTAAAAAGTTAACTTATTTACCCATAAACTTATTGAGGAATTCAGCATGAGCAAAGAAAACCAATATCGAATTACCGTCGAGCAAATTAATCCAGATAACGTCGCAGCTCAACCATTACAGTTTGAATTCCAAGACCGAGAAGATCTGTTTAAGCTCGTTGAGAATCTTAAAAAAGGCAGTGGACTCCCGGAGTCAGAAGCCACTATCTTAAGTGTTGGTTTACGTTTGTTAGGCCCATTAATGATGCAAAACCGTAAACACCCACTGTTTATCGATTTTATGCCGCACTTTAAAACCTTTATGCAAAACTTAAAAACCACCATTAAAAGTGCACTGAGTTAATCGTTCATTATTTATGGCTAAATACCCAGTATAGAACACTATACCCCACGGGTTTATACCAACATAAACCCTGCATTGGGGTCTATATCCAAACGGCGCATGGTACGAATAAGGTTGCTTCGGTCAAGTTTTAACGTTCTGGCTACCGCTGCCAAATTACCGCGTTCTTTAACTAATATCGCTTGAATAATTTGGCGCTGATACTCATCGGTTGCATCGCGTAACCCGTAAATTTCGGCATTCGCTAATGCAATTGATGAAGGATTATCAACGCTATGCGTTATAACTAACTCTGATGTAACTTCAGGTTGATGTGCAGCAAACGCTATCCCAAGATGCGCACAATTAATGCTAATAATGCTAGCAAGACGACCTTGCTCGCTTATTGCCCTTAATGCTGCCCGACTCAACAGATGCTCTAATTCACGTACATTTCCAGGCCAATCATATTGCATAAGCTGTTCGATTGCCGTTTGCTGTAATCTCAGTTTGGCGACGCCCAATTGATGCTGACTTTTTTCTAAGAAATATCCAGCCAGTAAAATAACGTCTTTACCGCGTTCGCGTAAGGGCGGCACAGGCAAAGGATAAACACTCAAACGATGATACAAATCAGCCCTAAAACGTCCTTCTTTCACTTCTTGCTGCAAATTACGATTAGTTGCCGCCACAATCCGAACATCGACGACAATGATCTTGTCACTACCGACGCGTTGAATTTCACCATTTTGCAGTGCCCGCAATAACTTAGCCTGTACCGCTAATGGCAGCTCGCCCACTTCATCTAAAAATAACGTGCCACCATCAGCCAGTTCAAAACGGCCACAGCGATCACTCACCGCCCCAGAAAAAGCCCCTTTAACATGACCAAACAATTCACTTTCTACAATACTTTCAGGTAATGCTGCGCAATTGATTTGTACTAAAGGCTGCAGGTTTCGTCGTGAATGCTGATGGATACTCTTCGCGACTAACTCTTTACCCACGCCGGTCTCACCAGTAATCAACACCGACAAATCACTGCTGGCGACGGTATCAATATCGGCTTGTAATGCGTTTATAGCCGTGCTCTTACCTATAATGGTTGAAGGGCCTAAGGTTGCTTGAGCCACCTGATGGCTTTGCTCAATTTTGGCCTCAAGTGCTTCAATATGCTCACTGGTTTTAATCGCTGCGGCTACCCCTGCAATATATGCTCGGGTTTCGGTTGGATTAAGTGCATCAAAACTGCCCGCCTGCATCGCATCTAGGGTGAGCACGCCCCACACTTTGCCATCAACATAAATAGTGCAGCCCATACAGTCGTGTACGTGCAATTGCTCACTGCCGTCGTCCACCAAACCATCATAAGGATCGGCTAGGCTTGAATCGGCATCAAAACGAGTTATGTGTGGGCTGGCAAGTATTTGCTGCAATCGCGGATGATGATGAATAGAAAACTGCCGTGCAAGTGCTTCTTGCTTGAGCCCAACCACAGCGACTGGCACTAGGTAATCTTGCTTGAGCTTTAATAACGCTACAGCATCACAAGGAATGGCGCGTTGAATCGCTTTAATGAGGCGTAAATAACGTTCCGATTTAGCCAGATCGCGATTTAAGTCTTCTACAATATCAATGAAAGGAGAAATATTCATAATAAGTCAAATTAACCCAATTTAGGTTAATTTGACACATTTGCTGATCTAGGTCAATTTAACCCTTTACGAAATTATAATATATGAATCAACATCATAAATATTGGCACGTTATGTGTAATACAAGAGTATCGCAAATAAACAATTGAAGTTTATCGCCATTTAAGCCCAAAAGGACTCATCGATGTTAGACGCTGCAACTGTTCAAATTATTAAAGCCACCGTACCGGCATTACAAATTTATGCTAATGACATAACCAGCCATTTTTATCCTTTATTGTTTGCTCAACACCCTGAAGTGTTACCTTATTTTAATCAAACTAACCAAGGCAAAGGCACCCAACCGAAAGCGTTAGCGAACGCAGTGATTGCCTATGGCGCCAATATTGATGAACTGGGTAATTTAAGTGACGCCGTAAGTAAAATTGTTCAAAAACACACTGCATTAGGCATTTTACCTGAGCAATACGACGCAGTTGGCAGCTGTTTATTGCAAGCCATTAAAACCGTTTTAGGTGACGCGGCAACAGACGAAGTGATTGATGCCTGGGCCAAAGCATACAGCCAATTGGCTAATATTTTAATTGCCGCAGAAGAGTCTATTTACACTGAGAATGAACAAAAATCAGGTGGCTGGCGCGGCGAGCGTGAGTTCATTTTAGTGAAGCGTGAAGATGAAAGCTCGGTTATCACCTCATTTTACTTTCAGCCTTTTGATAACCAAGGCTTACCCGATTTTGAAGCAGGACAATTTTTAACCATCGTATTTGACGATATCGATGGTGTAGCAATGCGTCGTAACTACAGCTTGTCAGATGCCGCAGGCAAAGATTACCTAAGAATCAGTGTTAAACGAGAGCCTAATGGTGTGGTTTCAAACCATTTACACAATAATATTCAGCTCGGTGACAAAATAAAGTTACGCGCACCAAGTGGTGACTTTACCTTACGTAAAAATGCTAAACCATTAGTGCTGCTCACTGGCGGCGTCGGTATTACACCCGCCATCAGCATGCTCAATACTGCAGCAGGTTCTGGCCGTGACATTCGCTTTATTCATGCCGCGATTAACAGCGACGTACATGCCTTTAAACAGCATGTAGATACACTTGCCGCAGCCAACAACAATATCAAACCGCTATACATTTACAGCCAGCCACAAGCACACTGCCAACCACATGCAACAGGCTTTATTGATGCTTCATTCATCGAAGCGCAATTGCCAGCAAACCGCGATGTAGAACTATATGTCCTCGGCCCTATTGGCTTTATGAAAGCCGCTTTAGCTATCGCCACCAGCCTGGGTGTACCAGCAAGCCAGATTCATTATGAATTCTTTGGCCCGGCAGAATCATTAACCGCTTAAGCATCAACCCTTGAACTGAGCGACGAGAGATCAAAAAAGCCCTGACATTGCTGCCAGGGCTTTTTGTTAATTCGTTGCACTAAGTTCCGGGCTAGAACGGAATATCGTCATCCCAACCTTCATCCAAATCTGGAGTGAAGTTTTGTGCAGGCTGTGGCGCTGGGCGTTGAGCCGGTGCATTTTGTGGTTGGAAGTTACCTTGTGGAGCCGCTGCAGGCTTAGGCGCATAAGCAGGAGCTTGCTGTGCTGGGGCTGGTTGCTGATAACCACCTTGTTGACCCGCATTAGGCTGGCCCTGGTAAGTATTGCTATTGCCAGCAGGTGCAGCCTGGTTGTTGTACTGAGGTGCACGTTGCTGAGGCGCTGCAGCAGGCTCTTGGCGAGCTGGCTGTCCTTGATTTGAGTTATAAGCGTTTGGGGTATTTTGATTATATTGACCTTGACCGCCTGCGTTATCACCCGAGTTGCGACCGTCTAACATTTGCATTTCCATCGCATTGATTTCGGTTTTGTAACGGTCTTGACCGGTAGCCTGGTCTTGCCACTTACTGGTTTGCAATTTACCTTCAAGATAAACTTTAGAGCCTTTCTTTAAATACTCACCCGCAATTTCAGCAAGGCGACGATACATTACAATGTTGTGCCATTCAGTGCGTTCTTGCACTTGACCTTGTTGGTCTTTCCACGACTCACTTGTCGCTATTGTAAAGTTGGCTACGGCGTTGCCGTTTGGCATGTAACGAACCTCAGGATCTTTACCTAAGTTACCGACCAAAATCACTTTATTTACACCACGACTAGCCATCGAAATCTCCTGAGATTCTTATCTATTTACTTTATCTGAATTCTAAACGAAATGATCTACACGATCTATTGTACAGAGCCTAACACAGCTCGGGCTTCGCTTAAATTGAATTTATCATCGACCTTTAAATAAGCGACCTTCTCTTCAAGCACCACAATGGCTTCAACCACACCAGCTAATTGCGATAATTCGGTGGCCATCACCTGAGCATCATTTTTATCTTTTATATTGGCTTCAAGGGTATAGCTTTTTAGCAATACAGGCTTTTGCATGCCAAAGGTTAACAGCAACCACAAAAACATTAACCCTAGTGCAACAAAAAAGACTCCAGAAGCCCCCACTAACTGATAAGCACCGCCGCCTAACATGCCGCCACAAAACGCCCCCAAAAACTGACTGGTTGAATACACCCCCATTGCAGAGCCTTTTTCACCCACGGGGCAAAACTTAGCAATTAAGCTTGGCAGCGACGCTTCAAGGTAATTAAAGCCGGTAAAAAACAACACAACAGCAGCACTTAACATCCAAATATTGTCAGCAAAAATGCCCATGGTGGCTAATGACAACATCATAATTACTAATGAAAATTGGAACATGGTTTTGGTGTTATTACGCTTAACTCCAATAATGATTAGCGGCACCATTAAAAAGAATGCGCCAACAAAGGCTGGGAAGTACAGCATCCAGTGCTTTTCTTTGACTAAACCGGCATCCACCAAATCTAGCGGTAACGCAACAAACACCGCAGTTAACACCAAATGCAAAATAAATATCCCCGCGTCTAACCGGAATAGCTGCGGGTCTAGCAACATGCGCTTTAATTTAGTCGGGGTGGCAACTGTGTCACCTTTCGGTGCTTGAGTGATGGGGTTCGGCACAAAAAACTGCACAATTAACATGCCCAATACCGCCAGCACTGCGGTTAATAAAAACAAGCCTGTTAACCCCATGTATTGCGCCACAATAGGCCCAACTAATAACGATAACGCAAACGAAAAACCAATACACATGCCAATGACGGCCATGACCTTGGTGCGCTGTTCGTCGCGGGTTAAGTCGGCAGCTAATGCTAATACGGCTGCGGCAATAGCGCCCATACCTTGTACTGCACGGCCAAAAACCACGCCATAAATATGATCAGATGAGGCGGCAATTAAGCTGCCAATAGCAAATAATACCAAACCGCCTAAAATAATTGGTTTGCGGCCATACTTGTCTGACAGAATTCCCATTGGAATTTGTAACACTGCCTGAGTCAGTCCATAAGCACCAATAGCAATACCCACCCATAACGGTGAAAAGCCCTCAAGGTGCTGACCATACAATGCGAAGACTGGCATAATCATAAACAGCCCCATCATTCGTAAACCAAACACACTGGCTAACGAAAAAGCGACTTTTTTCTCTATACCTGACAGTCCATTACCGGCCATGCAATTGCCCTTCGAAAAATGATTCAATAAAATGATTAGCTGAGCATATTATCACAGCGCCGTAAATTAGCTCAAAAGGAAATCGTAGTTTGCGACCTATGCTTCATTTAGTTTACCTTTTACTAAACTTATTGGTTGTTACGGGCGTATACAAAACATTATTGATAACAAAATTGATCTGAAGTACTTCGATATCTATGCGATACTGTTCATCGTTTTGTTTACACCAGTCATAGAGCGAGATAGATGGATAAAATTGAAATACGCGGTGCCCGCACCCACAATCTGAAAAACATCAATCTAACAATTCCACGTGACAAACTTATTGTTATTACAGGATTATCTGGTTCCGGAAAATCATCTTTAGCCTTCGATACCTTGTATGCAGAAGGTCAGCGTCGTTATGTCGAATCCTTATCAGCTTATGCGCGCCAGTTTTTAAGCTTGATGGAAAAACCCGATGTCGACCATATCGAAGGCTTAAGCCCAGCCATTTCAATTGAGCAAAAATCGACTTCGCATAATCCACGCTCAACCGTGGGCACGATTACCGAAATCTACGATTATTTGCGCCTGCTATTTGCCCGAGTCGGTGAGCCACGTTGCCCAACCCATAATTTACCCTTGTCGGCACAAACGGTCAGCCAGATGGTCGATAAAGTGTTGGCCATGCCACAAGACAGTCGCCAAATGTTGCTGGCACCAGTGGTAAACGATCGTAAAGGTGAGCACGTTAAACTGCTTGAAAGTTTGTCGGCTCAGGGTTACATCCGCGCCCGTATTGACGGCGAAGTGTGCGACTTAACCGACCCACCCACCTTAGATTTACACATTAAACATACTATTGAAGTGGTAGTTGACCGCTTTAAAGTGCGTGAAGACATTAAACAGCGTTTAGCTGAATCATTTGAAACCGCATTAGAGTTGTCTGGTGGTATCGCCAAAATTGCTAGCATGGACGATTCGACAACCGAAGAATTAGTGTTTTCGGCAAACTTTGCTTGTCCGCATTGTGGTTATTCAATGGCCGAGCTTGAACCGCGCATTTTCTCATTTAATAATCCGGCGGGCGCGTGCCAAACCTGTGATGGTTTAGGCGTACAACAATTTTTTGACCCAGACCGCGTGATCACCAACGACGAATTATCATTAGCCGGTGGCGCAGTAAGAGGCTGGGACAGACGCAATTTTTACTATTTCCAAATGCTCAGCTCGTTAGCAGAACATTACAAGTTTGATGTTGAAAAGCCCTTTGCTGAACTGAGCGACAAAGTGAAAAAGATTGTCCTCTATGGTTCAGGCAAACAAAATATTGCCTTTAAATACATCAATGACCGTGGTGACGTGGTGGTACGTAACCATCCGTTTGAAGGTATTTTAAATAACATGGACCGCCGCTACCGCGAAACAGAAAGTAATTCGGTGCGCGACGAGCTGTCTAAGTTTATTAATATGCAGCCCTGCAATAGCTGTGGTGGTTCACGCCTGCGTGAAGAAGCCCGCAACGTGTTTATTGGCGAGCTTAACTTGCCGCAATTAACCACCTGGTCCATTGGCGAAGCCAAAGCGTACTTTGATACTGTCGCCTTTGAAGGCCAGCGGGCGCAAATTGCCGAAAAGATCTTAAAAGAAATCAGCGAACGTTTAGGCTTTTTAGTTAACGTTGGCCTCAATTATTTAAGCCTCTCGCGCTCAGCCGAAACCTTATCGGGCGGCGAAGCGCAACGTATTCGTTTAGCCAGCCAAATTGGTGCCGGGCTTGTGGGCGTTATGTACGTATTGGATGAACCGTCCATTGGTTTGCATCAACGCGACAACGAACGTTTATTACAAACCCTTATTCACCTACGTGACCTAGGCAACACCGTTATTGTGGTTGAGCACGACGAAGACGCCATTCGTTTAGCCGATCATGTTATCGACATTGGCCCAGGAGCAGGTGTACACGGCGGCGAAGTGATTTGCGACGGCACGTTAGATGACATTCTTAATTGCGAAGAGTCGGTCACTGGCCAGTATATTTCTGGCAAGAAGCAAATTCACATCAGTGATGAGCGCACGCCCATTGACCCTAAAAAAGTCATTGAGCTATTTGGCGCCTCAGGTAACAACCTAAGGGATGTCGATTTAACCATTCCTATCGGTCTATTTACGTGCATTACTGGTGTGTCAGGCTCAGGAAAATCGACCCTAATTAACGACACCTTCTTTAAAATTGCCCATCGCATGCTTAACGGCGCTACGGTCGACGAACCCGCACCGTATAAAAGCATTAAAGGCATGGAGCAATGCGACAAAGTTGTCGACATCGACCAAAGCCCTATTGGCCGCACGCCGCGTTCAAACCCAGCAACTTACACGGGTATATTTACCCCAATACGAGAGTTGTTTGCCGGCACGCAAGAGTCGCGTACCCGTGGTTATCAAGTAGGCCGCTTCTCGTTTAACGTCAAAGGCGGACGCTGCGAAGCCTGTCAGGGTGATGGCTTAATTAAAGTGGAGATGCACTTTTTACCAGACGTGTATGTGCCTTGTGACTCATGTAAAGGAAAGCGCTATAACCGCGAAACCTTAGAAGTGAAATACAAAGGTAAAAACATTCACGAAGTGCTGCAAATGACCGTTGAAGATGCCCGCAGCTATTTTGATGCGATTCCATCGATTGCGCGCAAACTGCAAACGTTAATGGATGTAGGCTTGTCTTATATCCGTCTAGGTCAAAGTGCGACCACCTTGTCTGGTGGTGAAGCGCAGCGGGTTAAGCTGGCAAAAGAGTTATCTAAACGCGACACGGGTAAAACCTTGTACATTTTAGATGAACCGACCACAGGTCTGCACTTTGCTGACATTCAACTATTGTTAGATGTACTGCATCGCTTAAAGTCGCATGGCAATACCGTTGTGGTGATTGAGCACAATTTAGATGTGATAAAAACCGCAGACTGGATTGTAGACTTAGGCCCAGAAGGCGGCGCTGGCGGCGGCATGATTTTAGCCACCGGTAGCCCTGAAGATGTCGCCGAGCACCCTGAGTCGCATACCGCGCGTTTTTTAAAGCCGATGCTGGAGATTCATAAGCAACGCACCAAAAAAGCCAAAGCCAAAGCGAAAACGTAACCAGATAAACGCTAATCTAGGGCCTAGCCACTTAATCACCCAGAGGAGAATACAAATATGTTGCAACCTCTTATGTGTTATCGAGTGGCTGGGTTACTGTTATTAGCCAGTCTTATCAGCGGCTGCAGCTCAAGCTTGCCTGAGTGTTCGTCTGAGCTCATCACTACCTGGCCTGACGCCCAGCAACAAATCAACCAAGATATACTCCAACTGACCTCAGCCGAATTTCAAGGGCGCAAAACCGCTACTGAAGGCTCACAGGCCGCGCAAGATTTTTTGATAGCACGCTTTAATCAACTTGGGCTTAAACCCTGGCAAGCAGAGTTTGCCATACCCTTTACCTTTGATTATCAATTTTCAACAGTGACTGGCACTAATTTAATCGCCACTATTGCGGCAAAAACTCCCTCACGTCGTTGGCGTATTATTACCGCCCATTACGATCATTTAGGCCAAAAAGGCAGTAAATTTTACCCTGGTGCCGACGACAACGCCTCTGGCGTGGCAGGTATGTTGGCGATAGCCGAGCGTTGGCAACAACACGCTCCCGTTGATGACATTAACCTGATGATAGTCGCCACCGATGCCGAAGAACCGGGATTATTTGGCAGTTACGCCCTAGTGAAA
Source organism: Shewanella litoralis (assembly GCF_009828585.1). Lineage (GTDB taxonomy): Bacteria > Pseudomonadota > Gammaproteobacteria > Enterobacterales > Shewanellaceae > Shewanella > Shewanella litoralis. Next base: position 101,133 of record NZ_WSRZ01000009.1, on the reverse strand, counting down.
TTATTGCAACAAGACCCTAATATAGAGGTAGAACTCAGCGTTAATCTTGACATGATTGGCCATCCAAATCGCCGCCGAGCAATATACATGGAAGGGGAAAAAAATTTGACACAGTTTGACCTTATTCAAGCCAAATTGATGCAACAAACCCAGTTATGTATACGCACCCATCACCATAAATTACTTAGCGGAAGCTTACAAAAAACCGATTGGTTAAGAGCGTCAGACCACTATCCATTTCATAAAGCGGGTTATAAATGGGTGTATTTTGGCGTGCCGCCACATGCGCAATACCACACTGAACATGACACGGCTGACACGTTAGATCTCGACTTTATCGTTGCAGTGGTTGAAACCGTGTATCACCTGTTAACCATTGATAAACTCACCCTAACCCAATAAACACATCATAAAACGCAACAACCGCTCACTTTTCAAGCAATTGCTACACGCTATAAATCAAGAATCAGGCCAATCTTTACAATTATTATGCAAATTGATGTTTATTTTTAGTTTTTACGTGGTCAAATCGCATACTTACTGCTATAATACGCCCCCTTATCGGCGCGGGAAATCGACACGGGGTTGATTTTCTGTCTGTGAAACTTTAGCACGAGCTTCCGAACTTCGTGCGCATCCACAAGGCTACAACTCAATGTCATCCAATGAAAGAACTTTCCGCGAACTCGGCCTGTCTGAGTATTTGTTGCGTTCACTTGACGAGCTTGGTTATGAAAAACCAACGCCAATCCAGTCTGCTAGTATCGATCCGCTTATGGCTGGTCAAGATATTATCGGTCAAGCACAAACCGGTACCGGTAAAACAGGTGCGTTTGCCCTGCCTTTACTAAACAAAATCGACATGAAAATCAATGCTCCACAGATTTTAGTGTTGGCTCCAACTCGTGAATTAGCCGTTCAGGTTGCAGAAGCTTTTGGTAGCTATGCAAAACACATGAAAGGTTTCCACGTACTGCCGATTTACGGTGGTCAAAGCATGCAACAACAGTTAAACGCCCTTAAGCGTGGCCCACAAGTAATTGTTGGTACACCTGGTCGTGTAATGGATCACATGCGTCGTGGCACACTTAAATTAGACTCATTAAAAGCATTAGTGCTTGATGAAGCTGATGAAATGTTAAAAATGGGCTTCATCGACGATATCGAATGGGTTCTAGAACATAAGCCAGCTAACAGCCAACTAGCGTTATTCTCTGCCACTATGCCTGAGCAAATCAAGCGCGTAGCAGCTAAGCATTTGAATAACCCAGTTAACATCAGCATTGCTGCTAGTCACACAACGGTAGAGTCAATTGACCAACGTTATGTGCAAGTATCACAACACAACAAACTTGAAGCGTTAGTTCGCGTATTAGAAGTTGAAAATACTGAAGGTATTATCATTTTCGTACGTACACGTAATAGCTGTGTTGAATTAGCAGAAAAATTAGAAGCACGCGGTTATGCGTCATCACCACTACACGGTGACATGAACCAGCAAGCACGTGAACGTGCTGTTGATCAGCTAAAGCGCGGCAAGTTAGACATTTTGATCGCGACTGACGTTGCGGCACGTGGTTTAGACGTTGAGCGTATTGGCCACGTTGTAAACTACGATATTCCTTATGATTCAGAAGCCTATGTACACCGTATCGGTCGTACTGGTCGTGCTGGTCGTACTGGTATGGCAATCTTGTTTGTGACCAACCGTGAAATGCGTATGTTACGCACTATCGAACGTGCAACAAACAGCCGTATTTCGCCAATGAAAGTACCAAGTCCAGAGACTGTTGCTGAGCGTCGTTTATCTCGTTTAGGCGAGCAAATCCAAGAAACCATCAATGGCGACTTAGATTTCATGAAAAACGCCGTAGCTGAATTATGCCAACAGCTTGAAGTTGATACAGACTTACTTGCAGCGGCCTTGTTACAGCAAGTACAGCAAGAGCGTCCATTACAGTTACCAACCATTACTGAACGTCAACGTGATTCACGTGACGAGCGCAGTGATCGTGGTAGCGACCGCGGTGACCGTAACAGCGATCGTGGCGACCGTCCACGTCGTGAACGTAGCGATCGCAGCAGCCGTCCAGCGCCAACCAGCTTTGGTAGTGCCGACACTCTAAAAGATAACCCAGACGTGAAAATGAACCGTTATGTTATCGATGTGGGTCGTGAAAATGGTGTTGGTGTAGGTAACATTGTTGGCGCTATTGCTAACGAAGCAAACATCGACAGTCGTTTCATTGGTCAAATCCAATTATTCGACCAAGTTACAACAGTTGACTTACCAGACGGTATGCCAAAAGACATCCTTAATCACCTTAAAAAAGTGCGTGTATGTGGTCGTCCACTTAACATCCGTGAAGCGGGTGATGAAGTGTTTGCAGACTCAGGTCGTGGTGCTCCACGTAAACCTCGCAGTGACCGTCCTCGTGGTGATCGTCCACGTGGTGACCGCCCAGCCGGCGATCGTCCAGCAAGTGTTGAACGTCGTCCACGTAAGCCACGTGACAATGGCTAATCATTCAGCTGAATGACACAAAAAATGGAGCCTCAGGGCTCCATTTTTGTTTTCAGTTTTTACTATATCGCAATCTATTAAGGCTGCTTGGTGTTTATACTCTCGATATAAATAATATGAGTAACACCTATTTCGTTAACATAAATTAACTTGGAAAATAGTAATAGATAGAAGACAGTGACCTTAATTGGATTGATACGAATTACATCAATAATTAGGAGTCGTAAATGGATTTTTTAGCCTTCATATTACAGATAGTTGGTGGCTCGTCACCTGTGGATCTAGCTCAATCTGCTAAACAAGATAAAACCTTATTATGGATGATTATCATTGGCGGCTTGTTTTTTAGCGTATTTGGATTAACGCTCTATTACCTTGCAATGCACCGCTAATATTAAGAGATAACCTACAGCACCGTCCTGAATGCTTTAGACTGCTTACGCTTTTGATACATAGGAACAATTTGCACGGCAAAGACTGCACACACAATCAGCACTATTCCCATAAATGACAAGCCATCGATATTGGCGCTGCTAAATACCCCACTCCACCAGCCTAAACTGACGACAATTTCTGTCGCGGTAAAACTCAACACTGGCGTTAACGATAGCATCGCACTCACTTGAGCGGTTGGCCAATAATGCAAGGCCTGAGCAAAGCAGCCATAAGCGATTAAAGTATTAGCACCGCAAAATAATACAATCCACCATTGGTTTAATGTCATGGTGTTAAACTGGCTAAAATCGCTAAACGGTGCCATTGCAACAATGCCTAAACCATAAATAAACAACAATACATTACTGGGCGATAAACGTTGGCTCACCGACTTTTGTAATAAGGCATAGCTGGTCCACGACATCACTGAAAACTGCACAATCATAATGCCGATAAGCACTTGCTCATCACGAGCTTGGTCCATATCGAGCTGCGGATGGAAAAACATCAGCATCCCCAATGCAAGCGTGGCAAAACAACTCAGTTGGAATGCGGTAAAACGTTCTTTAAAAAACAACACCCCACCAAATGCTAAAAAGAATGGCGCTGTTTGAAAATTAAGTTGTGCTGTGCCCGGGGCTAAGTAACTCAATGAGTACACAAACGAAACGTAATTGCACATCAGCAGTACACCAGCCAATGTGAGTTTGAGCCATACTGCCCGTGGTAAACCCACAAATTGGCGTAACGCACCGATTTTCCATTGAATTAATAATGTCACCACCAACGCCATTAAAAACCGAAACCAGGTCAAGGTAACGGGAGTAATAAAACCACCTGAGAGTTTTAGTGCTATGGGTAAAATACCCCAGAAAAATACGGCTATAGAAACAAATATCAATCCTAAACGGTTATTGGCGCTTTGCTGTTCTACTGTCACTGTTATCTACTCGCACACAATTAAGGAGGTAGATTTTGCCCGATAGCCGAACCAAAGTCTTTATCAAGATCAGCTTCTAAGGTGCTTGATTGTTCGCATAATAAAAAAGCCTATTTCAGTACACCCTTTTCGCGTGGCAAATCCAGCTAATACAGGTAAAATAGCCGCCATAAAAAACCTATGTGCCCTACTACCTAAGGAACACTCGCATGAGTCTTGCTGATTCCGTTCTTGCCGTGAACAATGATTTACCGATCCGTACCGACAAGCCTGTCCATAGTGGCAAAGTTCGCAGCGTTTACTGGTTAACTGATACCGATAGCCGTCGTCTTATTCAGGACAAAGGTTACGATGTCCCTGAAGATACTCCACTTGCCATTATGGTGATCAGCGACCGCATTTCAGCATTTGACTGTATCTTCCATGGCGAAGGTAACTTGCAAGGCATTCCAGGCAAAGGTGCGGCATTAAATGCGATTTCAAATCACTGGTTTGGTTTATTTGCTGAAAACGGCTTAGCTGATAGCCACATTTTAGATATTCCGCACCCATTTGTGTGGATAGTACAAAAAGCCCGTCCTATTAAAGTCGAAGCCATTTGTCGTCAATACATTACCGGCTCAATGTGGCGCGCCTATGCAAAAGGCGAGCGTGTTTTTTGTGGCATCACCTTGCCAGAAGGCTTAAGTAAAGATCAAAAACTGCCAGAGTTGCTAATAACGCCATCAACAAAAGGCATTTTAACCGGTATTCCAGGCGTACCAGCACAAGATGACGTGAATATCAGCCGCAGCGACATTGAAGCTAATTACCAGGCATTTGGTTTTGAAAAACCACAAGATATCGACTTATACGAAACCTTACTCAAACAAGGCTTTAAAGTCATTTCAGACGCGCTAGCAAAGCTTGATCAGGTGTTTGTCGATACCAAATTTGAGTTTGGCTATGTGAATGACAAAAATGGTCTGTCAAAATTGATTTATATGGATGAAGTCGGCACCCCTGACTCATCACGTATTTGGGACGGTGCTGCTTATCGTGATGGTAAAATTGTTGAGAACTCAAAAGAAGGCTTCCGTCAGTTCTTATTAAATCATTTTGACGATGCCGACATTCTATTAAACAAAGATAGAATGCCTGAGCGTGAAGCCCTTGCCCGAGACAATGACCTGCCACTTGAAGCAATGATGAACGTGTCGCGTACCTACACTGGCGTCGCAGAAAAAGTCACCGGCCATAGCATTGCACTGCCGACGAATCCAAAAGCAGACATTATTAAGGTGCTGCGTGAGCAGTATGATTTAATCGATTAATCAACCTGAGCTCGTAAAAATAAAAAGGATGACCATATGGCCATCCTTTTTTTATGTTAACAGAGCACTTTAGTGGCTCAATATCATTAGCTACGACGGCGTAAGCCTAAAGCACCTAATAACATTAATGCCAAGTAGCCTAAACTACCACCATCACTCTCTTTCTCAGGTTCAACTGGGTCAACAGGCTCTGGCGTCACTGGCGCTGGGTAGCTTAATGCAATAATCACTGGGTCGTGATCAGATGCTGAAAATGCATTTTCAGACTTCACTAACTCACCAGTGTACTTGCTGCCATATTCAAATAGGTTAGATTCAACCGAGTTGATGTGCCAGTCATCAATACCCACTAACTTAGCCGCTAAGCTCGCATTACCTAATGCATGGTCTAAATTACCTAGCTCACCGTTGTAGCTGTAAGAGTAAGTATCAGCACCGTGCGCTTGCGTGTTTAAGTTAATGAATCCGTAGCCTTTATCAATCACGCTACCTTCGCGTTCATACACTTTGCCATCAAGGGTTGTCCAAGATGCTGTACGAATAACATGGTCTGTTGTTGAGGCATCATAGTCGGTTAATACGGCGACCGGATCTTCTTTTCCATAAGCATTTAAATCACCAATCACTAACACATCACCGTCAACATCTTTAAGTGACTCACCTAATACTTTGGCAGCCGATACACGGAATGCATTACACTTACCTTGTAAGTCAGCTGGCTCTGAGTTGTCGTTAAACTCTGCCCAGTCTTCAACACAACCTGACCCTTTCGACTTAAGGTGATTAACCACAACCGTTAGTTTTTCATCATTAATGCTAAAACTTTGCACTAGGCTGTGACGCTGGAACACGTTATAGCTAGGGCTAGATTCAACAACATCATTTTGCTCGCGAGTTTGCGCACCTTCAGCGGCATGCTGCTCTGGTGTTGCTATCACTTGCGCGGCACCATTTAAGCTAATGCGCGCTGGGCGATATAGCAGGCCCACAGTAATGGCATCGCTACCAATGAATTTGCCTTCATACTTATCAGCATCTTCAATTTCAACAAAGCGATATGCTTGCTCGTCTGTCAGCTCAGCATTTAATGCATCAACTAGGTTTTGAATCGCACTTAGCTCGCCAAAACCATTGTTAGCGATTTCCATTAAGCCAACAACATCAGCATTCATGGCAACGAGCGCAGTCACAATCTTGGTGCGCTGTAGTACCATTTCGTCTTCAGTTAACGCACCACGGTTGCTGTTTGATGGGTTAGCATCGCCACCGACGGCATCATTGAAGAAGTTAAGTACGTTAAAGCTTGCTACACGAATATCGCCCATGTCTGCCACAGTTGGCGCATCGGTACGGTCATCAACACGGATAAAATCACCCGCGGTGATAGTGTTCGTCGCTAAAAGACGGTATGAGCTGTAACTGTAACCAATAACACCTTCGAGATTAGTTAACTGGTCACCAACGCGGATATAACCTGTTTCAGCATTAAAGTCAGGGAAGTAAGGCACTTCACCGTCTTTAGCTTTATAGTCAGACTCAACAAATAGCTGGTTAACGATATTGGCATCATTTAATGCTACCGCTTCTGCTGAATTTGGCTCAAATACTTGAGTCGGTTTCATTAACGGTGCTTTATGCGACAACACCATGTTGTTGCGATAGCTTGCGTAATCGAAACTAAAGGTACGCGTGACTTTCATGTCGCTGCCAGCATCTAGCTTCACTTTCATGCCTTCAACGCGCTCTAATGCTTGCGCAAGTGTCTCGCCGTCAGCGACATAAAATTCAACCGCGGCAGGTGCATCACCGACAACGCCCACTTCAAATTTTTGCTCGTCTTTAATGTCAATCTGAGTTGAGCCAAAATATTCTTTAACTTTACCTTGCACACACACTTCAGTACCTGGCTGAATGGTGTCTGGCGCAGCTTCGTTTAGGTAAACAAAAATACCGTCAGAGGTATATGGCGAACCGTCACCTTGGGCATCTTGAATAAAGAAACCTTTATATAAACTATCACTTCTAGCACTAACAATACCTTTTACGGTCACTTCATTAGCAGACTCAAAGCTGCCACTCACAATTAACGGACTTGAATCACCAGCGCCTTGAATGTCATAAATGTTGGTCAGCGTGGCACCGTTACAGGTAAATGTACTTGGCTCTGGAGCTTCTGCGGCTTCTAGAGTCCCTAAGCCACTAAAGGTATCTTTTTCTAACTCAACCCATTGGGCAGCAGCATAAGTTGCGCTTGCCATTAAGTTGGCTACATTACGTTGAAAGGTGGTATCAAGCCCCCAACCCGCTGGCGTAGGAATATCGCCAATCACATCAACCAATACACCATCTTTTAATAGGCCGACTGCATCGCCACCATTAAAATATAGGTTACCGGTCATTGAGTCGGTACCTGCTGGCAAGGTAATTGCGGCGCTTGGATGTAAAATCACTTTGATGCTTTTCGCTGCAATAGAATCAGCAAGGTCGACCATATCTGTTGGTGTAGTATCGCCGTCTTTATAACGAACTAATTTGTAACCTGTTAAATCAACGGCGGCATCACCGCTGTTATACAGTTCAATCGCTTTGTTGTTTGAGCTCCCTTCTACGTATTCACTAATAAGCACATCTGCATTTGCCATCATTGGCAATGCAGCGGCTACTGCGAGTGAAACCGCCGTTAGTTTAGTCAGTCCTTTCATGTTTTTAACCCCATACTTTGTAATAAAAATGCTATTTTTTTGTAATATGCGGCGAGATTGTCCCAAAGTTCTGTGACATAAAAAAGAACATTGATCACAGAAATGGGCGAACCAAATTCACTATCTACTTGATTAGCCAGACAAATTAACCAACCCCACAAAACAAATCAAAAAAATGCGATCAAATACCCATTAAAAACAAAAACTAAGCACAGAACAGTGCCTGGAGGCATAACAGAACAATAAGATAAGTTTTGTAACACTTATTATTTAAAATCAGCTTAGAGCATTACAACATGCTGTTTTGTATTGTTATTAATTTTTTAATTTATCTTGAAACGATAAAAGAATGCATAGATGATTAGGGCGTGATTATTATGTTTAGCTGGGCGGTTTGTGATGAGCTTGTAGCAAACTATGATGCATAGCAGACTATAGTGCAAAGCCATTTCATTACACTTAGGCAACGGCAGAAAAAACAATAAATCACTTTAGCTATTCGATTTATTGTCGATATCAATTTAGAATACTTGTAGTTAAGCTCATAAAAACTGTATTTAGGCTCATAAAAACTGTAGTTCTGCTGTGTATTTAGTATCAAAATACGACAAGCTCATCTACTATTTGCATCTATTGTATTTACCGATTTAGGTACCCTCGCTATGAAACAAGTTGATTTCAGAAATATCGATAAACTCTTCATCAAAATGTCTATTAACGATAAGTTTTGGACCATCTTCGGACTGTTTCTTATTATTTTGTCCAGCGTTTCCATCAGCAGTTATTTCAGCAAACTTGATCAAATTGAGCAGCAATCAGTGCAGATGCTAGAGCAAAAAGCCGCATCGATGGTGCAAGCACTGGATGCGACAGGTCAGCTCGAAAAGGCTGCGAGTTTAGGCTTACAAGTCTCTAACCGTGCCCAAACCAGCACTCGTTCACAAGACACAGTAACCGCTGTTTATGCTTCGGCAGGTCAATATTACACCTTGAGCGAATCGGTTTATAACCTCGAGTCTGACGCCAAACAAGCTGCGATGACATCGATGCTACTGGCATTTTTATGGATATTACCCTTTGCGCTAGTCATATATTGGAATGCAACCTTTATCGGTGGTGCACTATGGGTGCTTTGGGATACCACAGAAAAAATTGCTAAAGGCGACTTAACCTCACGCTTAGGTTTTCACCCTGGCCGTGACGAGTTTGGCACCATTGGTTGCGCACTAGACAAAGCCATGGACACCTTAAGTGAACTGGTTATTGCGGTTAAAACAAACACCGACACCTTGCACGCTACCTCAGACTCTTTTGCTCGCGATGCAGAACAAAGTGCACAACAAATCGACCTACAATATGCATCACTCGACTCTGTTGCTACCGCAATGGAAGAGATGACCGCCTCTGCCGCTGAAGTGTCTAATATTGCACGCAACTCTACCGAGCGCGTGGAGCAAGACTCAGAATATACTCGCCAAAGCTACGACAGAGCAAAACGTGCGATTAACGAAATTCAACAATTGTCTAATTACATTGAGCAAACCTCTAACTCAGTGAATACCTTAAAGGTTAATGCCACCAACATTAATGAAGTAATCACCACCATTAATGCGATTTCAGACCAAACCAACCTACTGGCGCTTAATGCCGCCATTGAAGCTGCACGAGCGGGTGAAATGGGCCGCGGCTTTGCCGTAGTTGCCGACGAAGTGAGAACGTTAGCGGGCCGTACTCAAGCCGCAACGGTTGAAATTCATAAGATGATTGAATTACTGCAAAGTGAAACGCTAAACATTGACAGCATCACTCAAGACACGGTTAAGCAAGCGCAAACCAGTAGTGATTTAATCAGTAATATTGGTACTGACATTGATGCTATTGCCGAATCTTCACGCTCAATTATGGATATGAGCTTCCAGATTTCGACCTCATCAGAAGAACAGAGTGCAGTGGCAAATGATATTGCCAAAGAACTGACTGATATTCGTCATAAATCAAATGTTATTCGTGGGCTATCACAGCAATCATCACATGGCGTGAAAGATCTATCTAAAGCATCAGCGAACCTGGGTAAGATTTTAAGCCGTTACCGCACTAACTAACGTGAGCAACTAACACGAGCGCAATCCCCTTCGGCGTGGCATCGACAGATGTCGCGCCGTTTTTATACTCACCCTGCTTTTGCAGTATACTTTTCAACCACATTGGATCTATACCTTTTACGACTTTCAGGTATAATCCGCGCAATTTTATCGCGACGATAATCGCAAACTCTATGTGTGAGATCTTATGACAGTTGAAACTTTTACACCGAAACAAACCACCACGCTCGATATTCCAGTCAAAACCCTTGAAGCAAACAGCCCAAGCACTCCAAGCACTGGTAATCGAATCGGGTTTGTTTCCTTGGGCTGTCCAAAAAACCTCGTCGACTCAGAGCGGATCCTCACCCAATTACGTACCGAAGGTTATGACGTAACTAACAGTTATGACGATGCCGACCTCGTTATTGTTAATACCTGTGGCTTTATTGACAGCGCGGTACAAGAATCGTTAGAAACCATCGGCGAAGCATTAGCCGCAAACGGTAAAGTGCTGGTAACAGGCTGTTTAGGCGTTAAGAAAGACGAAATCATTGAGCTACACCCTAACGTATTAGGCGTAACTGGCCCGCATGCTTATGACGAAGTGCTTAAACAAGTGCACTTGCATGTTGCAAAGCCAAAATACAATCCACTGATGGACCTAGTGCCAGATCACGGCGTCAAACTCACGCCAAAACATTACGCCTATTTGAAAATATCTGAAGGCTGTAATCATCGTTGTACTTTCTGCATTATTCCGTCAATGCGTGGTGATTTAGACTCTCGCCCGATTGGTGATGTATTAGGTGAAGCCCAGCGTTTAGTGAACGCAGGCGTAAAAGAGCTATTAGTCATTTCGCAAGACACCTCAGCTTATGGCGTTGACGTAAAACATAAAACCGCATTTTGGGATGGCATGCCAGTGAAAACCCATATGCAACAGCTTTGTGAAGAATTAGCCAAACAAGGTGTTTGGGTACGCCTGCACTATGTGTACCCTTACCCGCATGTGGATGACATTATTCCATTAATGGCGCAAGGCAGTATTTTACCGTATTTAGATATTCCGTTTCAGCATGCTAACAAGCGCATCCTTAAATTGATGAAACGCCCAGGTAGCTCAGACAAAGTGTTAGAACGCATTACTAAATGGCGCGAGATTTGCCCAGAATTAGTGATTCGTTCAACCTTTATTGTTGGTTTCCCGGGGGAAACCGAAGAAGAGTTTGAAGAGCTATTAGACTTTTTAGAAGAAGCACAGCTTGATCGCGTAGGTTGTTTTAAATACTCGCCAGTAAAAGGTGCCAAAGCTAACGATTTACCAGATCATGTACCTGATGATGTTATGGAAGACCGATTACAACGCTTTATGGCGGTTCAAGCACAGATCAGTGCCGACAAGCTGCAAGCCCGTATTGGTCAAGAGTATTTAGTCTTAATTGATGAAGTGAACACCGAAGGTGCTATTGGTCGCTCATACATGGACGCGCCAGAAATTGACGGTAAAGTGTACTTAACCGACGAGTTTGACGTGCAACCAGGCGACCAAGTTTGGGTACAAATTATTCATGCCGACGAGCACGATGTGTGGGGCGTTAAAGTCGACGATGATCAAGACGAATAACCTTGATAAATTAGCGTTATAGCGAGTTATCTCATAAAAAAGCCGATATCACTGATATCGGCTTTTTTAGTTTTACACTGGCTGATTTACTGCTTTGGTATCGAATGACATCTTGTAATCGATACCCGTTTTAAGCTCAGTTACTGCAACGAGGTTAATCGATGTCCTAGCGCACTTTCTGTGTCTGGCGACAGTACAAAGGTAAAGTTGTTGCCACCACTTATACTCAGTGATTCTGACTGATACACCAATGTTTGCGTGCCGTTGTCGTCTTCATAGACGATGTTAATTTCATAGTCGTCAGAAGGTAACGTTAAGCTTTGTTGTTCAACAAAGTCTAAGTCCGTCAGGGTGTATTCTGCAGTTTCAATGGTTTCTGAGTCACGAACAAAGTACACCGTTAAGTCATCGTAATCATACGATAAATTAACAACATCGACTTTATATTCGTATGCACGTGGACGTAAGTCTTGAGAGATAACCATGCCTTTAACAGAACTGTCGGCTTTTTGATAAATCAGTAGCGATTTAACATCATCCTGGTTAAAGGTAACCAATAAATTATCGAATAACTTGGTTTTACTGGTGGCGTCTTTAACCGTAATACCATAATCGTTAAACGACGTTGATTGGTAATCTGTTACCGCAAAAGATGCAACATCATATAAATACTGAGTTTCTTGCTTACTGGTTACATCAATATCAATATTTTGCGTTTCAAGTCCGTTAAACACGCGGTAATCTGCAGTGGCTTCTAACGCTGCATAGTTATCTGGTGTTGTCGTTGAATCTACACTGTCGATAGTGACTTTTATGTCACCTGCACCAAAGCTGTTACGGATCACGAATTTGTAAACCGTTTCGGTGGTGAGATCCATGCTGCCGGTCGTATAAACCACATCTTTAGTACCCGCAGTTGTGAGGTACACAATATAATCGTCGGTATCAAGAATAGTTGAGTCGGTATAGGTGCCATAAGTCGCACTGCCTATCATTACCGCATCATCAATACTTTGAGTATCAAGAGAGATATACGCGTCAAATGTGCCTTCATCAGTAGCTACGTTGGCAATAAGCACCTGCATTTTACTGTATTCGTAATCATCATCCGCGTTAAGCTCGTCCATATCATCGCGGTTGTAGTTTATATCCAGTAATTGTGGGTCAAGGTAATCTCCGTATAATACGAACAAATGGTTATCGTCCGTCTCTAAACTTACAGTATCACTGTAAACCGTCACCGTTTCGCTGTCTTCATCCTGGCCGTATATCTCTAAATCTGCGCTCCCCACACTGTAACCGTAACGAGGCATCGCATCAGCAAAGTCGATTGCGGTGTAAGCATAGTCATCGAGTACTAACGATGTTGAGGTGCTGTTAGGCGACGCATTATAATATTGTACATAAGCAACATCGCTGCTACTGCTATCAGAACTATCAGAGCCACACCCTAAAAGTGCTGCTCCAACCGTTGACATGATTATCAATCGGCTTACTTTCTTGTTAAACATAATTACTCCATTAACCGCTTAGCTACATTTGCAGTATTATGACTCTTTGTATGCGTAAACGACTGTCAAGAAAGGTAAAGTAGATATATAAAGCGTCAAGATGGTTAATTTTGGTTATAAAAAAACCCCTTATCGGCCGATAAGAGGTCTTAAATAGATATATTAACTCAAACTAATATTTAACAGCGCTGCGATAATTCGCTTACCTTAGGCCTTTTGTAAAAAATTAGTTGCCGGCAATCTTCATTTCACTGAGCAAAATACCACCAGTACGAATAGATGAACGTAAGTCGCGATCTTTACCTATGCCCTGAATGCCTTTAAACATGTCTTTTAAATTACCCGCAATGGTAATCTCTTCTACTGGGTACATCACTTCGCCGTTTTCAACATAAAAACCCGCTGCGCCGCGAGAATAATCACCCGTAACCCCATTAACGCCTTGGCCCATCACTTCGGTCACAATCAAACCCGTGTTCATTGCTTTAACCAAGTCATCAAATGTTTGATTGGTGTGGCTTAAGGTCCAATTATAGATACCGCCGGCATGACCTGTATTGGTCATACCGAGTTTCCGTGCTGAATAACTGGTTAATAAGTATGTCTCTAGGTTGCCACGATCAATAATACGGCGATCTTGGGTGGCGACACCTTCACTGTCGTAATTAGCACTGGCCAATGCGCCTGATAAATGCGGTTGTTCTTCAATGCTAAACCAGTCAGGAAATATTTGGGTGTTAAGGGCATCAAGCAAGAAGCTCGACTTTCGGTAAATACTGCTACCACTAATTGCACCAATGAGATGGCCCATTAGACCGGTAGCAATTTCTGGTGCAAATAATACTGGCATTTTTGCCGTGGCAATTTTACGCGCATCTAAACGACTTAAGGTTTTGTTTGCCGCTTGTTGGCCTACAAACTCTGGCGCCAATAAGTCCTGGTATTTACGGGCAACGGTATAATCATAATCACGTTGCATATTGCCGTCAGATTCTTCACCAATCACCACACAACTTAAGCTGTAACGCGAACTACAATATCCGTTTAAAAAACCATGGCTGTTACCATACACTTTAGCCGCGGTGTGTGCGTTGGCGGTAGCACCGTCTGAATTGCGGATACGACTGTCTACCGACAAGCTAGCCGCTTCAGCACGGATTGCCAGTTTTGCTAATTCTTCCGCATCTATATCTTGTGGATGATACAGCTGTAAATCACGAATATCTTGGGCCATTAACGCAGGATCGGCCAAACCACTGAATGGGTCTTCTGAGGTATATTTAGCAATACCATCTGCCGCTCTTACGGCTTCACGGATAGCCTCTGGGCTTAAATCTGAGGTTGAAGAGTTACCTTTGCGGCCATCACGGTAAATGGTAATCCCTAATGCACCATCTTTATTAAATTCGACCGTTTCGACTTCTTTTTCGCGGGTTGATACCGACAAACCTTGTTGCTTGCTAATGGCGACTTCTGCTGCAGTAGTGCCCAACTGTTTGGCGTACTCTAATGCAACGGCTACGGCATCTTTTAGTGCCGATAATTCAGAATCAATTCTAGGTGTTGTTTCACTGGCGCTAGGCGCTGAAGAAGGATGAGAAGCCACAAATTTACTCTTTAATTAGTCTAATTGCCGCTAGCATATCAAATTAAAATGGCGATTGATAACCAACCCGTTATCTTGAATAAAATCTGCATATTCAATGCCAAATAAATGCTATCATTAAGGCATATTGACTCGAGGTTTAAGACTATGAAGATTGTTGGCGATTCTGAACTGTTTCAGCAGCCCTATGATAATGATGACAACTATGTCAGCAGAACAGGCGTTAAAAAAGAAAGTGAGGATGCTCAAGCACTTGGCATGCGTCTAGTGGCGCTGAGCAAAACTCAATTAGACAAAATGGATTTAGATGAATTTCTATATGATGCGATTCTAAAAACAAAACTGATCAAACAAAAAACTGAAGCCTATCGTCGTCATTTACAATATATTGGTAAATTGATGCGCGGATTTGAGCATGAACCTATTGAAGCAGCACTCGATAAAGTGTTGAACAAAAACAATAATGAAGCAGCTCAAATACAGATTTTTGAAAAAATGCGTGAGCGCTTATTGGCTAATGGTGACGATGAAGTTCAAAGCTTATTGGACCAATATCCACAATTAGACCGTCAAAAATTACGTCAATTGATCCGCCAGGCAAATAAAGAATTAGCCAAAGGCCCAGAATCAAAGTCGTCAAAAGAGCTATATAAGTATTTACGCTCTGAAATTAAAGATTAGGATCTGCTCTCTATTTATCTGATTAATCAAATAAGGATGTTGCTAATGCGGCTTGAAACAACGATACGTGCACTTTTTTTATCTTTTGCTTCAATGTTGGTATTGACAGGTTGTAACGGTGCCGCTGATGGCACCGATTCAGATACATCAGACGACAGTTACAACGTGTCGGTCAGTTATCAAAATGTGGTCAATGGCCAATGCGATACCAGTACCGACAGTTTAATTTTTGATATCGAAACCAGCTTTTGTGCGGTCGCACAGCTTAAATTGGGTAACGCTAATGTTAGCGGTGCACTCATTGAATTTAGTACCAGTAATGGCACGCTAAGCACAGCGTCTGTATTAACAAACTCTAGCGGTATAGCCTCAACAATCGTCAGCTCCACCAGCACAGAGGCGGGCACGTTAAGCGTGACCTATACGCCAGATGATGCTGATGCCGTCAGTGCCAGCCGTAATTACCAGTTTAAAGAATACACCACTACAGTACCTGTAGAAGCAATCAACTTTACGGTATCGATTAGTGACGCTAATGGTGCGATTACCCGTTTTAATGTGGGTGACACAGTGCAGCTAAACGCGCAACTGACCGACAGCAATAACCTCGGCATTGCCAATCAAATAGTGACCTTTAATGCCGGTAGCGCTTCGTTAACGCCAACAACCGCATTAACTAAAACCTCAGGTATTGCGACGCTTAATTTCACGCCAACGGATGCAGAGCTGGGTGCGAGTTTACTCACGGCAACGACAGATTATCAAGATACCACGCTCACCAGCACCAGCGCATATGAAGTATTAGCCTCTACCGATGTCACCACTGATGGCACCGTAAAAATGGGCTTTTTTGATGCTAGCGGCGTCTTTGTTGAAGGCTCGTTAGGCACCACCTTAACAGCTGATACCAGCAGCGAATATACCATTAGCGCTGGCGGGACTTTTGGTGTTACAGCCACTTTAGTCACTGAAGCAATAGATGGCACAATTACTCGTTTACAAAACCCAACCAGCATCAGTTTTAGCTCTGATTGTTATACCAATGCAAACGCCAGTCTAGATTCGCCAGTGACCACACTCTCAGGCTCTGCAAGTTCTACGTTTACTGATACCAGTTGCAGTGGCAATAGCCAACGTAGCGATACCGTTGTGGCAACAGCAACCGTTAATGACGTCAGTTTAAGCGCTAGCCTGCCATTTACGTTAGCACGCCAAACATTATCAAATATAAGCTTTGTGTCAGCAGAGCCCACTCAAATACGTATTAAAGGTTCTGGTGGTACCAATACAACAGAGTCTTCTTTGGTGACATTCCTGGTTAGCAGTGCCAACGGTCAACCGGCAGCTCAGCAAGAAGTTGAATTTAGTCTCGACACCACAGTGGGTGGGTTACAGTTTTCAAATAACGAGACAACAGACAGCAGCATCAGTAATTCAGAAGGCTTAGTCAGTGTTCGCGTGCAAGCGGGAACTGTGCCAACTCCTGTTCGTGTCATGGCATCAACAAGCGACGCCGACACAGGCAATACGATTACCAGCCAATCAGAACTATTAACTGTCAATACGGGTTTGCCACAGCAATTGGGTTTTAGTATTTCAGTATCGACATCTAACCCTGAAGCTGGCGATTACAATGGCGAAGCTGTCACCATGACGGTTTATGCATCAGACAGTTTTGGTAACCCAGCACCAGACGACACCACGGTTAACTTTACCGCAGAAGGCGGTCAAATTGAGCCATCATGTAGTATCGTAAGCGGGACATGTAACGTGACCTGGACATCTGCATCACCACGAGTCAGCGATCATCGCATCACCATTTTGGCTTATGCTCTTGGCCACGAGACCTTCTTCGACACCAATGGCAACAATGTATTTGATGATACTGACGGCGTTGCGGTTAATGGCTGCTTAAGCGGGTCGACACTTGTTGCTTGTAGTGGCAACGGTATGGATGTTGAAACCTATAATACTGGCGGTTTTGTTGATTTACCTGATGCCTTTAGAGATGACAATGAGTCGGGCGATCGTCAATCTGCTGAGGTGTATTTCAATACAAAATCAAGCAGCGCTTATCAAGCCGCTGACGGTGTGTTTAATGGTCCACAGTGCCAGGGCAGTTTATGCGACAGCACGGCCATGACCACGTATATCCGTAAAGCCTTAGTGTTAACCATGTCAGGGTCAGCGGCCAACTTTACCGTGAGTCAAAATGGTACCGTCATTAATGACTACAATAGTGATGTTCAAGCAATAGCCAACGGCAGTACCGCGACATTTAAGGTGCAACTCGCTGACAGTGCTAACCAAATATTACCCGCGGGCACCACGCTAACAGTCACAAGCACATTGGGTGACTTACAGTTTGACGGTTACACAGTACCAAGCATGAACGCCGCTGGCGGTACATCAACCTCTTTTACTCTTAAAAATGAAGACGCATCGGGTATTAGCCAGGTTACCTTAAACGCAACAACACCAAAAGGTGTGGTTACGACCTTGAGCTTTTTTGTTACCTTATCGTAGTTTTTAACATACAGAAATCTAAAGCCTGCTGAATAAGCAGGCTTTTTTGTGGTTGGCATTCGTTGATAAGTTGTTACAATGGCGACAGAAATACGGTAAAAGTGTTATTGCTGTATCTCAACTGCTTTTCAATCAATCCAATTTAATAAACAGGGCTAGTTTATTTATACGAAAGACAGACAAACGTCTTTCGACGCATACTAAGGAACAATAATGCGCAAACTTTATGTACTTTCTACTTTAACCGCAGGCGTGCTTCTTACTGCTTGTGCAGCTAAACCGCCTATCGTGGCACAAAATAAAACCGTTGTAGTGAATGATCAAACCATCATTTTTGGTGGCATATATGACAAAGAAAAAAACAAACTGCAACTTATTGCTAATGGCGACGCCATTATGCAGGGTCAATTTCCACCAATGACACCAACTCAACACCTTAACGCTAAATACAAAGGTATGGCGGTTAAAGGCGATTGCTATTTTGGTTCTGTTTTAGGCGATCAAGGTGGTGCTTTTGGCGTGGTAGCCAGTATTGTGCAATCAGCGAAAAACAGCACTGCTGACAAGTGCGACATCTTTATTGATGGCGAGCCAAAAGAAACACTTTATTTCTAGTCGATAATACTCACTAAGCACTAGCCCTGCTTGATACTACCAAACCGATACTGCACTACTGTGGTGCGCATACTTATCTGACAGGCACCATCTCGACCCAATAACCTATCAATTAGATGAGTTAACATATTGTTTTAAAATTATATTAAACTATGGTCTGATCTTTGCTGCAATAATCATTGGCCCGCTAAATCGTTGTCAAATCAGTTTAGCTGTCAATTTGAGCTAAATGACCATTTGAGTTTAGTGACAATGTGAGTGACTGATAATCACCCACCGACGATTGTCATCCGTGTCATTTACCCTATACCAAGTCATTTACTGTTGTTGAGAATTGAATGCTGCCTTTACACACTTCTATGCGCGGTTTACGCTGTTTTTGCGTTGCGGCGGAATGCTTAAGTTTTAAAGAAACGGCTAAAAAGCTGTATTTAACGCCTTCTGCGGTAAGTCATCAAATTAAACAGCTAGAAGAAACATTAAACCAAAGTTTGTTTATTCGCCAAACGCGCTCAATAGCTTTAACCGAAGTCGGTGCACGCTTTTATCAAGCCATTGAGCCGGTGATGCAGCAACTGGTCAATACGGTTAGCGAGTTTAATCAGTCGGACCGAATGCTTGAAGTGAGCATTTCCATGCCCGAATTTTTTGCCAGTGAATTGTTTATGCCAAAGCTCATTGGCTGGTCATCTAAATACCCTAATATCAATCTAAAACTTGAAACCATTAAGTCGCGCAGTGACGTGATTAAGCATACCGATGTGTCGATTATGCTGTCTGGTAAGCAACAACCCAGTGCCAATGTTTACGATTTATTTCCCATCACGTATATCCCGGCGTGCAACCCAAAGCTACACAGTGAACTGTCTTCTCAAGGCTTTAAAGCACTGACAAAAGTGCCATTAATACTGCATAAAGCCAGACCTTACGCCTGGCATCAATGGGCTGAAAATGTCGGTTTTGATCAATTCAAGCCCAAACAAATTATACAATTAGACAGTATGTTCAGTGTCGCCCGCGCCGCAGAGCAAGGGCTAGGAGTGGCATTAATCCCACTGCCCATTAGCCAGGCCTGGTTTGATAACAACACCCTTATTCCACTCTTCTCTCACCCACTTTACAGCCATGACCGTTATTACCTTACCCGCCATACGAACGAACAACAGCGCCCTGAAGTGCAGCTGCTTATCGACTGGATCCTCAAAAGCTTTCATGACGAAAGCCATTAGCTCACGTAGATACTGAGCTAACCGGTAAAACTAACACGCTTTTTGCGCCACACTTGAGGTGTTAGCGACGGCCCTCTGCCTTTTCCATTCGCCAGGCTATATACGGAAATTGAAGCCAAAATGAAAAGTAGAAAAAGCTTAAATACCAGTATGAAAAAACAAAATTGATGCCTAAGTCTTTATATACCCAATCAACTTGAAGAGACGTGTTTCAGAGCTTCACCGTGTTTTCAATACTAGGCGCGTTAATGCGGTAATGTGGGTACCTTATAAATTAACGCAACAACGTAGTGGGAACACGGTGAAACTCCCAAAGGGCAAGTTTTACACGCGTTTATGCTGTGTTATTGATTTTGGAAAGGGAACAACCATTACCCGCAATCAATGCCTTGCCTAAACGCGTGTAAATTCTTGCTGAAATCGAGCATCTTCAGGTTGTTTGGGTATATACCCCGAGCAGCAAATAATCGTAAATAAACAAAGGTAAGGTTAAATAAAACGCCAGCCAGCATGAGTTAATAACATGCTGGCCATCGCTCCAGTATTTTCTCAGCGTCATCTTAGTGATAGGAATATATAGCAAAGTCACAAGTGGCAATAAGGGTAATTTTATCCAAAACGGCCATTGTTGATAATAATCAGGCAGACCAATCAGATAAAAACTTAGCCAAGTCACAAAGCTGTAGCCAAGCAATTTACTGTGTTGAAGTATCGTCATTGTTATCCTTATTGTAGCCTCATCGATTTAGCTTAGCGGTCCAATATACAATGAAGTTAGTTTCTTGAGTAATATTAGGGGGCTGTAGTTCTTTAAAGGCAGAGACTTTGAGGTGTAATGATTCTACATAAAAAGTCGATAAGGCAGCAAGGCAAGACCTTGCTAGCCAGCCGATTGCCCTTCACTCTAACCTATAGCGCTCTTGGTTAATTTACTACTCGCATATACCTCTTTATGTATAGGTGAGTTTTTTTAACTCATTAATGCGTTTTTTATCGTTTGTCGCCTGTATCGCTTTTCACTAAAGTTCACCTGTAGCGCGGCGCTACCAAACCTCACAGGGAGCGACATCATGAACAAGAACATCATTAATGGCTTAATCAGTGCCACATTATTACTCACCGCATCGGCAAGTGTGATGGCTAACACTCAAGGCCAAAACATGGATAGTACTGCTTACAAAATGGTACTTGTTGAAGATGTACCAGGTGTAACGGCATTGCAAGCAGGTAATATTGAAGAAGGGTTAACAGCAACACTCTCTGCCAGTAAATATACCGTAGACGACTATTCTCGCAATGTGAACTTATGTGCCGGTTACGTGCAAATGTCTGATATGGAAAAAGCAGAAAAAGCCTGCAGCGCTGCAGTTAAAAGCGCACGATCTTTAGTGGCCATACCTTCTATGTCAGTTCGTGCTTACGCTTACAACAACCGCGGCGTAATGAAGCTATTGAACAATGATAATTTAGGGGCATTAGCTGACTTTAAACGCGCAGCTAAAGTCGATAGCAGCGGTATTTATAAACATAATGTTGAACGTTTAGAAGCAGCATTAAACACAGTGCAAACTGGTATTCTGTAATTGGAGAGCGACCAAATAACCGCGAAGGTTAACGCCAATCAGTCAATTAGTATAACAACATCACATCTAGCTGAGTGTGGTGCGATAGACAGGCCAATCATTGCGATGCCTGTCTTTTTACTTCGGCAACACTTAACTATGTTGAATGTGATCGCGAATTTAACTTAACATCGCTTTAGCCTGTTTTTGTCTCGCGGCTACCCTCATGATTGCAATACACGCAAACACCGCAAATAATCCCCAAAGCTGCAGCCATTTAGGCATAACCGCTAACCACCCCGCACCAAGTTGATTGAGTTCTAGCATTCCCATAATGGCGGGTACAGCAGGAATGATCTGCGATATCATCACCAAAGGTTCAGGGATTAAGGCAATGGGCCATACAAATCCCGACACAAATAACACCGGCATCGACATCAATAAGTACACCTGAGTTGATAAGTCGCGCCGAGCAAATAAACTACTAAACACAATCCCCAACGCACCTGTGGCTAATAAAAATGGCAGCATAAATAAGCCGACTTCAATGATGGTTGCCGCAACACTAACCTGATACCAATAAAAGCAGTACCCCAAGTAAAAGCTACTGAACACACTATAAATCAGTAAAAATACACTTAAACGGGCAAACACCAATACGCCAGGGCTCACATGCTGCCAATATCCTGGTCTTCGCCATTGGCCTGCGCCTAAAATCCCAGTGCCAATTAATAACGTTTGATGCAATATCAGTAAAAAGAGACCGGGGATCACATAGGGTGTGTAACCCAAGCTCGGGTTAAATGCAGGTACTGAGTTGATATTAATTGAGTTAACACTTTGCTGAGCCAATTGCGGGTTTTGCCCACGGGCCAGTAAACCGATAAGTTGCACTTGTTTACTGGCATCTAAACCCGCAGCCACTAGCCCTTCTGCTACTGCAGAATAAATTAAAAAGTAACTTGCATCGCCGCCATAGCTTAAGGTTGCGCCCTTACCTAGCAATAAATCACGTCTAAAATTGGCTGGGATCACCAATAAACCATGAGCCTTACCCTCGCTTATCCAGGCTTCAGCTTCATCAATGCTGCCAAGATTGGCTACAATATGAATTTTGGCACTGGCATCGGCATGGCGAGTCACTAAACGGCTCAGCGATGAGTTGTCATGATCAACCACAACCACTTGTTGCTCGGTAGGCACCTGGTTTAAATACGGTAATGGATACAATACCGAATAAAACAACACGCCACCAAATAGGGTCACCATAATCGCCTTGTCGGCAAAAATAGCCTTAAACTCTGCGAGTATTAACTGCCAGAAGTTCATTAACTGACCTCCTGATTAACATCACTTGAGGTTAAATCAGTCTTTGGGACATCTTTGGCTTTATTGGCGAAAAACACAATGAAAGGCAACAACAATAAAAAGCCCCAATAACCACTGATTTGCCCCAACACATGAGGTAATTTGACCCCATAACTAATCACGCTCACGTGAGAGTCTATATAATGACTAGACGGCATGATTAAGCGCCACCATTGGGCGAGTAAAGGCATATCATTCACCGGAAAGGTAATGCCCATAAATGCAAACGCTGGGGCAAATAATGCGGTGCAAAAGCTCACGCTACGAGCACTGTCTCGCATTCCTGTAAATATCACCAATACCATTAACCACAACGCCATTAGCATTGCTAACTGCGCGAGCGTTAAGTCAACCAATGCGCCTGCGGCTGGTAACCCTAAGTAATGATATAACCACAATAAGATGAACCCGCCATGCAGTAACATAATAGGGCTATAAAACAGAATCTTAGTAGCGATTAATGCCCAGATTTGTTTAGGAAAATAATAGCGATTTTGGTATAGGACCAGCTCTTGATTGAGGCTGTTAATAAACACCAACATCGATAATAATTGCCACAATGCAATCAAAATGGGCGGCACTAAAAAGCCGACATAATTGTTATTACGATTAAATAATGCCGTGGTTTGATTGGTAATGGGGCTCAAACTAACATCGACGGTGGCTTTGTTAGCACCATTAAGTAGCAAGCGTTGCTGGCCTATTTGGGTCAGTCCTTCTGCCAGGCTCAACTGTAACTGGCTCGACAACAATTTACCCACCAGCAAAAACTGACTGTTGTAGCGAATATCAATGGTGGGCTGTTGACCCGTCAGCAGATCTTTTTTTAGCTGATAAGGTAACACCACCATGGCATAAACCTGAGTTTGGCGCATTGCCTCTACGGCTTGTGCTTCATTAGCATAGGATTGTGGCGCAATCACAGCGTTAGCAGCCAGCTGGCGAGTTAACATACGGCTAATTTGGCTGTTATCAACATCAACAACCGCGACAGGGAGTTGCCGTGGTAAACCTGCGCTGAACAACCACCATAATGCCAGCACACCAATAAGCGGAATATAGCTTATCAGGGCCAACTGCCATGGTGAGTGCCATAGGGCATTGAATTCTCGCTTAAATAATTCTGTCATCATTAAGCTTTTTACCCTGGCTTATTGTGTAAGCGTGTCGACACGAAATAATACCGACATCCCCACGCGTAAGTCTGCTATTGGCTGCTTTGGCGTTAACTCGACTTCGAAAGTGCGCATATCAAAATCGTGGCCGCTTTCGGTAGAGCGCCAGGTGGCAAAGTTGCCCATTACACTGATATGCGACACTTCAAACTCTACCTGTTGTTGTAATGCCGGGATCTCTAAAGCTAAGGTTTGCCCTTGTTTAAATTGGCTCAATTGATCTTCGCGCACCTGCATTACCGCCCACACATCATTCATATCAATAATACTCACCACCGGAAAACCACTAGGTGCGAGCTCACCCGCTTGCAGTAATACGTCACTGACTTCAGCTTGTTTAGGTGAGCGCATTTGGCTGTCGGCTAAAATGGCATTGACTTCTTTTACTGCCCCTTCGGCCATGCGAGTTTGCCCTGCTGCTGCAGCTTTGGTTTCACTACGCGCGCCTTCTTGTGCCATTTGGTACATGGCATAAGCGGCTTGTTCGGTATATTTAGCAGCTTGCCATTGAGTGTAGGCTTCATCGCGCTGTTGCCGTGCGACAACACCTTCTTCAAACAAGTTTTCAACTCGCTGATAAGTTTTAATCCGTAACTCAGTGGCCGCTTTTGCTTTGCGCCATTGCTCTTGTGCGGCTGTGACTTCTTGTTGTCTTGCGCCATTATTGGCTTGCTGTTGTTGAGCGGT
Organism: Shewanella litoralis; assembly: GCF_009828585.1. Classification (GTDB taxonomy): domain Bacteria; phylum Pseudomonadota; class Gammaproteobacteria; order Enterobacterales; family Shewanellaceae; genus Shewanella; species Shewanella litoralis. The sequence continues at coordinate 76,551 of NZ_WSRZ01000009.1, read as the reverse complement.
GGCGGCATCTAACCCACCCTGGGCTTGCATTAATTTAGCATCTAACTCTGGGCTACTAATGGAAAATAAAATATCGCCTTGAGCGACCTTATCACCTTTACGCACTAACACTTGTTCTACTCGGCCAGGTACTTTAGAGGAGATATTATATTCTCGCGCTTCAATTTGCCCCTGCAATACAGTTGGCTTAGGCGTAAACGCCAACATGACGCCATAGCCCAGTAATAACAATAACAGCAGCAATGCGAATACTGCGATAACTCTGTTAGTTCGCATGTGAAGCTCCCTGAATTTCAATTCTATTAATATATTCGTCGACCTGACCACTCACCGCCATCACTTTGGCATACGCTTGCATATAACGATATTTAGCCCCTAATTGTTTGGTTTTAACGGCGGTTAAATTCAGTTCAGCATCGACGCGCTCAATGGAGGTCGATAACCCTTGATTAAAGGCTAATTCGCGTAATCGTAGGTTTTCAGTGGCAAGCGCCAGTGAAGCATTAAGTGCTTCAACTTCTTCTTGAGCTTGCAGCATTTGGCGATAGCTTTGGTCTATCAGTAAGCTTAAATCTTGTCGAGTTTGCGCCTTGGTATATCGCGCTTGCAATAAGGCACTTTTGGCCGCTAACACTTTACCACTGCGACCGTCACGGCTAATAAGCGGAATACTCACACCGACGCCGACCATCCAGTCTGGTTCCACTTGAGAAAATAAACTGTCATCTTCATATAAGGTGTAATTACCGTATAAATATACTGTTGGAAAATAGCCGCCTTTCTCTAAATCGACCAAACCATTGGCTTGCGCTTCTTTAGCCTCAAGCAGTTTTAGTGCCGGGTGTTGGGTTAAGGTAAGCTGACTTAAACGTGATAAAGAAGGCTGTTGCTTGAGTACAAATAATGGGGTGCTTGGACTGACCGTTGGCACATGTAGCATCCGCGCAAGGGCGATTTCGGCCATTTCATACTGGCGCTTAGCTTTGCCTAAATCGACTTTGGCATTTTCAAGTGCCACCTGCGCATTTAAACGTTCAACTTTGGCAATTTGCCCTTGTTGCTCGAGCTTTTCAGCATGTGACACATGTAAGCTTAACGAGTCCACCAGCTGTTGTTGAGTGTCAGCTAAGGTGTGTGTTACCGACACCGCATAATAACGGTCAACTAATTGTAAAAATAACTCTCGGCTGGCAAGGGCAAACTCTTGTTCTGACTCTGACACTTGTGCAGCATGAATCCCTTGTGCAGCCGTGATCCGCCCACCGGTGTAAATTGGCCACATGGCTTGCAAGCTGGCTCGGAACACATCTTGTTCAGTAAACGGCGTGACATACATTGAACTGGGGATGGTGGCTAATACTTCGGTAATCGCACTGGGTAATGAATTTGCATCAAGCGAGGCAAGTGGGTTTAAATCTTGTAAGTCTAATTCAATCGGTTTTTCTAGTCGGGTATAGCTGCCCGCAATATTAAGCGAGGGATAGTTTAATGCATCGCCGGCATGTTCTTCAGCTTTAGCACGGTTAACGTGTTGGTTTTTAGCCTGTAGATGATCACTCACTTGCTGTAATTGTTGCCAAGCCTGAACAAAACTCACAGTTTCAGCATTAGCTAAACCGGTAAAGGCTAACGCACTAAAACATAGCGTAATACAACCAGCCATACGTGCAGGGCGCTGTATGCATTGCCTAATCACATTCATTAAAATCATAATCACCTCTAGAGCTTATGCTCTATTTTCTTAATGAATTATACCCTGTCTCTACATTGCTTATCAGTCAATCATTGAGATCCACTGCACAGGTAAGCAATACAGTTAATTTTAAAAGAACAAATCGTTTCAATATATAAACGAGCTTAATCGACTGTAGCACTCAGCATTAAGCTCATTCACTAACGTTTGTTACGCTGTACCGCCTACGGTTAAACGATCAATTTTTAATGTAGGTTGCCCCACCCCAACCGGCACGCTTTGGCCGTCTTTACCACATACACCCACGCCTTTATCTAGGGCTAAATCATTACCGACCATTGAGATTAATCCCATGGCTTCTGGGCCGTTACCAATTAAGGTGGCGCCTTTAATGGCTTGAGTCACTTCGCCGTCTTCAATTAAGTATGCTTCAGAGGCTGAGAACACAAACTTACCTGAAGTAATATCGACCTGTCCGCCACCAAAGTTAGGCGCGTAAATGCCTTTTTTAACCGACTTAATGATGTCGGCAGGGTTAGACTCGCCAGCATTCATATAGGTGTTAGTCATACGCGGCATAGGTAGGTGAGCGTATGATTCGCGGCGACCATTACCGGTAGGGGCCTGACCCATAAGACGCGCATTGAGCTTGTCTTGCATGTAACCTTTTAAAATACCGTTTTCGATTAAGGTGGTCTTTTGGGTTACAACACCTTCATCGTCAATGCTTAACGAGCCACGACGATTCTCCATGGTGCCGTCGTCGACCACGGTGACTAATGTTGACGCCACTTTCTGACCAATTTTACCGCTAAATGCACTGCTGCCTTTACGGTTAAAATCACCTTCTAAACCATGGCCTACGGCTTCATGTAATAACACCCCAGGCCAACCATTACCCAGTACCACTGGCATTTCGCCCGCAGGGGCATCAATGGCATGAACATTAACCTGAGCCTGGCGCACAGCTTCACGGGCAAATTCAAAGCTCAGTGGTAAACCGGCGTCATCAGTGGCTAAAAATACACTGTAGTCATGACGACCACCGCCACCGGCGCTGCCACGTTCACGCTTGCCGTTGTCTTCTAAAATAACGCTGCAATTAAAACGCACTAATGGACGAATGTCAGCGGCTAATGTCCCGTCACTGGCGGCAATTAATATCTCTTCGTGCACGCCAGATAAACTGACCACAACTTGAATAATACGGCTGTCGAGGCTGCGAATATAGGCATCAGCCTGTTTAAGTAAGTCGATTTTTTTGACTTCGTCCATTGCCGCTATTGGGTCGGCGCTGTCATACAGTTTATGCGCGGTTTGGCGCTTAAACGCTTGTACTTTGTGTTGCTCGCCCGCACTGGCAATGCCACGCGCCGCTTTAGCTGCGGCATCTAATGCTGCTGGGGTAATTTCATCTGCATAAGCAAAACCGGTTTTTTCGCCGGTAATCGCACGCACCCCCACACCGCGTTCAATATGAAAACTACCTTCTTTTACAATGCCATCTTCTAATACCCACGACTCATGACGACAAGCTTGAAAATACAGGTCTGAAAAATCAATATTGTGTTGATGAATGGTATTTAGGTAACCTTGTAGTCCATCTAAGGTTAATCCATCTTGCAATAAGCTTTGCTCTACTTGAGTTAAAAATGGCATTCAAATTCTCTTTTATTAATAGCTAACGCATGGTGCGAATGAGGTCTTAAGCGTCCACCTAAACAGGGGTTAATTGTGGCGCAATGAAACGATTATGGCCGATGACCGGCATTTGTTGACGTATACGTTGTAGCTCACTGAGTTCAACCTTGGCTTGTGCCCAACCGCACTCGGTGGCACGTTCGGCAATGACTCTGCCCCATGGGTCAACAATCATGCTGTGGCCCCAGGTTTCTCGGCTACCTTGATTATGCTGACCCCATTGGCCTGCACCCAATAAATAGCATTGAGTTTCGATGGCCCGAGCCTGTAATAATACTTGCCAGTGCGCCTCTCCGGTCACTTTGGTAAAAGCCGACGGCAGTGCGATGTAATCCGCACCCGCAAGGCGCAGTGCCCTAAACAAATCACCAAAGCGAATGTCGTAACAAATGGCAAGCCCAACTTTGCCAAAAGGCGTGTCGACAACACACAGGTGATCGCCTGGATGGAAGGTATCACTTTCGCGGTAGGTTTTAGTACCGTCGGCAACATCGACATCGAATAAATGCAGTTTATCGTAATGACCTAGGGTGACGCCATGATCATCAAAAAAATAACAGCGACTGAACACTCTGCCATCATCAGCGCGCATTGGAATAGTGCCGGCAATTAAATACACTTGGTATTGCTTGGCCATGTTGGCTAATGCAGTTTTTAACTCGCTTTGATGTTCGCTACCGGCATATTGCAATTGTTGACTTTCATGGCCGCCAAATAACAAACAACATTCAGGCAGTACCACAAGTTGTGGCTCATCAATATCACGCGGTAACTGTTTAAGCTGCGAGTCGATAAACGCGAGGTTGGCTTGAACGTCGCGGCTGCTCTGGCATTGTAATAAGCTGATTTGCATATTGCGCTCCTTGTAGCGTCACGACATTGGTTATTGGTGTAGGTGCGTCAACAGTTGACGCTTCTACTGTAGGTTGTGCTTCAGATGCCGGACTGTGTTGCTCTGCATCCTTCATTTTAGCTGGCATATTCTCAGCGCCATCAATACCGCTTTCATCTGGCTGCGGCAATATAGCCTTTGGAATTTCAATCTCTTTACTCTTACGCTCTAGCTCTTCAAGTTGCGGATTATCCATGGTGCCAGTGACCCGAAAGCGAATTTCTGAAATCACTTCTATTACGGGTTCTAACACTTTGGTTAATGCAAATGCACCTAATCCTAAAGTCCATGCACTGGTGCTCAGTAACACCACCGTAGGCACACTTGAAGCCAACTGTGGCACAAAGCGAATATCGTAATTAAGGCTTTGAGTGGTTAAGTCAGTATACCCCCTCACCTTCATGTTGCCGGCAATAGCATCCATTTCGGTGTCGGTGGTTTTTACCACGCCGTGGTCAATGGTTAAATTACCTGCAAAAGTATTAAAATACAGCCCTTGACCAAACACGTCTGAAAAATCTAACGACAATTTACGCAATAATGAATCTAAGCTAAATAACGAAAATACCCTGGCACCTTTGTCACTGATTTCTGATAAATGGCCCTTACCTAGGTCAAACTTAATTTGGCCATTTAAGGTGTCGAGCGAAAAATGATAAGGCGCGGCTTGCCATGACACCTGGCCGCTGAGATCTAACGGCGCATCTTTAAGACCAGGGTTAATGCCCAATGTGGTCGATAAGTCGTCAAAGTTGTCTGCTCGCAGTGTGACATCAAATTCAGTGCTGTCGACTCCCTCATTGAGTGACCATAAACCATTGGCTTGCAGAGATAGCGTAGGCTTAGTTAAAGACAGCGTTTGGAATTGATAACCTTGCTCTGTGGGCAAACCTTGTAGTACTAAATGCCCTAACGACAGGTCATAAACGCTAAAATCATCAACATCAATGGCCAGCGTGGGTATTTGATCGAGTATGCTTGTTTTACTAATAGCATCAACAGATTCATTTGCTATGGCTGCTTGTGACGACGGTGATTGAACTTGTGAGGTCGGTGACAGATGCAGTTTCTTTGCCGCCACTTTAATGCCCTGTTCACGCCAGTTTGAATAAAAATCGATTCTGCCATCAAATTGCTCAGAAATCGCATCAAAGCGCCATACATATTCTGTCGGCTCTGCATCAAATTGCAATTGATCAAACGACTGACCAAGGACATTGAGTTGGGCAACGTTGGCATGGATCCCAACTAATGGTGGAAACACGGCAGGAGCAGAGGCTTGGTTAGCGGTGGCTAAGGCGGTATTGTTTGTGGTTTGCAATTCGGTATCAGTTAAAATTCGGTCTCGTACTGATGATGCAATAACTTGTGGTTCAGCGGCTGCACTAAAGCGTTTAATCAGTGGTAACCATTGTGCTAACTCAACCTTTGGTAAATCGAGATGCAAGTGACCATATTGTTTTCTGAGTTTATCGCCTAATTTAAAATGCCGCCCTACCATGACATCGTAAAAAACCAGGTTATCGCCATATTCGGCGTTAAACCCGCCCCAAAACTCAACATCGTTACCGAGTTTAATGCTTAGTGAAGACTGTTTATTGTCACCGACTAAGTCCGCGCGCAGTAATTTTGGCTCCAAAACAGACTTTGCATAAGGCGTGGGTAAATCAAGTTCAGTGCCGAGTAAATCAGAACTGAGCGACATTTGTAAACTGTACCCACTTGGGTCAAAAACCATCGTCATTGCCCCCTGCCAATCAAGCTCACCACGGTATAAACCTGTCATAGGGTTCTGCAGCTGGCTTGATAATGTATCCAAATTCCAGCGGCCATCCATGTCGATATTTAACGCAAGATTATCGTTTTGTTTACTCGTAGTGACGTTAAAATTTAGGGGCTGTTTAAACAATTGCGCCTTGATATTTTTAGCTTCGATAAATTGATTAACAAAGCTCACCTGGCCAGTAACTTGTTGTAAGTCTAGGCCAGGGCTGGCAATAAACACCGGATTATTGTTTAAATTAACCTGACCTTTTATCAATTGTTGGCCACCGTGATATAGCGGAATTGCTAGGTCTAAATTGATGCCAATAGGTTGTTTTATCTGTACGACATTTAACGTGGTACCCACTGAGTCTTTTAGTGGTGATTGATTGATAACTTGAGTCGCGGCCTGGCCGTCTGCGCTGATATCGGCCTCAACTTTTAATAATGATTCTTTACCCAACTGCGGGATAGATACTCTGGCACCATCAACAACAACGTTACCTAGCATCCCTTTTTCAATATGCAGGTCCATTAAGGCGTTTTCGAATAATGCCGACAAGGTTAAATCGGTTACAGCTGGCCAATCGGGCTGAAATTGATATCGACCATCTTGTAAGGTAAAGCCCGCTTGAAACACCCCACTACTATCTTGATATGGATAGCCGCGCAATTCACCATGCCACACCACTTGAGCGTGTTCAATTTTACCTGCTTGCAAGCCACCGTTGAGGTAATCAACTAACTGGGGACTCATGGCCATTAACGGAAAATATCGCCCCGCATGGGCAACATCAAAAATACTCATATTAGCGGCTAAGGCTAAATGTTGATTGTCGCTTAAATCAAGATTGACCCCAGCCTGTAATGCAATGTCAGCATTGCTTAAACTAATATTAGCCATCGTCAGTCGTTGCTTAGCAAGATCTAGGCGCCCCTTAATAGACTCGCCTCGCAATGCTAATGGTTGGCTAAAACTGTCACCAAAATCAAATTGGTAAGCTTGCTGGGGTAGAGAAAAATCAAGTTGGTTATCAGCCCACGTTAACTGTAAATCAATGGGGTTTAACCCTGGAATAACACCAAATGGCTGCCATTGTAATTGCTCAATATCAGCGGTGGCGATGAGTGATTGTTGTGCATGTTTGTATAACCGAATCGGGCCTATGGTGCCCTGAGGATTAAGCTGTTGCCAGCTGTTGACTTGCTCGAGACCTAAATTAGGGATTAATGGCAGTAAGGGCGTTAATAATGCTGGCATAATTTGATTAATATAACCAAAAAACTGCCCTTTTTGTGCGCCCAAAGCCAATGTTAATTGCGGCCAGGCTTGCTCGTTCGTCGACAATGCTAAATTGTCACTGTGTATTTTCCAGCCGCCTTGCTCGGGTGTCCATTGTAATACTCCAGAATCAATGGCAAATTTTTGCACGCTATCATTATCTTGCCATTGCAACCAACTTGGCTTAAACACCAATACACCATCACGAAGTTTACGATTTGCAAACGTCATCCAGGCATCTAAATTGATGACACCTTGAAACTCAATTTTGTCGGTAGCTTGCTGAGTATTATGTTGACGAGATGCCCATTCGCCCAAATCAAGTGACTCTGCAGACACATATAATTGCCCAGTAACTGACTCTGGCTGATAACCATCACCACTAAGATCAATTCGTAAGGTCAGCTGTTCATTATTTGATTCAAGTTGATCAACATGGATTAACCCTTGTGCGCGATGGCGATTTTGGCTGTTCTGCCATTCAAGGTTATCGATAAAAATCGGTCGATAGTCATGCTCACTGCTGATTAATTGTAATGACGCATCGGTTATCGAAAAATGCGCTAACTGCTCCAATAACAAGTGATAAAGCCAATCTATGTTTGCTTGGGGTTGATTGCTATCGAGTTCGTCGTTGGCTGACAGTTGGTCCAAATTTAACGCCACACTTACACCGTCAAATACCACGGTTTCGACTTGGGGACTGAGGGTAAATAGCGATTGCCAAAAGTCGATCTTAATGTGTACGTTTTGACTGATAACCGTTATGGGCAATGATTCTTGCGGTGGTAAAGTGAGATTTTTAATGCTCAGCGCGGGGCCAAAAGCTTGCCATTCGGCACTTAAGGTTTCAACCTCTACCTGCAGTTTATATTCACTGTAAAGGTAGTTCACCAGCTCGGTGCGCACTTCAGGTACATGGGGCAGCAACCCGCGAATAAGGCTAACTGCCAGTGCAAAAAGCACCAGCGTAATCGCCAATATTTGCCAACAGATCCTGTTGATAGTCGCTACACGGGTTGTTGACACTACATCATCACCACATCATATTTGCTTTGAATGTATAAAGGCTCGTTTTGCAGGCGGATGCGTTTACCGATGTAAACTTCAAGTTCGGCTAATAAATGCGACTCTTCACCGCTAAAACTCATGTAAACCGCAGGCGAGCAATACAATAGAAACTCATCGGCTTTATAGGCTCGATTTAAGCGGATAATTTCGCGGAAAATTTCGTAAGACACCGTTTCAATGGTTTTCATGGTGCCCGTGCCCTGACACGATGGACATTCGCCGCACACCACATGCTCAAGACTTTCGCGGGTACGTTTACGAGTCATTTCAACTAAGCCTAAACCAGAAAAACCACTCACACTGGTTTTAACCCGATCAAGGGCAAGTGCTGCGTTTAAGCTTTCGAGTACCCTGGCTTGGTGTTCTTTATTGAGCATATCGATAAAGTCGATAATGATAATGCCGCCCAAATTACGTAACCGCAGCTGCCGAGCAATGGCTTGTGTTGCTTCTAAATTGGTATTAAAAATGGTTTCTTCTAAATTACGATGGCCAACAAATGCGCCCGTGTTGATGTCGACCGTGGTCATGGCTTCGGTTTGGTCAATAATTAAATAACCACCCGATTTAAGCTCTACTTTACGGCCAAGAGCACGCTGCACTTCATTTTCAACATCATACAATTCAAAAATCGGCGCGGGGCCTGCATAGTGCTCAATTTTGTCGGCAATTTCTGGCATAAACTCTTGAGCGAATTGCTGCAATTCGGCATAAGTGCGGCGCGAATCTACTTGAATATGGTCAAGCTCCGTGCCAACAAAGTCGCGAATAATACGCACTGGTAATGCCAGGTCTTGATAAAGTAATGTGGCACCTTTGCGTTTACGACGCTCGCTAACTTTAGCCCACACTCGACGTAAAAATGCCGCATCTTGTGCCAGCTCGTCTTCACCAATATTTTCTGCGGCGGTACGGATAATAAACCCGCCGTCATCATCAACGTAAGGTAACGTGATATTTTTAAGACGTTGACGCTCTTCTTCAAGCTCAATACGCTGTGACACACCAACATGGCTCGAGCCCGGCATAAACACTAAATAGCGCGACGGTAAGGTGATGTCGGTAGTGAGGCGAGCGCCTTTGGTGCCTAGCGGGTCTTTAACCACTTGCACCATAATATCCTGGCCCTGGCGCACCAGCTCGGCAATGTCGCGTACGACAAAGTTGCCTTTTTCAACATCGGCAACACACTCGGTATGGGGAACAATATCGGAGGCATGCAAAAAAGCAGCTTTATCTAAACCAATATCCACAAAGGCAGCTTGCATGCCTGGCAGCACGCGGCTAATTTTACCTTTGTAAATATTTCCTACTAAGCCACGCTTCATGCGGCGCTCAATGTGGACTTCTTGCAACACACCATGCTCAACTAACGCAACACGCGCTTCGGTTGGCGTAACATTGATAAGAAGTTCTGTGCCTTTTTTACGCTGTGCTTTTATGTTCATAGGCCACCAGTATTGAGGTCATGCTCCAATCGTAATATTGACAGCAGTTGCACCACCGTATGAAGACCGATTAAAGCAAAAGGTTAAATTTGCTGCATCATGCAGGCTAATAATTCTCGCGTTTCAACTAACGGCAAACCAACTACGGCAGAATAACTGCCACTAATCGACTTAACAAAACAGCCGCCCAATGCTTGAATGCCGTATGCACCGGCTTTGTCCATCGGTTCACCTGATGCCACATAAGCATCAATGTCAGCTACAGATAATTCGCAAAAGCTGACTTGAGTGCGACAAAGGCGAGTTAAGGTGTGCTTGCCATCGGTTAACGCTACAGCGGTCATGACTTCATGGGTATTACCAGATAGCATGGATAACATGCGTTTGGCATCTTCTGCATCGACAGGCTTACCTAATATGGCTCCATTAAGCACCACAATCGTGTCTGAACCTAGCACCTTTGGCTGGTTAAACTGTGCACTTAATATCAGCCCCGCCTGGGCTTTCTCTATCGCTAAGCGGCAAACATAATCCGCCGCTAACTCGTTGGCTTTTGGGGTTTCATCTATATCAGGTGCCACAAGCTCAAAGCTAAATGCGGTAAAACTAAAACCCGCTTGCGCCAGTAATTCTTTTCTTCTTGGTGAAGTTGAAGCCAAAACCCAAGTCATGTTTATTTACTCTTTTTATGCCATTAACACAGAAACACTCTGCTTAGCGCACTTTATATCGACGACGTATATTGCGTAAAACCCAGAATACCCACCACCAAATAAACAAACTGGATACTGCGGGTAAAAACATAGATAAATCAAACGGAGTTGCTCCTACTACCACAAATTCAACCCAGAATATCAATGCATGATAAATACAAATCAAACTGGCGATAACGAGCGACTGTTGCCAACGCGGATAATTACGTAAGCGTTGACATAATAATACGACAATATAAATCACCAGTGATAATGCTAATGAACGAATACCTAACGTCGCGCCCAACAATACATCGAGCATCACCCCAAGTATCCATGCGGTGAGAATACTGTATCGATGTGGTAATGCCATCGCCCAATACGCCATGACCATTAACAACCAATCTGGTCGCCAATCTTCTACCATGCTCGGTAATGGCATGATTTGAAACATCATTCCAATAAATAGGGTCAGCCACACCACTAAGCGGCCGCTGGTGATATGCGCACTCATTGGTTAACCTCATTGGTGTTAGATATCGGCGTTGACGATGTCGTCGTTGCAGGTTGGGTCGTTGTATTATTGACTGCTGGGTTTAGCGCTGGCTGGTTTGTAATCGGTGCTGTCACGGTATTAGACGCTGAACTAGGCGCGGTATTATTTACAGCCGGCTCCGTTCCAATGGTTGGCGTTGGTGACATTATTGTTGGTGTTGCTGTAGCGGCTTGCCCAGGCGGTTGCTCGCCAGTAGCTGGCACACTATTAGCCGGTACTGTATTTTGCGCCGCATTGGCAGGATCGGTGGCGACAACGCCAACCAAATCGGCCGGTAAAGTAAAAGGTTTAGTCTCATCAGGCCAAATCAATAACACATAACGAATACGGTCTAATGCGGCTAACGGCTGGGCATTAATTACTGCATAGCTTTGGCCATCGTCACGAGAGACACTAATGACTCTTGCCACAGGGTAGCCTTCAGGAAATCGATTACCTAAACCAGAGGTCACTAATAAATCACCGGCAATAATATCAGTACTTTTAGCCACATGGCGCAGCTCAATTTGATCAATATCACCCGTACCATTAGCAATCGCCCGCACGTCATTTCGGGTAACACGAACCGGAATACCGTGAGTCGTATCTGACACCATTAACACGCGGCTAGTAAATTCACTGACCTCAATAACCTGCCCCACAACGCCCTGAGCATCAACCACAGGTTGACCAACATAAACCCCAGTTTGCGAACCATGATTGAGCACCACAAACTGACGAAATGGATCGCTGGCCACTTCCATCACTTCGGCAACCACTTTGCGTGAATCCATGTGAACAGGAGAACCGAGCAGCGCACGCAAGCGTTCATTTTCTTGACGAACATGCTCAAAACGCTGTAAACGCTCAGACATCACCAATTGTTGGCGTAACAATTCTTTATTTTGCAACTCAAGCATATTGCGTGTGGCAAAGGCTTCAGCAGACCAATCAAGCATCACACCGGGAACATTGGCTAAATATTGTAATGGGCTTAACAAGGAGGATAATGATTGGCGGATGGGATCAAGACGATGGTTAGCAACAAGCAAAGCCACCGACAATATAATTGCCAGTGTCAGTCTAAATTGATTTGAAACGCCACGAACGAAAATTGGTTTCATAAATTGTGCGCGGCTTTGCTAGCACACATTGCGGTTAACAAAGCCACTTTGCAGTTAATCATTAATTCTCTTCTGAGAACAAATCACCACCATGCATGTCAATCATTTCAAGCGCTTTACCGCCACCACGAGCCACACAGGTCAGTGGATCGTCGGCAACCATTACAGGAATACCGGTTTCTTGCATCAGCAAACGGTCTAAGTCACGCAACAGTGCACCACCGCCGGTTAACACCATGCCACGCTCTGAAATATCTGACGCTAATTCTGGTGGAGATTGCTCTAATGCCACCATCACTGCACTGACAATACCCGATAAAGGCTCTTGCAGCGCTTCTAAAATCTCGTTGCTATTTAATGTGAAGCTTCTTGGTACACCTTCAGCAAGGTTACGACCACGAACTTCAATCTCAAGTACTTCATCGCCTGGGTAAGCTGTACCAATAGTATGTTTAATACGTTCAGCTGTGGCCTCACCAATTAAGCTGCCGTAGTTACGACGCACATAATTGATAATCGCATCATCGAACTTATCGCCACCAATACGCACAGATGAAGAATACACCACACCGTTTAGTGAAATAATCGCCACTTCTGTGGTACCGCCGCCGATATCAACAACCATTGAACCTGTTGCTTCAGAAACAGGCAGACCAGCACCAATTGCCGCCGCCATCGGCTCTTCGATTAGATACACTTCACGTGCACCAGCACCCATGGCTGATTCACGAATCGCACGGCGTTCAACTTGTGTAGCCCCAACTGGCACACAGACAAGCACACGAGGACTTGGGCGGAAGAAACTGTTGTTGTGCACTTGTTTAATGAAGTGCTGAAGCATTTTTTCTGTCACATAGAAATCGGCAATTACACCGTCTTTCATAGGACGAATAGCTTGAATATTACCAGGCGTTCGGCCCAGCATTTGTTTTGCATCAGTCCCGACTGCAGCAACTGACTTTGGCCCATTGCTATTGCGTTCGCCGCGAATGGCAACCACTGAGGGTTCGTTCAACACGATGCCTTCATCGCGAACATAAATAAGTGTGTTTGCCGTACCTAAATCGATCGATAGGTCGTTAGAAAAAATGCCGCGCAGCTTTTTGAACATGTATCAGGCCTGTATTCTGTGGAGTCAGAAGAAAGAAAAATCAGCTAACTTTATCAATGACACCCCTATTCTACAAGACCGAACAGGTTAACAATTGCTAATCTGGCGTTTTTTTTTACAAAAGCTTGTAAAAAAACGTCAATCGAGCAAATTTAATCCTAAAAAGCGTAAAAGCGATGCTTTTTTATGCCGATTATTGCCCGACCTCGCGCCAATAAATGATCCGATCATGGCCTCGGTAGCGACCAAAGAAAGCACTTGCTCTTGGGTCATCAAGTACTGTCGGACTGGCTTCGTCCCAATTCCAATACCATTTGAGCCAATTGTTGACTTGTAGTGGTGCTGTCACTTGACCCCGATATGCATCAGAACCTGTGTTTTGCCATAATAAAGTGAGTTGGCCATTATTCACAAAACTGCCCGCATCACTGCGTGTTACTGCTTGCCCAGCTGTTAATAAAGGTGCATAAATTTCAGAACCATCAAGTGGATCGATGACCTGGCTACAACTGTCGCTGGTATTGGTTATCCATCCTGCTCCATTCCAATATTGTGCATACGTTGACATGCGCAATATTTCGGTTTCTGGGCCAAAGGTATTGTCCATCACCACTCGCCCGTGACGAAAATCTTGGGTTGATATCTGTTTTGCATTGCAATCATTACTGTTTGTGCAAATATCACTGCTATCTGCACGCATATCAGGTGATGCGACAAATGACACACTGCCATCATTATCAGCAACCTGAACACCTATATCTAATTGGCTAAAGGGTCCGTCGACACCTGGCGCAATGATACGGCTAAGATTTGCTTGATACGTAATACCAACACTCGCCTCACCAAAACTCCACGAACTGGCATCGATTGGTAAAGTACTTAAGCGGCTGCTTAAATCAACGCCATCATTAAGGTTCTCTCCAACTAAACTGGCACTGGCTTTGGCAAAAGCCCCCTGATAATTCTGGGTGATATAAGAGCCAGTATTGTATGCACTTAAGGTAAGGGTTAAGCCAAAAGGCTGGTCCATATAGGTAAAGCTGCCACAACTTGGTAACACACTTGAGCCGGTAACGGCAAACCGGTCTGGTACAAATCGACCAATATTAGCTGATGCTGCCAGCGGAATATCGTAAAAACTCGAACCTAAATACGTGCTTGGTGGGTTAGCAGTAAATTTAAATACGCCGACCTCGGTTACGGATTGAGCCACCGTATTACTGTTAGTGGTTTGCGCAACATGATTGTATTCATTAGAACCTACAGCACCTAATACACCACCACTAGGCGCAACAAGCTGCTGACCTAGCACGATATTATTATGAGCATAATTGGGCGTATTAACGTTGTCGCAATAATTAGCATCGCCATCGACTTGCCATGCTTTACCTTGAATGACTAAATCAAACGATTCACCGGCTTTTTTATAGCGATTACAACTGCTGTTTCCTGCCGAGCACTCCGCGGTACTGTCTTTGGGTGCTACACACAATCCCACAGGGAAATTCACAAATTGATCAGAGCCCAGCATCACCAATCCTGCTTCATCGCCACTGCCAGTGTATTTTGCATCAAGCTGCATTTTGCCCGCATCGGGGTAGTTAACATCAATATTGGCTTTACCCGTTGCATCAAAAGCCAACGCAATCGAGGTCGCGGCCGAGCTTTGCTTGCCGACAGTGGTATTATTCACTGTAACCGACGACCCAATGATTGGCGTAACCGGTTCAATGTAAGTACTCCAAAAGCTGACATTTTTTGTGGTGTTGGCAAAGGTCGGAATACATTGCAAAGTTTCATCGGATTTTTTCACTGCACTAATGGCAATATTACCCGTAGGTTTATTGGCTAACTTATCTGGCACATCAAAAATAAAGCCACTGTCGGCAAAACTAAATTTACAGCTTGCAGTATTTAACGCACCTGAACCACTGCGGCACAAGGTATTACTGCCTGCGATAGTAGAAGGAACAGAAGATTTTACTCCTATCGTGATAGGTGTAATAACATTATTACGCAATGCAACTGTAGCAATGCCACTGTTAAACTGAACTAAATTAGTTTTAGCCGCATTGACGTACCACGATCCATTCGTGCTTGGATCAAGAGATAACTCAGCTTGTACGGGGTCGGTAAACAAATCACATGCAGCATTTTTACAGGCTTTAACGGTCATCGTCTCGGCCTTACAAGTCAGTGGAGAGCTAGTGTAATCAAACTCAAAATGATGAATTTGCTGGCCAACCTCTCTGGATTTAAGAGCGCAAACCTTAAAATTATCCATCTCATGATTATTGTTTGAGCCACCAGTTGAACCTGTTATAGACAAATAAAAGTCTTCAGGGACAGGAGCTTGCCCTGAAAAACTTAATGCATCAAAAGGCTCGATTAACGTTTCATAATTATCCGTAATACCATTATTCGTGGCATCGCGCAGCACTGAAACTATTGCTGTTCCTGACACTCTTGAGTCAATAATGATTTTATATTTATGATTTGGTTGAGCACTGGATGTACTCCGCACATCAATTTGGGGGCTAATATTGGCTTCCGTACCGGTTAAATACCGATAACTTGTGTTTGCAGAACCACGAATTGCCACTGCTTGCCGCCTAAACCCGGGACCTCCGTTTTTACCTTCGTTGGGACTAGAAAAATTACCGTATTCATCTAAAGCTATGCCTAACCAGCCACCAGCAAATCCAGGGGTACCGTTATTACGCGGGGCATAGCCTAAAGCACCACCAAAACTCCCAGGTTGTGGGGTAATACTGGCATCAGACAAAATAATTGCGATACCATCGGCTCCTGTGCCCGACTGGCTCGACCAAGCAAAATAATCAAACTCAATTTCAACTAAATTATTCGCTGCAGGAAATATACGTTGGTAAGTACTCGATGTCGCTTGATTGCCTCTAGCGGAGGTAAAACGCAGTCTATTGCTCACGATTGAGGGCGGCAATGAAGACCCTAATACCTTAAGCGCCCAATCATCACCAACGTCAGTACGATCAAAATTATCTGTAAAACATTCGCTAGGTTCCAACGCAACAAAGCTATAGTTTTCATTGAGATGATTACGTTCACTGTCACTATAGGTGTCTTCATCAACAAACATACTCACTGTATCGTTAGTTAGATGACAACGTCGCAGCCATCCCCCATTACCACCTAAGCGACTATTTTTACCCGCCACAAAGATTGGAGCATCAGTAAAACCGACTAACTCAGTTGTTTTTTTACATTGTTCAGTGATATTTCCCACTGAAGAACCATCAAGCGTATTGGAAGTACCAAAGTGATAATTGGTGTCGACACCATTTAACGTCATGCGACCGTTGGCAGTCATTGTACCGTTAGGGGTGCTCAACGATAAATAACCAATGGTTTCATTTTGAATTTGGCTATTATTTAAATCTCCAGGCTGACATCGATTATTACTTTTCACCTCAGAAGTATCTAACGCAAGCTTGATCCCCGAACTCGTAAACTCAGAGGTACTCGTTAACCAACAGTCATTATTCTGAGTTTGAATCTGATTCAACAACACATTTTGGCTTGCAGGTAAATCAACAGAGATATAGGGTGAGTTAGAACCAAATAATGCCTGATTATAATTAACTGAACCTGCAATGAGCTTGATGTCATTAGGCAGTTCATAGGTCCCTGGTGTGACGGCTATCCAATGTACTTCAGACATTTCAATTGGTGCTACGTAACGGTTATCAGGTGATACTGGTTTTTTTTGTGACCATGTGAAACCTTGTGCCGATACACTATCAATAAATACCGATGCTGGACCATCGTTAGTCGCGTCTTCGGTGGTTGGCATTAAAAAAACCAAAGGAGTTACACCTGAAGGAAATGACGTGTCAAATGTAATATTATTGGCATCTGCTTTACCATATTGAATATGAAAATCACTGTCATTTGCGTTGGCGCTATGTATCCAAAAAGCAACAATAATCGCGCTTAATCCCAGCCACACTTTTTGTAGTCGTTTAATTCCCACGCGCTTCTACCTCCACTTGGCGACTCACTCGTAAACATGTTGAGCTACTTGAGTTACCCGCACAATCACCGGTTTCGCATACCGCTAAGCTATTAATTCGATATTGAACAACACTGCCAACACTGGCGGTATTACAGCTAATGCTCACGCTACAATTATGAAATCCAACCGCGTTGCTCGGAGGCGTCCAAGATGAAGACACATTGCTGCAGGTTGCAGCACTGCCACTGAGCGGGAACAACTGCGCTAATGCCGCATCAGCACCACTATTAGCACTAAACAATGCTCGCGTGCCAAATACTTCCATATTCACAGACTCATCAGCATCGCCAACAATACGGATTAAACTCGCCGCTACTAGAAACATCACGGTTAACACAAAAATACCAATGATTAATGCGCTACCACGTTGAGCATGATGAGATAACTTATGCTTAGGGAACATTCATCACCTGCACTTGATGTTGATATTGAAACGTCTCACCATTAACTGTAAACAGTGGTTTTAAATGCACAATCGCATTAGTCACTAATGTTGCAGGAGTTAAAATAATGGCCGGATTAATCGTTAAGCTATTAGTGACATTTTGCGCCATTAGCACCCCTACGCCCATTGTTGTGGGCGTGGGTTGAGTGGCCTGATAACCGTAATTTTGATAAAGCCGCAATTCAACCGAACTCGCAGAGGTAACAAAGCAATAGCTTAACGGGCTATCGGCAACATATAAACGCATTAATGGTGAAGCTTCAGTAAATCGCACTGATTGAGTCAAGGTGATGGTTAATTGATCGCCCGTCTCAGACACACTTTGCACAATAAAGCGTTTCGCTGTTGTCCCTTGAGGGTTGTAAACTTCAGGATCGGTTAGCGGGTAAATCAATACTGACTGCCCTGCGCTAATTGGTCTAATGCTTTTGATTGCGGTAAGGCTATTGCGCGCAGTCTCAGGTACAAACGGCGCGTCAAGGTATGAGGTACTTGCTAAAATGGGTAGCAATTCAATACATTGATAACTGCCATCGGTTGCGGTTAACACCCGAATACTATTGGGCACTGCACGGCGAATGTCTCGGGTCATTCTTTCAATGCCAAAACGACTTTGACTCAGTACTTGATCGACCGCGCTCGACTCAACAAAAATACGGGTGCCAAATATCACAAAGCCACTGACGCCAATAATCACAACACCTAAAATCAAAATAACCGTGACCATTTCGATTAAGGTAAAACCAACGGCTTTAGCACGTGAATTCAACAGCATCAGTAATTACTCCTTACCGCTTGGTAAGTAATCACTTCATTGCTAGGTGTAGTGACATCTACGCTAATTAATTTTTGCGCCTTCGTTACTGAGTCGAGATAAGTCACCGACACTTGTATTTCATAATTAGGATAGGCCTGGGCATAAGTTTGGCTTGAGTCGAGCATCATGTCATCTTGATCTAAGCCATGGTAATCATCAACATCATTAAAAGCATCACGGCTTTCACCGTCAGGCCCAAGAAAAGGAGTTCCGTCAGTAGCTAAAGCATAAGAACAATCTAAACCGGCAGAAGCATTACACGCAGGAATACCACCATTGGCATTGGTATTTTGATCATAACGCTTACCCCAGATCTCATTCATGACCGAATGAGCGAGCTCAGCAGATTTCACACGTTGCAGCGTAGCGGCTGCCCTGTCGGCTTGAGGGAATAACATGCTGGTTAACATAACAATACCGATGCCAATGACCATCATGCCGATCACTAATTCGATTAACGTAAAACCGGCATTAATGCGACGAGCGGTGATGTTACGTTGCTTACAGAAGTTGACGATGTTCAAATCAAATTTATTGGGCATAAATATAGCCCTCAGATTCAACGGCAATAGCGAGTGTTTCATCTGCCACTGCATTAAAGCAATGACCAGAACACGCTGGTGAAATCATACGTCCCAGGCTGTCAAATGTAATCGAAAACACCTGGTTCGCAGTACTGGCAAGTGCGATGTGAGCACCACCACTAAAAGTTTGCGGCTGCTCAGTGCGAAATGGGTTACTACAACTATTACCGACTCTATTATTAAAGTAACGCAAGGTATAACCGCTTGCGTTCACGTCGACTTGGTAACATTGATCGGTATTTTGAATGGCTTTTAGCTGTACGTATCTGAGCTCACTGATAAACTCATTACGTAAGGTGAAGGCACTGTAGGAACTTGATCCGATTAAACGAGGTAAAATAGACACAGCAAGAATGCCGACCAAAATAATCACTGTAACTAACTCGACCAAACTAAACCCTCTGGAGGTTACACTTGGAGATATAGGTTTTCTGAATAAGCGGCTTCGTATTCTGCTGTAATTCATCGCGTTCATTCTGTCCTATATTTAAATGTTGCATCAATATCAATAAGAACGATTACTAAAATATGAATTGCTCACCAGCTCTAACAACTTAAGCGGCGATATTTTAGTTTGTTACAACTTTAGCAGTATGGCAAATTTAATGTTCGCGATCACTCAAACATGGTGATTTTATTATTTATTTTTGCCAAAAAAAAACCTGCAAAGCAGGTTTTTTTATTGCCATTTATTTAACAACCAGTTGTATTTAAGACATAAACTGGCGTTACCGTCGCTGTTGCATTTGTATACTGCAAATAACAAGCATTGACCGCTGATGTAGAAGCGATTTTACCTTTAGGGATAATTCTGAAAACTGCGTTACTCACACGACGTACGCCCCAATCACTAGTAACTACGGTAGTATCGTCAGCTAGAGCTTCAAAATCTGACTCTAAAGCGGCCTCTAAATTTGTTTCAATTGCCTCTACCGACGTTGATGACGCAATGTAACCATAAGCCACATTGACTGTTGCTGGGACAGTAACACTAGAACTCGCTAAGGTATTACTACCGGCAATAATCGATTTTGAATAAACTAAACTATTAGCACCTTGAATAGCGGCTTTCATTCCGCTTAACGCCGACACACGTGCATCACTTTGTAAGTTAATAAACTTAGGCGCTGCAGTGACCGCTAAAATACCGAGAATAATGATCACAACCACTAATTCGATTAATGTAAAACCTTGTTGCTTTTGCATATAAAACACCTCTATTCAAATGACTCTTTATCCATACATTAATGGATCAATCGACTTGGTGGTTAAAATTAATTATTGGTAAAAGAAACGACTTGTCCAGTACCTGGGTTATATGTCACGCCTTTAGCCCCTGCAGTAGATAAATCAGGTGTTGGTGTTGCGACACCGTTGGCCTGATTCAGCACTAATGAAGCCACCTGATGATATACACATAAATCAAGGTTGTTCACAGTAGCGCCATCAATACTAGTTGATGATCCACCCGTCGCATTAATCACGCGCACTGTGTAACGCTGATCACTCGCATCTTGATTGAACAACACGTTACGTGGTGCATTTTGCAATACAGAATCAAACACTTCCTGGCATGACGCATTAGTCATTGCGGTTGCACTAGTATTTGTAGTGCCGGTAGGGAAACCAAAACGAGTATCTAATGACACAGTCGTCCCATCTAATACCACACTGGTATTACGACGACCATCGACTTCCCACTGTGCACGCACAAAGCTTACTGCGGTGGCTAAACCACCTGCAACACCATCAACACTGGCATCTTCGGCATCATCGGTAACATTTAAAAAGCGTGGAATTGCTGTTGCCGCTAATAAGCCTAAAATGACAATCACAATAACTAACTCGATTAATGAAAAACCTTGTTGTCTTAATTTCATATTACCTCACTTTTTAAATGTTCTTATAATAGACAAAAATACTAATACGCCTATAACTTACATAATATTAGCAGCTTATTAAACTTTTAACGCTAGCGATAGTTTTTTTACTTTTGCGCTGATAAAAATATCACCCGTCCGGTTTGTAACTGGTAGCTTAAACTCGATTGATTGGGTGAAACATAGCGACACACCTGCTCATTTTTTTGATAAACAACAGTTAACGCTAATTCAGTGGTGCTCGTCGCCAGCAATTGCTGCCAAAGCTGGTTACATCCTTTTTCATCATAGGTGTCAACAATAGGCCAACCCTTAGGTGATATTTGAATCCAATTGTTTGTGCCGATTAAATCCGCTTCTGTAGAATCTAATTGCCCAAAAGCGCTAGGCTGTCCAGTTTTTGACGATTCAACGCCTGCATTGCCCTTTGTATCATTAAGCACATTTGGTGCCACATCGTACCAGGATAATAACATTTTTTTAGGCCGACCCGAAGTTAACCACTGACTTCGTACCATGGCTAAGACATTCAAAAGCCGATTATGTTCAAAAGCTAAACCTTGGCTGGTTAAATTTGGCGCAGTATTAATATAACGCGCGCCCAATATCGCCAATACAACAAGCAACACGACGATAGCGACTATTTTACCATACACGCTAAGCAAATCATCATCGGCCTTTTGTTGACTTAACATAGTGTTATCCAATGAAGTGTGAACATGTTGAGTTTACCCACCTTTCACTACTTTTAGCATATCCCACATTGGTAAATAGATACCTAGCGCAAGGATCAACACAATACCGGCAACAAAACCAATTAAAATAGGTTCTAATTTTGCGGTTAGGTTTTTTAAATCGTAATCAACTTCACCTTCATAAAAGTCTGCCGCATCATTGAGCAGCTGATCGATTTGGCCGGTTTCTTCACCCACCGCAACCATTTGCAATACTAAAGGGGTAAACAAATGGCTGGCATTTGACACTCTTAGCATCGACTCGCCCGACTCAATGCCACGGCGCATCCCGACAATTTTGTCATGCATGTAGGCGTTATCAACTGCATCGGCAACTAAACTTAGCGCTTGTGTCATTGGCACGCCCGCACTGAGCATCATAGAAAAACTCCGGCAATAGCGTGACAAAGTTGAGCGCTCAATAATTGAACCCACTATTGGAATGTGTAACTTCCACAAATCCCACTGTTTCTCGCCCTTTTCGGTATGATGCCAATAACGTATACCAATAAACGTACCGATTAAGACCACCAACATCAATGGCCAATAATTCACAAACAGGTTTGAGGTGGCGATGAGTATTTTAGTGGCCCAGGGTAAATCTGCGCCAAAACGCGAAAACATATCGGCAAATTTAGGGATGACCATAATATTGAGGATAATCATCGCAAGTGTAATCGCTATCAGTACAAAAATAGGATAACGCATCGCCGCTTTAATACGTCGACGAGTTTCTTGTTCGCGCTCAATGTAATGCGACAATTGAATAAAAGCATCTTCTAATTTACCGGTATTTTCGCCCACGTGGATCATAGACACAAATAAAGAATCAAACACATCTGGGTGCTGGTTCATCGATGAAGATAAAGGCCGACCAGAGGTTAACTGCTCAGAGATATCATCTAAAGCATGCTTCATTCGTTGCGAATGAGTGGTTTCAGACAACCCGGCAATCGCCCGCAAAATAGGAATGCCTGAACGCGTCAACGAGTAAATTTGTCGCGTAAAAATTTGTAACTCTTCTAATGAGACCTTGCTCTGAAACAACGCCATTGAAAACGATTGCTTAGGCTTAACCTCGGTGAGCTCTAAGGGAATAATGCCGCGAGACAGCAAGATATCTGCCGCCGCACTTTCAGTCGCTGATTCAAGCTGCGCTGTTACCGCTTTACCTTGCGCATTACGACCACGATATTGATAAGTAGGCATAATTACGCCCCAGTGCCAGGCTGATTAACTAAGTCTGTTGATAATGCCATGTTTGATTCAGTGACATCTTCGACTAACTTGGCGACCTCTTCTAATGTTGTCGTTCCCTGGAATAAATATTCCATTGCCGAATGGGCTAATGGAATAAAGTTAGGGCTACGGATGGCCGCGCGCGCAAAATCTTGTGGATTACCGGTGCGCATGGCATCAATCATATTTTCATCGAGTTCTAATATTTCAAAAATACCAATTCGACCACGATAGCCTGAGCCATTACACGTTTGACAACCACTGCCCACTTTAAAGGTCGCATTATTAATATCTTGCTTAGTCACACTCGACAACCAGCTGCGCTCTGCTGCTGTAGGCTGATAATCTACAGCGCAGTTATGGCATACTCTACGCACTAATCGCTGGGCAATAATAACTCGCAAGGCGCTCGCAACTAAGTAACTTGCCGCGCCCATATCGAGTAGTCGCAAGGCACTGGTTACCGCATCATTGGTGTGCAAGGTGGATAATACAAAGTGACCGGTTAATGCGCCTCGCAAGCCAATTTCAACGGTTTCTTGGTCACGCATTTCGCCCACCATGATAATATCGGGATCTTGGCGCAAGGTGGTACGCAGTACATTAGAAAAGTTTAAGCCAATTTTATGGTTAACTTGCACCTGGTTAATGCGCGGTAACTGATACTCTACCGGGTCTTCTACGGTAATGATTTTTCTGTCTGGCGTGTTTAACTCACTTAAAATACCGTACAAGGTTGTGGTTTTACCGCTACCGGTTGGCCCGGTGACCAATAACATGCCGTGAGGACGTTTAATTTGTTTACGAATGCGCGCCACAATGTGTGGCGGCATGCCAGTTTCGTCTAGAGTGCGTAATCCCGAGGTTTGATCTAACAAACGCATTACCACCGATTCGCCATGATAAATGGGCATGGTCGACATACGCACATCGATTTTATGACCTTTAATTTCAATATGAAAACGACCATCTTGTGGCATACGTTTTTCTGAAATATCCAGGCCAGCCATTAATTTAAGGCGCAGCACCAATGCCGAGGAAATGTTGACTTCACTTAATGTATTTTCATGTAATTGACCATCAATACGCTGACGAATGCGCAACACTTTTTCGCCTGGCTCAATATGGATATCAGACGCCCGCATTTGCACTGCATCTTCAAAAATCGACTGTAGTAACTTAACTACTGTGGTTTCGTTATCGGCATCACCTTCCGTTAGGCTGCTAAGGTCGAACATGTCGTCTGCGGCATATTCTTCTTCTAACTTGCCGGCAATTTCAGCAATTTGCCCCGTGCGGCGATATAAGTTATCAAATGCATCTAACAGTTGTTGCTCTGGGGCTACCGCGAGCATTAATTGCTTAGGGGCAACCAATAATTCTAAGTTATCGATAGCTTGTAAGTCGGCAGGATCGCTCATTGCAATCAATACATGATCAGCGCCGCTTTCAACTACCAAGGCACGATAACGACGTGCTTGTACCTCAGGCAGAATATTAACCACTTCAGCGGCGATAGGCCTACGGCTGATGTCTAAGTAAGGTAAATTCAGCTGCTGCGACAAAAACTGCAATAATTGATCTTCAGTAATACTGTTAAGATCAATCAAGGTACGGCCGAGTTTTTTACCGCTATTACGCTGCTCTGTCAGTGCTTGTTGTAATTGTGCTTCGGTAATAATTAGCTCTTGCACCAGAAGATCACCTAAGCGCATCTTTAACTTTGGTTTCATCGGTTTTCTCCTAGCTGAGCTAAACGGGTTTCAATAAAATTCATGGCTGACGTCGATAATCCTTCATAGCTTAATGCTGAGCGATAAGCTTGAGCAGCAGGAACGTATTTTTGTTGGGAATCTAATGCATAACCCAGGCCCATCCACCAGCGGGCCTGCGTCGATTCGGCTTGTAATAATTGACGATACGCTTGTTCTGCTAACACAAAATTTTGTGTATTTTGCGCTAACTCAGTTTGCGCAACCCACTTGTCGCGGGCCCAGCTTGAATTATCTGGGATTGCCGCTAAAGTGCTATTGGCACTATCAAAGGCTTTTACTTCAGCTTGAATTCGCGCCAATATCACATAAAACTCCCACTCTTGCGGGAACATACTCAGACCACTTTCTAATAAGCGCATCGCCGTAGTGGTATTGTTTTGAGCGTAATAAATGGCCACCAGCTGTTTGCGGGCTTTATGCAAATTTGGCTGTAAAATAATGGCTTCTAAGTAAAAGCTGGCTGCATCATCTACATTTTGCGCTTTTTCAGCATCAACCGCTTTGCGATATTGTAATTGCGCCATTTGAGTTTTGGTTAACACGACCTCTTTAACCGTCATGTCATTTAAGGCCGCATTTGAATCTACTGTAGCTTTGTTAGCACTTATATTGGCTTTTGCAACGACAGGCTTATCGCTAGATGTAACTTCTGAGGGGCTATTTTTTACTACAACAGCTTGTGCCTCTTTAACCTCTTTTTGTTTATTTGTTGAGGTTAAATCAGAGGTACTGATAACAGGCTCATCGGCTTGCGTTAAGCGCGCTGGTTCAGTTGAGACTAACGTCACTGATGTATCGGGTATAGTCGCCACTGATTTAGACACTAGCTCAACCGCCTCGCTTTCACTCTCTGTTAACGCGGTGTCACTGACTATTTTGCCTGCATTATCAAGATGATTAACCACCGAAGCCGATGCTGCAGCGCCACTGTTGGTTTGAGCTAAACCAGCAACGTCTGGTTGCGGTTCATTTGTTGGTTTAACAGACGCGTCTGCAGCCTTATCATCTGCATTGTTAAGCCTTGTTGGGCTCACCTCAGCCAATTGTTGTGCAACCGACGAGTCAGCTTGCTGGTACATTGACATACCAAACCATACGGCAGGGATTAACAGCAGCAAACACACACCAGCGGCGATTAATGGCGAGCGTGACTTTTCAGCTGGATAGTATTGAACTTGCGGACGAACAAACTCACCCTTCGCCTGGGAGGGTGTCGGGGCTGACTGAGTTGGGTCGGGTTTCTCACGCTGCTCTAAATCTCGCAGCATTTTTATTATCACACTCATTAATGCTCACTTATCCGTGTCAACCACTCACCGCTAACATCCATGAATCCCAGCATTAGCATCAATGCTAGTAATAAAATAATCAATAGCATGCTAGTGCGTGAAAAACCTGAGCGTTCGGTTAAATTAATATCTTCAGTGTCGCGTATTGCTGCGCGGCAATGCTTTGTCGACACCTGCTGACGCCCCTCGCCATAGCAAAGCAATAAACTTTTATGGGCTAATATGTTTACTAAACGTGGGATGCCGCGAGCGGCTTTTGCTAATAGTTTAATGTCGCTCGCACTGAATAAATCGCCCCCTTGATAACCCGCTATATGCAATCGATATTGTATATAGGCGCGTATTTCATCCCAGCTTAATGGACGCAAATGGTAACTAAAGGTTATTCGTTGGCGTAATTGTCTAAACTTAGCCTGCGCGAGTCGCTCATCTAATTCGGGCTGACCAAATAACACCACCTGTAACAACTTACGGCTTTCGGTTTCTAAATTAGTAAATAACCGTAATGCTTCAATACTGTCATCAGGCAATGCTTGCGCTTCATCTAGCACGAGTACGACATGAAAACCCTGGTGATTTAATTCGAGTAATCGCTCATGGATCAAACGAGTTAATTGCTGTTGATCAAGCTTATTTGGCAGAGACAACCCGAGCTCAGCAGCCACCGCAAAACGTAATTCTTTTGGCGTTAAATAAGGATTAGGTAAATAAGCGCAGTGGTATTGAGTCGGTAAATCATTCAATAGCTTACGGCAAACTAATGTTTTTCCGGTACCTACCTCACCAGTGACTTTGATAAATCCTTCACCGGTTTCTAACGCTGTTTGCAGCACTTGCAAGGCTTCGACATGGGGAGCTAAACCAAAAAAGAATCCCGTATTGGGCGTCAGCGTAAAAGGCAGCTGCGCCATGCCAAAGTGTTGCAAATACATAACTATTTACGTTCCATCATTACTTAGAAGGATACCAACGCTCAATCAAATCTTGCGAACGCTTGAGCTCATCTTTCCAGGTGTCTAACCCCACCACTGTTGGCTTAAGTAAGATAATTAATTCGGTTTTCTGCTTTGATTTACTACGGCTAGTAAACGCCTCACCTAAAAATGGAATATCACCTAATAACGGTACCTTAGACACGGTTTCGATGTTTTCACTCTTCATTAAACCACCAATCACAACCACATCTCCCGACGCCGCTCTAATGACAGTATCAGACTCACGAATTTCACTTTGCGCCAACGGCAGCTCTAGGGTTGAATCGCTGATTTGAATGGTTTTGGTTTGCTCTTGCACATCAATCACCGACGGATGGACATGCAATAGGACATTGCCATTTTCATCAATTTGCGGCGTTACATCTAACGCAATACCAGAGAAAAATGGCGTTAATTCAACTTCTGGCGTGGTCACGGTCGTGGTCGATGACACTGTTGTGGTCGACACATCGGTCACAAAGTATTCGTCGTTACCGACTTTAATCACCGCTTTTTGGTTATTTGACGCCGTCACTCGTGGACTTGATAACACATCAACATCGCCCTGAGTGTCGAGCAAGCTAATCATGGTACTAAAATCCGTGCCTTTAACATTAATTGAGGTCACGCCCCCAATCACTGAAGAGATGGTATTACCCAATCCCTGACCGGCAGAAGTACTAAAATCAATATTGGTGTTATCCACATGACCTAATACATTTTCCCACTGAATACCCTGCTGGTAACCATCAGATAAAGTCACTTCTAAAATTTTAGCTTCGAGTATAACCTGACGCTGCAAATGACTTTCTGCAGTGCTTAAAAAGGTACGCACTTGTCTTAATTCGTTAGGGTAAGCACGAATGGTCACTAAACCCGCTTGTGGGGTAACAACCACCTGGCGACCGCCACCGGTTTCGCCAATAATCGACACTAACGTGGCTTGTAACTCGCCCCAAAAATCCGTTTTAGTGGTAGAGCGAATAAACGTGCCATTGCTTTGTTCGTTACTGCCCGAGTTGCTACTACTATTACTGTTTGAGCTACTTGAGCTGCTATTGTTATTACTGCTGCTATTTGAGTTGTCATTATCATCAGATATGCGTCCTGAACTCACCGAGGTTAACGATAAGCCTTCACGTTGCATATACAGGTAATTTAATGGATACGTTTCGGTGCGCATGCCTGACGGGAAAACCCGTAAAATACGCCCTTGTCGACTCACTTCATAACCGTAAATATCTTCTACAACTTGCAGCGCCTCAGACAAGGTGACCGCTTTAAGTGATAACGAAATGGTACCTTGCACATCGGGATGCACTGCCACACTTAATGGCGTGTCTTTCACAAGACTTGGAAAAAACACTCGAGCATCAACATTATTTGCCGACACATCAAAGCGACGCTCAGCAGGAAGCGCTCTTGCTGAAGCCAGCGCATTACTGCCATTTAATTCACGCTGAACTTCAGCAGGCATGGTTGCTGGCGGCGGGGTAACAGTGGCATTCGCTTGCGCTTGCTGTCTTGACTCAGATAACGCTGACTTAACCGTTTCAGGTTCAGGCCTATCGGTTGTTTGACAAGCAACCAAACACAGCGACATCAGAGGGGTAACATAATTAATTACTTTCATTTTTATTCTTATCCTATCGCTCTGTTATCGACTGAAACAGCTGAAGTTTTCTGCCATCTGACAAGGTAACGCTGTCCTGGCCTATCGCAGTGACACGTAGCCCAATACCGCTCACTGTGTCACCTACTGAGAGAATATTATTATTGATCACAGCATAAGCACGCTGCCCATTGACGATACTGTTAAGAACCATAGCTTGCTTGGGAGCGATACTCGAGCTTACAGCAACATAGCCTTGGCCTGGCAATGTTGGGTCTCGTAACGATTGCGCTTTGGCATGAGTAGTCAGCAGCATTAAGCTGCCTACGACCAAGACCAAAGCACTTACACTAATTCTGTTTAGCAACACTGATAAAATCCTTATTCACACTCAGTGTGTAAAGTTCTAATTGAACCAGCGCATTAGGGTGCGTCTCTACACGATAATCCAAGCGCTTCCAATACAGTTTGTCTGGCATATTCTCTACCGCAGAAACAAACGCTAAAATGGCAAAGTAATCGCCTTGTAGACTCAACTTAATGCCATGACTATACAAATTAACGTTACTGTTATCGCCCATATTCAATAGCGGGGTTGGCGCGATAGAAGCAAACGATTTAAGGGTCACGCCTTTCACATTGCCGAGTAAATTAGCTAATACCGTTGGCATATAATCTGCTGGTACCATATCAACCATTTGTGCATCTAACTCGGCATCAATGGCTAACATCCGCTCATTCACTAACAATAAACGCTGCTGATAATCTTTATTAGGGTCTAATTGCAAACGTTCTTCATATAAGGCAATTTGCTGACGTGATATATCGTTTTCTTGGTTTAAGGTAGTCAATTGTCTTTGCATTAATTGCTGTTGTTTCCACAGTGATTCCAAAGGCAAATACAACAACATACCAATCACAACCACACTCGCAAGCGCAATTAATATGCGCTCCCGCTGGCTGAGTTGATTAAATTTTTCTGACCAGTGTGCCCATTGTTGCTTCATTGTACGGGCTCCTTATCAGCAGTTTGGCTGGTTAATTTGAACATTAACGGTTGATCATCACCCCGGTCCATCGTCATCGCCGAAAAAGCATAACCCTTTAATGTCGAGGTATTTTTTAATCTATCAATCCACAATGGAATACTTTGCGGATGACGGCCAAAGCCTTCAAATTCTATCTTCTGCGGGGCATTATCTTGCTGAATTATGCTGATGTGACTGAGCCAAACATTGGCATCTGCAACAGCGGCTAAATCAGTCAACATAGGCGAATAGCCTTGGCTTATTAGGTTTTTTCGTTGGCTTAACTCATCTTTTAAGCGAGTTTTTAAATCTAGACGTTGCTCTTCCAACTCAACTTGCGCCACCAAGGCTGAATCAGGTTTTCTCGCGGCAATTTGCGCTTCTAACTGTGTTTTTTGTGCCGTTAACTGATCTTTATCCGCACTAGCCTGTTGATGAACAATGTGTAACTGATTTTGCTGCCACGAGCCTATGCCATAAAAGGCAACACTTAACCCCAATAACAGCAATAATGTCATTGCAAGACGCATAAAGGTTAATCGCTGCTGTGGCGGTATTAAATCGGCAGTATATAAATTAACGCTGGTTTTTATCACGCATCACCTCGTGTTAATTCTTGTAATGCTAATTGAGCCAGTAAGCCGCTAATACCATCGTGGGTTTGCGCATGCACTTTTTGATTGAAATTTTGCCCAACTAAATTGGCTAATGCATTACTGTCACCCTCTGCGGCAATAGTAATAGACGTCACTGGCGCCTGGCGAAGTTGGCTTTCGAAATAATCCATCGAACGCTGGATTTCTAGGCTTAAATTATCGGCAATGCCTTGCTGTAACTCTTCGTAAGTGGACTTATTAAGTTGATTAAATCCGCGCACTCGACGCTGCATTAACACTTCACCGGCTTTCACGACCATGAGTAATAACTCTTGTTGCGGTATATGTGCAACCAACATATGCGCCATACTATCATTGGGTAGCATGTGCCTTAGCGCTAACTCCTCAATGCTAATGCCCACTAAGGTTAAGTTATTTGTTTCACATGCCGACACGAGTTGCATCAGTAACTCACGGCTCGTCACTACGACACTGAGTTTGGCACTGGGAATAATACTGGACTCAAAATAATCTAAATGAATATTGCCTACCGGTTCTGACACCATGTCTTTGACAGCCCAAATCAATGCCTGGGCAATCTCAGTGGGTTCAACATTGGGTTTATCAGCTTGTAGCAGTTGATAATGAGCATAGGACAGAACAAGTTGCATTCGAACAGGGCCAAATTGCGCTTTTAGTTGTTCAAATGCCTGGTGCCAGTTGTGTTTCAGTACCGGGATTGAAGAAATGGTATTAGCAGACGTGCCTTTTTGAGCTTTACACACCCATAACGAACTATCAGTGATAAAAACACCGACGTCTCCAGTTATTTTGGATGGCTTCCAAAAGGTTAATTTACTCAAAAAACCACTTTTCATTACGCGTCCCATACTCACTAACGTGATAATTATTCTAGATTATTGGTTTACTATACGATGAAAAAACTCAATAAAACCCATTCTACCCCAAAAATCCTGAACATAACGATGACAAAAACAATATCTCGCTTGCTGGTTAGCGTTATCGCGTAATAGTTCATCCCAAAATGATGAATAAATCATCGAAAATACATTGTTAATGTTTTAATTTTGTTACATTAATAACAATATAGCATACCTAATCAAAGACCAATGCAAAAGCGAAGAAACTAAGCACTTATACTTTAATATTGAAGTATTAGCCTTTTTGACGTTAGCTCTCAACTATTTGATCTAAATACTCACCCTGCGCCGCACTCACCCCTAAAATCTTCAGGGTCTGCCACTCTTCAAAACATTCAACTCCTTCAGCGATAACCTTCACCTCTGCACGATATAGCCCACCAATTAAGCTTCGGATAAACAGTTGATTTTCAGAACGTTGATGCACTTGCCTGACAATCGAGCGGTGTAATTTGACTAAATCAAAATGGTGTTCTTGGATATAGTGCGTCCCAACAACATGCTGACCAACATGATCAACCGCTAATTTCGCGCCCATCTTTCTCAACATATCCAATGATTTAACCAGCGCAGGGTTATTTTGATGTTTAACAATGATGTCTTCTGACACTTCAAAAATGAGTCTTGAGGCTAAAGGTCGATGCTCGAGTAAGGTTGACTGTATCCAACGGACAAATGCACGGCTCACTAACGTATCCAAACTTAAATTAATACAGTAAGTCGCCGTGTTTTTAGGCATTAAGCCAAACAAGACTTGCTCTAATATTTGCCGTTCAATTTGCGGCATTAAGCCACATTTATTGGCCATGGGAATAAACAAGGTGGCACGTACATCGTTGCCTTGATGATCACGGGCTCGGCTAAATATTTCGTAATGTAAAATACGGTTATCACTGTCTACGATAGCCTGTTGCAATGTAAAGAAACGCTTTGCTACCAGTGCATTTTCAAGAAAGCTGCGCCACCGCACAGATCCTTTAGCAATCTCTTCATCGACAGCGCCTTTGTCATACATAAACCAGTTATTAACTCGTTGTAACTGCGCGGCGCGCAGTGCCATTTCGGCCTCTTCAATAAGTTGAACTTGTAAGTCGCCAGCTTTAAAAAATGCACTGCCTAAATGTAAAAAGTTATCAGGATTGCCTAACCCATAAAAGGGTAATGCTAAACACGTTTTCAATACTCGTTGAGCCAATTGATCGGCTTCGGCAAGCGACAATTGCGGAACAACAATCACCAATTGCTGATAGCTTCTGCGGGCGAAAATACTGTCTTCGTATTGCGCAAGTACCGCAGTTATGGCTTCTGTGGTTAAGGTAAACATGGCTTTAAGGCCACTTTCGCCTAATTCCTCTTCAACTAAATCCATGTCGTCAAACTCAATCAACATCAATACCCCATGGGCAATCATTTTTTGATTATGGCTTAATGCATCTAGGCGATTTTGAAAAAAGATGCCGTTACCGATTTGAGTTTGTTTGTCTAAAAAGGTGTCTTTACGAATAAACTGATCTAAACGTCCACGCTCTTTATGAGCATCATCTAAATCACTCAATAATTTACTGATCGCCCGATTAATCATTCGCGGCTTACCGTTTGTGGGCACTTGAGCAGCCTGAACTAAATCCCCTTCTAAAATTAACTTACTGCGCAAAGCAAGTTGTTCAATACCGTCAAGCTCACGGGAGTACCAACCATGACCAAAACGTACAAAAATACCGATTGCGATAAAACCGATAATAACAATAACCAGCTCCGGCCAACCAAGATGGTGTAAAGCAAACGGCGGCGGCATGGTAAGCGATAATTGTAAGCCATTATCCAGCTGGTTTTGGTACAGGGTTAGGCTGTTTTTAGCAATGTTTAGATTATCGTGGTGATATTCATACACTATTTTATCACCCTGGCTTAAGCTGAAATCTACGGCATTATAAGCAGACAATAATGGGGGCAGCCAAGTGGAAAACTGGTTTTGCTCTAGCTGTTTACTGTGCTCAACCAGCATAATTTCAAGTTCAGTGACTTTTTGTTGCTGAAAAGTATAGGTGAGTTGTATAAAACTCATGATGGCGCCCAGCAAAAATACAAAGGCAACAGCCGCTAATGAAAGTAACCAAAAGCTGGTTAATTTTTTTGTAAGGATCTTGGTGAGTTTCATTTATCCGCTATCCTGCTGGATTTATTTTTATGGTCTAGCTCAATTAAATCTTCATCAGTATAACGATTATGCTCTATAAGTTCACTAGTGTTTAAGTCTGCATAAAAAAGGGGCTTTCGCCCCTTAGTTTATCGCTGACACTTAACACTTTATACCTTATATTCACTCGGCAAAGTCGTGATTTTAGCTACACCAGAATCGATGGCCGCTTGCGACACTGCGCGAGCAACAATAGGCAGCAATCTAGGATCCATCGGTTTTGGCAGTACATATTCTGCACCAAAACTTAAAGACGTCACTTTAGGATAAGCCGCTAACACTTCTGCAGGCACAGGCTCTTTAGCTAAATTAGCAATAGCATGCACTGCTGCTAATTTCATTTCATCGTTAATGACAGCAGCGCGCACATCTAATGCGCCTCTAAAAATAAACGGGAAACACAATACATTGTTAACCTGATTAGGGTAATCGCTGCGCCCTGTACCCATAATCAGATCGTGGCGAATAGCGTGCGCTAACTCTGGCTTAATTTCAGGATCGGGATTTGAACAGGCAAAAATCACTGGATTGGGTGCCATTAAGGCAATGTCTTCAGCCGTTAATAGGTTGGCACCTGATAAGCCTAAAAACACGTCAGCATCTTTAATCACATCTTGCAAAGTGCGCTTATCAGTATTGTTAGCAAACAACGCTTTATACTCATTTAAATCTTCACGGCGAGTATGGATAACGCCTTGTCTGTCTAGCATGTACACGTTTTCACGAAGCGCACCACACTTCACAATCATGCTCATACAAGCAATGGCGGCAGCCCCAGCACCTAAACAAACAAATATCGCATCATCAATTTTTTTACCCTGGATTTCTAAGGCATTCAACATCCCAGCTGCAGTAACAATAGCCGTGCCATGCTGATCATCATGAAACACAGGAATACTACAGCGCTTAATGAGTTCACGTTCAATTTCAAAACACTCAGGTGCTTTGATATCTTCTAAGTTGATACCACCAAATGTGTCCGCTATCGACTCAACTGTATTGATAAAGTCTTCGGTAGTGCGGTGCTTAACTTCAATATCAATAGAATCAATATTGGCAAAACGCTTAAATAAAAGCGATTTGCCTTCCATTACTGGCTTTGAGGCTAATGGGCCTAAATTACCAAGGCCTAAAATCGCGGTGCCGTTAGTAATGACCGCAACAGTGTTACCTTTGTTGGTATAGCGATATGCATTTTCAGGGTCAGAGGCAATCTCACGAACGGGCTCTGCAACACCAGGGCTGTACGCCAGTGCAAGGTCGTGACTGGATTGGGCTGGTTTGGTAAGACACACAGCCGTTTTACCTGGAACGGGGAATTCATGATAGTCGAGAGCTTGTTGACGAATATCTGACATTATATACATCCTGAAATGCGCTATTGAGTAACATTAAAGTGGTGATTAGCACGCGAGAAACATGGTTGATGCTATTCATCGAAAGTGTTTCAACGATACGCTATAACAGTAGTGATAGAAATCAAAAACTCAGTGATAGGATGTGTTGGATGGCTCAAACAGCCTTAGGTTTTGTTAATCAAACTAAACTAACATGAATATATATAAATCAAAGAGTTAAAAATGTAGGAAAATAACAAGATTTAAGAGAATAAACCGTTTTAAACAGACGTTATTTATTATTTATTTTGCTTAAATAACAATAAAAGCAGTTTCAGGCATTTTTACATTGTTTACAGCTAAAAAATAAGTTTCCGCGACAGCACCATGTCAATATGCGAAAGTCAAAAACAAAAAAGGCGCCCAAGGCGCCTTTTTGAAGTTAATTGCTGGGCAATTACTTCTTAGCAAGCACGCTGAAACGCTTGTTGAACTTGTCAATACGACCACCAGTATCAACAACTTTCTGA
Source organism: Shewanella litoralis (assembly GCF_009828585.1). GTDB lineage: Bacteria > Pseudomonadota > Gammaproteobacteria > Enterobacterales > Shewanellaceae > Shewanella > Shewanella litoralis. Next base: position 41,206 of record NZ_WSRZ01000009.1, on the reverse strand, counting down.
GTACCAGTGTAGAATGGGTGACATGCACCACATACGTCTAAATGCAAGTCTTTACCAGCAGTAGAATTTACTTTGATGATGTTACCACAAGTACAAGTTGCAGTGATTTCAGCGTAATTTGGGTGAATACCAGTTTTCATTTGGAGTACCTTAAATTGAAGGCCATGTCGCCATCACAACCCGAAGTTGGACACCACATGAAGTTAATAACAATATGTTTTAGGCGCGAGATAATACAGTGTCTAACAAGCCCAGACAAGTAGAATTTATAAACACCCACGCTTTAGTAAACTAACACTACCTCTGCTTGCGCTCAAACGCTTCATAAGTCAGTCGATCTTTATCAGCATTTTGATATTGCTGTAACACCTTGTTTGATGGGCAAACTAAGCGGCTATCAGCCATTAAGAGATAAATTTTCTGCTTAAAGAATGCATTAGGGTTGGCATGGTATATGGCTAACATTGCACCATAGACATTGGTGTTTAGCTGTTGATGATTACGCACTGCAACACGCCACAAATTGTCGTCCAGGCGTTTATCGATTGAGCATTGCTGAGCATTTTGGTTGTCTAACACTTCCACTTTTGCTGTATTGGCGACCACCTCAGCCACATCGGTAACATTGATGCTATTTTTTGTCGTGATTTCAGTATCGATTTGAGTATGGTCGACAGACGAAACCACGGCTTTCGCTGGTGTTATTTGCGGTACTATTTTGGGAACGGCAAGTTTTGGCGCCTGTACTATCGCGCTGGTATGAGTTTGCTGATAGGTCACTAAATCATCAAATCTGACTCTATCAACATCCACATTTTGGTATTTCACTAAAATATTAGCTGGCGGACAACGCAATGAGCTGTCTAACTGCAACAGACTAATTTTGTTTTGATAAAAAGCTTGTGGGTTTGCCTCATACAACGCCAGCATGGCACCATAAATGTTAGAACCCCATTGTTTACGGTATCTAACCGCTATTTTCCATAACGAGTCATTTGGCTGCTTAAGAATATTACAGCCTTCTAGTAACTCTTGAGTGGCTGCTAATACCGGGGTGCTAGCCACTACACGGTTGATTTCTGTAACCTGCGGAGCCGCGATGGACGAAGTAGGTAACTTCATTTTTTTGATGGCAACAGGTTGGTGAGTACTGGCTAGTACAGCTTGATTAAACAACGGCACGGGTGAATATTGTTGCCATTTAGCATTACGGAACTCAGAGACAATCAATGCTGAATCAGGATCACGTAGTTGCTCTTTCCCTGTCAACACAAACACATCGTCACCTTGACGCTGAACATCGAGTTTCTCTAATACAATATTATCTTGATAAATTTGGCGTAAATAAAACGTGAGTCGTGACAGGTCATGATGCTCAGTCACAACATTTACGGTTAGTGTAGGTAGTTGTCCTTGCTCAAAGGCGGCGGTATCAATACTAATATGACTGACTTCTGCAGTGGCTGCAGGTATATAACCCACAGCGAGTAATGCCATTATGGCTAGCATCTTGACGCCTTTCATCAAATCAATCCCTTACTTAAAGCAGCTTAAAAACAACGTAACTCACGTTGTAAATTCATTTAATACAGTCTTTATTATTGTTTATCACTCTCGAGATAATATTGTTGAATTATTTTCACATGGACTTATTTTTGCTTAAATAACCTGTATTAACGCAAACAACTATATAAATTAACATTCGCCGCTGCAACCAATTACTGACCAATGAGAGTAATTACTCAGTACTTTGTTTACCTAAATCACAGTTACAGATTAAATAAGCTATTTAGCAGCATGTTTAGCTTCTATCACTTCGAACACTTTTTTATCAACCGCTTTATTATCATATTGCGCCAATATGTCTGTCGACGGACACACCAATAACGCGTCTTTAAGCAATAAATGAATTTTTTGTTTAGAAAAAGCCAGCATATTGGCCTCAAAAATCGCTAGCATTGCGCCGTAAACACTGGTGTTCCATTGCTCTTTATAGCGTTCAGCGATACGCCATAAAGTATCTGCATTATCTTTAATAATCTGGCAGTTATCGGGCTTTCTTGGCTGTAATAAAGGTTCGCTAACCGTATCTGTTTTAAGCGCGCTTACCGCGACTTGATTGTTATCGCTCGCTTTTACTTGGCGCGGTTTATCTACTGACTGATTACGGGTCATCCGTAACGGCGCAGCCTCAACAAATGCTGCACTATTAAATGACAGTGGTGCATCAAATAATGCTAATACGGCTAATATTACTGCTTTATTTTGCTGGTTTTCAGTAATAACTAACTGCGCAGACCGGTCAGTAACAGACTCTTTACCATTAAGTTGTACTAAAAAACGATTAATGGGTTGGATTGATAATCGTTGTTGTTGCATGTCACCATCAATCTTTTGACGAATATAAAAACTCAGTTGTGACCAATCATCATTTTGCGCCACAACATTCACTTTTAATCGCGGTTGTTCACTTAACTCTGACTGACGACTATTAATACTGACATGATTCACTTGCGCCAATGCTTGTTGAGCATAAACACATAATCCGAAAGCAAAGAATAAGACCTTATAAAGTCTTTTACGCATAACACTTACCCTATCTCTTTGATGACACTTAGAGGTAAACTGATCCACAATCCCTAATAGAATCGAAAAATGTGAAACCCTATGCCCGTGTTTGTTGAAGTCGCCTTACCCGTCCCACTACGCCAAAACTTTAGTTACCGCGTAAAAGACGAGCAACAAACAACGCTGCAAATTGGGTTGCGAGTTAAAGTACCTTTTGGCCGCCAACAACTCATAGGATTAATCACCGCAATCACAGACACTTGTGCGCTAGCACCGCAACAAATTAAATCCGTAACCGCAGTGCTAGATGATGCCCCATTACTGCCCGACTCGCTATATAAATTAACGCTTTGGGCGGCACGATATTATTTTACCTCGCAAGGGCAAATGCTCAGCCAGGCTCTCCCCGTCGCACTGCGTAAAGGCCTCGATGCCACGCCGCTTGCCATGGTTGAATATCATTTAAGCGAGCAAGGCCGTCAAGCAGACTCAAGCGTCCTTAAACGCGCCCCTGCACAAAAAAAACTGTTCGATTTATTGCTCGAAAACCCGTTAACTCAAGATGAATTTACCACCCAGGCGTTAAGTAAATCTGCACTTAAGGCATTGCAAGATAAGCAATGGATTGAACAAAAAAACTCAGTCATTACTCACGACTTGAGCTGGCGTCACAAGCTGCACATGAATGAGTCACCGCACAAATTAAATAAACAGCAAGCGGTAGCGGTTTCTGTCCTTACGCAACAGCAAGGATTTCACTGCACCTTACTAGAAGGTATAACCGGCTCGGGTAAAACCGAAGTCTATTTAACCTTGCTCGAAACCATTTTAAAACAAGGTAAACAAGCCCTGATTTTGGTGCCCGAAATCGGCTTAACCCCACAAACCATTAACCGCTTTAAACGCCGGTTTGACGTTAAAGTTGCGGTAATTCATTCTGGTTTAACCGACAACCAGCGCCTTGAAGCCTGGCGACAAGCTCGCGTGGGTGAAGCGGCAATTATTATTGGTACTCGCTCGGCACTGTTCACCCCAATGGCGTTTCCTGGTCTGATTATTTTAGACGAAGAACACGACAGCAGCTTTAAACAGCAAGAAGGGGTTCGCTACCACGCCCGAGATTTAGCGGTAATGCGCGGTCATTTAGAAGATATTCAAGTGGTGCTTGGCTCGGCAACCCCCTCACTTGAAACCTTACAAAATGCATTGTCTGGCCGTTATCATCATCTTGAGTTAAGCGAGCGTGCTGGCGCGGCGCAAAAAGTAAAACAAGGCATTATCGACATAACCTCGCAGCCCTTAAAAGCCGGTATGTCAGCCTCGTTAATTAACGAAATGCGCATGCACCTTGATGCCGGCAACCAGGTGTTATTGTTTTTAAATCGTCGTGGTTTTGCCCCAGCGTTACTGTGCCACGAATGTGGCCATTTGCATGAGTGCGATCGCTGCGATGCCTTTTTTACCGTACATCAAGGCTTAAACGAAATTTGCTGTCACCACTGCGGTAATCAATATGCCATCCCGAAACAATGCCATCAATGTGGTAGCACCATGTTGATGGGGCACGGCTTAGGCACAGAACAGCTAGAACAAGAGCTGGTTAAACTGTTCCCTAAACATCCGGTTGTGCGCATCGACCGCGACACCACTCGCCGCAAAGGCTCCCTTGAACAACAGTTACAAGGGATTTACATGGGTAAATATAAAATTCTGGTGGGTACCCAAATGCTGGCTAAAGGACATCATTTTCCCGATGTGACATTAGTGGGCTTATTGGATGTAGACGGCGCATTATTCAGTGCCGATTTTCGTGCACCTGAGCGTTTTGGTCAGTTGTACACTCAGGTATCAGGCCGCGCGGGTCGCGCCGATAAACCCGGTAAAGTGTTGTTGCAAACCCATCAAAGTGATAACCCCATTTTGCGCGATTTACTGCAACGGGGCTATGGCGAATTTGCCCGCAGCCAGTTAACTGAGCGTCAACAAGCACTATTGCCACCCGCATGGCACATGGTGTTAATTCGAGCAGAGGCCCACTTAGCTCAAGACGCAGATGCCTTTTTAGCCCAAATAAGTCAGCTGATCCCCCAAGATAAAGATCTTGAAGTTATTGGCCCAATACCTGCGCCATTGGACCGTAAAGCCGGAAAATATCGACGCCAATTAATGCTACAAGCCAAAAGCAGGAATCGGTTACAAAGCGTATTTGAACATGTGTTAACTCACATTGAGCAACTACCTGAGGGTAAACGCTGTCGTTGGACAATAGATAGAGATCCACAAGATTTAATGTAATACCAACCCGATATCATCATTGGTTATAACCTCTGTAATACCGTTCACTGAGATTGTTATGCAGGTTTATGATAAAAAAACCAATATTTCCGCCAAAGCAGATAGCAATTACACCCCATAAACGGCTAAAATACGCGGTTCCGTCATGTCATTCATTTAACGAATTAGTGCAAGCAAACGCCCATGAAATCACATATTGAATCTTTACTAGAACAAACCCTCGAATCTTTTAAACAGCAAGGTATTGTGCCAGCTGATTTTCAAGCGCGCATTCAGGTCGATCGCACTAAAGATAAAAGTCATGGTGACTTAGCGACTAACCTTGCAATGATGCTGACCAAAATAGCAAAAAAGAATCCACGCGAATTAGCCCAATTGATCATCGACAACTTACCGGCGTCATCTCACGTTGCTAAAGTCGAAATTGCTGGTCCAGGATTTATTAACTTTTTTATCGACGACAATGCATTAGCAAATCAGCTACAACAAGCATTTAACGATGACCACTTAGGCGTGACCTTACCGGCTAAGCAAACTATCGTAGTCGATTATTCTTCGCCAAACCTGGCCAAAGAAATGCACGTGGGTCACTTACGCTCAACCATTATTGGTGACAGCGTTGTCCGTGCGCTTGAATTTTTAGGTCATAACGTAATCCGTCAAAACCACGTTGGCGACTGGGGCACACAATTCGGTATGTTACTGGCATACATGGAAGAGTTACGTGCAGCCAATGGCGAACAAGCCAAAATGGAATTGTCTGATCTAGAAAGCTTTTACCGTGCAGCTAAAGTGCGCTTTGACGAATCGACAGAATTTGCTACCCGCGCACGCCAATTAGTGGTTGCCTTACAATCAGGCGATGAATACTGCAATAAACTATGGCGTGAGTTTAACGATATCTCACTCAGCCACTGCCATGACGTATACCAACGTTTAGGTGTGAGCCTAACCCGCGCAGATGTTCACGGCGAAAGTGCTTATAACGCAGACCTGGCTCAGGTAGTTAAAGATTTAGACGCCCAAGGATTATTAAGCGAAAGTAATGGCGCTAAAGTGGTATTCCAGGAAGAGTACCGCACTAAAGAAGGCGAGCCATTACCGGTCATTATTCAAAAAGCAGATGGCGGTTACTTGTATGCCACCTCTGATTTAGCCGCCATGCGTTACCGCTCAAACGTACTTAAAGCCGACCGCGCAATGTACTTTGTTGATTTACGCCAGGCGCTGCATTTCCAGCAAGTGTTTAGCCTTGCCAAGTTAGCAAAATTTGTTCGCCCAGAAATGTCTCTAGAGCACACAGGCTTTGGCACCATGAATGGCGAAGATGGTCGTCCATTTAAAACCCGTTCAGGCGGCGTCGTTAAATTAGTCGACTTATTAGATGAAGCGAACGTGCGTGCACTTGACTTGGTGCGCAGCAAAAATCCAGACATGGACGAAGCAACATTGACTGAAATCGCTCGCGTTGTCGGGATCAGCGCAGTTAAATACGCTGATTTATCTAAAAACCGCACCAGTGATTACATTTTCAGCTTTGAGCAAATGCTAAGCTTTGAAGGAAATACTGCCCCATACTTACTGTATGCCTATACTCGCGTAGCCGGTATTTTCAAGCGTGCTGAAGACATCGATTTAAGCCAGGCTAAAATCGTTCTTGAACACGAAAAAGAAAAAGACCTCGGCACCAAGTTAGCCCAGTTTGGTGAAGTACTTACCCGCATGACAGACAAAGGCTTACCACATGTTCTGTGTGGTTACCTGTATGAGCTTGCAAGCGAGTTTTCAAGTTTTTACGAAGCCTGTCCAGTATTAGCGGCAGACACCGAAGCACAAAAACAAAGCCGTTTATTGTTATCGCAATTAACCGCTAATACGCTAAAAACAGGTTTATCCTTGCTTGGCATTGAAACTTTAGAGCGGATGTAATCATGAGTCGCGACTACGCAAACCGCAAACCTAAAGCAAATAAACCCAGTAAACCCCGTGCGCCAAAGCGTAAAAAAGCGCCTGCGTACAGTTTTCCATATTTGCCTGTATTTGTTGTGTTAGCGCTTGTTGTCGGCTTTGGTTACTTTTTATGGTCAATCAACGGCAGCTCAGAAACGCAAGTCACAGAGCCTGCACAACAACCGAAAAAGAAAACCGCACAAGCCGAAACAGCGCCGACACCTGCGGCCCCAAAAGTGGTTAAGCCAGACCCAAATGCATTACCACCTAAACCGCAAGAACAATGGACCTACCTTGAAGAATTAGAAAACAAGGAAGTTGAAATTGATTTGCCAACAACAGGTGTGGTTTCCAGTGGCATTTATCAAATGCAATGTGGCTCGTTTAGACAAGAGTCGCAAGCCAATGAAATGAAAGCCCGTATTGCGTTTCAAGGGATGGAAGCACAAGTGCGTCGCAGCGAAGGCGCCAACGGTATTTGGTATCGCGTAGTATTAGGGCCTTTCCCGAACAAACGCGAAGCCGAAACCAACCGTCATAAAATGCAAAAGTCAGGCATTAACACCTGCCAAATTTGGTTATGGCAATAACGCTAATCACGTGATAAACGCAACAAACCTTCATTAGCCCTGTCCACTCAAACAGGGCTTTTTTTATGCCATCCTTGATATCTCTTATTTTGACCCCATATCCATTTTAATCATGAATCAACAATTGCATTCGTTGGTGCATTTAAAGAGGATTTACCGTGACTACTATCGTATCCGTACGCCGCAATAACCAAGTTGTCATCGCTGGTGATGGCCAAGTATCTTTAGGCAATACCGTCATGAAAGGCAACGCGCGTAAGGTGCGTCGTTTGTATCATAATAAGGTATTAGCTGGGTTTGCCGGTGGTACAGCCGATGCATTTACTCTTTTTGAGCGCTTTGAAGCCAAGCTCGAAATGCATCAAGGCCACTTATTAAAGTCTGCCGTTGAGCTTGCCAAAGATTGGCGCACCGACAGAATGCTGCGCAAGCTTGAAGCTATGCTTGTGGTAGCTGACACTGAATCATCCTTAATTATTACCGGTAACGGTGATGTAGTACAGCCAGAGCACGACCTCATTGCCATTGGATCGGGCGGCAACTATGCCCAGGCCTCAGCATTAGCACTATTGCAAAATACCGAATTAAGCGCCGAAGAGATTGCAGAAAAATCGCTCACCATTGCTGGCGACATTTGTGTATTCACCAACCAATTTAAAACTATCGAAAAGTTAGACTACTAATTCGAGCGTTAATAAAGGAACAGTTATGTCTGAAATGACTCCACGTGAAATTGTTCACGAACTAGATTCGCATATCATCGGCCAAAAAAATGCCAAACGCTCAGTTGCCGTAGCCTTACGTAACCGCTGGCGTCGTATGCAACTTGAGCCATCATTACGTCATGAAGTGACCCCAAAAAACATTTTAATGATTGGCCCAACCGGTGTCGGTAAAACTGAAATCGCCCGTCGTTTAGCCAAATTAGCTAACGCGCCATTTATTAAGGTAGAAGCGACAAAGTTTACCGAAGTGGGTTATGTCGGTAAAGAAGTTGAACAAATTATCCGTGATTTAACAGACTCAGCGGTTAAAATGACCCGTGAGCTGCAAATGAAAAAATGCCGTCATCGTGCAGAAGAAATGGCCGAAGAGCGCATTTTAGATGCCTTATTACCTAAGGTAAAAGATGACTGGGAAACAGAGAAAAAAGAAGAGTCTAATACTCGCCAAATTTTCCGTAAAAAGCTACGTGAAGGCCAGCTAGACGACAAAGAAATCGAAATCGATGTTGCTGCACCACAGATTGGCGTTGAAATCATGGCCCCTCCGGGCATGGAAGAAATGACCAATCAGCTACAAGGCTTATTCCAAAATCTTGGCCAAAGCACCTCCAAACGCAAAAAGCTTAAGATTAAAGATGCTTACAAACAGCTCGTTGAAGATGAAGCAGCCAAACTCGTCAACCAAGAAGATCTTAAAGAGCAAGCCATCGAGTTGGTTGAACAAAATGGCATTGTGTTTTTAGACGAAATCGACAAAATTTGTAAGCGCGGCGAAAGTTCAGGCCCAGATGTGTCGCGTGAAGGTGTACAACGTGATTTACTGCCATTAGTTGAAGGTTGTACTGTGACCACTAAACACGGCATGGTCAAAACAGATCATATTTTGTTTATTGCATCGGGTGCATTCCAGATGTCAAAACCGTCTGACTTAATCCCTGAGCTGCAAGGCCGTTTACCTATTCGTGTTGAGCTAGATGCCCTCACCGCCGGTGATTTTAAGCGTATCCTCACAGAGCCGCATGCTTCATTAACAGAGCAAATTATTGCACTGATGGGCACCGAAGGCGTCACGATTGAATTTACAGAATCAGGCATTGAGCGCATCGCAGAAGCAGCATGGCAAGTCAATGAGCGCACTGAAAATATCGGTGCACGTCGTTTACACACTGTCATGGAAAAGCTGATGGAAGAGATTTCTTACGACGCCTCTGAAAAGTCAGGCTCAACGTTTGTCATTGATGCGCAATACGTTAACGATCATCTTGATACCCTGGTACAAGATGAAGATTTAAGCCGCTTTATTTTATAAGCACGCGGTAAACGGGTTACCCTTGTCGGTTTATTACCCACGAGGACAACGTGAATGTGTTGATGCGAATCGACATCACGAATGCAGGTTGTAACAATTGGATTAACCGCAAAGTCGCGTATGATGATAATCTGCGATTTAGCGTTAATCCTTTTTTTATAGGTATTCCCATGACCCAATCAACGCCTACTGTTAGCGGCATTAAACTGAAGCGTCAATCTAAGTTATTAGAAGTCACTTTTGATAACGGCCAAACCTACAACATTAGTTGTGAAATGCTCCGCGTATTCTCACCGTCGGCTGAAGTACAGCGTCATGGTAACCCAATCTTAGTCACTCACAAGAAAGCGGTAAACATTACTGCGATTGAGCCCGTAGGCCATTATGCGGTTAAGATTGTCTTTGATGATGGTCACGATACCGGCCTGTATTCCTGGCAGGTGCTATACAATTTATGCAGCAATCAAGCCGAGTTATGGCAGCAGTATTTAGCCAGACTGCGGGCAGAGAAAGGTTCACGCGAACCACTGATTGATATGAATATTAAGTATTCATGATGACGGTACGTTTTAACGATAGACGTTTATTTCAACATTATATTTGCATAAATTTACTCATCGCGATCAGCAATTGACACTCAAACGATTATGATTAGCCATCGTCTTCACTCGTATCGAGGTGTGTATGAAACAGTCAATTCAATTTCCGATGATTAAAGTTATATTGATCGGATTAGCAATTATAAGCTTGAGTGCTTGTGCACCACGAGCTCATAATGGACACGCAAAAGCGCCTACTAATAAAACGACGGTAACTAAAGTGGTCGTTGTTAAACCAGCGGCATATCGCGTCGTTAATGTTAATAGCGTTCATCAAAAGGATGTTATTATCATTCGAAAACGATAAATGACGCTACTATAAGTGCCAGCTATTTTGCTGGCATTGTTGAATGATGGGTATGGTTAATTATCGATGAATATTTAATATTCATTCTTTTTAACAATGGCCTACAGCCACTAACGTCGTGGCGCTTCGCCCACACCAGAGCTAGTGTCAAAGTTACACTTCCAGCAATCAATTTAATCCATATTAATCCCGTCTTCCCGGCAGTGCTTTTGAGCCGGGATCCAGGTGTTTACACTTTTGTCGTTTTGTACTTATGGCCTGCGGCCCCAACAGATTTTCAAACTTCGTTTGAATTAAGATCGCAAGGTTCCACCCTGCACAGGCCAAAATCTTGTTTGAGATATGGCCTGCGGCCACCAACGTCGTGGCGCTTCACCCACACCAGACCAAGAGGAAATCAACGGCTATTCCCTCTTGGAACTCCCAGCCGCCCCGCAACATTTTCGCTATTTACAAAACAATAGCTGCGAAAAGGTCGCCATGGGGATTAATCCAGCTTTTAACTTTATTTGTAGGCTGCTTCGGTCTTATTCGAAAATACTAACGCTTCCGATGGGGCGTCCCTTCCCCTCGAAAGCTAGCCTGACGTCCTGTCAGGCTCACGCTATTTTCTTCAACGTCCTCAATAATATGAAACCTGAAAGTGTTAAATCAGTTATAAGCTTTAAATAACAGGCAGCCATAAATAAAGCTAAATCGAAGAAATAAAAATTTCAGGTGCAGATGAGCCAGCGAGTATCCAAAACATGGATGTTTTGGTTAAGCCCACATGGAAGTGCTTGCGGCGTCTCGCTGGATAATCTGCACGATAGCCTGCGGCAGGCAATTGATTAGATTAAACTATTGGTATACAAAAATTTGAAAAAGTATCACTGACGTTTCGCTAGTAATCTTTAACAATGAATGGCAAATTTAGTAATACTATTTATTTGAGCTTCTATTTTTTAAAAGGACTTAATGCGTGAAAGACATATTCAAAAAAATCACTAAAAATGAGGCAAATAGAGTTATTTTTACATTTACTTTTTTTGTGATTTATCTAATGCTAATTATTCAAAGTATTGAACCGGAAGCTACATTTTTAGCATCCATCGCGAGTGTAACCAGTCTTTTAGGCGGGGTAGCGGCAATATTAGGTAGCATTACGGCTTTTCAAGCTATTCAAATATGGCAACGCCAGATAAAAGCACCTGTGAGATATCAAGCTTTAATTAAAGCTGCACAGCACAAGGATGAACTTAGGGATATGTTTTTACATGCTAAATTTAAAAAATTTTTATGGGAAAACGAACCTGAGCTTCGGGGAGTTAAGAATGACTCTAACCTTAAAAAAATTCTAGATAGCGATCAAAAAGGAAGAGAAAACCTTAAAAGTCAGGAAGATGCAATTTCTAATCAAGTTTTGTTATTCAAGATATCAGCAAAGGAAATTGATTTATTATTTGGCTTAACTTACGAAAAAATAAATGAAACCACATGTATAACTTCAGCTTCAATAATTGAAAATTACATTAATTGTTGTAAAGAACATTTGTTAGATGATACAGGACAGAAAACACTACGGGACTACCAAAATTTTAGTGATAAGCTTTTTAAGTGCTTTGAAGAATATCAAATAAAGCTAACAAAACTTGAAGACCAACTCTGAAGGTGTGTTTAGCGATATAACTGAAATGTCACCACCAACAAAAATGCCAGCATTTCTGCTGGCATTTTTAATTCAACGATTAACTAGTTCAAACTTATACAGCAGATTGGAAAATCACGCTGTCAGCTTTCTTCGTGTAAGAGTCGATTTGATCGAAGTTCAAGTAACGGTATGTATCAGCTGCAGTTGCATCTAATTCTTTCGCGTATTCTTGATACTCTTGTGGAGAAGGTAGACGACCTAACAAGGCTGCTACAGCGGCTAGCTCAGCTGATGCTAAGTAAACGTTTGCGCCAGTACCTAAACGGTTAGGGAAGTTACGCGTTGAAGTTGATACAACGGTTGAACCTTCAGCAACACGAGCCTGGTTACCCATACATAGAGAACAACCAGGGATCTCGATACGAGCACCGACACGGCCGAAGATTGAGTAGTAACCTTCTTCCGTTAACTGGTCGCGGTCCATCTTAGTTGGCGGCGCAATCCATAAACGTGTTGGCAGTGTTTTAGCAAACTTGTCTAACATCTTACCGGTAGCACGGAAGTGACCGATGTTTGTCATACAAGAACCCACGAACACTTCGTCAATCTTAGTTTGTGCAACGCTAGATAATAATACTGCATCATCAGGATCGTTTGGTGCACAAAGGATTGGCTCTTTAATGTCGTTTAAGTCGATTTCGATAATTTCAGCATATTCTGCATCTTTATCAGCTTCCATCAACTCTGGGTTAGCAATCCACTCTTGCATAGCGGTAATACGACGTTCAATAGTACGACGATCGCCATAACCTTCACTGATCATCCACTTTAACATCACGATGTTAGAGTTTAAGTATTCAATGATTGGCTCTTTGTCTAACTTAATAGTACAACCAGCAGCACTTCGTTCTGCAGATGCATCAGACAGTTCGAATGCTTGCTCAACTTTCAGTTTTTCAAGACCTTCGATTTCTAATACACGGCCAGAGAAGGCATTAATTTTGCCTTTTTTCTCAACCGTTAGCAGACCCATTTCAATCGCTTTTAGTGGAATGGCATGTACAAGATCACGCAAGGTGATACCTGGCTGCATGGTGCCTTTAAAGCGAACCAAAATTGACTCAGGCATATCAAGAGGCATTACACCTGTTGCTGCAGCAAATGCCACTAGGCCAGAACCCGCAGGGAACGAAATACCAATTGGGAAACGAGTATGCGAATCACCACCAGTACCTACGGTATCAGGAAGTAGCATACGGTTTAACCAAGAGTGAATAACACCATCACCTGGACGTAATGCTACGCCGCCACGGTTCATGATGAAGTCTGGTAATGTGTGGTGCGTGTCAACGTCAACTGGCTTTGGATAAGCCGCTGTGTGGCAGAATGACTGCATGGTTAAATCAGCACTAAAACCTAAACAGGCTAAGTCTTTTAACTCATCACGTGTCATTGGGCCAGTAGTATCTTGTGAGCCCACAGAGGTCATTTTAGGTTCGCAGTACTGGCCAGGACGAATACCTTTCACGCCACATGCTTTACCAACCATTTTCTGTGCAAGGGTAAAGCCCTTGTTAGTCACAACAACATCTTCAGGACGAACAAATACGTCTGACGCTGGTAACCCTAAGGTTTCACGTGCACGGTCTGTTAGGCCACGACCGATGATCAATGGAATACGACCACCAGCACGAACTTCGTCTAACAATACGTCAGTTTTAAGCTCGAACGTAGAGATAACTTCGTCAGTACCGCCACGCTTAACTTCGCCAGTATATGGATAAATGTCGATAACATCGCCCATTTCCATTTTATCAACGTTTAGCTCAATCGGTAATGCACCCGCATCTTCCATGGTGTTGAAGAAAATCGGCGCAATTTTGTTACCTAAACAGAAACCACCCGCACGCTTGTTAGGCACATAAGGGATATCATCGCCCATGAACCACAATACAGAGTTAGTTGCTGATTTACGTGAAGAACCGGTACCAACAACGTCGCCCACGTATACTAATGGGTGACCTTTCGTTTTAAGCGCTTCGATTTCTTTAATTGGACCCACTTCGCCAGACACGTCAGGTACGATACCGTCACGGGCGTTTTTCAACATAGCAAGTGCATGCAATGGGATATCTGGACGAGACCATGCATCAGGTGCAGGAGACAGGTCATCAGTGTTGGTTTCACCCGCCACTTTAAATACCGTTAATGTCACTTTGTCAGCAAGCTTTGGACGGTTTAAGAACCAGTCTGCATTTGCCCATGACTCAACAACTTGCTTAGCCGACGCATTGCCAGCTTGCATTTTCTCAACCACATCGTGGTATGAGTCAAACATCAGCAAGGTGTTTGATAATGCTTTCACGGCTAATGGCGCTAATGCTGGGTTATCTAATTGAGCGATTAACGGCTCAATGTTGTAACCACCCTGCATAGTACCGAGTAATTCAACAGCACGATCAGCTGATAATATAGGTGATTTTACAGTGCCTTTGGCCACTGCATCTAAGAATGCCGCTTTCACATAGGCAGCTTCATCAACACCTGGTGGAATACGGTTTTCTAATAAGTCGAGGATTAACGCCTCTTCACCCGCAGGTGGAGTCTCAACTAATTTTACTAATTCAGCCACTTGTTGTGCATCTAATGGCTTAGGGACTACACCCTCTGCAGCACGCTCTGCGACGTGTTTACGATATGCTTCTAGCACGGCAACATTCCTCTTTGTTTGACGCCTAACAGCGAAACTCAGCGCACACAATGTTACGCTGATAATTCCACAGGTTCGGGCTTGAAATCCGACATTCAGTATACTACAGCTTTATAAAAGTATGAATCAGCTCACACTGTTAGAGGCATGAAATCAACTCGATTTATCTAGCTATTAATCAATTTAATCGCTCCATGCATAAATTAAAATTAGACAATAGTTTGAAACAGGCTAAAAAACATTTTAATACATCATGTTATGCCATACCCACCGATTAAACTGTGAGCTAAAAAATATCGACTTCATATGATGAAATATTTTTTAAAAAATCATTTTTGATTGTACCAAACCGCCAACATCGCGATAATTAGCATTAAAGTAAATACCTTTGAGGAGTCAGTGCTGTGTCAACCCAAATAAAAGCGGTCATTTTTGATATGGATGGCATTTTAATCGATTCTGAACCCGCCTGGCAGTTAGCCGAACAAACTGTATTGAACAGCTTTGGGCTTAATTTGACTCTTGAAGAAGTTGAACAAACTACCGGACTGCGAATTGATCAGGTTGTGAGTTATTGGTATCAACGCTTTCCTTGGCCAAATTATGATAATACTGCCGCAGCAAATAGAATTGTCAATGAAGTCATTGCGCAGATCAATACTACGGGCAAGCCAATGTTAGGCGTGATTGACTCACTTGAAGCATGCAAGCGACTAGGCCTTAAAATTGGTTTAGCCACATCATCGTCATCGCGAATTATTCACGCCGTTCTCGATAAACTCGCCATTGGCCATTATTTTGAAGCACTTGAGTCTGCTGAGAATTTAGCTTACGGCAAACCGCATCCTGAAGTGTATTTAAATTGCGCTAACGCACTCGGTATTGCACCAAGCCAATGCATTGCCATTGAAGACTCGTTTAATGGCCTTATTGCAGCCCGCGCGGCCACCATGCAAACGGTAGCAATCCCGGCGCCTCATACCGTTAACCAAGCTAAATGGGTAATAGCCCATCATAAGCTAGGTCACGCAGGATTATTACCCGCGTTGCTAGGAGAACTAGGCCGCTAAGCGGATAGTGCGCTTCGCTTCTAGGGCTGACTTCGTCCTGCTAGGGTCAGTTTCGCTGTTAAAATTTTATAGCCTCTAGCAGCGAAGCGCTCTAGCCACTAGGCTTTTTAGCTCGTTAGCCTCTAAGCTTTCGACTTAGATAGACTGCTTAAAAGTTTTTACCTAAAAATAGATAAAATGCCGTGTCTCCGCGATCTGTCACTCCTAAACCAAGTGCTGCCGGCCCCCAGTCAGTGTCAGTCCCCAAGTATAAACTACTGGCGTAAATTAAATCATCTAGGTCCATTTCATCGCGCTCAAACCATACATTACCGCCTTCTAAACTGACACCCAAATACAAAGGTAAATCGGTAATCAGCACATCACGGCCTAGATCATATTGGTAAATGACAGCGCTGAATATTTTATGCGCGCCCACCAGCGTGTCTTTACGGTAACCCGACAAGTTTAAAAAACCGCCTAATTCAGCAACGTGTAAGGTGAAGTTGCCGTCATTTTGGGTAGTAGCCAGCTCAATTTTACCCACAATGGCATGATTACCCAGCTTTAACGCACCTTTCCAGTCGGCTTCAAATTGCCAAGCCAAATCGTCACTAAAAGTATTATCTGCACTTGTTTGACCGCTATAAGATTCATCTCGTAAATAACTGGTAAAAGTAAAACGATTGCCGTCTGTCGGGAAACTAATACTGTTGAGGGTGTCGTAGGTTACTTTTAAATAACCACCTGTTGAATGGTAGTTTATTGAGTTTTGCACGCCAACTTCACTTTTAACCTGGCCATTTTCGCCAACAAAACCCAGTTCTATCACGCCGTCAGAATCATAATTATAACCAATACCCAGTTCTAATTGAGCCACGTTATTTTCCAATAATAAATAGCTACTGTCTTGATCAACTAAGTCCCAGTTACGCATTTGATATTGTAAGCGTGACAGGCTATAAAATGTTTGGTCACGATCCAGAGGTTGATAAAACTCAGTCGCTACAAGTTTGCGATAACCTAGCTCAATTTCATTACGCCACTCGCCACCCATTTGGGTTAAATCAGTCATGGTGTAGGCTAAGCTAAGGGTAATAGCAGAATCTAAACTAAAGTCGTCTTCCCAGTTAAAACCAGCTTGAAAATAATTAGGCCCCCACGACTTAGCGCGAGTGGTAATGGTAATAATTCGGCCTTGTTCAACGTCCTCAAATTCAGCGTCGACTCGTTCAAATTTATTTAAGGCGTATACTCGATTAAGCGCCGCCGCTAAATCTTCTTTGGTGAGTACGTCACCTTTTTTAATGTTTAAGCGCTCACGCAGCAGTTTTTCGCTGACTTTTGATTGATTATCAAAAGCAATTTTATAAATCGGCTTTTTAAGCGGGTCACGCCATAATAGACTTTGTTGCTGTTTATCGGCTTGATAAGCGATATAAGCTGATTCTTTAATCCCCAGTTTTTTAAGCCTATCCAATTGAATATTGGCAGCATCTTCGCCCAATTTTAATGCCAATGGCATAATAGTAAAATCAGTAGTGCTTAACACATCAATGGCAGGACGAATAAGAATGTCGCGTTCTGTGAGGAGTGTTTTTTGGCGGGCTGTGCTGGCTTGCGTCAAAATGGTCGAGAGTTGCTCTAACACGGCTACGGTACTGTCTAATCTATCTTGGCCAACTAATGGCGAACCAATATCGACCGCGATAACAATATCGGCACCCATGGCTTTGACCACATCAACCGGCATGTTGTTGGCGATACCGCCATCAACCAATAAACGACCGTCAATGATAGCCGGTTGCAGCGCGCCAGGTACGGTTGCTGATGCTTGCATCGCTTGTACCACACTGCCACTAGATAACACGACCGCCTCGCTTGTAGCGAGATCGGTTGCAACTGCACGGTAGGGAATGGCGAGATCGTCAAAGTCACCAAATTGTTCCACTAAGTCAGTAGAATGCCGTAATAGTAACGACATGCTTTGGCCACGCAATAAGCCGCTTGGCGAGGTTAAGCTGTTGTCGTTATAACCAACGGTTAATGGAATATTGAATTGGTCGCGTTGTTGCTTATCGCGGTAGCTTAAACTCTCACGTGGAATCGTGTCAGAATAGCCTTTAGACCATTCGCCTTTAAGCATGATGTGTTCTATTTGCTCGGCGCTATAACCGAGCGCATACATGCCAGCGACATAGGCACCAATACTGGTTCCAGCAATGTAGTCGACAGGGATGCGGTGTTTTTCAAGCACCTTTAACACACCAATATGCGCGGTTCCTTTTGCGCCACCACCACTGAGCACGAGGCCAATAGTGGGTCTTTCTTTTGCTGTTTTAGGTGCTGCTATTGCGGGTTGTAACACCACACTAAAGCAGAGGCAGCTCAGCAAAAACCAGCTTAGCTGATTAAGGCGCAAAATTGTTTGCATAAATCATTCCGCAATTAAGTAAAAACAACGCATTCTAACAAAATCTAACCAATACCCAAATTAATTGACTCGGGCTAAGTCATTAATATGACTTATTGAAATAAGCACCACTCAATGGCTATTGGTATTGCTTCATATGTTGTTCAAGTTCGGCTTTGGGCATAGGTTTCGCAAAGTAATACCCCTGAATAATATGACAGCCACGCTGAACGACTTGAGCTAATTGCTCGGGCGTCTCTACGCCTTCTGCAATCACCTCTAACGATAAGTTACGAGCCAATTCAATGATACTGCTCACAATCGCCTGGTCGGCCTGATTTTGGTCAATATGAATCAAGAAGGACCGGTCAATTTTTAAGGTGTTCACTTTAAACGAACGCAAATACGCCAATGATGAATAGCCTGTACCAAAATCGTCTATGGCAACATCAATGCCGAGTTGTTTTAACGCTAATAAGTGTTGGGTGGCTATTTCGATCTCTTTCATCAACACCCCTTCAGTAATTTCAACTGATAGGCATTTAGCTGGCATGCCCGTTTTATGGAGTGTTGCAGTTAAAAAATCGATGAAGTCCGGTTGTCTGAAATGCATGGCAGACACGTTGACCGACACAAGTAAATCTTGCTGAACATCACGACACCAGCGGGCGCCATCAATACAGGCTTGAGTTAATACCCAGCGGTCAATTTCAACGATTAGTCCACACGACTCCGCAATACCGATAAACACATCGGGACGCACCAAACCATCTACTGGGTGACGCCAACGAATTAACGCTTCTACACCAGCAAGACGGTTCAACTCAACATTAACTTGTGGTTGGTAGTGGATCTCAAACTCGTTACAGGCAATGGCTTTATGTAAGTCAGCCTCTAAGCGTAAATGGTAGAGAGCTTCTGCATTGCGCTCGGCCGAGTAGTATTGAAAATTGCCTCTGCCTTCCTCCTTGGCATGATACATCGCCAAGTCGGCATTTTTTATCAGCGTTTCGGGGGTTTGATCATCACCAGACCAAATACTAATGCCAATACTGGTTGAGATAAAAAACTCTCGGCCATAGAGTTTAAACGGCAACTCTATTTGTTGTAATAACTGTTTAGCAATATGATTGATAGTGTCGATATCTTTTGCGTCGCGCAGCAAGATAACAAACTCATCACCACCAAAACGGCATAATAGGTGTTCTTCCGATAAACAAGCCTGTAACCTGCTAGCGGCTTCTACAAGCAATGCATCACCCATACCATGGCCATATGAATCATTAACATGCTTAAAACGGTCTAAATCTAAAAACAGCAAAGCCAGCGTTTCGCCATGTTGTTTTGCAGTCTCGATCACCTGCCCTAGGCGTCGAGAAAACATCGACCGATTAGCAAGCCCGGTAAGCATGTCATTATTTGCCAAACGACGAAGGTGCTGTTCATTGTGTTTACGCTCTGTAATATCAGAAAACACCACCACGTAATGCAATGACTCAGCATTACCATTAGCCATGGTTGATACATTCATCCACACCGGACAACGGCTACCATCAATACAGTAAAACTCACTTTCCCCGGTCCAGAAGCGCTCTTTATCAAACACATCCTCCATGTCAAAAGGCTCAACGGTTGTCGCAACCAAATCGACAAAGGGTTTACCGGCTAAATCTCGCTTGTGCGCAGCCAGAATTAAGTTTGCCGCCGCATTACTGATTTTAATGTTTTTATTCACATCTAAAATCAACATCCCTTCGGACGTGTTTTCAAATGCTTGAGCCAGTAAGTTTACTTCACTTTCAAGCATCTTCTGTTGAGTAATATCAGTGTACATCCCCGCGGCATGGATTAACGTCTGATCATTAGGTGAAACCTCAAGCGAGCGACCTTTAATGCGTAACCAGTGCCATTGGTTATCGTGTGAGTTTTGATATCGATATTCAACATCAATCATGTCGGTTTTACCAGTGGCCAAATCACCCCAGGCCTCTTTGAGATGAGTGATATCATCGAGATGCACTTTAATGTCTTGCAGTTTAATTTTCAAAAATTGCATAGGCCCCAGAACACCACCACGGTTATCAAGAGACAAAATTTGGGTGTTGCTGTGCCATTCCCACAGATCGGAGTCACTGCCTTTCAATGCTTGTTGTAAACGCTCGTCACTTTGCACTAATGCAGCATTGATTTTCTTAAAGCGGTTAACTTGCCGTTGCCTATACAGCAACAGCATCACCGCCAATAATAATGCGATAAAGAGCAACGCGCCTTTAAATTGCTGCGACTTCCACCAAAACTGTTTTACCGAAAAAGCATACTGAAAAGGTTCGCTTGACCATACACCGTTGCGTTTGTATAACAGTTCTAAGGTGTAATCACCCGCACTCAAACCAGTCACGTTTATCTGTGATTGGCCCTCTAACAAGACATAATTACCCGCTTCTACCCCCTCTTTGACTAATCGATACTGCAATGTCATTGGGGTGTCGTCTAAATAATCCGAAATAGAGATATGAAAACTAATCAAGCTAGCACCTGGGTCAACCTGGGCTAATTGGCTGGGGATTAAATACACTGCGGTGTTGTCATCGTAATATACTGATACTGATTCGAGGATGACTTTATCGTTAATTGTGCGAGGCGTTAACGTATCTAAATCAATCAACATGGCACCGTCGGGAGTACCGATAAAAAAGCCTTTGCTGGGATCGTAAAACTTAGCAGATTCATTAAATTCGTCCGAAATAAAGCCGTCTTTATGACTAAACGATTTGACCTTGCCTGTATCCTTATTGATTTTAACCAGCGCGCTTGCACATCCAACAATATGATCGGTAGCCGTATCTTGTAAAAAATAAACTACTTTACAATCGATTTTCCATTGTTGGTCCAATGATTTGGTTGCGTTGGTTTGGGTGTTAAGTTCTATAATCCCCTGCTGCGTTGTTGCAAGCCAGAGAATATTTGGTGCAACTTGCAATAGAGAGTTAACCATCGGCTTGTTTTCTAATTCCCCAAAGATATCTAATTGCGAACGATAAACACCACTTGCATCGACATAACCAAAATTCCTCCCCCCTGTGATCCATAACCTGTCTTGATCATCTCGTAAAAAGTCACTGTACCAGGTATTAGAAGGTTGATTATTGGTATCAAACAATGATTCGAGAACTAAATCATCATTACCCTCCTGCCAATAATAAAGCCCCTTGTTTGTACCAATCCATAACCTCTGCGGGATTAGCGGGTCACGATACAGCTTAATGATAACTTTACCGTCTAACGACTCTTTCCCACCGCTCCAAGTTGCAAAGTCAGTGCCCGCATAGGTGGATTTGTCCACTACGTATAGCCCACTTGTAGTACCTAATACCATAAAATCGTCATTCAATGATGCCAGTGTGTAAATGCTATCACTGATTTTTAAGCCTGATGGGATAACCGTTGTCGATGCTTTTTTTCCATCGATAACAGATAAACGGCCATCTGTACCAAGCCATATTTTTTCACCTTCGATGTAAATAGACCAAACCATTTCATTTGCCAGTTGGTATGGCGATTTACTTGTGTACTTTTCAAGGAGAAATGCCGGTTTTCCCGCAACGACAGCTAAGCCATCGCCAGAACCACCTACCCACACCAAACCATCGGAATCGACAGCAATGTCATGAATGTAATCAATATTGGCTTTTTGCTTCAACTCATCTTTAAAAATAGTGATTTTATTGTTGTGCTGCTCCCACAAGATCAATCCACTACGACTGGAAATCCACAAATCGCCGTTAAGGTCCTCTGTCATTTGCTCGACAAAATAGGGGAATTCTTTCACTGATTTTACGGTTAATGAATCAGCAAACAGCTGATACAAACCGTTTGATGTAAGCAACCACACTCGTTGCTGTTTATCTTGGAATATTTTTTTTATTAGGCCGTTTTGATCTGTCCAAGGGAAATCGCCAAAAAAAGTGCCATCAGCAAGGTGGAGTTGCAGCTGATTTTTAGTCGAAAAAAGATATTGCCCATCATGCAGTTGCAAGGCATTTAACCAGATTAAATCAGGATTTAAATTGTGCTTTGTGGATAACGTGAGTGATTGTGTTGCATCGTCAAAGTAATAAACTCGACCAGAATTGCCAAGCAATAACAATTGATTATCCAATTGACGCTGATATGCAACGACGTGAATACTCTGATTGACCTCTGAAACATGCTTAACTTCAGGCCTAAGCAGCAAACTAAATTGATTGTCGAGGATACTGTATAAATACAGCGAAGATTGGGTGCCAATTAGTAAGTGGTCAGGCCCGGAGTTTATCACCGAGGTGATCAGCTCATCGTCTAATACCGAGTCAAAGCCAACCTTGTCAATGCGTCTTACTTTGCTGTTACTGACGCGGTAAAGCCCTTCTTGAGTCGCAAGCCACACATAGCCATAACGGTCAAAACTGATATCTTGAATTCTGGCGTTAGCTAAGCCATCTTTTGCGTTAAATACCCGCTGAACAATGTCAGCTCCGTGCGCAGGCACAAGCGCTAAAATAAGTAGCGTCAAACAACTTAAATAATAAGTGACCGCTTTGATCATAAGTTCCGTCTTATCCTAAATGATAACCACAGGCATTAACGCCTAAAGATATACCCACACTCACGTCGAAACAAAATCCAGCGAGAGCGAATAATAAATCATGCACAAATAATATTATTTTTATTCCTATATTATTAATGTTTTATCATTAATGGCTTAGCAAAGTCACCTGTTAAATTGCTTAAAAGCCCATCTCACTGACTTGTCGCTGATATAGAAAAAAACCTTATAGATATTAGTGTTACGTGCGGTATTTAAGTAACCAGTTATATTCATTGGGTTATCGCTGTGATAAACACTTCCCAAGGTGCAAATTGATATAATTAGTTTGCCTTTATCACATCAAACTTATACAGCTAGCAAGGACATCTCATAAGCGATGTAACATCTAGGCGATTTGCAATAACATTGATAAAGCCTAGACCAGCCAGGCTTGGGTTAACAATAAAATGAATGCCGCTTAATTGGTATTATCACCCTATTGATTTGCCCATATTGTTATTCACAGTGATAAGCCTAGTCTAAAACCTAAAAAAAAATCAAAAAAAAGCACCCCATTTATGGAGTGCCTTAATTCGCTTATGATAACGCGATATTACTTCTTCTTAACCGCTTTAGGGTTAGGCAAGTCAGTAATAGAACCTTCATATAGTTCAGCCGCTAAACCAACTGATTCATGTAAGGTTGGGTGTGCATGAATGGTTAATGCTAAATCTTCAGCATCACAACCCATTTCAATCGCCAGGCCGATTTCACCGAGTAATTCACCACCGTTAACGCCAACAATAGCACCACCAATAACACGGTGAGTTTCTTTGTCGAAAATTAACTTGGTCATACCTTCGCTACAATCTGATGCGATTGCGCGGCCACTTGCTGCCCATGGGAAAGTCGCAGTTTCGTAAGCAACACCTTGCTCTTTTGCTTCTTTCTCAGTTAAACCCACCCATGCTACTTCTGGGTCAGTATAAGCAATCGAAGGAATTACTTTTGGATCGAAGTAGTGCTTCATACCGGCAATCACTTCAGCCGCTACGTGGCCTTCATGTACACCTTTGTGAGCCAACATTGGTTGACCAACGATGTCGCCGATAGCATAAATGTGCGGTACGTTAGTGCGTAATTGCTTGTCTACGTTGATAAAGCCACGCTCATCAACATTAACACCCGCTTTTTCAGCAGCAATTAACTTGCCGTTTGGTGAACGGCCAATCGCCACTAATACTGCATCGTAACGTACAGGTTCTGCTGGCGCGCTCTTGCCTTCCATTGTGACGTAAATGCCGTCTTCTTTGGCTTCTACTGCAGTCACTTTCGTTTCAAGGATTAAGTTAAACTTCTTCTTGATTTGCTTAGTGAATACACGAACGATATCTTTATCAGCTGCAGGAATGACTTGGTCAAACATTTCAACCACGTCAATTTCACTGCCAAGAGACGAGTAAACAGTACCCATTTCTAGACCAATGATACCACCGCCCATCACCAATAACTTACCAGGCACTTCTTTCAATTCTAGTGCGTCAGTCGAATCCCAAATACGTGGGTCTTCGTGCGGAATAAATGGCAGTTTGATTGGACGAGAACCGGCAGCAATAATCGCTTGTTCAAACTGAACAACAGTGACAGTGCCATCTTCAGCGGTGACTTCAAGGCTGTTAGGGCCAGTGAATTTACCAAAGCCGTTAACCACATTAACTTTACGCATTTTAGACATTCCGCCTAATCCGCCCGTTAACTGACTAACCACTTTTTCTTTAAAGCCACGTAATTTTTCTAAATCGATTGTTGGCTCACCAAATACCACACCGTGACTGGCAGCTGATTTAGCTTCTTCAATCACTTTAGCAATGTGTAGCAATGCTTTAGATGGGATACAACCTACGTTCAAACATACACCACCTAGGGTGCTAAAACGTTCAACGATAATGGTATCTAAACCTAAATCAGCGGCACGGAATGCTGCTGAATAGCCTGCAGGGCCAGATCCTAATACAACTACCTGAGTTTTAATTTCGTTACTCATGTTTTCCTCTATTCTTTTGCATATGTTGGCGGACAAAACCGATTCAACAATCAATGTGGCCAGATTGTGATAGCTGACCGCATTTTACCCTTTGTTTGATGACAATCACAATCAAACATTGGTGATAATCATCGACATAAAAAAGGCCACTCTATTAGAGCGGCCAGATTTGTTTACAAAATGATGGTGCGTATGTCAGATAAAATGCCTGACAAGGTCACACTAAAGCGTGCAGCCATGGCGCCATCAATCACACGATGGTCGTATGACAATGACAGTGGCAACATCAATTTAGGTTCAAACTCTTTACCGTTCCATTTAGGCTTAATTTCAGATTTAGACACACCTAAAATGGCCACGTCAGGATAATTAACAATCGGCGTAAACGCCGTACCGCCAATGCCACCTAAGCTTGAAATAGTAAAACAGCTACCTTGCATGTCAGCAGACTTAAGCTTACCGTCACGAGCACGGATAGAAATGTCAGTTAACTCACGCGACAGCTCAATAATGCCTTTCTTATCAACATCACGTACAACCGGAACCATTAGGCCGTTTGGTGTGTCAACCGCAACACCAATATGGAAGTACTTCTTCTGAATAAGCGACTCGCCATCAGCACTTAAGCTTGAGTTAAACACAGGGAACTCAGCCAATGTTTTTGCCACAGCTTTCATCATAAACACAAGTGGAGTGATTTTGTAATCTGCCTTTTTCTTGGCAGCAATATCATTCTGTTGCTTACGGAACGCTTCCATTTCAGTAATGTCAGCTTCATCGAACTGAGTCACGTGTGGAATAGTCACCCAGTTGCGGTGTAAGTTAGGGCCAGAAATTTTCTGGATACGGCTTAATGGCACTTCTTCCACTTCACCAAACTTACTGAAATCAACTTTAGGCGCAGCAATCACGTTTAAGCCACCAGCACCACCAGCAACAGAGGTTGCAGCGGTTGCTTTAGGGCGTGATAGCTCGTACTTCACAAACGCTTGCACGTCTTCTTTTAAAATACGACCTTTACGACCGGTACCGCTAACCTTTGTTAAATCAACACCAAACTCACGCGCCAAACGACGTACCGCAGGAGAAGCATGCACAACGCCTGTTGATGCTGTCACTGCTGCACTTGGATGGTGCGGCACTGGCGGAGCTGACGGACGGCTCGCAGCCATTGCCGGTGCAGGCGCTGCTGGAGCGGCTTCAGTTTGAGCAGGAGCTGCCGGAGCAACAGGTGCTGAGCTTGTGGTTTCAACAGTGGCAATTAAGCTACCTTGAGACACTTTATCGCCCACTTTAACCGTTAACGACACCAGTTTACCGGCAAACGGTGCAGGTACTTCCATGGTGGCTTTGTCAGTTTCAAGGGTAATTAAGCCTTGATCTACAGTGATGTCATCACCTACTGATACCAGCACTTCAATAATATCTACATCACTGGCATCACCAATATCAGGTACATGAATCTCTTGTACTTGAGTTGTCGCAGCTGCTGGTGCAGCTTGTGCCACTGGCGCAGTAGGTTGAGCCGCTTGAGCCTGTGGAGCAGGTGCAGAACCCGCAACTTCTAGCGTGATAACCAATGAACCTTCAGAAACTTTGTCGCCAACAGCCACTGTTACAGATTTAACCACACCGGCTTTCGGTGATGGTACATCCATAGTTGCTTTGTCAGTTTCTAGAGTAATTAACCCGGTATCAACATCAATGCTATCGCCAACGGCAACTAACACTTCAATGACAGACACATCAGTATCGCCGCCAATATCTGGCACCTTAACGTCAATCACTTGTGAACCACCCGCAGGTGCTGCCACCGGGGCAACAGGTGCAGGAGCCGCAGCTTGAGCAACCGGCGCTTCAGCTTTAGGGGCTGGAGCCGCGTCGACTTTTGCTGGTGCAGCATCAGCTGCCGTCATCATTGCGATTAACGTACCTTCAGAAACCGTATCGCCTACTGCAATTTTCAGTTCTGTTAACGTACCAGCAAAAGGTGCTGGAATGTCCATGGTCGCTTTATCACTTTCAACGGTAATGATAGATGCTTCTTTTTCAAGAAAATCACCCACAGCGGCACAAATTTCAATAACTTGTACTGCGTCAGTGTCGATATTAGGAACCAAAACTTCCTTTAAATCAGCCATTTTGTATCCCCTTACGCGAACTGTGGGTTGATCTTGTCAGCGTCAATGCCATATTCAGCGATGGTTTTAGTTAACACATCAACAGGCATTTCATTACGCTCAACAAGTGACTTCAGTGCCGCAATAACAATAAACTTAGCATCGACTTCAAAGTGATGACGTAAGTTTGCACGGCTGTCGCTGCGACCAAACCCATCAGTACCTAACACTTTATAATCTGTCGGTACAAAAGCACGCAATTGCTCACCGTAAATCTTCATGTAGTCAGTAGCGACAATGGCGGGTGCATCAGCAGATAATACCTGGCTGATGTACGCTTGCTTAGGTGTCGCTTCTGGGTGCAACATGTTCCAACGCTCAGCAGCCTGGCCGTCACGGGTTAACTCGTTAAAGCTGGTTACACTGAATACATCTGAGCTCACACCAAAGTCTTTCGCAAGCGCTTGAGCCGCTTTACGCACTTCTTCTAAAATAGTGCCACAGCCCATTAGCTGTACTTTACCTTTACCACTACCGGCAACAGTTTCAAGCTTGTAAATACCTTTTACGATACCTTCTTCGGCACCGGCTGGCATTTCAGGCTGAACGTAGTTTTCGTTCATGGTGGTCAAGTAGTAGAAAATGTCTTCCTGGTTTTCGCCATACATACGACGAATACCGTCTTGTACCACTACCGCAATTTCATAACCGTATGTTGGGTCGTAAGAGATACAGTTTGGAATCGTGTTAGCCAATACGTGGCTGTGACCATCTTGATGCTGTAAACCTTCGCCGTTCAATGTTGTACGGCCAGAAGTACCACCCACCAAGAAACCACGTGCGCGCATGTCGCCAGCAGCCCATGCCATGTCGCCAATACGTTGGAAACCAAACATTGAGTAGTAGATGTAAAACGGAATTGTTGGCATGTCATTCACAGAGTAGCTGGTTGCAGCTGAAACCCAAGATGACATGGCGCCTAATTCGTTAATCCCTTCTTGTAACACCTGACCGGTTTTATCTTCACGGTAGTACGCCACTTGATCAGAATCTTGTGGAATGTATTTTTGGCCTTCGTGAGCATAAATACCCACTTGACGGAATAACCCTTCCATACCAAAAGTACGCGCTTCGTCAGGAATAATTGGCACAATACGCTTGCCAATGCCTTTGTCTTTTAACAAGGCAGTTAACACACGAACAAACGCCATTGTTGATGAGATTTCACGGCCGTTAGAGCCTTTTAAAATCGAATCAAAAATTTTCAATGAAGGCACTTCTAGCTCTTCAGTGAATTTTTCACGACGTTGCGGCAAATAACCTAATAACGCTTCACGACGACTCTTTAGGTATTTCACTTCTTCAGAGTCTGGACCTGGATGGTAGAAAGGTAATTCTTCTAATTTATCGTCTGGGATTGGGATATTGAAACGATCGCGGAAGTAACGGATAGACTCAGCGCCCATCTTCT
Organism: Shewanella litoralis; assembly: GCF_009828585.1. Taxonomy (GTDB): domain Bacteria; phylum Pseudomonadota; class Gammaproteobacteria; order Enterobacterales; family Shewanellaceae; genus Shewanella; species Shewanella litoralis. Next base: position 12,859 of record NZ_WSRZ01000009.1, on the reverse strand, counting down.
TCACGTTGTGAGCGATGTTTTTACCTTCGCCAGCATCACCTAAACCGTAACCTTTAACCGTTTTAGCCAAGATTACCGTTGGGCGACCTTTAGTTTTCTGTGCATGCTCTAATGCAGCGTAAACTTTAACAGGGTCGTGGCCACCACGGTTTAAGCGCCAAATGTCATCATCTGACATATTAGCCACCATTTCCGCCGTTTCAGGGTATTTACCAAAGAAATGCTCACGCGTGTACGCGCCGCCTTTGGCTTTACAGTTTTGGTATTCACCGTCTACGGTTTCTTCCATTAACTGTAATAACTTACCGCTGGTGTCACGGGCCAATAATGGATCCCAGTAGCGACCCCAAATCACTTTAACCACTTCCCAGCCTGCGCCGCGGAATTCGCCTTCAAGTTCTTGGATAATTTTACCGTTACCACGCACAGGGCCATCAAGACGCTGCAAATTACAGTTAACGATAAACACTAGGTTGTCTAATTCTTCACGCGCAGCTAAACCAATTGCACCTAATGCTTCTGGCTCATCACACTCACCGTCACCCAAGAAACAGTAAACCGTTTGCTTAGAACAATCTTTTAAGCCGCGGTCAGTTAAATACTTTAAATAACGCGCTTGATAAATCGCCTGAATAGGACCAAGACCCATCGATACCGTTGGGAACTGCCAGTAGCTAGGCATTAACTTAGGGTGCGGGTATGAAGATAAGCCCTTGCCATCAACTTCTTGACGGAAATTAGCCATTTGATCTTCAGTAATACGACCTTCAAGGAAAGAACGTGCATAAATACCAGGTGCAATATGACCCTGGAAGTAAACTAAGTCACCACCGTCTTGCTCATTTGGCGCACGGAAGAAGTGGTTAAAACACACATCATAAATCGTCGCACTAGAGGCAAAACTTGAAATATGACCACCTAGCTCTAAATCTTTCTTAGAGCCACGCAATACCATTGCTAACGCATTCCAACGGATAATCGCACGAATACGACGCTCCATTTCCTGGTTGCCAGGCATATTTGGCTCGTGGCCTGCCGGAATGGTATTTAAGTAAGCGGTAGTCGCGTTATACGGTAAATGAGTACCGTTACGGCGAGCTTTGTCGATTAGTTTTTCGAGTAAAAAGTGTGCACGTTCAGGCCCTTCTTGCTCTAACACAGCTTGTAGAGCATCAACCCATTCTTGGGTTTCTGATGGGTCTAAATCTTGAAGCATATCTTCAGACATCTCGCAGTCCTTCTCTATATACGGATTATATTTCGGCTTTTTGCTGCTTGTTGACACAGCAAAAGTGTATTCTCATTCAAAGTAACAAGTACTACACGCCGCTCTTTAAACGGCGCAAACTACGTTGCAACCGACTGTCTTCTTCTCTTACTGACAACATGACTTCTTCGATATAGCTTAAATGCTCGTTCGAAGCTTCACGCGCAGCGTCTGGGTCCCGGCGTATAATCGCAGCCAATAATGCCCGTCTGTGATCATTTGCCTTGGTGGAAGCTTCTTTGCGAATGCTTAAAAGCTCCAGGTTTTGTGCCACATTTTTGTGTAGCACAGGGGTTAAACTTAATACTAGATGCAGCATAGCCACATTGTGTGACGCCTCGGCAACCGCACGATAAAAACGCACAATTGCAGCTGCTTTCGCTTCAAAATCCGTTGCAGCCTCTACGTCACTAATTTTAGTTTGAATATTTTGCATGTCAGCATCAGTGCCACGCAGCGCAGCATAATACGCCATCATGCCTTCAGTGGCGTGACGGAACTCAAGCAAGTCGTATTGACTTTCAGAGTCGTTATGCATTAATTCAACGATAGGATCGGCAAGACTTTGCCACAGTTGTTCTTTTACGTAGGTGCCACCGCCTTGACGACGCATGAGCAACCCTTTGGCTTCTAACTTTTGAATGGCTTCGCGCAATGAAGGACGAGACACTTCAAATTGCACCGCAAGTTCGCGTTCTGGAGGCAGTTTCTGACCCGGCTGCAAACTGCCTTCGAGGATCATGCGCTCTAACTGCTCCATGATTACATCGGAAATTTTTGGCTGGGTAATCTTACTATAAGCCATCTGGCGCCCTGCTCCCTAAATAAGAGATTGTCAATTGGTCTTACCAATTAATATGAGAGAGCGCACTTTATCAAATCATACAGGCTGTGTCTAGTTATCAGCTTATTGACAACCGAGCTCAAGTTTGTTTAAAACGCTCAATCCATGAGCATAACCGATATTTGAATTAAAGGGGTCAGACCATTTACCCGAAAGCGCTAAAAACGAAGAGCTAGCAAGCTAGGAACTAGAGCGCTACGCTGCTAGAAGGCTATAAAATCTCAGCAGCTAAGCTGTCCTAGCAGGACGCAGTCCGCCCTAAGATCTAGTAGCAAAAAGCCTAGAAACTAGAGCGCTACGCTGCTAGAAGGCTATAAAATCTCAGCAGCTAAGCTATCCTAGCAGGACGCAGTCCGCCCTAGAACCTAGCACCTAGAAGCGAAGCGCCCTCACTCCCAACTAACTCACAAATCCAAAAATGGTTAATACCGACACTAGAGTCAGTAACAATACAAAGTTGCGTTTACTTAAGGCCAGTAACGCTAAAGTCGACTGCACACTAATAGGTGCATTACCCGCCTCAGGCAATGACTCTGCCGCAACGGCCGTTTGAGTCACAATAGTTTTAGCATCACAACGAATTCTTAACCCATGTTGGCGCCACGCTCGTAAACCACTGCTAAATTGACCACTCAATACGTAACCAAAACTAAACAACCGGCTTGGTAACCAATCAAGCAAGGTTTGCAAATCATCTACCAGCGGCATTTTAGTTTGGTTTTTAACATTAAAGTCACTGTAAAAACGCACGGTGCAATATAACACCGCACCAACAGGGCCTAAAAAGATTAAAAACAACGCCACTGCGCCGTAATAACGATAGTTAATCCAGGCAACCGTTTGGCCCACTTTTTGACCTAAATCCTGTTCATCAACCACATCAAGGCATTCAGTACAATCAAGCTGCCCCGCATATCGATAACATGCCTGTACATCGCCACGACAAGCAGCCTGGATATACTGTTTAAACACGGTACGTATGTTTTGGTGGCTAAAACAAATAATCGACACCACAACCCAAAAGGCCAAACTGAGCAAATCGAACAACATGCCCTGCAATAAATGACTCACCACAAATACCACTACCGCAGGCAATATAAGCGCCATCGCCACGCCAAATTCAGACGCCAGTGAATCCGCATCCCAAAATTGTTTATGGTAGCGCACCATTAAGCGATCAAACTGCAATCCACTTGGCAATAACTTAAGTCGCTCGACTAAAATCGCAACTAATAATGAAAATAACGCCATGAATATCCTTTTAATCGATGATCTATCGTATCAATAACTATTGTATAAAACAGTGAACGACCGATATTGTATAAAACAGCGAACGCACGATAATGAATCTTATAAAGTATTCAAGTTGTTGCCGTTAAAATGGCTTGTTTGTAACGTAACCAATCAAAGCTATCACCCGGATCCGTTTTGCGTCCGGGAGCAATATCACAATGACCAACAATATTTGCTAAGGTAATCATAGGATACTGCGCCATTAAGACCAATGTTAACAGCGTTAATTGTTGATATTGCTCATCGGTATAACCGCTACTGTCAGTACCTTCCATTTCAATACCAATAGCAAAGTCGTTACAACCACTACGATCATTAAAGCTTGATACGCCAGCATGCCAGGCTCGATCATCACAACTGACATATTGCACTACTTCACCATCACGGCGAATTAAAAAATGTGCCGACACCTGTAACCCCGCCAACTCAGCAAAACTGTCATCAGCATCAATATCTAAACAGCCCTGAAACAAACCATCAATGTGCGGTAAACCAAAACAGCCCGCAGGCAAACTAATGTTATGCACCACCAACAAGCTCACTTCACCCTCAGGCCGTTGATTAAAATGGGGCGACAAACACTTACGTGCACTGTCCAGCCAACCGTTATCTAATACTCCAATAGCCATAACAACCTCAACTTAATGTCGATACTGTAATTTAACAGTTATACCCAAGCCACCTCAAGGTGCGTATTACGCGAAAATAGGATGCTTTCAGTCGTGGTGCTGATTTGCTACAGAGTAATGCTATGTTGATAATCAGCGACAAAGCATAACATCCACCCAAACTCACCCAGGGGCTATTTGAACCCTAGATATTTGACCCCAGATATTCGAACCCAAGATATTTCAACCCTAGACATTTGAACCCGAATACCAATGTTAAAAATTGCCTATGAGTGAGTGTCAGACAGTCGTGTAAATATGATAATCTTGTGCAAATGCTTTTTGGTACACGACAACCCCCATAATCGGTTATCGTTTTGCCCTATCACGCTCTTTAGCAAGGACTTTGCTTATGTTAGAAAATGACATCCGCCACGCAGTAAAAACAGCACTCGATGAAGATCTCGGCCACAGCGCCCATAACACCATCGAAGACATGTTAACGGCAGACATTACTGCACAACTCATCCCTGCTGATAAACACGTTTCAGGCAGTTTAATCACCCGCGAAGACGGCGTATTTTGCGGTAAAGCCTGGGCCGAACAAGTCTTTAACCAACTTGGTAGCGAAGTTGTACTGCATTGGCATGTCGACGACGGCGACCTAGTAGTACCTAATCAAGTGCTGTGTGAACTATCCGGCCCTGCACGCGCCATTTTAACCGGCGAGCGCACTGCCATGAACTTTATCCAAACCTTGTCTGGCACAGCCACACTCACCAAACATTATGTCGACAAACTGTCGGGCACCCATACTCGCTTACTCGATACCCGCAAAACCATTCCAGGCTTACGTACCGCGCAAAAATATGCGGTAACCTGCGGCGGCGGCAAAAATCATCGCATCGGCTTATTTGATGCCTTTTTAATTAAAGAAAATCACATCATGGCCTGTGGCGGAATTTCACAAGCCATTACAGCAGCTCGCGCATTAGACGACCGCAAACCAGTAGAAGTAGAAGTTGAATCACTTGACGAGCTTACCCAGGCACTCGACGGTGGCGCAGACATTATTATGCTCGACAACTTCGACGTCACCATGATGGTCGACGCAGTCAGCATTAATAACCGTTATAAAGATAAAGGCCAGGGCGCAAAATTAGAAGTATCAGGCAATGTCACCCTAGACACCCTCGCGACATTTGCGCAAACCGGTGTTGACTATATTTCAGTAGGCGCACTTACCAAACACGTTAAAGCGCTCGATTTATCGTTAAGATTGAAGGCGTGATGCTTCTAGGTGCTAGGTACTAGGGCGGACTACGTCCTGCTAGGACAGCTTCGCTGCTGAGATTGAGATACTAGGTTCCAGAGCGGACTGCGTCCTGCTAGGTCGCTGCGCTTCTAGAACCTAGCAGCGTAGCGCTCTCGAATCTAGGCTTTCTGCAGCCATAAAAAGCGCCAACAAAACGACATTGTTACATTTATGTCAAAAAAATAACTCACAAAGCTAGCATGTCAAAAAAAACTTATCGTATAATGTGCGGAAAATGTGAATTTACAGCATTTTTAGACATTTATTTTTTATTTGTACGGTAAAACTATTCCATTTTGTAACGGTTTATACTAACGTTTACCGTAGGCGAGTTGGCCTTTCGGCCATGTACAGTAACCGCTAAAGTGTAAACAAGTGCAAAGCTGTTAACATTTAGTCCACATTTGTGATGGTCTATAATAGACTAAATACTCAAATGCATATGACCTACATGTTAGCGTTAGCGTATTTACTCTAGGTTTACTGCTCAGCCGAAATGTCATTAAGTAAATAATCTGCTAACATTTGTTGAAGTAAACGTGCATGTCAATACGCTCATCGCGTAGCAACACACACCAAAACTCAAGCAATATTAGCAACACTAAAAACGTGGTTATATCGGTATAACATCAATAACCACACAATTGTGCTTAAGGTTTTCGGCAAATGGAATGCCGGCGAATTCACTACATACTAGAAAATGAGTGTTTCGCCATCGAGGATTGATACAACCCGGCCTAATTTTACGGAGAGAAAAATGAAAGGTATCAACCAAATCAAAAACGCTAAGGGTTTTACTCTTATTGAATTAATGATCGTAGTTGCGATCATCGGTATTCTTGCTGCAATCGCACTGCCTGCTTATCAGGATTATACGGTCCGTTCACAAGCAGCATCTGCACTTCAAGAATTAACAGCTGGCAAAGTAGGCTTTGAACAAGCTGCAGTTGAAGGAAGAACACCTAATACAACTGCTGGAACTGAAGGTTTCATTGGAGTAGGTGCGGCGACCACATATTGCTCAAGTGTAACTGTTACACCTCCATCTACAACAGCAGGCGGTTCTTTAGAATGTGCAACTCAAGGCGGTAATGCTGCTAAATTCAATACTAAAACGATTACCTTAACTCGCTCAACAGAAGGTGCATGGACATGTGCTACTACTCTGTTGAAAAGTTACGCTCCAGGTAAGTGCGTTGGTGCTTAAAGAGCATTTAAAATAAGAAAAGGCAGCTGTGCTGCCTTTTTTGTCTTTGATTACAAATTTAGTTATTTCATAATGCTAGAAATTATTATGTTAACAAGGTAGAAAGATATGTCGACTGCTGGATTAAATCTTGGTCTATCTACATTATTCATTAAAAGAAACCTGTTAACAGAAGAGCAGATTACTACCTCGATTTCTCAATCCCGTAAAACCAAAGTTTCACTTGTCACTACGGTTATTCATGCAAAGCTCCTGTCGGCGCGTGAAATTGCTGAGTTATGTTATGAAGAATATGGCACACCATTACTCGATTTAAACGAATTTGACTTAACAACAATTGCAGAAGAATTATTAAACAAAAAGCTCATTTCAAAACACAAGTGTTTACCCCTGTTTAAACGTGGTAATCGCCTTTATATCGCCACATCTGACCCTACCAATATAGCGGCACTTGAAGATTTCCAATTTAGCCTAGGTTTACATGCCGAAGCTATTCTGGTTGAAGATGATAAGCTCCTAAAAGCCTTAGAAAAAATACTAGAAGAAGACATAAGTGGCCTAGGGTTAGAAGGTATAGATGAGGAAGCGTTAGCAGGTATAGAAGTTACAGACACCTCTCGCGATGATGAACCATCAACTGATAGCAGCGACGATGCGCCGATTGTTATCTACATCAATAAAATTCTTACTGATGCCATCCGCAAAGGCGCCTCGGATTTACACTTTGAGCCGTATGAAAAACGTTACCGCATTCGTTTTCGTATTGACGGTATTTTACATGAAGTATCCGAGCCTCCAGTCAATTTATCAGGGCGTATTTCTGCTCGCTTAAAGGTGATGTCTAAACTCGATATCGCCGAGCGCCGCGTACCGCAAGATGGCCGTATTAAAATGAAGCTGTCGCGCACCAAGTCTATCGATTTTCGTGTCAGCACCTTGCCCACCATTTGGGGCGAAAAAATTGTAATGCGTATTTTGGACTCATCATCCGCCCAGCTTGGTATTGAAAAGCTCGGCTATGAAGATGATCAACGTTTATTGTACGAAGAGATGCTCGCCAAACCTCAAGGGATGATTTTAGTTACTGGTCCCACCGGCTCGGGTAAAACCGTATCCTTGTATACCGGGCTTAATATCCTCAATACCGAAGAGCGTAATATATCTACCGCGGAAGATCCGGTCGAGATCAACCTCGAAGGTGTTAACCAGGTTCACATTAATTTAAAAGCCGGTTTAACTTTTGCTTCAGCTCTACGCTCATTTTTACGTCAAGACCCTGATGTGGTCATGGTAGGTGAAATCCGTGACCTAGAAACGGCAGAAATTGCCATTAAAGCCGCGCAAACCGGCCACCTAGTGTTATCGACACTGCACACTAATTCGGCGGCAGAAACCTTAACCCGTTTAATCAACATGGGCGTACCCGGTTATAACATTGCCAGCTCGGTAAACTTAATTATTGCCCAACGTTTGGCCAGACGTTTATGCCCTGCCTGCAAGCAAGCAGAAGAAATCCCTGCGGCAGAGCTACAACGCCTAGGCTTTCAAGAGGCGGACATTGCTAAAGGCATCAGCGTATTTAAACCCGTAGGCTGTGAATTATGCTCTGGTGGTTATAAAGGCCGTGTCGGTATTTACGAAGTGATGAAAATGAGTGATGAAATTGCCCGTACTATTATGGAAGGCGGTAACTCGTTACAAATAGCCAAGCAGGCTAAACAACAAGGCATGCGAGACTTACGTCAGTCAGGACTACTTAAAGTGATTCACGGCGTGACCAGTATTGCCGAAATAAACCGTGTCACCAGCTTTTAATTAGTCTAGAGTAGAAATTAACGGTACAAATTTATTCTACTTTGCAACATCGCTCTGAACTGTCTCAATTATGGATAAGAGCTCGCGAAAAAAGGATTGGCTCCATGGCCACTGCAGCAGCAAAAAGAAAACCTAAAACCAGAAAACAAACTCAAAAACACCAACCCAAGGTGTTTACTTTTGAATGGAAAGGCGTCAATCGTGATGGTGCCCGCACTTCAGGTGAATTACGTGGCTCAAGCATCGCTGAAATTCGCAGTGTTTTAAAAGCACAAGGTGTGACACCTAAAGGTGTACGTAAAAAGTCGGCACCTTTATTCAAGTCCGAGAAAAAGATCACTGCAATGGACATTGCTATGATCACTCGCCAAATAGCCACCATGTTAGCCGCAGGTGTTCCATTAGTGACCACTATTGAATTACTCGGTCGCGGTCATGAAAAAGCAAAGGTAAGAGAACTACTAGGAACAATATTGTCGGATGTGCAATCTGGTATCCCATTATCAGATGCGTTAAGACCTCACAGGCAATATTTTGATGATCTTTATGTAGACTTAGTTGCAGCAGGTGAACACTCTGGTTCACTTGACGCTGTATTCGATCGTATTGCAACTTATCGTGAGAAAGCCGAGCAGTTAAAATCTAAAATTAAGAAAGCCATGTTTTATCCCGCTGCGGTAGTTGTTGTCGCGGTTGCCGTTACTGTTTTGTTATTGTTATTTGTTGTACCTCAATTTGAGGATATTTTTAAAGGCTTTGGTGCTGAGCTTCCAGCATTCACACAGCTCATTATAGATGTTTCACGTTGGTTACAAAGCTCATGGTATTATTTTGCTATAGCCATTATTGCTGCTATTTGGTTATTTAGGCGAACGCACAGGAATTCATTAGAGTTTCGTAACAAAATCGACCAAATGGTTTTAAAAATTCCAGCTATCGGTGACATCTTGCATAAAGCAGCAATGTCGCGTTTTGCCCGAACGTTAGCCACAACTTTTGCTGCAGGTGTACCGTTAATTGATGGTTTAGAGTCTGCTGCTGGGGCCTCAGGCAATTATGTATACCGAAGTGCACTACTTAAAGTGCGCCAGGAAGTCATGTCAGGGATGCAAATGAACGTTGCCATGCGCACCACGGGACTATTCCCAGACATGCTGATTCAGATGGTAATGATTGGCGAAGAGTCTGGCGGTTTAGACGAAATGCTTAATAAAGTCGCTAATATTTATGAAATGCAAGTCGATGATGCCGTTGATGGTTTATCAAGCCTAATCGAACCAATTATGATGGTGGTCATTGGTACGGTTGTTGGCGGACTGATTATCGGCATGTATTTACCAATCTTCGAAATGGGCAACATTGTTGGCTAACAATCTAATATAAGAAAAATGACTGAATTTATCTCAACTTTTGTCACAACAATGCATCAGTATCCATGGATGTTTGTTGTTATTAGCTTTATTTTTGCTGCCACTATTGGCAGCTTTCTAAATGTAGTGATTCATCGGCTACCTGTAATGATGAAACGCGAATGGCAAAGTGAATGTAACTTTTACTTAAATGAATATCATCCCGATATTGTCAAACAAATCGGTATTGAGCGTTTAAATAAGCCAATCGATGAATTTCCGGCAAAATACAATATCGTGATGCCAGGATCAGCCTGCCCTAAATGCAAAAGTAATATTAAGCCATGGCATAACCTACCTATTATGGGGTGGTTATCGTTAAAAGGAAAATGCGCCAATTGCAAAACCGCAATTTCGGCACGCTATCCTATTATTGAGCTGCTAACGGGTTTACTCATCGCCACGCTGGCGTTCTATTTTGGTCCGACATGGCAGTTTGTCTATGCCAGCATATTAACCTTTGTGTTAGTGGCGTTAACCGGTATCGATTTAGATGAAATGCTCTTACCAGACCAACTGACCTTACCGATATTATGGTTAGGGCTAGTCATCAATCTAAAAGGCATTTATGCCAGCCCACAAGATGCGATTATTGGCGCCGCTGCAGGTTATTTAAGTTTATGGTCAGTATTTTGGTTATTTAAACTCGTCACTGGCAAGGAAGGTATGGGCTACGGTGATTTTAAGCTGTTAGCCGTATTTGGCGCCTGGTTAGGCTGGCAAATGCTGCCACTGATCATCTTATTGTCATCACTTGTCGGCGCGGTGGTCGGCATCATGATGATTATAACTAAAAAGCTTAATAAAGGTAACCCGATCCCTTTTGGCCCTTATATTGCCGCCGCAGGCTGGATAGCACTCGTTTGGGGGCAAGATATTCTTAACTGGTATCTCAGCACCTTATGACCTATAAGAAGTATATCGTCGGTCTCACTGGAGGGATTGCCAGCGGAAAAACTACCGTGGCTAATCTATTTGCCGAAAACGGCATTGAGCTTGTTGATGCCGATGTAATTGCCAGAGAAGTCGTTGAGCCTGACTCAAAAGGACTCAAAGCAATAACAGAGCATTTTGGTACTGAAATACTGCTACCAAACGGAGAACTCGATAGAGCAGCGCTGCGCAGTCAAGTCTTCGATAATCCACAGCAAAGGCTCTGGCTTAATAATCTATTGCACCCTATGATCCGTCAAACCATGCTTGAGCAAGTTAATGCATCGACTTCGGCTTATGTGATCATGGTTGTCCCCTTGCTGTTTGAGAATCATTTAAACAGTTTAGTCACTACAACCCTTGTAGTGGATATTTCACCAGAATTACAAATTTCAAGAACGATGCAACGTGATGGCGTCAGTAAGCAACAAGTTGAGCATATACTCGCAAGCCAAATGAGCAGAGGGCAACGACTCGATAAAGCCGACCACATTATCGATAATCAAGGAGACATTAACCTGTTACGTAAGCAGGTAGCTCACCTGCATCAACTCTTTTTACAACAAGCAGCCGAATTATCGATTAAAGCGAATAACTGATTTAATTGACCAACAGCCTATAAACATATGCCCAGTTATTTACACCTAAAAATCTAGCTGCCAATTACAAGCGTTAGCCAACCATCAGTGCCCAATAAAATCCTTATATCATCGCTGTAGGACGTCCAGTAAACCCCTTCACGCTTATGCAACGATTCAGTTCTCACTAGCAACCTGCTGCTAAACCCTTTAACATCACACCATAATCACAAATCGCACAGACAAGCATTAATAAGCTTGAACGTGGACTAAGAGATATTAATATGCCATTAACAGTAAAATGCCCCATTTGCAGCACATCAGTTGAGTGGAATGCTGAAGCATTATTTAAACCCTTTTGTAGCGAAAGATGTAAACTCATCGATTTAGGTGATTGGGCAAGCGAAAAGCATAGCATTCCCGTTAAAAACAATATCGACCCTGATATGATGGATGATATTGGCTACGATGAAGAAGATTTCTTTAAACAATAAAGACAATACAAAAGAGCTAAAATGCAAAAAAGAATCCATGTCGCCGTTGGTGTGATTATCAATAAACAAAAACAAGTCTTATTAGCTAAACGCCTTGATCATCTTCATCAAGGTGGTAAGTGGGAATTCCCCGGTGGTAAGGTAGAGCAAAATGAATCAGTAACAGAAGCCTTGATCCGTGAACTAAAAGAGGAAGTAGACCTTAACGTCAATCAAACCACAGAATTTATGGATATTAGTCATGATTATCCAGACAAACATGTCAGATTAGACATTCATTTAGTCACAGACTTCAACGGCACAGCTGTTGGGCTAGAAGGACAACAAGTCAAATGGGTAGATTTTGATTCACTCAAAGACTACGAGTTTCCAGAAGCCAACCAACCAATCTTAGATAAATTACTGACATTAGTATTTTAACCATAACAGCCATCAATCTCGGTGGCTATTTATACCCATGTGATAATGTATTAACAGGCTGGCAAACGAAACAATTAATCACCAACACAATGCTAAGAATTGTCATCAAGAAATGACTTTAGTCCAACCTAGGCATATCGACCACATTAATATCTTGCTCATTTTGACACACAAATCTCAGACGTAAAAAAGCCCATTGCGTTAGCAACGGGCTTTCATACTTATTAGGCGCCTGGAAATGACCTACTCTCACATGGGGAGACCCCACACTACCATCGGCGATACTGTGTTTCACTTCTGAGTTCGGAATGGGATCAGGTGGGACCACAGCTCTATGGTTTCCAGACAAAAAATTGTACGGAACAAATTTTTAACGCACTTTAGTGCGGCCCGTTAGGGTCAAATACATGGATGTATTTGATAAATTGCTCCTTTATCTAACGCTATCATTAGCATTAAATAATAATTCGGAAAGCTGATGCAGTTGTCTTTCAGACTCGCTTTGTTGAGTTATCACACTATCTAAGTGCTCTATTCTAATACTAAGTTCATATCAGTAAAACCCATCTGGGTTGTATGGTTAAGCCTCACGGGTCATTAGTACAAGTTAGCTCAACGCCTCACAACGCTTACACACCTTGCCTATCAACGTAGTAGTCTCCTACGGCCCTTTAGA
>NZ_WSRZ01000090.1 GCF_009828585.1 Shewanella litoralis | reverse complement strand
TACGCTCGTATCTTTTAGCTCGTCATCCCTGAGTGCTTGTATCAGGGATCCAGGTGTTGCTTAAATTCTAAAAGGACGAAGTCCGCTCTCTGGCGAGCTTGCGAGTTCCTAGAATCTAGGGCCTAAAACCCCAAAATCAACACCTGGATTCCGGCTCAAAATCGTTGTCGGAATGACGTAGTAGTGGGCATTTCCGGAATACGAGGTAGTGAATGACGTAGTAGTGGGCATTGCTGTTGTCTTTTTGCCGTTGCCCTACCGCTCGTCATCCCTGAGATCTCTTATCAGGGATCCAGGTGTTTCTGTTGACCTTGCTTTAAATACCTAAAACCAACACCTGGATTCCGGCTAAAATCATTGCCGGAATAATGAGATGGACCCACCCTTCTAATCGGCTTCATAGTGAGCCATGATAAGTTTGTACACTTTATCAACAAAGGGCGGGTCCGAATATGAAGATTACAACAATTGGTTTAGATA
>NZ_WSRZ01000087.1 GCF_009828585.1 Shewanella litoralis | reverse complement strand
TATACTCTCTTTTAGGAGAGTAAATTATGTACCTTGAAGCCTTCACAACCTTTTTCAGCGAGCTTACCGACACTCGTCAATCGGCTAAAATCACTTATCCTCTCGAAGATATTTTATTTGTTACTTTGTGTGGCGTTATCGCTGGAGCCGAGGGCTGGAGCGAGATCCGAGATTACGCTGAGGGTCATCTTGATTGGTTTCAACAGCATGGATATTTAAGTGATGGTGTCCCTGTCGATGACACCATCGCGAGGACTATCTCACGCATTGACCCCGAGCAATTTAGGCTGTGTTTCATAAAGTGGATGCAAGCCATGCATGAAATAACGCAAGGTCAACTTATCGCGATAGACGGCAAGACATTGAGAGGCTCCTATCAACGTGGAAACCGACAATCAACAATTCATATGGTGAATGCGTTTGCATGTAAAAACAAACTCGTTCTTGGGCAAGTCAAGACCTCTGAAAAGTCCAATGAAATCACAGCAATCCCAGAGCTAATAAAGCTTCT
>NZ_WSRZ01000086.1 GCF_009828585.1 Shewanella litoralis | reverse complement strand
ATCTTAAATATGGTATCCCATAGGGGATTCGAACCCCTGTTACCGCCGTGAAAGGGCGGTGTCCTAGGCCTCTAGACGAATGGGACACTTTTGATACGTTATACTCTGTATCGAGTGAATACTCATCAATGTCTGTAGGCTAAACATTGGTGCTAATTACCTATAATGAAGCACAAAATCCTAAGGATTCGAACCCCTGTTACCGCCGACTCTTTATAAACCAAAGTGGGCGATGTCCTAAGCTCTATTTCTAGACGAATGGGACACATTTGATACGTTATACTCTGTATCGAGTGAATACTCACTAATGTCTGTAGGCTAAACATCGGTGCTTTTAAATTGTTAAACGCTTTTTCTAAAACAATAATAGTTTCGAATTATGTTCAACCATCTTAAATATGGTATCCCATAGGGGATTCGAACCCCTGTTACCGCCGTGAAAGGGCGGTGTCCTAGGCCTCTAGACGAATGGGACACATTTGATACGTTATACTCTGTATCGAGTGAATACTCACTAATG
>NZ_WSRZ01000085.1 GCF_009828585.1 Shewanella litoralis | reverse complement strand
ATTCATATGGTGAATGCGTTTGCATGTAAAAACAAACTCGTTCTTGGGCAAGTCAAGACCTCTGAAAAGTCCAATGAAATCACAGCAATCCCAGAGCTAATAAAGCTTCTGGATATTGAAGGTGCTTTGGTTTCGATTGATGCCATGGGCTGCCAGGTTAGCATTGCAGAGCACATTGTCGAGCAAGGTGGCGATTACTTATTTACGCTAAAAAGTAATCAGGGCAATCTACATAAAGCGGTAGAAACAGCTTTTTCTGAGACACGTAAAGCCCCGCTAGGAGGCTTAAGCTTTGAGCAAAAACATGGTCGTATCGAAGCGCGAGTTTACCATGTCTTAAGTGCCAAAGAGTTTACAGAAGAATTCTCACAATGGCCTCAATTACAAACACTTGGCATGAGTATGAGCTTTCGTCAGCAAAAAGGAAAAGCGCCTGAGCTAATGTATCGTTACCATATCAGTTCCGCTGAACTGACAGAGCTGCAACTCGCTGAAGCGGTGCGTGCTCATTGGGCTGTAGAAAATAG
>NZ_WSRZ01000084.1 GCF_009828585.1 Shewanella litoralis | reverse complement strand
CATTAGTGAGTATTCACTCGATACAGAGTATAACGTATCAAATGTGTCCCATTCGTCTAGAGGCCTAGGACACCGCCCTTTCACGGCGGTAACAGGGGTTCGAATCCCCTATGGGATACCATATTATTCAAATTTTAGTTTAGTAATACTAGAATTTGGGGCTATAGCTCAGCTGGGAGAGCGCTTCGCTGGCAGTGAAGAGGTCCACGGTTCGATCCCGTGTAGCTCCACCATTTAATTGGTACCTAATGCATCTATATGCATACTAAATTAACCACCGAGAGGTGGTTTTTTTATGTCTTTTTTATCCACTTACCTTAATGACTTATTCCGCACCTAATCTGCATATCACATTCAAATTAAATGTGTGACTTTCCACCCATCCTATTGCTACTACTGTGTGATACCAATTACATTAAATATATGATCTAATTAACCGTCATTCTCTTATTGCTATATTTATGAATAATATCAATCTTGCTGCATTAGCTAAATCTGAAAAAAGTGCTCGTAAACGTATCCGTTACC
>NZ_WSRZ01000083.1 GCF_009828585.1 Shewanella litoralis | reverse complement strand
AAAGAGACAAATAATGTTTGGCCTATCGCTTACAATTCAGTCTGTTAACTAGTTGTGGTCATACGTAGGGGTGAGGAAGATGCGACGCTGCTTTCTGATTGGCTGATCGATCTACTTGAGGAGCTCGGTGGCGCAGCGGTAAACGCGCTCGGTCTGCGATTGTTGAAGTTAAGCAACTTTCGCAAAGGCCGGTCATAGGATGGGTGACCACAAAAAAAAAAGTTTTCATCTCGAGCTCCTCCGTGCTTCGGAAGGCACGTTAAGCCGTTGGTCCCGGCTGCATTAGCAGTCGTTAATAACCATCAATCCGCACTGGGCCCGCGTGATGGTTTAAGGCCCGATCGATCCTGACACACTTCTCTTGCTTCCTCCACATTCATCAATCGCTTCATACACGCACGCCGGTTCAGAGTAGATCGTACTAAACCTTTTCTGAGGACATGTCCAATTTGGTCAATGTAAGTCCTTCTCGGTCTTCCTCTGCCAGCCTTACCATCAACTTTCGCTTTATACACCGCTTTCGCAATTC
>NZ_WSRZ01000008.1 GCF_009828585.1 Shewanella litoralis | reverse complement strand
ACCCGTCCGCCGCTCGTCAGCAAAGTAAGCAAGCTTACTCTCTGTTACCGCTCGACTTGCATGTGTTAGGCCTGCCGCCAGCGTTCAATCTGAGCCATGATCAAACTCTTCAATTAAAGTTTTTTGAGACAACGTCTCGGCTCAATGAATTCTGATTGCTTATCTCACCGAAGTGAAACAAGTCTTTGTACATATTACTATGAACACTCATCATCGCATTGAGTTTAAATTTTTTGATTGCCTACATTCCGAAGAACAAGAAGACAATTTCGAATAACTCAATACCTGTGAATGTCCACACAGATTTCTTGTTTAGATTGTTAAAGAGCGTACTAATACCAAAAGAATCAATCTTTCGCTTAGTGGCCGTTGACGCTAGGTCGTCGGCTTGGGCTGCGTATTCTACGCTTTCCCGTGTCGGCGTCAAGTGTTTTTTCAAACTTTCTTTTCGCCTTGAACTCAGTGTTTTGAAGCACTTAATTCAACCTAACCCGATGACCGCTTTCGCTGTCTGCCGTGTCAGTGGATGCGCATTATAGGCACCGAGAGATTTAGTGCAACCCCTTTTTTAGCTATTTTATTGAAAAAGGGTTTAAGCGAACACTAATCAAACAAAACCGTGTATTTATGGTTAAAAAGCCAACATTATGACTAGTATCATTATCTAAGTTTACTTTTTTGAGTAGCTAGATTGCCAAAATTTAGCTTATGGGTGGTTAACGGTTCAATTATTTGCACGCCTTTAATTACTAATTACCACTTTAAATGTAAAGCAGGGATAACCAGCGTTAGTGACCCTACCTCTATTACGCTGTTTAAAAGTGTCTAACCCACCTTAGCTTCATACTAAATACGCATGAATACTACAAAGTTGTTTACAGCGATGAGTCTACATGTGTTTGGCAGGTTTAACATTGAGTGTAATGGTCAAGTGCAAGGACTGGATGTTAAGACGTTGGAGACGCTAAAAAAAAATAGCACCTATTGTTAGGCGCTATTCTTCGTCGAGATAAAACAACGTTACTGTTATGGATACACGGTTAGTCAGCTTTATCTTTAATCGATGTTGATTCTGTGTTGTTGCTGTCATCTTCTTTTACTGTGTCTTGTGGCTGCTCAGCTTTATTACTGCTCGCTACAGTGTCACCAAGAACATGCTCTACTTTTAACTTTTTGATGGTTTTAATCGTAATAAATGGACCTGATAGTGCATATGTATAAAAGCTTAAACACAAAATAATTGCGGGTTCTACTGATATCACCACAAAAATGCCCACCAGCAATAACATGACAATGAAATTAACTTTACCTCGCCAGTCGACTTCTTTGAATGAATGATACCTAAAGTTACTTACCATCAATAACCCTGCCAATGCCGTTATAAAAGCAGCAATATAACTAATATCGGTCGGATCGATTTCATATCTACTGCCGCTCCAGATACTCCCAGCTATTAATGCGGCAGCAGCTGGACTTGCAAGCCCCTGGAAGAAGCGCTTGTCAGCGACTCCCACTTGGGTGTTAAAGCGAGCTAACCTTAATGCTGCGCAAGAACAATAGATAAATGCCGCAAGCCAACCTATTTTGCCTAAATCTTGCAAAGCCCAGTTATACACAAGTATTGCAGGGGCCATACCAAAAGACACCATATCGGCCATGCTGTCGTATTCCGCACCGAAATCACTTTGTGTATTGGTGAGCCTGGCGACTCTTCCGTCGAGTCCATCACATATCATTGCAATAAAGATTGCTATTGCAGCTAATTCAAAGTGACCATTCATGGAAGCTATCACGGCATAGAAGCCAGAGAATAGGCCTGCTGTGGTAAATAAGTTAGGTAATAAGTAAATACCTTTATTTTTTGCTGTTTGATTTGATGAATTTTGCATACACTTTAAACAATATCGTTTTAGATGTTGGATTTATATTCAAGATAGCATATTTTGAATCAATCAAGCATAGCGTCAATTTAGCCTTGGGAACTCACATGGGAATTTTTCGTTTAGTTACTAGTATAGCCTTACTCGCATTTAGCTGTTCTTTATACGCCGCCACTATATATACCTGGGTAGATAAATCCGGCGTTGTGCATTACAGCCAACAACCGCCAAAAGATGTCGATGCCAAGAAAATTTACACTGAAGATATGGAACCGGCAAAAATTGGGACGAGCACTCCCCAAAGAAAAACTGAGCCAAAGCCAGAAGAGTCTGAACTGGCTAAGTCTGCGAAAATCATTAATGAAAAAGATAAACAGCAAGCGAATGATATTTGTGAAAGCGCTAAACACAGTTTAAATGTGTTAAAGACACACACTAATCTTAGCCAACAAAATAAAGAAACCGGTGACACTTCAAAGTTAACCGAAGAACAAAGACAAGCTGCGATAGCTGAAAACACAGAGCGAGTTAAATTGTTTTGCAAGTAAACTAAAATGTTGATCGTTAGAAAATCAAAAGGGAGCTTTCGCTCCCTTTTTGATTTTACACAGTTAACTTATTGCTCAAATGTTAACTGTCCATCTACTACATCGACTTTAATCATCTTACCTGGCAATAATTGTCCACGTAGGAGTTTCTGTGCCAATGGGTTTTCGACTTCCTGCTGTAAGGCACGTTTTAATGGCCGCGCACCATAAACTGGGTCAAAGCCGGCTTCAGCAATGAGTGACAATGCGGCATCGGTAAGTTCGATATCAAACTCTTTCTCCACTAAACGTTTACGCAGTAATTCAAGTTGAATACTGGCAATATGCTTAATGTTATTTGCATCTAATGGGTGGAACACCACAGATTCATCGACACGGTTTAAAAACTCAGGACGGAAGTTTTGCATAACCACTTCCATTACACTTTGTTTCATTTCCTCATAACTGGCACGACCAAAGCTTTCTTGAATTCGGTCTGAACCTAAGTTAGATGTCATGATGATAACGGTGTTTTTAAAATCAACTGTACGACCTTGACCATCAGTTAACCTGCCGTCGTCTAGCACTTGTAATAAAATGTTAAACACATCTGGATGCGCTTTTTCAACTTCATCAAGCAAGATAACCGAATACGGTTTACGACGAACCGCTTCTGTTAGATAGCCACCTTCTTCATAACCGACATATCCTGGAGGTGCACCGACTAGGCGTGACACGGTATGTTTTTCCATAAATTCTGACATATCGATGCGCACCAACGCCGACTCGGTATCAAATAAAAACTTAGCCAGTGATTTACATAACTCGGTTTTACCGACCCCGGTTGGCCCAAGGAACAAAAATGAACCAATAGGGCGCTGTGGATCAGCAAGACCTGCACGACTACGACGAATCGCATTGGATACAGCATCAACGGCTTCATGTTGACCAATTACGCGTTCGTGTAATGCATCTTCCATGTGCAATAATTTTTCGCGCTCACCTTCAAGCATTTTTGACACCGGGATACCGGTTGCTTTTGACAACACTTCGGCAATTTCAACCTCGGTGACTTTATTGCGCAGTAATGTCATATCTTGCATTTCAGCTTGTGAAGCTAAATCGAGCTGTTTTTCAAGCTCAGGGATCCGCCCATACTGTAACTCAGACATTCGGGTTAAATCACCGGCACGTCTTGCCACCTCTAGATCTAAGCGTGCTTGCTCAAGATCCGCTTTAATATGCTGAGTGCCTGCAAGAGCAGCTTTTTCGGTATGCCAAATCTCGTTGAGTTCAGCAGCGTGGCTTTCAACTTCTTTCAACTCTTGTTGTAAAAAGTCTAAACGTTTGCGGCTGGCGTCATCGGTTTCTTTACTGAGGGCTTGCTCTTCGAGTTTTAATTGAATAGCGCGACGTTCTAATTTGTCTAACGCCTCTGGTTTAGAGTCGATTTGCATACGAATACTCGATGCCGCTTCGTCAATTAAGTCGATAGCTTTATCGGGTAATTTTCTGTCTGAAATATAACGATGCGACATGGTTGCGGCAGCAACAATGGCAGGATCGGTAATTTCAACATGATGATGCAACTCATAACGTTCTTTTAAGCCACGTAAAATAGCAATGGTGTCTTCAACACTTGGCTCATCAACAATCACTTTTTGAAAGCGGCGCTCAAGTGCAGCATCTTTTTCAATGTACTGACGATACTCATCTAACGTTGTGGCGCCAACACAATGTAAGTCACCTCGTGCTAGAGCAGGCTTTAACATATTACCGGCATCCATTGCGCCTTCGCCTTTACCAGCGCCAACCATAGTATGCAATTCATCAATAAAGAGAATTACCTGCCCTTCTTCTTGCGACAACTCGTTTAATACTGCTTTGAGGCGTTCTTCAAACTCACCGCGATATTTTGCGCCTGCTATAAGCGAGCCCATGTCGAGTGATAACACCCGCTTGTTTTTAATGCCTTCTGGCACCTCACCATTAATGATCCGTTGAGCTAAACCTTCAACTATGGCCGTTTTACCTACGCCTGGTTCACCAATTAACACTGGGTTATTTTTACTCCGGCGTTGCAATACCTGAATGGTGCGGCGAATTTCGTCGTCGCGGCCAATCACGGGGTCTAGTTTGCCTTGCTCTGCACGTTCGGTTAAATCGACAGTGAACTTTTTCAATGCCTGGCGCTGATCTTCTGCATTTGGATCATCAACTTTTTGACCTCCACGCATGTCCTCAATGGTTTTTTCCATGAGTTCTTTGCTGGCACCTGAATCTTTTAACGCTTTTGACAATGAATCGTTGTTTTCTAGTGCAGCAAGCACAAACAATTCAGACGAAATGTATTTGTCTTTACGTTTTTGTGCGAGCTTGTCGCATAAATTCAGTAGACGGATTAATCCTTGAGACAATTGAACATCGCCACCGGTACCATCAACTTGCGGTAAACGCTCTAACTCCTGAGTAACAGCAGAGCGAAGCGCGCTAACACGAATGCCAGCTTGGGTTAATAATGGATGAATAGAGCCAGAATCTTGATTTAATAGCGCCATCATTAAGTGAATGGGTTCGATAAATTGGTGATCGCGCCCCAAGGCTAATGATTGGGCATCAGAAATAGCAATTTGAAACTTATTAGTCATACGATCGAGTCTCATATAACCTCCTAGGATCTGATACTTATTGAGTGGGAAATTAATTCAGAAATGAATAATTTGTTAACTTAAAGATGGGGGCGATTAATATAATTTCAAGCTTAAAACTTAATCTAGATCAATAAATCGTTTATTTTTTGAACTTGAACGAATTATTATGATTTTAGCCAGATAAGCGACGCCATGCGGCCAGTTTGTTGATCGCGACGATACGAAAAATAGTCAGGGTCAGTAAAAGTACATACATTAGTATTAAATACTTGTGACACTCCGATTTGCGTTAAACGTAAAGAAGCAAGACCGGGTAAATCAGCAAGGTATTTATTGTGATGAGGAATAAAATATTGCGCGGCTTGAGGGTGTTTTTGCATAAAAGCATCGCGTACTTCTGCGCCAACCTCAAAAGCAGCAGGTCCTATTGCAGGACCAAGATAAGCAATTAAATCTGCAGTGGATGAGGCAAATAATTCAACCGCTTGCTCAATCACGCCAGCACACAACCCGCGCCACCCAGCATGTACGGCAGCCACTTCAGTACCTTGTTGATTGCATAACAATACAGGTAAGCAGTCTGCCGTCATGACAGCGCAAACATCACCGGCTTGATTACTGTAACTTGCATCTGCTTTTATCAACGAAAGAATTGCCGAATCACTCACAGACCCACTCGGTTTTAGATGCGACATATTCACCACATCAACACCGTGCACTTGATCAAGCCATAATGGCTCAGTAGGTAAAGATAAGCGTTGGCGTAAAGCGGCACGATTAGCCAAAACATGTTGTTGATTATCGCCAACATGTAACCCTAAATTTAAACTGTCAAATGGCGCTAAACTGCATCCGCCATGTCGATCAGTCATCGCTATTGCGACATTATCAGGTAATGGCCAATCGTGCTGGAGCATTATAAATACTCAATAGGGTTTAATTGCGTATCGGCACGTAACGCTTTGGTGAGCTCAACCATGTCATCAGGAATTGGCGCATGCCAAGTCATGATTTCGCAAGTAAACGGATGCGCTAATTCTAAACGCACCGCGTGTAATGCTTGGCGGTTAAAGCCTTTCAGTAACTCAAAAAATTCTGGGCTAGCATTTTTTGGGGGTCTTGGGCGGCCACCATACACAGGATCGCCAACCCAAACATGGCCAATGTGCGCCATATGCACACGAATTTGGTGAGTACGACCGGTTTCAAGGCGTAAACGTAAACGCGTATGAGCACGGAACTTTTCAGCGACTCGATAGTGAGTTACAGATGGACGACCACCATGAATCACCGCCATTTGCGTACGTCTTGTAGCATGACGCTCAATCGGCTCATCAACGGTGCCACCAGCAGTCATAGTACCAAGCACAATGGCTTCATATTCGCGAACGATATCGCGCGCTTGCAATGCGGCAACCAAATGAGTTTGTGCTTCAACGGTTTTGGCTACAACCATCAAACCTGTGGTGTCTTTGTCTAGGCGATGAACGATACCGGCTCGTGGCACATGTTCAATGTCAGGACAATGATGCAATAACGCATTCATTAGGGTGCCGTCTGCATTACCCGCACCAGGATGTACAACTAAACCGGCTTGTTTATTCACAACCAGTATATGATCGTCTTCATAAATAATATTTAAGTCGATATTTTGCGCCTTAGCACGCACTTCTTCTTCAAGTGTTGCTGCAACTTCTATCAACTGAGACTCGAAAACCTTTTCCCGTGGCTTGTCGACTGTGATACCGTCAACAGTAATTGCACCAGATAGGATCCATTCCTTGATGCGTGTGCGCGAGTAGTCAGGGAACAAACCAGCTAATGCTTGGTCTAATCTCAGACCGGTTTGTGTTGCTGTTATCTCGCTTTTTAGATTAATCTCTTGTGTCATAGGAACCGTACCCCAGTTTAGGGGTCCAAAGTGAATGTGCTATCTGTTACAATCGGATGTTTTCTATTTTACCGTGAAATGGAAAAATTCTTAACAACAACTTAAAAAGAATTGAATTCAAGTATGTATAAATTTGCCCAAGGTGCCGCCCTAGTATTACTTTCACTGGCTTTAACAGCCTGTAGTAGCAGTCCAGAAGAAGATGAATTTACACGAAATGCATCTCCTGATCAGCTCTATACTCAAGCAAGAACATCAATGGAATTAGGGAATTACTCTAAAGCCGTGCGTTCACTTGAAGCATTAGACTCTCGTTATCCATTTGGTCCGCACAAGACTCAAGTTCAATTAGATTTGATTTATGCGTATTACAAAATGGACGACGCGGCCTCTGGAATTGCTAACATTGATCGCTTTTTACGCCTCAATCCAACGCATCCAAATATTGATTACGTGCATTATATGCGTGGTTTAACCAATATGCAGGCAGATAATTATTTATTTCACGATTTAATGAATATCGATCGCACCGACCGCGATCCTAAAAATGCGCAAGATGCATTTAAAGATTTTGATCGTTTGATTAAATCTTACCCAGATAGTAAGTACGCAGCTGATGCACAGCATCGCATGCAGTTTCTGAAAAACCGTTTAGCGCAGTATTCTATTCAGGTAGCTGAGTATTATATCAAAATGAACGCCTGGAGTGCAGCAGCAGTGCGAGCGCAAACCGTCATGGAAAAATTTCCAGGTACTCCGGCAACAGAACGTGCACTTGAAATTATGTCTGAAGCTTACGGTGAGTTAGGCCAAGAGAAGTTACAACAGCACATTAAAATGGTGATGAGAACTAACTTCCCTAACAATGAAATGTTAACGAACTAATTAACGTTAGCATTTGTATTAAATATCAAAACGCTCCTCGGAGCGTTTTTTTATGCCTGTCACTGGATTATATCGGTAATATTTCACCCAGAGCATTTGGTAAAGTAGTCATTTTCTATTCCAATGACGATAAACGCTCAAACGAAAAACAGTTGAGTGATGAAAACGCGCTTATGTGAACTATCCCACACAATGGATAAATTAACACCGATACGGGCAAAATACGTTCAAACGAATCGTTTTTTAAGATAAATAGTAAAAACCAGTTGACTCGACAGGCCAAAACCCTTTAAATTGCGTCCGTCGCCCGAATAGCTCAGTCGGTAGAGCAGAGGATTGAAAATCCTCGTGTCCCTGGTTCGATTCCGGGTTCGGGCACCATATTACATTGGTGGCTAACGCGACTAATAAAGATTAACAAAAAGGCCTCGCATTGCGAGGCCTTTTTGTTTTCAGTATTGATGAAGGTCAGTACATCCTTGTACTAAACAATGCAGCCCACCATTACAGCGGCTCGATGTAATCCACCATCAACTGCACAGTCTGGTTGCCACGAAACTCATTTACATCAAGCTTATACACCACCCTTGCCTGCTGTATCGTGGCGTCAGGCCAAATGGCTAAATCGATATTAAACGCAATGCCATCGAGCATTAAGCTGCTACAGGGCGTTTCTAGAAGTAATTTTAAATGCTTCTCCCCCACAATGCGTTGTTGAATGATTCTGAAAACGCCATCAAATAACGGCTCTTCAAATGACTGCCCCCAAGGGCCAGCATTACGTAGCAAAAATGCAGTGTCTAGGTTAAGCAGTTCTGTCGGTAATTCGCCGTCAGACAATAACTCGCCAGTTAACTGCTCATAATCTAAAAGATCCCGCACGGCATTATCATAAGCGTGTTTAAACAGCTCAAATGCATCTGCTTTAAGTGATAACCCCGCAGCCATGGCATGACCGCCAAATTTAATGATCATCCCAGGGTGCTGGCTATTGATGCGTTCGAGTAAATCACGCATGTGTAAGCCTTTAATTGAGCGAGCCGACCCCTTAATTTCGCCCTCACCCGCATCGGCAAACGCAATAACAGGTCGGTGGTAACGGTCTTTAATCCGTGAAGCCAAAATACCAATTACACCTTGATGCCAATCCTCTTGAAAAATGGCAATGCCCCAGGGTAAATCATCTTCATTAAGCGACACTTGCTGCAAACTCTTAAGCGCCTCTTGCTGCATGCCAGTTTCTAATTCGCGGCGCTCTTGGTTTAAGCCATCAAGCTCAGCAGCCATTCTTCTGGCCCGCATGATGTCATCACACAATAGCGTTTCCACCCCTAGAGCCATTTCATCTAAGCGCCCTGCTGCATTTAAACGGGGACCAACAGCAAAACCAAAGTCAGCAGCCACCATTTTTTCTGGGCTGCGTTTGGCCACCTCGAGTAAAGCGGTAATACCGACTCGACAACGGCCGCTTCTCACTCGCTGCAAACCCGCATTGACCAAGATACGATTATTGGCATCTAGCGACACCACGTCAGCCACGGTGCCCAGCGCAACAATATCTAATAGCGTGCCTAAATTGGGCTCTGCAATATGATGTTGTTGATACCAATTGCGTTGCCGTAACTCTGCTCGTAATGCCGACATTAAGTAAAAGGCCACGCCAACGCCTGCAATCGATTTGCTGGCAAACTCACATCCCGGCTGGTTAGGGTTCACAATCACATCAGCATTTGGCAGTGTTTTACCCGGTAGGTGATGATCGGTTACCACCACTTGCATGCCAAGCAACTTAGCCGCCGCAACGCCTTCAATAGATGAGATGCCGTTATCAACAGTAATGAGCATATCAGCAGATTTTGAATAGGCCACAGCAACAATCTCAGGACTAAGGCCGTAACCATAATCAAAGCGATTGGGGATTAAATAATCAACTTTTTTAGCGCCCATCATCTTTAACGCCAACATACATACGCTGGTAGATGTCGCACCGTCAGCATCAAAGTCACCAACAATTAATATCGACTTATCAGCAGCGATGGCATCGGCAATCAATATTGCAGCTTCAGATAGGCCTTTCATGGTTTCAGGACGAAGTAACTTAGTTAACACTAACTCGCAGTCTGCCTCTGCCACACCACGACGGGCATACAGCTGCTTTAACAATGGCGGCAATGCAGGCGGTAAATGCGAATCATCAACCTGAGGGCGACGGACTATTTTGTGTGACAAAAGACAACCTTATTTGAACAATGAGTAAATCAATCAGCTCAGGTTTTTCAATGATAATTAAGCGATAATCTAATCACAGCTTAGCTTGTTTGACTTACTGGCTTAAATTGAAAGAGATGAATAACAAAAAGGTGAGCCTAAGCTCACCTTTAATTTTACGCTGTTAATAATTAAAGACTTGCTTCAATAGTGCGTAACAAGTCGGCAGGTGATTGATAACCTGGCACCATAGTGCCGTTTTCTAACACGAGTGCCGGCGTACCATTAATGCCAAACGCCTGACCTAGTTGATACTGCTTTGTAATATCAATACCACAGCTAGACGCTTTAACATTGCCACCGTTTTTGGCTTCTGTCATCGCTTTAAGCGGATCTTTTGCACACCATACTGCTTGCATTTCATCAGCGTTGGCAGAGGGCACACCCGCGCGCGGATAAGCTAAATAACGAACCGTAATACCTAAATCGTTATACCCTTGCATTTGGTTGTGTAGCTTACGGCAATAGCCGCAATCAACGTCAGTAAAAACGGTAATGACATGTTTTTCATCTTTGGCTTTATAGACCAACATGTCTTTTTCAAATGGCTTAAGCATTTCTAAACGTGGACCGGCTAATGCAGCCTCGGTTAAGTTTTTCATGCCCTGTTCCATGTCGTACAAATTACCGTGAAATAGCTTAGTGCCATCTTTAGTCACATAAAGCACGCCACGGTCGGTCAACACTTGATAAAGGCCGTCTACTGGAGAAGATTGAATAAGCGAAACATTCACGCCCAAGGTGTCGGTCAGTTTTTGTTTCAGGGCGGATTCGTTTGATACATCTGTTGCAGGTGCCGCTGACACAATAGGTGCAATAACAAGGCTGACAACGAGGGCAAATGCTTTGGTTAACTTCATGATAGTTCCTAATTTACACGGGTTCAAAATGTATAGACCCGACTTCGTAAGCAAAACTTACAGATTTAATTAAATGAACGCAACAAATACTCAAAATCTTAAATGTAAGGATTTGAAACCTCACAAACACAACTAACCGCGGGGATGATGCTGACTATGCAGCTGCTGCAAGCGCACTTTAGCCACGTGAGTATAAATTTGGGTTGTTGATAAATCACTGTGGCCGAGCAGTAACTGCACTACACGCAAGTCAGCGCCATGATTCAATAGATGAGTCGCAAATGCATGGCGCAAAGTATGAGGCGACAAATGGCACGAAATTCCAGCGCGTGAAGCATATAACTTAATCCGATGCCAAAAGGTTTGCCGGGTCATCATTTGCCCACGTCTTGATGGAAACACCACATCAGATTGCTTCATATTTAATAATTCGCCACGAGCAAAGCGCATGTATTGCTCAACCTCGGCCACCGCTAATTCGCCCAACGGCACTAAACGCTCTTTACCGCCTTTGCCTACCACCCTCACAAGCCCCTGGCGCAAGCTTATTTGCTCCATGGTTAAACTCACCAATTCGGTTACCCGTAAGCCGGTGGCATAAAGCAGTTCTAGCATGGCTTTATCACGGCATTCAATTGGGTCGTCACTATTAGGTTCTGCCAGTAAGCTG
Organism: Shewanella litoralis; assembly: GCF_009828585.1. Taxonomy (GTDB): domain Bacteria; phylum Pseudomonadota; class Gammaproteobacteria; order Enterobacterales; family Shewanellaceae; genus Shewanella; species Shewanella litoralis. The sequence continues at coordinate 149,878 of NZ_WSRZ01000008.1, read as the reverse complement.
TCGATTTGAGCTTCTGACAAAGAATCGGGGAGTTGACGCGCTAATTTAGGTGATTTAATCAAGGCGGTAGGATCTTGGTTAATCAATTGCTTTACCAATAAGTAACCATAAAAACGTCGTAAACTACTTAATAATCTAGCGGTACTGCTCTTAGCAAACTGCTGTTCAAAACGGGCATTCAAATAATCACGCAGCAAGCCTTGATTGACACATAATAAATCACTGTCTTGCGATAACACATACCGCTCTACATGCTGCAAGTCAGTGCGATATGAAGCCAAGGTGTTATCACTTAGTCCTTTTGTCGACCATAAATCATCCAAAAACTGGTTGATTAACGGGTTGGGCTGATATGCAGGTTTGACCAAAATAACATCTCTAATGGGATAAAAAAAACGACGTTAGATAAAATATCATAACGTCGTCTTATTGTTTGCCTTTATTCACTGATTAAGGTGAATGTTTACCCCTAACGGTCACTTAGCATTATGCGGCTGCAACACGGTTGTTGGGTAGAAACAAGCACACAATTGCGGTCAGTGCAGTAGGCAACAACCACGCCATACCTTCTTTATGCAATGGCATAAAATCAAGGAAGCTCATGTCCATACCCGCAGTTTGTAAACCGTCGAAAATACCAAAAAATAGCGCCACACTTAAAATCAGCCGATGTGAAAATGCTGGTCGAGCAAAACGCTCCGTTAAAAACGTCACTAATACTAAGGCAATCGCTACTGGGTAGATGGTCATCAATACCGGAATACTGATACTAATTAACTGCGACAAGCCCACGTTCGCTACCGTGGCACAAATGGCACTCAACAACATAACCAATAATTTATACGACAAACTTGGCATTAGCTCATTGAAAAATTCAGCACATGCCGTCACTAAACCCACCGCAGTCGTTAAACACGCTAGCGTCACCACGGTAGACAACATTAACGTACCAATATTGCCAAAATGGTGAGTCACATAGTTTGTTAGAATTTGGCCGCCATTTTCAGCGCCAATGGCAAAGTCACCCGCCGATGCGCCAAGATAAAATAGTGACACATAAACAAAGGCTAATCCGCCAGCGGCAATAAAGGCCGCTCGCACCAGGTATTTAGTTTGATCGGCTGCATCGTTTACACCTTTTTTACGAAGCAAATCAATAATCAACATACCAAACATCAACGATGCCAAGGTATCCATGGTGTTATAACCCTCAATAATCCCTTTGGTTAATGGGCTATTGATGTATTCACCAACCGGTTGATTAACTTCAAATCCCGGTAAAATAATCACTGAACTGGCTAAACTGACTAATAACAAAATCAAAATGGGTGTCAGCACCTTACCGACGTTATCCAGCAGCTTGCCAGGGAATAACGACAAAAACATCACAATAGAGAAAAACACTAATGTGTAGATAAGCTGCGCGATATTGAATTCTTTACCCGCTAACATCATCATTGCGTCGGGATTGCTTATAAAGGGTCTGGCACCAATTTCAAACGCCACTAACCCAGTGCGCGGCGCGGCAAATGCTGGACCAATAATGATATATATGGCAATCGCTAGAGCGGTAGCGGCAAAGGTTGGTAATAACGCCATCACTTTACCGTTGGCTTTGGCAACCGCAATTAAACCAATCAGTGGCATCCCCACCGCGGTAATCAAAAAACCGAGCATGGCAAACGACATGTTCTCGCCAGCAAGCATCCCGGCAAAAGGTGGGAAAATTAGGTTACCTGCACCTAAAAAAAACGCGAAGGTCATAAAACCTAACCCTAGCGTATCGGTAAAACTCATCTTGGTTGTTTGCACTACTAGCCTCTTTTTATTGTTATGTTTTTTAACAAACCTAATTGATTACGCAATAATTAGCTACTGTTGAGCTGAACCCAATCCAGTTTTGTAAAGTTAAAAACACACTCTTAAATGATAAAATTTGCTTTAACAATGCCCAAAATGAACATTAAGCCCAGTTATAGAAGCTACATCCTTGTCAAAATAGCTTAACTTAGACTTTTTACTCAGTTTTATTGGCATTAAACGGTCAGACTAATATCAAACATCTCCAGACCACACAAGCTTTGGCCCGAAAAATAATAAAAATAACCGTTTTATGCTGAAATTATGTCAACACTTGTGTACATAATAGCCAAGCCATCATATTTACGTCATTTTTGTATAACATAATTTCAACCCTCAATTGCAATGGCTCATTTAACCGACGACATCATTAGCCAAAGCGATTATGATCTCAGTTAACGATTTCATGACTCAATCAATTACAGTTTGCCTATGTCTTTTACCTTTAAGCAATTCCATATCGATGATGAACAGTGTGGTATGGCAGTCAGTACTGATGCCGTTATTCTTGGGGCGTGGGCAGAGCTCACTCAATCTCTGCATATTCTTGATATTGGTGCAGGCAGTGGCTTACTCAGTTTAATGGCCGCCCAACGCAGTCTTGAGCAGACTAAAATTACCGCCGTCGAGCTAGACACAGCCGCAGCCAATGCCTGTAAACATAATATTGAACAAAGCCCCTGGCCAGAGAAAGTGCAATTATTTCATGGTGCCATTCAAGATTTTCAGAAACAATTTGATAAAAACATCGCGCCTTTATTCGATCATATCATCTGCAATCCGCCCTATTTCGAACAAGGCACTCAAGCTAAAAATAGCGCCCGAGCTGATGCAAGGCATACCAATACCTTATCGTTTGCAGAGTTACAAAAAGCCATTAGCCAGCTGCTAGCCCCTCGAGGTAATGCCAGTATTATTTTACCGCAACAAAGTTTGGCCAGTTTTATTCAACAGCTTAATGCTCACGGTTTATTTGTCGCAAAACACCTTGAGATTATTAGTGCCGAGGGTAAAGCGCCAAATCGTTCAATTCTCGTTATTCAGCACGACTTAACTGCGCAGCAAACACAACCAAGCTCCCATAAAACAGAGTACCTGCAAATGGCGATCCGCAATAAACAATCGGGATACAGCCAAACGATGATAGATTTATGCCGCCCATTCTACTTAAAGCTTTAGCCTACTCATTAGGTCAGTTATAATACTCAACTATTTTTCAGCGAGACCAGCGCATGCAATTTGAAGATTTCCAGCTCGACCCTAGCTTATTAGAGTCACTCAAGGCCATGGGACATAACACCCCTACCACAATTCAGCAGCAAACCATTCCATTGGCCATGGATCAGCGGGATATTTTAGCGCGTGCGCCAACCGGTACCGGTAAAACAGCCAGTTTTTTACTGCCAGCTCTGCAGCACCTTATCGACTTTCCTCGCCGCTTTGAAGGCCAGGCACGCATTTTGGTTTTAACACCAACACGTGAATTAGCCAGCCAAATTCATCGTTATGCTTGCCATTTAGCCACAGGGCTTGAACTTAATATTGCGATTATTACTGGTGGGGTGCCTTATGGCCCACAAGAAGAAGCGCTCGAAGATAACGTTGATTTATTAATCGCCACGCCAGGGCGATTGATGGAATACCTGGACAAAGATAAGTTTGATGCAACTGAAGTCGAAATTTTAATCATCGATGAAGCAGACCGTATGCTTGATATGGGATTCTCATCAGTGGTACAAACCATTGCGATTGAAGCCCAAGGTCGTAAGCAAAACATGTTATTTTCTGCAACGCTTGAAGGTAACGGTGTTAATCGTTTTGCGCGTGAACTACTAAACGACCCTGTCGTTGTTGATGTTGAATCACCGCGCAGCGAAAAAGCCAAAGTGCATCAGTGGATCCACCTTGCAGATGATAATGCCCATAAATTTGCTTTGCTGTGTCATATTTTGCGCCAAGAAAATGTTAAACGTACCATTGTGTTTGTTAAAACACGTGAAATCGTTGCCAGCCTTGAAGGTTTACTGCTTAAAGCCAATATTCCTTGTGCCTTTATGCGCGGCGACATGGAACAGAAAAAACGTTTCCAGGCGTTAGGTAAATTCTCAAAAGGCGAAGTCAATGTGTTGCTTGCAACCGACGTTGCCGCCCGAGGTATTGATGTTGACGATATTACTCATGTGATCAACTTTGATATGCCGCGTTCAGCAGATGCTTACGTACACCGTATTGGTCGTACTGCGCGTGCTGGTGCCAAAGGAACGGCAATTTCATTAGTTGAAGCACATGACATGCGTATAGTGTCTAAAATTGAGCGTTACATTGAACTGCCGCTTAAACGCCGCGTGATTGAAGAGCTTCGCCCTAAGCATAAAGAAGCCAAAGTGCCAGGTAAGAAAAAAGCCAACGCGAAAGATGCAAAAGTAAAATCGAAGAAGTTTAAGAAGAAGTAATTTTCAAGTTGATTGAGTATGACTCACCGAAAAAAGCGAATTATTGATTAATTCGCTTTTTTTATGCTCTAAGGGAGATATAACACAATTAACTAAACGCAATACGGCAAAAAAATGTCAAGAAGTGTCAATTTGTGAACAAAAAACACTCAAGTAGAGATGTAGGCATAACCTTCTGATTATTAATATATAACATCATATAAAACCGCTAAACCAAACAGCGCCCTCCCTCCAGAAAGTCACTTTTGGCAAGGTAAACCCCAAAATCAGTAAAAAACCAAACTTTGAAACATTTTATTTACATCAAACTATTTAGATAAACCTGAGACTCTGTTAATTTAGGTGCTATGAGTAATAAAATGAATCTGAATGAACACGTTAGCCAACGTAGTTAACTGTCTTCAGCATTATTTCAGCATGGATAAGCAAAAGAAATGATAAAAATCATACTAAGAAGATTGTCACCATTATTAATTATTGGGGTATTTGTCGCCGGCGCTATGGTGCTATTGAGTACCAAAGAAGCGCCAGAACAAAAAGATACACCCATCACTGTACCCATCATTGACGTGCAAAGTGTCACGCCTCAAACCTTATCACTTAACTTACCTTCCTATGGCGTCGTGAACCCCAAATATAAAACTCAATTAGTCACCGAGGTTCAAGGTCGTCTACTGACCGTGTCTGCTAATTTTGTTGCCGGCGGCGTTGTTAAAAAAGGCGAACAACTGGCCATTATTGAGCCATCAGATTATGAAGCAGACCTCATTCAAGCAGAAGCTTCGGTAGCGCAAGCAACTGCGGCGCTAAACGAGGAAAAAGCGCGAGGTGAAGTCGCTAAAGTTGAATTTAAAGATTTTGGTAATGGTCTGCCACCAGAGCTTGGATTGCGGATCCCACAATTGAAAAAAGAACAGGCAAACGTCAAATATGCTCAAGCTGCATTAGCACGCGCCCAACGCAACTTAGAGCGTACCGTGATCCGTGCACCCTTTGACGGCATCATCAAAGCACGCAATGTCGACTTAGGCCAATACGTTACACTGGGCACTAACCTAGGCGAACTTTACGATACCAGTATTGCTGAAATCCGTCTGCCACTCACAAACGAAGATCTTGCTTATTTAGAGTCTGTCGACAATCCAGAAACCGCTGTTACTCTCACCGCCTTGCTAGCTGGTAAACAAGTGACCTGGCAAGGCAATATTGTGCGCAGCGAAAACGTTATTGACGAGCAAACCCGTATGGTATACCTCGTTGCCGAAATTCATGACCCTTACCTGCGTAACAGCAAAAAAACCGGCCAATTACCGCTTAAATACGGCAGCTTTGTGAATGCCATCATCACCGGAAAATCAGTTGACGATGTGGTAAAGCTACCACGCCATGTGATTCGTAATGGCCAAGCGGCTGTCGTGAACAAAGACAATATTATCGATATGCGCCAAGTGAATATTATCCGCTCAGATGTTGATACCCTGTATATCAAGGGTAGCTTTACCGCCGGAGAGCGAGTATCGACCACCAGCATTAACAGCCTTAATGCTGGTCAAAGCGTAAAAGTGCTTGGTGAAGAATCAGCAAAGCCTGCTGCTAACACTGAGACTGAAACTGCTACAACGGCAGGTGAATAATCATGGATACCAATAAAGGAATTATTGCCTGGTTTGCCCGCAATAGTGTGGCGGCTAATTTATTGATGGCCGCGTTACTCATAGGCGGTTTATTTAGTGCATTGATTATTAATAAAGAAGTGTTTCCAACATTTGAGCTTAATCTCATCAATATCAATGTGGCCTACCCTGGTGCTGCGCCACAAGAAATTGAAGAAGGGATTAACATAAAAATCGAAGAAGCGATTCAAGATATTAGTGGCATTAAAAAAGTCACATCAGTCGCCAGTGACAGCGTTGGTTCAGTGACCATTGAAGTTGAAGATGGTTACGATGTACAACAAGTGCTTGATGAAGCGAAACTTCGGGTCGATGCCATTGCCACCTTCCCCGACAACATTGAAAAACCTAATATTTACCAAATAAAGCCTGAAAATAATGTCATTTGGGTGTCGGTCTATGGTGACATGACGCTGCATGACATGAAAGAAATGGCCAAAGCAATTCGTGATGACATTACCGATTTACCTGCGGTAACCCGCGCTAAAGTGACGGGTGTACGTGACTACGAAATCGGTATTGAACTGTCAGAAGATAAACTGCGCGAGTACGGCATTACCTTTACCCAAGTGGCTTTAGCGGTTCAAAACTCGTCTATCGACTTACCCGGTGGTTCAATCCGCGCAGAGGATGGCGATATTTTATTGCGCACTAAAGGTCAGGCTTATACCGCAGATGACTTTGCCCAAATCGTTGTTGCAACGCGTGCTGACGGTAGCCGCATAATGTTGCCACAAGTTGCCACCATTAATGACGACTTTGAAGAGCGTTTAGAGTACACCCGCTTTAACGGTAAACCGGCAGCGGTGATTGAAATTACCAGTATTGATGATCAAAATGCATTAGATATTTCGTCACAAGTCAAAGCGTATGTCGCCGAACGTAAAAAAACCTTACCCAATAATATTGAATTAGACACCTGGGGAGATTTAACCCACTACTTGCAAGGCCGATTAAACATGATGTTGTCGAACATGTTTTATGGCGCCTTGTTGGTGTTCATTATTTTAGCCTTATTTTTAGATCTTAAGCTGGCCTTTTGGGTCATGATGGGCTTACCTGTGTGTTTTTTAGGCACCATGTTATTAATGCCGCTAGATCCTTTTAATATGTCGATTAACATGCTGACATTGTTTGCCTTTATTCTGGTGCTGGGAATAGTTGTCGACGATGCCATTGTGATCGGCGAAAGTGCCTACACCGAGTTAGAAGAAAACGGCCACTCGTTGGATAATGTCGTTAAAGGGGTACAAAAAGTAGCCATGCCCGCCACGTTTGGGGTATTGACCACCATTGCAGCGTTTATCCCTATGATCATGGTGTCAGGACCGATGGGCATCATTTGGAAATCCATCGGCATGGTGGTGATTTTATGCCTGGCATTTTCATTGGTTGAATCAAAACTGATTTTACCGGCACATTTAGCCCACATGAAAATCAACAAACGCAAAACACCAACGAATGTATTTTCACGCATTAAATTTGCCATCAACGAATGGCTACAACATTTTATTCATCACACTTATCGTCACTTTTTAGAGCGCTGTATTGGGCGCCGTTACAGTGTAGTTGCGGTGTTTATTGGCGTACTTATTTTGTCGATAGCCCTTGTGCAAAGCGGCAAGGTTCGTTGGGTATTCTTCCCAGATATTCCATCTGACTTTATTCAAGTACAACTTGAAATGGAAGAAGGCAGCTCAGAGCAAAATACCCTAAAAGTGCTGCAACAGGTTGAAGATGCGTTATACAAGATGAACGCCAAACTTGAAGATGAATACGGCTACGCCATGGTGAAACACAGCTATATCGAGCTTAGCTCGCGCAGTAGTGCCTTTGTGTTTACTGAGCTCACCAAAGCGGAAGATCGCGAAGTCGACGGCGTTGAAATAGCAGAAGAGTGGCGTAAACAGTTACCAGAATTACTGTCGGTTAAAAAGCTCAACATCAACGCCAGCACCAACGATGCCGGCGGCGATTTATCATTCCGACTCACCTCGAGCGATTTAGAACAATTATCAATCGCCGCCAACGTGCTAAAAGAGAAACTCGCCACCTATGAAGGCGTGTACGACATTACCGATAACTTCTCTTCAGGCTCACATGAAATACGTTTAAATATCCGCCCAGAAGCTGAAGCCCAGGGGCTGACACTGTCAGACTTAGCGCGCCAGGTACGTTACGGTTTTTATGGCTATGAAGCACAACGTATTTTACGCAATAAAGAAGAAGTGAAAGTCATGGTGCGCTACCCATTAGAGCAGCGCCGTACTGTTGGCGATCTTGAAAACATGCTGATCCGCACCCCATCAGGCGCTGCGGTACCGTTTTCAACCGTGGCCGAGATTGAGTTAGGAGAGTCATACGCATCAATTACCCGTGTTGATGGTCGCCGCGCGATCACTATTACGGCTAACGTAAATAAAAATAACGTTGAACCTTCAAAAGTGGTCGCTGAAATTCAGGAAGATTTTTTACCTGAACTCACCGCTCGCTTTCCTAAAGTGGCTTCGGCATTAGATGGCGGCAGCCTGGATGAGCAAAATGCCATGTTAGGCTTGGCTCAGGGGTTCTTCTTTGCCATGTTTACTATTTACGCCCTAATGGCCATTCCGCTTAAGTCATACACTCAACCGTTGATCATTATGTCGGTGATCCCATTTGGCATGATTGGCGCCTTGTTCGGTCATTTCATGCTGGGGTTATCAATGAGCGTATTGAGTTTATGCGGCATTGTGGCGCTGGCTGGGGTGGTGGTAAACGACTCGTTAATTTTAGTCGACTTTGTTAACCGCGCACGAGAAGAAGGTAAGTCGTTATTACAATCGGCTATCGACTCAGGGTGTTATCGCTTTAGGGCGATTATTTTAACCTCGCTAACCACCTTTGTCGGCTTAGTGCCGATTATTATGGAAAAGAGCTTACAGGCTAAAATTGTCATCCCAATGGCGACCTCATTAGCGTTTGGTATTTTATTTTCAACGTTAGTGACATTAATTCTCGTGCCGATTTTGTACATCATTCTTGATGACATAAAACGCACATGGCGACGCTTTTTTAATTGGTGGTGGCAACCTAAAGCGCCTACTGAGCCACTCGGTCTTGATGAGCAACCTTAAGCAGCGCCCCCAGTTAAGTTAATAGAGCCTGCGCTAAATTTAGGCTACAAAAAGAGCGAATGTCATCACATTCGCTCTTTTTATATCAACATTAAATCGTAACAGATTGGCATAAGTGCGAGCCAAGCAACAAAGCCTCGGCATAGAGTTAGTTACAATACTGCGATGTTATTCTTGTCATGTTAACCATTATGACCACTGCTGCTACCTTAGTTTATGATATCGGCAACCACCGTTATCTTAATATCACCGCCAGATGTACCTTGCGATGCCAGTTTTGCCCTAAACACAATGGATCTAAACAAATTCATGAATATGATTTGTCATTAAGTAAACGGATCACTGCAGACGATATTATTCCATTGCTTGGGGATGTAAAAAAAGTTGATGAATATGTGTTTTGTGGTTTTGGTGAGCCGACACTGAACCTAGAATGTTTATTGCAGGTAGCTCACGCCATTAAGGCACAAGGCGGCCGCGTGAGATTAAACACCGACGGATTAGGTAATCACTTTCATCGACGTAATATTTTGCCTGACCTGAGCCAATGCGTTGACAGCTTATCAATTTCGCTCAATGCTGATACAGAGCAAAGCTATGAGCAACATTGTCGGCCAAAGCTTGCGGGGTCTTATCAAGCACTGCTTGAATTTATTCAACAAGCTCCGCAGTTTATCCCAGACGTTCAAGTGAGTGCTATTAACGGCTTAGCTAATGTCGACATGGCACGCTGCCGCGCCATTGCTGAACAACATGGGGCTATATTTAAGCAACGAGAATTAGATAAACTGGGTTAACCAGGGATAAATAACCTGAACTCAGGTTAAGTAATTATCCACACCTAGACGTTTTGCCTACGCAGGCTTCATGCTAGTATTGCCATTCAGTAAATGCTAAAAAAGTGGCGCAATGTTTAAACGTACAGCAGTGAGTTCTCCTAACTCGTTATTAATTTCATCACAAGCAGCACGCTGGTCTCAACAGCATATTCTGTCTCTGTTAAGCCAATTACTTATACTGTTAATCGCAGTGTTTATTGCCACGCATATGGTCGTTAATCTTGGCGAACGTCGCTTGCAAGAAGACTGGGCAGATCAACGCTACAGCGAGTTGCAAACTGTCGCATCATTGGCATCAGACAAAGCTGCATTTTTGCAATTTAGAACCCAAACATTTGCCAAAGCCGAATTACTGCGCCAATACTTACAAAATCCATCCAAAACCCAGCAACAAAAAGTCACCGAAAGCTGGGACTCGTTGACGCAAAACATACCAGAACTATTAGGCCTGGCCTTATTTTCCCCTGAAGGGAAATTACGTTTTTCGACCACGGATAGCTTCGACAATATGCAGATCCCTGCCGCATTACTGGGCTCTGGACGTAATATGGGTGGCAGTGATATTTATACATCGCCAATGTCATTTACGCCAATTGACGGCATACTTGAACCTTACTTTTACCAACTGTCTTGGATAGAAAATCCCGATCAAAGTGTTAAAGGCTATTTAGTTACCTACAACTCAATAACCAAATTACTTGAGTCAATCAAGCCGGCATTTTTTAATCATAACTCGCCCTTACTTCTGCTCGACACTCAAGGTTTTCTATACGCGGGCGCCAATCAACCAGAGCCGCTCTCGAATATGCCCGACAATTTAGGCTCGAGTTTAAAACAAACTTACCCTGATTTATGGAAAGACATGGCCATGAATAACTTTGGCCAATTCTATAGTGCAAATGCGACTTTTGTGTATTTAAAGGTTGAACTCACGAGCCAATATGAAACCAAAAGAGAGTATTTTTTACTGTCTTATATTCGCCATGATGATATTGCAGCGCGCTACCTTGAGTGGCGAATGGTGATTCTTATTGCTGGGGTACTCATCGCGTTATTGGCATCGGCATTAATTGTATTACGTCACTTATTCGTACTGGAGCGCCGCGCAAAACACAACAGTTTACAACTTAGCCATGGTTTATTTAACAGCGAGATAAGCTGCCTAATTGTGAATGATAATGGCCGTATAGGCAGCGCTAACCCTAAAGCGTCAAAAGCACTCGGCTTATCAATTGAAACCTTAATCGATCGCAGCTTTCAACGGGTGCTTCACCTCGATGATGAACGCGTTAAGCAAATAAAAGAAGCCTTAGCACATCACCAACAATGGCGTGGTGAGATCAGCATACAAAACGTCAATAACAGCACGTTACAAACCCATATACGCAGTGAAGTTTGCCCACACAGTAAAGAACATTATTGGCTGGTTACATTTGACGACATCACCATTCTTTACGACAGCCAGCGCCAGGCTTACTTGTATCAATTACTCAGTGACAGTGCAGTGGCAACAGCGCTCACCGATGCCAATGGCAAGCTGATAAAGTGCAACAGCAAATTTGATCATTTAATGGCATTAAATGGAGAAACCAATATTGCCATCACTGAATTACTGGGCGAGGAACTCAACAGCGAATGGCAAAACATTTGTGCGCAAATCAGCTTACAAGGTGAATGGACTGCGCAAATCATGCCTTTTACCCAAAGCCGCTATAGCCAATGTCTCAAAACCACTTTAGCCGGTCAGTTAGCTTACGACGGGGAGATTGAATATCTAATTTGTACATTCGAAGAAACAGTGCCAACAGTTGCAGTCAATAATAGCAGTAACGTATTTGGTCATCGCAGTGCGATTGTGCTGCGCCTTAATGAACTTGAGCACCACTTTAATAACCTCAGTGAACAAACCAAAGTGCAATCGAGTTTAATGGTGATGGATATTAATCCAGAAGGTATTTTCAGCCACATGGGTAATATGAGCCAATTAGAAAAACGCCAGAAAGACATTGAGTTACAATTACTCATCGAACTGCCACTCAATTATCAAATATCGCAATGGCAACTGGGTAAATTGGTGATTTTATTGCCCGACACTGATGCAAATAGCGCCTATCAATACGCGCTCAATGTCATGCACTGCTTAACTGAAAATAACCTATCTGAAGGCATCAACATGGGTATTGCAGGTTACGTGTCACCACAAACGCTAGAGCAATATCTAGCCAATGCTGAAATTGCACTCAAACGCGCTAAGCAGTCAGTTGACCAAAATATTTGCATGGCATTTACCCGCCCAGCTCATATTGACTATCTCAATTAGCGAATAGCTGGCCCAGACTAGAGCTGTACATAGATCTGGGCCAGTTAAGGCTCTACTTGATGATGGTCTACAACCTGGGTGTCTTCATTTAAGCTGCTTTCTGACTCCAGTGTGAAGGGTTGAATATTATCAGGCAGTTTGCTTTCGGTAATTTCGACAATACTTGAACGATTCATCGTGACTTTAAAACGCGCATATTCAGGCTGTTGCTTGCCATCGCGTAACACCGCAACCAGGTTAACCTGGTAACGACGCTCAACGGATTCATTACTGATATTGCCATCTGACTCTTTATAAATTTTGGCTTTACCACGTTCTAAATGACGCGCAAATGGCACCAGGCTAAAGTTAACCTGTTCTTGGATTTGCGAATACCCCGCCTCAAACGGTTTATTGGCCACTTTAGTGGCAATACGATAATGCAACACAGTAGAGTCGACTTTGTTTTGGCTATGGCGCTGCTTCATAATTTCAGACACTGTGTCAGGAATATCTTGCGAACGCATAAATTCAAGCCAGACTAACTGCTTAGCGACAATCGCCTGGGTGGTGGTATCACGTAAAATACGGCTCCAACGCGGGCGCCCTCGTTGTATAAAGCGCCACATCGCATTACGAAAGTCTTCTTTAAAGATTTCCCTGAAACCATAAATAACCGCAAGCGTCAGTAATAATGTTAAGGTTAAACCATTAAAAAAACCCTGAGCTTTAATAATTAACGCCGAAACCACCAACATCACTAACCCAGTTGCAAGGCCTGTAACAAACTTCTTAAGCCCAACGCCAAGTGGCTTTAACTCTTCTTTTAATACCACGCCTTGTTGGATCAAGCGGCGCAGCAACAGCATTTTGTTTGAAATCCGATTGGCATCTTGCTGGGTTTGCATCGAATTGTATTTACACACCATTTCACGGTAGTGATTTTCACTACGACATAAACTCAGTACTTTCTCTTTTACTTCGCTAAAATCTGAGCTGCGCGGTGAATAGGCTAACGTTTTCAGTAATTGTTGTTCACAAAACCATGAAAGATAGTTATCGGCATGTTCAAAATACGATTTCCACTTTGGATCGCTAGGCTCATTTCGACGAAACTTTTTAAGAAGCTGAATAACCACATCACACAGCTCATCGAGTGCCATATAAAATTCACTGGCATCACTTTTTTGCCGCAGCTCTTTGCCGTCGGTTTCAATGGCGACCGCAAATTGATAAGCAAATAAATTAAGGTATAAACGAAATTCCTCTAAGGTGCGCTTATTTAAACTGATAAAACGCGATTGAACCAGCGGTAGGTGCAAGCCCTTAGAGTAATAGGAGCGACGCCCAAGAATACCACTGTGATAGTATTCCTCCTCGTCTAGAGTGTGCGAGCCAATTCCCATTTCAGTCGGCAAATAGAAGTACAAATCAAAGGTACGCTGATCCCCTGGTGCCATTTGATGACTAAATTTGATTGATAATGCTTCTTCTTGTTTTACTTTAACTTTTGCCACAGCTTTTGATTACTTACCGTTTGAATTATTCCCTATGTTATGGATAGTAACCTAAAAGGCAATTTATTCAATGTTAGTGATGCAGATCTGCAGACACAACCTGACAAGACCATAAATTGTTGCTCGGAATAAATTTTAATGTGGCGCGGGAGTGGTCACTATCGACATTGAGTATTTGCACCTGAATCGGTAACCTTGCCAACAGTTGTAAGCCTATCTCATTTAAAGAAAGCTCATTAATGAGATAGGGATGCAAGCTCGAATTTTCTTGCCATTGAAGCGCTTTTGTTACCAACGCTAACTGATAACTCAGCGAACCTAAGTCTACATGGGCCACTTCACCTTGAAATATCGCAAATTCAAGCAACGCAGCATTTGAGTCAAGTTGATAATGCAAAGAGGCTTGTTGATGATCAATCTCAAGAAGCAGCATGACATCAGAAGGCGCAGCGTGAGATTGTGCATGAGATAAATACCCCTGAGCATGACAAGTAAAACGCCAAAGATGATGCGGCGTAACCCAGCGTTCAAGGGCACTAGCGCCACCAAAGATGAGTAACATAACGCTGAAAACAAGCGCCAACTTACCTCGCGTTGATTGCACCAAACGGCGACTTCTTCTACGCCAGCGACGCGCCCACAATGTTCGTTTAACCACAAATATCTACCTTATGTAGCCACTGCTGTGTAATAAACGGCGAATGCATATCTTCAACCCTAACTTTTACGTTTTTGAAGCGCCAAACCGCTTTATTAGATTGTGTTAGCAACAAGCTCACATAATGACGGTCAGTAGACATGGCTGCACTAATGGCATCCCAATGCACATCGTGGCATAAGCGTAGTTGCGTAGATAAACAATTGGCATGCAAAATAGCATCTTGCAAAGATTGCTCGTCAAAGACCGACAATTGAATCACTTTACCCTGTGGCGTAATCACCTGTCGCAGTACATCAGCTTTGGCAAACATGGGTGGGGTAATATGCGACCAGAGAAAAAACAGTAACACTAACAGCGCACCAATAATCACGCCATATTGTCCCAACGATAACAATCGAGTGGGTAAATCAAGAATTTTAGGATGCTTGACTTGCGTCATGGGGTATAAGATCACCCCTTGCTCTGGGATATATTCGATGAGGTTACTGTGGCTAGAACACAGATAATCAATGATGTGGTAGATAATGCTAACAAGTTCAGCATGGCTGAGTTGGTGGGCAATTTCACCTGAAATCACCACAGCTTCTAGCATATCCAAAGGAACGACTTGACCACGATGCTGAACTAATTGAGCTAATACCCAATATTCATTATCGTTTAAATGCCACTGAGTCGATTTTGCTTGATCAACCAACAAACGTCGCTCACTATCAAACCAACAACATCCTATTTGCATCGTCCTTTCTCAGCGTCGCTACTGATAAAAAAAGTATACTCCTAAAGCAATAACCTTATGGAAAAAAGGGCTTAAATCATCAGATAAAATGACGGTTCCGTGAACCTAGACTCGAATATGGTTATTTTTTGAGCCAGATATCATTGCATGATTACAAATATAGCGAACGCTAATACGCTGAGTTTTTTGCTCAAAAAAAGCCATAAAAAAAGCTGGCTAAGCCAGCTTTTTAAGCGTTAACACATTGAATTAAAATGCGTAAAGCAATGTCATGTTGGTTTCAGTATCTGTGCTTTCTTTGCCATCAAGTGGGTCACTGTTGTAACGCACAATCACTGCAAATTTCATCGCTAATGCACCCACGATATTTGCCGTGAGTGATGTTTCAGAGCGAGCATCTAATTTTTCACCCCAGTCAGCAACAAATTTCTGTTGAAACTTAGACGATTCACCCAGCTTAGTTTGAAAGTCAACCACGGCGTGAACAACCACGCTGTCATCACTATCATAACCTTCTGAAACTGCGAGCTCATCATCAAGCTGCTGATAAATATAACCAGGACCCGCCTCTGCTTTTAATGACATTCTATCGGTGTCAATAAAACGATAACCGTAACCGGCTGAGGTTGTAGAGGTAAAGTCGTAACCAGTGAAAGGGTCGACTTCGTAGTTAGTGTTGGCAAACAAGTAGCTCAAATCGTCAATTTGATAATCGCCCTGTACACCAAAGAAGTAGCGCTTAGCCGTAACTTCATCAGTGTCTTCCTTGTATAAACCTTCGGCAACATATTGGTTTTCCCAATTGCCTAACTCTTGCTTTAAGGCTAAACGCGCTTTAAAAGAAGAGGTATCGGTGTTACCAGTGGTTAACGTAGCGCCCAATTCAGCTTCGCCTGCAAGAGTCGCATCGCCTTCAACAAATTCACTTCCAGCATGTGCTGCAAATGGCATGGCCAGTGTAATTGCTGCAGTGAGTAGCAGTTTCTTCATGTCATTTCGTCCTTTAATTACGATTTACAAAAACGTTTGGATGGCTATCTTGTCCAAATTTGTTCGCATATTAACACTTTCACCACTGGATTGAAAAAATTGTGACCAAAATCAACATTAACTTGCTTACATGAACCCAAGATATGAGCCTAATAAAAATACGAAACATGAGCACGAAACGATCAGCTTAACTCAATAATATTTAAAGCGAGGTAAACATATTTAGGCGATTAAGCTTTTTGTTTGCCAACGTCCGCTACGCCAACGCCATAACATTGCCAACCCTCTCACCCATTCATCTAACGCTAAAGCAGCCCAAATGCCTAACAAACCAAATTCATAATGAATGCCGAGCACATATGCGCCGGGCACTGCGATACACCACATCGAAAACAAGCCCATAAAGAACGGGAACTTAGCATCGCCACTTGCACGCAGTGCATTAATCACAATCAGATTGAATGTTCGCCCTGGCTCCATCACCAATGTGAGTATAAATAGTTGGCCAACGAGTAAAGCGATGTCGGTTTCATCGGTAAATAAGCCCACAAGATTAGGGCCCCATATCGCTACAAATAATGCCACAATCGTGGTCACTATTAAGCCCAGCTTTAATGCACGATACATTTGATGCTCCGCTGCTTTAAGCTTTTTAGCGCCCACCATATGACCGATAATAATTTCGTTACCGATACCAATCGATAATCCAAACAGTAAAATGAACATACAAATTTGAAAATATAACGACTGTGCTGCCAGCGCTTTATCGCCCATTAACCCCACAAATGATGTGACTACCATAAATTGCAGCATCCATGACACGTTTTCACCCGCCGCGGGTAAGCCAATATGGAACACTTTTTTGAGCATCTTTGTTTCTGGGCGCAATATGCTTGGAATATGTAATTTAATGCCGGTGTAGCGCACAAACAGCACCGCCATAATAGTCATGCCGACGAGTCGACCTGCAACCGTACTAATAGCAACGCCAGCGACGCCCATTTGCGGTATGCCAAACCAGCCGTAAAGCAGCAATAAATTACCCACAAAAGTAATCACGTTCATCGACAACGTAACCCACATGGCTTGCTGAGTAAATCCATGGGCACGCATGCCTGCGGCTAAACACATTGCCATAGCTTCGGGAATAAGACACAAGCCAACAATTTGTAGGTACAATTCTCCATCGGCCATTAATTCTGCGGGCAGATTCATTAAATTCAACATCATTGTGGAGCCGGTTAAAATACCCACGGCAGCAACCAATCCCACTAAAAAGTTAAACCCAATAGATGAGTACACCACCGCGCTGGCCGCGGCCTTATTTTGTGAACCTAAATATTGGGTAATCACCACACTCGCACCAATACTGACGAAACTAAATAACGTAATCGCCAGCTCAAACACCATATTACCGACCGATAAAGCGGCAACACCTTGATATGACACATGGCTAATCATAAACGTGTTAATGGCTGCGGTTAAAAAATGCAGCGCAAAATCCACAAATAGTGGCCAAGTTAATGAAAATAATGATAAAGGCTTATCTGAATTGGAATGCATTACGTGTTCTACTGTGAAATTGAAATTGCGATCTAGATAGGGTTATATCAATAAAGCATGACATTTTAAGGGCGCAAATCATGCGTGATGACGTTTAAAAAAACAACATTTTTCGTAATTTATTTACAAAAAAATGGCCCGCTGGATTCAGTGGGCCATTTAATAACAATATCGGCTAACTTGGTTTACATGATTTTTGGATCAAGTTCACCAGATTGATACGCTTTATACATAGCTTGTAAAGACTTAGGCTTAATTTTAGACGCCATACCTGCACAACCAAACGCTTCGTAACGGGTAGTACAAATGTCTGCCATTGCTTCCATTGATGCTTTTAAGAATTTACGTGGATCAAATTCAGCAGGATGTTCAGCTAAGAACTTACGGATAGCACCTGTTGAGGCTAAACGTAAATCGGTATCGATGTTCACTTTACGCACACCGTGCTTAATGCCTTCGACGATTTCTTCTAATGGTACACCGTAAGTTTCTGGGATCTCACCACCGTATTGGTTAATGATTTGCAGCCACTCTTGCGGTACAGATGAAGAACCGTGCATAACCAAATGAGTGTTTGGGATACGCGCATGAATTTCTTTAATACGGTCAATACGTAGCACATCACCGGTAGGCTTACGGCTAAACTTATAAGCACCATGGCTAGTACCAATTGCAATGGCTAACGCATCTACATGAGTGTCAGCAACAAAACGTGCCGCTTCTTCTGGTGTTGTAAGCATTTGATCCATGCTTAAAATACCTGATGCGCCCACGCCATCTTCTTCGCCTGCCTGGCCAGTTTCTAAACTGCCTAAACAACCAATTTCACCTTCAACAGACACACCACACGCATGTGCAAAGGCAACTGTACGACGAGTAACGTCTACGTTGTATTCATAAGATGCAGGTGTTTTACCATCAGCCATTAACGAGCCGTCCATCATTACAGATGACATACCTAACTGAATTGAACGCTGACAAATATCAGGGTCGGTGCCGTGGTCTTGATGGATACAAACCGGAATGTCTGGATATTGCTCAAGAGCAGCAGCCATAAGATATTTTAGAAACTGTGGGCGAGCATATTTACGCGCACCAGCAGATGCTTGCACAATCACAGGGCTATCTGTTGCTTCAGCCGCTTGCATAATTGCACGCATTTGTTCAAGGTTGTTTACGTTAAATGCAGGGACGCCATAACCATGCTCAGCAGCATGATCAAGCAGTTGTCGTAGAGAGATAAGAGCCATTTTGTTCTCCATTAATAGGGTGATTGCTCACCTAGGTCGCTATCGTTTGGACGGATTTTTAACCCTATTACGCCCTCATTCCTTTAGGTCGTAACAGGGTGTTTTTATAATTATCTTATTTATAATATAAGTTATTCGTGGACTAAGCGCCACGTTTTTCAAGCATAGCCACTGCAGGTAATTCTTTGCCTTCTAAAAACTCAAGGAAAGCACCACCACCAGTGGAGATGTAAGACACTTTGTCAGCAATATTATATTTATCGACTGCCGCTAGCGTATCGCCACCGCCTGCAATAGAAAATGCTTTTGACTCGGCAATTGCTTGCGCAATGCGTTTAGTGCCTTCACCAAATTGATCAAACTCGAATACGCCCACTGGGCCATTCCAGACTATCGTACCGGCTTGTTCAATTATTTTTGCCAGTGCTTCTGCACTATCAGGACCGATATCAAAAATCATATCGCCGTCAGTAACATCTGCAACTGATTTAAGCGTTGCTGCGGCCGTAGGGCTGAACTCACTGGCCACAACCACATCTGTTGGTACCGGAATATCGCCACCACGGCTTCTCGCATTTGCCACAAGACGCTTAGCTTCTTCAACTAAGTCTGCCTCATATAGTGACTTACCGACTTTATAACCAGCAGCGGCAATAAAGGTATTGGCAATACCGCCACCTACAACAAGCTGGTCTACTTTAGTCGACAGGCTTTCAAGTACCGTTAACTTAGTTGAAACTTTTGAGCCACCAACAATAGCTACCATTGGGCGGGCGGGGTTATCCAGAGCTTTGCCTAATGCATCTAATTCTTGTGCTAATAACGGACCGGCACACGCCACCGGGGCATAAACACCTACACCATGGGTCGATGCTTGAGCACGGTGAGCGGTACCAAAGGCGTCCATGACATAAACATCACATAAAGCCGCCATTTTTTTAGACAGAGCTTCATCGTTTTTGCCTTCGCCTACGTTAAAACGAACGTTTTCAAAAACAACAACTTCGCCAACATTCACATCAACGCCATCAAGATAATCACTGACTAAGCGTACCGGGCAATCTAGCGCTTTAGCTAAGTAATCGACTACCGGCTGCATTGAATATTCTGCATTAAACTCGCCTTCAGTTGGGCGACCTAAATGCGACATCACCATGACGGCGGCGCCTTTTTTCAGTGCTAGTTGAATGGTTGGTAGTGATGCACGTAAACGCGCATCACTGGTCACCACGCCATCACTGACAGGTACATTTAAATCTTCACGAATAAGCACGCGCTTATTTTGTAGATCTAAATCTGTCATATTAATAATTGCCATAATTAGCATTTCCTTTTTAAGTTAAAAACAAAACTTGTATTGAGTTAGATGAACACTAGGTTGTACAAAACTTAATGATCATCACTCAAGTAACCGGCTTAGTGCCCATTACTAAAATATGTGACCTTATTGGTCTACTTGCTTGGCCTGGATCATCGCTAAACTCGTATCGAGCATGCGGTTAGCGAAGCCCCATTCGTTATCGCACCATAGCAGCAATTTGACTAAATGCCCGGCACTAACACGTGTTTGGGTACCATCAACAATACTTGAGCGCGGATCGTGGTTAAAGTCGCACGACACCAACGGCTCGTCAGTATAGCCTAAAATGCCATTAAAACTGCCGTTTGACGCACGTTGTAGCACATTGTTGATTTGTTCAATATTGACTTTTTTCTTCAATGTGACAGATAAATCGATTGCGGTCACATTAATGGTCGGCACCCGCACTGAGATGGCTTCAAACTTATCTTTCATGTGCGGCAAAATACGTTCAATACCACGGGCTAATTTAGTATCAACAGGAATAATAGATTGGCCAGCAGCGCGAGTTCGGCGCAAGTCATCATGGTAGGCATCAATCACCTGTTGATCATTCATGGCCGAATGAATAGTAGTAATAGCGCCACTTTTGACTTCAAAATGCCTGTCTAACACATCGATAACCGGCACAATACAGTTTGTTGTACATGATGCATTAGAGATAATGGTGTGTTCAGGGCGCAATAAATCATGATTAACCCCATAAACAATAGTGCCATCAACATCGGCAGACGATGGATGGCTAATCAATACTTGTTTAGCGCCGGCATGAATATGTGCTTCACAGGCCTGGCGGTCGATTAAACTGCCCGTCGCTTCATACACTATATCAATATCAAGATCGCTCCAGGGCAACAAACTGGCATCCGCTTGATTGAGTAACTGTATGCTGTCGTCGCCAATCAGTAACTTATCGCCATTGAGTTTAACGGCATGCTGAAAACGACCATGAGTGGTGTCATATTGAGTGAGATGACAAATAGCTTCAGGTTTGGCGAGCTCATTAATGGCCACTATCTGAATTTGCTGACGTTTTCCAGACTCGTACAATGCACGAAGAATTGAGCGGCCAATCCGGCCATAACCATTAATTGCAACTCGAATCATTTAGGGTCCAGAGTAATGAATCAATACACTAATGAGGTTACGCATAAGTAACAGACCATTAAGCGGTTGATTTATTTTATCAAATTACGTGAAATTGCAGACATAAAAAAACGACCTACAATTGCATTGCAGGTCGTCATTATACAGATTAAACACTTAATAGATAAGTGTTTAATGGCACGCTATTATCCTAAAGACTGGACAGTTTTTACGACATTATCAACAGTGAAGCCGAAATGCTTAAGTAAGTCACCGCCTGGCGCTGATTCACCAAAGGTGGTCATGCCCACTACGCCGCCGTCAAAACCAATGTACTTGTACCAAAAATCAGCATGTGCTGCTTCAATTGCCACACGCTTGGTGACAGCTTTTGGTAGTACTGATTCTTTATATGCTGCATCTTGCTTGTCAAATTCAGTGGTTGATGGCATAGAAACCACACGCACTTTTTGACCAAGCTTAGTTAACTCTGCCGCAGAATCCATAGCTAATTGCACTTCACTGCCGGTCGCAATCAAAATCACATCCGCAGTGCCTTGACAATCAGACAGTACATAACCCCCTTTCGCCACGTTAGCTAATTGCTCAGCGGTACGCGCTTGGGCTTTAAGACCCTGACGGCTAAAGATTAATGATGTAGGTGCATCACGACGCTCAATAGCGGCTTTCCAAGATACTGCGGTTTCAGCCGCATCACATGGACGCCATACAGCCATATTAGGTGTTAAACGTAAGTTAGCTAATTGCTCAACCGGTTGGTGAGTAGGACCATCTTCACCTTGACCGATAGAGTCATGGGTATAAACGAAAATGTTTTGAATGCCCATTAATGCAGACATACGGACTGCGTTACGTGCATATTCCATAAACATCATGAACGTTGCGCCGTAGTTGATAAAACCACCATGTAATGATGCGCCGTTCATAATACCGCTCATACCGAATTCACGTACACCGTAATAAATGTAGTTACCGGCTGGGTCGTCTTGAATGCCTTTTGAACCAGACCAAAGCGTTAAGTTTGAACCCGCTAAGTCGGCGCTGCCGCCTAATAACTCTGGTAACATTGCACCAAAGAAACCAATGGCATTTTGTGATGCTTTACGGCTGGCAATGCCTTCCGCTTTATCTTGGCATTCTTGGATATAAGCTTGTGCTTTGGCTTCAAAATCAGCGGGTAAATCACCATTTAATACACGGCGTTCGTATTCAGCAGCTAATTCTGGGAACGCAGCCTGGTACGCAGCAAACTTATCATTCCATAATGCTTCGTTAGCCACACCTTTTTGTTTAGCATCCCAACCCGCATATACATCAGATGGAATATCAAACGGCGCATGTGGCCAATTTAAGAATTCACGTGCTGCAGCAATTTCTGCATCACCTAGTGGCGCGCCGTGACAGTCATGGCTGCCAGATTTATTTGGCGAACCAAAACCAATAATGGTTTTGCAGCAAATCATAGATGGCTTATCAGTTACTGATTTAGCTTCTTCAATTGCAGCACGGATAGCATCAGGGTTATGACCGTCAACACCCGCAATCACATGCCAGCCGTATGATTCAAAACGCTTTGGTGTGTCGTCAGTGAACCAACCTTCAACATGACCATCGATAGAAATACCGTTGTCATCCCAAAATGCCACTAACTTACCTAGGCCTAATGTACCGGCTAATGAACTGGCTTCGTGAGAAATACCTTCCATTAAACAACCGTCACCTAAGAAACAATAAGTGTAGTGGTCAACAATATCAAAGCCTGGACGGTTAAACTGGGCAGCTAGGGTTTTTTCAGCAATCGCCATACCCACAGCGTTACTGATACCCGCACCTAAAGGACCGGTAGTCGTTTCAACACCAGGCGTATAACCATACTCTGGGTGACCTGGCGTTTTAGAATGTAGCTGACGGAATTGCTTTAGCTCTTCAATAGGTAATTCATAACCCGATAAATGCAGTAAAGAGTAAATAAGCATTGAACCGTGACCGTTTGATAAAATGAAACGATCGCGATCAGCCCAATTTGGGTTAGTCGGGTTATGCTTTAGAAAATCGTTCCATAGCACTTCAGCGATATCAGCCATCCCCATTGGGGCGCCTGGGTGACCAGAGTTAGCTTTTTGAACCGCATCCATACTTAGGGCGCGAATGGCATTAGCGAGTACTTTACGAGAAGACATGCTCTCTCCTGCTTGTTTGTGAGATCTAACGGCAATTGTGGATTAGCATTTTCCCCTACTAGGCGGTGGGACGCAAATTAAAATTTTTCCGATTGCTTTTCAATCAACCACTTTAGTCGCTAGCCATTCCATTTTAGCGTTATTTAACCAGAACTCGGGATTAGAGATGGAAGCAAAATGCCTAAATATCAAAATAATAGTGTTCAACTATTTCAAACTTATCATTTGTTTTGCTAACAAAGCGAATGAACGCGTCAATCGCTAGCCTACTGTAAGTTCATTCAACACAGTGAAAGAGACAAAGGGCTGTTTGAAAACCTGTTATTAGCTCGAGTTCGGGTTATTTACGTCATCTTCCCCTTCCCACTCATGCGATACAACGCTGTAAATGGATATTTTTCTCAATAAAGACTGTGCGTCCCAGGCTACACATCCACAGTAATGAATTATTGACACTCCATAGCCAAAATAGACACGGCTGTTCAATATCAGCCTATATCTCACTGCACAATGATGCCAAACGCTAAAAATATTGTTCAATTAACACTAATGTGAACTACCAAATGCCACAACATAAAGACAATAACTTGTTTTGAGTCAATAAATTAATTAGTCACCACGACAAACAAGCATGCTGCACATAAAAAAAACATCTGAACTAATGCACAATTATGAAGTTAAATTCGTATTGGGGGGTGTTATCGATTTCGATTTCGACTAAAATAGACGTCTAGACGTATATTCAAATGCAACCAACGAGATTTTCCTATTATGGCAAAGCACTTGTTTACCTCTGAGTCGGTCTCAGAAGGTCATCCAGATAAAATCGCCGATCAGATTTCTGATGCGGTATTAGACGCAATCCTTGAGCAAGATCCAAAAGCTCGTGTTGCGTGCGAAACATATGTTAAAACAGGCATGGTACTAGTTGGCGGTGAAGTCACTACTTCTGCTTGGGTCGATATTGAAGAAATTACCCGTAAAACGGTACGTGAAATTGGCTACACTCATTCAGATATGGGTTTTGATGCTGATTCGTGCGCCGTATTAAACGCGATTGGCAAACAGTCTCCAGACATCAACCAAGGTGTTGACCGTGCCGACCCTGCTGAGCAAGGCGCAGGCGACCAGGGCTTAATGTTTGGTTATGCCAGCAATGAAACCGACGTATTAATGCCTGCACCAATTACTTATGCTCACAAATTAGTGAAGCGTCAGTCTGAAGTGCGTAAAGATGGCACATTACCTTGGTTACGCCCAGATGCAAAAAGCCAGGTCACTTTTGCCTACGATGAAGGCAAAATCATTGGTATTGACGCAATCGTACTATCAACCCAACACCGTGAAGATGTGACTCAAGCTGATTTGATTGAAGCCGTAATGGAAACTATCATCAAGCCAGTATTACCTGCACAGTGGTTAAATAAAGACACTAAATACTTTATTAACCCTACCGGTCGTTTTGTCATTGGTGGTCCTGTTGGCGATTGTGGTTTAACCGGTCGTAAGATCATTGTTGACACCTACGGCGGTATGGCACGTCACGGTGGTGGTGCTTTCTCTGGTAAAGACCCATCAAAAGTAGACCGTAGCGCAGCTTATGCAGCACGTTATGTTGCTAAAAACATTGTTGCTGCCGGTCTTGCTGATCGCTGTGAGCTGCAAGTGTCTTATGCAATTGGTGTTGCAGAACCTACTTCAATCAGTATCGAAACATTCGGTACTGGTAAAGTGTCTGAAGAAGTATTGATTAAGTTAGTGCGTCAACACTTCGAACTACGTCCATATGGCTTAACGGCAATGTTAGATTTGGCGCGCCCAATCTATCAACAAACTGCAGCTTATGGTCACTTTGGTCGCGATATTTTCCCATGGGAAGCGACAGACAAAGCTGAAGCATTACGTGCTGACGCCGGTTTATAATTAACCGAGCAGTCTAGCCCATACAAAAACCGCCGCAGGGCGGTTTTTTGTTAATATTAGAAAAATAAACATTATGATAAACATCCGCTGGGTAGATACTAACTTACCCACTCAATATGAGCATTCCACTGCCTCGTTGCAGCAAAAAAAGCAGTGGTCAGCAATTAAGTTGTTTTATCGCCAACACATGGCTTATGCCAGAGTGTCGAGCAAAGAGTCTGTTGCTGTTATTTATCAAGATGATGCCAAAGCATTCGATACTGCTAATCCGCAAGCGGTGCCACACAATGAGGCAAATTCAACGATCACCTCTGGTCGTGAAGGTTTGGAGTCTCGCGAAATCATTGCTGCTGTAAGAATTAAACATGTTGGTCAATATCAGCTGATCAGCGGCTTATTAGTGGCGCCACACCTGCGGGGTAAAAAGCTAGCGACTCAACTACTTCAATTTATTGCGCCCACATTAGTCGCGCAAAAGTGCTTCCTTTTCACCGATATCAGCTTGCAGGCGTTATATCAGCAACAACAATTTCAATGGCTACAACCCGCTCATATAGCTCAAGTTCCTGCAGAGATAATGCAACTTTATCAGCGTTATCACAGTGAAAGCAGGCCACTTATTATTATGCAGCTATCGTGAAACGGTCAACATGATGGGCATATAGCAGACGTTAGCAGTGATCAAAATGGGCACTTTCAACACACATAAACCCAACTTGTTGCATCGTCATTACAGGGATCTTGAGACTCGTTAATGATGTCATATCAATTCGTTCAATCTCAGTAAACAACACAATAGAAGCACAATAGGAGTTCGTTAACCCGCAAAATAGCCATACATCATCCCAACGTACAAAATACCCTGCCTCCATTGAAGTATTGACAGGCGATATTGACATCTTAGCTTCAACGCATTGATAGGGTTCATTAATCTCAGACAACACAGCAACAACCAGCTTCATATTATCAAAGGCCGACAGCGTCAGCGCCAAATACGGTTCAAAAAGTGTGTTAAAACGAGTTGTCATCAGTCCCCCAGTGCAGCATTGATTTAATACCAATTCTATTAATTATGTGAACAATCAGAGTCACTCAGATTGTTCAGTTTGAGGCGCATTGTTGAAATAATGGTTATTCCCTTCTAAGGCAATGCAACAAAGAAATGGACAGTCTGAGTGCCTCCTACAAGGCGGGTTTCTGTGCCTTCTATTCTGCTTAATAGCATTTTGACGTAGAACAACTATGCCTACAATTCTATTAC
Source organism: Shewanella litoralis (assembly GCF_009828585.1). Taxonomy (GTDB): domain Bacteria; phylum Pseudomonadota; class Gammaproteobacteria; order Enterobacterales; family Shewanellaceae; genus Shewanella; species Shewanella litoralis. The sequence goes on along the minus strand of NZ_WSRZ01000008.1, from coordinate 123,090 downwards.
TTGCCTAGAAGACACAGAACTCCCGCTGAATGACCAGATAATTAATGGAATTGGTATAAGCAGCCGCTGCATCACCCACGGCCACTTTGTGGCACATCCGCTTACGGTTGTGTTTCAGTGACCAGCAATTGATAATCACGTTGCTCAAAACTAAAACTTTCTAATATCTGCATAGCCGCTTTATTTTGGTGCGCAGCGAGTGAACGGGCATTATCGGCGGCAATATAGGTCACCATAAACGGATATCGGTCTTTTAAAAGCGATTTAAGTTCATTAACCATTGCCTCAAATATACCGTTACCTCGGTATGATTGATTAATCCACACTGGCCCATATTGGCAGGTATTGGTGGTCGATAAAGGACGCCCCTCAAAATCAGCAAATTTAATCCGCTGAATAATATTACGATACAAGGGCTGAGAAGAAACAAAAGCCCATTTCGCGGCAATAACATAACCGATAATGTCGCCTTGTTGCTCGGCAACCACTATCCAATGCTGAATAATTAATTGTTTAACTTCGCTAATGGTTAACGAATGAGCATGTAAAATGCCATTATGAGTAGTAAGTTCGTCATCAACATGGGCACGCTCTAAGTGCGCAATGGCTTTGGCGTCGGTTAATACCGCTTTACGGACGATGAATGACAATGATTATTCCTTTGAATTGAAAGAAGAAGGTTGTTTTCGTGCCCACTCGATAACCAGTGCAACAGGTAACGGCGACATAATTAACGTGCCAATCCCAATGAGCAAGGCAATCACTAACATGCCACTCACTTGCTGGCCAAGCTCTGTTTGCAGGTATAAATACACACCCACCAGCAACATGGCGATGCCAACAAAGTGTAAAATTTTGAGTAGTTTGATCATATGGTGTACTCGTGAACAGGTTAAATTGTGTTAATTAAACCAATAATTGAGTCATTATCCCCCTAAATGCGCTGAACAAATAGTAGAATAATGGCTTTTGTTATTTTAGGAACATTAACAATATGATAAAGCCTATTCTTACTGCCGCCGTTTTATTCATTGGCCTCAGCGCTTGTCAAAACCAGCCATTACAGCTCTCAAGCGATCAACTCATTGGCACCTGGCATGTCGAAACCGTTCTCGATACGCCTGCTATTTACCACAGCCCAGCCAATATCGTGTTTGCTCAAGACGGACAACTCACGGGTAACAATAGCTGTAATCAATTTTTTGGCCAATATACTCAACAAGGTAACCAATTACAGCTCACCACTGTTGGCGCCACTATGAAAGCATGTATCGATTCATTAATGGCGCAAGAAGCCGACTTAATGCAAGCAATATCATTAGTACAGCATGCAGGTTTTTCAAATGGGAAGCTCAATTTACTGGCTAAAAATGGTGATACGTTATTAGTGCTTAGCCGCTTAAATGACTTAGGCGAGCAAACTAAAGCCCCATAACTGCTATATCGCGGTGATAATTGTTCATATTAACTGCAAGGTGTCAGTATAAAGTTCCACTTTTTATTTGAATTTTTATTCAAAAAATATGATTCTTTCTTGACTTAATCAGTGGATCTATTCAAAATGTGCAAGTTTTTTGAATAACAACTATAAGATGAAATATCACTATGCCAGCAACAAGAAATCAGGATGAGCTCGTTAAAACTTTTAAGGCGATTCTGAAAGAAGAGCGTTTTGGAAGCCAAAGTGAGATTGTTATTGCGCTTCAAGCTGAAGGATTCGGCAATATTAACCAATCAAAAGTATCACGCATGCTCAGCAAATTTGGCGCGGTACGCACACGTAATGCTAAGCAAGAGATGGTGTATTGCTTACCCGCGGAGTTAGGTGTACCAACCGCTGGCAGCCCATTAAAAAATCTCGTGCTAGATGTTGACCATAATCAAGCCATGATTGTGGTCAGAACCAGCCCAGGTGCTGCACAACTTATTGCGCGCTTACTCGACTCGATAGGTAAGCCGGAAGGTATTTTAGGAACCATTGCAGGAGATGACACTATTTTTATCTGCCCTGCGAGTATCAAAACAATTGATGATACCCTAGAAACCGTTAAATCACTGTTTAACTATAGCGAATAATAAACCGGTTAAAGTGAATTTAAATTCTAGCGTTACGCTTAACCAACAGTGTTAAGATGTAAAAAAGCAATGCCATGGCATTGCTTTTTTATTGCCTAAGAAAACGCAAAGCGAAATAGCATCGATTACGCGTCGTCAAACTGGGTTAAAAAATCCAGAGAAGGAACAAAGAAAGAAGATCCGGTTAAAGCTTTGGTAAATAACATCAAATGGTCGTGATTACCATGGGCATCGCCATGTACCATGCTGCGTAACATTTTCTCGAAATGTTCAGGTGTACTGCATACAGAAATAAACACTAACCCCTGCTCTTTTACTGAGCCATAAGGCATGCTCTGACGTAAAATTTCAAGTGATTTACCTTGATCATCTTTTAAATTAACCCGTTTCGTGTGGCTGGTTAACGGCTTATCTTCAGACTCATATTCAATATCGTCAACCTTAGTGCGACCATATATATCTTCTTGTTTTTTAAGTGGTAACCTGTGCCACTTACTGAGGTTATGCTTGTATTTTTGCACGTGTACATAACTGCCAGATGTAAACTCAGGATCTTCATTACCCACTAATGCAACTTGCTGACGATGACGCCCTTTCGGGTTTTCTGTGCCATCGACAAAGCCCGTTAAATCGCGACTGTCCATAAAGCGGAAACCACGTTCTTCATCAACCAGTTCAACCAAGTCTTCAAACATTTGGTTAATCTCATTGGCCACTAAATGCAAAATATCGTAGCGATCACAGCGGATATGCACAAAAATATCATACTCCATTGCAGGAGCGTCACGGTTACCTTCGTTCATCGCCGGAAAAGGCTTTAATAATGCAGGCCGAGCTTGAGGATAAAAAGTATCCCAAAAGTTAGCGCCAATCCCCACAAAGCCATTAAAAGCACTGTCGGCATATTGGTCCGTGAGTTCGTATATGTATTGCGCCACATTAGCAATTGATGGGCGTAACTGCTCTTCAACACCATCAATGGCATTAAACATCAAATACACACTGTGTAAATTTCCTTCTGCGCATATTCCTAACTGTTCACGAGGCATAACTTGGTTACCCATATAAACTCATCCACCTTAATACTGTTTGTCGGCCTAAATGTTTATCACTTAACAAATTGATGATATTAGATTTAACACCATTAAGCCAAACCACTTTAGCCTAAATATGGGTAAATTACTTGAAGAACACTCACATTTACGTCTCTTAGGGTAATTAGGTAGGTAAGTTTGCGTCATTAAAAACTACAAAAGGGTGGCCAACGACAGTCAACTGCACGCGTTGTCCTGGTTCAAAATTCATGACAGGGCTGCTCACCTCTAAATCAACACCGTTTTGGTTAACTTTATAATGACACACAGTGCCTAAAAATCGTCTATCGATAATCTTGGCTTGCCCCTGTGTATCGGCTTGCAACGCCATTTGTTGCGGCCTTAACAATAATTGACCATGGGTTCCCGCTACGTGTGGTAATAGGCTAGCACTGGTTAACACTCCCAGAGGGCTTTCAAGCAGCAGATCACTTGAGACTGTCACTGGCAAATAGTTAGTGGTGCCAAGGAAGTCTGCAACATAACGGCTATGAGGATTAGCATACAAGGTTTCTGCGGCGCCATGTTGAACGATATGCCCTTGCTCAAACAACGCAAGTTTATCGGCAAACACAAATGCCTCATCTTTACTGTGAGTGACAAACACCGCACTGACATTACGTTGTTTTAATATCGCGCGAATTTCTAGCATCATCTCATGCCTAACTTGTGCATCAATGTTAGAAAAAGGCTCATCAAGTAACATCAGTTCTGGCTCATATGCCAGTGCTCGAGCAATAGATACTCGTTGTTGCTGCCCACCAGAAAGCTCATGAGGATATCGCCCACCGAGCCCGGTTAACTTAACCAATTCAAGCATGTCTTCTAATCTTGTTTGGCGCTCAAGCTTATTTAAGCCTTTTACACCGAACAAAATATTATCGCCCACCGTTAAATGCGGAAACAGCGCATAATCTTGAAAAATCATTCCAACACCGCGCTGTTCACTGGCAATAAACACACCTTCACCACTGAGCACTTGACCGTTAATTTTTATACTGCCCTGGCTAATACCTTGCAAACCCGCGATGGCTTTCAATAGCGTGGTTTTACCGCAACCGCTTGGGCCTAACAAGGCAACAATTTCACCTTGTTGAAGGGTTAAATTTAACTGATGTAATATCACGTGACCTTGATAGTCACTGCTGACATTGCTGATAGATAAAGTCGACATATTAGTGTGACTGCTCCAACGAACGGTTCAAATAAATCAATGGGATTAACCCTACCATGACAATCACAATGGCCGCTAATGCGCCATGCTCTAGCTTTTCATCTGAGACAAATTGAAACACATACGTAGCCAGATTTTCAAAGCCAATTGGGCGCAATAATAGTGCCGCGGGTAACTCTTTCATGCTTTCAATGAACACCAATAACGCACCGGCAAACATACCTTTACGCAATAATGGCAAGTGCACTCGCCGCAATAATTGCATTGGCGATTGCCCTAATGTGATGCTTGCCATGTCCAATGAGGGGGAAATTCGCTTGTAACTGTTTTCTAAACTGCCAATCGCAATGGCAACAAAGCGGACGCAAAAGGCAAATATTAGTGTAAATATGCTGCCAGTAAATAATAATCCAGGGCCCTGAGCGCCCATCCAATCCATGACATCATTGATGGCAAAATCGATGTAAGTGAGGGGCACCAGCACACCGATGGCCAATACGGTACCGGGTAATGCATAGCCAGTACTGCTTAGGCGTGAGGCTAGATGATCACTCGAGCGTGGGCTCACTCGCCTTAAAAACATTAATACCACGGCCAATACCACACAAACTGCACTGACTATTGCGGCAATGTACAAGCTGTTTAAACTGTATTGCCAAAAGCGTATATCCCAACTCTCGGCAAAGTAATCAACGGCATAACCACATAGAATGGCAAACGGTAATAAAAACGAGAGGGTTAATAAGCCTATACAATAGCCCCATGCAGTCCAGGCTTTTACTGCGGTTAAATGGTACCTGTCGGACTCATCTAATCTCGCTTGTTTTTGAAAAAGCTGTTGTTTACGCCGGGCAAAACGTTCCACACCGACCATACAGAAAACCACTAATAACATGATTGCTGAGAGTTTAGCCGCCGCGGTTAAGCTGCCATAACCTAACCAGGTATCGTATACCGCCGTGGTTAATGTCGGTACCGCAAAATAGCTGACAGTGGCAAAATCAGCGGCGGTTTCCATGGCAACTAATGCAACGCCAACAGCTAAAGCAGGCCTTGCCATTGGCAAAGCTAATCGCCAAAAACTGCGCCATGGTCCACATCCCATAACTTTAGATGCGTGCAGCAAGTTCGATGATTGCTCCATAAATGCGGTGCGAGCTAATAAGTAAATATATGGAAATAACACTAGCGACAATACAATGGCTGCGCCGCCAATACTTCGTATTGCAGGGAAATAATAATCATGGGGTGTTTGCCACTCAAACCAAGCCCTCAATGCACGTTGTACCGGGCCCGCATAATCAAGCATATCGGTATAAACATACGCAACAATGTAAGCCGGCATGGCTAAGGGCAATAATAACAACCATTGAAAATAACGCCGGCCAGGAAACTCACAACGGGCAATAAACCACGCCGCAGGTAAGGCAATGATTAATGAACCTAAGCCCACTAACAACATTAATATCAGGCTATTGAAAATATAGGTGGGTAATACTGTATTAAACAGATGAGAGAAAACCGCTTCGTCTGGCAATGTTGCCTGTACGATTAATGCTAAAAGTGGTAACAATAATATTGCTGTTATCACATAACCAGCAAGCGACCAGCTTCTGGTTAACCCTAAAATCATAACGTTTACCGAATTAATTACGGCACATTACTAAAGGTTAATAATGTGCCGACACTGTTGTTATCTGAAATTTTCCCTATAACTCAGTTACAGATCAAATTTAACTTCATCAAGTAATTTAACCGCGGCTTGATGGTGCTCGGCTAATTTATAGATAGGCAATGAATCCGCTTTAAAGTCCCCCCAAGAAGCGACAAGTTTAGACGGTGGTACATCTGCTTTAACCGGATATTCCATATTGACTTCGGCATACATTCCTTGGGCAACATTTGAAGTTAAAAACTCCATTAACTTAACTGCATTGTCTTTATGAGGCGCGTGTTTTGCTAATGCCATACCTGATACGTTGATATGCGCGCCACGGTTTTGCTGATTAGGGAAATTAATGTTAACGGCCTCAGCCCAACTTTTTTGGTTTTTATCCATCAACATATTACCGAAGTAGTAGCTATTACCGATGGCGATATCACATAACCCTTCTTTAACCGCTAATACCTGATCACGATCATTACCTTGTGGCTTACGCGCAAGGTTGGCTTTTACGCCTTCTAGCCAGGTTTTGGTTTTCGCTTCACCATCGTGAGCAATCATTGAAGCCACCAGGGCGACATTGTAAGGGTGTTTACCACTGCGAGTACAGATTTTACCTTTGTATTGTGCAGATGCTAAATCTTCGTAATTAATATCAATCTTACCTGTGCGTTCTTTTGAAGAGTACACGTTACGTACGCGCATGGTTAAGGCTACCCAATCATTTTTAGGCGAACGGTATTGAGCAGGAATATTTTCATTAATGACAGAGCTATTAACTGGGCTAACTAAATCTTTCTCAACCAACTCCATCAAGCGAGAAAAGTCAGAGGTTAATACCACATCAGCAGGCGATAAACGGCCTTCGCGGGCAATACGTTCAGCAATGCCATCTTTGGCAAACACCACGTTAACCTTAACGCCAGTTTGTTCAGTAAACTGCGCTAAAATAGGCTCAACTAAAAATGCTTGGCGATAAGAATAGACGGTTAGAGGTTCAGCTGCACTGACCGAAAAAGCCATACCGGCTAACCCTAACCATGCAACGTTATTAAGCAATTTCATTGTGGCACTCTCCTGTGATCAAGCTTAAATAAGCCCTTTAGAATGTAAGTGATAATAATTATCAATTGCATACATAATAAATAAACGTCACATATTGAGCAAGTGCTGTTTGATTTTTTCGTATTTTAAACCAACAGAATGTAAACAGCGTCGCCTTTGTACCAGTTTTAATTGGTCAAAATTGCAAGTTACCAATATTTCTCCACGGTAATTTGCCCAGGTGCGCGGCGCAGATTTTTTGCCAGTCCTTTGTCAATTAACGCTGTTTGTGCATCACTTATCATCCCCGGATTGCCACAAATCATCACTTGCGAATGTTCAGCATTTATCCCCAAACCGGCTTTTTGTTCAATTAATCCACTGCTCAAGCCATCTGGGATCCTGCAAGAGAGTCCATCAGGAAAATCTTCGCGGGTCACGATAGGAATAAACACAAATTGTTGCGGATGTTTTGCTTGAAGCTGTTTAATGGTGTCTAAATAAGCTAAATCCTCTGCGAGTCTGACGCCATAAACAAGCACCACTTTTTCAAACCGCTGCCAAGGCTCTTGGGTGGCTAACATTGAAATAAACGGCCCAACGGCGGTACCCGTCGACAAAAACCATAAGTGCTTACCTTGTAATGCACCTTGAGGAATTTCATCTAAGGTCATAAACCCGGTGGCTTTAGGGGTGATTTCTATGGTGTCGCCCGGAATGAGGTTTTGCAGATCAGGCGATAACTGACCATCTTCAACTGCGACAGCAAGCACTTCAACATAATCTGTGCCGGGCGGGTTAACGAGGGAATAAGCGCGGGCAACGCGCTTATCATCGCGCATTTGACTTAACTTAATAAATTGCCCGGCAATAAAGGGCTCAATATCAGCTTTAATACGCAAAGAAAATAATTTGTCATTCCAGTCTATGCGTTTAATGACAGTACCGTTAATCCACATGGCGATTATCCTTTGAGATTGGTATGAATAATAATACTAATCTATACAGATATTTGCTCAATTAACAGCCTAAGTTTTTTTATCGTTGCGAACAGCATATGTCGGTGAGTGTAAAAATCTCAACACAAGATTAATCCTCTGTTGCTTCTGCTTTAGCGGCGTTAGCATCTAACCGGTCTTGTGCAAACTGAGCCAATTTTTGCTGGATCAATTCATAGGTTTGATCGACCCCTTCGGCAATGTCGCCTTGCAATACTTTGAGCCCAGACAAAATATCACTGGCTTCTTTAAAGCCTTGATCGATGGCGTCGCCAATTTTCACCATAAAGCTACTAACTTGGTCATCAAACCCCATTGATTGATTTTGTTGCTGATGGGTAGCAAAAAACTTTGTCGCAAAACTCACGATACGATCGGCCGTAGCTTCAGGCGAATAATCAATGCCTTCTTCGGCATTTTTTTGTACCGAATTTTCGCCTAGGGTCGGTGCGAGCTCTTCGTTAATGGCTTCAATAGCTGCGCGATAAAGCAGTGCCATCGACTTATCACCCGCGGCAATGCTCACTTCTTCTTGCGCAGCAAGAATCGAGTTATTCATCATTTGACGACTAAGTTGACTGTTGGTCATTTTAGGCTCTGTGGCCGCGCTTTTAGTTGCTTGTTGGTTGGCTGTCGTTTGAGCGTTAGTTTGATTGTTAGTCTGCGAGTTCACACTCGCGGTATTGGTGTTTTTAATGTCCATAATCTTAACTCACTTACAATGGCCGATAGCTTAATTATCGACCAAAGGGTTTATTTCTGAAGCCATGATAGTCATATTTTTACATCATTTTCGTCGAGTAACGTTAGCCTACTGATTAGTATCATCAATTTAACTTGCCCAAAGACATCTCTGCTAATATGGTAATAAAAATATTTGTTAAATAAGGACAGTATCATGCCGCAACAACATTGGTTTATGTGGGGAATAGACATTTTCTCAGGTCTATTTTTGGTGCTGTTTTGGCTATTATTGATTGCTGTGGTTTATATGTATATCGCCGATAAACTGCAAACAAAGCAGGCAATTAGACATAACTACCCTGTGATTGGTCGCTTTCGATACTTATTTGAAAAACAAGGCGAGTTTTTTAGACAATACTTTTTCTCGCAAGACCGTGAAGAACTGCCATTTAATCGTGCTGAACGTAGCTGGGTTTATCGTGCTGCTAAAAATGTTGATCGCACCATCGCATTCGGGTCGACTCAAGCTTTGGATAAGCCTGGCACTGTAATGTTTATGAACTCAGCCTTTCCTATAAGTGATCATGACCAACATCAAACTGTCGCGGTAACGGTAGGGCCACACTGCCAGCATCCTTATAGCACGGACAAAATTTGCCATATTTCCGCAATGAGCTTCGGCGCCTTATCTCGTCCAGCAGTTACGGCATTATCACATGGCGCGGCTCAAGCGGGTTGCTGGCTAAACACCGGTGAAGGTGGCTTGAGCCCGCATCATTTAAAAGGTCATTGTGATTTAGTCTTTCAAATCGGCACTGCAAAGTATGGTGTGCGTAATGAACAAGGCCATTTAGACCCTAAAAAGCTTGCCGAAGTCGCGGCACATCCTGAAGTGAAAATGTTCGAGATTAAATTAAGCCAAGGCGCTAAACCTGGTAAAGGCGGCATTTTACCCGCAATTAAAGTTACCGAAGAAATAGCTGCAATAAGAGGCATACCTGTCGGTCAAGATTCTATTAGTCCAAATGGTCATATCGAATTTACCTGCGTGGCCGATATTATTGACATGATTAATCAAGTACGTGACATCACCGGTAAACCAACAGGGATTAAAGCCGTATTAGGTGATATTACCTGGGTGAACGATTTATGTGATGAAATTGAGCGGCGCGGTATTGAGTCTGCGCCAGACTTTTTTACTCTCGACAGCTCAGATGGCGGCACAGGCGCAGCACCTCAGGCCTTAATGGATAATGTAGGCTTACCCCTAAAGCAAAGCTTGCCTTTACTGGTCGATTTACTCAATGAGCGTGGTTTAAAGCAGCGGATAAAAATTATCGCCACGGGTAAATTAGTCATGCCATCTTATGTTGCCTGGGCTTTAGCAACGGGAGCTGACTTTATCGCCTCCGCCAGAGGCAATATGTTTGCTTTGGGGTGTATTCAGTCACTGCAGTGCAATAAAGACACCTGCCCTACCGGCATCACTACACACAACACTCGTTTACAGCAAGGATTAGACCCTAAAGACAAATCCGCGCGCGTGGCTAATTATAATCATTTTCTGCATTATGATTTAACGATGATTGCCCATTCATGTGGCGTTACCGATCCAAGACACCTTACTAGGCACCATGCCCGCATTGTGCAAACCACGGGCGTTGCCGTGACACTCGATAAACATTATCGACACATGCAATAAGTCTACTAACTTATACCCAAACTACCTGAAGATGCTCGATTTCAGCAAGAATTTACACGCGTTTAAGCAAGGCATTGATTGCGGGTAATGGTCGTTCCCTTTCCAAAATCAATAACACAGCATAAACGCGTGTAAAACTTGCCCCTTGGGAGTTTCACCGTGTTATCACTACGTTGTTGCGTCAATTTATAAGGTACCTACATTACCGCATTAACGCGCCTAGTATTGAAAACTCGGTGAAGCTCTGAAACACGTCTCTTCAAGTAGTTTGGGTATACTAATTAGGTAGTACTGATATATCTTTTTTTGTACAGCAGGGCTTTGCTGAAAATACTAATAGGGTGTAGAATAGAATTTGATATTGATCACATTAATTTAGATTGATGTGATTTAGGAACACTTGTAAGCCAAGGATCATATGTTGAAAGTTGCAGCGGAAAATATACCTGTTAACGAAAAAAGCTTAAGTGCTAGCTGTAAAAACTGCGATCGCATGATTGAGATCGAAGGTGAACTTGTGTGCTTTGAGCACGGTAAAATTAAACGTTTAGTACTCGACACCTCTCCAAAGTCTTTGATCAAAATGGTCTGCATCGGTTGGCGCAAAAAATAGCCTCAACTATCAGTAACACCTACTGCTGCTTGTTATTCTGTTATAAATAATCCGCTTAACCACTCGCTTTTGACTTATTGCACATTTTTAACTCACATCTATGCCTAAATGGCTAACCTTATTGCCAAGTTTTTTTGAGGTAATTAGATGTGAACTAGGCATATTGAAAATTAAAGCGGAATAACATTTTTTCGAAAGTGGTGGTCGATAGACCTACTTAACAATATTCTCTGTCAGCGGCTTTTCAACAGCCTTAGCTAACGTCAACCCACGAGTCGTCACACGTAACCCTGCACACAAATCGTTATACACGATCTCAATTGCATCATCTGACATATTTCGCGTTTTCAGCATGGCCATAATCGCAAACCAATCCGTTGTCACTTGATGTCGGGTGCCTTCAAGCGCCGCAATCAACGCAATATTATGCACAAGTCACCTCCATACATCATTTTGCACCTTAATTAAAACACTAATTGATTAAAAACTCTTATAAAACAAAGCAGTATAGGTTGTATTACTGATATTGTTTTTTTACCCAATCAACCTGAGAATTGATGGTTAGGAGCATCTTCAAGTTAATTAGGTATAAGGGTAACTGCGTTAATCTTTGTCGTCAAAACAATCATTCATTATAAATGTAACAATACTCATCTATAGACATAAAGTTCAATCACGAGAATACAGCACTCATAATAGTGCTGACCCCGTTAACCCTTTTCATTAATTTGCATGCGACTCATTTTGCTCATGTTGGATATGCCATAAACGTGAATACAAGCCTTGTTGCGCTAATAAACTACTATGAGTACCGTGTTCAACGATCACCCCTTTGCTAAGCACCACGATTTGATCCGCATCGATAATGGTCGACAAACGATGCGCGACAACTAAACTTGTGTGGCCTTTTGCGGCGTCGCGCAAAGCACTTAATATTGCTTGCTCAGAGCGAGAGTCTAATGAGGATGTTGCCTCATCGAACACTAAAATGGGTGCGCCCTTTAACACTGCCCGCGCAATAGCGACGCGCTGTTTTTCACCACCCGATAGTTTTAAACCACGCTCTCCAACTTTGGTATTACCTTTATCAGGTAATGACTCAATAAAGTCGCTTAAATGAGCAAGTTGAGTGGCTTGCTTAATCTCTTCTTCTGTCGCATCTGGGCGACCATAACGAATATTTTCATAGATTGAATCATTAAATAGCACTGTATCTTGAGGCACTACAGCAATCGCTTTACGTAATGCGAGTTGAGTCAAATCACGTATATCGACACCATCAATGGTAATTGCACCACTTTTTACATCATAAAAGCGGAACAAAAGCTTAATAATGGTCGACTTACCTGCACCACTGTCGCCGACAACAGCAATTTTTTGGCCCGCTGGCACATCAAAGCTTACTTGCTTTAAAATAGACCGTTGATCATATTGAAAACTCACATCATTAAATTTTATTGCCCCAACGCTTGGACTCAATATTGAAGCATTGTGCCTATCTTCTACATGCGGCACGTTAGCCATAATGTCAAACATACGTTCGATATTAGCTAATGCACCACGGATTTCACGGTATACAAAGCCTAAAAAATTGAGCGGAATAAACAGCTGCATCATAAAAGCATTAATCAATACAAAATCACCAATAGTCATTAGCTCTAATGCGACCTGATGTGCGGCTAATGCCATCATTGCAGTCATTGCAATGGCAATAATCAATGCCTGTCCGCCATTAAGAGCCAATAACGATAAGCGGTTTTTACGCTTAGCGACTTCCCATTGAGCTAAAGCATCATCATATCGTCGTGATTCATAGTGCTCGTTATTAAAGTATTTTACCGTTTCATAATTTAACAAGCTGTCTATCGCACGGGTATTAGCAAGTGAGTCAGCTTTGGCTGCATCGCGCACATATCCTGTACGCCATTCCGTTGCCCTTATCGAATAACCAATATAGGCAATCACTGAAACTAAGGTGATGAGCGCAAAATTAACACCGTAATTAAAAAAGAAGATGCCAATCACTAACGTGATTTCGAGCAACGTAGGCACAATATTAAACACCATAAAGCGCATTAAAAAGCTCACACCACTTGTGCCTCGCTCAATATCTCGAGACAAACCACCGGTACGGCGATCAAGATGAAAATCAAGATCTAATCGATGCAAATGATCAAACACAGCCAGCCCAAGTCGACGAATAGCACGTTCTGTGACTCGGCCAAATAATGTGTCCCGCACCTCGCCAATAATCACATTCAAAAAACGCACTGCGCCATATGCGATGACTAAACCAAACGGTACAGCTAACGCTTGTGCCGTGCTCGGCTTATCTAAGGTATCGACAAGATCTTTCAAAATAAACGGCAGGCCGACACTCGCAATTTTGGCAACAATTAAACACAACATGGCCAATAGTACTCGGCCTTTAAACTCAATAAGATAGGGCCATAATAATCGTAAAACATGCCAGTTTAGTTTCCCTACTGGGCCTTCAAAATATGCAGAAGGTCTCATCGTTACTCCAATGTTAGGCCGCTTAGCGTGGCAATGTGATCATGAGGTTTATCAGTATTGTCTTATTATAAAGCATTTTCTTATCAGACTTACGTCACAATCTACTGTTATACCCATCCACATTAATAATGTGACCTCTAAATACATCCAGTGTTTTTTGATTAAGGCATCGCTATGCAGTCATGGTTATTCCCTTTCACATAACAGAAGTCGAGCAAAGCTGCTGTGGCATTCCTTTCAGGTGAGAGTTAAAAAAGGCTTACACGTGTTACATGACTTCAAAAGAAAGCGACTATTAATTCAGTCATACGCCTTGTTTAAGCACTTTCAAACTCTCGCAGAGTCATCACTTATTAACAAGCAATGGTATTACAATCGCAGATTCGTATCATATTTTTAGTATTCACCTCAAAACAAGTAAGACTTTTGACTTACGAAAATAAAAACAAACATATACCTTACTACTATAATTTGGTTTTATTTCGTCATTTAGTGCTTTTAAAGCCCAAATAGAGTTATTTCTGTGGATATTATTTGATACTCTTGAGGCATAAATAAACGACTGTTTGGTTATAAGCAAACAACGATTTACAGTGTGAAGGATGCTTTATGTTGGATAGCACGAAAGTTCAATACCCACCATTACAACTAATACAAACCTGGGTATGGATGATGATTGAATCTGGTAACCCAGAATTGCAAGATAAAGGCCGTGATAATCTTATTTCAGCCTTTGGCAGCTTGGCAAAAGCAAATGAATACCTAGTCGAACAGGTAAAAAAATAAGGCGCATAATGCGCCTTATTTTTTATTAATATTAATGAGTTACTTTTTGCGACGCTCAATCACACTTTGGCTTAGTGTCGCAAGCAATGATTCGGTATCACTCCAACCTATGCAGGCATCGGTAATACTTTGTCCATAACACAGCGCTACACCTTCCACTAAGTCTTGACGACCTTCCACCAAATGGCTCTCAACCATCACACCAAAAATAGCTTGGTTACCTGCAGAAATTTGCCCGGCGACATCTTTAGCAACGAGCATTTGTTTCTTATAGTCTTTACTACTGTTGGCATGGCTAAAATCGATCATAATGTTGTCAGCCAAACCCGCTTTGCCCAATTGTGCCGAGATATCTTTAACATGTTCAGCGCTATAATTAGGCTCTCGACCACCGCGCAAAATAATATGACAATCGGGGTTGCCTTTAGTCGATACAATCGCAGAATGACCAAACTTAGTCACAGATAAAAAATGATGTGGTGCATTCGCCGCACCAATCGCATCGATTGCCACTTTAATCGTGCCATCTGTGCCGTTTTTAAACCCAACAGGACAAGACAAGCCAGATGACAACTCACGATGTACTTGTGACTCAGTAGTACGCGCTCCAATTGCCCCCCAGCACATCATGTCAGCTACGTATTGTGGAGTAATCATGTCTAAAAACTCACCCGCAGTTGGCATGCAACTCTCGTTTAAATCCACCAGCAGTTTGCGAGCGGTACGTAAACCATCATTTAATTGAAAACTATTGTCCATGTAAGGGTCATTGATTAATCCTTTCCAGCCAACTGTTGTACGAGGCTTTTCAAAATAGACTCGCATCACAATTTCAAGCTGACCTTTATATTGTTCGCGCAATGCCACTAAACGCTGTCCGTACTCAAGTGCCGCTACCGGATCATGAATAGAGCAAGGACCAATAATCACTAATAGGCGGTCGTCCTTCCTGGTCAAAATATGATGGATATTGTTACGCGCATTAAACACGGTTGCCGATGCATTTTCAGTTGCCGGAAATCGTTCAAGAATCGCGATAGGGGGCAGCAATTCTTTTATTTCATCGATACGAATATCGTCATTTTGATAATACATAGTGGTTACAACTCCGGCAAAACCTACAGGAACTCTGATTCAATAGATTGAAAAACAGAAAATTTAATTCATAAAATTGATATAAAAATGAATAAAGTACATCAGGAAAATGAACATGAATCTTCAATTTAACCAGTATTTATAGACAAATCAATCAAGTATTATTCATTAATGCCGATAGTTAGAGGTATTGCAGCTATCATTAGATGATACGTTGAGCGATAACATTAAGTCGCCCAATGGTATTGGAATTACAGCGGGTTTTAGCAATCTTAACGACTCCGATAAAAAATATTTTATTGTGGTTATTGCAAGAGTTCCCATTGTGATCAGAACAGTTGCCAGCGTGTAATGTGATAACTTAAATTCAGGTAATTTATTAAACACTCATTAAAATGATTTTTGTTAATGATTAACGTAAATTAAACAAGGTAGTTAGGATCTTAGCACTCAATACAACTAGACAGTTAAAGGAGGTTAACGTTTGAAATTTGGCATGTTTTTTTTGCTTTTTACGTTTAACTTATTCGTCGGCCATGCCATTTCAGCAACCGAAGCTGTTGTGGTTGCGGCAGATACAGAGCACCCATTAGTTAACCAACATGCTGAATACTATCAGCAAGTATCTTTACCAAATATAAAGCAAATTAGCTTTTCAACCAGCAACAGTATCGCGCCATACTTTTTTGCCGATAAAGCTCAAGGGGTACAATACGACTTGCTGGTTGCCGCACTCGGCCTTAATCATATAGAAATAAAAGAGCTGGTTCATGCGCCTAATCTACGCGCACAACGCCTGGTTAACACAAAAATAATCGATTGCATGGTTAACACACCAGATAATGTTGAGGGGCTGTTTTATACCCAAAGCTTAATTGAGTATCAAAATAGTGTGTTTTATTTAACTAAAAATAATCTGCAGGTTCATAACATACAAGATCTTGAGTCCATCTCTATGTTGGGATTTCAAAATGCGAAACAATATCTCGGAGACGAATTTAAAGCGATAGCAACAACAAGCTCAAATTACAGCGAAATATCAAATCAAAAAAGTCAGGTAGTCATGCTGTTTAATGGCCATACACAATCAATTGTGCTTGAACGCCGTATTTTTGAATATTATCGCCACCTTCTTCGTGACAAACTCGATACTAATCTCGCGGTGACAGAGCTGGCATTATTTGCTCCAGCTGAACGCAAAATTGCATGCCACGACGAACACACTGCCGCCATTGTTGACCGTGCAATCTCTGCATTAAAACAGTCTTATCGTTACCAAGAAATACTCGATTTAGCAGAGCAAAATAGCTACCAACCGGCACAACATTATAACCAGCTCACGCGATAATACGCAAAGTCGCTTACCTTAATGTCGACTCATTGCCTGTAACTTACTTTGGTAACGTTGTTTGTTACTGTCATCACTCAATGCTAAAGCCCGTTTCATGTTTTTCTCTGCCAATCGCTCCTCACCCGTAGCCCAATATGCTCGCGATAAGCCAAAATAAAACTCATGGCGATAATCTGCCCTCTCAACGGCACGTTTGTACCACACTAATGCATCTTGATATTGCTTATCAAAATAAGCTTGCTGAGCCATATCAAAATAATAAAAAGGATTATTAATTCGAGCAAGCTCAAGTACTTTATGTACTTGCGCCCATTCAGTTAAACGATTTTGCTCACCCAAGATTAAGGCCAAGTTATACAAAGTCGACAAATCTTGTGGGTCAACATGCAACGCCGCACGATACACTTTTTCCGCGCTCACGTTGTCACCTTTATGACGATAGATCACAGCAAGTGTGTTAATGGCAGCGACATAACGAGGATGTAACACAATGGCTTTTTTAACCAGAGCATAAGCCCTGTCATAATCATTATTAACTAAAGCTTCGGCAGCAATATTGTTATAATACATTGCGCTCAGTTGGCGTTTATTGACCTGCTTTTTCTTGTATGCTCGAACCGAACGCTCAGGCAAAAAATCAACCAATACTTCTGCACCTCTAAACAGCACGGTATGATTATCTTCTGGTGGCATCAGAGTCAAATTCACATGTCCATTTACCAGGAAAAAACCACCGCGACGGTCCCAAATAGGTTCCACATCAATATCGTTAAACTCAACCGGAACGTTCAACACGTCAGCTAGCGCAGCAGACAACACAACCAAAGACATGCAATTGCCTTGTCGATTTAATACGGTTTCACTGGCAGAGCGAGTGTAATGATCGCGATATTCAAACCCACCCGCCTGTGCACCAATGTATTGCGCTAACCATTCATTGGCTAATTTGTTTTGATTACGAAGTGAGTTTTCAGATTGATATTGGCGTCTAAATTTAGCAACGAAGGCGTCAGGCAAACGATAAATATCATCAACGTGAATGGTACTGACTGGCGTAAATAATTCATCTTTAAATAGAGTCTGCACATCAAGTTGTTTTACTGCAGGCGAGGGAGACTGACAAGCGGTTACGCTACATATCATGACAATTAAGATAAATACCCTGACACTGATTTTATATAAATGTAGAGGGCGTAAACACAACTTTTTTACACAAGCTAAAAATCCATTTTCGATTGGGCTCAACGCCCTATTTGCGCTCCTGCTTGAGTGATAAGCGAACATAATTCAGCCCTCAGATAGTAATAAGCTATCTAAAAGCGTAGTCAATGGCCCGACTTTCAGCCACTAATCAACACGTATTTCATAGCCCATTACGGGCTATGATGTCTATTTGGGCAACGATGGATTGCGTTGATAAGGGTCAATTTCAATGAATAATTGCTGGTTTTGATATTGATACGGTCGGTAATGTTGTTGGCCACATTGAAAATAAAGATAAGTCACCGCAACAGAAATGCAGTTTAAAGGCAGTGATTGCAAAATATTTAGCTGCTGTTGTTGTTTAATTAACTCTTGCCATTCATGTTGCAATAACACCTCATCACGCACCGCAAAAGCATTAAAAGGTTCAGATGACTTGCGCACCACAACAGTGCCGGCATTCACAGCCAAACTCAACATCAGCATCGATAGTACGCAAGCCAACTTAAATTGATTCACCATTGCCATATGCCTCTTTATACCATTGCGCGTTAGTAAATGATCTCTCAGCGAGAATTTAAAAGGGCTTAAACAAGGCGAATGACTGAATGAATAGTTATTCTCTTTCGAAGTCATGCAACGCAGTGTAAGCCCTTTTAAAACTCACCACAAAGGAATGCCCCAGCGGCTTTTGCTTTACGTTCTCGCTATTTGAAAGGGAACAACCATGACTGCATAGCGACGCCTTAATCAAAAACCGCTGGACGCATTCTGAGTGGTCACTTATTAATGCGCAATGGTATTATTTACATCGTATGTCACCAACTTACTACAAATATAAAAAAACAGAACCCGAAGGTTCTGTTTTTTATACGTGATTGACGAATAAAATTAGCTTGCTGATTTAACACTCACAAACTCAGGGTATGCATCAACACCACAGTCAGACACGTCCATGCCGTTGTATTCTTCTTCCTCTGTTACACGGATACCCATGGTCATTTTCAACACAAACCATACGAGTAGCGATGCAGTAAATACCCAAATAAAGATAACTGCTGCACCATATAACTGGCTACCAAAGCTTGCGTCGGCATTTGATAAAGGCACTAACATTAAGCCTAAGAAACCAGCTACGCCGTGGACAGAAATCGCACCGACTGGATCATCAATTTTAACACGGTCTAATGCAATAATAGAGAAGATAACCACAGCACCGGCGACTAAACCAATCACAGCTGCCATTAAGAATGATGGTGATAATGGGTCTGCTGTAATAGCAACTAAACCTGCTAATGCACCGTTTAAAATCATGGTTAAGTCAGCTTTACCCCAAATAACCTTACAAACCAACAGAGCAGAAATAGCACCAAAGGCCGCTGCAGAGTTTGTGTTTACAAAGATTTTAGCCACTGCTGTTGCATTTTCAGCGTCAGACACTAATAACTGTGAACCACCGTTAAAGCCAAACCACCCCATCCATAAGATGAACATCCCTAGCGTAGCCATCGGTAAATTTGAACCTGGGATCGGATTAACTTGACCGTTGGCACCATACTTACCTTTACGCGCACCGAGTAGTAATACTCCCGAAATCGCAGCCGCTGCACCAGCCATGTGCACAATACCGCTACCAGCAAAGTCAAAGAAACCGGCTTCTGATAAAAATCCGCCGCCCCATGTCCAGTAACCTTCAACAGGGTAAATAACCGCGGTCATTACCACAGAGAAAGCTAAGAATGCCCACAGTTTCATACGTTCTGCTACTGCACCAGATACGATAGACATCGCTGTTGCAACAAACACAACCTGGAAGAAGAAGTCAGACTCTAAAGCATGATCTGCATCGCTTGCTTGTGAGCCAATCAACGAACCAAACGATGGCAAAATACCACCCTCAGTATTGTCGACGTACATAATGTTATAACCAACAAGTAAGAACATTGCGCAGGCAATAGAATATAAACACACGTTTTTAGTTAAAATTTCTGTGGTGTTTTTAGAGCGGACAAGGCCAGCTTCTAACATGGCAAAACCTGCCGCCATCCACATGACTAACGCACCCGAAATTAAAAAGTAGAAGGTATCTAATGCGAAACGTAACTCTGTGACTGTGAGCCCTAATTTTGTTAATTCTTCCATAATCGCCCCCTATAATGCTTCGTTATCAAGTTCACCCGTACGGATACGGATCGCTTGTTCTAATTCAGTCACAAAAATTTTGCCATCACCAATTTTACCGGTATGTGCCGCGGTAGTGATTGCTTCAATTAACATCTCTAAATTTTCAGCTTTAGTGGCAATTTCTAGTTTTACTTTGGGTAAAAAATCCACTTGATACTCTGCACCACGATAAAGCTCCGTGTGCCCTTTTTGACGACCAAAGCCTTTAACTTCAGTAACAGTCATACCTTCAATGCCCATGCCTGCAATGGCTTCACGGACATCATCCAATTTAAATGGCTTGATGATAGCGCTGACGAGTTTCATCTCGACCTCCAAAAGTGTGAAAAATGTAGTTGTTATTGATTTGTTGTATTGAGTAATTCAATCATCAGGCCACTTTTCTAAGTAATTGTTTTAAAACGGTTTTTATCAAAATCATTGATTACCTATGCACATAAAAGCACCAATGGTGTGCATAGAAAAAACAATACCGCTTTATTTTGGTGCAACGACATT
This sequence comes from Shewanella litoralis, assembly GCF_009828585.1. Lineage (GTDB taxonomy): Bacteria > Pseudomonadota > Gammaproteobacteria > Enterobacterales > Shewanellaceae > Shewanella > Shewanella litoralis. The sequence goes on along the minus strand of NZ_WSRZ01000008.1, from coordinate 102,408 downwards.
ATCGATAAATTTACATGTGACATGGCAGAGATACCGTGAGTTAGGGGGTTGAGAGTGGTTTACAATGACCACACTCGTAAGGCATGCCACTAAAGTGAGAGATTGTAAAAATGAGTGGTAGGAGAAATGAGTCGTGGGGGGATATAAATAATTACAGAGATGGGGCATTTCAAATCGCAGCAATAAAAAACCGCCCTAAAAAGAGCGGTTTTGTCTGTTCATTCACGACATAACGGTATTAGCCGCGATGTCGTTGTCATTACAGGTTACTTATAAGTCGCTTCGCGTTTTTTAGCTTCTTCTTTCCACTTAGGCACAAGTGTTTTCTTGAATTCAGCTTTTTCAGCATTCATGGTTTTCATGTCCATGCCTAATGCAGCCTGCGCTTTGGCTTTAGTAGAAGTATCTGGATAAGCAATAGGCTGTTTAACACCTTTAGCACCCAATAGCTGAGCCAATTTAACACGGGCATCAGCAGCTTTATCTACCGCAGTACCAATGATGCGTAATGCTTCATCTGGAGCGTGAGCTGATGCGCCATGTGATGCAGTCGCATAATCCCAACGCCATTGTGAATGACGAATATCCATTAAGATTGGCTTCATTTCAGCTTCAGTTGCACCGGCATCCCAAGCAGCTTTCGCTTCAAAGTGAGCTTTCACTAATTGCGCTTCAGCACGTTCTTTTAACTCTTGTACTTTCGCTTTACGCTTATGCGTTAAGTCAACCAAAAACTCTTTACTTTGGCTATGACACGTTGCACAGGTTTCTTCAAAGCGATCGAACGGGTTACCCACTTTATGGTCGGTATATTTACGGCCTTTGTCGTTAGTCACTTTAGGCATATGACAATCAACACAACTGACATTATTTTGACCGTGAACACCTAACTGCCAAGTTTCATATCCTGGGTGTTGCGCTTTTAACATTGGCGTTTTAGACACGGCATGAGTCCAATCAGAGAACTCCATGCTGTCATAGTACACTTCCATTTGTTCAACAGTGGTGCCCATATCCCAAGGGAATTTAACAAAACCTGGACGTTCTGCTGTTTTCTCAAAGTAGTACTCTACGTGACACTGGGCACACACCATTGACTGCTTGTCTTTACGAGAAGCTTTATCAAATGGCGTATTCAATGTTGTCATTGCGCGCTCTGCAAACGGACGTGACATACGTAATTTTGGTGAGCCTTTTTCATGACAATCGCCACAGCCAAGTGCATTCACAATTTCTGGGCCGCCTTTAGCCCATTTACCGCTAAAGTAACCGTCTTCACCTTGCTCTTCAATCACGCGAGGTACATCAGGGCTTTTACAGCTCCAACAGGCCATTGGCATTGGGCCATCTTCCGCATTTTTCGGTGCGCCAGTACGTAATGTGTTAGTCACATCCGTCACAGCGTACATATGGCCACGAGGTGCATTATAATCTTTTGCAAAGCCATAACCTGCCCATAATACAACTAGGCTAGGCACTTGCTCTAACATATCAACCACTTCTTTGCTTTCTTCAGTTGAATGCCAGCTATTGTATTGATTTGAAAATTTATCTTTATAAACCTCATTACGAGGCTCGGTTTTGTCACTCGCCATTGCGCCTGCTGCCATAAAACTGGCCGCAATAACCGCACTGAGTGCAATTGATTTTGCGTTCATCTTCATCACCCTTTATCTCCGTGTTACATTATATTTATGTTAATAATCACGACATCTCCACAATCAAAAGTAGCTACTAAGCTCGAATTTAGACATACCTCCAATGGGGTATAGCGAAGAAAGTTTGCGCCAGATCAACATGTAAACAGGATGTATCTCACAGTTCTGTAAACTCGTTAATGTAATGCAGATACACCTAATGTAGAACACACTATTAGACAGGGGGTAAAACCATACTTTTGTCTGATCCAGATTTCATTTTTCGACATGCAAAGTAGGGTTTTATGTTTACTCGAGGCAGTCTTACCTCCACCATTTTAGGCTTAATGTTATTACTGATTATACTGTCATCAAGCCTGGCGGTGTTTTCTATTGTTAACTTAACGTTTAGTCTCGGCGACGCTAAGGGGATTAATGCTTCTGGTTCAATGCGTATGCAAAGTTACCGTTTATTGCTGTTTACCAATGCCGGCAGCATTAACACCGATGAAAAAATTGTCGAGTTTGAAAACACCCTTAACTCTGATGCATTAAAAAGAACACTCGCCTGGTACAGCCCGCAAGAACTGAGTGACCAATATTTGTTGGTTATCGACAAATGGCAGGTGATGAAAAGCTACATTGAAGAAGGCAATGCACGCCTGTATTCGGCGGCATTAAAAGACTTTGTCGATACCATTGATACACTCGTATTAAAGATGGAATTGTTTGCCGCATTTAAGCTAAAACTATTGGTTATTGGCCAGATTATTGGCTTGGTCATCTTGCTCGTGATTGCATTTATTTCGGTAATATTTACGCGTAAACGAGTGGTTAAACCATTGCAGTTATTAATGGACAGTGCAGCCACAATATCTAAAGGTAACTTTAAAGTTAAAATGCCTAAAACGGATTATATAGAGCTCACCGCGCTGGGTAATGCTCTACAAAAAACTGCTGCCGAGTTAGCCGATCTATATGAAGATTTAGAAGGTCAAGTTAACGAAAAAACCACTGCGTTGACCAGAGCCAATAACGAACTGAGTTTTCTCTATGATAATCTGGTTATGCTCCATGCAGATAAACTCGACTATAAAGCATTACAATCTGCAATTAACCAGCTTAAATACTATGAAAACCTGGATTTTCTCAGGTTAGTGATTAAGCATGAAGATGACTCCAAAGACGTTATCAATGCTGAAGGTGGTTGGCCTGCTACCCCAAATACCGTCAACTCAGTACAGTTTCCATTAACCATTGAAGTCACTCAACTGGGGTATTTAGAGGTCATATCAAACCAACCATTAAACCGTCAGTTATTTGAAAACTTTGCCATGATGCTGTCACGTTCAATCACCATCCATAATGCAACAGAGCAACGCCAGCAACTGGCATTAATGGAGGAGCGTGCCGTCATCGCCAGAGAGTTACATGACTCTATTGGTCAATTACTGTCGTTTTTAAAAATTCAGGTAAGTTTGCTCAGAAAAAGCTTAGATCAAAGTTGTCGCAGCCCTGAAGTCGAAGGACAGTTGATAGAGATCAATGAAGGAGTCAGCACAGCGTATGTACAATTACGTGAGTTGTTATCCACCTTTAGATTAACAATAAAAGAGCCCAATTTAAGCCAGGCAATTGAGGTCATGCTTGACCAATTACGTCAACAAAGTAACGTTGACATCAAGCTTAATTACAAATTGTCAGCTCATTTACTGGAAGCCAAACAACATATTCATATTTTACAATTAATTCGTGAAGCAACACTAAATGCAATAAAACACGCCAGCCCATCTCATATAATGATAGATTGTCAGTTAACAACAAATAATATGATAACCATAGCGATATGTGATGACGGTATTGGTGTTTCACATTTACAAGAACGCGATCAACATTTTGGTATTGGTATCATGCATGAACGGGCCAATAAATTAGATGGTGTTGTGTCGTTCAGCAGTAATCAGCATGGCGGCACTACCGTTACGCTCAGTTTTCCACCTCAACAGGAGCCTTTAAATGGGTAAGCCGTATTCCGTACTTGTTGTCGATGATCATCCCTTACTTCGCCGTGGCATTTGTCAACTGATCACCTCTGACAGCGATTTTTTACTTTTTGGCGAAACGGGCACTGGCTTAGAAGCACTCACTGCCGTTGCAGAGAATGAACCCGATATCATCTTGCTCGACTTAAATATGAAAGGCATGTCTGGCCTCGACACGCTTAATGCCATGCGCCAGGAAGGGGTTACCGCGAGAATTGTTATTTTAACCGTTTCAGACGCCAAACAAGATGTTATTAGACTGCTTCGCGCAGGTGCTGATGGCTATTTGCTGAAAGACACTGAGCCAGATTTATTACTTGAGCAACTCAAAAAAGCCATGTTAGGCCATAGAGTCATTAGTGATGAAGTTGAGGCTTATCTTTACGAGCTTAAAAATGCTACTGATGACAACACCTGGATTGAAAACCTTACGCCTCGTGAGTTACAAATATTACAGGAGCTGGCTGAAGGCAAAAGTAACCGCATGATTTCAGAAGACCTGCACATCAGTGAAGGCACTGTTAAAGTGCATGTAAAAAATCTGCTGCGTAAAGCCAATGCCAAATCACGCACTGAAATGGCGGTACGTTATTTAAACCAATAACGCTTACGAGATAAATTTAGCGTGAGTGGATGCCCCACACCAATGAGTGTGGGGTAAGTATTATTTCTGATTGATAAATGCAAGCCAGCTTTGCAATACAGATTCAAAGTCTTCTAAACCGCAATACGACTCAGATTCTGCATCATACAAATTCATGGCCTCATCTAAGTCGTGCTCTTCTTCAAAATCGATAACATTAGCAAAGACTCTTACCTGCTCTGTGTCAATATCGATAGTCAAGTCTGCACCAACATGACGCCACTGATTTTTACTACCTGTTTTAATTAAAATAATTTGAGTCAAAATATGATTAGCACGGCTATTGTCATCCCCTAGTTCTTCAGCAAACCAGCGGCCTAATACTTCATGATCCATACTAAATTCAGCAAAAACCGTTCCTTCTAGGCGGTTACGACGAAATTGGTATTCCATTATTGTTGCTCTGTAATTAGCGTTATCACTATTTTAACCGAAGAAATCAAAACCTGCTGCCTGTATTGTCGTCTGATCAGTCCACATTAGATTAAATGTTAGATAAATATAGGGTTTCATTCGCTATAATCAATATACCCAATACACTTGGGCCAAATTTAATGGCTGTGATAACGAACACTTGGAATGATAAACAATGAATACTGGTTTTATTTATAGCTTACTGCTAACTGGGCCAAATGCCGGTCAGTCGCTCAGCGAGGAGCAAGTGGCGCAATGGCAGCCACAAGACGGTTTATTATGGCTACACCTTCGTTATCGTGAACCTAAAGCGCGTAAATGGATACTTAACTCTGGGCTCGATCGTGTCGAAACCGATACCTTGTTAGCGACAGACACTCGCCCGCGCGTAGTCAACTCAAGCAAAGGTGTACTGCTGGCACTGCGCGGCGTGAACTTAAACCCTAATTCAGATCCTGAAGATATGGTTGCGGTACGTATTTATGCTGAAGAAAGTAGAATTATTTCGACCTGCGAGCGTCAGTTACAATCGGTTATCGATATCGCAGATGCTATTACTCAAGGTAAAGGCCCCATCGATACTGCGGCATTTATCATGGCCATTTGTGAGCGCTTAACACATCGAAAAGTTGAATTTATCGGTAAGCTTGAAGAGCAACTCGACGAGCTAGAAGAGCGCGTGGTCACTCAGGTGAATAAAAGCTTGCGTACCGATATTGCCGAGCTGCGTAGACAAACCGTAGTATTGCGCCGTTACTTAGCACCGCAGCGTGAAGCTTTTTCGCGGATGTTACATGAAACCAGTGAGCTCTTTGATGATAACGATAAACTGCGTTTGCGTGAAATCCATGAAACCTTAATTCGAGTGATTGAAGATCTTGATGCCATACGTGACAGAGCCAGTGTGACGCAAGAAGAACTGCAATCGCAACAATCAGAACAGGTGAACCAACGGCTGTACTTTTTATCTTTGATATCGGCCGTATTTTTACCATTGGGCTTTTTAACTGGCCTGCTCGGCGTCAACATTGGTGGTATTCCAGGTGCAGAGACTAACTGGGCATTCGCCGCATTCTGCGGTGGCTTATTTGGCCTTATCGCCTTGCAAATGTATTTATTTTATCGTTTAAAGTGGCTGTAAACGTTACGATTATTAGCCGTTGATCTGGGTAAAACGACCAAGTTACACCCAATAAAAAAGGACGCTCAGCGTCCTTTTTGTTATTAACTCAATCATTTGGGCGTTAACACCAAACACGAGTCAATATTGATTTACCGCATTACTTGGTCGCAGCTGCGGCAGCAGCGGCTTTTTCTACAGACACAAGTTCAACTTCGAAAACCAATGTTGAGTTAGCAGGAATGGTACCTGTATCACGGTCGCCATATGCAAGCTCTGCAGGGATAACAAACTTATACTTAGCGCCTACAGGCATTAACTGTACGCCTTCAGTCCAACCAGGAATAACACGGTTTAGTGGGAACTTAGCTGTTTCGCCACGAGCATATGAACTGTCAAACTCAGTACCGTCAATTAACGTACCACGGTAATGAACTTCAACTGTATCTTCTGCTGCTGGCTTGTCACCTTTACCCGCTTCTAATACTTCGTATTGTAGGCCAGATTCAGTCGTGGTTACGCCTTCTTTGGCTTTATTGTCTTCTAGGAATTTTTTGCCTTCAGCAACAGATTTAGCCGCTAACGCTTCGGCTTGCTCTAAACGCTTGTCGTTTAATTTTTTATCTAGGTTTTGCAATACAGTTTGCATTTCTTCTTCGGTCAACTGCATTTCTTCGCCTAGGCCATCGCTAAAGCCTTTGATAACCATAGTACGGTCAACAGCAAAACCTAACTCTTCTTGCTCTTTAATGTGACCAGACATGTACTTACCAATTGAACCACCCACACTGTATGCTTCTTTTTGAGCGTCAGTTGTTAGCTCTACTTTCTTTTGTGCTACGTCTTGTTCTTGGTTACATGCAGTCAATCCAACAACAGCTAATGCAACTAACGATAATTTGTAAATAGATTTCATTAAAGCTTCCTCAGCATCCTTTAGTGGTTACAATAACCTAATACATTCTAACTATGAGATGTTTTAGTGGTCATGTTCGCTTGCCACTTTATACTAGTTAATGGGGTTATACCATTGGGTCAACCTTATATCACAAGGTTTACGACAATAATTCAAGGGGCAAGTTCATGACACGGGTTTCAATGCTGTTTTTTTGCTCAACTTGGCTGTGCGTATGGCTTTTATCTGGTTGTCAGCCCGTGCCAAACAAGATTGTCGAGATCACCACCGACGCCAGTTACAGTGCAAGCTTGTCTGACGACGGCCAATTAGCATTAGTGAGCACCGCCAACAATGGTGTGCAAGTGTGGGATTTAACCGGTCCAAGCTTGTCCTACCAATGGCTTCAAGGTCAGCAGGATAACACCAGTAACGTCATTGATACGGCCATATCAGCCAACAATGTCTTTGCCGCAACGATTAGCAGCAGCTCATTAGCCATTTGGCGCCTTGATGACGGTAGCTCAGTGGGCTGGTGGTCACTGCCTTCCTATGCGCAAAGTGTCGCCATCGCCAATAACGGCCAAACATTGGTGGGGCTTGTTGATGGTTCCGTGATGTCATTATCGCCGCAAAAAAATCGTTTAATTCAATTTTTAGGTCATCAAGAAAAGGTCAATAGCGTATCGATAAGTGCCGATGGCCAAATAGCACTAACAGGCGGTAATGATGGCAACGTGATCTTATGGAATAGTCAAAGTGGCCAACCCATTAAACAATTTCAGTTAAGTTCACGTATTACCAAAGTCCTTATCAACGACAGCGGTAGCTTAAGTTTTGCCGCTGATATCACCGGCAATGCCACAGTATGGCAATCGGCTTCTGGGGAGCGGGTGAGTAAACTGAATATCATTCGCAGGCAAATGAACTTCTCTTCGGCGCGCTTTGTCAAAAATGATACACAGTTGCTAACCGGTACGCCCTCAAAAGAAATCTTTTTGTGGCAAATTGAATCAGGTCAATCATTGGGACACTGGCAAGTTCAGCTGAGTAAAAACACCCAAAACAGAGGCGCTGTAGTATACTCTGCCGCAATGACAGCCCAAGGCACCATTGTCAGCATTAGTAGCCAAGGGTTAATTGAATATTGGCAGCAATAACAGAGAAAATAGAGGCCCACATGGAGCACGTTTTGCAGAAGATTGACGACCTTGAAATGAAGCTTTCGTTCCAAGACATCACCATTGAAGAACTTAATCAAGAAGTGATTAAACTCAATACATTAGTTGCCAGACAACAACAGCAAATGCTATTAATGGTCAACAAAATGCAGGCTATGGAGCCCAGTAATATGGCGTCCCAAGCCGATGAAACACCGCCACCGCACTATTAATATCGTCATACTTTATACCATGGCAACACACGTGCGGTTAGGCTCATTGGTAAATAGCTTAACGTGATCACTTTAACCATTAGCAGGCACAGATGGACTTAAATCACCCCCTCACAATAGCCACGACAGGCGATGATATTCTCACGCTGACAGCTGAGCCTGTGACGGTGTTTGACGATAAATTGCGTGCGCTGGCCGATAGCATGCTTAGCACAATGCTCAGTGCTAACGGTGTCGGTATCGCGGCCACACAAGTGTTTAGCCGTGCGGCAATGTTTATTATGGCTTCTAACCCAAATGAGCGATACCCAGACGCCCCTGCAATGTCGCCAACTGTCGTCATTAACCCCAAGATATTATCAACCTCAGCAGCCACAGAAGCTGGCATTGAAGGTTGCTTATCCATCCCGGGGAAACGCTTAAATATTTTGCGGCATAGCCAAATTGAAGTGCAATACCAATCACTTGACGGACAGTGGCAACAACAAATGTTACACGGTTTTGTCGCACGTATTTTCCAACATGAATATGACCATCTGCAAGGCATCACCTTGCTTGAACGCATTAATTTAATGACGCCACAGCCAGAGGTGATGCCATGCTAAAATCACTCTCTATGGCGTTTTTACTCATGGTTGGGTTAACTGGCTGCGCTTATAACAGTGTGTTTGTTAATTATCCTTCACAAATCGCCCCATACAAGCAGCAGTTAAGCAGTGATATTCCAACGGCAAATATCAATGAATTAGCTGACAACATAAGCGGCAATGACGGCCTGCTCTATGCGCAAGAGGCGGGGCGGATTATGCAAGTTTCCGGCGATTTTGAGCGCAGTAAAACTTATTATCAACAAGCCATTTCGGCATATCAAGCCTTTGACGATAAAGCCATTATCAGTGCCAGTAAAATCGGTTCAGGCGCGAGTAGTTTATTATTAAACGACAACGCCATACCTTATCGCGGCCCAGGTTATGAGCGCATTATGGTGCACCAGTATCAAGCATTAAATTACTTATTTAGTGGTGATGCCCAAGGCGCTTTAGTCGAAGTGCGCCGCAGTAATGAGCTGCAAAGCATTGAGCAAGCGCGTTATCAAAAATCGCAAAAGTCAGTACAAAATATGGCGAATGGCACCATCGACGCGCAAATGGCACAATTGGGTCAATCTGCAGGAAGCGTTACCAGTTCATTTTTAAATGCATACAGCTACTACATTACCGGCTTACTGCACGAGCTGGCTAACGAGCCAAATGATGCATTTATTGATTACCGCAAAGCGGCGCAAATCACCCCAGAAAATCGCTACTTGCAACAAGACTTAGTTCGTTTAGCCAAACAATTGGCCATGCCGCAATTTGATGAGTTTCAACAACGTTGGGGCGATGCTGTGATGCCAACTGCTGGCCAAGGTCAGGTGGTATTTATAGTTGAGCGAAGCTTTGTACCAGAAAAACAAAGTATTACGGTCCCGTTTCCGATTAATGGCAATATCCAAAGCGCATCACTTGCCACCTATCAACCGCAACGACAACTCACGACGGCAAGCTTAATTCAAGGCTTGGGTGATAATCTAGAAGCGCAAAACATTGCCAATATCGACGCATTAGCGATTAATGCTCTAAAAGAAGACCTACCCGCGGCATTATTTCGCCAGGCGGCGAGGATTTACGCCAAGTACGAATTAAACCAAAGTGTACAAAGTGGTAGCCGACGAGCCAACAATCAAGTCGATGCTGGCGCACTTGTGATGCAAATTTTTAACGTGATTAGCGAACAGGCAGACCGCAGAAGTTGGTTAACCTTGCCGCGTCAGGCACAAATAGCCAAGCAATTTATCGATGCTGGCGACTATGATATACGCTTAAATAACAGCCAAAATGTAAAATTTGAAGTAAAACCAAGCCGTACAACATTAATTTGGGCAATAGAGACTGGAAATCGTACCCGTTTTTATTCGATAATCATCTAATAGATGATAACCCTTATCAACTGTCACTCATCACCAATGGAATTTATTATGAAAAACTTGAAACTGATATTTGTGTTAGCCGCAGTGATAGGGCTGAGCGCCTGTCAATCTAAAGTAGAATACGGCGATGCCACTGAAGTCGAAACGGTAAACGAAAACTTTGGCTCAACCGATCTGCAAGACATTGCAGCTAAAATGGTCGACAGCATGATGACATTCCCACCAGTGGTTGTTATTACCCAAAATAATCGTCCTATTATTTTTGTCGATAAAATTAAAAACAAAACCTCTGAGCATATTGATACCGAATCTGTTACCGACACGATTAGCAACAAGTTGCTCCGTTCTGGTAAGTTCCGTTTTATCGACATGACAAAAGTCGATACTGTGCGTAAGCAGCTTGATTATCAAAATAATGCCGGCATGGTAGACCCAACAACCGCAATTAAATTTGGCCGTCAAATTGGCGCGCAGTACATGTTATATGGCAACTTATCAAGCATCGTTAAGCAAGATGGCAGCACCAAAGACGTGTACTACAAAATGACCATGCGCTTAATGGATCTTGAAACCGGCTTAATTGAATGGTCTGACGAAAAAGAAATTCGTAAGGTTAAATCGAAGTCATTTTTGGGCTTGTAATACACAAGCACATAGCAATAAAGCCGACATTGATGTCGGCTTTTTCATACACCCAATAATAAGTTAGGAACACTAACGTGAAATTGTTATCCACTGAATTGTTTAGTCCACGGGTTATTAAAACCGCTTTTGTTGCATTATGTTGTGCCAGCATGTTCAGCTGCAGTAGCTCACTTTCAACCTCATCGTTACAACGTGACGGTTCGGCTTACATCAGCCAGGTGCAAGCGCAAGCACGTGCCAATGTGGTATCAAATGTACAATACGATTTAACCTTCTTTTTAAGTGAACACAGTCAATTCAGTGCCATCTCGACAGTACACTTTGACCTAAGCAGTGTGCCTAAATCGTTAACGCTCGATCTCAATAAAGCCAACATTAAACAATTTACCATTAACGGCACCAAGGTATACCCTAACTACAACGGCGCTTACATCGTTATTAATCAAAGTTTATTGGTGAGTGGCAACAACACAGTGGTTGTCGAGTTTACCCGTGAACACAGCACCAATGGCGAAGGCTTACATCGCTTTGTTGACCCAGTAGACAGTAAAGTGTATTTATACTCGCATTTTGAACCCGCGGCCGCGCAGCAAATGTTTGCCGTGTTTGATCAGCCAGATTTAAAAGCCACCTACCAAATTAATGTACACGCGCCCAAAGACTGGCAAGTAATCAGCGCCATGCGTGAGACTAACGTGGTCGATCAAGGCGATACCAACCTGTGGACCTTCCCTGTTACGCCCAAATTAAGCCCTTATAACTTTTCGATGCATGCTGGCCCTTATAAAGTCTGGGAAGACAATTCAGGCCGCTATCCGATGCGCTTATTCTCGCGTCAATCGGTTGCCGAGCAAGTCACACCACAAGATTGGTTTACCTACACCAAACAAGGTTTAGACTTTTTTGACCGCTATTTTGGTATTGCTTACCCGTTCAAAAAGTATGATCAAGTGCTAGTGCCAGACTTTTTATACGGCGCGATGGAAAATGCGGGCGCGATTACCTTTTCAGAAGATCGTTTTTTATTTAATGCCAAAATGACCGCCGAACAAAAAGAGCGTTTGGCCGGGGTTATCATGCATGAAATGGCTCACCAATGGTTTGGTGATTTAGTCACCATGAAATGGTGGAACGGCTTATGGTTAAACGAAAGTTTTGCCTCATTTATGGGTACATTGGCCACCAGCGAAGCCACCGAGTTTAGCCATGCCTGGCGCACCTTTTACGCCTCTGGTAAGCAAGCGGCATATCATCAAGACAGTTTAGTCACCACTCACCCCATTGAAGTGCCGGTAGCCACCAGCCAAAATGCATTTGATAACATTGACGCCATCACCTATCAAAAAGGCGCATCGACCATTAAACAGCTGCGTCATCTGTTAGGTGAAGAAACTTTCCGTCGTGGTGTTAGCCAATATTTAAAGCAATACAGCTATCAAAATGCCGAGCTCGATGATTTTATTAATAGTTTAGCCACAGCCAGCGGCCGCGACTTATCGCTATGGACTAAAGAGTGGCTATACGCAGCAGGCGTTAACACCATCAAGGCACAATACACTTGCCAGGGTAATCAAATAGACTCATTTGCCCTAATACAAACTGCAGAAGACAGCCAACACCCAACTTTGCGTGAGCAGCGTGTACAAATAGGATTGTTTAGTAAGCAACGTTATGGTTTAGAAATGCAACAATCAATTGCGGTAACCTATAAAGGGGCTTATACCGAAGTTAACCAACTGATTGGCGAAATTTGTCCAGATTTAGTCTATCCAAACTACGACGACTGGGGTTTTGTTAAAGTTGAATTAGATCAAAAATCATTTACGACCGCCAAACAATTACTGAGCCAGGTGAGCGATCCATTATTACGTTCGATGTTATGGCAAAGCATGTGGGACAGCGTAATCGACGGTAAAGCATCACTGGATCAATTCTTAAATATTGCCCTGATTAATGCGCCGCAGGAAAAAGATTACACCATTTTAGGTCAAGTGCTGGATAATATGCAGCGAGCCAAAAATTACCTTGATCTTATGGCGCCGATGCATGCCAGTTATAACAGTAAAATATCAAAAGCACTCAGCCAAATGAGTTTGCGTATGAGCATGGAAAGCTATCGTAACCGAGATTTTCAACGTCGTTGGTTCGATGCTTACATAAGCCTATCAAGCCACGGCGACGCCCTGGAGCATATTGAATCTTTATTGAAAAGCAAAAGCCACATTAAAGGCTTAAGCATAGATCAAGACTTACGCTGGGCCATGATCCGCCAACTTAATCGTTATGATTACGGTGATGCTCATGCATTATTGGCTAAAGAAAAGCATCTTGATCAATCAGACTCTGGTGAAAAAGCCGCTATCGCAGCTGAAGTTATCCGTCCAGAATCAGCACTGAAACGCCAATGGCTAAATACCATTGAACATAACAACAGCATGGCATTTTCAAAGGTGCGCGTTGCTATGTATAACCTTTATCCTGCCGAGCAAAAGCTATTGAGTGCAGCCACTGCCGACCAACGCTTTGCAAACTTGCAACTCATGGACGATAAAGGGCCGGTATTTATGCGCAGCTTTGCAGCGCAATTAATCCCTACCGATTGCAGCTCAAGCAATATTGATGCAATTAGCCAGGTATTAAACAGCGAAACCGGTTTATCAAAACTGGCCAGACGCGCACTGCTTGAAACTCGCCAACAAGAACAACGTTGTGTGAGTATTAAGCAAAAGCTGAACTAATAGCTTTAATTTAAAAGCCTTTTAAAACGTAAAAAGCCGGAGCAATCCGGCTTTTTTGTCCGTGATGATCAGTCATTAGCCTGTACGCAATGCTAATATTTTACCGATATCCAATGGTGGCTTAAATTGACTAAAAGCGGTGTGCTTTTGATCAATGGCATAGATTGACATTCTGTCGGCGAGCTCATTACCTTCAATGCCGATATGGGCTGCAACATGCTGAATGGTGAGTTTATCTTTTATCGCATCATAAAGTTCATGCGCTTGTTTAATAATATCTAGGTTAGCGATTTCACCCCCTTTGCGGGCCCAGCCTTTTGACTTCCAACCGTAAGCCCAGTCGCTAATACACTTAATTGAATATTGCGAGTCACTCATAATCTGCACGCTATGACCGGCATCTAATGCCGTTTTAGCCATCAATAAGGCTTGATGTAATGCATTAAGCTCTGCGGTATTGTTGGTGCCATTAGGGTTGAATGAACCATACCATAGCTCGGCAAGCTGAGCTTGACGATATACTGCAATACCAGAACCCGCTTTACCCGGATTGGGCTCACAACCGCCATCGGTGTAAATCACTACATCAAACTGCGACAGTACCGCATTGTTAGACGCCTCGGTTGCAGTACTGGTGCTCGCTTTCGCCTTGGTGCTTGTCGTTTTAGTGCCTGATGATTTAGCGGAAGCCTTGCCAATACTGCTGTGCGGCGACTTGGCAAAAGCCGCTTTTGCTTCTGCTTCAGTGGCAAAGGATTTGTATTTAGCCTGAGGAAACTTATCAACAGAACGTTTAGTCACATCCCAGCTGGTAAAAATACCCGTTTCGCGCCCTGCCCAAACTACATAATACTTCTTTGCCATTGTGGTTTATCCTTGCCAAATCAATGTCGCATCATGCCACGATTAATTTTGGCTTTAAAACAAAACCTGCAAGATAGGCAGGTTTTGCTGATTGTTTATTCAAATCAATCAAAACAACAACGCACAATATGACTAGTTGACGATAATCGGTCCATCGATATGCTGATGATTCACGCCACCCGAGCCTGCGCTGACAATCTCAAGTCCTTTAGTATTGCTGACATTAATGCCACCAGAACCATCACTAATGGTGACTTTACCGTTAACCTGGTCGATATTAATCGAGCCCGAACCATCGCTCACCTCAATATCACCAGTCACTTGTGAAATGTTGATAGAGCCTGAGCCATCTTGCAAAGTCACATCACCACTCACATTTTTCATATTAATCGAACCTGAGCCATCAGCTAACTTCACCGCGCCAACATGGTCCATCACAATGCTGCCGGAGCCATCTTTGAGTGTAATGGCGGCCGTAACATCACTTATTTCAATAGAACCAGAACCGTCGGTAATCTCTAGCGCTAGAGCCGCTGGTACCGTCAGTAACACATCGATAAAAGGAGATTGCTCCATAAAACCGTTAGACTCAATATCGGCAACAAACATGGCATTGTCGCCTTGCTTGTTTAGGGTTAATTCAATCTCAACATCGTCGCTGTCTTTGTCGGTATAAATATCTGCGGTGACTTCAATGTGTGTTTGCCCCTCGACACCTTTAACAATTAATTTACCCGCGCCAGTATTAGCGACTAATTGGTTTAGTGATTGGCTGTCTAGGGTCATTTTTTGTTGGGTATGTGTTAGCTCCGCATTAACGTCGGCAGAATCTGTTAACGAGAATATCGATTCAGCTTCAGTGTATGACGCGCCAAAAATCGTCGCACCTAATACTAAACCTACAGTTAGGCTAATGGTCGCAATACGAATAGACATAGGTTAAATTCCTTTTAAAAGAGGTTCGAAATAGAATAGGCTGATACGTAAGCTTAGTCGTAAACTGACTAATACATATCTTCACCTGATAGCTATCACTAAGCAGATTTCATACCAAAATCGTAAAGCATTGTTTTATTGTTATTTATAATGATTATGTAAAAATATTATGTGAGCTAAAAAATTAAAACATCACCTAAAACAGCACAAAGTGGTGAATATCACTAACCGATAAATTCAATCTTGAATAACAAATAACGAATAACGACAACTTATGACAACAACTCAACACGACAACCTTCACTGCATCGATATTATTGTCGGCTCTAACAATCCGGTAAAAATTAATGCTGCTAAAAACGCCATTGCGCAGTATTACCCTAACAGCACTGTGCGCTGCCAAGGTATGCATGCTCCCTCGCAAGTGGCAGAACAACCGATGACCGAAGCCGAAACTAAACTAGGCGCCATTAATCGTGCTCGTTATTGCCAACAACAGGCACAAGTTGCCGACTTTTATGTGGCAATGGAAGGCGGCGTTGACCAATTCGATCATGGCCCTGCCACGTTTGCATATATAGCGATTATCAGTAATGGCACTTTATCGGTCGGCCGAAGTGCCAACTTACCCTTACCGCCGAGCGTATATGATGCTCTAGCCGCTGGAGAAGAACTTGGCCATGTGATGGACCGAATGTTTAGCACCCAAAATATTAAACAAAAAGGCGGCGCGATAGGCTTACTGACCCAAGGTTTAGCCACTCGAGAAAGCATTTATACTCAGGCGCTGTTACTGGCCATGACCCCTTTTATTAATGCGGAATTATTTAATGACTCAATACTCTAATATTTCAAGCCACAGCATCGATGCCATAATCCGTCCACTCACAGCGCAAGATGATGCCGCGATAGCTGCGGTTATTCGTGAAGTGTCGGCAGAATACGGCTTAACCCCAGACAAAGGCTTTAGCGTGGCTGATAAAACCCTCGACTTCTTAAGTGAGGTGTATCAAGCGCAAGGCTCACAATATTGGGTAATTGAATACCAAGGTAAGGTCGTTGGCGGCGCCGGCGTTGCAGCGCTTGCGGGGAATATCGGCGTGTGCGAACTGCAAAAAATGTATTTTAGCCGCGCTATCCGCGGCCAGGGCATGGCCAAAAAACTCACCCAGCAATGCATTGAGTTTGCTAAAAAACAGCAATATCAATCGATGTATTTAGAAACCACAGCAGTGTTAGTTGAAGCCTTAGCGCTCTACGAAAAACTCGGTTTTAACCACTGTCAGCATTTAGGTGAAACCGGCCACGATGCCTGTGAAATCGCCATGATAATGGACTTATAGCTTAAAAAGCATTCCATTAATCTCCCGCACGCGTTGCTTTAGAGTGTTTTTTAAGCAGTCTTCTCCTAACAGTTTGATAGCGCTTTGCAAGGATGCAAAAGCTTGGTAGCCTCAAATTAAGTACATTCCATAGGAGGAAGATAATGGAATATCAACGTATTGGACATTCAACCCTTGAGGTCAGTAAAATTTGCCTCGGGACAATGACTTGGGGTGAGCAAAATACCCAAGCACAAGCTTTCGCTCAACTTGACTATGCCATTGGCCAGGGTGTTAACTTTATTGATACCGCCGAAATGTATCCTGTGCCACCTCAAGCCAGCACCCAGGGTGAAACCGAACGTATTTTAGGTCGCTACCTAAAAGCCCAGGGTAATCGTGATGAACTGATCATTGCCAGTAAAATTGCCGCCCCAGGCATTAAAGGCGACTATATTCGCGACAATATGGCCCTAGACTGGCGCAATGTGCATCAAGCCGTTGATGACTCGCTAAGCCGTTTGCAAATCGACACTATCGATTTATATCAGGTGCATTGGCCAGACCGAAATACCAATTTCTTTGGCGAGATGATGTATGAGCACGATGAAGACGAACATTACACGCCTATTTTAGACACCCTTGAAGCCCTCGCTGAAGTGATTAAACAAGGTAAAGTCCGCTATATCGGTATTTCGAACGAAACCCCTTGGGGCTTTATGAAATACCTCAAGCTGGCTGAAAAACACGATTTACCGCGAATTGTGAGTGTGCAAAATCCTTATAACTTGCTCAATCGCAGTTACGAGATTGCCATGTCTGAAATCAGTCACCGTGAAGACGTACCATTACTGGCTTATTCGCCACTGGCATTTGGTATGTTGACGGGTAAATATGAAAATGATCAATGGCCGGAAGGCGCGCGCTTAACGGTATACAAACGTTTTGCTCGTTACAACAGCACACCAGTTGCATTACAGGCGACTCAAGCCTATATCGACCTGGCACGTGAGTTTGGCTTAACCCCAACAGAAATGGCCTTAGCGTTTGTTAATAGTCGCAAATTTGTGGCATCAAACATTATCGGCGCAACAGGACTGCACCAGCTCAAGCAAAATATCGACAGCCATAAAGTGACTTTGTCGACTGAGTTGATGGTTAGGATTAATGAACTATCAACACTGTATCGTTTTCCTTGTCCGTAAACTCGCTGCATTAAGCTAATTGCCGACAAAACCTTGCATTAGGCATCAAGATCACTGAAGATCTTGATGCCTTTTATTTTGATAAAGAACCCCATATTCATGAAGTCGATATCCCCATTGCCGTTGCAAGCGCCATTTGATCACCCAGCCATTCGCGATCAATTTCCGGCATTAAAGCAGACCCTAGGCGATCATCCTTTATGTTATTTAGACACCGCAGCAACCAGCCAAAAACCTCAAGCTGTGATTGATACAATGAATGAGTATTATCAGCTCAACAATGCCAATGTTCATCGCGCCGCGCACCAGTTATCGGCTCGGGCCACCAGTCAATATGAAGCAGTGCGCCAGCAGGTTGGCCACTTTATAAATGCCGCAAAGCCGCAAGAAATTATCTTTACTCACGGCACGACCGAATCAATCAATATGGTGGCATACGGCTTAACTGCACAGCTACAAGCTAATGATATTATTTTAATTGATACTGCAGCGCATCATGCCAACATAGTCCCCTGGCAAGAGCTTGCGAAACGCACTGGGGCCATCATTAAACCTATCCCGTTAACAGCCAATGCGCAGCTTGATCTCACTGCATATGAGCAATTACTGCAAAGTAAACCAAAGCTCGTTGCCTTATGCCACGTGTCTAATGCGTTAGGCACCGTAAACCCCATTAACGACTTAATAGCCCAGGCAAAAAATGCCGGTGCACTAACCTTAGTTGATGGCGCCCAAGCTATTGCTCACCTTGATATCGATGTACAACGCATTGATTGCGACTTTTATGTGTTTTCAGGCCACAAAATGTATGGCCCTACTGGTGTAGGCATTTTATATGGTCGCTTTGGACAACTAGATGCATTAACCCCCATGCTCACTGGCGGCGAGATGATCAAAACCGTTAGCTTTGATCGTACTGAATATGGTGAGGTGCCAAACAGGCTTGAAGCGGGCACACCCGCCATTGCAGAAGTCATAGGTTTAGGCGCTGCAATCACATTTTTACAGGGCCTACCGCGCCAAGATATCGCAGCACACGAGCAACAGTTAATGGCTTATTTACAACAGCAACTGCTTAGTTTGGGTGACATAACTCTGTACGGTATTGCAGATAATCCACTGCAGAATAATATTGGCTCTGTGGCGTTTAACCTCGCTAATGAGCATCACCAAGATGTTGGCATATTACTAGACCAACAGGCGGTTGCCGTTCGCTGCGGCCATCATTGTGCCATGCCACTGATGAGCGATCTTAATTTAGCCGGCTGCTGCCGCGCTTCAATTGGCATCTATACTAATAAGCAAGATATTGATCAATTTATTCATGCGTTAATTACGGTAAAAGAGTTATTGTTATAACTTGGCAACTTACACGCTTTATGAGACAACACAGTTAATGACCCAAATCAGTGCAACTAATACACCAGAAAGTCAGTTATTTATCTCGTTACCTGCTGAGCTATCAACGGCAGTCACCCAGATAGAGCAAGCTAAAAACTGGCAAGAAAAATATCGTCACATCATGCTACTCGGTAAACAATTACCCACATTAGCCGATGAGTTCAAGCAAGCTGATGCTCAGGTAAAAGGTTGCGAAAGCCAGGCCTGGTTATATCATCATCAGCACAACGGCCAGCATTTTTACCTCGCTGACAGCGATGCGCGGATAGTTAAAGGACTGATTGCCATTTTACTTGTGGCAACCCAGGGCAAAACCACCGAACAAATCAGCCAATTTGAGGTGACGCAGTACTTCGATACATTAGGCCTCAGTGGTCAGCTAAGTCCGTCACGAACCAATGGCCTCAATGCATTAGCCGAAGCAATAAAACGTCACGCCAAAGAGAGTGTCACCTAAAAAAGTGCCGCTAATATCGGCCTCAACTAAGGAATAATAATGACCTTAAAAGTCTGCAACCCAACACGCCGCCACATCATAAAAGGCCTTGGAGCAGCCACATTATTAAGCCCACTCTATTCAATGCCCACCTGGGCTGCCAAATTCCCACGCTTGTATGTCGACGGTCTATCGTTTTTACCCAACGACATCAATGATGTTAAAGCATCTAAACTCGATGCTTTTATTGCTGACATTTCTGCCATAGAAACCATCGAGCAAAGCGATGGCACTAAAAATTATAAACGCACCTATCAAGCCTGTATTAACAGCATAAAACAAGCAGCCAAAACCGTTAACGAAAATCCAGAGATATACTTGCAAGGCCTCACGGGCGCCGATATCGACAAGGCTCGCGCGCAACAACGCACTGCAGTGTACTTTCAAATCCAAGGGGCAGACTGTGTCGAAGCCGATGGCATTTCAGCTAATGGAAATCCTCCACTTTGGCCGCAACTAGAGTCACTGCATCAGCAGGGCTTACGTGTATTACAACTTACTCATCACTATGGCAATCGTTTCGCGGGTGGCGCATTAGACAATAATGGCAAACAGGGCCTTAATAAGCCTCTTACGACCGCCGGTCATGCGCTAATTACCGAGCTTAACAAAAGAAACATGCTTATCGATGTTAGCCACTCAAGTGAACAAACCGCACTTGATACCGCTAAGGCGAGCCAATCGCCCATCGTGCTCAGTCATGGCGCAGCCAGGCACTTTGTCAATCATGCACGCTGCTCATCTGATGAAGTGATCCGAGCGGTAGCCGACACGGGGGGGGTGTTTGGAGTGTTTATGATGAGTTTTTGGCTAACAAACAACCCCACTCCAACCATAGAAGACTACATCGACCAGCTTGAATATGTCGCCAAGATCGGTGGTGTTGATTGTGTGGCGATAGCCAACGATTTTCCGCTGCGGGGCCAAGAAAATTTATTAGCGTTAAATAACAATAATAGCGAAGGGGTAAAAGAGTATCTCGACTGGTGGCACAGCTTACAGAGTAGAAACGTACTCGGTTTTGATGTAGAACCTAAACACGTAGTGATCCCAGAGTTTAATCATATCGATCGCATGAGCCGCATCGACGACGCGCTGAAAAAAGCGCGCTTTAAATCATCTGATCGCGATCGTTTTATGGGCGGAAACTGGCAAAGAGTGATGAAAAAAGTGTTAATTAAACCTCTGGTAAAAGTAAAAAAGGGCTGAATGTTACTATTCTGCCCTTTTTTAATTATTTGCTCACAGCTAGTTAAATTCCCGCTCCGGCTATTTGTCTCGGTGGATTTAACACTTCGATTGCTTTTAAATAAGCTAATAAACCATTCACCTGCGTGCCAAGATCGCCTTTACTGGTGTCTATGGTTAACTCAGCAGATTCAGGCACCTCATATGGTGATGAAATACCGGTAAAGTTAGCTATCTCGCCTTTACGCGCTTTAGCATATAACCCTTTAGGATCTCGAGATTCACACACACTCAATGGCGTTGAAACATGCACTTCAACAAATTGACCTTGAGGAAATAATGCGCGGACGCGATCACGCTCTTCACGCGTAGGGGAGATAAACGCCGACAGTACCACTAAGCCCGAATCAACCATCAATTTAGCCACTTCGCCTACACGACGTAAGTTTTCATCACGGTCTTCAAGGCTAAAACCTAAGTCTTTACATAAGCCGTGACGAACGTTATCACCGTCTAACAAATAAGTATGAAAGCCATGCTCAAATAACGCTCTCTCTAAGGCGCCAGCAAGCGTTGACTTGCCAGAACCAGACAAACCAGTAAACCATAACAACACCGGATTTTGGCCCTTTTGCGCCCCTCGGGCGGCTTGGTCTATCGAATGTTGATGCCAAACAATATTGCTCATAACAGCTCCTGATCTACGGCAATATACACCGCACGAAAACTCATACTAAAACGGGAAAAAATACGGTACTGCCATTAACACTATGGCCGAATACAAAATCGATAACGGTAAACCTAAACGCACAAAATCGCTGAGTTTATAGTTGCCCGCGTTGTATACCATTAGGTTAGTTTGATAACCGTAAGGAGAAATAAAACTCGCACTTGCACCGAACACCACAGCCATAATAAACGGGCGAGGATCAACACCAAAGCTTATGGCTATTGCATAAGCGACTGGGAACGCTAACGCCGCTGCTGCATTGTTGGTGATCAGTTCAGTGACAATCAAAGTGATAAAATACACCCCGACAAAAGCAGCAAACACACCATAACCACTGAACACACTGAGTAAGCCCTGAGCCATTTGATCTGCGAGACCTGTGGTGACCATCAGGTTGGCTAAACCCAAAGCACTGCCGACAATAACCACTAACTCGAGTGGGAAACGTCGTTTAAGTTCCGTTAGGGTAACCGCGCCAATTGCCACATAACTGAGTAGCAATAACACTAACCCTTTGGCTAAAGGAAGTACTTCAAAAATGCTCGCTAAGATGGTTAAGGCAAAACCGGCTAATACCCAATTACCACGTTTTTCATCTAACCGGACACTGAGGTCTAAACCGCTAATGGCCGCAAAATCTGTGGTTAAATTGGGGCATTTTGAAAAACGATCACCTGGGGTTAATAGTAATACATCGCCAGGTTGTAATACGATGTCACCCAGGCCACCCTTTAACGGCATATGCCCACGACGAATCGCCATGACCGCAGCATCAAACACTTCACGGAACCGAGAATCTTTTAAGGTGGTGCCGACTAAACTTGATGATGGTGCTAATACCGCTTCTACCAAATTTTGGCCTTTCGCGTGTTGCTTACCAAACCATTCTAAGCCATCAAAT
The DNA here is from genome assembly GCF_009828585.1 of Shewanella litoralis. Lineage (GTDB taxonomy): Bacteria > Pseudomonadota > Gammaproteobacteria > Enterobacterales > Shewanellaceae > Shewanella > Shewanella litoralis. Next base: position 79,869 of record NZ_WSRZ01000008.1, on the reverse strand, counting down.
TGATGCAATAATTCAACCGACTCAACTGCACCACTAAAACGTAATACATCATCGGCTTGTAACACCATTTGTGGTGGCACAGGGCAAATACGAATGCCGCTGCGCTCTAATTCAACTAAATACAGTTTTTTAAGTGCACGTAAACGGTTATCGATAACACTTTTACCCACCAGAGTGGACGTTTTAGCTACGTGAGCTTCAAGTAAATAAGGCAAAGCCTCATCTTCTGACTCTTCACGTCTGTCGGGTAAAAAATTAGCGAGAATGGTCAGTAAAGTTAATCCCCCCACCACCAACAGTGCACCCACTTGTGAAAACTCGAAAAAACCTAACGGTTCTAAACCCGCGTTTTCAACAAATGAGTTAACAATTAAGTTAGTTGAGGTACCAATTAAGGTTAATGTACCACCTAAAATGGCAGCATAATTTAACGGTAATAATAGCTTAGACGGTGCATGTGCTTGGTTTCGGCGCACAACACCAATTAGCGAAGCCACTACAGCGGTATTGTTAGTAAATGATGACAACAACGCTGTCGAAATTCCGAGTTTAGCTAAGGTTGAAAACAGCGAACCTTTACCAATCACTTGGCTTAATTTACCTAACAAAGAGGTTTTTTCGAGCGCGGTGGCGGCAAGCACCAGGAGCACAAGTGTGATTAAGCCGTTATTGGTAAAACTACTCAGGCTGACACTTAAATCCACCAGCCCAAGCATATAACACAATAATGAAGCGAAAAAAAACATGGCGGCCGGTGTAGCAAGCCCCGCAAGGAGCCCGCCGACCAGAGCTAACAAAATGATCGCTAACAACCATATTTCGCTCATTAATTATTTTCCAAGTACGCTAATATCGCGGGCATTCCAGTGTGGATAATGCTTACGGACCAACGCATTAAACTCAATTTCAAATGCACTAAATTCAGTGTTGGTTTGCTTATCACCTTGATGACCACTCACCACCATTACGGCTGCAACAGTGGCATTTGATAAACGGTCAATTAAAATCATTCCGCCAGTATCACGCACTAAGCTGTATGCATCTAGTACAATCGACTCAGTAAGATCTAACTTAACTCTCGCGATGGTATTTAAGCTCAACGTAGTCGCAGCACTACGCTCAAGAGTATTTACATCGGTAACATATTCGATTTCACTGACAACAGCTTGAGTCTTTTTACCCGCGACTTTTACATCGTATAACTGACCGATTTGTAATGGCTTTTCATCCATCCACACTAAGTCTGCCACGATATGGTTAGCCATTTGGGGTGCGCTGTCTGGTTTCGCTAACAAATCTCCACGAGAGATGTCAATTTCATCTTCAAGGGTAATAGTCACAGCTTGACCGGCTACCGCCTCTTGCAAATCACCATCAAATGTCACTATGCGTTCAATCTTGCTGCGCTTGCCAGAAGGAAGTGCGACAACTTCATCACCAACATTAAGCACACCAGAAGCTAAAGTGCCTGCAAACCCACGGAAATCAAGGTTTGGACGCAAAACATATTGCACAGGAAAACGTACCGGTAATTCACTGAGTTCACGTTGAGTATCAATCGTTTCTAGTAACTCGAGCAATGTACCACCTTGATACCAATCACACTGCGTGCTGCGGTTAACAACGTTGTCGCCATTTAACGCTGATAACGGCACGTAGTGAATATCTAAGTCGCCGAAGTCTTTTACGAAGTCAGCAAAATCAGCCTGTATTTTATCAAACACCGTTTGATCAAAGCCGACGAGATCCATCTTGTTAACCGCGACAACAAAGTGGCGCAAACCAAGAAGAGATGCAATAAACGCATGACGTTTAGTTTGCGTTTGTACGCCGTAACGGGCATCAACCAAAATAACGGCTAGGTCACATGTCGATGCGCCGGTTGCCATATTACGAGTGTATTGCTCATGGCCAGGCGTATCAGAAATAATAAATTTACGCTTTTCGCTTGAAAAGTAACGATAAGCCACATCAATCGTAATGCCTTGCTCACGCTCTGCTTGCAGGCCGTCAACTAATAACGCTAAATCGATCGCTTCACCTGTGGTGCCCATTTTAGCGCTGTCATTTTTTAAACTGGCTAGCTGGTCTTCGTAAATCTGGGCGCTGTCATGTAGTAAACGGCCAATTAAGGTACTTTTACCATCATCAACACTGCCACACGTTAAAAAACGTAATAAGCCTTTATTTTGTTGTAAGGCCAGGTATTCTTTTACGCCGTGCAGCTGGATTTCTGCTGCCATGCGGTCGGTATTTGCTGTTGCTTTATCCATTATCTCTCTCACTCAAATTAGGTCTATTGGCGTTGCCCGCTGGGTTAATTAGAAATAACCTTGGCGTTTCTTGTGCTCCATCGACGCACTTTGGTCCGAGTCGATTAAGCGGCCTTGTCGTTCACTTGAGCGAGTAAGCAACATCTCTTCAATAATTTTCTCTAACGTATCAGCTTCAGATGGCATCGCGGCTGTTAACGGATAACACCCTAAGGTTCTGAAACGCACGCGCTCAACAGACTCAACATCACCAGCTTCTACAGGCATACGGTCATCATCTTTCATGATGAGCTGTCCGCCTTTATTCACGACTGTGCGAGGTGCGGCAAAATATAACGGTACAATTTCAATGCTTTCTTGATAGATATATTGCCAAATATCCAACTCAGTCCAGTTAGACAATGGGAATACACGAATGCTTTCGCCTTTGTTTACCGCGCCGTTATAAGTGCGCCATAATTCTGGACGTTGGTTTTTAGGGTCCCAGCGATGGTGTTTATCACGGAACGAATACACACGCTCTTTAGCACGAGACTTTTCTTCATCGCGACGGGCGCCACCAAAAGCAGCATCAAAACCGTATTTGTTTAAAGCTTGCTTTAAAGACTGGGTTTTCATGATGTCAGTGTGTTTAGCACTGCCATGGGTAAAGGGTCCAACACCTTGCTCAACACCTTCTTGGTTGGTGTGAGTCAATAACTCAAAACCAAACGCTTTTGCCTGAGCATCACGAAAAGCGATCATCTCTTTAAATTTCCAACCGGTATCTACGTGTAACAACGGGAATGGAATTTTGCCTGGATAAAATGCTTTACGCGCAAGGTGTAGCATCACCGATGAGTCTTTCCCTATCGAATACATCATGACAGGGTTATCAAACTCGGCGGCAACTTCACGGATGATCTGGATGCTTTCTGCTTCCAGTTGTTGTAAATGGCTTAACGAACGGCCTGCCATGATGAATCTCCATTACCTAATATGCTGCTTTCACAGCGGGTTAAATTGTGTGACTACAGCGCTTTGGCTGCTGCCTCTAAATCGATTGCGTGTTGTTCAGTGTTGGGTTCAAACCAGTGTAAAGTGTCTGCTAATTCAACCACTTCGCCAATAATCATTAATGCTGGCATGTGTAATGCTGGATCGGCTGCTAACTGGGCAAGCTCGCCTAATTTACCAATAAAGCGCTGTTGCGATGATGTGGTGGCTTTTGACACGATAGCCACGGGTGTATCAGCGCTTCTACCTGCGCCAATGAGCCCTTCGCTAATAATATTGGCATTTAAAATCCCCATATAAACCACTAGCGTATTGTTAGGATTGGCATAACCTTGCCAATCCATTGGGCGACTGGCTAACTGGCAATGTCCGGTAATAAAGGTGACACCCTGGGCATAATCACGGTGCGTAAGCGGAATACCCGCGTAAGCAGATGTGCCACTGGCAGCAGTAATGCCCGGTACAACTTCAAAGGCAATGCCTGATGCCACTAATGTTTGTAGCTCTTCGCCGCCACGGCCAAAAATAAACGGGTCGCCACCTTTTAAACGCACCACATTTTTGCGGGTAAACGCTTTAGTAACAAGCAGTTGATTAATTTCATCTTGAGCGGCACTGTGCTTACCCGCGCGTTTGCCTACGGCAATTTTTTCAGCGCTGTTAGGAATAAGGTCTAGAATATCCTGGCTCACTAATGCGTCATATAGCACTGCATCAGCATTTTTAAGAATGCGATAGGCTTTTAGGGTTAATAGCTCAACGTCACCAGGACCTGCGCCAACTAACCATACTTTGCCTTTGGCCTTCTGACCCGGCATCGATACTAATTCCATCACATCTACCTCAAGATAATTTACTATGATCAAATATAGCGGTTTCTATATTCCATATACAATAGTAAAAAGTTAGTTTTTATAACCAAAAAGAATATGGCGTAAATTAATCAATTTACGCCACCAAAACGTATAAGCTACCCCGATAAACACACAAAAACGAACTTTGTTCGACAAAAGCTGCACAATTGATAACAATGTGTATCAAAGAATTCATACTGACTATTTTGCTAATGGATAATGCAATGAAAAAAAGCACGCAATACCTTGGAATGTCACTGTTAATGCTTGGCAGTATCAATAGCGCTTTGGCTGAAGATTCACTAGTAGAAGAACGCGTAAAAGAAGAACTCGCTACCTCAGAAAAGCCTTTTGTGCTCACGCCTCACAAGGCCAACTATTTACTGCCAGTCACGTATCAAACTAGGACCCACTCTGCACCATTTGAAGCTAGATACCCAGATGATGATATTGATATCGATAAATTAGAAGCTAAATTCCAAATCAGTTTTAAATTTCCTGTGATGTACAACGTGTTTGGCGACAACGGCCATTTATTCTTTGCTTATACTAATCAGTCTTATTGGCAAGTTTACAACCAAGACGCGTCATCACCGTTTCGTGAAACTAACCACGAACCTGAAGTGTTTATGCTGTTTAACAACGACTGGAAAATTGGTGGCTTTACTAACTCATTTTTAGGATTTGGTGCAGTGCATCAATCTAACGGCCAAACGACCGAATTATCGCGCAGCTGGAACCGCATTTACGGCAGTGCCGTATTTGATAAAGGCCCATTCGCGCTAGGATTAAAAGTCTGGTGGCGTATTCCCGAAGACGAGAAAGAAATGCCTAATTCAGCTGATGGCGATGATAACCCCGATATTAACCACTACATGGGTAACTTTGAGCTCACGGGTGTCTATGGTCTAGATGAGCATCGTTTTACAATGTTACTGCGTAATAACTTTGAATCGCCAAATCGTGGTGCAGTCGAGTTAACCTGGAGTTACCCAATCATCGGTAATTTGCGCGTATATACTCAATACTTCAATGGTTACGGCGAAAGCCTTATTGACTACAACCATCATAATCAACGTTTTGGTATTGGTATTGCGTTAAACGATATTTTATAACTCACCTCATTCCAGGATTAAAACAAAAAGGTGACCTAATTAGGTCACCTTTTTATTTACTATTAAGACAAGATGAGCACTACTTAGCGCTGGCTTTGCTATTCACTTTAGAGCCAATAACAATACCTTTGTCGGTAAAGTCGACAGACATGTTTAACCGCATGTCGTAATCTTTTAATGCCGATAATTCTTCTGGCATTGGCTCGCCGCTCATTTCAATCATGTCGACTAATGGCATAAACATTTTTTGATAATCGACCGCAAAATCAAAGAAGCCATTGGCGTCTAATGTTTGCTTATAAAGACCATCAGCCAGCTCTGTACCTCTGTCGCCAGTGTAAACGACCAGGTGATTACCTTTAATCGCCATTTTCGCACTAACTCCATACTCAGGCGGCAACATTAACATTGGCGTAATATCAACAGGATCGCCATTGTCTTTCAGGTCAACACTCGCCAACGGTGGGAAGAATGGTTTAGCCATATCAATTAACATCATCGGTTTTTCAGCCGAAATACTGATTAACGCATCAAGCTTCTCAAAACTTGGCTCACCATTGGTTTCGGCTAACTTATAGTCTGCCAAAGTGACACTTATGCCTTTAACACCATTAGCCATGCCGGTCATCATACCGACCATTGCTGGGTTTAATTCATCTAACTCACCTTGCAGTTGCGCAAGTGCTTCGCACTGATAAGATGGCGTTTGTAAGTCTTTCCATATTTCATTTAACGCTGGCGCTAATTGATTAACATCAATGCCTAATCCAAGCGATAAAATATTTTCGTGGTCGCTATTATTAAACGCCGGAATAAAGCCGCGCATTTTGTTCAACGCTGACAGAATCACCTGGTTATTACTTTCAACCACAATAGCGGCATCAATGGTGCTTTCTGCACTGCTAATCGAGTAACTGTTAAGCCCCATTACTGTGCGCGGCCAATTGGCCGCAATTGCAGCAAACTCGGTTTGGCAAGTTGGCGTTTTAAGCTCAGCGAGTGGATCTTCACCTTGTATCTCAGCCATTTTGCTAATTTGCTTAGCCAGCATGTTACCGTCGGTGGTGGTTAACCCTTTAACCAGTTCAACATGGTTAATGAAGCTAATGCTGTCTTGCATAAAACCATGTGATTTTGCGATGTCTTGTAACATCGTGGTACCACTGAGTGGATTATCGACTTTTTTCTCACCGAGTGCGGTTTCAAGCAGCGCCACATCATTTACTGAGGTGTTTAACGTGACCGTTAACCAACCTTGCTTTTCAGAAAAAATAAGATTGATTTGTTCTTTATCATCAGCATCGGTTAGTGCATAAGCGCGGTATTCACTGTCACCAGCTTTACCCGTGGTATGCTCTAAACCGCTTTCTTGCTCAGCACGATCAAGCTCTAGCCAAAATGCAGCAGGATTGCTTAGCTGAGTTTTCATTACAGGTAATGCACCGAGTGTATAAAAATAGCTTTTTATCGAATCAGCTAAACCATAAGTGCTAAGCAATGCATCTGGTGTAGGCAGTAATGTCATGTATTGCTTGTATAAGCTTACAAAAAAACGCTCTTGTGGGCTTGAAGTGTCGTCAATTTGCAGTAACTCATCCAAACCTTGAGCTTGGTAATTACCCGCAATGCTATATAAATAGTCTTTTAGTGGGAATGGCGCTAACTGTCCTGAAAACGCTAATGTGTCTGCGGGAATGTAATCAAGCATGGGGTCACTTGTACCCACCGATGCACCTTGTTGTGTCAGTAAATATCCACCAGCACCGACAGCCAATACCACAGCAGCAATTGCCATTTTATTCATCTATAAACTCCAATTTATATGTCTGTTAACTCTTCCTTGAAATGAGTTAGCGTTAAAATTTTTTAAGTGCGAATTATCAATTACATCGATAAACAGCGGATTAATTTAGCATTAATTGAGTCATTTGGCATCTGCTGAGGCCTGACAACAAAAAAATAAACAAAATAATAACAATTAAATTGGAAGATAAGCGGACAAACTAAATGATGACGTAGAAATAGAGGATATGTGAGTAAAGGTTACCCGATAACCCATGTACAGCTGGGTTATCGGGATTAACTCAATTGATTACTTATTACGCTAACAAGTCAATCAAAGTGCTCGAGGATGCGAGCGAAGCTTTTGAAGGTACGTGGATTGCAAAAACAATCCCAAAACGTCCACAAAAACCGTCTACGGGAACGTATTAATCTAGACTATTATCGGCACTGCTGCATGAAAATTTAAATAAAATTTAACCTTTTTATTGCTCGCGACTATTTCATCTTAACCGTCATATGGAATGTGGGCGATTGTTACCCCTATTTTCGCAGACCCACACTCGGTTTTTCGCAATCATATGGACGCAAAATTGAATAATCGCTCTGCCAAGTTGCGCTAAAAATTCAAACTTTTGCATGACAAAAATAACGGGAGAAAAAAGGATATTTTACCATTTCGCGTTAATCAAAAACCGCTGGACGCATTCTGAGGGGCACTTATTAATGCGGATTGGTGTTACCAGGCAGTAAAAGCGGGGATAAACATGTGATTATCATCCATCTGCAAATTGCAGATGGATGATATAACACGATAATAATCTATCGCGCAGATGAAGGAGGTTAAGCTAGATATCGAAGTGCAAACCACATTCGCGTTTTAAGCCGTTAAAACGGGTTTCTTCTTCTGTCATACCTAACTCTAACGGCTTGCTAGAATGGGTATCACCTACTGACACATAACCTTGTTCCCACAATGGGTGGTACGGCAGATTATGCTCAGTTAAATACATGTGCACGTCTTTATTGCTCCACTCAATGATGGGTAGCAACTTAAAACGTTTGCCACTAATGGCTAAAATCGGCAATGCCTCACGTGTACTCGATTGGCTGCGACGCAACCCCGCAAACCAGGTGTTCACATTGAGCTCAGCTAATGCGCGCTGCATAGGCTCAACTTTATTGATGCGGTTATACTTTTCTAGGCCATCAATCCCCTGCTCCCAAAGCTTACCAAAACGCGCTTCTTGCCACGCTTGAGTTTGCTCAGCCTGGTACACTTTAAGGTTGAGGTTTAAACGCTCGGTTAACTGGTCAATAAACTGGTATGTCTCAGGAAACAAATAGCCAGTGTCGGTTAAAATCACTGGGATATCACTTTGCGCTTGGGTGACCATATGCAACATTACCGCGCCTTGAATACCAAAGCTTGACGATAATGCATGATCCCCAGGTAAATACGCTAACCCCCAAGCAACGCGTTCTTGAGCCGTTAACCCTGCTAAAAACTGGTTAATGCTTTCCAGCGCGGCTACTTGCTCAGCTTTAGGCGCTGATAACAACGCCTGCAGTTGAGCGGGAGTGACACTATGATCGACGCCTGCATCTTTCGATGTAGTCGTTACCACTTCATTAGGCATGAAAATCCTTAGCGGCGTCATTAACCGCCTTCACAACGCCAATGCGTACTGTGAAGTTACCAAAGGTTTCGCCAGCATCACGCTCTGTGGCGTAGCGGCCAAACAAGGCATCCAATTCAGCTAAAATTTCAGCCTCTTGAATGTTTTCTTTATGCATTTTGTTTAAACGCGTGCCTTCAAAGCTGGCGCCTAAATACAAGTTATAGCGACCAGGCGCTTTACCCACTAAGCCAATTTCAGCAGCAAATGGACGAGCACAGCCGTTTGGACAACCGGTCATGCGCACCACAATTGATTGCTCGCTAATGCCATGCTTAGCCTGTAGCCCATCAATGTGATCGATAAACTCAGGGAAATAACGTTCAGCTTCTGCCATCGCTAATGGGCAAGTGGGTAATGCCACACAAGCAATTGAATGCCCGCGAGTGCCACTTAACACCTGGCCTAATAGGCCGTGCTTACGTGCTAAACCTTCGATTTCAGCTTTATCTTCTGCTGCAACACCGGCAATTATCATGTTCTGATTAGATGTCATGCGGAAATCGCCTTTGTGAATTTTGGCAATTTCACGTAAACCGGTTTGCAAGGTTTGACCTGGCATATCTTTAATACGGCCACTTTCAATAAATAACGTTAAGTGGAATTTATTGTCGATGCCTTCAACCCAGCCATAACGATCGCCGCGATCGCCAATGATCACATCACGTTTAGGCTCAAATTTAACCCCAGCACGCTTCTCAACTTCGGCTTTAAACGCATCATAGCCATGGTCCACAATGGTGTACTTTAAACGCGCACGTTTACGCACAACACGGTTACCCCAGTCGCGCTGAACTGTCATGACCGCTTCAGCAAACTTGGTGACATCAGCCGTTTTAATAAAACCAAAGTCATCCGCTAAACGTGGGAAGGTTTCAACTTCACCGTGGGTAGAGCCCATACCGCCGCCTGCAACTAAGTTAAAGCCGACTAATTCGCCGTTTTCTGCAACCGCAATAAAACCAAGATCGTTAGTGTAAACGTCTACATCATTATCTGGTGGAACCGCAACTGCCATTTTAAACTTACGTGGCAAATAGGTTTTGCCATAAACTGGCTCTACCGTTTCAGTGCCTAATAGCTTTTCTTCATCTAACCAAATTTCAGCATAGGCACGAGTGTGCGGTAATAAATGATCAGATAAATGCTTGGCAACCGCGTAAGCCTGCGCATGTAACTTAGACTCAACCGGGTTTGGGTTACACATTACGTTACGGTTTACGTCACCACAGGCTGCAATAGAGTCTAGCGCAGCGCGATCTAATCCCTGGATTAGCGTCTTAAGGTTGCGCTTTGGAATACCGTGATACTGAAACGTTTGACGCGTGGTTAAACGAATACTGTTAGAGGTAGTTAATGTTGATGAAATTTTATCAACTTCTAACCATTGCTGTGGAGTACAAATACCGCCAGGTACACGAGCACGCAGCATAAAGCTATGTAATGGCTCTAACTTTTGCTCTTTACGTTCATTACGTAAATCACGGTCGTCTTGCTGATAAAATCCATGGAATTTAATTAGCTGCTGATCGCCATCGCTAAATGATCCAGTCACTTGGGTATCTAACCCCCCCTGGATGTCGCCGCGTAAATAATCGCTGTCGATTTTTAAGTATTCGTTTAACGCTAACTTTTGCTCACTCATGGCCTTGGCCTCTCTTAATTCTGTTCAATTCATTAGTGCGATTGGGTATTGAAAACTGACCTAGACCGAGTTTAATACACGTCTTTTTGGTAACGTTTTTCGCTACGCAGTGTTTCAAAGTACGCTTCGGCGTCATCAGCGCTTAAGCCACCTTGTTCAACCGCAATATTCACTAATGCTTGATGTACGTCTTTGGCCATGCGCTCTGCATCACCACAAATATACACATGGGCGCCGTCTTGCAGCCACTGCCATAATGCTTGAGCTTGCTCGGCTATGCGGTGCTGCACATACACTTTATGAGCCTGGTCGCGCGAGAAAGCCACATCTAAACGTGATAAATCACCGTTTTTAAGATACTGCTGCCACTCAACTTGGTATAAAAAGTCTTGTTCAAAGTGTGGGTTACCAAAGAATAACCAGCTGTTGCCCGCCACACCGTCTGCGGCGCGTTGTTGCATAAAGGCGCGGAATGGCGCAACACCAGTACCAGGGCCAACCATAATCACAGGTGTCTCTGGGTTTTCTGGTAAACGGAAGTGGTTGTTAGGCTCAACATAAACGTTAACCTGTTGGCCTTCTTCTGCTGAAGCTAAAAAGTGTGATGCGCCGCCAAAACGTGCATGGCCTTGACGTTCATCTTCAACCAGTGCCACGGTTAAATGCACTTCTGATTCAACTTCTGCCTGACTTGAAGCAATAGAGTATAAGCGTGGTGTTAATGGACGTAACATATCAACCAGTTGCGTAGCGCTGACTTTGACTGGATAAGCTGCCACTAAGTCGGCTAACTGATGCTTAAGAATAAACTGTCTGGTTTGCTCTTTGTCTTCACAAATGGCGGCAAGTTCTGCATTACCAGTTAACTCAGCCCAAGACTTAACAAGGCCTGGGTATAACTGAGTGAGTTCTTTTTTGTCGGTTAATGCCGCTTTTAATGAATATGATTCTTTAGATACAGTAACGTTTTCGTCAGCATCTAAACCAAGGCCGTTGATCACTTCATTAACTAAGGCTTCGTTGTTACTAAACCACACGCCTAACGCGTCACCTACTTGATAGGTTAGCCCTGACTCGCCTAAATCAATTTCAACATGGCGTACGTCACGGTCTGAATCTCGGCCGGTAATTTTTTGGCTTACAAGCACTTCAGCGCTATATGGGTTTTGCTTGGTGTATTGGCTTTCACCGACTACAGCCGTTGCACCGATAGCGGTTACGCTAGCCCCTGAGGTTTGAATATGTGGCTTAGCCGCTTCGACGACACTGTCTTGCCATTGCGCCGCAGCATCTTCGTAATCAACATCGCATTCAACTAAAGGCAAAAGTGCTTTGGCACCTAATGCACTTAAACGCGCATCAAAGTCTTTACCAGTTTGGCAAAAGAACTCGTAGCTTGAATCGCCTAATGCTAAAACTGAGTAATGTAGGTTATCTAATTTAGGCGCGCGCTTTGAGGCTAAAAACTTATGCAGTTCAATGGCATCATCTGGTGCTTCACCTTCGCCGTGGGTACTGACAACAAGCAGTAACACTGTTTCTTGCTTCAATTGGCGAACATTGTATTCGCCCATTGAGGTTAAGTTAACAGCATAACCTTGTGCCTGTGCTTTAGCGGCTAATGCCTGAGCAACACCACGGCCATTACCAGTTTGGCTGCCATATAAAATGGTCACTGTTTGTGCTGCAGAAGTCTCTGCAACTGGCGCACCTGTTGTTTGGCCCTGACTTGCACTTGCTGCCAAATAACCACTAACCCATGCAAGTTGCACAGACGATAATTCTGATGTGAATTGTTTTAGCTTGTCGACTTGCCCTTGAGACAATGGCGATGCTAGCGCTGAAAGTTCTTTTAACAACATAAGACGGCCTTATAACAGTGTAATGTGAGCTAGCTTACTACTAGGTTCGAAAACCAAAAAAGAATAAAAGATAATTTTTTATTCCATTTAGGAATATGCAAAGGTGTTTTTTTAAGCTACAAAAGTGTGGCGGAGTTAAAAGTTTTTAAATTACCTCAATTTAAAACCAAGGAATTAGCCTAAAGGCACTTGTACCGAACACGCCTCATGTCGCAAGCTAGGAGGTCCAATTAACTAATGAAAAACTATCAGGTTGATTGTTCTCTGAGTAAAACGACATATGAATATGATATCGCGATGTCATAGCAATGCCATTGGTTAAATAGTTTACCCGACTTCAATGGTCATATGCTGCACTTTTTCTACCCGCTAAGTGCCCATGTGAAGCAAGTAATACTCAAACACAATGGTCTATTGATGGGGAAAGCAATAGACGGTCTTTTATTAACCATCAGGAAACAGTCATGCAGATTGGAATACCGAGAGAAAGTATCGAAGGTGAAACTCGAGTCGCGGCGACTCCAGCCACTGTGGTACAGCTAAAAAAGCTCGGCTTTAGTGTGGCAGTCGAAGCACAGGCAGGTGTAAAGTCGAGCTTTGATAATGCTGCATTTGAAGCCGCTGGGGCTGATGTAGTCGACGATGTGTATCAAGCAGACTTTATTTTTAAAGTGAATGCACCGTCCGATGAAGAAATAGCAAAAATGAAATCGGGCACCACTTTGGTCAGTTTTATTTGGCCAGCGCAAAATCCAGAGCTAGTTGAAAAACTTTCAAGTCAAAACATTACCGTAATGGCAATGGACATGGTGCCGCGTATTTCACGCGCCCAATCACTAGACGCATTATCGTCAATGGCCAACATTGGTGGTTATCGCGCGGTGATTGAAGCCGCACACGAATTTGGTCGTTTCTTTACCGGGCAAATTACTGCTGCAGGTAAAGTGCCACCAGCCAAAGTGTTGGTTATTGGTGCTGGTGTAGCCGGGCTTGCCGCGATTGGCACAGCAGGCTCATTAGGCGCCATCGTACGCGCATTTGACACTCGTTTAGAAGTCGCTGAACAAATTGAGTCAATGGGCGGCAGCTTCTTAAAGCTTGAGTTCGAAAACAAAGAAGGCGGTTCATCTGACGGTTACGCCAAAGTCATGTCAGATGAATTTATTGCCGCTGAAATGGCGTTATTTGCCGAGCAAGCGAAAGAAGTCGACATTATTATCACTACCGCGCTTATTCCTGGTCGCCCAGCGCCAAAACTGATCACTAAAGACATGGTAGACACCATGAAACCGGGGTCAGTGATTGTCGATTTAGCGGCTGCAACAGGTGGTAACTGTGAATATACCGTCACAGGTGAGCGCTTTATTACCGACAACGGCGTTAAGGTATTGGGTTACACCGACTTACCCGGTCGTTTACCAGCGCAATCGTCACAACTTTATGGCACTAACCTAGTCAACTTGATGAAGTTAATGTGTAAAGCCAAAGACGGTAATGCTGTACTCGATTTTGATGATGTGGTGATGCGTAACATGACAGTGACTCGTGGCGGTGAAATTACCTTCCCACCACCTGCTATTTCAGTTTCAGCAGCGCCAGCCAAACCAGCAGCGAGTGCAGAACCTAAAGCCGCTAAAGTAGAAAAAGCCCCATCAAAGCTTAAATACATCTTAGGGGCGCTGGGGATTGCCGGCTTTGCAGCTGTAGCATCTGTGGCACCTGCAGAGTTTTTATCACATTTTACCGTGTTTATTTTGTCGTGCGTTGTAGGTTACTACGTGGTTTGGAACGTGTCTCATGCGTTACATACACCGCTAATGTCAGTCACTAACGCCATTTCCGGCATTATTGTGGTAGGTGCGCTATTGCAAATAGGTCAAGGCTCAGCCCTTGTCACTGCACTTGCGTTTGTCGCGGTGCTTATCGCCAGTATTAACATCTTTGGCGGCTTTACCGTCACTCAGCGTATGCTGAAGATGTTCCGTAAAGATTAAGGGGTAATATCGTGTCTCAAGGACTGGTTACAGCATCTTATATCGTTGCCGCGGTATTTTTTATTCTCAGCCTAGCTGGGTTGTCAAAACAAGAAACGGCTAAAAACGGTAATTTATTTGGCATTATTGGTATGGCGATTGCCCTTTCGGCCACCATACTCAATCCTGCTACGAGCGGCGTAGAATGGATTATTCTCGCCATGGTCATTGGCGGTGCTATTGGCATCCGCTTAGCATTGAAAGTCGAAATGACTGAAATGCCTGAGCTGGTCGCCATTTTGCACAGCTTTGTTGGTTTAGCTGCGGTATTGGTAGGCTTTAACAGCTTTATTGATATTCAGCCCCATGAAGTGTCTGAAGTCGTGTTGGTATTAGGGCAAGACTTGAATACCACACTTGCCACGGCAAAAGCGGCATTTATCGAAGCCAACGCAGCCCAACAATCCGAACACCTAACCGGTGCCATGCTCAATATTCACTTAGTTGAAGTGTTTTTAGGCGTGTTTATCGGTGCAGTAACCTTTACCGGTTCTATTGTGGCCTTTGCTAAGTTACGCGGACTGATTTCATCAAAAGCGTTAATGTTACCGCATCGCCACAAGCTTAATTTGCTTGCGGTAGTGGTTTCATTCATTTTGATGGTGATGTTTGTTCAAGCCGGCGGCGCAATCACACCGCTCATTTTAATGACCTTAATTGCCTTTGCATTTGGCTGGCACTTAGTGGCATCAATTGGCGGTGCAGACATGCCTGTAGTGGTATCAATGCTGAACTCATATTCAGGTTGGGCCGCAGCAGCAGCGGGCTTCATGCTATCAAATGACTTACTGATTGTTGTGGGCGCACTTGTGGGCTCATCGGGTGCGATTCTGTCTTACATTATGTGTAAAGCCATGAACCGCTCGTTTATTTCAGTGATTGCTGGCGGCTTTGGTAACGACAGCGTTGCATCATCTGGTGATGAAACCGTGGGTGAATATCGTGAAACTACCGCTGAAGATGTCGCTGATATGCTTAAAGCATCGGACTCAGTCATCATCACCCCAGGTTATGGTATGGCAGTTGCGCAAGCGCAATATCCAGTCGCTGAAATCACTAAAAAGTTACGTGCATTAGGCATTAAGGTTCGCTTTGGTATTCACCCTGTTGCTGGGCGCTTACCCGGCCACATGAACGTACTATTGGCAGAAGCTAAAGTGCCTTACGATATCGTGCTCGAAATGGACGAAATCAACGAAGACTTTAGCGATACCGATACTGTTTTAGTGATTGGCGCCAACGATACGGTTAACCCTGCTGCGATGGAAGATCCAAATAGCCCTATCGCGGGGATGCCAGTACTCGAAGTGTGGAAAGCACAAAACGTGATTGGCTTTAAACGTTCAATGAATACCGGTTATGCCGGTGTACAAAATCCATTGTTCTTTAAAGACAATACCCAAATGTTATTTGGCGATGCCAAAGACAGCGTAGAAGCGATTTTAAAAGCACTTTAACGCATACATTATCAGTTAAAATACCAGCTCATTAGCTGGTATTTTTTTATCTAAAAATTCGCTAAACTAGACAAATATGACTTAAAGGGATTATCGGTTATCAATGGCATTGCAGGACAACATGACTCCGCTGCAGCTTGAACTTGAGCAATGTAAGCTCAAAATTATGCAATTAGAGCGTGAGAACAGCCACCTTACCCTAGTGAACAAACGGGTAAATGAGCAACTCAATGCTGCCCTTGATGGCACTGGGTTATGTCTGTGGGAGCAACACATTCCTAGCGGTAATCTGACCATTTTTAACCAACAATGGGGTCATTTACTCGGCTTTACTCGTCAAGAGCTTCCTGCCCATATCGACAGTTGGAAAAACAATTTACATCCAGAAGACAAAGACTGGGTGATAGCTGCATTTGAAAGCCACGTCGCAGGCCAAGCTGAAACCTATGAAGCGGTGCATCGCATGATCCACAAAGATGGCACTGTGTCATGGGTATCTGACCGTGGCCGAATCATTGAATATGATATCAATGGCAAGCCATTACGTATTATGGGAACCCATATTGATGTCACCAAAGAAAAACGTTACGAAGAAGATTTAGCCAAACTGGCTCACCGGGACCCGCTCACTAACTTGCTCAATCGTACCGCCCTAGTAACGGCCTTTGAACAAGAAAAACAGCATAATGATAAACACCACCTCGGCGCGTTGTGCTTTATCGATCTTGATGGCTTTAAAGTCATTAACGACCATTTAGGCCATCGTTATGGCGACAGTTTACTTATTCATATTGCCAAAGATCTTACTCGCATATGCCAACAGCTGTTTTCACCCCCTGATACTGCAAGTAAACAATATCGTTTTCATGTTGCCCGCTTTGGCGGTGATGAATTTGTCATTTTAACTCAATGTTATGATATTGATGTTTTAACCCAGATGGCAAAAAGACTACTGGACTTATATCGAAAACCGCTCACACTTGACGGCGAAACGATAAACATCGGTTTAAGCATAGGCATCAGTTTATTCGACGAACTCGATGAGTTTGCTAACGTATGCGAGCAAGCGGACAAAGCCATGTATAGCGTCAAAAAGCACGGTAAACACAACTTTTTATTTTGGTAAAATTTGCCACTTGGCGCCTTACATCAATGAAAAAACATCCCTGTGATTCATAAAATTTTGTATAATTTCGCAACCGCATTCATTGTCGTTCATCCCAAAACATACCTGCATAATCGACAAACTATAGACAAATTAACCTTAAGTGCGAAACAGGCCCTAGTCATCGGGTGAGTTTATTGTGAGTTTTAAAGTACACTCTGGCTCAATTAGCAATTTTATTAATATATTGTTGCCCAAAAGCATGTTTATTGCTGCATAATCAGTAACAAACCGCCGCTGTGCGATAGCAGACAACTGACCAATAAGAATTATTCTTTATGTTTTTATCACCTTATTTTACTAAGCAAGATCAAAGTGTGTTTATCTCTGCCCAGCAGGCGAGCGACTTTGCCAAAAAAGTGGCAGAAGACTTTAACCCTATCCATGATGTCGGTGCCAAGCGTTTTTGTGTGCCTGGCGACTTACTCTTTGCCTTGGTATTAACAGAATACGGTTTAAGCGCGAACATGAAGTTTAAGTTTGCTGGCATGGTGGGTGATAATGTCGAACTGCATCTTGATAAAAGCGTTACCGACAAGTTCAGCATTTGCGATACCAAAGGGAAAGAATACTTACACATTGAACGCCAAGGTGAGGTATGCAAGTGCGATGTACAAACCGCGGCATTTATTAAAAGCTATGTGGCGTTTTCAGGGCTTAACTTCATCCATGTGTTGATGCCAATGATGAAGCAACATCAAGTGATGATTAACCCAGACCGACCATTGGTTATTTACGAGAGCATGTCGTTCCATCTTGACCACTTTGACTTTAGCACCATGAGCTTACATCTCGTTGACCAGGCCCTCGTCATTAATGGCAAACGTGGTGATGTCACCCTAACTTTTGAGCTACAAAGTGAAGGTAAAGTGATTGGTAGCGGTATGAAAACGTTAGTGTTGAGTGGTCTACGTGACTATGACGATGAAAAAGCACAATTATTGTGTGACGCCTATGAAAGTAGAAAACAGCGTTAATTGTATTTAAAAAAACGCGGGCTGCACTTTACTGTGCAGCCCGCGTTTTTTTACCATTTCCTATCCTGTTTCACACTCAATTTAACCCGTAAATTGTTGCGCTTCAGGCCATGGTATGTCGGTGTTTTATTGATCATAGCGTCAATTTAAGCACCGATGTGTTACTTACAAGGTAAAATGACTATTTAGCCAAATTTTTTACTCTACGATCAATAGCTTATTGCGCAGTTTTTCCATCTTGTAACAGTACTAATGCACTGTGTCCAATTAGTTGCTCAACACACTGGCTACCTGCCTCAGCAAAATGACTGATTGCAGCCTCTTTTACCGTGTTTAGCGATTTAAGCGTTTTTACATTGTCATCCACACTACCGCACAAACTAAAAAATAGTTGTAATACGGCTTTGCGCTCAGGGTGTTGCATCAATGCATACCAAGATTGCTGTAGTGACTCAATTGAGGAAAAATCTAATCCCTCAATAAAAAACTGCCCTATGCGTTCATCTAAACGCACTAAAAACTCCGTTTTACGTGGAAAGTGATGGCTAATACCAGTTCGGCTTACCCCAGTGGCTGCAGATAAGGTGGTATATGACATTGACTCAAAACCAATCGTGAGGATTTGTTTAAAGGCTTCGTCTAAAATTTGGTTAACGGTTAACTCAGTTTCAACGCGTGAACGCTTGGCCATAAACGTGGTCTCTCTAATTATTTTGGTGCAAGAGCTTACCAGACCATACTAGAAAATTCTGCTAAGAATTAGCAAATTTACAACATTTTTAACCGTACAATATCCAGAAAATGAGTGTAAAACAGAACATTATCGCGATAACTAATGGTTTACCCCTTTAAAATCAAAGGTTATAGAAATTGTCTGATAAATGATTTGCAGGCCGTAAAATAAGAGGTGTATTTTTTGAGTTACAAAGCGTTACAAATTATTGAATTGTGTTGAACTGATTTTGTAGCCATTGCTGCGCCGAGTCTTTGCCCATCAGCTGCTCAAGAGTTGGCGATAACACTTCAACCAGCTTAGGTTGACGCCAAAACATATACCCAGGCAAAGGTTGGACAACACCGGCACCAAATGTGCGTTGTATTAGACTAGAAAATTCAGCCATATCACGCTCAGACCACAACGGCATGAACGGATACACAGCGGCAATAAAATCATCATACCGAATAAAATTCTGCAATTGCTCAATATTATAGTGAGTTAACGCAATTTGCAGTTGTGGTGCACTCCAATGCGTTAAATTACCACTATCGTTAATTAATGCCAGATTACGTCGGTGAAATTGCTGCCACGCAAGATCTAGCTGCGGATAGTGCTGTGCAATTCGCCACAGTAAATACAAATCAGCCAGCCATTCATGTTGATATTCAGTTAATACACCCGGTAAGATTTTGTTTTGCAGACGTATATTGTGTAAATGCCCTATCTCATGCCATAAGGTTAATTGTGCTTGTTGCCTTAAAGGTAATTGATAGGTTGTTAACCCTATAGAGCCACTTTGCTCAGCAATGTCTTTTGTTGGATTAACTACAATGATGCCGGCAATATGATCATCAACAGCCGACAACACCATCGCACTTTTATACCCCATTGCGGCACGAATCGCTTGTGGCGAAAACCCACCTTGTTGTTGCAGGGATTGAGGCAATAACTGCAAGCAAGCGGGTAATTGAGGTAACTGGCAAATTAACGCACGCTTGATGCCGATATCAATAAAATATCCCTGGGAATGAGGCGATATTGCCATAGTATCTACTGGCAATGACGCCGTTACAGCATGCTTAAGCTGACCTGATGGTGCAGATTGAGTCGATAAGGTTTCACTGGCAACGCTAGTGCAGTAACCCATAAGGCCGATGAATAACCATTGCCAGTGTTTAACCATCAACTATTTTTTCGACATAATATTTTGGATGATAGCAGTGGTTGATACACCCTCTTCAAATCCAAGCACTTCCACCTTGCCTCCGGCGGCAATCACTTCTGCGCCGCCAGCAATATCTTCTACTTTATAATCTCCACCTTTGACGAGAGCATCAGGCAACAAACGGGCAATCACACGCTGCGGTGTATCTTCAGCAAAAGGCACAACCCAATCCACAGATGCTAAACCCGCCAGCACCGCCATACGGCGATCAACAGGGTTAACCGGGCGACCAGGGCCTTTTAAACGCGTTACAGAATCATCATCATTAACCGCCACAATTAAGCGATCGCCTAACGCTTTAGCCTGCTGTAAATAGCTCACATGACCAGCATGTAAAATATCAAAACAACCGTTAGTCATCACAATACGTTCGCCACGTAATCGCGCCTGCTCCATTGCATAGGCCAATTGATCTTCTGTCATTACCCCAAAACCAGACTCACCATGATTGAGGGCTAACGCTTGAATAAGCTCAATGCGGCTCACGGTCGAGGTGCCGAGTTTACCTACAACCACACCCGCAGCGGTATTCGCTATCGCACATGCTTGCGCTAAGGTTGCTCCTGCAGCAATCGATGTCGCTAACGCTGAAATCACCGTATCACCCGCGCCTGTAACATCATACACTTCACGGGCAACTGTGGGGATATGCAGTTCAGGCTGATCTTTAGACACTAAAGTCATGCCCTTTTCAGAACGTGTCACTAAAATGGCTTTAAAGTCATGTTGCTTAATTAACGCCTGCGCTTTTTCAATCAGATCATCTTCACCCGTTACGGTACCCACGACGGCTTCAAACTCACTCATATTAGGAGTGATAAGTGATGCACCATGATAGCGTGCAAAGTCATGGCCTTTAGGGTCGACCAATACAGTCACGCCTTTTGCTCGGGCTTTGGCGATAAAGTCTTTCGGCTCGTTAATCGCGCCTTTGGCATAATCAGACAGCACTAACACATCAACGTTATCTAAAATCGTTTCACTTTGATCAAATAACGCCTGGCTACTGGCTTTATCGAACGATTCTTCAAAATCTAAACGGATTAATTGCTGGTTACGAGATAAAACCCGCAATTTCGTAATCGTGGGCTTATCGGCAACACTTAACCATTGTGGCTCAACCCCAAACACTTTAACCCCCTGAGTTAACGCATCTGCAGTGTCATCTTGGCCCACAAGGCCGGCTAAATGAACATGCCCGCCCAGAGCAGCAATATTCAAGGCCACGTTGGCCGCGCCGCCGGGTCTATCTTCAATTTGGTTAATTTTAACAACAGGCACAGGCGCTTCGGGAGAAATGCGTCCAGTTGGACCCACCCAATAGCGATCCAACATTACATCCCCAATCACTAAAATACGCGCGTTTTCAAACGCTGGGAGAGAAACCTTCATTATGTATTCACTGTGTTGCAAAAATTTAACCGCAATTGTACCTAATTTTCAGCAGAATAATGAGTTAGAATGACAAATAATTTTTGAAAACAAGACGAGTTATCTGTGGTCGAAAAAGCCGAATTTTCTTCTGATTTATATCATCCTAAACATTGGCCTATGTGGTTTGGCGTATTATTAATGCGCACCACGTTATTGCTGCCCTTGCGCTGGCAAATGAAAATGGGCAGCGCCATTGGCCGCCTAGTTAAAAAATTGGCTAAAGGTCGTGTGCACACAGCGCGTCGCAATATTGAGTTATGTTTTCCAGACATGAGCGACACAGACAAGCAACAACTCCTCGACCGTACCTTTGAAGAAACCGGCAAAGCGTTATTTGACACCATTAATGCCTGGTGGTGGTCAAATGATCGTATTCAACAACACATGACCATTAAAGGCACTGAACATGTCCGTGACAGTCTAAACAGTGGTAAAGGGGTGATTTTATTTGCGGTGCATTGCTTACCACTTGAAATGGGCGCACGCATCTTTGGCCAATTTGCCCCCGGCATTGGGGTATATCGTCCGCATAACAATCCGGTGATGGAGTATTTGCAGGTAAAAGGTCGTTTACGCTCAAACAAAGGCCTGGTGCCAAAGCGTGATGTACGCCAAATGATCCGCAGCTTACGCGCACCGGATGTTATCTGGTATACCGCCGATCAAGACTTTGGCCGCTCAAGCGCAGTATTTATCCCGTTTTTTGCCGTACCAGACGCGGCAACGATTACCGGTGCCACCTCATTGGCTAGACTCGGTAAAGCCAATGTATTGCCTTTTTTTGTTGAACGTAACGCCGACGACACAGGTTATAATCTCGAAATTATGCCGGCGCTCGACAACTTCCCTGGTGACAACGAAACCGACGATGCCATTCGCGGTAATCAAATTGTTGAGCAATTAATTAATCGCAACAGAAGCCAATATATGTGGCTCCACCGACGCTTTAAAACTCGGCCAGTTAAAGGCTCACCGTCGTTATACAAATAATGAAAAAGCGCCATGGTGGCGCTTTTTTATTTAATCTTTAACAATGCTTTAAGTCTTTTTAGTCGTAAACTCAAATTCCTGCGAGATATGTGCCGCTTTAAATCCAGCCGGATTTTGCATTAAATTGGTCGCAATAAAATCAGCCGCCATACCAAATGGTTTTTTATTAATTTGGCGCATAAACATCATTCCTTGCGCGGATTTAGCGCTCAGATACGAATAAGCCAAACTATTACATTCAACAACCCAATCGGCGGTGACACTGGCCGCCTCTGTTCTTGGCAAACAACTTAACCCAATTGAATCTTCATTAAGTGTAATCGACAACTCAACGAGATCGCCCTGAGCCGATTGGGTTTCTTGGATGTCAGCCTCAGCTAACATCGACATCATGCCGCCCAAAGTCAACGCCAGTACTGCACTTATTAACTTCATATTAACTCCCTTTAATACTTTATAGCTTGAAACACTGCCACGATAGCCATCATACCTCGGCCGAAATCATGACTGCGAATGCCTTGGTCTATTTACAAAAAGTCACACATTTCATTCAGTGATTTTTTATCCATTGCATGCTGTGGAACTGTGGCATTGTCGGCTGGATAACCGGCAATAATTAACATATAAGGCCGCTCATTATCATTGTCTCGGCCGCATACTTTACTCAAAAAACTCATGGGTTTAGGGGTATGAGTTAATGTACCAAGCCCGGCATGATGAAGCGCCTGAATTAAAAAACCGGTCGCTATCCCCACAGACTCGTGTACATAATAATTGCTCTTTTGCTCACCTTCATCTTCGCTACGTTTTTGACTAAACACCGCAATCAACCAGGGTGCATGTTCTAAATACGGTTTGTTCGCATCTGTACCTAATGGTTTTAACGCATCTAGCCACTCTTCTCCAGCTCTGCCAGCATAAAAAGCCTGCTCTAACGCTTCAGCTTGTTGACGAATTTGTGCTTTTATCTCAGGGCTATTAATGGCCACAAAGTGCCAGGGTTGATGATTAGCACCATTAGGCGCTGTGCCTGCTGCTAAAATACATTGCTCAATAATGGCTTGCGGTACGGCGCGATCGGAAAAGGCCCGAATAGAGTGACGACGCTTAACCTGCTGGTAGTTATCTTGGGCACGTTTAAGCATTTCATCTTGCGGGTATTCTATAAAATCGGTAAGCGGCAAATGCGCTGTCATAACATGTCCTTAAAATGAGCCGATTAAGATAATGCTATAAGCTAACAAACATCACTAAAAATGCTATACAAATATTCTTATTGAATCCCTATCGCCGACAGATTACAGTCAATAGCATGAGTTCAACGTTTTAGCATAATAAAGGATTATATGATTGCAGCGATAATGGGTGCGACAGGCTTAGTAGGTAATGCATTACTGAGTCAATTAATTGAAAGCGAACAATACAGCAAAGTTATTGTGATTGGACGTTCAACACCTGCACTAGTTGAGCATCAATTTGGCGCTGAAAAAGTGCAATTTATTGCCTGCCAGATTGATGAAATACGTGAACTCAGCTTACCTGATAAAATCGACCATGCATTTTGCTGCCTCGGCACCACCATAAAAGAAGCCGGTAGCGAAGAAGCCTTTATTCAAGTCGATAAACTTGCCGTACTCGCCTTTGCCAAATTATGCCTGGTACAAAATAATCCCACACTTAAATTTATGGTAGTCACCGCTCAAGGTGCTAGTGCTAAATCGACAGTGTTTTATAATCGAGTAAAAGGTGAACTCGAACAAGGATTAACGGCTATGGCATTGCCTGTGCTTAATATTTTTCAACCCAGCTTATTATTGGGCGAACGTGCTCAAGGGCGTTTTTTAGAAGGGATAGGGCAAGCTGTGTTTAGCCTGTTCAGCTGGCTTTTTATTGGGCCATTACATAAATACCAACCTATTGATGCTAATGCCGTTGCGCAGGCGATGTACCAAGTCGCACTTAAACCCCAAACCGCGCCAACAACCAAAATTATCACCAATGTGATGATGCATAACAGTCAGCATTAAGCCTATATTTACATAGCCTAAGCTCGAAATACGAAATACGAAATACGAAATAATAGCGAAACGAAGCCAATAGATTAACAATGTAAAAGACTCTAGCAAGCAACCGATAAGGATGGAGAAGAATATGAGTGACAATGATTATTTAACTTTAGATGAAGTCTGCAAAATACTTGATAAAAGTCCTACAACGATTAAACGCTATGCCCGAGAGAATCTGTTATCGAGTGAGCAAAATGGTGAAGAGCTGAGTTTTAATAAAGATGAAGTGATGCGCTATTTGGCTTTTTCAGAACGTTTAGGTTAATGCGAATAACACCATCTAGCACATAAAAAATCCCCAAGCGCTAAACGCGCTTGGGGATTTTTGTTATCTCACCGCTACACTAAATGGGCGAAACCTTAGAACACAGTGACACTAATCGCCAAAATCATCGAGTAAGATGTTTTCAGATTCAACACCTAAACTTTCTAGCATGGCGATAACTGATGCATTCATAATTGGAGGGCCACACATATAAAACTCACAATCTTCTGGCGCTTTATGCTGTTTTAAGTAGTTCTCATACAGCACGTTATGAATAAAGCCGGTGTAACCCGTCCAGTTATCTTCTGGCAAAGGATCAGACAGCGCGACATGCCAGACAAAGTTATCATTTTCGGCAGCTAATTGATCAAAGTCGTGTTGATAAAACACTTCACGGGTTGAACGAGCTCCATACCAGAAACTCATTTTACGCTTGGTTTTAACACTTTTTAATTGATTAAAAATGTGCGAACGCATTGGCGCCATACCGGCACCACCGCCAACAAACACCATCTCAGCATCGGTCTCTTTAACAAAGAACTCACCAAATGGCCCTGAAATCGTCACCTTGTCACCGGCTTTTAAATTAAAGATGTACGATGACATTTTGCCTGGTGGTAACCCTTCTTTTGGCGGGGTCGCAATACGCACGTTAAGCATAATACGGCCCTTTTCATCTGGGTAATTTGCCATTGAGTAAGCACGTAATACGTCTTCATCTACCTTAGACACTAAGTCGAATAAACCGTACTTAACCCAGTCACCACGATATTCTTCAGGAATATCAAAATCGGCATAACGCACTTCATGCGCAGGGGCTTCAATTTGAATATAACCACCGGCTTTAAATAGCACTTCTTCGCCATCTGGAATTTTTAACAGCAATTCTTTAATGAAAGTTGCCTGGTTATCATTTGAAATAACCTCACATTGCCACTTTTTAACCCCAAAGATTTCTTCGTCAACTTCAAGTTCCATGTCAGTGCGCACGGTAACCTGACACGCCAATCGACAACCTTCTTTGGCTTCTTTTTTAGTAATATGGTCCAGCTCAGTGGCTAAAATATCACCGCCACCAGACTTTACTGTAACGCGACATTGACCACAAGTACCACCGCCACCACATGCAGACGGAATAAAAATTTGCTGCCCTGCTAACGCGCCAAGTAACTTGTCGCCCGCTGGCGTTCTTACCGTTTTATCTGCTTCACCGTTAATGCTAATAGTGACATCTTCGGTACTGACTAACTTACGCTTGGCGAGTAAAATCACCATTACTAGGATGCATACCACAACGGTAAACATGCCTATACCTATTGCCATTTCCATTACATAGCCCTTCTTATCAATGCGTTATAACGTGATGCCAGCAAAAGACATAAACCCAAGTGCCATCAAACCTGTAGTGATAAAGGTAATACCGATACCTTGTAAACCATCAGGTATGGCATGAAACTTCATTCGCTCACGTAAGCCTGCAAGTAATACAATCGCCATCGCCCAACCCACAGCTGAACCCGATGCAAACACCACCGATTCGGTTAAGTCATAGTCACGGTTAGCCATAAAAATTACCCCAGCAAAAATGGCGCAGTTTACGGTTAGTAGCGGTAAAAATATCCCCAATGACTGATACAAAGTAGGAATGTAACGGTCTAAAAACATTTCTAAAATTTGCACTAATGCGGCAATAACCCCAATAAAGGTAATGAGCTGCAAGTAGCTTAAATTTAACTCAGGAAAACCTGCCCAGGCTAACGCACCAGGCGCAAGAATATTCACATAAATGATTTGATTTAATGGCACAGCAAGCACCATTACAACAATCACGGCAATCCCTAAACCAAAGGCGGTAGAGACCTTTTTAGACACGGCAAGAAACGTACACATACCCAGGAAAAAAGACAGGGCCATGTTGTCGATAAATGCAGCTTGGATAAATAAATTAATATAGTGTTCCATGATGCTT
The DNA here is from genome assembly GCF_009828585.1 of Shewanella litoralis. Taxonomy (GTDB): domain Bacteria; phylum Pseudomonadota; class Gammaproteobacteria; order Enterobacterales; family Shewanellaceae; genus Shewanella; species Shewanella litoralis. The sequence continues at coordinate 53,364 of NZ_WSRZ01000008.1, read as the reverse complement.
CCTTATCTGCGCTTACGCTGAACGACTTTAATGGCCCAAATCATCACGCCAATTAAAAAGAATGCACTTGGCGGTAACGTGAACATTTCGTTAGCAAGGTACCAGCCACCGTTTTCAATGGTGGTGAGTATGTCGTGACCAAACAAACTGCCACGGCCTAACAATTCACGAACAAAAGCAACGCCCAGTAAAATTAAGCCATAGCCCATGGCATTGCCTAATGCATCAACCACAGCTAAATGCGGCGGATGCTTCATGGCAAAGGCTTCAGCACGGCCCATGATGATACAGTTAGTAATGATCAAACTGACAAACACAGATAACTGTTTTGACAGTTCATACGCCACATCTTGCAGCACCATATCGACAATAATCACCAATGAGGCAATCACGGTCATTTGCGCAATAATCCGCACACTGTTAGGAATAAAGTGGCGAATACTGGAGATAATTAAGTTTGAAAATACCAGTACAAAGGTCACGGCTAAGGTCATCACTAATGCGGTTTGCATTGAGTTACTCACCGCCAATGCTGAACACACACCGAGTACCTGCATGGCAACGGGGTTATTTTCAAATATTGGCGATGTTAAAATCTCGCGAGTAGACGTGTTATTACTCATTTACTTACCCTCCGCAGCAATCGCGTGTAGATAGGTTTGATATCCTTCAACGCCAAACCAAAACTCGACTAGACGTTGGATCCCAACACCGGTTCGCGTAGCACCACTGACACCATCGATACCATGAACGTCACCTTCTTTAGCGCCGCCTTTAATGACTTTAATCGCCATTTTGCCTTTTTCATCAAACAGTTTTTTACCCTGCCATAACGCTAACCACTGTGGGTCAGTAACAAAATCGGCAATACCCGGGGTTTCACCGTGTTCATAAATGACGATATTTTCAATGGTATTAAGGTCTGGTTTAATCGCCATATAGCCATAAATAATCGACCATAAACCTTTACCGTAAATAGGCATTACAATACTAGAGAGCTGGTTATTGCTATCGTAAACCTCAAAAATACGGATATCATTTGCCATGGTTTTAATCTTGGCGATGTCTTTTTTAGGCTTACTTGACGTGTCAGGATTAATCGCCGCCATACGCTCGTCATAGTCGAGCAAATTGTCTTTTTCAGTGACTTGCCCACTGGCTAAATTAACCATTTTAGGCTTAACACGCTGCGCAAACAGCTCGCTAAAGTCACCTTGGCTAATATCAATACCCGCGGCTTTCAATACAAACTGCTTCACTTCATCACGCTTTTTAGCCAACTTACGCTCTTTTAAAATCTCGGCAGTACCGGTGATCATAAACGAGCAAATCAAGCTTAAAACGATGATAAAAATCATTGTTCCGGTAACGGTATCTTTTTTAAAGGCCATGACGTTTTAGTCTCCGTTTAATATTGGCTTGAGCGACTAGGTAGTCGAATAACGGTGCCCATAAATTGGTGAACAAAATGGCTAACATAATGCCTTCAGGCATTTTTGCATTGAGTAAACGGATAACGATGGTCATCAAACCAATCGTAAAACCATAAGCAAATTTGGCCTTGCGGGTATATGAGGCGGTAACCGGGTCGGTTGCCATAAACATCATCCCCAAGGCAAAACCTCCTGTCACTAAGTGCCATGTCCACGGCATTGCTGACATAGGATTTCTGCTTGAACCAAAGTAGTTAAACAATAAGACGGTTAATATCATCCCAACCATCACACCCGCTACCACACGCCAATCAGCAATACGGGTCATTAATAAAATACCGCCACCAATTAAAATCGCTAAGGTACTCGTTTCGCCAACGGAACCTGGGGTAAACCCTAAAAACGCATCCCACCAAGTGCTGTCGCTAAACACGCTAAACCAGCTGGCATCGACAAAGCTGAGCTTTTTAGCCACGGTTAGCGTTAGCGTGGTTGCGCCAGAATAACCATCAACCGCCACAAACTGGCTTAATGCGGCCACCTCTGTTGGGTAAGCAAAATAAATAAAGGCATAACCCGCCAGTGCAGGGTTTAAGAAGTTATACCCCATGCCGCCAAACATCTCTTTTGCCACCACAACACCAAAACTGAGGCCTAAGGCCACAATCCATAACGGTGTCGAAATGGGTAGAATAAGTGAGAACAGCAACGCAGTAACAAAGAAGCCTTCGTGTAACTCTTGATGGCGAACTTTGGCAAATACCACCTCCCACACCAGGCTCACTAGCAATGCCGTGAGGTAAAATGGCACGTAAAAACTGGCACCATAGGCAAACAAGCTGATTAAGCCAGAGCTTTCAGTTAACGGGCCAAACAATAAGTTATAAATGGCCAGTTGCCATGCTTCTGGTTGCGAAGCACCAGCCATAATGGCGACCTGAGTTTGTAGCCCCAAGTTGTACATGCCAAATAACATTGCCGGAAATAAACACATGCCCACAATGTGCATGGTGCGTTTAACATCAATGGCATCACGAATATGCACATGGCCTTTAGTGCTGCGGCCATTGGCTATCCATAATGAACGTAAGAAGCTACGCATCGAGTCGCCATGAGCGTAATAGCTATCTTGGCTGGGCTTTTTCTGTTGCTGACTCATTAACCTTCCCTCTCGATAATATCTAGGCAAGCACGAAGTTCTTTACCAAAGTCATACTTTCCTGGGCACACAAACGTACATAAAGCTAAATCTTCTTCATCTAGCTCTAATGCGCCAAGCAGTTGTGCTTCGTCGGTATCTCGGACCACTAAATCGCGCACCAATAAGATAGGGAGAATATCCAGCGGCATAACATGGTCAAGTTGGCCAAATGCCATCATGGCGCGAGGAGAGCCACCTGCATGAGTGGTAAAATCGAATAGTTTTTTGGTGCGGCTAAAGCCAGACATCATGATACCGGTGAGCGAAAACTTATTGTTGTCATGACGCACCCAAGGTAATACTTCCTGGCGATCATTTTCAGTTAGCACACTGACCTGATTATGGAAACGACCAAGGTAATCATAAACCCCTGCCGCAGTGTGGCCTGACAATAATGACCCAGATACGATGCGCGACTGACGCTGGTCAATTTCACTATTAACCCATTCGCTGAGTTTGGCGCCCAATTGAGTACGTACCAAACGCGGTGTTAGTACATTTGGGCCAGCAATAGCAATAATGCGGTCGGTGTAAAGTTCACCGGTTAAAAACAGTTTGCCAAAGGCAATTACGTCTTGATAACCCAGGTGCCACACTTGACGCTCAATACTGACTGGCAAAAGATAATGGATATGGGTACCGACTAAACCTGCAGGGTGTACGCCATTAAAACGCTGAACGCTAATGTCTGATAAGTCATACTCATTGGCTTGCTTTATCAGTGACTCACCGTCGTCCTGACACAAGTACACTGTGCCAGAAGTTAATAGGCTCAATACATATAACCCGGCCTCAAATGCTGCCGTTTGAGTTGCAATCACTACTCGAGGGTCAGCCGCTAACGGATTGGTATCAATGGCGGTGACAAATATGCCAGCAGGAGTCGCATCAAGTTGCGGTACGCGCGAAAACGGACGAGTTCTGAATGCAGTCCATAAGCCACTGTCGACTAAGCCTTGCTTAACGCTTTCAAGACTTAAACCGCTAAGCACCTGTGGTTGCAAAATCTTAGTCGCTGTTTGCTCAGCATCACAATCAATCACTACCGACTGTAATACACGGCGTTCGCCACGATTAATCGCAGATACTACACCACTTGCAGGTGCGGTAAATTGCACTCCAGGCGTTTTTTTGTCTTCAAATAGCGTTTGGCCTGCTGTTACGCGATCGCCAACTTCAACCATCATGGTTGGTTTTAAGCCAACATATTCTTCGCCAATCAACGCCACTTGTGTCGCTTTTGGCGCGCCATCTATTTGCTGTAGTGGTTCACCAGCAATCGGGATATCAAGCCCCCGCTTAATGGTTATCACTGGGTTTGCAACACCAGCCATGTCATTCACCATCTATAAAAAATTTCGATAGCTTATGGTATATGTTTGCAACTGCTAATATATGAACAAAGATCACACTCCCAGCGCAGACTGTAATTTTGAAACATAACCTAATCGCAAATTTGTGAGACGGATCAATTTATCGCAACGAGCGAAATCGCTTTATGTAATTTTTGTATCAGAAAGGATATTAGTTACCTAAGCATTTATGCTTACTCGCTAATAAAGAAAATAAGCATAAATCTCAGTATTAGCGCAGACTTTAGTGGGTTAACTCGCAAAATTTGTACGCTGCAATATGCCCTGTTTGATGGTATAAACCGCATCCATTTTGTCTAAGGCTGCGGTGCGATGGCTAATCATTAATAGGGTTTTATTTTCTGCAAAGTTCAATAACAATGACAGTATTTCGCGCTCGGTACGTTTATCGAGCCCTTCTGTTGGTTCATCTAATAACAATAGCGGGGCATCACGCAATAACGCTCTCGCCACGCCGATTCGACGCTGTTCGCCACCCGATAATTGTCGACCACCTTCCCCTATCCAGGTGTCTAAAGGCTTGTCGCCTTGTAATAATGTTGCTAAACCAACTTGCTGTAATACTTCGACAAATCGCTCATCGTGGGCTTTTTTCGGCTCGCCTTGAATAAACGGCAGCGCCAGCGCTAAATTGTCACGCAATGTGCCAGCAAATAAATAAATACGTTGGCTCACCACCGTCATAGCTGCCCGCAGTTCAGCTTCGCTGTAATCGGCGATGGGGTGCCCATCGAGGGTAATATTGCCTTGCTGCGACAACCATTCTCGGGTAATCAGCCCAAACAAGCTCGATTTACCACAGCCTGTAGGGCCAACTATCGCCACCTTTTCACCCGCGTTTAGGGTTAAATTAACGCCCTGTAAAATCGGTGAGTTTGGCTGATAAGCAAAATGCACCTGATGCAATTGCAACGCACCGGAGCTAACTTGAAGCGAACTTTGATCATTAAAGCTCACAGCGGGGGCTTGTTCAGTGATGTCTGTGACACGCTGTGCGGCAAGCAAGGTACTGGATAAATGTTGAAATGCACCTGCGATGGGCATCATCATCTCAAGGCTGGCCATGGTGGCAAACACCATCAATGCCATTAACGGCCCAGGCGGTACCTTATCGCCCACGCCATGACTGGCCAAATACAACATCACAACCACGGCACTGCCGTTAACCAAAATCAACATGGCCTGGCTTAAGCCGGTAATATTGGCCATGGCTGTTTGTTGGCTAAATAATCGCGCTTGCGCTTGCTCAAGTTTGGCTAAATAACGGCTGTTAGCCGCAAATAGACTTAATTCGGCTTGGCCCTGAATCACATCTAATAACATAACTCGATATTGCTGTTTCGCATCAATTAATGCCCGACCAGGCGCTTTACCAAGCACATAAAACACCACAGGTAGTACGCACCAGGCTAACAATAAAATGCTGCACAAACTCAAGGCTAAGCTGAGATCAAACCAGGCTAAAAAAACAAACAGCCCTGCAATCATCAGTAGCGACGCCACTAAAGGCGTGAGCAAGCGTAAATACAAATGATCTAAGGTATCGATGTCGGCCACTAAACGATTAAGCAAATCACCTTTACGTAAACCTTGCAGGTTGGCAGCACTGAGGGGTAAAAGCTTTTGCCACGCCCAAATACGCAATTGAGTTAACAATTTAAATGTGGCTTCGTGGGTGGCTAAACGTTCACCATAGCGGCTAGCGGTACGGGCAATAGAGAAAAACCGTACTCCGCCAGCTGGGGTAAAAAAGTTAAACATTTGTGCAGTGGCAACAGATAACCCCGCTATTGCCGTGGCCGATAAAAACCAGCCCGATAATGACAACAAACCAATGCCGGTTAATAAGGTGATAAAGGTTAATATTAAGCCGGTCAGCATCATTAGCCATTGGCGACGAAACAAGGCTAAAAACGGCGCTAATACTCGTAATGATGTGCTACGCGTTGATATCGCATGTGCTGCAGTTTGAGGCGCGTCAGTTTGCAGTGAGGTTTGCTCAGTTGAGTGAGTCATTAATACACCTCCTGCTGCTGATTAAGCATTTGCGCTAACAAGCCATCGCTGCCAAGTAACTCACTTGCCTTACCTTGCTGCACAATAAGACCTTTATCCATCACCAACACCTTGTCCATTGCGCTTAAATCATCTAACCGATGGGTAACGGTTAACCCACTCGCGCCTTGCATGGCGGTTTGCAATGACGCCAACACAAACTGCTCGCTTTGAGCATCTAAACTGGCAGTTGGCTCATCGAGTAAAAACAGCTTGGCAGGTTGCGCGAGTGCCCGTGCTAAAGCAAATCGCTGCGCCTGGCCAACAGAAACCCCGGCGCTTTGATCGCTGATCATCAGGTCGAGCCCCTGGGCATGCTGAGTGACAAAGTCGCTAATGTTAGCCTGCTCAAGTAATGCCATAATTTGCGAGTCGGTTAATTGTGGATTAGCCAGTGCGACGTTATCGCGCACCGTGCCATGAAACAATTGCGGATCCTGGCCAAGCCAGGCTAAATGACGTCGCCAATCGGCCAATTGAATACTCGACAGCGATCGCTGATTGATTTTCAGGCTTCCCTTATAGGGTAAAAAACCTAACAAAGCATTGAGTAAACTGGTTTTCCCCGCGCCACTTGGGCCAACTATCGCCCAATGCTCGCCCGCAGGCAGCGTAAATGAAATTGGCCCTAATAAACGCTGACCATCGAGGCTGAACACCTCAAGATTAACAGCTTCAATACTGATGGCATCGGCTGTAAATGGCATTTTGAGCTGGTCATTACCGTCAGCATTTTTACCTTCAACCTGAACATTGAGCAACTCGACCAGGGTTTCAGCAGCACCAATAGCTTGTGCTTTAGCATGGTAATGGGTGCCTAAATCGCGCAGCGGCTGGAAAAACTCTGGCGCTAAAATAAGTACAAACATGCCGGTAAATAAGCTAATACTTACGCCGTAATGTCCAAAATCTAAATGGTCTAAATAACTAAAGCCAAAGTAAACCGCTAGCACGGCAATAGACACTGCAGCAAAAAACTCTAATACCGCAGAACTTAAAAAAGCGAGTCGTAGCACAGACATGGTGCGACTACGAAAATCTTCTGATGCTGTTTCGATATTAACTAACTCAGCTTCACCACGGTGGAATAACTTAACCGTCTGTAAGCCTTTTAAACGATCCATAAAGTGGCCGCTTAACCGAGACAGCGCCTTAACATTTTTGCGGTTAGCATCGGCGGCGCCCATGCCCACCAAAATCATAAACATTGGGATTAAGGGGGCTGTGGCTAATAAAATAATCCCTGCCGCCCAGTTAAGTGGAAATACACACACTAAAATAAGCAATGGAATAAAACCGGCTAACATCATTTGCGGCACGTATTTAGTGTAATAGTCGTGTAAGTCTTCAACCTGTTCAAATACTAAACTCGCCCAGGCGCCTGAAGGTTTGCCCTTAATAAACACAGGCCCTAACTCAACCAACTTATTCAATACGGCTTGACGAATATCACTGCGCAAACGCTTACCCGCCTCAAAACTCACTCGCTCACGCACTTGTGCTAATGCTGCGCGTACCAGCAATAAACCAATTAAGCCGATAATTTCAATGTTCGATGCTTGCAGTGGCATATTTTGCATAATCACTTGCTGCAAAATGCGCGCAATACAATAGGCTTGACCAATAATGGCCACGCCATTAAGCCAGCCACATAAAATAGATAATTTAAGGTAAATGCCACAGGCAGATTGCTGACTTTTAAGCCACTGAGTTAATGATTTTTCTAACGACTTATCCATAACGCTCCGGCAGTGTTGATCTTCGCCCCAAATTGGCTCGCAGTATCGCAGCACTGAGCCAGAGATAACACCTTAAACAGTGTAAATGTTAACTGATTCACATTTTGCTAATGGACTATCAGTAATGGATATCAGTTATAGGGAATCGCGCTTAAATCAAGCTTAAACTACAACAGAAAAGGTTCATTCGAGGGAGTGTGACCGTACTTAACCAACACATGCCATAACAGTTTTAAATCTTGCAGCTTTTTAGTATGCGCACCGCGCTCGCTCCACGAGGTGGGCTGTTTTTGCAGTTGATGTGCCGCGCGGCCAATAATATCGGCATTAATAATGTCATCTTCAGCAATACTTTTTGCCAACTCAGGCATCACCGCACCTCTAAAGTCATCTGGTACATCTGCAATGTGCATTTGTCTGCCGTTGTGCCAATGCAACTCGATTTCATATTCATCGCACAATGCCACTAAAGACTCGCCAATTTTACTGTCTTTAAAAGACGGGTCAGCCACCAGCATAGCAATGTCTTTATCTAGTGACACATCACCGTGAATTTGCGCCTCAATGTAATGGTCTAAATTACCACTGGTCATGCCCTCAAAGCGTGAGGTCACCGGATCGGTTAAATGCTGGCTAAAGTGAGAAATTAACTTGCTCGGTTTAAGGCCTGCACAACCCAAAGCATATTGGCGCTCAAAACTTTCGCTCAATAATGCCGCAAGAATGGCATCAAAACATTTGATGGTGCCCTTTTCTTTGGGTAGTCGATATGAGTCCATATAACTGAAGGTACAACGAGATAATATCTGCGAGTGAGTAATAAAATAACAGCTGCCAAAACGCGGTGCAGGCCCTAACGGGCATAAGCCAAAATCAAGGGCGCCGTATTTGGGACGATGCTTAATACCAGCATAGCTATTGCCAAACAGTTGATTTTCCCAATGATCGCGAGAGCCACCTAGCTCTGGTGACAAATGACCATTAGACACATGGGTTTCAAACTGGCTTTTATACACACCGTCACGCAATAGACCATCGATAACACTTAAGCCTCTGTTATCAATTCGGTCGGGGTGAAAATGCAATGCCACCCGGCTGTGGCTCGATAATTGGCGCATGGCCAACTGCAGCTCTAAGGTAGAAATGTTAGACATTAACAGCACATTTTTGAGCACAGCATGAGCATGGTCTCGCAGCTCGTATGCCGTTTTCTCAATATGTGATAGTGCCGTTAATTTCATCAGTCAGTAATACCTTAACGTTCAATAACTTCAGCTAAGCTGCTCAAGTTAGGTTGTCATTTTATTGTATGTAATAAGTTGAGTTTTAGCACTGATCGATGCCTCAAGATTAACACTATTTCATTCTAAATCATTATATTCGTAAGCCTTGCTCGTCAAATGTTCCCTCAGGCTATTACAGTCTGGCAAACCTACACGCTGTGGTCTGCAATTATAAGAGTTTAATAGCACTTATAGCGGTTTTCAGGTAAGCTTCACGGCCGCCGTATCTGGCTACCTTTTATTCAAAGCAACAATGTGTTGCCCAAAGAGATTTTTCTATGAGTTTTGCCTCACTTGGTCTGAATGCTGCTATTTTAAAAGCAGTTGAAAAACAAGGTTATGACACCCCCTCTCCGATTCAAGCACAAGCCATTCCAGCCGTATTAGCCGGACAAGATGTCATGGCAGCCGCCCAAACTGGGACAGGGAAAACCGCAGGCTTCACCCTGCCGATCCTAGAATTATTGTCAAAAGGCAGCCGCGCCCAACGTGGGCAAGTGCGTGCATTAGTATTGACACCAACGCGTGAATTAGCCGCCCAGGTTCAAGAAAGTGTGGCCACCTATGGCGTTAACTTACCGTTAAAATCGGCTGTAGTATTTGGTGGTGTATCGATTATTCCACAACTTGCCGCACTGCGTAATGGCGTAGATATTTTAGTGGCTACCCCAGGTCGTCTGCTTGACCTATGCCAACAAAAAGCGATCAGCTTTAGTAAATTAGAAATCCTGGTGTTAGACGAAGCTGACCGCATGTTAGACATGGGCTTTATTCGCGACATTAAAAAGGTGTTAGCGTTACTGCCGCCTAAACGTCAAAACTTGATGTTTTCGGCAACCTTCTCTGATGAAATCCGCGAACTTGCGAAAGGGTTAGTCAACAACCCGGTTGAGATTTCAGTGACGCCACGTAACGCTACGGCAAATACCGTGACTCAATGCGTGTACCCATTAGACAAAACACGTAAATCTATGGCGTTAATCGAATTGATTAAAACCAATGATTGGAAGCAAGTATTAGTGTTTTCACGCACTAAACATGGCGCTAACCGTTTAGCTAAAAGTTTAGAAGCCGCCAACATTAAAGCCGCCGCTATTCATGGTAATAAAAGCCAAACAGCCCGTACTAAAGCATTGGCAGACTTTAAAGCCGGCACAGTACAAGTCATGGTAGCAACTGACATAGCCGCACGTGGTATCGATATTGACCAACTGCCATTTGTGGTTAACTTTGATTTACCTAACGTACCTGAAGATTATGTCCATCGTATTGGCCGTACCGGCCGTGCAGGTTCTACCGGTCAAGCGGTATCGTTAGTTGGCATTGAAGAAGTTAAGCTACTGCATGATATTGAGCGATTAATTAAGCGTACTATTGAGCGTAAGCAACTTGCCGGTTTTGAAGCCCCTTTCACTATCCCTGAAGCGGGCAGTCGCTCAGGCGGTCATAAAGCCAATAGTGTTAAAAAGCCCAACCCAAACCGCAGCAAGCATGCGCAACAACATGCCAATGATGGTGCTCAAAGTGATAAGCCAGCGCGTAAATATGACTCACGCCAGCAAGCACGCAGCAATGATGGCCAATCACAAGGTGCTAGCAAACCTAAAGCGCCGGGTAACAGAGCCGAAGCTATCGCCAATGGTAATAAACCGCCACAACGCAATCGCCCACCACGTCGCAGTGGCACCGGCGGTGCAGCAACAAGCAACAATACTGGCAATGCACCCACGTCAAAAGGCAGCGTTAATCCATACGCCAATGCCAAGGTAAAAAGCTAACAGTAAAGTTAAGCGATACGGTTTATGTCTTATCGCTTAGAGAAACGTTGCTTAGCCAATTGTCGCTTAGCCAATAAAAAACCGCTGAACATTGTTCAGCGGTTTTTTGTTTAAACATCTATTACGATTACATAAACCAGGCTCGGTAGTTACGACCTTTTAGCTTACCTTTATTCAATTTATTCAGTGCTTGCTTTGATACCTTGCTGGTTACCGCAACATAAGCACGGAACTCGGTCACTTTGATTTTACCGATATCATTAAAGTCTAAGCCGTTATCGCCAGTTAATGCGCCAACAACATCGCCTGGGCGGATTTTTTGTTTTTTACCGGCATCAATTTGAATAGTGATCATCTCAGCAGCTTGTGGCTGCTTGTTTAACGCACTCATTGGTGGCAATGTTTCACTGACAACATCTTTACCCATGGCCTCTTCAATCATCGCCATTTTGTAACCGTCATCTTCACCAAAGAAGGTATAAGCTGCACCCGAGCTCCCGGCACGGCCAGTACGACCAATACGGTGAATGTGCACTTCGGTATCGTATGCAATGTGGTAATTAAATACCGCATCAAGCTCATCAATGTCTAGGCCGCGCGCCGCAACATCGGTTGCCACTAAAATACGCGCACTGCGGTTAGCAAACTGTAATAACATTTGATCGCGATCGCGCTGTTCTAAATCACCGTGCAGAGCTAACACACTAAAACCAAACTCGGCTAATGAATCAGCCACTTGCTGGGTTTCGCGCTTAGTATTACAAAAAACCACTGAGCTGCGCGGTTGCTTATCAAGTAACAATAAGCGCAATGCTTCTAAGCGGCCATGGTTGTCGTCGACACGGTAAAAATGCTGTTCAATGGTTAAGTTGTCATGCTTTTGCTCAACTTTAACCATCACAGGGTTATACATGATTTGGTCGGCGATCGATTTGATTTGCTCAGGGAAAGTCGCGCTAAATAATAAGGTTTGACGCTCACGCGGTGCTGCAGAAATAATTTGATCAATATGCTGCTGAAAACCCATTTCTAACATGCGATCGGCTTCATCTAAAATAAGCATATTCATGTTGCTTAAATCTAAGCGGTTGCGATCTAAATGATCGACAATACGGCCCGGCGTACCTACAATAATATGCGCGCCGTGTTCAAGCGAACCCACTTGTGGTCCCATTGGCACACCACCACATAAGGTTAATACCTTAATGTTATGAATGCCGCGGGCAAGTGTACGGATTTCTTCTGCTACCTGGTCAGCAAGCTCACGGGTTGGGCATAACACCATGGTTTGAATACGAAAACGTTTTACATCAAGCTTATTGAGCAAACCTAAACCAAACGCAGCAGTTTTACCTGAACCTGTTTTTGCTTGGCCAATCACGTCTTCACCGGCCAAAATAGGCGGTAAGCTTTCGGCCTGGATTTGAGTCATCGATTCAAAACCCATGGTTTGTAGGTTTTCAAGCAATTCAGTTTTTAAATTAAGTGATGCGAAAGCCGTATTAACGGCTGGTTCAGTAGACTGACTCAAGGCGAATATCCTCTGATATCGAAAGCTAAAAAGCACGCAAGTGCTGCACAAACAAATTAGCCAAGGTGATTCATCTGTGCGCAGTCACTCTGCACATCAAATTGTCCTTGGCCATATACTGCTATTGTAGCAATTTTCTTCAGCTTACGCTGACAATTATTTCTCTCAAACAGGGATATTTTATGATTAGTTAGCTATTCAATCTGGCCAAAAAGCCCTTGCTGATAATCACGCACCGCTTGGTCTATTTCTGCCTGAGTGTTCATCACAAAGGGGCCCATTTGCACGATTGACTCGTTAATAGGGTTACCGGTTAAAATCAACATCCCCGCACCTGTATCTTCTGCCTGAAAATGACACACCTCAAGCGAGTCTAATACAACAAACTGCCCAGTCGCAGCGGTTTCACGCAAGCCTTGGCTATCAACATAATGCAGTTCACCTTGATAAATATACACACAAACAGTTTCAAAGCGTTCAAGGTTCAGGGTGCCATGACCATGTGCTGTTAACGTTAAATCGGCAATAGCGCCATTCCCCGCAAGCCCTTCAATCGCGGCGTTGATTGCTAATGGATTATGATTAAATCCCCACGCACCCGCTAACGCAAAAAGCGTGGCTCCGTGCTCATTGCTCAATTGGGGTTTATGTTGGTTGAGACTGTCTTGATAAATTGGCGGGCGCATTTTATCTTTAGCAGGCATATTGAGCCAAATTTGAAACCCATGCAGGCCTTCTTTGGCATCCGCTAGTGGCATTTCAGAATGCACCACACCACGACCGGTGCTCATCCACTGTACATCACCTGCGCGGATTGGTTTAACATTGCCCATTTGGTCACGATGCTCAAACCCACCTTTACGAATATAGGTAAAGGTTTCAACGCCACGGTGAGGATGTTGCGGAAAGCCACCAATAAAGTCTTGCTCGTCGTCTGATTTAATTTCATCGATCATTAAATAGGGATCAAAACGAAGTTGCTCAAAGTCGGTAATACGCTTGATGTTAACGCCATCACCGTCCATTGCCGGCCGTGCGCTAAAACGTTGTAGTACTTTCATGTGAACCCTATATGCAATCAAATGGTACCTACAGCATAGCAGTCAACTAACTGAATAAATATTGCATAATAGTGTGATTTACGTTCGATAAAATCGATAAAAAGACGAACAATACCTTCACGTTAATGCTTACTTTAGGCACGATATGATGCGATGTATAACAACATCGATATCCCTGTTATCTATATTGATATCGCCACGGTTGTCTTAAGATAAACACGCCCTAGTTAACGTTAACTTTTTTCAAAGTCTGTATAATCAAGCCAATTATTGATGAGTGGAAAATACCGTGCTAACCAAAATTTTAATCACCATATTGGTGATCGTTGGAGCTGTAGTGTACTTACGCCGAGGGCGTGGTAACCCAAAAAATCGTATTGTTGATATGCCAGAACCACATACATCGCCCTTATTTAGCCGTGCTATCGTTTACACTATGATTGCGATTTCAATGCTGGCAACAGCAGGATATTGGGGCTGGGGTTGGTATGATGATAATACGATTGTAGAAGTCACTATTTCATCTCCCATTGAAGCCATGACAGCCAGTTACCAGGTGCGTAAAAAAGATATTGAAGAGCAGCGGATAACCACCATTGATGGCATACAAATCAGACTCTCAAATCAAGAGAGGCTCACCGTTAATACACTGAAAACAGATTAACGTTACCTGTGCTTTCGATAACCACAGCCGCTTATTGACTTCAGGTAATCGTCAGTTTTGTGCGCTTGTTTTAGGGCAAGCTACTCTTAACGCAACTTACACAAACCCGCTTTAATTCGCTTAATGCGGATGACAAGAATACCCTTTTCTACCCCTTCCTCTGCAACAAATTGAACTTTACTTTCTATTAACAATCAAACCTAACACCCATAAAATAAACGATATTTTAGTGACATGGATAGCATCACAGCAACGCGTGAAGGCAATAACAGACAAGCTAATTCGCTTTATGAACAGCGCTTAGCTACACCTTTTCTCTATGCGATTGTGATGCACAGTGTATTGATGTTGCTAATAGCTTGGTTTTGGCAACAAGACAGCAATCAAAGACTGGCTGAACACAAAACACCAATAAAACACAGCGCGATTAAAAGCTACCTCATTACCTCGCAGCAATACCAATCGATGCTTAACGAAAATAATCCAGAACCCAGCAGCCAGCCTCAAATGGTAGCGCAACCCATTCAAGTTAAATCCAATGTTCACAAGCGCCAGCTCAAGGTTAACAATGAAGCAACTAAAATCGCGCCGGTTGTTGTCAGTAACTCAGCGAATTCATCAGCGCCAAATAAGCCCAATAAAACGAGTACACCGACAACCCTTGCTGCAGAGGTATCAACTCATACTTTTAATGCTGCAATCTCAATGAAACAGGCTACAAGCCAATATCTACAGCAACAAAATCAATTTGAGTTTGAGCAACTTGTTGGCAAGCAAACCGCAGCGCAACATCAACCAAGAGGCAGTTTGAGTGAGATGGATGCGACTTTGGATTTTATTGAGTTAGCCCCAAGTCCAACGGATACAAGCCAACCTCATACGTTAAATCACAAATTAGACCCTAACAGAATTGTCAAACAAGGTGATTATTGTTACAGAGTGGTCAACCTGGCTACCCAGGTTAATCCCCATGGTTGGGGATTAGGTTTTGCAGAATTTTGTGGCGAAGATAAGCAAAAGCAGCAGCTGACAGAAGCCATCAATAATAGAGTCAAAAACACGGATTAACATTCACCGATATGATCAACTGGGCGACGCGATAATCCGTTTAGGTTGTTTGCGATATTACTCCGATATCACCTTATTTCGCCCTTGAGCTTTCGCTGTGTAAAGCCTTTCGTCAGCGGCTTTATATATCTGGGGTAAATGGCTACCATCATCAGGCCAGCGCGCTACGCCAACACTAATGGTAATACTCAGTGGGCACCCGTCAATAACCGTAATATTATCAATCGCCAGTCTTAAACGTTCAGCAATTTTTTCAGCCTGTTGTTGGCTCGTATTGGGGATTAACATACAAAACTCTTCGCCGCCAAAACGGAAAGCCCAATCATTACGACGTCGCATATCGCTGATTATTGTTGATACCTCAACTAATACTTTGTCACCTACATCGTGTCCAAATTGGTCATTAATTTTTTTAAAGTGGTCTAAGTCAAGTAACAACATAGAGACAGATGATTGCTTCTCCGTCAGGCTTTGGCACAACATCTCAAAAATAGAATCTAACAATAAACGGTTATTTAACCCGGTAAGTGGGTCTATTGACGCCATTTTTTGCAAGCGCTCTACCGCCTCGGCTCGTTTATATTCATAACTATATGACAACGCCCAAATGGCCACCAAACACAGTAAGATATTGGCAATGGTAATGGGATAAATATCGGCAAGATTGTATATCAAGGCATACGTTAAAATCGCAATGCCTGCCGTCATATATACGCTGGTATAAAGGGTGCCTAGCTTGATGCCTAATAACAGGTATGACAAAACAGGAATAATAAATAACCAGGTAAATAGCCCAGAATTAAACGAGGCACTATAAATGCCAATCAAAATGACCGTATACAGGGCAAATAAAAATATACAACACCACAAGGTCAGGTTAGTTGTGCGTTTATGAATAGCGAGGATACCAATACACAAAAATACCACTGCCAGCTCAACCATGGCATAGATTTGGAAACCACTAAACCAGTTATTAACAACAAAAAGACTGCCTGCAATAATGATGACAATTAACACTGCCTTTAACACTGTACGTCGATACTCGAGTTCGCTTGCCCATAAATTAGCAATAGCCATTAATGTTTATCCCTGTGTAACTTTTACAGCGACCTACATTCACGGTGGCCGTACGAGTTGTCTCAATATCCTGAACTCAGATTAAAGAGTTAATATGATTTAAAAGCGTAGATCAAAATTAAATAATTTGTTCAATGATTAAATGTTTACGACCAGACAAAATACTAAACGAACATTAATTGACCTGTTAAGTTTTAAAACCATCAAAATGGACCACCACTGGTTGCAGATAGGCCAATCAAAACTCATTATTATTCATATCAATCACGATTTTATGACAATAAACATTCACCTTCAAACGCGGAAATAAGACTTAATATGGCAAAACCTAACAAAAAAGGCCCAACACGGACAGTGGATATCTTCTGCGCTCAGTGTAAAGCCCAACTGTTTACCTATCGCAAAGGCGGTAAAGGTGCCTTAATAAAATGCTTTAAAGAACGTATCGTAAAAGATAATACTCAAGTGGCGTGCACCTGTCCTGAGTGTGGCCAAATATTTGCTCGAGACACCTTAGTAAGAGGCGCTCCAGCCTATAAAATAGTGGGCGGCAAAGTCACTTTTAAATAATGTTGCACGTAAAACAGATGCACATCCACGATAAAACCTATCTTAATAACCTCATGCTATCAATGTCCTTAAATCACCCATTTTAAACCAAACCAGCATAAAATAATGATCAATCTGTAGACGCGCGGAGCTACAGCAAAATCAATAACAGCATCTTGATATCATTATAAAATAAGCGCTCGAGCCCGTTTTGAGACTGTATTAGCTATCGCGATTATTTGCGAACTGGATCGCTTTTTATAAAACTAAACTGCATATATTGGCCTTATTGTGCTAAATTTAGAACTCACCGTTCTATTTTTTAATCTTGAGAGGCGACTATGGCGCATCGTTGGCAAATTGCTATTTCTGCAGGTTTATTGGCAGCCGTTTGGGCTGGGCTTGCGGATGTGTTTCATCTGGTCACATGGGTCGGCTTTCTTGGTTGCAGCACCTTTTTCGCGCAAACCGAAACGGGCGTAAAAGGAATGATGATGGCAATGACAACCAATCTTTCAGGCGTATTCTGGGGATGGTTAATTATTGCAGGCAGTGGCGTATTAGGCTCATCTATCATTAGCTACGCATTAACCGGTATTGTGACTGCGTTTATGTGCCTACAAGCCAGCAATAAAAACTTTGCGTTTATTCCTGGAACCTTTATTGGGTGCTGTATCACATTCGCACTTAATGCCGACCTTGCCGCTATTATTCCACCGTTAATGATTGGCGCTGTACTTGGCTATAGCATGAGCTTACTCACTGGCTTACTTATTACCTTAACGGACAAAACAGCAGAATCAATAAAAGATGATGCAGTAAAAGAAATGTAGCAACTGCGATTAGAACGTAAACAAATCTTGCATTAAATAAGCCGATGAACACATCGGCTTATTCTTTGAGTTTTCATTCAGCAACAATAACTAACCATTAACTGGCACGAGGCTTAATTAACAGAAGTTCTGTTTGTCTGCCATTGAGATACCACACCCCCGATTTATCGAAAATGGCATCTTCTTCTAACATGATTCTAATTTCTTTTTTCCACTCTTCTATAAAAATAGCGTTATTCAGCTCAATGGCATACGCGGTATTTACATGTAATGGGTAATCACCATCGCCTGGTACTCCCTCTTGCGAATCCCACATCCCCAGCGTAGTGCCGGCACCATGGCCATGATAACCCAGCGGGTGGGTATAAATGGTTGGCTGTAACCCTTGTGAAATGGCCTGTTGACGAGAACGCGCCAACACTTGGTTACCCGTCAATCCTTCAGAGAAATGCCCCGTAAAGATATCTTGGAGTTGATTGCCAAATAACAGTGCCTTTTGTAAATAGTGGGGCGCCTCGGTTTCACCCGGTTTTAATACATAAGCATGTTGCTGCGTATCGGTATTTAAGCGTAAATAGGTTATGCCAAAATCAACATGCAATAGATCGCCCGGTAAAATAATCTGTTTACCGTCGTCATTCGCTAAACTTGAATTATGCTTAACATTAACGTTATCACTTCGTTGAATTGAAACGGTTGGGTGAAACCAAGTTTGTAGCTTAAGTTCAACAATGCGCTCTCTAAGCCACCAAACCACATCGTCAGTCGTTGTTTGCCCTGGGGTGATAACCCTGCTTGAAAATGCTTCTGCTATTATCGAATGCGCTAATTTTACAATATCTTTGTAAATCGCTATTTCTTCAGGGATTCTTTGTTCTAGCCAACCGATGACAACCGGTTCAGCTGAAACAACTTTGGTTTTGTATTTTTCAGGTAAATGCGATAACAGGCTTTCTTTATCGGTTGCGACCAACCCATCAGCATGTGCCCAATGTGAAGATTGATTAATACCGATGCTATTAGGTCGGTAGCTTTCAATTAATTCATTAAGTGCTAACCATTGATTGGGTTGTTTTGCTTTATCCCACGCTTTTTCGAAGACATGGCCAACGTTATAAGGCGCAATAGCATGAGCACCTATACTGCCATCACTTTTACGAGCAAACACTAATATGGTTGTACGACGAGCAGATAACCACGTTGCAGGTAATAATGTTTTAAGCACTGGATCTTCATTGTACTCACGGCCAATGATGACCCACATATCTAGCTTATGTTCGTTCATTAGCTTGGGCAATAATAGCTCAACACGTTTTGCCAATATATTATCGAGAAAATCAGCCCTGTCGCGCATAGGTAAAATATCAACAGTATTTGTTGCCCATGAATTAGCGCAGAAAGTTAATATCATAAAAAACAAAAAGTAGACCCAATTGAAAAAACGCAAAATTAATTCCTTTTATTAGCAACGAAGCAGCTATTACCTTTCAACAGCTAATCTGTTGGAAAAATGAGTTTTTATCGATTTATTTAGACCTAAAGCATTCAACTCATTTTAATATACTCCCAGTGAATCAATATAACACTCACTCACCGAAGGCTTTTGGCCATGTAATTATTTTAAATAGGTAATGCTTACAATCCCACACTCTTGGTGCAGGTATCAACGTTATCAGGTGTACAAATTGAAGTCGGGATGTAAATTGTTTTCTCATATTGTTGTTCTGTTACAATATTATAAAGTGTCAAAATGGCTTGTCTGCCCATTTCATATGGGTTTTGACCAATATTGATATGAGCAAGATGCTCTCCCAACATCGTTAATTGTTCAGAGGATGTATCAGTGATAACGATAATGACCTTGTTGTCATTAATTTTTGCCAGGTACGGGCCAATCATTTCACGGTAAAGTGCCTGGTCATTTTGCGGCCAACCACCGACAGCAATAAAAGAGTCAGTTTTTACAGGCTTACCTTTCAAAACAGATTCCATCTGCTTAACAGATTGATCAAGTTGATCAAAATTAAAAAAAGGCTCTCTAACTTCAGTCCAGCCCGAGTCGTTATTAAGCAATTCTCCAGGAGGGGCATCGTATTTTTTTCCAGATAATGCAGAACGGACTCCCATCAGTCTTAAATTCAAATTAGGAGAATCTGGTCGCCCAGATTGCATTATAAGTGTTCCCCCATTGGGCCGAAGTTTTTTTAACTCTTCACCTAATGATTTACCTAATTCAAAATTGTCTGTGCCTACATAGGCCAGGCGTAAATTATTAGGGTCTTCTAAAGCATCAAAATCAGAGTCATAGGTAATAATCGGGATGCCTACTTCTTTAGCTCTTTTCAGGCTATTATTAGCGAGATATTTAGATTGTGTAATGGCGACAGCAATACCATCTATACCTTCATCAATCAGCTGATTTATTACCTGGTCTTGCATCCTCACGTTACTTATATTGGGTCCCCGATATATGCACTCTACGCCTTTTATTTGAGCGGCAGCATCTATGCAACCAATTTTACTTTGCTCAAAAAAAATACTGTTGAACTTAGGTACCACTGCAAACTTCAATTCTTTTCCATAGACAGAAGATATGGTTATTACACTAAAGATAATCAACAATACGAGTAATCTCGTCACATAACCTCCTGAGATAAATCTGAGCACGAGTCTGCTTTACAATAAAATATAGCAAAGGGATCAAGTTAAAGATATGAGCTGAGACGGCATGACTGAACATATCAGTGTGGGGTAATCGATATTATTGAGTTTTCAACTCGACCATGCAACCAAGATGGCTACATCATATAAGTAACCAATGGGACCAAATTTTTAAATGTCTGTCTTAATTAAATTTTTAATTTTATGGCTACTTGTTTTGTAGGTCATTCCAAGCATCAAACGCTTTAGCAGACAGCTGGTATTACGACGCCTCTTAAACAAGGCATATACAGGCTCTTCTTAATATTGCCACCCACGATTATGCCGATAGACATAATGACTTTTATTTTTAATCTTCTGCACGGTAATCTACGTATTTTGTATTGTTCAAATCGACAAATTCAATCTAAAGATATTACCACTTAAAATTATACGAAGGCTGCAGGGGAAAACGCTAAACGTAGCGCACGTCTAGGGACCTGATATCAATCAAGCAGTGGATAAACAATATTTTTTAGTCTGTTTTACTTAAGCTTGCAGCCAACGTTGACAATTTGATGCGCCTTGTCGTCGTTTTCGCTCTAGGTGCTCACAATACTCTGTTAATGCAGGTAAGGCACCGACAGCACCTTTGAATAATGCACCAAACTCTGTGGTGATTTTAAGCCAATTCTCTGCTGGGATGTTTAATCTATTCAGTATATCCTGACTGCTTGAGCTAATTGCGCCACGCTTATCTTCT
The DNA here is from genome assembly GCF_009828585.1 of Shewanella litoralis. Lineage (GTDB taxonomy): Bacteria > Pseudomonadota > Gammaproteobacteria > Enterobacterales > Shewanellaceae > Shewanella > Shewanella litoralis. The sequence goes on along the minus strand of NZ_WSRZ01000008.1, from coordinate 32,316 downwards.
CGAATAATCCGACCGGTATCTTCAACCAATATTATGTAGTCTTTCACGCTGAACATGAGTCCGTTAGGCATATTGAGTCGCTCATTACCTACAAACGGTAATAGCTCTGGAGGTTGTTCACCTTTCATTGCTGAATTGATACGGCGCTGAATACTGGTGTAATCTGAGGTTTCAGGAGTTGCAGCTATCTTAGCTCTGACTGGGTTTAAATCAACATAAGCCATACAGGCTAGTACTGCGGCTTCATCAAGTAGTGCTTGAGACTTAAAGCGCCCTTCCCAGAATCGGCCTGTGCACTTATCTTCTTTATTGGCCATTCTGGCGATGGGCTCACTGAGTGAGCGCATAAACCAACTGATATCAATTAAGCGCTTACGGTATTCGGTAATGCATTCATTAACCGTTTGAAGCTCAAATGAGTTAAGGTCTTCTTCTTTCAGGTATTTTTGTGTGAGTAACGTGCCCTTAAAGCCTTTGTACCATTGAATGAGCACTTCTTTATCTGACCACTGTTTTACTTTGTCAGCATCGACTTTCAACACCACATGTAAGTGATTACTCATCACGGCGTAGGCACAGATATCGATAGCAAAGATGGTCGCTAACTCAAGAATGCGTGAATCAACCCACTCACGCCGATGCTCAAAGTTCTCACCTGTTGAGTTATCAATTCCACACAGAAATGCCTTACGCACCACACGCGAGCAGCAGTGATAGTAAGGAGTATCTTCTAGACTAACGATTGTCTGTCTTGGTCTGGCCATCTTTAAATACCATTTAGGAAGGGTAAATAAAGCTTAGTTTACTGTCTATTATTTCGCCAACTATTTTGGGTGGCCTTGTTCGATTGCTTTTACACCGAGTCAGAGAACGTTTAGTGAAGGAGAAAACTGCCTGCACTAATCAAATTCGGGGTGTATTAGTCGATTTTGGGATTTGCTTTGCCCAAGGTTATAAAGCATTTGAAGTGGCTATGTGGGACATCATTAACGATGCGTCACAACGTCCGATTATTAAACTGATGGCTAATGACTTCTGGGAAGAATATCAAAGTGTTAATACACGTTTAAACAGAATTAATACCTTGATAAAAAAGCTTGTCGAACGTGACCCTAATGGAAAAATATTACTCAGCATTCCAGGTATCGGCCCTATTATCGCTTCAGCGTTTGTTGCATCAATTGGCAAAGGCCAGGCGTTTAATACTGCTAAAGAACTGGGTGTGTGGCTGGGGTTAACCCCAAAGCAATTTGCCTCTGGCCATCGAAGTGTCAATGGCAATATCACCAAGCGAGGCAACGGCTATTTACGCAAACAGCTTATTCATGGTGCTAGAACCGTCGTCAGCCATGCAAGTAAAAAACAAGATGATTTAAACCTCTGGATAACACAGTTAAGAAGCCGAAAAAGCATCTGCAGTACAGTGGTTGCCACGGCTCATAGACTCGCCAGACTGATATGGATTTTATTACAAAAGCAAGTGCCTTATGCTCCGCAATATGCTGCAAATCAAGGTGTAAACCATGGTACTTGTTAACCCCGTTGTCGCTATCTTGCAGAGCTCGGTCTGGCCAAGGGTTGTTAACCCGAGTGGGTGATAAGAGCCGCGAGATAGCGCATTAAATACTCACCAGGGTTGTTGTTATTGATGAAGAAATGGCTCAGTCCAACCAGTGCTAGCCCGAATAGGCCAAGGATAGGAAAAACCTAATCCGCATGGGTGTTTCAATTGACCGGCGCAGTGGTACGGATTTCATTAGGGGCGCAGCTTGGCTGTTAAGCCCGTATATATGGCAGTACAACCGCTTCTAGCGGTAAATGAGCGCATCAAAAGCAACGATAAGAGTGAGAATGTTGTACAGAAAACTAAGGCCAAAAAGCCTTCGGTGAGCAGAGTATTGTCTTGACTCACCGGGAGCGTCCATATATGGCCATGTTATTTCGCCATGTTATTTCGATGATGTAAAAACAACTCAAATCTATACTCATGTTGCAGGTTTACACCAAACAGGCGTACAAAGCCCAATGGATTACAGTTAAAAACGATCATTAGCCCGCCTATGAATAAGCCTACAAGGTAAATATTTTCTAAACACCACCCAAAAAAAAGGCCCTTGCGAGCCCTTTGTAAATTCTTTTTGTGCTTGGTATGTATTAACTTCTTAATCCAATCCCACGAGATATCAAATAATAAGCAACAAACCATAAGCTAACACAAAAGCCCACCATAATAGCGATAGACAGTGGCACGCTAATGTCGGCGAAGCCTAAGAAGCCATAACGGAATACGTTGATCATATAGACTACTGGGTTTAAGCCCGACACGCCTTGCCAGAATTCAGGCAATAATGATAACGAGTAAAATACCCCGCCTAAATAAGTCAGAGGCGTCAGAATAAAGGTCGGAATGATGCTGATGTCGTCAAAGCTTTTAGCAAATACCGCGTTGATTAACCCACCCAGTGAGAAGAGTACCGAAGTTAAAAATACGGTTAATATGACAAGGCCAACATGATGAAGGGTGATATTGACAAACAACATTGCCACGACAGTCACAATTAAACCCACACACAAACCACGGGCGACACCGCCACCAACGTAACCGGCAATTAACACGTAATGCGGTACTGGCGCGACCATGATTTCTTCAATGTTGCGTTGAAACTTGGCGCTGTAAAACGACGATGCCACATTAGAATATGAGTTGGTTATTACCGACATCATGATTAAACCTGGGGCAATAAATTCCATGTAGCTTACGCCACCCATTTCACCAATACGGCTGCCGACTAAATTACCAAAAATAAGAAAATACAATGTCATGGTAATGGCTGGCGGCACTAACGTTTGCACCCAAATACGGGTAAAACGATTAATTTCTTTGGTTAAAATGCTTTTAAAAGCCACAAAATACAGGCGATTCATTATTTTGACTCCTTGGCTTTTTCGACCAGTTCTACAAACAACTCTTCTAGGCGGTTGGCTTTGTTGCGCATTGATAACACTTCAATATTTGCCGCGCTCAATTGAGCAAATAACTCATTCATATTGTGTGATTTAGCCACATCGACCTCCAAAGTATGGCTGTCTGTTAGACGGCAGTTCATATTGGTTAATTGCGGTGCAGACTCTAGGTCGTGGCGTAAGTCTAAAATAAAGGTTTCCACATCAAGCTTGCTGAGCAAGGCTTTCATGGTGGTGCATTCCACCAGCAAACCTGTGTCGATAATACCAATGGTGCGGCACAGCATTTCGGCTTCTTCAAGGTAGTGAGTGGTTAAAATAATGGTCACACCTTGTTGATTGATTTGCTTTAAAAAGTCCCACATTGAGCGGCGTAGTTCAATGTCTACCCCTGCAGTTGGTTCATCTAAAATAAGCAGTTTTGGCTCGTGCATCAACGCGCGCGCAATCATTAAACGGCGTTTCATACCGCCCGATAACTCGCGTGCTTGGGCGTGACGCTTTTGCCATAGGTCGAGTTGAGTGAGGTACTTTTCTGCACGAACTATGGCAACATCTTTAGGCACACCATAATAGCCTGCCTGGTTAATCACAATTTGTTGTACGGTTTCAAATTGATTGAAATTGAATTCTTGCGGTACTAAACCAATACACAATTTTGCTTGTTCAAGCTGTTTGTCTATATCAAATCCAAACACTGACACTGTGCCAGAGGTTTTCTGCACTAATGAGCTGATAATACCGATGGTGGTCGATTTACCTGCGCCATTAGGGCCGAGTAACGCAAAAAAGTCACCCTGCTTGACCGTTAAACTAATCGATTTAACAGCTTGCACGCCGCCTTTATAGATTTTTTTAAGGTTTTCGATCACCAATGCATTGTTGGTGTTACTCATTGTCATACCTCTAATCAATAAATTGCGCATTAAACACTTTTTATTACATGTATCTAAAGACGTTATAAAAATGAAAAAGACGCAAAAAAATTTAGACACTTAAAACAAAACTCCCGCCTATAGCGGGAGTGTATCCATTATATCAAAAAGATCTAATCTAATGGCACCACTTTAGCGATGTAAGGCAGGTTGCGATATTGCTCAGCGTAGTCGATACCGTAACCCACGATAAACTCGTCAGGAATGGTGATACCGATAAAATCAACAGGCACGTCAACTTCGCGGCGCTCAGGTTTATCCAGTAAAGTACACAGCGCTAAGCTTTTTGGGTCGCGCAGCAATAACATTTCGCGCACCTTGTTTAAGGTGTTACCAGAGTCGATAAGGTCTTCTACAATTAACACATCACGGCCCGCAATGTCAGACTGTACGTCTTTAAGTACTTTAACATCGCGAGAACTGTTCATATTGTTGCCGTAACTCGACACAGCCATAAAATCGATTTCGACATGGCCTTTAATACGACGACACAAATCGGCCATAAACACGACAGACCCTTTTAATAGGCCAACCATTAATAAACGCTCACTGTGCGCATAATGGGCGTTAATACGTTCGGCTAACTGATCTAGGGTGTTATTGATTTCTTGCTCAGAAATCATCATTTCAATTGTGTGCTTCATAAATATCTCAATTGTCGATGTCGTTTGGCTGGGTGTGTCCGTATCCCCAGCGACTCGTAAGGTCGTGCTCGATCCCTAAATGATCGAGGATCCGCGAAACCATGAAGTTTACCAGATCTTCTACCGATTGGGGATTATGATAAAAGCCTGGCGCCGCTGGCATGATGGTCGCACCATTGCGGGTTAGGCTTAGCATATGCTCTAAGTGTATGGCGCTAAACGGAGTTTCACGCGGAACCAAAATCAATTGGCCGCGCTCTTTTAATACCACGTCTGCTGCTCTTTCGAGCAAATTGTTGCTCATGCCAGTGGCTACAGCCGCTAACGTGCCGGTTGAGCACGGGCAAATCACCATTTGCTTTGGCGCGGCGCTGCCTGAAGCCGGCGGCGAAAACCACTCATCTTTGCCCAGTACCACTAGCTCACCGCTAAGAGGCGCATCTGGGGTATCAAGCTGTTCAAGCAATTGCGCTTTGGCTTTTTCTGGGTTGGCACTAAGCTGTAAACCATGCTCGGTGGCCAGTACCACCCTTGCGGCACTCGAAATCATTAAAAATACTTGGTAGTCGTTCGCCAGCAAACATTCAAGTAGCTTGATGCCATACGGCGCACCCGAGGCGCCGGTCCAGGCGAGACTAATTGCTTTGGCTTTTTTGGCGTAGGCCATCTTGTACCCTCTTGCGGCTGCGCGGTTTACGCTAAAGCCTTAATTATTTTTTGATGAATACCATTAAAGCCACCGTTACTCATAATCACCACGGTATCGCCTGCTTGGGCGGTATTGGCTACGTTAGTAATAATATCTTCAATGTTATGAAAAACTGTCACAGGTATCGGCGCATTGGCCATGCTGGCGGTAATGTCCCAGCCAATATTGTCGGCCTGATACAAATAACCTACGTCGGCTAATGCCATTGAATTGGCGAGCGTGTCTTTATGAACACCGCTTTTCATCGTGTTGGAGCGCGGCTCTAGCACCACAATAATATTACCGCTGCTGTTATCACCTGCACCAACTTTGGCCCGTAGGCCTTGTAATGTGGTGGCAATCGCTGTGGGGTGATGAGCAAAATCGTCATACACTGCTACGCCATTCACGGTGGCTAATAACTCCAAACGGCGCTTTGGCGGGCTAAATTGTGCTAGCGCTTCAATCGCGTGATTTGGCGCAACACCCACATGACGTGCTGCAGCAATGGCCATTATGGCGTTTTCAATGTTGTGCTGGCCAATTAAGCCCCAATTGACAACGCCTTGCGTTTCACCATTAAACAACACTTCAAACTCATGACCATCGTCGGCAATAGTACGCGACTGCCAGGAGCTTGGTTCACCCTCATTCTTTAACAAACTGCTCTGGGTTGAATACACTTCTTGCTCGCTCCAGCAGCCCATGTCAATCACTTGCTGTACGGCTTCAACCTGTGCAGGCCAAATCACTTTACCCTCACCGGGTACGGTACGAATAACATGATTAAATTGACGTTGAATCGCAGCCAGATCGGCAAAAATATCGGCATGATCAAATTCTAAATTATTGATTACCAATGTGCGCGGACGATAATGAACGAACTTAGAGCGTTTATCAAAAAAGGCGCTGTCGTATTCGTCGGCCTCAACCACAAAAAATGGCGAGTTACCTAAACGGGCTGACACGCCAAAGTTTTGCGGTACGCCGCCAATTAAAAAACCTGGCTCGTAGCCGCAATACTCTAACACCCAGGCGAGCATGCTTGAGGTAGAGGTTTTACCGTGAGTCCCCGCTACGGCTAGCACCCAGCGGTCTGGCAATATATGTTCGGATAAAAATTGCGGCCCAGAGGTGTACTTCATGCCGCGGTTTAATACCGCTTCAACACACGGATTACCTCGACTCATGGCATTACCAATCACCACTAGGTCGGGTTGGTTTTCGTCTTCTTTGCCCAGTTGAATTGGGTCAAATCCTTGGATTAGCTCAATACCTTGCTGCTCAAGCTGAGTGCTCATGGGCGGGTAAACGTTGGCGTCGCTGCCGGTCACTTTATGGCCCATTGCGCGGGCAAGCAGGGCTAATCCGCCCATAAAAGTGCCACAAATACCTAAAATGTGTACGTGCATGATTTCACTCTATTGATCCAGTATATGGCGCTTATTCTAATCTATTGCACCTGTGAATGTCAGTTAACAATTATTGAGAATCATCAATGGGGTTAGGGTTAATACAAAAAGAAAAATAACCCCATGCTGAGCACAGTGGTCAGCAAGGTATTGCGGGTAATATAAGCTAGCACCGTGGCCACCAGCGCACAGGTTAAGTAGGGGTTGTACAGGCTGATAGCCAGCTCACCTTCTGGCACAAACACAATGGGCGCTAATATGGCGGTTAACACCGCTGGGGCTGAGTAACTTAAAAAGGTTAAGGTGTTTTTGCTTAACCTAATGGGGATTTTGGGTTCTAACAGCAAATGCCGACTCACAAACACCACTGCCGCCATCGATATAATAATTAACCATGTCATAGGGCGTCCTCCTTGGTGGGCGCAATATCAGCACAAGGCGTATCGGTAACGGCAACGCCTTCATTGGTGAGTTTGGCATAAGCCATACCCGCTGCCATGCCCGATATGGCGGCAATCAAAAGCCCTGCTTGAATGGCAAACACGGCGCACACCACCGCTAACGTGAGTGACACCAACACGCACACTAATATCGATGGTTTTTTTACTGTTGGTACCACAATGGCGATAAAGGTGGCAGCAATAGCAAAGTCGAGTCCGAGTTCGCCTAAATTATCGATAGACTGGCCAGCCACAATACCCAGTAAGGTGGCGATGTTCCAACCTATATAAAAAGTTAAGCCGCCACCCAAGGCATACCAGCGATCAAACTGATGCTGTGCGGGCGTATCGCCGCCATGGGCTTGGTTGGAGATAGCAAATAACTCATCGGTGAGTAAAAAACCCAGCCCTAGGCGCCATTTAAGGGGTAATGGACTAATTTGGCTGCGCATGGCCATGGCATACAGTAAATGCCTAGAGGTAATGAGTAAGGTGGTAATTAAAATACTGCCGATACCAATACCGGCTTTTATCATCCCAAGGGCGACCAATTGCGCGCTCCCAGCAAAGATAATCGCCGACATGGCCTGGCTTTCTACCGCGGTGAGGCCAATTTCTAATGCGAATGAGCCAGCTAAAATGCCCCAGGGGATCACGGCAATGGTTAATGGCATTACTGCTAATGCACCCGACAGAAACGATTTCATTTTTGAAGTCGGGATTGAAATAGATTGAGTTGTGCTCACACAGTCTCCTTATGCAGCCGTCCTTTGCAGCACTTATGCGCGCTATGTGAACTGAAGATTAGCCTACTCTGAATAAAACAGTAAAGCCTTATTAGTTGCCTTATTTTTAAAAGATTATATAACGTGTATTTATTATACAGCTAGACTTTTACACTCACTGACAATCAACAAAATGACACTAATAAATAGCATAAAAGTGAAAAATCAGAGGAAAAATACTTAATCATTAAAGTAAACCAAAAACAAAAATACCAAAATATAAAATGTATTTTATATAAATCTAATTTCTCACACCGCAACAAACTTTTTCAATAATATGTAATCATAAATTTAAAAACAGCATTAACCACTTTTACATCCCGTTATATCAACATGCTAAATCAGCAATAATGCCACGATTAAAGCATGAGCAACAATAGCGCCTATTGAATTAACGAAACAATATCAACATCCATTAGTTTTATTTATTAAAGATGAATAAAAATAGCATGTTTAATCATTGATGAGGGAATATAAAGCGGTTGTAGCGAAATAAATCTATGCAGATGATAAAACTATCAACTTATTGGCATCATAAAGCGGGAGGATATATTCATTATCCTGCACACTTAAAACGTAGATATGCTGTCAAACTTATACTAGCTCTAAGGTTAATTCGCGGATTTTTTTCTTTAACCAGGTAGATTCTTCGTTGTCTGTCGTAGGGTAAGTCACCATTACCAGCTTTAAAGGCTCAACGACTTGAAAAATACGTTCACACTCCACTTCTGATAACTGGCAAGCATGGATACCTGAGTCATCATCGAGCATGTCGTATACCGCTTTATAGGGCGTAATTGCTAACGAGTTACAATCAGAGAGGTACTCAAATAACGATGAAATGCTGGTAATCGTCATTTCAGTATTTAAGGTAAGCTTATGAGATTGGCAATATTCTTGAAACGGATTAAGCACCGGCGCCTGCACGCCAATAAAGGTATTGATAAACGGATAGTTAGAAATAGTTTCGAGGCTAATTTCTTGTTTTAAAATAGGGTGTTTTTTACAACACAATAAGTACTGACGGTTTAATGTTGCAAGCACTTCAACCTGCAAATTTTGATCAAAAAAACGTATTTCATCAGGGTCTTTACAACAACACATAACGATACCATGAGGGTCGTTGGTCAGGGTTTCGAGTGAGTGATTACTCCAACTACTGACGTTGATGTGAATATTTTTATTGTGTACTTTGATGGCATGCATCAAGGCTCTAGGATATGCGTGCGCTATCATGCCTGGGAAGGTTAATTCAAAATAGCGATGGTGTAATTGCTCTGCACTGTTGACCCGATTAAAATGTTTTGCACAATCAACAATCTCTTTGGCTATGGGGTAAATTTTTCCGGCATAATCATTCGGCACTAAGCCGTATTTTCGCCTAATAAACAGGTCATCGCCAAAAATTAATCTTGCCGTGTGTAAGCAGCGACTAATTTTTGATGCGGGTATATCTAACATTCTAGAGACATGCGTAGCTGACTTATGCTCATATAGGTTAACTAATATAGTGAGCGTTAATAAATCCAATTTATCTAATTCAATCGGTTTCATATCAATGTCTCCTGTTGCAAATGCAACCTATAATATTAACCAAACAGCAAATATATGATAACGATATTTTAATTATTTACTATTTAGTTAACCTAGATCATTAAATTCACAAAACTAAATTCCTAAAACCCACAGATAATCACGAATTACAATTTACGTAATCCCTATTTGAGCAAAATAGATTTTAACTAACCAAAATTGCATAACTAGCATTACTCATTAATGCTTTATTTATTACCCAAAAACCTAAAACAAAAAGATAAAAACAGTGAATTAGAGCCACCCCTAAACTCTCACCAACAATCAGCAACTCATTGTGATTTATTGATTAAGATCAATTAAATCGACCACATCAGGCATAGTATTGATCATGCATCTACGACAAAGGATGGTTTTAAAAAAATAATTTTAAAATGCGTTTGGGAGGTATATATGTTTACTTCAGTCTTTTTAAGTTATGCGTTTGTGTACTCAGTTCTGTTTATTGCCGTTCCTTTTATCATTGTCATGTTTATTATGACATGTATTAAGTTCTTCAAAACAGATCACGAAGAGCACACTATCACGCTCAAAAAAGCGCTTTTTGACACCCAAAGCTTTGATTTCATGAAATCACTACAAGCAATGGTGGGAGGAAAGTACGATGTTTGCTGCAATGTCCCCATGGACAATGTGTTTGAAATGGATGCCCATACCGCAGCCGAAAACCACACGAAACTCGATTACGTAGTCATAGACCATGACTCATCTGAAGTGAAATTGATTATCTCTGATTTCAGTAAAGAAGATGACGCTAACGCGAAAAGTTTATTCGAGAAATTCAATGTGAAATTGGTTGAAATGGCTCGAGGCAAACCTTATGACGTGCAGATGTTGCAAGGCGTGTTACCTGCGTGAAAACCCTGTCGGGTGGCAGCTTACTACTCTCACCCGACATTTCCTGTGATCAAACCATTGTAGAGAGGACTGGCTATGTCCCGTATAAACTGGCTACTGATGTTAAGTGCAAGTGTATTATCGCTTGCCCTTATTAGTCAGCAAGCACATTGCAATGACTCTACTGAGCAAATTAACAATGACTCGTGCATGAAATGCCATAAACGCAATGGCAAAATGCAGGGACATCACGCCCTCGATGAGCTTAATTTAAGCTGCAGTTCTTGTCATGGTGAAAAAGGTAATCACCCTAAAAAACCGAATGATTTAATGGTGTTTTCAGCCGACAGCGACCTAGCCGTTGCGACCCAAAACAATGTCTGCTTAACATGCCATATCCCTAAAAAGTTAGCAGATACTGAGTGGACTCATAATGTACATGCGCAAAAAGTTGCGTGCAGTGCATGCCATCAATTGCATCCGCAAACTGACAGAATAATGACCTTAACAACCAAACAACGTAGTGATGAATGCCAGCGTTGTCATAGTGTGCAGAGGTAATACATTATGGAAAATTCAAGAAGAGATTTCCTGAGAAGAACCTGTGCATTAGTTGCGGGAGTGTCAGTTTCTCCTTTCGCGGTCAATGGCACCACAGATGCAGAAACTGAACAAGCCATAAAGTACGCCATCATTCATGATGAAACCAAATGCATTGGCTGTAATGCCTGCGTTGAAGCATGTCGTGAAACCAACCATGTACCTGAAGGCGTAACCCGTTTAAGCATCGAAAAAACAGGCCCTTATGGTGAGTACCCTGATCAGTATTACCACTTTACCCGCCACTCTTGCGAGCATTGCGAAGACGCGCCTTGTGTCAATGTGTGCCCAACAGGTGCTGCTTATATTGATAAGAAAACCGGTATAGTATCGGTGCATGCCGATAAATGCGTTGGTTGCCAATATTGCCTTTTAGCTTGCCCTTATGAAATACGCTTTATCAATCCAGTCACTAAAGCGGCCGACAAGTGCGACTTTTGTAAAGAGACAAATCTTAAACAAGGTAAACAGCCAGCCTGTGTTGAAGCCTGTCCAACTAATGCATTGGTGTTTGGTAACCTTAAAGATCCCGACTCGTTAATCGTTGCGACCTTAAAAGCTAATGCGACTCAACGAAACAAACAAGATTTAGGCACCCGCCCTAAACTGTTTAGAATTACCGCCAAACCAGGGGAGATTACATTATGAGTGCCTTCCACTTTGACTCGTTAGTCTGGCATTGGCCGATTGCCATTTATCTGTTTTTGGCTGGGGTGTCTGCTGGGGCGATGTTTTTTGCTGTGCTGTTAAAGCATGCGTGTCTTAAAGACCAAGCTTATCGCTCTGGTTTTGTGCAAGCTGCCTGTATTGTCGCGCCAATTGCGGTGTTAGCAGGGCTGGGTATTTTGGTGCTCGACTTAACCAAGCCTTTTGAGTTTTGGAAAATATTAGTTTTTTACAACCCAACCTCGGTGATGTCCATAGGCGTTGTGGTGCTGATGATTTACCAGGTATTTATGTATGCCTGGATAGCCATCACCTTTCGTAAACCTATTGAGGACTGGTGTCGACCACGGTTTGCATTTATCACTAAGCTCAGTGAAAAATTAGCCCGCTATGAAGCTAGTGTGACCGGATTGCTGATTATATTTTCGGTGGCATTAGGGGCGTATACCGGCTTTTTACTCTCAGCCCAACCGCGCTTTCCAATGCTGAACAACCCTGTATTACCTTTACTGTTTTTAGCTTCTGGTTTGTCGTCTGGCTCTGCAGCCTCGTTATTAGGTGGGGTGTTACTTAACGGCAACCCTAACGGTAAAGAAGTACACTTTATTCACCGCGTTGAAATCCCGTTAATTTTGGGTGAAATCGTACTCATGTTTACCTTCTTTGCTGGGCTTATTCTCAGTGGAGGCCAAAGTAAAATGGCGGCCTTTACTGCCATTGGCGAAGGATTTTGGGGATGGGTGTTCTGGTTCGGTATTATGGGATTGGGATTGTCTGCGCCTTTAGCCATGAACCTGTTTATGACTGCTACCTCAAAACGTACGTTTTCATACGTGGCCGGTACAGCGTGTTTAAGTTTACTTGGGGTGATTTTACTGCGTAACTTTATTCTTTACACTGGGCAGATGACGATAAGCTAATAAATTAAACACAATATATTAAAAACAATAAATTCAACAAGTTCAATGGGCGTATATTGACAAAATATACGCCCTTTTTGTGATGTTTATACCTGAGTAAACTGCCGGATTAAGTTGTGATACACATTGTGTAAATTGTCGAGTTCAGCGCGATCGGTTTTGTTGGCATTAATCAGCTTTTGAATACTCTGGTCAAGTTGATACAAGGTTTGGCGTAAGCTTGTATCTGCCACCATGCTTTGCATCCAGGTAATTGCAGCAACACGTTGGCCGCGAGTGACCGCGGTGACTTTATGTAAACTGCTTGATGGATACACCACGGCATACCCTGCTGGCAGTTTAATTTGCTGCTGACCAAACTCGGTAGAGATAACCAATTCACCGCCGTCGTATTCTTCTGGCTCACTTAAAAAAACCGTCATCGACACGTCGCTGCGGATCACCTCGCTGGTATGTGGAATACGCATAATCGCGGCGTCCACATGGTAGCCATACTCTTCGGTTTCGCTGTAGCGGTTAAAACACGGTGGGAAAATTTTATGCGGTAATGCCGCTGAAACTACTTTAGGCGTGTCACCAATACGTGCTAATAACTGATTAGCCAGTTGTTGTACCTTGGCGTCTTGCGCATCAGCTTGATGATTTTGTTTAACAGATGCTGCCATGCCCATTGCCGTTTGACGACCGTCGCCCCAGGGACATTGCGCCAGCTGCTGACGATAAGCGCTAACCTGCTCTTTATTTAGAACTTTTTCTATAACAACCATGCACTTATCCTTATTAGAATATTATCTACTTTAGGCTCTGTCACGAAGCTCAATACAATGTAGATGACTGTCGGTGTAGTCATCTACATTAAAGTCATTTGAAGCCGTAATGGGGTTTGTGAGCTGGCTTCCTAAAATCAAAAAACCAACGCTTAACGAGAGGCTAAGCGTTGGAGTGAGTGGTTAACTAATCAATGGTTAACCATTGATTACTAACTACGGATTAAAATTCGTATGTCATCGACAGTTTTGAGTTACGCGCATCACCCAGATACATAAATGCACCTGAACGGTATGCTGCGGTCCAATACTCTTCATCCATTACGTTACCCACATTTAAGCGAAATGTTAAGGCTTCTGTGGCATTGTAGCTGGCAAATAAATCAACCACTTGATAGCTAGGTACTTCAATATTGTAACGTTCATTTGTGCTGTCGTAATCTGCGGCAGTATCAGGTTGTCCGCCGAACATGTTGCTCTGATATGTGTAGCTGCCACCGATAACAAATGATTCTGTTAACTGATAACGTAATTGTAAATACGCGCTTTCGTCGGCAAAGTTACTGAGTGCTAAACCAATGTTTGCTGAGTTGTAAGAATCCAATACTTCTGAATCCATTTTAGCCGCCGAAAATTGTATGCTCAGCTTATCTGTAATATTACCGACCATGCCAAATTCAATCCCTTTAACGCGGTTTTTACCTGTGTTTAGCGTACCTAGGGTTGCATAGTCGTCTTCGCCTACACTTTCCATTACGTCACTTTTTGTGATTTGGAAAATAGAGGCTGAGAACATCATTTTATCGTCAAATAACATCCACTTGGTACCAAGTTCAATGTTTTCTACAATTTCAGCATCGGCTTCACTGGCTTGATCTTCAGTACCACATACACCGCCATAACCACAGTTGCCGCCTAGGTCAGACTCGCCACCATTGATGTTGGTTGCTGTACTGTAGTTAGCATAAATATTGGCATCTTCAGACAGATCGTAAACTAAACCGAAGTTAAAGTTATACATGGTGTCTGAATATTCATATAAGGTGTTGCTGGTTTGGTTGCTGTAGTCGAAGCTGTCGAGTCTTAAACCATAAAACATCGACAGTTGCTCTGTCAGTTCAACGTTATCCATCATGTATGCTGCAACAGTTTGGATGTCGAAGATGGCATCTGACTCACCTTTTACATAGGTGCGCCCCATTAACTGGCTGATGTTGTCAACGGTATTACCATTGCCATCGATAATACAGTAGGACTCAGACACGCCGCGTCGGCCATCTGTAGAACAGTTGGTTGAGTTGTTGTTGGTAATGTTATACACACCGTTATCGACGTTTTCGTCAGAGTATTCCAAACCAAAGACTAGCTTGTTGTTAAAACCAAAGATTTTGGTGTTCCAGAATAAGTTGAACTGGGTGCTAAAATAATCTACATCTTGATTACCCTGGTGAGTACTCAATGTTAGCGTATCTTCACCTGGCGCAGTTGCATCGGTATCGGCGCGAGTTGTGCCACTCATACCGGTAGTAATGTAGCCGTTTTCGGTATGGCCCACACGAGTGGCGTTATACAGGGTAATGTCACTATTAAGCTCGTATTCAGTACGCAGGGTAAAAGTGGTCACCTCTGAGTCTAAAAAGTCACCTTCTTGTGCATAGACAGGAATATCTTCTAAAGGCTTACGGGTGTCTTGATCAAAGTAGCTGCCTAAATCGGGTACGTCTTCAGCGCTTATATGATAAACGTCTGCGATGAATGACAGTGCATCGGTGGTTTCATACACACCCGATAACTGCACACCGTCACGTTCACGGCTAATGCCTTCGCGGCCTGGCTTATCTTCTTGTGCGGTTAAACCATTTAATCGTACTGCGACTTTTTCAGACAATGGTAAGTTGTAGTCAATGGTGACACGGCTGTGATCGTCAGTGCCTACACCTAAATCGACACGGCCAAAATCATACGCTACTGAGGCTTTTTTGGTGACGGAGTTAATCGCACCACCTGATGAACCACGGCCAGCAAAGGTTGAGCTTGGGCCTTTGGTAATTTCAACACGCTCAGTAGCAAAGCTTTCACGGGTTGTCATGCCAGGGTCACGTAGGCCATCAACAAACACGTCACTGCGCGCTTCGTGGCCACGGATAATATAACGATCGCCAAACGCGTTACCGTTTTCACCTGTACCTAGGGTTACACCCGCCTGGGCTGACAAAATGTCTTTTAGGTCGGTGTTGCCTGACTCTTGAATTTGGTCTTGGGTTAATACCGTAATCACCTGTGGCGTGTCGACTAACTCTGCTAGACGGCGTTTGTCGGCTGAACTGTTAAACATGTAAACAGAATTTTGCACACCATGTACGCGAATGCGCTCGATAGACTCGTCAGTTTCTGCTGGCTTACAGTTGGCTAATATGTCCTTATCGCACGTTTCTTTAGTGGTGTCAGCGGCATAAACTGCTGGGCTACCAAACACTAATGCCGCGGCAATGGCCTGTGCACCTAACGACAACTTACTGTAACTGTTCGATTTCATGTCTAACATCATCCTATTATTAATTAGCGTTTATGAAAGCTTGTTTATGTGACGCACTCTACATAAATACAATAAAGATCGCAAATACAAATCATTATCATTTGTGTAAAGATTGTAATCTTAGGAGTCTGTTTACGCTGCAACTGATGATAATTAATAACAAGGTAAAGGTAACGTTGACACAAAATAACTTAAGCACGCTGCCAAAAACGACATAGGCAGCGTAAGTATGATCGCAATGAGAGAGTAAAAAGCTAAGCGGTAACGTTGGGAGAAAGCTTGTTAAGCTGTTTGATATAACTCTAATGGCAAACCATCAGGATCACTGAAAAAAGTATATTGCTTATTGGTGTACTCATCGACTCGAATATGCTCAACCTCCACACCCTGTTGTTGTAAATGCTGTACCACTTGATTGATATCGTCAACTTTGAACGCTAGGTGTCGTAATCCTTGCGCCTCTGGAAAACTCGGTCTTTGTGGGGCACCATTAAACGAGAACAGCTCAATTTGGCTACCGTCTGGTAAAGCAAGGTCTAACTTATATGAGTCGCGGATCTCGCGATAATTTTCGGCAATAATCTTCAGCCCCAATATTTGGGTATAAAACGCTTTTGAGCGAGGGTAATCGCTACAAATGATGGCCACATGGTGAATGCCTTTTAGCATAACGCTCCTGTTTTTAATTATATGTTGATAACTTATACGCTGATAAATTATACGTTGATAAATAATAAAACCCTGATAGCACAAGTCTATCAGGGTTTGAACATTAAAAGTGATTACAGCTTAAGGCAACTAATGAGTTATCTCGCAGTTATCTCTAAGCAACCTACAACACATTAAACGCCAACCGCACCGCCATCATCTTTGCGAATAATCACTGTTGCGGCACGTGGACGTACAGTAACACCTGCTGGTGTGGCTTCGTCTGCTTTATCAGAGTAAGGCCAGTTACCTGGGTGCTGAATATTAGCAAAAACGGAAGTGTAATCAGGAGTAATCGCAAAACCGGTGACTTCACAACCGTTTGGCCCAACAAAGAAACGCTTAAGCTGAGTTTGATTGTCGGCACTCACTACTTGTTGGTTACCGTCGGCATCAACCATAGTTGATGGCACAATCGCGAGCATTTGATCGTTAGTTTCTTCACCCACTTCAGAGGCGCCATTATCGGTTTGCACCCATAAAATACCGCGAGGGTCAAACGCCAATCCATCTGGGCTAGCAAACTGATTGAGATCAGTTAAGCCCGATAAGTTAGTTGCTGCATCGCCATCATCTGGCGAACCAAAGACAAAAATATCCCAGCTAAAGTCAGTGGCAGCGTCGCCTTCATCCCAACGGATAATATGACCAAAGTTATTATTTAAACGTGGGTTAGCAGGGTTAGTATTGTCAGTACGTCGGCTGTTATTGGTCAAAGTCAGGTAGACCGTGCCAGTAAATGGATCAACCGCAGCCCATTCTGGGCGGTCCATTGGGGTTGCACCGACCAAATCTGCTGCGCCCGCTGTGTTTAAAATAATTTCTTCTAAAGAACCAAAACTATCCGCTAGTGTACCGCCGTCAGTTGTCATTCCGTCTAGGGTTAAAGGCAACCACTCGCCTACGCCATCTTCATTAAACTTGGCCACATATAAGGTGCCGGCATTCATGTACTTATCGCCTACACTTAAACGATTAGTGCTGTTGGCATCTGCTGCGTCCCATACTGCGTCAGACACAAATTTATACAGGTATTCAAAGCGAGAATCGTGACCAGAATAAAACGTCAGAGGCTTGCCTTCTTCAAGCTTACCAAACACGCAACCTTCGTGACGGAAACGGCCTAATGCTGTGCGCTTAACTGCGCGAGAGTTAGGGTTGTATGGATCAATCTCAACAATATAACCATGGCCATTGGCTTCGTTGCGGTAATCGTTAGCCGCACTTGAACCGCTTGGGGTCATGTCAAAACGAGCAAACTCGTCTAAACGTTCATCGTCATTACCGGCTAAGTGGTTCCAGCCATAACGCGTGTCAGTATTTGGAATGCCAGTGCGTGATTGCACTGCAGTCAGCTCGCCTTTATTCACAAAATATTCTGGCCAGTTTTCTTCACAGGTTAAATACGTGCCCCAGGGCGTGTAGCCATTACCACAGTTGTTTAACGTGCCACGCACCTGGCTGCCGTCAGGCGAGTAGCGAGTTTCAAGGTAAGAGCTATAGGCTAATGGGCCGCTTACATCCATTACGCTCGCACCAGTAAATCGGCGGTTGTAGCTGTCGTTTTCAACCACTTGCCACATGCCAGATACCAGCTTAATACGCACAACTGATACACCATGTGCGTTGATTTCTTTACGCACTTCATCAATAACACTGCGCTTGCCATCGGTGTCGTAAGTTGGGCCTGTTGGGTGCAGAGCATCCTGGTCAATATATTCGTGGTTAATGCACAATAAACCGTCATCACCGGCATCATTGAGCGGGAAGAAATGCATACCATCATGATGCATACCCACAGAATTGGCCTGGTCATCTGCAGTGTTGCTTCCGTCATCTTTCCATGCAGCCGCTTTTGAGTTAAGTGGCGTACCCCAAGGCGCTAATACATAGGCCGAATAGCCAGCAGGAATGGCCACTGCATCGGTTAACGACCCTGGAATTGACTCAAAACCTAACACAGCTGAACTTTGTGTTGGCGCTGTCGGTGTTGTTGGTGTCGTAGGGGTATTAGGCGTACTGCTGTTGTTATCAGAACCACAGGCACTTAATCCAAATCCACCAAAGGCGGTCATGGCACTTAAGCCCAAACCACGCTTAACAAAATTACGGCGTGATAAGTGAGCGTCCATCACTTCATTAAATGGAGTATTATTGCTTTTATTAAAACGAGTTGGGTTAAACGTCGCCTTGCTCATATGTATTCCTTGTGTATGCTCAACATTAGCTGTAGGTATGATTATTCGACAGATAAGATAAGCATCTAATGTGACAGCAAGGTTCAAAAAACATGACAATAATATGGCAATTAAAAGACGATTAATCACGATGATGCGAATACGCCACTCTCATGAGAAAGTGACGCTAAGATACAGTGGCGCTAAGGTGATGACTTTTTATTGCGTGACGGACGTTGACCCAAGGCTTTTTTACGCGCTTGTTGCTTAAGGGCACTTTTGGTGGTTTTACGCGTAGTCACCGCCATTTGTGTTAAATCGGGCTCATAGCCTGTTAACCATTGTTGCGGCAGTCGGCGGTCTAAAAAAGTTTCTAGTTTAACCAGTAACGGCTCGTCATCGACGCTCAGTAACGTGATTGCCTGGCCTTGATTACCTGCACGGCCTGTGCGGCCAATTCGGTGAACATAGTCTTCAACCTGAAACGGTAACTCCATATTAACCACATAATTAAGCTCGTTAATATCTAGACCTCTGGCTGCAACATCAGTGGCCACCAGCGCGGTAAGCTCGCCACTTTTAAACTGGTTTAGCACTTGCTCACGCACGGCTTGTGATAAATCGGCATGAAACGCCTCAGCGCTAACACCTGCATGCTTCATTTGTTTAACAAGGGCATCAGCACCTTGTTTGGTGCGGCTAAAAATCAAGGTTTGCTGCCATTTTTCAAGCTTAATTAAATGACACAATGCCGCACACTTTCGGTTGCTGTCGAGGTTATAAACACGCTCAACGATACTCGCGGCGGTGGTGTTGCGCTTTGCAACTTCGATAACTTTAGGCGATTGCAGTAAGCGTTTACTAAAGCTAAAAATACGATCATCTAACGTGGCTGAAAACAGCAGTGTCTGCCGTGTTTTAGGCACTTGCTTGAGCACATCGATAATCTCATCTTTAAAGCCCATATCCAGCATACGGTCAGCTTCATCAAACACAAGGTGTGTTAACTGCGACAGAGTAAGCGTTCTTTTACGCAATAAATCCAATAATCGCCCTGGGGTTGCTACCAAAATGTCGGTGCCATTGTTGAGCTGAGTAATTTGCCCACCAATACTCACGCCGCCATATACCATTACGCTGTTAATGCCACAGCCAAAGGCATATTGCTCAATACTATGATGAACCTGTTGGGCTAATTCGCGGGTAGGTACCAGCACTAGAGCACGAATAACCTTAATGGCTTTATTAGGACTGAGCGCTTGCTGAGTCAAAATTGACTGCAATATGGGCAGCGCAAAAGCGGCGGTTTTCCCTGTACCGGTTTGCGCGCCAGCCATGACATCTTTACCGCTTAAAATCACCGGTATAGCCTGCAATTGGATCGGCGTCGCTTGCTGGTAATTAAGCTCAGCTAAACGGGTCATTAACGTAGGGTGTAGCGATAATTCAGCAAAAGACATAACAGCTCCAAACAGGTGGATGCGCAGTTTATCATGTCCATTCACATCAAAACAAAGACTCGTAATGACATTGTGTTATGACTTAATGTGACGTTTAACGCATACCTAACAAAGTGCCACAAATAATACTTGACTGTAAAAGTGGGAATTATACAATTTAAACATGTAAAATAATTATATGTTTAATTCATTTGCTATAAATCACTTTATCACGAGGTAGCACCATGAGCTTTTCAATTAGCGGTATTTTTAAACCTGCCAAACAGACAGAATCTGTGAGTCATGTTGCGCCAAAATCTGAACAAACCAACACAGCACCCAAAACAGAAACGTCACAGAAAAAACAAGGTAATGGTGGCAGTTGTTGTGGTGGATGCGGCGGTGCTGGTCATTAATTTTTAACGCTATCACGCTTAAATATTAATAAGTTATCTTTAGCAAACAGCGATGGGTATTGCGAAGTGACCTCCACAAACCCATTGGCCTGAGCGACTTTTAACGAGCCCTGGTTTTGCGCATCAATATAGGCGTAAACCGGGCTAGTGATATATTGCTGTAAAAACAACTTAAGTGCTTGAGTCGCTATGCCCTGCCCCCAGTATTTTCGCCCAATCCAGTAGCCAATTAAACGCACTTCTGGCTCATCGATTGTGGCTAATTCAAGATTGACCCACGATACCAAATGGCCAACCAACAAATTGTTATGCCAAATACCGATTGCGATACCTTGATCATTGGCAAAAATATTTTGCTGCCAGTGTAGGTAAAATGCCTCACGAGTGCGCGCCGGAACATCGGCCATATTGTTGGCGATGGGGTCATTTTGAAACTCAAATAGTAAACTTAAATCTTGTTCGCTAACGTCTTTAAGATAAATATTCATTGTGTTTCACTCACCTATAGGTTGTACAACCAAGATCATTTATATTGGTGTTAACGGTATTATTTACAGCAAAGGAGATACCATGAAAAATATCAGCACTTGGCAATGGCTCGGATTTGCAGGTTTAATTCCGTTTATTGCGTTAAGCCTATTGGCGTTTAATCATAGTGTGCTATCACCTGAGCATACCTTACTTGGCTTTATTAGTTACAGTGCGATTATTTTAAGTTTTATGGCGGGGGCGTTGTGGGGCAAAGCTGTAGTGCTGAACCTCGATGATAATATCGCTAAGCTATTGATTGTCAGTAACGTTATTGCACTAGGTTGCTGGATTGCATTATTAACGCCGTTTGAATTGTCGGCATTAATCTTACTGTTCAGTGGTTACGTGTATTTATTGTATATTGAGTTTAAAGCCAAGCAATTATCAAGTTCTGCCAGCTATATGACTCTGCGCACCATACTCACTAGTATCGTTGCTGTGTGTCATGTAGTGGTGATGCTTAGCTTATATCAATAGCCTTGAATCAATAGCCTTGTAGCCATTCCTTTGTAGCAATGCCTTTGTAGCAAAAGTTCTCTTCACGATAACCAGCCCAATAACCCATGGGCTGGTTAAACAATCGTTTTAATTAAATCACAACCCTGCCTGACACTGCTCGGTTTGATTAATCATTGGCGACAGGATTGGCATCATACCTTTAAGCACTTGCAATGGCAGTGCAGAGGTAAAGCTAAAATCATCTGCCTTTTCCCCGGGAACAAATGCCGTTAAGGTACCAAAGTGACTATCGCCCAGGTAAAACACAAACGTTGCTGTGCGGTTAATCGCCGTTGATGATACCTTGCGCCCATTACGGATTTCGGTTGCGATGCGGTTATCACCTGTGCCGGTTTTACCGCCCATAATAATCGCCTGGCCTTGACTGTCTAACAAGCTGCCATTGAGTCGTCTGGCGGTACCATTTTGCACCACATTCGCAAGCGCGCGCTTAAGGGCTCTGGCCACTTCTTGATGCATCACTCGTGTGACCATTTGCTTATTATTGGCAAGCGTCACCTCATATGGGGTGTCTTTCGCAAATTGCAGCTCATCAAT
The DNA here is from genome assembly GCF_009828585.1 of Shewanella litoralis. Lineage (GTDB taxonomy): Bacteria > Pseudomonadota > Gammaproteobacteria > Enterobacterales > Shewanellaceae > Shewanella > Shewanella litoralis. The sequence goes on along the minus strand of NZ_WSRZ01000008.1, from coordinate 10,202 downwards.
GCGCACGGTTGGGAAACGATAACCGTCATTTTGAATGATGCCCATTAAATCTGCGAGCGCTGCTGGTCTGTCACCCGAACTGCCTAACGCAGAGCCTAACGATGGCACCATATACTCAAACGGATAACCCATTCTCACCCACCGTTGGTGGATACTTAAAAATGCTTCAACCTCAAGCATGACCTGAATACGCACATCGCGGGCATTTTGATGGCGGGTTCTAAATAGCCAACGATACACCTCTTGCAGTTGAGGCTGGGCATCGTCTAATACCTGAGTTAAGCCGGTTTCTGGGTAATCATTTAAATAACGTAATACCCATAACTCCAACGGGTGCACTCGGGCAATATAACCCTGGTCGGCAAGGTTAAATTTTTCTTCGCCGTATTTGTTATACAGTAAGTTAATTTGTTTATCGGTAAAGCTTTTAGTCGGCAAACGCGCTGTTAAAAAGGCCTTAAGTTCGCGGGCACCGTCGTAGGGTTTTAAATAGCGATATGCCGCCGTTAACTTGTGCTCTTGTTGCGAGATCCCATCAAATAACACCTCTAAACGTTGCTCAGGCGCAAGCTGGCGATATTTGCGATAAAAACGTTTTACAAACGAGCTTCCCTCACGCTTAGCAAACGCTTTTAAGTATTCTTCGCGGCGTGGATCTTTGTCATTTCGCAACAATTGCGACACGCTACCTTCGCTATTGTAACTACTGCTGTAGCTAACAATGTCGCGCATTAAGCGTACAAACGGCAAGTTAATCGACTCTTGCAGGGCTTGATATAAGGTAGGTACGCGGCTGTTTTCTTTCTTATTAAAGTTATTAAATACATGCAGACCACCACCCGTAAAGAAGCGCTCTTCTGGTGAAGCTGAATATTCACGTTGCAGCGCCGCGTCGAGCATACGAGTTAAGTTACGGTCACGCGTGGTAATTAAATAATCCACCACCCAGCGAGTAATATGATCTTTGCGCTCTACATCAACCTGGCGCAAATCAGCTACCGTCATAGCTGAGAAACGCTGTTGCAACTCGGCAATAATGTCTAGGTACGTTGCCAACACCCGCAATTTAGCGGTAGAGCCGAGTTCGAGTTTACTGCCTTCGTTAATATCAAAAGGCTGATCAATACTGTCGGTTTGAATACGCACGCGGTTAGCGCTGTCGGTGCTCTCATATAAGGTAAAGCTGTATAGCACTTTATCGAGTTGCTGCACAGACAATAAACGCTCGCCCAATAAACCAATGCGTTCGGCTGAACTGACATTTGCCAGGCTGCGTAAGTAATCACTCACTTTTTGTTGTAAATCACCATGATATGTACTGTTAATCGATAAGTCATAACGGTCTAAATCATATAGATTTACGTCTAACATGCCCGCGGTGCGGATGCGTACAGCGTTAACGCCTTTATTATTGGCAGGGTTAGTTGTTGCTAACTTAGTGGTGTTAAAGGTAAGCGTTTGCTCTAGTGCCGACACCATTAACTGGGTTTCAATCAGGCCATCGCGGCCCAGTAAACGCAAATAACTGTCAACCAATGACTCCAAATCATCATGGCCTTGCAGTAGGTAATATGACGGACGACGCTGAGCAATCATAAGCGCGACAATTTCTCTAAACACCTTGCCACGCTGCGCTGAGTTTTGTTGGGTATGACGACTCAACAGTAGCTGATTGGCCTGAGCAAAATCAGTTTTAAACCATGCCCATAAACCATCACCAATACCATGCACTTCGCCAAAACCGGGGGCCGACGATAACGGCACGGTATTAAGATAATCTTGCACAATACGCTGACGAGCATTAACAGTGCTTTCACCTTGTTGATAGACCCGCACAATGGCCGAGCCAATTTGCAGTAACTTGTCTTTAATGCTTAAGGTTAAGCCATGATTAGAGTGCCTAAATTTTTCAATTTGGGTGGCTAACGTACTGCCGCCCGCTTTAGACATGTCAACGCCGGCAATTTCAGCAATTTGACTGGCCGCGGCCAACACAAAACGAGGCCAATCGACCACAGGGTTGTAGTTGGCTTCTGGGCTGAGCATTTCACGGTTTTCAATAAACAACAGGGTACTGATGACTTGTTGCGGAATATTGTCCTGGTCTTGATACACGCGTTTAGGGTATGAGAAATCAAACACTGTCATGTCGCGGCAGTCTTTAATTAATAAGCCTGATTGGGCTTTTTCATGATAAGGCGGGAAAAAACCTTTTTCGGTGTAATCCATCAACATCGGCGAAAACGCCACTTGCTGGGTAATTTGGTAATTACGTTCGATTAAGCGATCAATTTTTTGCGGCAGTCGGCTATACCCGTGGCGGTCATCAAACGGGCCATATTTAGGGTAAATAACTGCGTCGCTACGATAGTCACGTAACTGATAGGTCAACTTAGTGGCGTATTGGTGTAAAAAGTACGATTGGTAATAAGAGGTTCTTACCTCAAATTCAACCAAATAGGCTGTCGCTAACACAAAAATAATCAGTAACCAGCCGGCTTTACTTTTACGGACTTTAACCGGCTTTGCCGAAGACGCTTTAGGGCGGTAATTATCAAACTGACTTTCAGGATCAGAACTAGACACAAACACTCCAACTCACGCTTAACACCAAGATAATGCATTTTTTGTTTTCTGGCTGATATGATAACCAGATAGCATAGCCAATGATGCTAATTTTATCAGATGGGCAAACTGATTAGATATAGACAAAATAACTAAATATCACTTTTTAAGCCGTTAAAGCGTTTTTTGTCATAAACAAGGCAAAAACCGTTTTTATTCTGAGGAACATTTTGAATACGCATTCCCCGACATCAGCTCAACAACCGCATGCACCATTCATACGATTGGGGTTAGCAATGTGGTCGCAAAACCATTGGCAGCAAACCGTGTATGGCAATAATGACTCAAGCCAGCGACTCGCCCGTTATGCAGAAATATTTAATACCGTAGAGGGCAACACTACGTTTTATGCCACACCTTCATTACAGCAAGCCCAAATTTGGCGTAATGCCGTTAATGACACCTTTCGCTTTACCTTTAAACTGCCTAAACACATTACTCACGAATTAAAGCTGCACAATGCCGGCCCCGCAGTACAACAGTTTTTCTCGGTAATGGCACCATTACTCGACGTAACAGGTATGTGGAAAATACAATTACCGGCCAGCTTTGGTCCACAGCATTTGCCAGCTTTAGCGCAATTTTTAACGCAAGTACCTCAAGGGTTAACCTATGGTGTCGAGGTTCGTCATCCAGCCTTTTTTGCCAAAGGAGACGCCGAACGCGACCTTAATCGCTTACTTATCGATAACCAATGCAATCGCATTATTATGGACACTCGGCCAGTATTTGCTGCGCCACCAACCACGGCCGCGGTAATAGACGCTCATCAAAAAAAGCCTAACGTGCCAGTGCATGCCATTGCCACAGCTCAACATCCAGTAGTGCGTTTTATTGGCCATCCACAGGCCGAAGCAAATGTGCACTTTTTTCAAAACTGGCTTAAGCAACTGCCATTATGGATAAACCAGGGCAAACACCCCTACTTGTTTATTCATACCCCAGACAATCATGATGCACCGCAGCTAGCTGTCGATTTATATCGCTTACTACAGCAACAGCTCATGCATACCCCTACGCCACTAAGCGACATCAACTTACTGGCACAACATCATGATGCAACGGCGCAACTAGGCTTGGATTTGTAATGTGACTTGGATGATTGATTCACCAGGGTTAAGCGTCTGTGCCTTACAGAATAATCAAAAAGTTTATGATATTATCTGCGCCGATCCAGCCTGCCAGTGCAGCGCGTTTATGTTGATAAAGGAACCGCTATGAGTGAATCTGCAACCCGTTTAAATAAATACATCAGCGAGAGTGGCATATGCTCACGTCGAGAAGCCGATCGCTTCATTGAACAGGGCAATGTATTTATTAACGGCAAACGCGCCAAAATTGGCGACACGGTTGAGTTTGGTGACAAAGTGAAAGTCAACGGCCAGGACATTGAGCCACGTGACGAAGCCGATTTAGTGTTCATCGCATTAAACAAGCCTGTTGGTATTGTCAGTACCACCGAAGGTACTGAGCGCGACAATATTGTCGATTTTGTTAACCACAGCGAGCGCATTTTTCCGATTGGTCGCCTAGATAAAGACTCGCAAGGGTTGATATTTTTAACCAACAATGGCGATTTAGTGAATAAGATTTTGCGTGCGGGTAATAATCACGACAAAGAATACGTGGTTACCGTAAATAAACCTATCACCGATGATTTTATCAAAGGCATGTCTGCTGGCGTCCCAATACTAGGCGTAGTGACTAAAAAGTGTAAGGTTGAGCAAGTGTCACCTTATGCATTTAAAATTGTGTTAGTCCAAGGCCTTAACCGCCAAATTCGCCGCATGTGCGAATACTTCAACTTTGAAGTCACCAAGCTTGAGCGCCAATCAATAATGAATGTGTCGCTTAAAGGATTACCGATTGGTGAATGGCGCGATCTAGACGAGCAAGAACTCAGTACCTTAATGAAGTTGATTGAACACTCGTCATCTGAAGTAAAAAAAGCCCCGCAAAAAGCCAAGAAAAAGCCACTCAAGAGTATGCGCGACACCATTGAAGGCCCAGAACACTTTATGCAAGGTCGAGGAAGCAAGCCTAAAAAACCCGCCGCAAACAAGGGCAAATCTAGCCATTCACGTAAACCTAAACGTTAACCGCCTCACAGCACAAAGGGTATATCGTAAAGAATGGGTGTTGAACAAAAAACACCCATTTTACCGTATGCAACAGGATTATAATGTTGTACTATATCGCCCTGCTCATTTAAACAGCAAGTGACGACCTCAAATACAGCGTGTAAACATGTACTTACGCTGTATTTGTCAAGTTATAGCATGAGCATAATGTACAGCTCTATTTTTTTAATTTATCTTACTCGGCTCATAAACTGCACAAATTTAAATGCAAACAATGTGACAAGCCCAGGCAAGATCAGAGTTAGCGCCAAAAATAAAAAATGAGTTAACAGTACGCAATTTTGATAACTAAGCGATGCCACTTTCTGCATAACAGGCAACCGCGAGGCTCAAAAAATACCGCAAAGGGATGCTGTATTTTTAAACAAGGAAAGTAACATGCTCACTAAACACCTGCTTATTCTCGATTTCCCTCTACATCTGCAAGAGCCATTTCAGCATCTTGCAAATCTCATAGAATGCAATCTTATTACATGCAGTTCAAGCTGTGCATCTGCTGAGTTGTCGACGATTGCGAGTATTGAAAATAGCACCGCAATATTGATTCATTACCTTGAGCACCCGCTACAAGAGATAAGCTATTTATCTGCAGAATTGTTTAAGAGTCATTTACATATTGCCTATTGCCCAGCATTAAACGTAGAGCTCGAAGTGATTCTAATCTCTTCTGGATTTCATGCGGCGATGAGCATCGACGCAAGCCTGGTCGATCAAATACAGAGCATAAACAAAGTACAAGATGGCGATATTAGCTTTAGCGATAAAGCCGTATCTAAGTACATTTTGCAAAAAAAACGAGTTCCGTCGTCAGGCAACCGCGCAAAAATTCTTGCTGTTACCACAAAAAAAGAACAACAAATTCTATCGCTTATACTGCATGGACTGACTAACGAAGAAATGGCCAAAGAGCTCAACATTTCCGTTAACACGGTCAAAATGCACGTGCAAAACATTTATAAAAAAACCAAGATTAAAAATCGTGGTCAGCTATTTGCCTACGCAGCAGGTTAACCATCTCTTTTAATAACACCAAGCCAGCATGTATCAGCGACACACATTAAACTCACCTTCAATGGTGGGTTAGCTGCTGCATTGTAATGCAATACTTACTGCACAACCATTGAGCTAAAACGCAGTAATAATCTAATGTAAGGACACATTAATGCACCATAAAAGTTTATTAGCTATTTTAATCTCTAGCGCCCTATTGATGGGTTGTGGTTCATCAGACGATGATTCAACTACAGACGTAACCCAACCAGATGCAGGTACACCAACTACCCCTACAACACCACCGGTGTCTGAATATAATCATCAAATTGCTGGGTTAGCGGTTTATCAAGGCGCATTATCTGGCGCGACAGTGTGCGCTGATTTAAATAAAAACTTAGCTTGTGATAGCGATGAACCATTCGCAATTACCGATGCTGAGGGTAACTATCAGTTAGAGTGGACAAGCGAAGTTGAAACGCCAGACTATTATTTAGTGGCTAACTGGCAAGCGGCAGCAGCAACACAAGCAATCCAGGCCCGCTCTTTAGCGCTTAAGGTTAAAAACCCGACTAACCGAGCAGCACCAAAATCTATCGTTAATGACGCAGGACAAGGTACATTAATCGCAAGCCCTCAATATAATGGCGCGATTAACAACCTAACCCATATCAAGCAGTCTCGTGTGATAGAAATGATGAATCAAAACCTGTCTGACAGTGACATTAGTCAGCTATCAACAGAGTTAGACGCACTATTAGCTATTTTGTATCAATTAGATGCCGACACCTTATACTCAGTTTCTGCTGAAACGTCAGCCACAGCTAATTTTATGCGCATAGACTATGCCATTGCTTATTTACAACAAGTCATCGCGACTCAAATTCCAAACTTAATTGCAGCAGAAAAAATTCTTGCTGCGACTTATGCTCAAATTTGGCAAATATTAAGTGATAGTGGTCTGTCTATCGAAGAGTTCTTCTCAGATGACGCCTTTACCTTAGCTATTAATATACTCTTTAGTGACTCTGCCATCGCATTAGGATTTACAGAATTACCTATCGATTCGCGTATTTTGTCGCAAGATGATTGGGACCTTGTGCTAGGTAATATCATTAATGATAAAGGTTTCACTAATACCTTATCTCTAACCTTATCTTCTGATCTGAGTGGATTTTCTATGCAAAATGCTGACAACACAAAAGTGTTAACCTGGGTATCCGCGCTAGCCGGCCAAGCCTTGGCATTTGAAGCGCCATTAGATGAAGCCGATGACGAGGTTAACGAATGTTGGCACACAACGGACAAGCGCTGGTACACCGAAGACAATGGCCCAGTAACGGAGCCAAGCATTACGGGTAATACCTACAACACGATTTATGCCGGAACGAATGTCCCTGTTACAATCGATATCAATAAAATCACTAACGCGAATACCAGTGACTTTTGGCAATCTGTGTTAAATACATCTCCAGAAAAGCTAAAATTAGACGCATTAACCTGGCCAGATACACTATATAGCTTAACGGTCACTCAAACCGAAGATGTAATGTGCCGAGTAGTTGAAGATTATGAGACATATGAACTATCAAGCTTTGTCACTGAAGAAACACTTTCGACAACAATGGTAGCTGAAATTTTGTTTGATTTTTACTTCCCTCTCGACATCATTATTGATGAAGAAGAACAAACCATTGCTTTGCTTGATAGCAATGGCAACATTGAACAACGTTATCAAATGACAAAAAGCACCAGTCCAAGTGATCATTTATTGATTAAAGTTGCTGAAATCGTTGAAGGCACCGCACAGCAATATGTCTATCCAGACTACTTCTTATTCATAGACCAGCAACTGATGAAAGTTGAACTCCATGAAAAAATGCAAACATCTGCGTCCAATAATGTATCAGTCACCTTTGATAACAACACAGGGTTTACTCAAACGTTATATCAACACTTATATGATCAGGTTAATCCATTGGTATTTTAATTCTAGTCATAGAGCAATTTGTGTCGTCTAATTTAAGGCGTTGTCACAGATAACAATAAACCCCATAAGCAAAAGCGAATGGGGTTTATTTTTAATGCTGCATTATAATTCCGTGTTAATAAATGATCGCTAACATAGACTTTACTGCTCTTCTTCCGCTTGCATACGCTCAACATCTTCTTTGGTATAACCCATCGCATCAGAGATGTAACACATCTTCACCAGTTGGAACATTTGCACCAAACCACTCACCTGCCCGGCATGCATTTGTAAGTTTAATACTGCCATCGTGGCCGCCACTTCATCACCTGGTGCGACCGTACTGCTTAACTCAGATAAAGATTGATTCTTAGTCGCCACCTCATTAATAAGCTGATTATATTCAGTGACGTTTTCAGGTGTATAACAGGTAGAGGTTTCAGGTAATTGCGCTAAAAACTGCTCATACTCTTTTACAAATAGCTTAGCTTGCACCAACGTCTGCTCGCCGAGGGCTTGTAACTCTGTAACCTTACCACTTTGAAATACTGCAGCAGCATTACCCGACGCCACGAGCTGATTAAACTCATCCATCAATACTAATTGCTTGTCGGATAAGACTTTTGCATCTTGTGCTATGGGTTTAGTTTTGGCTTCAAATGCATCAATAGCGCCTTGATTGCTCGCCAACGCAGCAAAGCTCATTGTGGTAATGGCTGTAGTCATGGCCACCAACAAGCTGGCTTTTTTAAAAATATCCATAGATAACATCCTGTAATTGAGTTAAATAAGTAAATGGTTCCAGTATTCTGATTCAGCGTTTCAGATATGGCATTAACCAACTATGAATGGCATAGCTGTATTCTGTGGGTAATCTAAAAGCTAACCATTCTGCACCTAGCCGAGTCACTAAATACGTATTTCTAGTAATGTTTACTACGCCAATAATATCTGAACGTTTATAGGTTTTCTCGTTAAATGCACCATGTTTAATAATCAAAGTATCATTATAAATTCTGAGTTTTGTCCCTGCTGCGCGGTAAAGAAATACCCAAGAAAAAAAGCCAATCAGTAACGCTGATAAAGCGTATTGAATCGGCAAGGATACATAGGGTGTAAAAACGGATTCAGAAAAGAATAATATAAATATCGACATAAAAAATGATATGCCTATGGTACTCATCGCAAACAGCCAAAACCTTAATGATGTAAAAGGCATGCCGCCTACAGTCAGTTGCTGAAAGCCAGATTCGCGTACTAAACCACCTGTTGGAAGTGCAGTGGGCTTATGGTCTTTTAATAACCCTTTAGTACTAAATTTATGCCTTTTATGCTGAACAACTAATGCTAAATCGGTATCAAAGTGTTTTTCAAAAAACATCACGATATTGATCATGGTTGAAACATTTCTGATAGTGATATGCCATTCAGGGTAGCTATAAAACTTAAGCGCATAATGATGCATAACGCTTTGTTGACGATCAAAAAAAGCGTTAAATTCACCGGTAATGAAACCAGACATTTCGAGTAATGAAAGATTGCTATTAGTCACAATCTCTTTTTCTTTGGTTATACCGAACCAGGACTTTGTTTTCACCACCTCTTTACGGGTCGCATCAATCGTTAATCGGTTACGCTTAAACATAGGAAAGAAAAAACAACTGCCGACAAGGGCTATAATGAGTGGCATGAATATCTCACCGGTATCTTGGTAGCCAAACCAGCCTAAATAGATGACACCTGCACCCATTGCCGCCATACCAATACCAAAAACAAAGTCGATAATGCCACCAGTATCTTGTAGCACAATGCAATCATCTGTCTGCTTACAAATTTTATAACTCATAAATCCCTTTAATATTTTTTAGGCATTAAAAAAGCAAAGCCCTATTGATTTAATAATAAGGCTTTTTGACTTAGTTAAGGCTTTTGGGCTAAGTACCAACGTTTATCCTCAAATTGCTCAAAAGAGCACGAACTACCGCGGTAACGCTTCATAACACCCGCTTGATATTTTATACTTATGCTTTTAACTGGATGACCTTTATAAATTGATTCTCTGAACTCATCATCTATCTCAAAAAAATCATATTCCGTTAATGGCTCAGCACCAAAACGTTTTAGGTGTCCCTCTGGCCAATCTTTCTCAAGCATCGCCTCCATTTTCTTCATGGATTTTGGTAATAAATGAAAAAAAAGTTCAAAGTCATTTTTTAAGAAACTGTTAACCATATAGTCTTGGCAGACGGCCTTTAGGTTCGCATCTGAGCCATCTTCAATCCCCGCGAAGCGCTCCAAGGCACTCGCTGAAATACTGAATAACATTATGCTACTTATGGTTATAATGCTTACTCATACACTGGACCTTAAGCATTAAGGCCTGCAAAAATTCCATCTAACGTTATGTCTTTTCTAGATTTTCTTTGTTGTGACTTTTTTGCGTTTATTGTTATATAGCAGACCGCCCAGTCTATCTT
>NZ_WSRZ01000082.1 GCF_009828585.1 Shewanella litoralis | reverse complement strand
GTCACAGAGATGGTCAGTGTTGACGTATCGGTGCTTGAGCCATCGGTTAACACATAGGTGATCACCGGCACAGGGCCATTGTAGTTGGCCACTGGCGTGAAGCTGTAAGTGCCGTTGGCATTTAAGGTAAAGCTGCCCACGCCCGTAAGGGTGACGGCTTGACCTAGGGTCAATGGACCGGTAACGCCCTCAATACTGAAGCTTTGAACCGTTACAGGACCGTCCACAGAGCTGGTGCCCGTTAATACGGTGCCTGTGGTCGTGCCGCTGTCTTCATTGACGCTAATGTTTTCATTAGCATCCGTGAAGTTATCGTTCACTGGCGTCACAGAGATGGTCAGTGTTGACGTATCGGTGCTTGAGCCATCGGTTAACACATAGGTGATCACCGGCACAGGGCCATTGTAGTTGGCCACTGGCGTGAAGCTGTAAGTGCCGTTGGCATTTAAGGTAAAGCTGCCCACGCCCGTAAGGGTGACGGCTTGACCTAGGGTCAATGGACCGGTAACGCCCTCAATACTGAAGCTTTGAACCGTTACAGG
>NZ_WSRZ01000081.1 GCF_009828585.1 Shewanella litoralis | reverse complement strand
TTTAATGGTATGTGTCTGACAGAAAATGATAATGTGGCTTACAAACCTTTTCATAATCAGCTCCGCAAAGCCGCCTTTGCTGATTTTATGAAGCAACTGGTTCAGCTGGCTATCGCTCAGTTTGCACGCCAACAATGCGCTTCGCTTCCGAAGAAGTTGTCAGGCTTTGATGATATTTTGCTTCAGGACGGCAGTTCTTTTCATGTTCACAAGGCGTTAGCTGACGTGTACCCAAGCCGCTTTAAGCGTAATCCCGCCGCGATAGAGTGCCATATGACCATGTCATTGCGCACATTTAATCCCACAGCAATGGCGATAAGTGCTGATACCGTTTCAGAAAGAACCTATCTCCCCATGGCCTTTAGAATGAAAAATACACTGCTTCTGGCTGATGCGGGCTATCCTGATTTCGAATATTTTGCCAATGTGGAACGCCATAATGGTTTCTATATTTTTCGGGGGACAAAGTCACTCAACCCAAGAATAGTTGAAGCTAGAAATGGCAAGGGCCGTGTGCTGCCTAAGCTTGCCGGAGTGAAACTTAAAGACATCACGCGTCGCACC
>NZ_WSRZ01000080.1 GCF_009828585.1 Shewanella litoralis | reverse complement strand
TGACGATATTGTTGAACAGTGCTCAATTGCATGGAATCACTTTATTGCAGAGCCTGAAAGGGTCATTAAATTATGCTCTAGAAGCTGGACAAAACTGACCAGTTAATTAATGTAAATGGTATTAAAAGGGGAAAAGTGGCGATCGCAAGGGATGGCAGAAATGCCGTTATTGCAGGAGCAATAACGGCATTTGGAGCCGGGGAAGCCGCTCAGCGGCTGGGCGACATCGAGTTTAGTTCTTTCGCGCGACCTAAATGAATATAGGAAGTGTCTTGAATTATCTGGAACATTTTTGGTAAGCGTATATACGAAAAAAACCTAGCGTTTTCTTCTAGGGGCTTTTTCGTGTATTTGGCGTCTGGAAATGACCTACTCTCACATGGGCATGTCGACCACACTGCTATCTTGTTCATTTTGATAAATAAAGGTTGATGCACAAAACTCAAATTTCAGACGTAAAAAAGCCCGTTGCGTTAGCAACGGGCTTTCATACTTATTAGGCGTCTGGAAATGACCTACTCTCACATGGGGAGACCCCACACTACCATCGGCGATACTGTGTTTCACTTCTGAGT
>NZ_WSRZ01000078.1 GCF_009828585.1 Shewanella litoralis | reverse complement strand
ACAACGGGGTTAACAAGTACCATGGCTTGCTCCTTGATTTGCAGTATATTGCGGAGCATAAGGCACTTGTTTTTGTAATAAAATCCATATCAGTCTGGCGAGCCTATGAGCAGTGGCTACCACCGTACTGCAGATGCTTTTTCGACTTCTTAACTGTGTTATCCAGAGGTTTAAATCATCTTGTTTTTTACTTGCATGGCTGACAACGGTTCTAGCACCATGAATAAGCTGTTTGCGTAAATATCCGTTGCCTCGCTTGGTGATATTGCCATTGACACTTCGATGGCCAGAGGCAAATTGCTTGGGGGTTAACCCCAGCCACACACCCAGTTCTTTAGCGGTATTAAACGCCTGACCTCTGCCAATTGATGCGACGAACGCTGACGCGATAATGGGCCCGACACCTGGAATGCTTAATAAAATTTTGTCATTAGGGTCACGTTCGACAAGCTTTTTTATCAAGGTATTAATTCTGTTTAAACGTGTATTAACACTTTGATATTCGTCCCAGAAGTCATTAGCCATCAGTTTAATAATCGGACGTTGTGACGCATCGTTAATGATGTCCCACATAGCCACTTCAAATGCTTTATAACCTTGGGCAAAGCAAATCCCAAAATC
>NZ_WSRZ01000077.1 GCF_009828585.1 Shewanella litoralis | reverse complement strand
ATGACGATATTGTTGAACAGTGCTCAATTGCATGGAATCACTTTATTGCAGAGCCTGAAAGGGTCATTAAATTATGCTCTAGAAGCTGGACAAAACTGACCAGTTAATTAATGTAAATGGTATTAATGCAATTGTTTGAGTCTGGCTACCCGCATCATGGTCATTATCGTTTAGCGCCGCAAAGTCATTTTTATCGTACTCATGGTGATATTTGGGACTATTTAGTGGCCACTAACTCGAGCGAAAACCCGTTTATTCCACTCACCTTAGAAATGGGCTCATGGGCATGGGTGCGTAAAAATCCGCGTCAACTGTTTAACTTTTCGGGTTATTTTAATCCGCAACAATCTCATCGTCATCAGCGTATTTTACGGCGCCATGTCGTATTGATGCAGTTTTTGATTGATGCCGCCTATGCTCAAATTATTGAGCAGACAACGCCTGCGCAGTTGATAGAATTAACTGGGCAGGCTAATCGTTTCTGGCGTAAAAAAGCTTAAACCAACTTAACCTCAGATCTGGTTAAGCAAACACGATATTAGTGCTATCTAACAGCTCAAGTTCTTGAGCTGTTAGATTTAATGATGGCTTCTCGTCTTTTAAACAATATGCAATCAATCCACCAACTAGA
>NZ_WSRZ01000076.1 GCF_009828585.1 Shewanella litoralis | reverse complement strand
GTGACCTTTAAGCAGGCCAACATCTACAGAATACTCCATCAATTAGGCTTTTCATGGATAACAACTCGCTCTCGTCACCCAAAACAGTCTCAAGATGTTCAGGACGCTTTTAAAAAACTTCCAGCTGTCAACGATCCTTAACACCCCTGGTCATGTAACGTTAGATCGCATTGATGTGTGGTTTCAAGATGAAGCCAGATTCGGCCAGCAAAATACCACAACCCATATTTGGGCATTGAAAGGAAGCCGGCCACGATCAGTAAGGCAACAACAGTTTGAATCCGCCTATTTATATGGTGCGGTGTGTCCTGCTACAGGCGCGACAGAGGCAATTATTGCCCCATATGCCAGTAGTGAATATATGTTAGAACATTTGAAATTAATTTCAGAAGCGACTGAATTTGGACGCTATGCACTGATCATTATGGACGGCGCAGGTTGGCATCAACAAAAACTGACGGAGGGCTTTGATAACTTAAGTATCCTTAAACTTCCCCCTTATTCTCCAGAACTCAATCCTGTAGAACAAGTGTGGCAATGGCTTCGTCAAAATGAACTTGCCAATCGTTGTTTTAGTGGATATGACGATATTGTTGAACAGTGCTCAATTGCATGGAATCACTTTATTGCAGAGCC
>NZ_WSRZ01000007.1 GCF_009828585.1 Shewanella litoralis | reverse complement strand
CAGAAAAGATAGACTGGGCGGTCTGCTATATAACAATAAACGCAAAAAAGTCACAACAAAGAAAATCTAGAAAAGACATAACGTTAGATGGAATTTTTGCAGGCCTTAATGCTTAAGGTCCAGTGTATGAAAAGGGCTTAAACAAGGCGCATGACTGAATGAATAATTGTTCTCTTTCGAAGTCATGCCGGTATCAAGCTTTAATCGATTGAATAAAAGCCTGAAAATAATGTAGTTTAAGCTAACCTCTTATTATTTTTTGGAGCTACCTATGTCATTTCTCAGCCGATTATCCCAATGGCTACCGTTCGGTCACGTGCCAGAAATGGATACTAAAAGTGTTTACCAGCATCTTGAAGATAATAAAATTCAAATTGTCGATGTGCGCACAACGCTGGAGTGGGAAAAATCACACATTAAAGGGGCGATTAACCTTCCCATTACTCATTTCTCTGAAGATTCTGTTAAACAACTTCGGCTTAATACTGACCAGACTATCATCGTTATTTGCCTCTCCGCCCATCGAAGCATTCCGGCCGTTAGAAAACTTAAGCAGTATGGTTTTAAAGATGTGTATCAGCTTAAAGGTGGAATGCTGAGTTGGTGGAAAGAAAAACTGCCGACATTAATATCACAAGTAAAATAGGAAAGGCTCATCAATATGACGTTACTCTTTTTACATGGCTCGGGCTGTACCCATGTTGTTTGGCAGCACCAGCAACAGTTTTTTGAACATAGCATTGCTATTGATTACCCCGGTCACCCTGATGGGCAAACACTGACAACTGTAGATGCGTTAACGCAATGGCTGGTAGACTACATTGCGCAGCATCAGTTTGATGACGTGGTATTAGTTGGGCATTCTCTTGGTAGCGCCGTAGCAATGCAACTCGCTATCTCAGCAAAGGCAAAGATACAATTAAAGGCGTTAGTGCTCATTGGCGCGGGGGCTCGGCTCAAAGTGATGCCTCAACTATTACAATCACTTTCAATATTAGTCGAGTCAGCACAGCCTTTTCCAGCGTATTTATTGGCGGCAAATCAAAATATTGCCGAGCATCTACAATCACAAATCAACACTTCAATTATCAATAATGGCGTTAACGTCATGCTGACTGATTTCACCATTTGCGATAAATTTGACGTTATTGAGCAACTGCCGCAAATTGATGTCCCCACGTTAATTATTGTGGGCGATGCAGATCAAATGACACCGATAAAATATGCCACATTTTTACAGCAGCATATCCCCAACGCGCAAATTGCCATTATAGAAGAGGGCAGTCACATGGTCTTTGCTGAACAACCCGATAGGGTAAATCAATGTATCGAAACCTTTCTCAACACACTTGATTAAGCATGATCTGATATCTGTTGAGTTTATTCACGTAGCTGAATTGTATGCGCGGAGCTGATTTTTTGAGTATAGAAAGTCGTTGCGGGAGCAGGACTTGATAAAAAGAAAGAGCAACGATCTTCAGCTTTGGTTTATAAAAAAGAGCTGTTTATAAAATTCGGCGGTTTATGAAAAGCTGAGTCCGACGAGCTATCAATTGTTTTGGTATTGATTTTTAATAATGGAGTTTTGATAATTATTTTGAATTGAATATAGGGAGTTATACCAATTCCATTAATTATCTGGTCATTCAGCGGAAGTTCTGTGCCTTCTAGGCAAGTAATAGAATTGTAGGCATAGTTGCTCTCGGCAAATGCTCCTGCGTTGCTCTACCTCCTGCATCCATGCAGTCGTACGTCAAAATGCTATTAAGCAGCGTAGAAGGCACAGAAACCCGCCTTGTAGGAGACACTCAGACCGTCCATTTCTTTGTTGCATTGTCTTAGAAGGGAATAACCATTATTTCAACAATGCGCCTCAAACTGAACAATCTGAGTGACTCTGATTGGTCACATAATTAATGGAATTGGTATTAAGTATAAGGAATTTTCAAAATGGTTGCGGGAGCAGGACTTGAACCTACGACCTTCGACTTTTGTTTATAAAATACAGCGGTTTATAAAAAACTGAGCCCGACGAGCTACCAATTGCTTGGTATTGGTTTGATAGTATTAGGGTTTTATATTTGATTTAGATATGGGGATTTAAGTGTATTTGATTTTTCAAAATGGTTGCGGGAGCAGGACTTGATAAAAAGAAAGAGCAATGACCTTCGCTTTGGCTTATAAAAAAGAGCGGTTTATGAAAAGCTGAGCCAGACGAGCTACCAACTGCTCCATCCCGCGACTGATTTTGATTACGTTTATCTTTATTCTTGTTAAACAAGAAAGTGGTTGCGGGAGCAGGACTTGATAAAAAGAAAGAGCAACGACCTTCGCTTTGGCTTATAAAAAAGAGCTGTTTATAAAATACAGCGGTTTATAAAAAGCTGAGCCCGACGAGCTACCAATTGCTTGGTATTGGTTTGATAGTATTAGAGTTTTATATTTGATTTAGATATGGGGATTTAAGTGTATTTGATTTAGATATGGGGAATTAAGTGTATTTGATTTAGATATGGGGAATTAAGTGTATTTGATTTTTCAAAATGGTTGCGGGAGCAGGACTTGAACCTACGACCTTCGGGTTATGAGCCCGACGAGCTACCAACTGCTCCATCCCGCGACTGATTTTGATTACGTTTATCTGTATTTTCTTAAAGTTTAAGAAAATGGTTGCGGGAGCAGGACTTGATAAAAAAGCTACGACCTTCGACTCTTGTTTATAAAAAGCTGAGCCCGACGTTCTATCAATTGTTCCATCTCGCGTCCGATAAACGCTATCAATTATTTTAATTCTATTGACCAAAGAATTGGTTGCGGGAGCAGGACTTGATAAAAAGCTACGACCTTCGACTCTTGTTTATAAAAAGCTGAGCCCGACGTTCTATCAATTGTTCCATCTCGCGTCCGATAAACGCTGTCAATTATTTTAATTCTATTGACTAAAGAATTGGTTGCGGGAGCAGGACTTGATAAAAAACTACGACCTTCGACTCTTGTTTATAAAAAGCTGAGCCCGACGAGCTATCAATTGTGCTATTCCGCGTCCGATAACGCTATCAATTATTTTAATTCTATTGACTAAAGAATTGGTTGCGGGAGCAGGACTTGAACCTACGACCTTCGGGTTATGAGCCCGACGAGCTACCAACTGCTCCATCCCGCGTCCGATAAACGCTGTCAATTATTTTAATTCTATTGACTAAAGAATTGGTTGCGGGAGCAGGACTTGAACCTACGACCTTCGGGTTATGAGCCCGACGAGCTACCAACTGCTCCATCCCGCGTCCGATAAACGCTGCTTCGTTGAATCTAAGTTAATTGCCTGTTGGCGTGTAAACTTGTCTGCTTCAAAGCGGGGCGAACTATAGCGATCCCCACATATCTTTGCAAGCAAAATCGAAATAATTCCTTTTGTTTGCTGGTTAATTAAGCGTGTTGTGTTGCAATGAGATAATATTGATTATTTAAGGCTCAAATTGGAGAATTTATAGGCCCATTTCGATAAGTCGTTGGGGATATGTGTTTGAACAGGTATAATGTTGCACTGAATTTTGTGTAACGATGACTGACTAATACATGTTTAATTTTTTTGCTGCAGCCCCTAAGGGTTTTGAATATAGCCTAGCCTCTGAATTGAAAGATTTTGGCGCTACCGATGTTAAAGAAAGCGTTGCCGGTGTGTACTTTTCTGCACCGCTTGAACTGGCATATCGGATCACCTTATGGACCCGCCTAGCGAGCCGTATCGTATTAGTTATTTATAAAGGAGCTTGTGAATCTGCCGAGCAACTTTATAACGCTGCGTATTGTATCGATTGGCCATCGCACTTTTCACATAAAAAAACCTTCAGTATCGACTTCCACGGTACGGGTGGTTTCATCAATAACACTCAATTTGGCGCGCTCAAAATTAAGGATGCGGTTGTTGACCGTTTTCGTGATGATGGTACCCCGCGTCCAGATGTTGAACGTGTTAATCCCGATTTTAAAATCGATGCGCATTTTCGTAATGGTCAATTAACCATTTCGATGAACTTTTCTGGGGCATCGTTACATCAGCGTGGTTATCGCTCAACAACAGGTGAAGCCCCGTTAAAAGAAAACCTCGCGGCTAATATGTTAGTGCGCAGTGGTTGGCAAGCTAATCAAACCACTATCCTCGACCCATTTTGTGGTAGCGGCACCGTATTAATAGAAGCCGCTTTAATGGCTGCCGATATTGCTCCTGGCTTAAAGCGTGAAAAATTTGGTTTCGAAAACTGGCAGAGTCACAACAAAGCGATGTGGCAAACCATTTTTGATGAAGCTCAAGCTCGTGCCACTTTAGGCAAAACGCGTTGCAAAATTAAGTTTTATGGCTCTGACATTGAGGCCCACCTTGTCTCTATTGCTAAGCGTAATGCTGAAAATGCGGGTGTAGCAGAGTTTATTGAATTTACTGTTTCTGATGCTTTAGACGTTACGCCCCCAGTAAGCGAAGGCTTTTTAATCTCTAACCCACCATACGGTGAGCGTTTGGGTAATGTCACTGAACTACTACAACTTTACTACCAGCTTGGTGACAAGTTGAAAAAAGAGTTCGGTGGTTGGAAAATTGCCATGCTGTGTAGCGACATTGAGTTAATGTCATCGCTCAAGCTTAAAGCCGATAAACAAATGAAAATGTTCAACGGTGCATTAGAGTGTGCATTTAACATTTACACTTTACATGCTAATAGCACTCGTCGTGAAGCCGTTGTACTGCCTGACGGTGTCGATCTAGTCGATATTGCACCTGCATTTGTTAACCGTATTAAAAAGAATGTAAAGCAGCTTGAGAAGTGGGCTAAAAAAGAGCGAATCGATAGCTATCGTTTATATGATGCTGACTTGCCAGAATATAACGTTGCCATCGATAAATATGTTGATTACGTGGTTATTCAAGAATATTCAGCGCCAGCCACCATCCCTGAGGCAGTCACTAAGCGCCGCATCAGCGATGTGTTACTGGCATTGCCGAGTGCTTTAGGTATTCATCCTGATCGCGTGACACTAAAAACGCGCGAACGCCAAAAGGGCACAAGCCAGTATCAAAAGTTAGACGAACGTAAAGTTGAAGTTATCACCGAAGAATACGGTGCCAGATTTAAACTTAACCTTACGGGTTACCTCGACACAGGCCTGTTTTTAGATCACCGCGTTACCCGTAAATTGGTGGGTGACAAATCTAAAGGCAAACGCGTACTTAACTTATTTGCCTATACTGGTTCAGCATCTGTGCATGCAGCTATTGGCGGCGCTAAAACAGTCACCACCATTGATATGTCAAACACCTATATCAACTGGGCGAAAGAAAACTTTGCGCTAAATGGCTTGTCTGGGGCTAAATACGATTTTATCCAGGCGGATTGTTTACAGTGGATAAAAGATAACAGTCATCAACAATTTGATTTGATTTTTATTGACCCACCCACGTTTTCTAATTCAAAACGTATGGAAGACAGCTGGGATGTGCAGCGTGATCACGCCGAAATGTTAGGTGGATTAATTAAGCTGTTGTCTCCTACGGGCGAACTTATTTTTTCTAACAACAAACGTAAATTTAAGATGGACATAGAAGCGTTAAACCAAGCCGGTATTAGCGTGACGAATATCGACCACTTATGTTTACCACTTGATTATAAGCGCAACCCGCATATTCATAATGTGTGGTTACTTACGCATGCCAAGTAAGGCCTTGCCCTATATTTTATATCACACAGATGGCTGCCACCTGTGTGATATAGCATTGGCACTTATTAAGCAAACTGATATTGATTTTCAACACGTTGACATCTGCGATGACGCCACTTTAGCTGAGCGTTATGGCATAAGCATACCTGTGTTAGCACAGGGAAAGCGTGAATTATTTTGGCCTTTTGACGGCGAACAATTACAAGAGTTTATAGGAGTTTAGATTGAGTCTGGTTCGGATAAATAATGGCTCGTTAGCCTACGGTTACACTCCTTTACTGCAAAATGCAGATTTTACCATTGAGCCAGGCGAGCGCGTCTGTATCGTTGGCCGAAACGGCACGGGCAAATCCACTTTAATGAAAGTGTTGTCAAAAGACGTATTGCTTGACGAAGGCGAGTTTAATATCGCTAACGACGTCAATGTCAGTCGTCTACAGCAAGATCCGCCTAAAGCAGAAACTGGCTCGGTTTATTCTTATATTGCAGCGGCATTAAAAGACATTGGTGAGGCGTTAGAAAAGTATCATCAATTATCGCACGACGTAGCAGACGCAAATCCTGATGATATGGAGCGCATGCTCAACGAAATGCAGCGTATTCAGGAAGTGTTAGACCATAACAATGGTTGGCAATTAGATTCACGTATTATTCAAAACTGTCAATTATTGGGCTTAGACCCTGACAAACCACTGAATGAACTATCAGGTGGTTGGCAGCGTAAAGTTGCCTTGGCGCGTGCCTTGGTTGTAGACCCTGATTTGTTGTTACTCGACGAACCGACCAACCACTTAGACATTGATACCATCGAATGGTTAGAGCAGTTTTTATTAAGCTTTAAAGGCGCCATCGTATTTGTGAGTCATGACCGTGGCTTTATTCAACGTATGGCAACCCGAATCGTCGATTTAGACCGTGGTGTAGTGATTTCATTCCCAGGCAATTACCAGGCTTATTTAGATGGTAAACAAGAATGGCTTCGTGTTGAAGCTGAAAAGAATGCCCACTTTGATAAAAAACTCGCAGAGGAAGAAGTGTGGATACGCCAGGGTGTTAAAGCGCGTCGTACTCGTAACGAAGGCCGCGTTCGAGCGTTAAAAGCATTACGCGCTGAGCGTGGAGAGCGACTGAATCGTCAAGGCAATGCCAAAATGGCTGTGTCTGACACAGAGCGTTCAGGCAAGTTAGTATTTGATGTAAAAGACGTTAACTACAATTTACCTGACAAAAATTTAGTTAAAAACTTCAGCACCACAGTAATGCGCGGCGATCGTATCGCATTAATTGGCCCCAATGGCTGTGGTAAATCGACATTAATTAAACTATTGATTGAAAAACTGCAACCGCAATCAGGCGAGATTAAAGTCGGTACAAAATTAGAAGTGGCTTATTTTGACCAGTATCGCGAAGCTCTAGACCCTGAAAAAACGGTTGAAGAAAACGTCGGTGAAGGCAAAAGTACCGTGACGATTAATGGTCAAGACCGTCATATTCTAAGTTACTTACAAGACTTCTTATTTTCGCCTATGC
This sequence comes from Shewanella litoralis, assembly GCF_009828585.1. GTDB lineage: Bacteria > Pseudomonadota > Gammaproteobacteria > Enterobacterales > Shewanellaceae > Shewanella > Shewanella litoralis. The sequence goes on along the minus strand of NZ_WSRZ01000007.1, from coordinate 160,929 downwards.
GTGCACGCACACCGGTTAAAGCACTGTCTGGTGGCGAAAAGAACCGATTATTACTCGCAAGGTTGCTATTACGTCCTGCAAACTTAATTATTCTCGACGAACCAACAAACGATCTTGATATTGAGACCTTAGAGTTGCTAGAGTCACTGCTGACTGATTTTGAAGGCACCTTATTGATAGTGAGCCACGACAGAGCGTTTATCGACAACACTGTTACCAGTAGCTGGTGGTTTGCCGGAAATGGACACTGGTCTGAATACGTAGGTGGCTACCAGGATGCAATTTCTCAGGGCGCTAAATTTTATTCTGAGGAACCTGTAGCAACAACTGTTGTCCAATCGACACCCGTTGTTGAAACAAAGCCTGTAAAAACACCGGAAAAGGCGGCAAAAAAGCTCTCTTATAAATTACAAAAAGAGTTAGAAGCACTTCCAAGTCAAATGGAACAGCTTGAGCAAGATATAGAGACATTACAACAAACCGTAAGCAGTGCTGATTTTTATAATCAACCAGCAGATACGGTTAATAAGGCTCTGCAAACATTGGCAGAGAAAGAACAAAATTTAGAGCTGTGCTTCCAACGCTGGGAAGAACTTGAGTCACTGAAGTAAAGCACAATAAAACAGGAATGGTTACATGAAGTTAAAGTTTGATAAAGCCTTGTCATTAGTTGCTATAGGCGTATTAAGTGTTATCGGTTCGGCTCAAGCCGCATCAGTGTATGAAATTGTTAACATCGAAGATTACGATTTAAATGGCACATTAGATGGCACACGAAATGGTTATGCCATGGCTGTAAACGATGAAGACGAGCTTGTAGGTATTTCGAAAGGTAAAAACAAGTTAAGCATCGACGACGTTGATGATTCAGTCATCGATATCGAAGATGGTATTACTGCGGCTGAATCTATCACGTATTCTGTTTACTCTGAAATCGAAGCCAACAACTTTACCTTTATATCAAGTGATAATGCTTCTGTGGGTTCTTGGGTGCCAGAATTCTTTAGCATGGCAGGTACATTTGACCCGGCTAGCACAGAAACAGATTCTGATGATGAGCTAATCGTAAATGATGTCGATACCTTTTTCTATGGCATTAACAATAATGGCGTTAAAGTCGGTGCTTATACTGGCCCAGAATTAACCTTAGATTACGAAGGCACCAGTACCACTCAAGAGTATTTCTATTATCGTGAATTTGAAATGCGCGGTATAGCGGTAAAAAATGATGTCGAATACCCATTGTTGCCCTCATTTACCACATACGAGCGTGAGCAAACAGCTGACGTTGATGCCGCAACGGTTGAAGTCGGTGGTTGGTCATTAGCAGCCAAAGTAAATGATAATAACCTCGTGGTAGGTTATGGCAGTACTGCGCTTGCTTCATCAAGTGAGACCCGTATCGACAATTGTATTGAAGATGCTGAAGATACCGATGCAGACAATCCAATTCCTACTGATATTTGTGTGCAAGCATGGCAGTATCCAGATGATAATGGTACGCGCTATATTCAATATCAAACTCGCGCTATGGTTTGGGATCTTGATAACTTAGATGAAGATGGTCTAGCTCAGAGCACAGAGTTACCTCTTGGGTTAACTCCTGATGAAGACTCAACGCTCATTTTTACTTCGCAAGGTTTAGGGATTAACTCTGCTGGTGATGTCGCGGGTCGTTCACATGTTTATCGTAATGGCGATGAAGATGATTTGTATTTTGATGCCGCTTACTGGAAAAAAGACAGTAATGGCAACTACCAGTACAACTGGGTAGAAATGGATGATAAAGTTTATTACTCAATTGCTTATGATATCAATGACTCAGGTATTTTAGTCGGTAGCTACAGCAAGTACATTAGTGGTTATTTGCGCAGTAAGTTCTTTATGCTGGATACTAATAATCCAGAAGAGGGCATCACAACTCCTAATGACTTCCAGACTTCATTGTCTGATTTAAGTAGCAAGCCAAAAGACATTAACAACAAAGGCCAGGTTGTTGGTTATATTGAATCAACATACGACAAAGAAAAGCCCCGTCCAAAAGTGGCTTTCTTGTATGACAGCACTACGGCGGAATTCGTTGACTTAAATAATCAATTGACCTGTGAGTCAAAAGGTTATGAGCGAAACACTGAAGGCGACTGGGTTCGTCATACTGTAAGTGTTCAAGACGGTACAGGTGAAATATTAACGTACAACACCGAAATTTCAGTTGTAGAAGCCAATAGCATTAACGAAGACGGCACGATTGTCGGTACTGCGTTTATTCTCAAACCTGAATACCAATATGACTCGACAACGGGCGACTTAATTATTGGTGAAAATGGTTTACCGCTATTTGAGCTAGATGGTAACGGTGATCCAGTCACCTCTTATTTACCTCGTATGGTGGTAATGAAACCCACTGCAGGTGAGCCATGCTCAACATCTGATGCGGTTGAAGATACAGACTATGAGCGTAAAGGCGCAGCAAGCTTTGCTTGGTTACTAGCATTACCTTTATTATGGCTTCGTCGCAGAGTAAAAAAATAACGGCCTAATATTACCATCAACAGACTAATCAAAAAATCGAGGAAATTTCCTCGATTTTTTTTAATTTAATTCTCAATACCTTAATAGAAAATCCCAAAAAGGGTCATTTTTTTGATTGATCTTGGCTAAAAAAACGTCTATTTCTATATTCATGGCTTCAGCTTCATCCCGTTAAACAGAAGCCTGTAAATGGAAGAGGACGCATGAATGAAAAGACAGAAAAGAGATCGTTTAGACAGAGCTTTTTCAAAAGGATTTCAGGCCGGGATAGGGGGGCGCTCAAAAGAAGTTTGCCCTCACGCTAATCTTGACTCAAGGTCTCAATGGCTTGGTGGATGGCGAGAAGGGGTTGATGGTCGACTCAGTGGCTTATTTAATAAATAATGCCCAACAAAATGCCCTCTAATGAGGGCATTGTTGTAATAGGATAAAACTCAATTACACGTTTAGAATGTAGAAGTATCGCTAAAAATACCGACTTTTAAATCAGTGGCAGAATAAATTTGGCGACCATCAACTTCCATGGTGGCATCAGCAATACCCATCACCAGTTTACGATGGATTTTACGTTTAATATTCAACTTGTAGGTTACCTTTTTAGCGTCTGGTAACACCTGGCCGGTAAACTTAACTTCACCTACACCAAGTGCGCGGCCTTTACCTTCAGCGCCTTCCCAACCTAAATAAAAGCCGACTAGCTGCCACATAGCATCTAAACCTAAGCAACCCGGCATAACAGGGTCTGTTTTAAAGTGGCAATCAAAAAACCATAAGTCTGGAGTGATATCAAGTTCGGCAACAATTTCACCTTTACCAAATTCACCGCCATCTTCATTGATGGTAATAATACGGTCAATCATCAACATGTTATCGACAGGTAAACGCGGTCTATTTGGGCCCAAAAGGTTACCGTTACCGCAGGCAATAAGTTGTTCTTTAGTGAAACTGTTCGCTTTTTCCATTTAATTCTTTACCACTTTATCAACGATTAATGCCAACAAGATAGCGAACACGTGTAAGCTAAACAACTCCGATCACTATATAATCCGTAACCTAGCTAACAATCTAGCTAAAAAGTTGAGCTCAACGTCTTCATCATCTTGACCTGCGAGCTTATCTAAACGCCCTTGCACCAACCCATAAAGGGTATCAGCAGCAAAGTCGTTGTCTTCATTGGCAATGCCTGCTGGCATTTGCATTAAAATCTCAACAGCCTGATCCATGTGTTCAATGGCATGAATATGAAATAAGCCTTTGTTCACAGCATCTATTACAGCGGGTTCTAAATTAAGCTGCAGCACGTTTGCCTTAGGAATAATCACCCCTTGCTCACCCGTAAGGCCACGGCGTTGGCATAAGGTATAAAATCCTTCAATCTTTTCATTTACACCGCCAATGGCTTGTACATTGCCGAACTGATCTAATGCGCCTGTTACGGCTAAGCTTTGCACAATGGGTTGTTCGGCAATAGCCGACATTAAACAGCAATACTCCGCTAATGACGCGCTGTCACCATCGATTTCTTGATATGACTGTTCAAACACAATGTTAGCATTAAGGTGCAGGGGGGCATCACGGCCAAAGATACGATACAAACAAGCCGATAAAATCATCATGCCTTTAGCATGAATATTGCCACCTAATTCAGATTTTCTTTCAATATCGGCTACTTCACCGTCACCATAATGCACCGACGTGGTAATACGAGCGGGTTCTCCATAGGTGTAATCCCCCGTATCAATAACCGTCAACCCATTAATTTGGCCCACCATAGCACCTTTAGTTGGCAGATTTATGAAATTATCATCAAAACTCTGGGCCGAATACACTTCCGAACTATTATGGCGAAACTTGAGCTTCTCTAGCGCTTTAGCAATAGCAGCAGCATTGAGCGATGATTTGCCGGCATAGGCTTTGGCTTGAGCGATCAGTTGCTTAATCTCTAGCATGTTTAAACTTAAACGTTGCTGATGCTCAACTTGTCGAGAGCTAAACCAAAACAGTGGTAATAAACTAGACGGTTCTAACTCGGCGGCTTCATCCTTAGCTAAAACGCTAAGCCATTGCACATAAGCAGATTCAGGGTGCTGAGTTAAATCAACCTCGTTACTCATCTCTGCAAGAATAGGGAAGTGGCGGTTAAATTTGCGGTCTTCTGAACGCAATTGACCATAAGCGAGCCCTGAACCAACCAAAATAATTTTACAGTTAACCGGGATAGGGGCCAGCTCATTATTGATGCGATAGTAACCGTCATGCAGGATTTGCATTAACAAATCCCACAGGTTTTCTCGTTGCCAAATAGACTCTAAACAAATAAACACCATATGGTTTTTTGCTAACGCACCGGGTTTGTAAACACTGGCTTTGTCTGTCTTAATCATTCGGCCTAATAAATCTGCTCGGCGCAACGTACCTTGTAAATAACACGACAATGATTCTTGCTTAGCGATAATGCCCACATTTTGCGCAGGTATCGCAGCTTGCCATTTAAACTGGACTTCAGCATCGTCAGACAATTTTTTCGTCGCCACTAAATAGTTATTTGACGGCGTATCAGCCTGAGACACTAATGCCTTGATAAATAAAGGTCTATCAACACCAGAGAAATCACCAAGAAACAAATGCTGCGAATCGATTTTGGTCATTAACTTAAATGCATCAACAGCGCGCTCTTGTCCAAGCAGTAAATGGCTTGGAAAAAAGGCAGATGTGGCCGTTTCTGGTAAATGATATTGAGGGGCAAGTTTGGCACTAGGCAATAACGTTGGGTTCATAGGGTAATAATCGGGCCATAGCAACGAAAAATAGTCTGATGATATTAGCATAAAGCACCACAAAAACCTTAGCTCATTCTCAGTGCAAATCGAATAAGTCACTAACGAATTTAACCTGTTACCGCTTAACATACCCTTAGTGCGAATGTATAAAAAAACACTAGGCTGATTAAATGCTAAACATTCAGTCATTTTTTTGAAATTTATAGTTTACAAGCAAACGAGTTACTTATATTATTCACGCCGTTCGGAGGGATGGCAGAGTGGTCGAATGCACCGGTCTTGAAAACCGGCAACGGTTTACCCCGTTCTAGGGTTCAAATCCCTATCCCTCCGCCACATTAAATACTAGAAAAGCCGTTGATTATCAACGGCTTTTTTTGTTTTTGGCGTTTGAGGGGTTCTCCATAAGGATTGACTCAGACAATGTATCCGTTTTTTACATGAGCAGAGCACCCAACAACGTATACTTCACACGTATCTGTTTAGCCAAATATTTACGCGACAAGGGCTTTCCCTTTGACGTAAAAGTCTCCTTACTGACTCGTGACAGAGCAGAAGCAGTCATCCGTAACATTGATGTTGCCGGAGCACTCAAAAAAATCATCAAGTCTATTGACCATCAAACCCGTATTAATGACTTTATTCGCTACGTTGATGAGGTCATTAACAATCTTAGAGCTCAGTTTGATGCAGCTGATCCTGATATTACATTCAACATCACGCAAAAACCTCATGCTATCCCCAATAGAGAGACTAAATTGTCTCAGCATCGTGAAACTACCGCAGTGGCGCAAGCAAAGCCTGTTATTGGGTTAAATGAAGCATTAAGCGCATTTATTATCTCAAAACAAAAATCAGCCATTAGGCCTCTGTCTATCAAGCAGCTTGAGCAGCGTACTCGGCATTTTATTGATACCGTATCATCAAAATCCATTCTTAAAACCAAGCTTAAAACTGATGATAAATGTGTGCATGACATCACCAGTGCTGATGCGATGACCTATCGCGATGAGTTACTGACTCAAGGCCGAAGCTACAAAAGCAATAAAGAGTACTTAGCTGCTATATTTCAGTTTTTTAAGTGGTGCCAGTTAATGAACTATTGCAACCACAACCCTTTTGAAAGCGTTACTGTCGGACAAAAACCAAAAGCTAAACCGAATCAAGCTAGAGACCGCTGGACAAATCCTGAGCTTAAACGCCTACTTCGCAGCTCATCATTCAAGGCTTCGACAACTGATTTCAAATGGGTCACCCAATTAATGCTTTATGGTGGCTTAAGGCCCTCAGAAGCCTGCCAGCTCAAACCTGGAGATATCAAACTAATCGATGGCGTACACTGTATTAGCATTAATGACAGCGGTGCAGCACAGCGATTAAAGAACCTCAATGCCAAACGTTATATGCAGAATATTACGGCAGAATACAGATGACAGTATTCTACAGTGTGGTCGTTCAGACTTAATCCGAATGTGATATTTTTTAGAGGGATTTTTGAATATTCACCCTAATTAACTTCTCACAATTAGCTTCGTTTCATCACGTATGTTTAAACAATTTGTAACGAGTACCACTTTGACTACATGTATTGATATGTTGTAACATTTCTTTTTATTTTATTCCTCATGAGCAAAACACGTGAAAAAGCACTTTATATGTTCACTATTAGTCATTTCTAATGGTGTATTAGCACAAGATAATATTACTCAAACATCAGACGTTCAAGATGACATTGAGCGTATTGAAGTGAAACGATTATGGCAGCCATACCGTGGCAATGTGCCATTAATTGATACCCCTCAAGCTGTTGATAGAATTAACGCCGATACCATAAAAAACGAGGGCATTACTCACTTTATGGATGCCTTGGATTTCTCGCCAAGTATCGTAAGACAAAATAATTCTGGTGGCATGTTTGACAGTTTTGCTGTGCGTGGTTTTTCTGGTGACGAAAATAACCCAACGGGTACGCTCGTTAATGGTTTTAACTCACGTGGTTATACTGGTAACAGAAACACGGCTAATATTGAAACCATTGAAGTGATGAAAGGGCCAGGCTCTGCGTTATACGGACAAGGTGAGCCGGGCGGCACAGTGAATATCATTACCAAAAAGCCGCAATTTGAAGAGCAAGGCTACATTCAGGGAACATTAGGCAGTTACGACAAAAAACAAATCGAGTTTGACCACACTAAAGGTCTTACTGATGATGTGGCTTACCGTATAAACGGCTTTTACGAAGATTCTGATACGTATCGAGATAGCGTTGACATTGAAAGTTTAAATTTAAGCCCTTCTATTTTGTGGAATATTTCAGATGTCACGAGCTTAAGCTATGAGATGGAGGTGGTTGAACAGAGCAAAGCGTTAGACCGTGGCGTGTACGTGTTAGATAATGACTTTGATTCTGTCGACTCTGCTGATTTTTATGGCGACACTCGAGATGGTGCACACAAAGTGAAGGCGCTAGGCCATCAATTGTTGTTAAATCATCAACTGAATAATCATTGGAGTTTATTAGCGGGCTTAGCTTATCGAGACTCATCATTTAAAGGCCAGTCTTCTGATACTGAGCTGTCTGCTGGTCGTCAGTTGATTTATACCGACCCTGATTTGCTATCAAGACAGAGAAGAGAGCGAGATTATCAGGCAGAAGATTTATCTGCCCGTTTTGAAGTCAGTGGTGACATAGAGCTTGGTGGTATTAAAAATAACCTACTGATAGGGTTAGATTATTACAACTTCCAATTAGATACAGATTACAGAGTGTGGCGAACCGCGTGGGGATCGGGTGACTCTACCTATGCTATCGACCCTAATAATCCTGACTACACAATGGAACAGCCTGAAACCTCTCCAACAACGGTGACATCTGAAGAGCAAACAGGCCTTGGCTTATATGCACAAGATTTAATTGAACTGACAGATAAGGCCAAGCTTTTAGTCGGTTTTAGGGTTGATTATTTCGAGCAAGATATATTAGATAAACTTGCTAATGAGTCTCAAGATCAAGACCAAACAGAGGTATCTTCTCGCTTTGGTTTTATTTATGAACTGGCTGACAATATCAATGTGTATACCAGCTATGCAGAAGGTTTTAGACCAAACTCGGGTCTAGATTCAGATAGAAATGCGTTTGAACCAGAACAAACCGACTCTTTTGAAGTGGGTCTAAAGTGGCAAAATGTTGCAGATAGATTTTCTGGTAGCTTAGCCCTTTTTGATGCAAGTAAAACAAATATGTTAACTGCTGAGCCCAATACCGGGCTGTCAGCAACCCTAGGTGAAGTTGAAAGCCAGGGTGTTGAATTGCAATTGACGACGTTATTAACTGCAGATACCAGCCTGGATATTGCTTATGCGTATACCGACGCAAGAACGGCAAAAGATTTAGTTGATAATGACTGGGGTGTACCTATTCCTAAAGGGGCGCGTTTAATTAACGTTGCAGAACATGTCGGCCATGTTTCGTTGCGACATTACACTGACATTATGGGCAAAGAAGCTTATTTTGGCGCAACAGTTAATTATGTTGGCGACCGTCTCGGTGAAACAACCGACCCTGACTATATTTTACCTTCATACACCTTAGTTAACTTATCAGCAGCCGTAGATATTACTAGCAGAGTCCGCGTGATGCTTGATGTAAACAACGTATTTGATGAGGAATATTTTGAAAGCTCATACCACAAGTTATGGACGATGCCGGGTGAGCCGATTAATTTTAGTGCGAGTGTGAAGTACCAATTTTAATTGCTTAATATTGACTTGTTATTACAGACTTAGCTTAAGGTTTTTACTGCACAGTGGCACTCGTCAACGCGCAGTGAAGCCCTTAAGCTTGTTGTTTTAGCATCGACAGCGCCACATTGATTGAGGTTAACTAAGTCGCTATTTTACTGGCGGCTTAATTGTATTACTTTTGGCACTCATACACACATACACTCATACCCCTGGCCACAGTGGTATCTCAATATTTACTTAATACAATACTGATCCTATATGGCTTGTGTTTATTGGCGATTGTTTAGATCGCTATATAAGCTTTTAATGGCATTTCTTAACCAGGATATTTTAGGGTTTTGATTATTACGTTTATGCCAAATGAGGGTGAAGGGGATCATCAGTTTTGCTTGTAATGCACTGTCGACAGGGATGGGTAAACACACTAAGTCGGGGTGCACTTTTTGACAGTAATGTTGGCAATATTGCGGCGCCGTTGTGATCATCTCGTGGCCGGGTTGAGCGGTCATAAATAACGATTGCTCAAAGGTGGCCATGGTGAGTTCAATATTGCGTTTTAGGCCCATTTCAATTAACACTTCATCTAATGCCCAGGTGTCGCATTTTTCCCAAGTGATATTGATTTGCGGGTACTTTACAAAAGTCGAAATGTTCCACTCTTCTTGTAACGCAGGATGACTTTTATGCAGATAAACCACCGGAAGATCGGTAAATAACACTTCATAATTAATAAAGTAGGGCAGCAGTTCAATTGACTCTTTTGATCTGGGGTGACTTTCGCGTCCAGTAAAGCCAATATCAACTTCGCCCCGAATAATGGCTTCAATGGAGTCGTAATCCCAGTTATGCACTTTGACTTTAGCATCAGGGTATTTATGGTAAATCTGTTGGCTTAGCTGATTAAACATGGTCAGTAAGAGCGGCGATTCCATCGCAAGGTTAAAGCGAATACCATTGGGGATTTCATCACCACGTTTTGCTAATAGTTGACTGCTTAACTGCAGCCAATCGGCTAACTCTTGCTCCATGCTAATGGCCAGCGAGGTTGGGCTAAATCCATGGGGCGTTTTAACAAACAGCGGGTCGTCAAACCATTCTCTTAATTTGCTCAGTGATTTGCTCACCGTTGAAGGTGTCACATTGAGCTTTTTGGCTGCTTTAGACACACTCAATTCTTGCAACAGTAACTGCAAAGTAATAAGCAGGTTGAGATCAAGGCGTGCTAACGATTTGTTCATGGGTGTCACTCTGCAGTGCTGAAGGGATTAATAGTATTAAAACCATGCTAATAACACCACCAATTAGCAAGATTAATATCAGCATATTCAATGCACTTACCCCTAACAAACCCAGCAACCAAATAAATAATGCTGAACTGCAAACCTGAACCACACCCAGTATTGAACTGGCCACGCCGGCCCTAAAGCGGTAAGGGCTTAATGCTTGGCTCATCACCACACCAAAGCCAATAGAAAAACTGGCACAAATAAGACTAAAACCGAATAAGCTCAGCAATTGATAGCTTGGCGCTAATTGCGTTACCCCAAGTATGATTGCAGCAGTGACAAATAGTCCTTGAGAGAGAATCATTAAGCTGCGCTGGTGGAAAAAAGACAACGCAAATGGCATTGCAAACGAGGTTAACATACTCACCAGTGCAGTTAAGGCCATGGTGGTTGAGTATTCGCCGCGGCTAAAACCCATGGTATTCATGATTAACATCGGAGATGTATTTACAAAAGTCAGAATTGCGGTCACTGCAATGGCACTGATGAGTAATCTACTTAAGAAAAATCGCTCATAAAAAAATTCAGTCGCGGCTATTTGTGCATCTGTTGTGGGTGCCGAATTGTGTGAGTGTTCAGCCGATGGCATTAGCGTTTTATTGTGAGTTTCTTGTAACACAAACACAGATAACAAACACACCAATACTCCCATCCCCGCCATGGTGATAAACAAGCTTGACCAGGGATAGCGAAGCATAATCAAGTGGCCTATCACGGGGGCAATGACCGGCATAATACAGGTAATGCCATTGACCATGGATAACACCTTTGCCCGCCGCTCGTCGTCTAATGTATCGCGTAAAATAGCAAAGGCGACCACATAACAACCCCCAGCGCCAATGCCTTGAATAAAGCGGACTATCAAAAAGGCTTGGCTGTTATCGACTATACTTCCCATTGCTGAGGCGAGGGTAAAAATAATCGCCCCAGCAATGGCGATAGGTTTTCTGCCAATTTTGTCTGCTAATTTACCGGCAAACACCATGGTCGTCGCCATGCCAGCTAAATATACAGAAAAAGCAATATGCAGTTGTGATTCACTCGCGCCCAAATCTTTGGCTATTTGAGGCAAGCCGACTAAATAGAGATCGATTGCCGTTGGATAGAGCAGAACGAGCGCAAAGCTACAGAGTATAAATCGAGTCATCATATCTTCACTTATTAGTTATCCCGAACTCAGGTTAGTTAAGGATAAGGTGAAAGCATGTGATGCACGAGTTGCCATTTTGACAACAGGTATTTCTATTTACGACATGGGCATGTTAAGCCTTTGCTTAACCATAGTGAGCTAAAAGAGCGTTGTACTCGTATTGAGCGTGCTGAAGTATGCCGTGTTTATACCCAAACAACCTGAAGATGCTCGATTTCAGCAAGAATTTACACGCGTTTAGGCAAGGCATTGATTGCGGGTAATGGTTAGTCCCTTTCCAAAATCAGCTAAATTAACATAAGCCGCAGCATAAACGCGTGTAAAACTTGCCCTTTGGGAGTTTCACCGTGTTCCCCTGATTATTAAATCAAGAGCGTTGTTGCGCTAATTTATAAGGTGCCTACATTACCGCATTAACGCGCCTAGTATTGAAAACACGGTGAAGCTCTGAAACACGTATCTTCAAGTTGATTGGGTATATATTGGCAGCATGAAATCGTTGCAATTTTTGAGTGAATGTTTCGGTCTTTACTGGATAAGATTTTAGTCTTTATTGAACATCTGTTACATTACGGCACCAAGCATTGAGATGGAACTCTTATGGTTACATTGCGAGCAAAAAAGTGAATTAACTTACTGCGGTCATTTAACGGTCAAATAAATATTTTACTTACGCATTAGTTATTTAGCTTAATGTGTATCGCGCAAGAATACCTAACAAACTTAATCACATATAAGGTGTTAATCATGAGAATAATAAGCCGCCTGTACTTTGGCTTTGCAAGTTTACTGGTCATTATGGTTGGTATTACCTTGTTTGGTTTATTTAAAATCAGTGTTGCAGACAGCAATTTAACCCAATTGTCTGAGCAAACCGCAGTAGAACAGCGCCAAGCGATTAACTTCAGAGGCAGTGTGCATGATCGCGCCATTTCTATTCGAGATGCCGTGTTAGTCAACAATGCTTCATTGTCGCAACAACATCAAAATGATATTAATCGCCTTAAAGAGTTTTACCTCACCGCGGCACAAACACTCAATACTATGTATGCCAACGTGCAGCACAGCAATGAAGAGTTAAGTTTACTGCAAGCGATTAAAGACATTGAAGTGACCACACTAGCGGCTACTGAAACCTTGTTACAGATGGTGAATTCGAGCCAAAATGATGTAGCAACAGAACACTTATTAGTGACCGTTTCGCCGTTATATAGCGAGTGGCTAAAAAGAATTAATAAACTTATTGATTATCAAGAAGCTCAAATTCAGCAACAAGTGTCTGCTGCGCGTGAGCAAACTTCCAGTTTTCAGTCGGTGATGTTAATCGTGACGGCCATGGCATTATTGATTGGTAGTGTCGTTGCGTTGACTTCAGTTAAACGCTTAAGAAATATTATTGGCGGTGAGCCAGAATATGCAGCCGATGTCATCCAACAAATTGCTCGAGGCGATCTCACGGTAAAGTTTTCTGTTGATTCTTCTCACAGTATATTAAGTGCGGTGCAGGATTTAACTGTGAATTTGACTGAAATTACGCAAAACTCGATGCGTACCGCTAACAAATTGCTTGCAGCATCTAAAGCACTGTATCAAACAGCACAACAAAACGAGCACCTTATTAACAACCAAAAGCTCGCAACAGATAATGGCGCCGCTGCCATTAACCAAATGTCGAGTACGGTTAATGAAGTGGCTAACCATACCAATGATGCCGCTTTACTGTCGCAAACAGCAACCAACGAGTTTAACGCAGGCCAGCTTGAGGTGACTCAAACACAAAACGACATTGATGCACTTGCAGCTAAAGTCAGTGAAGCAGCCGATATTATTCATTTATTGTCGAAAGACAGCAAAGAAATCGGCACCGTATTAGATGTTATTCAAGGCATTGCAGAGCAAACTAACTTATTGGCCTTAAATGCGGCCATTGAAGCCGCGCGAGCGGGCGAACAAGGCCGTGGCTTTGCCGTGGTTGCAGATGAAGTGCGTAACCTTGCCCAGCGTACCCAGGAGTCAACTCAACAAATTCAAGCGGTGATTGAAAGCATGAGCACCAGCTCAGCCAAGGCTGTTACCGTGATGAATGAAGGGCAGGAGCAAGCTAATAGCAGTGTTGGGCAAGCTAAACGTGCCGGTGAGTCTTTAACGGCCATCAATCTGTCGGTGTCTAAAATCAGTGATATGAATACCCAAATTGCCACAGCCGCAGAGCAGCAATCTGTGGTTGCAGCAGAGATTAATCAAAACTTTATTCAAATCACCAACTCTGCATTATTGGCACAACAAGAGGCGAGCAAAATTACCGCGGCAAGCCATCAATTAGAAGCGTTAGCGCAGAGTTTAGAGTTAAACGTTAAGCAGTTTAAGACAGAGTCATTGTAAATAGATAATAGAATAAACAATAACGCTGACAAGTCGCCTAAGGCGTTTGTCAGCGTTAATCTATAACAAGCAGTCAATTGATTGCGATACATTTACCAAAAGCCAAGTACCTTCCACCAAAGCCCGCCAACCACGCCCCAAATGGTTAAGTTAACTACGCTCATAATAAAGCCCATTGTCCACCAATGTTCCATTGATACGTAACCAGAGCCAAAAATAATGGGTGAGGTGCCAGTTGCATAATGGGTTAATGACATCATTAATGACGATGCCCCGGCAAGTAGCAAACCAAGGTATAAAGGTGGGGCACCTAATGCAATACCTGCAGCAAAGAAGGCGGCAAACATAGCAGTAATGTGCGCGGTTGTGCTAGCAAAGAAATAGTGTGCATAAAAGTAAACCACCACCAATATTATCACCGAAATCATCCAGCCCACGCCAAGTTGAGCGATATTGCTTTCAACCACGCCAGAAAACCAAGTCACTAACCCCAATTTATTGAGAAATGTCGCCATCATGACTAAAGCAGAAAACCACACAACGGTATCCCAGGCGGCTTTTTCTTTAAGTACATCTTCCCAACTGAGTGCGCCACTGAGTAATAAAATTGATAACCCTAAAAATGCCACGGCGGTAGTGTCAACCGCAAAGGCTGCACCAAATATCATGGCGGGTACGCCTGCCCATAACACCAATAACAAACCAAACACACTGACCATGATTTTTTCAGCAAAAGTCATTGGGCCCATGTTGGCTAATTTATCTTTAGCATATACGCGGGCGTCTGGGGTTCGTTTAATTTCCGGTGGGTATACCGCATAAATAATTAACGGCATTAGCGCAATACACAATAAACCAGGTAACAAAGCCGCCAGTGCCCAGGTGCCCCAGGTGATACTAATATCTGCGCCCGTAGCATCGGCAATTAATTTAACGATTAATGGGTTAGGTGCCGTGGCGGTAATAAACATAGCTGAGGTTATGGGGTTGGAGTGATAATTAACTAAGGCAAGGTAATGACCAATTTTTCTGGATGTCCCTTCTTCTGGTGACGAGCCAAAGCTGGTGGCTATTGATTTCATTATCGGGTGGATAATTCCGCCGCCACGGGCTGTATTACTTGGCGTAACGGGAGCGATAACTAACTCGGACAACGCAAGCGCATAGCCTATACCAATGGTTTTTCGGCCAAACAAGGAGATAAAGTAATAGCCGATACGATTACCAAGACCGGTTTTAGCTAACCCACGCGAGATAATAATCGCGATACCAATTAACCAAATTAATGAGTTAGAAAAACCACTTAGTGCATCTTTAATTGCGTCTGAAGGTTTGTCATTGGTTACGCCTGTCAACGCGACTAAAGTAATGGCCAACACCGCAATGGCGCCAATCGGCATTGCTTTACCAATAATGGCGACAACAGTACCAACAAATAGCGCCAGTAAATGCCATGCATTGGCTGTTACCCCTTGCGGTGGCTCAACGATAAACCAAAGAAAGAGAATTATCGCAATTGAAATTATGCCTGGAATAACGCGAATATCAGTATTTTTCATTGCTGCATCCTTAGGGTGGAGAATACATGGTTAACATCAAGAGAACTGTGGGTTGGGTTGAGCAACTCTTTTGCTTGAATTAATGCGATAACTTGATACTAAGTCTTTGTGGCAACTAATTTTGTGAACGAATTCTCATTGCGGCAATACGTCATGAAGAGTTGAAAAATAATCGCGATAGCTTAAGTGCTAAACAGGCAAAAAAGCGTTTTGATGCAAGTTATGCCAGCAGAATATTTGGGTTCAATATGAACTGACGCATCTGAGCATGATGTTAATGGGGGGGGGATTTAATTAGCTGAATTAACAGCGTTAACATAAATAGATACAAACGTGCTGATTATTCATTATTTCTGCACATCTGCTGCACATTTCATTGTTAAGCTTTGTCTTATGTTTACATCATGAGATATCACATGAAAAACCCACATTTACGCTTACTGAGCATTGCAATTTCCGGCGCTTTACTGTTGAATTTACCTGGTTGTGGTGGTTCTGAAGACACCGACACCGCTAGCGAGAGTGCAGCTGATACTGCGACAGACACAGACACAGACACAGACACAGACACAGACACAGACACAGACACAGATTCAGGTACAGAAGACTTAGGCAGTGGTATTTTACATACGGCGTATTACGAGTTTGATCAAGATAACGTCAACGTGGTGCTCAGCGGCACGAAGGTCATCATCGAAACCAACGGATTACCCAACCATACCTCGCCGTATTGGTCCGCTAGCCATGAGTTACATGTCGAGCCCACAGTAACTTCTTACGCAAAAATGGCTCCTGGCTATATCGATGACTTTGTGGGCACCTACACCTTAACCGTTAATAACTCACCATCTAAAGCCGGCACAACCTCAGCAACGGGGCTTGGCGCTATTGGTATTGCAGTCAGTGGTGCGGTTATTTATAACGATGAAGAAGGCCCTGGCATTCCGTTGGATGATGCAGCAACTAGCCTCGACTTTAACGGCGCGCACACTGGGCCGCAAAGTTATCATTACCACCTGGAACCCATTTCATTTTCAGACGATGATTCGAATTTAGTGGGGGTGATTGCCGATGGTTTCTTTTTATACGGTCGAAAGTGTAACTCCACAGGGACTTATCCAACAGACTTAGATGAGTCGGGCGGGCATACGTCGATAACCCAATTTGCTCAAGATGCTGAATACCATTATCACATTCAAAATGAGCTGTATTTAGGCTCGTATTACATTTTATTCCCAGGTAATTATCAAGGTTCAGCCAGTGCTATCCGTTAAGCCTTTACTGATTATTTTGGGTTCAATCCTGTTAGCGGATCTGAGTTATAGCCATTTTTTTACGGTAACAACTGAGCCAATAGCAAGTCAGCACATCAGTATTTCGCCTACAACTGGGCTAAGGATGTACCAAAACACCCCTTTTACGGGTGACTCAGTCACTTTTTATCCCAATGGACAAATGGCAAAGTTAGCCCATTTTGAACAAGGTCTACGAGACGGTTTTTTGCGGCAATGGTTTGAAAACGGCACGTTAGCGTTCGACTCTCATTATGTTGCGGGTGTGCTAGAAGGCGTAACACAAAGCTGGTGGCGCAATGGCAATATGCGTTCTGAGTCGGTTTATCGGCAAGGTAAGGTCAATGGCACGTCGTTGCAATGGTATGCCACTGGCGAGTTATTCAAAAAGATGAATTATGAAAATGGGATTGAGGTTGGGCTGCAACAGGCCTGGCGTCGTAACGGCAAACTTTTTAGCAATTATGAATATATTAACGGGCGAGTGTTTGGCCTTAAACGTTCAAATATGTGTGTAGGATTAGAAGATGAAGAAGTGGTTGAATCTGATTAATGTGTTAATGGCGATGTTAGCTGTTCAGTTTGCGGCTTTGCCGTTGATGGCTCAGCCCAGTGGCGAACCCGCGTTGGCCGAGTTACCTTATTATGGCAGTGCCGAGTTTACTCCACATTGGTTTAAGTCTGATAGCCCAGAGCTGGCTGATTTTCACCAAATACCTGCATTTAGTTTTATGAATCAACAAGGGGCATTCGTCACTCAAGATACGGTAAAAGATAAAATCTATGTGGCGAGCTTTTTCTTTACCCGCTGCCCAGGTATTTGCCCTCGAATGAAATCGCAGTTGTCTAAAGTGCAAAGTGAGTTTATGGATGATGACGACATTATGATTGTGTCTCATTCTATTCAACCCGGTAATGATACAGTTGAAGTGTTGCAACAATATGCTCAAAAAAATCATATTGATGCCGCTAAATGGCAGTTAGTGACAGGCGAGCGAGACCAGATTTATGCACTGGCTAAAAACGCCTATTTTGCCAATGAAGACTTAGGTGAATATGTCAGCAAGGAAGATTTTTTACACACTGAAAATTTAGTGCTGGTGGATAAAAATAGACATATCAGAGGCATTTATAATGGTTTAAATAATACCTCGGTTGCGAACTTGATTACTGATATAAAACGTTTAATGAGCGAGTAATTGTAATTGTATAAGCCGTTTTCGTTTGTCAGAATGAGTACGAAAACGGCTTAAGTAACTTGATGGCCGACCTAAACCTTGTCATGCTCAATCGATTTAGCCCCTTATCACTTATTTTTTAGCCAGCCCCGATCTCTCGGCCTTTTTAAATCAAGCACTTTCGTGATTATCAGAATCGCCCTCGTAACTTGAGTGCATTTACCGCAAAGATCACTTAGCCAGGTATGCATTTATCAAATAGCATTTTCACCAGTAATCATAGTATTTTATGCTATTGCAGATGTTTTCTGTTCAAACCAAACTATTAACTCGGTATGTTCTATCGAAGTGTTAAACTTGAGTGTATGCCCTATGGTGATTGTACAATTTACTTTTATGGTATGATGCTCTGTTTGGTGGTGAATGCGAGTTTTTCGTTAGGCCAACATTGAAATGTTTTGTGATTTAGGGCTTTGTCTATGTGGATCCAAAAAAGTATTACGCTAACCCCCAAAAAACGTGGTTTTCATCTTATTACCGATGAGGTGGTGCGGCATATCCCCCAACTGCGTGAGATTGATGTGGGCTTAATGCAGGTATTTATTCAGCACACTTCAGCCTCTTTAACCATTAACGAAAATGCTGATCCGACAGTACGCGGTGACATGGAACGCCATTTCAATGTACTTGCACCAGAAGGTGCACCTTATTTTAAGCACACATATGAAGGGCTTGATGATATGCCCGCGCACATAAAATCAACGTTAATCGGTGTGAGCCAAACCATACCCATTACCCAAGGCCGTTTGAATTTAGGTACCTGGCAAGGGTTGTATTTGTGTGAACATCGCGATAATGCGTCATCGAGAACAATTATTGTTACAGTTCAAGGCGAATAGTCGATAACGTTAACCGTGGATAGAAAATTACCGTACAGTAGATAACATAATTGCATGTTTTGTATGCATTCCTCACGTTCGGTTATGACTTTGCTTGTGTCAGTAAATGTAAAGATGCTAAATTCAAGTGTCTTAATAATACAATTAACATTTGTGGTCTTATTGGCACTATTTAGCCATCAACCGCATGCTATAAAACGGCCCTAAAGATTTTAAAAGAATAACGCATAAAAATAGGTGGGTTAACGTGATATCTGTATATTTGGTTGACGATCATGAACTCGTGAGAACGGGGATCCGTCGCATTCTTGAAGACGAACGCGGTATTAAAGTTGTCGGTGAAGCGCCCGACGGTGAAACCGCTGTTCAGTGGTCGAGGCAGAATGAAGCTGATGTTATTTTGATGGACATGAACATGCCAGGTATGGGCGGCTTAGAAGCAACGCGTAAAATTTTGCGCTATCAGCCTGAAGCTCGAATTATTGTATTAACAGTACAAACTGAAGATCCGTTTCCCACTAAGGTGATGCAAGCGGGAGCGTCGGGTTACTTAACCAAAGGTTCAACTTCGCCAGAGGTTCTTAAAGCCATTACTCAAGTGGCTCGCGGCCAACGTTATTTGTCGCCAGAAATCGCCCAACAAATGGCGCTCAGCCAGTTTAATCACTCTGATGAAAATCCATTTAGCAGTTTGTCTGAGCGCGAACTACAAATAATGTTAATGATTACCAACGGCGAAAAGGTCAATGATATTTCTGAAAAGCTAAACTTAAGCCCTAAAACGGTTAACAGTTATCGCTATCGCTTATTTGCTAAATTAGGCATTGGTGGTGATGTTGAGTTGACCCGTTTAGCGATTCGTTACAAAATGCTCGACACAGGTTCATTTTAGTTGGGAATATCCCGCGTAACGCATTAAGTAGCTTTAATCATGCCTAGTGGTTTTAATGCCAAATCTTTCTTAAAAACGGTTACCAGCGCACCAGGCGTATATCGAATGTACGATATACGCCAACAAGTGATTTATGTTGGTAAAGCCAAAGACCTTAAAAAACGCCTCAGCTCTTACTTTCGCAGCAATATTCCCAGTGTAAAAACGCAAGCATTAGTGTCGCATATTGATCATATCGATGTGACGGTGACGCATAGCGAAACCGATGCATTGTTGCTCGAAAACGATTACATCAAACAGTACATGCCCAAATACAATGTGCTGCTGCGTGATGATAAGTCCTATCCGTATATTTTACTGAGCGGCCATAAACACCCAAGACTTGCCTATCATCGTGGCCCTAAGCGCGAAAAAGGCCACTATTTTGGACCTTATCCTAATGGCGGCGCAGTACGCGAAAGTTTGCACTTAATGCAAAAGCTGTTTCCTATTCGCCAATGTGATGATTTGTACTATAAGTCACGCTCACGGCCATGCTTACAATACCAGCTCGATCGTTGCAGTGCCCCTTGTGTCGGTATTGTGAGCGATGATGAATACAGCGAACAAGTTAAATTGGCTGGATTGTTTTTACGTGGTAAAGACAAACAGGTGATTAGCCAGCTGGTGGCTAAAATGGAAACCGCAGCGGTTGGCATGGAATATGAACAAGCGGCGCAATATCGCGATCAAATTACAGCATTAAGGCGTGTTGCTGAGCAGCAAGAAGTGTCCAACCACAAAGGTGACATGGATGTGATAGGGGTGGATTACGCCTCTGGGATTGCCTGCTTTCATTTGTTGTTTATTCGCGATGGTAAAATCTTTGGTAGCCGCAGTTATTATCCCTCGGTACCTGCTGAAACCGACATTGAAGAGGTGTTATCCTCATTCCTGGCTCAGTTTTATCTAAATGCTGATATTCAGCGAACCATCCCCAAAGAAGTTATCTTAAGCCATTCGTTTGATGGAATAAAAGAGCTTGAGGCATCGATTGAGCATGCCTTAGATAAAAAGTTTGAGCTTAAAACTCAGGTGCGTGGTGACAGGGCTAATTTTTTACGCTTAGCAATGACAAACGCCAGTAATGCCGTTGCGACGCGGTTATCGCACAAAAATACCGTTGAGCAGCGTTTCCAACTTTTAGAAGAAGCTTTAGAGCTTAACGAACCAATAAAACGCATGGAATGTTTTGATATTAGCCACACCATGGGTGAGAGTACGGTTGCATCTTGCGTGGTGTTTAACCGCGAAGGGCCACACAAAGCGGACTATCGGCGCTACAACATTACCGGTATTACTGGCGGCGATGACTATGCCGCAATGGAACAAGCCATTAGCCGACGTTTTGATAAAATAGACAACAATGGCAAAGTGCCAGACCTTTTATTTATTGACGGTGGTATTGGCCAGTTGCGCGTGGCGCAAACGATTGTCGATGAAAAGTGCGTTAAGATTGATAAACCACCACTGTTAATCTGTGTCACTAAAGGTGAGGGGCGCAAAGCAGGGTTAGAAACCTTTACAGTGGGCGGCAGCGAACAAACCTTTGAGATCCCAAGCGACTCACCCGCATTTCACCTTATTTTGCATATTCGTGACGAGTCACATCGTTTTGCGATTACCGGACATCGAAACAAACGTCAAAAAACGCGTAACACTTCAACACTCGAATCTATTCCTGGCGTTGGCCCTAAAAGACGTAAAGCCTTGCTGCAACATCTTGGCGGAATACAAGAAGTCAAAGGTGCAAGCGTGGCAGAATTAATAAAAGTACCCGGAATTAGCCTAGAAATGGCACAAACAATTCACGATGCATTGCGAGGGGGCTAAAATTAAGGCAAGATTGGCGCTGCTTCTGACAAATTGGTCTTTTTATGCCGTTTAATGTACCTATCGCACTGACTTTATTTCGTATTGCTCTGCTGCCTGTATTTATAGTGATTTTTTATCTCCCCTATACATGGGCGCCTTTTGTCGCCGCATTTATTTTTTGGCTCGCAGCGCTAACGGATTGGTTAGACGGCTACGCGGCGCGCAAACTAGGTCAATTAACTCGTTTCGGTGCTTTTTTAGATCCGGTTGCCGATAAAGTCATGGTGTCAACTGCACTGGTTTTACTGGTTCAACAAAATGACAATATGTACTTAACCTTAGCGTCGTTGTTTATGATTGGCCGTGAGATTGTCATTTCAGCATTACGTGAATGGATGGCAGAAATAGGTAAACGTGGCGTAGTCGCCGTGTCCTGGATAGGTAAATATAAAACGGCAGCGCAGATGGCGGCAATTGTTGGCCTGATTTGGAAGCCCACACCGTTACTCACTGACTTAGCTTTTGCATTGTTTTATGTTGCAGCGGCATTAACGTTTTGGTCGATGATGAGTTATATTTCAGCAGCTTGGAAAGATTTAACCGCTGAATAGTGTAATAATAGTTCAATAAGTTTATTTAGTGCGCAAACAGTCAAAATTGCTTAAATCAATAATTGACACACGAGGTTAATTCGGTAGAATGCCTCCCCGTAGACAAGTGATGAGTCAGCAGCAAGCCTTAGGGTGATATGTTAATCATGGTTGTTTACGAGATTGAAAATGCAACATTAGCTCAGTTGAATAGGTTGAAAGACGATACCTTATTGGCAGTGATAATATGCATTATAAAAGTTTTGTAAGCGACATTAGCTCAGTTGGTAGAGCGATACCTTGCCAAGGTATAGGTCATCGGTTCGAACCCGATATGTCGCTCCAATTTCTTATCTTATCCGATGGATTTGAAGTTGGTAAGTATGGCGCGATGGCAGAATGGCTATGCTGCGGATTGCAAATCCGTCGATCTCGGTTCGACTCCGGGTCGCGCCTCCACAAATTGCTTTTAATGGTTACAATGAGTAACGGTTAAAACACACTTTGCCCGAGTGGTGGAATCGGTAGACACAAGGGATTTAAAATCCCTCGCTGAATAAGCGTGCCGGTTCAAGTCCGGCCTCGGGTACCATTATTTATAGTAAGAAATTGCATACGTAAGTATGGTGTAAAAAAGCCTCGACATCAGTCGGGGCTTTTTTACGTCTGTAATTTGAGTTTGATTGTTAAGGATTAAAATCAAAAGCAAAATCCCTCGCGCTCTGGTTGAACATCAGGCGTGCGAGCGCAAGTCCGGCCTCGGGTACCATCCTCTACATACGTAAGTATGGTGTAAAAAAGCCTCGACATCAGTCGGGGCTTTTTTACGTCTGCAATTTGAGTTTGATTGTTAAGGATTAAAAGCAAAAGCAAAATCCCTCGCGCTCTGGTTGAACATCAGGCGTGCCATTCTTTGCTATCAAGAGTAGTCCTGCCTCGGGTACCATCCTTTACATATACATACCAGAATCTAGATGCTAGAGCGGACTTTGTCCTGCTAGGTCGCTACGCGGCTATAAGAGCGGGTAATTCGAATAGTCGCTAAGTTCTTTGGCTTAACCCCTAGCATAATGAAACTATTTATATGGCCAGCGGCCACTAACGTTGTGTTGTTTCGCCAACACCCGATTAAGGTAGTAAATTGATTTAATTGTCTTCCCGGCTCAAAAGCATTGCCGGGACGACGTGAAAGGTGCTAACAAATTTTGGTCCACCCAAAACGCGTTGGTTTAGCTTTAAAATGTCCAAATTCAACTCTGAACTTGAGGACGGAATGGCAGGGATGAGCCAAAAGAGGATTGCTGTTAATCCCCTTTTGGCAAGTGCAGGGTGGAACCATGCGAACTTAAGCGTTTGCGGCCATTAGCCATAAGTCAAAAATACAAACACCTGAATGCCGGGGCGACGCGAAGCTAGCTAACAGGTTATAGACATCGACGTTATTGATGGGGTTGTGTCACCAAAGCTAACAGTTGTGGTAAAAACTCATTGTCTAATTGGGCTATTTCAGCTTGCTCAGTCAACACGTCATGCAATATTTGCTCGTTGGTAAGCGGGTTAGCTAATACCACTCTAAATACCGTAGTGTGCTGCCTGAAATATTTGGCTGGTTTAATACGGGTACGCGAAACAAATGACTTACCTTGTTCACGTTGATGCTTTTGAATAAATTGGGTTAAGCCATCGAGAAGCTCATTTATTTGACGAACTAAGGGCTCGTTATCATTTGCTACTGCATCGTTAAGTAACTGCTGTACTGTACTGGGAATATATCGATAAGTGAGTAAACATAACTCAGGTTTGGTCACTAATTCAAACTTTGGGTGTTGCTCAATAATCGATGCAAAATAACGGGCTTTTTCTAAGCTGTTATTAATTAAAATCTCATAACCGTCGCGGCCAATAATTTGCAGGCAAGCATGTACTAGCATCGCCATACCTGGGCGAGAGCCCTCTAGTGTTTGGCTACCTAAATCCTTAGAGCCCACACGTAAGATATATTCCGCATGATGCACAATGGCTTGTGCAAGCTCAGGATCTTTAAATATCACCATGCCAGCCCCCATTGGTACATACATCTGTTTATGAGCATCAATGGTGACCGAGTCAGCAAGTTCTATGCCTTTGAGTAAATGGCGGTATTTGTTAGATAACAGGCTTGCGCCGCCCCATGCTGCGTCAACGTGGAAGTGGCATTGTAACTCTGCAGCCAGTTCTGCCAGCTCTGTTAACGGGTCAACATTACCGGTTTCGGTTGTGCCAGCAACGCCAACAATGGCCATCACCTTAATATTTTGCGCCGCAAGAGTGTTAGCGGCTTGGCGCATAGCCTCGACATCGACTTTATTATTTTCATCGGTTGCGATGCTGATAATATTGTCGCGGCCTATGCCCAGTAAATCCGCGGTTTTGCCTAAAGAGTAATGTCCACGCTCGGACACTAAAATGGCTAAATCATCAAAGCCATAAAATCGCAGCGCTTTTGGCATGCCTTCGCGGGTGATGCCTTTAAAGTCACCTTGCGGTTTGAGTAATCGGTTACGAGCAATCCATAATGCAGTGATGTTAGCGACTGTACCGCCAGAACAAAATGCACCTAAGGAATGATTGGCGCTGTGCATCCATTGATCATAAAAGTTACCGGGCTGTTGATACACTAAGTGATGCATCATGCCTAACACCTGACGCTCTAGCGGGGTAAAAGCTTTTGATGTTTCAATTTTAACTAAGTTTTGATTAAGCCCAACCATCATTTTAGATAACGGCAACACAAAATAAGGTAGGGCTGAGGTCATGTGACCAATAAAACTTGGTGCTGCCGTATGGACTGAATGGGCCACCAAATTTTGCATAATTTCGTCAGCGTAGTCAGACACAAAAGTGGGGTCTACTGGAATTTGATGGGCATTAAAGTCAGTTTCGATTTCTGATAACGGTTTTTCTAATGCGGCAATGCTATTGCCTAAAAATCCGGCTAAGTCTTGAGATAACCTCTGTTCAATAATGCTTAACGTCGAGGTGGCGTCTTCTGGTGCGGTAAAGATACGCAATAAACTGTCTGCAGAAGCCTGAGCTTGACGGGTGATTTTTGAGGTCATTGTGCTTGCCGTTGTGGTGAAAACTGCATCCTATAGACGATGACAAATGCGTTAAAATACGCGCTATGTCTGTAGGACGAAAAGAGGGTGCTAACTTTACTGTAAGCCTTGCTTAGCTTCAAGTATTTATACTACAGGTCACTTATTAATACAGATTGGTACTAACCTATTGTAAGTCAATTCTACGTAGTTAGCAGGGCAAAGGACTGTTTAAAATGCGTTTATTATTTCGATCTTAGGTTACATCGTAAAAAGCGCCTAACACTATTGAGTATAAGGCGCGGATTGTGGCTCACTTTACACTTAGTTTTGCTTGAATGAGAGCGACCATACCGCGGCAATATTCTGCGCCGTATTGGTTAAGTTTACCTGAGCATCAGACAAGACTTGTTCTAACGATTGCACCGCAGGAATAATAGGGAAAATGGCTGTCATTCCTTGTTGAATAATCGCATCAGCGTTATCACCTAAGCAGCCGGCGATACCAATGGTGGGTACATTGTATCTTTTAGCTACATTGAGCACACCCATTGGGGTTTTGCCATAGACAGTTTGACCATCAATTCGCCCTTCGCCTGTGATAACTAAATCGGCATCCTGGCAATGTTTTGCGAGCTCAACCGTTTCTGTCACGATGTCGACGCCAGGCTTTAAGGTTGCAGCGAGTAATGCCATAACCCCAAAGCCCATACCGCCAGCAGCACCGGCACCCGCTTGATGTTCACAGCCTAATTTGATGTGCGGTGATTGTTGACGGTTAATAACGTTGGCAAAGTGAGCCAATGCCTGGTCGAGTTGTTCTATCATGGCAGGACTTGCGCCTTTTTGTGGACCAAAAATGGCACTTGCTCCACGAGGTCCGCAAAGTGGATTGTCTACATCACAGGCGACTTCTATTGTGCAATCACTGATATTTGGATGCAGTGACTGAATATCTATACTGTGTAATGTCGCAAGTGCAGCACCACCCAATTTAATATTGTTCCCCGTAATATCGGTGAGTTTGGCGCCAAGCGCTTGCATCATGCCTGCGCCAGCATCATTGGTCGCGCTGCCACCTAGGCCTAAAATGATGTGTCTGATCCCCTGGTTAAGTGCATCGGCGATTAATTCGCCGACACCAAAACTGGTGGTCAATAGTGGGTTTCGTTGTGTTGGTGGCACTAAATGAAGGCCTGATGCTGCCGCCATCTCAATGACGGCAGTATGCTGACCGTTTGCATCAGGTTGCCCAAGGATGCCATAAAATGCCTTTACCGGCGTGCCTAATGGGCCGGTAACGAGACGTTCTATTATATGTCCACCGGTTGCATCTACCATAGCTTGCACTGTGCCTTCGCCACCATCAGCCATGGGGACTTTACAATAGTGTGCATCGGGGAAAATATGTTTAAACCCTTGCTCAATGGCGTTTGCTACTTCAAGTGCACTAAGGCTTTCTTTAAACGAGTCTGGTGCAATTACGATTTTCATATATGGCCCTGATAATTTACAGTAAAAATAAACTGAGGAGGTACACAGTAATCATGGCGGTGACACCTTGGATTAATGTTGCTGCAGTTTGTGCGCGATAAGCTTGCTTAACACTCATGCGGCTAAATTGGGTGACAACCCAAAAGAAGCTGTCATTAGCATGTGATACTGTCATTGCGCCAGCACCAATTGCCATCACTGTTAGTACGCGGCCCATTTCAGAATCAAGACCGATATCACCCAATAATGGCGCGACCAATGCTGAAGTGGCCACTAAAGCTACCGTTGATGAACCTTGTGCTGACTTTAATGCACTGGCGACGATAAATGGCATAAATATCCCGACGCCTAATGCCGATAAACTGCTGCCAAGGAATGCGCCAATTTCTGTTGCTTTTAACACCGCGCCAAATGCGCCACCGGCTCCCGTGATCAGCAAAATAGGCGCAGCAACCACCAAGCCCTGGCTTATGCGCTCACTGAACTCGGCAATTTTTTTATCGCTTTTTAAAAGTGATAAAGACAGCAGCAAACCAATCATTAAGGCATTAACCGGTTGCCCTAAAAACACTAATAGTGAAAATATGCCTTCTTCGCCAAGTGGTTTAGACGGGAAGCTGGCAATCGAGCCTAAACAAATCAGTGCAATAGGCACAAAAATCGGTGCAAATGCTTTAGCTGGGCTCGGTAATTTACCGTAAGCATTTTTAAGGTCATCGAGTTGATCAAGTTGTTGAGTTAGCTCTTCTGCACCTTCACCATCAGGTTCTTCGTTTTTAAAGCGATTAGCCCAAAGCATGCCTGCAAATGCAGCAATAGCAGCCACAAAGACACCGACAGCAATGACTAAGCCTAATTGTGACTCTAGGCCTAGGTTACCTGCTGCGGCAATTGGCCCTGGTGTTGGCGGTACAAATGTATGGGTAGCATAAAGCCCCGTCGCTAACGCAACACTCATTGCCACGTTAGACACCTTCATACGGTGAGCCATTGATTGCTTTAGCGAGTTTAAAATCACGAAGCCTGAGTCGCAAAAAACCGGGATTGACACCAGGTAGCCGATGATCGACATGGTTAAGGTTGGAAAACGTTGTCCAAAAAGCTTAATGACCACTTCTGCCATGGTAATGGCCGCGCCACTTTTTTCTAAAATAGTGCCAATGATTGTCCCCAAGACAATCACCAAACCAATGTAACCAAGAATGCCACCAAAACCGTTAGTGATGGTTTTGGCAATTTCTTGGCTTGGCAGGCCGTAAGCAAAAGCGGCAATAAAGGAGGCTAAGATTAGGGTTAAGAACGGATGTAGTTTAAATTTGGAGGTGGCAACCACGATAAACGCGATCACGCCGAGTAAGATCAATATTAAGCCCATAGGTTACTCATTATTATTGTTTGAGGGTAAAAACACTCAACAATAGTAAATCATTAACCCTAAATTGCTTTGTTCATTTGCATCAACTGGGTGGATATTTTGTGTTGTTTATTGTGTAAATGCACAATTTGTTGTGTTGGTTAATTTATTCCGGCTGGTGGATAAGTTGCCCGAGGTACAAACTGAGTAAACCATTGAAATTATGCAAATCAATATTGGTCACGTTTTGAATTTTATCAAGTCGATAACGCAGGGTATTTCTATGGATAAACAAGCTGTTGGCACACGCTTGTAAGTCGCCCATGTGCTGTAAATATGCCGCTAAGGTCTTTTGTAATTGTTGATTATTGTCAGCTTCAATCAACTTTTGATAAGGCGCTGCAAGTGCATTACCTCGCCAGTGATGACGCAAGCCCGAAAGTAATACCGGTAAACTGTAGTCTTGATACAGATATTTGCTTTTTTCTGGGTGATATTTTTTGCCAATGTCGAGGGTTTCTTGGGCTGTACGGTAAGAGTATGTAATGCCTAAATCACCACTAAAATAATGGCCTAATGCGATGTGTAAACGCAATTGCATGTTTGCTGGCAGGCGTTTGAGTAATTTATCGATGCGCTGGCTTTCAAGTTCGGGGTCAAATTGCTTGCCGTCTAGAAATGCCGGTTTAAGGATCACTAATTGAGTGAGCGATGTCATTGCGATTAAATTGTCACGCATGGGGTGTTGCAGCAAGTACATCACTTGTTTGAGTGCTTGATTGTCTTGCTGAAAAGCCGCGTTATGGCTGTCGAGTTCAATGATGGCTGCAACTCGTGGCATCGACAAATCAATTCCTAATTGCAATGCCCACTGTTTTAGTGACGGCAGTTCTGTTTCGCTAGCAAGAATAAGCTGTGAAATAAACTCTTCTTTTTGGCGATTTTGCCACTGTAGCTGTTCTTGCAAGTTAGCTTGCTCGACAATCATTTCAGCGGTCATTTTAAGCAATTCGCCATAATGGCTTAAAGTGTCAGGCTCGCCAGTGATGCCAATTGCGCCAACAACTTGCCCCTGGTAGTGCAGGGGAAGGTTTAACCCTGGTTTTACGCCTTGTAAATTCGCGGCAATGGTGTGATTTATTTCGACGTTACGGTTTTGGCTAATGGCAAGTAAAGCCCCTTCATGAATGGTGCCGATACGGTGCTTTTCACCTGAACCGAGAATGACAGCTTGTGCGTTCATGACATTGATATTGTGGCCAATAATTTTCATTGTGCGGTCGACAATTTTACCCGCAATATCTGTATCAATTTGAAGCATGATCCCCTCGAACTTCCATCGTGTGTGGCAATAAGATCATGATAACTTATGTGTGTTGATAGTGGCAGTCAATGTTAAAAAAATGCATTTGAGGAGGGAGATGCAGGGTAAATAACAATAAAATGTGGGCAACATCCTTTTGCCCAAATTTCAATCACAAGGTATTCACCTTGTTAATATAATGTTAAATATGGTTATATTGCAAGTTTTTTGTCCACAATATAAAAATGCCAACATAAAGATGTTGGCATTTAATCGTTAACACTATCGTTTATAAGTGTTTATAAGTGTTTATAAGCTATAGCGCATACTCAGCATAATCATATGTGCAGTGTAATCATGGTCGACATTGCCAAAGCTGACTACGTTCCAGATGGTGTCTGGATTGAGGTCGTTGGCGTCGTCGTTATCAAGGTATTTTTCCATTTTGTAGTCAACACGAATGCTCATGTTGTCTGTGGCTTGATATTGGCCGTAGAGGTTGATGTTATGCACTTTGGCAAAGTAGTCACCATAATCGCCCGTGATGCCTTGTCTGACCTGGGTGGTGCTGTCTGAATCTGAGTAAGCATAATCTAAGCCTAGTTTTAGTCGACTGTCCATTAAGTTGCTGTAACTCATGCCAGCACCGACATAATCAATGGTGTCTTCGATGTCAGCTTGCCAGTTGGCGACGCTAAAATTTGAACTGCCTGATTGTTCAGATTCAATGATTTGATGATTGTAAAATGCATTTAGCGATAGATCTGCGTTGACCATGTAATGCAGATTAATATCGTAATAAGTGTCTGTTGATTTGGTGAGACCAATGTCGGTCTCAGAGTAATCGTCTAATGCATAGCGCGCACCAAAATCGACGGTTAAATCTGTTAAAGGCGTATGGCTGAAACGTGCTTCTATTTGACTGCGGTCACGATCGGCAAGATAGTAACGACGTAATAGTGCATTTTGCTCTGATGACGATGACATCGATGCGTTGTATTGTGAACCGTCACGCTGGCTCACGCTGCCTTTTAACCACATATTCCACATGTCAAAGCTGTTAACATTGACCCGCGCCCATAAGGTGTCTTCATCGGTGGTTTCACGGTCTTGATAGCTACGTTCTTCGCGTTTAAAGTCATAACCGCCATCAAGCTTTATACCGTGGGTAATACGATAGTCACTTGCTAATTTGGCGCGGTGAGTGGTGAGATCATACGGTGTGTTGTACGCAGCTTCTCCGGTGACATTGTTGATGCTGATTTGGGTCCATTGTTCGATTTGGGTTTTATTATCTCGGTCGTTGTAGTCATAACTGCCATTGACTCGCCAAGCGCGGTTCAGTCGTGTTACTGCCTTTAAGGTCGCGCCTGTGATGTCCACTTTTGCATCAATACTGTTTGCGGGGAGTGGGTATCCGTAGCCGATAGTCGTGAGTGTTTGATCTTGCGTCATTTGCCCAATCAGTAAGCGACCACTTAGGTTTGTCATGGCCATATTATATTGACCTAATAAAGACACTGTGTGGGCTTCGTTATCAGGGTCTAGTGCAATATAGCCCGTCGTTTGTGCGCCAAACGTTGGATTAAATGCGCTGTCAAAACCGAGTTGATTATTGTCATTTTTAAACACTGAGCCAGTGTAATTTACGCTGGTAAACCAATTGTCCCCGCGAAGCTTAATCCCTGCATTGAGGATATCGGTGGTGTAATCGACAGGCTCTGCCAACATCATAGACTGGTTATAAAAACTGCCTGATGTGGTTTTTGTACCGGTTTTCTCTTCACGTTGAAAATTCACATAAGTGGTAAACAACGACTCTGTCTGGTATTCAAACCCAAGCCCTGCACGGTCACGCGTTAATGATAGTTCTACAGGATTTAAGCTACTGTAGAGCATTGGCATGTCAGGGCTTGAGCCTGCTGTGATCCAATTGTCTGGCAGTGTTAGGTAATCGCTGCCAATATTTTGATATGGGCTTAACGCACTGTTTGATTGGTAGTGGGCAAAAGAGCGATAGTTAACATTGATGTTATATACGCTTTGTTTACCGACATCGATATCGATACGGCCGTTATCCATGCCGAGATTGTGAGCCTCAACATTTGCTTGATAACCCGTTTCGCCTTTATAGCGAATTTCAGCGTCTACTTTGCCTGCTACTTGGTTACTGCTATTGAATGCATTGGCAGATTGAATATCATCTTCACCGTTATAGGCTATGCCTGCCCCAACGTAACCTGTTGTGCCAGTTTCAACCACGCAACCTTTACATTGCCAGGCATCGAATTTAACGCTGTCTGTTTTTGCGTTCGCTAAGCCATAACCTTGTGCAAATAAGCCAAAGCTACAGCTTGATAATAACGCTAAGGTGATGATGTTTAATTTTGTATTCATGTTGTTATCTCCTTAGCGCTGCAATAACTTGCCCGATGGATGGTTTGATCCATGGACTTGACTATGACAGTTTAAGCAGCTTCGTCCGCCAGTAAATGCATTGCCAGTGACTGTTGAACCCATATCTGTATTGCCAAGGTAGGCACTACTGGTGTGGCCGTCGCCTGAGTGACATTGCTGGCATAATTGTGGAGCACGCGTTTTAAGCATTGCATCATTAACCGACCCGTGAGGGTTATGGCAATTTGCGCAATTTTCTGTCACGGGTGCATGCTCCCACAGCTTTGGGCCGCGCTTCTCAGCATGGCAGCTATAGCAAGTTTCGTTGACTGTAGGTTGCACCAAATCGGCATCACTTAAGCTGCCATGGGCATTATGACAATCGCTACAGGTCATTTGATTCCATTTCATTGGATGACTGGTACGTTTGTTCATGTCGGCTTTTTGTTTAGTGTGACAGCTGGTACAAACATCCATTTCGGTTTGCTTTGATAATACAGGGTCGTGCGCGGCATGAACGCTGTGACAAGAAGCGCAGGCTACATCAGCATTTGCATGATGGCTGCTTTCCCATGTCATGCGTTTGTCGTCATTGTGACAACTCATACAAACGCTGTTTTGCTTATCGGTTGCGAGACTTGAGTCAGGACCAAAGGTAATCATCGGCTCTTTGCCGCCACGATTGTGGGTGCCCAATGGGCCGTGGCATGCTTCGCATTGTAGGCCTGCCATTGGGCTTTTTGATGAATCAATTGCACCATGGACACCTTTAAAGAGGTCCATGACTTTTTCTGATTTTTTATGACACATTAAACATGAGTCTGCGCCTTTAGGGGAGTATTTTCCTTCGGCGAACTTTTTATCGAGTGTGGCTTCAACTTCAGCCGGTGTCATGGTGGCATCCCACTTTGCTGCGTGTACTTGATTTGACAAAAATACGGTTGATGCCGTCAAGCAGAGTAGGGCGAGTAGTAGGGTATTAATTTGGTTTGTGGTCTTCATAAGTAGACTTCCTAATTTGTCCATTGTGATGATCAACAGTCTGATAATGTATGTCACAGCTTGAGAGAGAAGCCTGGCTTCTCTCTCAATGAACAGATTACAGTTTTACTTGAGTGTGATTTTCAATGCTAGGTGCGTGGCAGTAGAAACAGGTTTCTAACTGCGCAGCATCGTTTGCTTCTTGGTAGCTACCGTTGACAATAGCGCCCTGGCTGGTGGCATGTTGCGAGATTTCAT
Source organism: Shewanella litoralis (assembly GCF_009828585.1). GTDB lineage: Bacteria > Pseudomonadota > Gammaproteobacteria > Enterobacterales > Shewanellaceae > Shewanella > Shewanella litoralis. The sequence continues at coordinate 127,927 of NZ_WSRZ01000007.1, read as the reverse complement.
CAAAGCCATGACAAGATGCACATGTTGCTGTGATAGGTGTGGTGTATAAGCCCGCTGAAGTGGCTAGGGCGCCTTTCACTTTAAATGCATCTAGGTTGAAGTCGTCGTGACATTGAGTACAGTCTTTAATAATGCCTTGCTCACCATGCACACTGTGAAGTTTCATTTCAAGTGCGCCTTGGTTTGCGCCAGAAGCATAGGTTCCATCTGGTGTATGACAGGTGACACAGCCATCTACGCCCACAGTCATTTCACCGTTTAGCTCGCGGCCTAGTTGTTCGCTCATTACAAAACCTGCATGGTGACCTTTATGCAGTTCAAAGGTTTCTCCGTGGCAGCTTTCACAAGAAGCAAAATTAACTGAGTCGATATGACGGTAACTAGGGGCATTACCTGAGTAGGTTGCATGGGCCAGTTCCGCTTTCATGCTGGTGGTGGCGACGCCATCGGCACAGTCGATTGCTTGGCTACCATCATTACACATTTCTAGGCCAATAAAGCTAAAGGCTGTGTCGGTATCACCACTACCAAAAGGTAGCGATGCGATGCTGTAAACTAGCTTGCCATCGGCAATGGTTACATCAGTTTGCAGCAGACCCACTTTAACAAAGTCTTTACTCACTTTAGCAAGTCCACTGCCTGGGCTGGCGTTGTATCCCATGATTGGGAAGTTTGGCCCAACGTTAGTGATGGTTTCAAGACGTTGAATTTTGCTCACAAGTGAAGTGGCATCAATTGCTGCGCCAGCAGCGTCTAACATGGTTACTGATAACGTAGCTGACTTATCTTCCGCTGTGGATTTATTGGCGACTAATGTTGCGCTCATACCATATTGGTTGATAAAGGCTTTTTTCTCGCCAAAGGCAGAGGTATGCAAGGTTTCGGTCCAACTTGCATTATGACAAGCGATACAGTTTGAGTTATCAACTTGTTGTGGGTGGCCTTGACCTGTTTTAAAATCAATGTCGGTATGACAGCTGCTACACGCTTCCATGGTTGGAATGCGTGTCCAGTTGTTCCATTCGGTTAATTGTTCTGACTCAACATGGCACGTTGTACAGTTGTCTTGCACGATTGCGTGCGCAGCTTCTGCGCTTTTATCGAGATTACGTCCGTACATTTTTGCATTGTTATGAACGTTATGAATAAGGTGGCTAAAGTCGACTTGTACTTTGTCTCTTTCGATTGCCATTTCGTTAGTGTGACAACTTACACAGGTCGTTAAGTCGGTATAGCTGTGATAAATGCTTTCGCCTTTTACGTGACAAGTATTACAGGTGGCATCGCTAACAATATTTTTGGTGTATTTAGCACTATAGCCTTCACCGTCAAAGTCTTCTGTGATTTCAGCTCTGGGTGATGTTGAGACGCCATCAAGGAGTGTTGATGCACTTGATATGACATTGTAACGTTGCGTGAGCTCTGGATTAAACCCTTCAACATTCACGGTAAAAGTGTATTTGCCGTTGCCTAAATCGGTAAACGTTTTTTCCGAACCTATGTATTGCCATTGGGCTGAATTACCTGCACCGCTAGCACCGGCAGGAATTAACTGGACCACTTTTTTGACTTCTAATGCTGATAGTCCTGCGATAGGCAGATCATTTTCATTGGTTGCAAATACAGTGACTGTTGGTTTGTTGTCTTGGTAGGTCACATCGGTAATATCAAGGTTAAGCACTTGAATGGTTACCGCAGGCTCACCACCTGGATTGCCAGGGTTACCTGGTTCGCCGTCACTGCCGCCGCCACAACCTACCAGTGTCATTGATGCAGACATAGCAAGTAATAATGCAATTTTTGTGTGTGTTATATTCATCATCTTTTCCCTGCAAAAGTCATCCATCTAACTTACTGGCAGTATATTCTGCAATATCGAATTCAGTTAAGTTGATGTTGGAATAAGTTTTCCCAATACTAAGATTACTTTACAAACAACAAGACGTCTGTAAAGCGAACGCAATTGTGTGATGGTGATCAGGCTATTAATAAAGAGGTATATAAAATACAGGCTTAAAGCATATTAATTGTTCGTAATATAAAAAGACCCTAGGCAAAAGCTAGGGTCATTTAATGATTACAATAGATTATTGTGTGTTGGCGTTAAAAGCCGTGGCTTTCATTTATACGTGTTGGTGTGTGACAGGTAGAACACATTTCAGCTGAACGTGTGCGCACATCATCTTCACTCATGCCGTCCGTAATACCGCCATTGGTTTCAATGTGCGATACGGTGGCATCAGTAATGTATTTTTGGTGACAGCTCAAGCATGCGCCAGTGTCAGATGACACCCAAACATCAGCACCTGTTTCGGTATCAGCGTATCGCCATACTCTATCTTCTGCACGGCCTAGCGTTATACCGTCATTGGTGTGACATGTTTTACAGTCAGTCTTTAACACTGTACCTGATTCAACACCCGCATATTGAAGATAGTGACCTTCAGCACTGTGTGCTTTAAACGCAAAGCTGGTCGATTTTTTACCGCCGGGATAAGTCGCATCAGTTTTTAGCGTTTTATCCGAGGTATGACAAGTTTGGCAGTTGACGCCATTGTCATAGTGATACACTTCCTGATTGTGACAACCTTGGCAAGTTGTTGTATCAATGATGTTTCGACGCGATGCCGCAGTTTGGCTACTATTTACTGCATTTGTGGCCATGACAAAGTGATATGCACTGCTTTTTATTTCAACTTTTCTCACATCATCGGCAGAGCATGCGGTTAACTTCACTTCTGGGCGACCATAACCGCCATTGTTGTAACACGCGGTTACCGCTGACCAAAGCTCAAACGTTTTACCTACATAGTCAGTGGGTAGCGTGACGCTATTCCACACTAGGGTCCAACTATTGTCTGCGTTTGCAATACCTTCACTGAGTTTAATGCGTCTGTTGCTGTAACTGGCATCGTTGTAAGCCGGGTAATCTTTGTTGCTGTCCCATGCCATCACGATGCGACTGCCAGTGTCGATAAATTCAGCTGCAATCACATTTGCCGATGCATCAGTAAACTTAACGGTCGTACTAAATTTGCCTTCAGCAGTAACGGTAATATCGCTAAAGACGGCATTCATGGTTTGGGTTTCGTTATAGGCTTTCATCACATCGCCGTGAGCTTCTTTTGCACTACGGGCGTAACCTTCTTCGATATGACATGAAGTACATTGAGTACTTAAGCCAACATGATGTTCAGAGGCTGATTCTGTATGACAAGCAATACACGCAGTGTCGCTTTTATTGGCATTAAATAATGCGGCGTCTTGAGGGGCATTAGCGCCTTCAACGTGACATGCACTACAATCTGCAGCTGGTTTTTGTGGGTACATCACGTTGCCATAATCATGTACACCACCGCCATAACCAATAACTTTATAAGGCGCGGCTTCTTCCGTTGTTGCGGTATGTGTTACGCGGTCTTGGCCTTTATGGATAGCGTGGATCATGTAACCAAAATCGACACTGTTGCCGGTTTCTGGATCGCCAGATGTAGCCGTGTGGCATGATGCGCAGTTTTCAAGATCGATTCTGCGACCACCGTGTAATTCAAGACTATCTGGTTGGTGACAGGTATAACAGGCTTCAATTGACACCACATCTCGTGAGGCGATATCTTCGGTCAACCCAGTAGATGGCTGGAAGTCATAATGGGCATTTGCTGTAATGAGCGGTTGTTTAAGCTCTAAGGTAATACGCTGGGTATTATCTTGATTATAGGTAATCGTTAATGGTTCAGTAATTTGGCTAATATTGGTTTGGAATGTGTATTGATACGTTCCGTCTTGATTATCCACAAAGCAAGTCTCACAAGCCGAAGCGGCTTCTACTTCGGCTTGGTATTGAGCTGAAGGGGAGATATTGGTTTCACCATCGGGGATAGTGCTGGTATTCGGCTGTTTTAATACATTGATATAAGATTGCCATTGATAGCCGCGATCAACTTGTGTGTCGCCCACTATTTCAGTCACAGGCGTTAATTGTGCAATGCCAAAGCGAATATCGTGATCTTTTGTTAACCCAAGTACTGCAACGCCATTGCCATTTTTGAGGCTAAAAGTCACACTAACTTGACCATCAGTAACAGTCGCATCTGTCATTGTGGCTTTTAGTGTTGATGCGCTGTCTATACTGACACCGATAATGCCATCTGGGCCATCTTCACCATTAGCACCATCGCTGCCTCCACAGCCCGATAGTGCCAAGGCAATCAGCCCTGCACTTAGCACCGCTTTTGTTACGGGACGAACGGTAATTGTTTTCATCATCTATTCCCTGCATTTTTTAGTTATCGCGCAATTCACTAAGGGTTAACAGTGTGCGGATTTTATTCAATTTTCATATTAGCTAACCTTTGCGAGTTACTCATCGAAATAAGTGCAGAGTTGTGACTAAGATCTGACTATTACTTTGGGAGTAATGGCGATATACATTCAAAACATAAATTATGGGCATAACTTGAGGGGAATTCGATGAGTCTATCATTGAGCTGATAAACTTGATGGCAAATAACCATAACAGCCAAATAGTGTCATGGATTCAATTAAGCGTGTTGAGGCCACGGATATTAGTTGGGATTTGCATAAGTATTGTGCAACTAAGCAAGTGATTACACAGTTATCAGGATAAAGGCTTGATCATGCTAAAAGGTTAGGGGATAATCGCCTCGTTCTGAAGAACAAGCTTTGTTAATCAGAAGTCAATGGTGACCCTAGGGTCCCCCCGCAATGATAACTTGTGAACTCGGCCAGGCCCGGAAGGGAGCAACCGCAGCAAGCGACTCGTGTGCCGGGGTGTCGGCTCTAGGGGAGCCTCCAAATTTGTTCCCCACATCATTTTCACTAATTCATTTATCTTTGATTTTTTGCCTAAAAGGGCTGCAAATTACCTATACCCTCGAATAATTATCTCTAAATTTGCTGCGCCGCCGCCATTTCCGCTTCTTCTTTTAAGCGTTTTTGTAAGTTGGCTTTAAGAAATTGACGAGACTTTTCAAGCGCATCGTAAATCTCTGTTTTCATCATGTGCAATTCTTGATAATTTTCAAAAAAATACGTGTCGACCAAGTGGCGGATGTAACGCACGGGTAATTGGTTGAGCGTGACGCAGCATAAATCGGCTAGGTATTCTTCAGGCAGCTCTTCCATTAAGCCTTCATCTCTCAGTATTTCCATTAATAGAACTTCATAGTAGTTACGAATATCTAAGTGCATTATATGCTCCATTGAGATCAGTGTGTTGTCGACGTCTATGTCGAATGCTTTACGTGTAAGTTTTGCTACACGAGCTCGGTTGATGAGTCGCTTTTGCTTAACCATAACTCATTTGCTGCAACGAGTAATTGGCTATGCCTATGAGTTAACTCGGCTTCATTACGACTATAGCCTCCACCAATGACTGCTGCAAGGGGGATGTTGTGGCTTTTGGCTATTGATATCACTTGGGTATCTCTGGCTAAAATACCCTGACTAGAAATATTGAAGTAACCTAAATCGTCATCCTGATGAATATCTACTCCGGCATCATAAATAATAAGATCAGGTTGATGCAATCGAATAAGGTAGGGCAGGATTTGCTGAACATGTTCGAGGTATTCCTGGTCACTGCAGCCTTTGTTTAAATCAATATCATGATCTGAGTGTTGCTTGCGTGAGGGAAAATTTTGCGCGCAGTGGATTGAGCAGCTAATAATATCGGGATACCGCTGAGCTAATGTCGCGGTGCCGTCTCCTTGATGTACGTCGCAATCAAATATCAGTACTTTATCTGCTTTGCCACTATCGATGGTTAACTTTGCCGCTATGATTAAATCGTTAAAGACACAAAACCCGCTGCCAAAATCATGATGAGCATGATGATAGCCCCCGGTTAAATGCACTGCAAAACCATATTCTAATGCTAATTGGCTGCATAATACTGTGCCATTGACGGCATGTAAGGTGCGGGTGACAAGATAATCGCTCCAGGGAAATCCAATACGGCGTTGTGCTTTGTATTCGAGCAATCCGTTGAGGAATTGGTCAACATATTGCGGGCAATGCACAGTGTAAAGTGTTTCGATGTTGATGGGGGCAGGAATATGCTGTGCTGATTTATGCAGTAGTTGTTGCTCAAGTGCATATTCATATAACAACTGATATTTTGTCGTTGGAAATCGATGGGTGCGAGGTAACGCCAGCTGAGAATAGCTGGCGTGATACACAAAGGGGATGGCAGTTAACATTTAAAGTTGCTTAATGGCCCAACCCATAAATTCTTTACGTGTTTTTTCATCGGCTTGTAACCACCAGTATTGCAACATTTGCTCAGCTTGTGCAGGGGTTGTTGCTTTACCTGCAGGTACTTTGGTTGTGACTGAGGTTGCAACTACCTCTGGTGCCATATTGGTTGCAACAGCGATGTCTGGTTTAGCGGGGGCCTGGGTGACAATGGTGTCACCATCGCTCGTCGCGGAGGCGGATAAGCTTTCAAAATCTTGTTGTTTATTGGTTTTGAACAAGCTTGTGATAAACGACTCTTCAGTAAAATTTGTTTGCTCAACACTATAAGAAACAGAGCCGTTGTCTTGACGGCTCACTTCGACCTGTGGCGCTTTAGCAAAGGCTTTTGGCTTTTTGATGACATCACCATTAGCCGGTTTTAGACTGTATTGATAATCACCGTCTACCGTTAGTGTCACAATAAAGGGCGTTGATTTAACAAATGTTTGGCTGTCACTAAACGAGTCATCGATGACGTCGTGGTAACGAATGGCGATTTTATGAGTGCCATTGGTGAGTGTTAAATCTGATTGATGTTTAAACATACTCGTTTCAATGGCTTCTCCATCAAGAGCTAAATATTCAAAAGACATGGGAATAGTTAAATTAGCTGCAAATACTGATGATGAAGTTAAAAATGCTAACAGCGCACTAGTGGTGAATACAGATTTCATTGTTGCTCCTTAACGAGGGTAACTTTGGCGAGGACGTTCAAATAATTGAATGCGCTCTTCAATATAACTTGTTGCTTGTTTACATTTTCCTAAGCGACGATGCATCAAAAGGATGTCATTTTGCAATTGAATTTTGTCATCACTATGACAGAATTCAAGATTTGCTTCCATTTGTTGTATTTTTTGCTCAATTTTTTTCGCCCAGTTGAGATGTTTGTTCAGTTCAGCATATAGCTGATGACTGTTTTGCATCACATTACTGGCTATCCAACCAAATCCACTGTCTTGCACCGCTTGCTGTTGTTTTTTTGCATAACGCGCCCGATTACTGGCTTTACGTTGTGCTTCGGCTTTTAAATTAATGTCGGTGGTGAGCAAGGCTCTTTTAAGTGCGATAAAGCGGTCTTGTATGCGATCGCAACTGAGTTGAATAACAGGACCACTCAGCTTAAGTGATAATTGTTTTTCTAACTTTTGAATGTCTTGGCGAAGTTGTGAAATACATGGGCTCAGTAAGCCACCTTGTTGCGCAAACAACTGGCTGTTAAATCGTTCGGTTTGTTGCAAGGTTTGCCGCTGATTTGGAGCTAGGTTTTGGTCATGCATAAGTGCGTCTTGCTCAAGTTGAGTGAGCTGCTGCTTTAACATTGAAACCAATTGTTGGGTGTTCATCCCCAAGCACTCCAAGTTAGGTGGACCGCTATCGACAATACCATAATGATAAAAATAGGTTTAATAAAAGGAATACCAAAGCGAATAGCGCTACGCGCGCCAATATAAGAGCCGGCCATCATGCACACACCCATCCACAGGCCTAACATCCACTGCACTTGACCCATGGAGGCAAATATAATTAACGCAGTCACATTACTCACAGAGGTCATCACCCTTGCTAAGCCACAGCTGTGCAACAAAGGGAGTTTGTGAATTGACACTGATGATACGGTCCAAAATGCCCCAATACCTGGCCCGGCAAAGCCATCATAACTGCCGAGTATAAAACCTTGCGAGATTTGTTTACCAGTAGACGAAGGTTCAATGGGGAGGCTGACATTATTATCACCCATGGCCTTGGGACTGAATAAGGTATAAATGGCAATGCCGATAATTAATAGCGGCAAAATTTTGTCTAGCCAGGTAGGGTCAATGAGGAAAACCAGAATACATCCAGAGACAGAGCCTACAAGGGTGGCAAAAAAACTGGCTTTCCATAATACAGGGTTAAATAATTGCTGTTTGTAGAAGGTAAAACTGGAAGTTAACGAGCCAAAACATGCCGCTAACTTATTAGTGCCTAAGGCTAAATGAGGTGGAATGCCCACAGTTAGCAATGCTGGTATCGACAATAAACCACCACCACCCACTATGGCATCAATAAAACCTGCAATAATCCCGATGACCGCTAAAACTGCCCAATGGCTAGGGTCTAATAATAAATCCAACTCAATACCTATTCAATAACACGTCTAAAAGGGGGAAGGGCATCAATCAATGATTTGCCATAACGTTTGGTCACTAGGCGGCGGTCTAAAATCGTCACTCGTCCGTAATCTTGCTCTTTACGCAGCAAGCGACCACAACTCTGGACTAATTTACGCGATGCGTCTGGAATTGTCAGCTGTAAAAAGGGATTACCACCTTTTACTTTGACGTATTCTGCATGTGCTTGTTCCACCGGTGATGTCGGTACTGCAAAGGGCAGCTTTGTGATAATAAGGTTGGTTAAATAGTCGCCCGGTAAATCCAGACCTTCAGAGAAGCTGCCGGTACCGAATATAATACTGGGTAAACCATCGTCACAACGCTGCTTATGTTTTTCTAAAATCTGCTGCCTTGGAATGTCACCTTGAACAAATAACTGATCTTTGGCTATTTTGCCCTCGACCAAATCGACCACTTTTTCCATTTGCCAGTAAGATGCAAATAATACTAGTGTGGCCATTTCGCCATCGACTAATGCAACAATATGCTCAGCGATCTCGGCGGTGTAGTTGTCATCGGTAGGCTCAGTAACCATTTGCGGAATAAACAGCGTGGCATTATTTTCGTAATCAAATGGCGACAACAGGGCTAAAAAACGTGTGCCATCATTAATGCCTAATCCGACTTGATGAGCAAAATGGTTAAAGTTGTTTAGTGCTCGTAATGTTGCGCTACACAAGACAACGCCAGCGGCTTTTTGCCATAACATAGACTCGAGCATAAAACCGACTTCGATGGGCGATGAGCAAAATAAGTAATCCTGTTGCTTTCCGGTTATTAGCTCTGCCCAGCGTGCCATTGGAGCACCTTTTTTACTGTCTTCTTTGGCCATCATTTTCCACAGCTTATGCAAATTATCTAAGCGTTGTAAAATAAAGCCTGTTTCAGACAATAACCCTTCAGATTGATGCTTAGGCACTTCACCGTCTTTTATTGCCTCACTGAGCACCGATACCACTTTATTAAACTGTTTAACAGCAGCGCCAGATGCCGTAGCAAGGTTTTCTGCCTGAATGAGTAGTGCTTGTGGTAATTGCCCGTGCTCGAAGCGTAGCCGGCTTTCAGGATTGGCAAATAATTGTGGCTGGGTGTCGCAATAGTGCGCGACTTGAGTCAATAAATTAGTTAAGTCAGTTGTGTGATCAAGCATGGCTTGCACTGGGGCAATAATATTATTCGTCTTTAATTGGTTTTGCAGCTTGGAGCAGGTTTTTGAGGCTTTTTCTAACCAATCACACGCCCCGCGTAATGTTGCTTGAGCGCTAGAAAAATCCCTTGCCACAATCGGTAAGTGATGCGCTTCATCGATGACATAAAACATGTCTTCTGGCTCGGGTAATATGACTCCGCCGCCTAATTCTAAGTCTGCAAATAACAAGCTATGGTTGGCAATCAGCACATCCCAGGTGTCAACATCTTCACGAGCTTTATGAAATGGGCAGTTGTGATGCGCTGACACTTGTCGATGACAGCTGTGTTTGTCGCAACAAATTTGTTGCCATAAAAAGTCAGGAATAGGATGTTGTAGGGTATCTATTTCACCGTTCCAACGTTTTTGATGAAAATCTTGATGCAGTTTTTGCAGTTCATTAATTTGGCTTTGGTCGGGTTTGGTTTGCCACATAGCCATTTGCGAGCTGTCTTGCGTGCCGAGCATTGCTTCAAGTTTAGCTAAACATACATAACGTTGCCTACCTTTTACTAAGCCAAATTTAAAGTCAACTCCAGCTTGTTGTAAAAAAAACGGCAAATCTTTGTGGAGTAACTGTTCTTGTAGTGCCACCGTTGCGGTAGCAATACAGACCTTTTTCTTACTGGCTAATGCTAATGGAATGGTGCCAAGAATGTACGACAGCGACTTACCAATCCCGGTGCCAGCTTCAACTACAATAATTCGTCGATCTTTGTCATACTCTCCCGCTAAGGTTTTTGAGATTTCAGCTACCATGTAGTTTTGTTCGCGACGAGAACGAAATTGCGGCATAGCATTAGCAATTTCTTTATAAATGGTGCGAATTTGACTTTTTATCGTATCCGGTAGCATAGAAGTATGATTTCTGCGTGGTCTGAATTATGCTGTACATAATAACAGTGAATTAGCATGCTACGAAGTAATAAATAACATTGAAACATTTACAGCCGCAATTAGAACGTTACACCCATGCTCGTCAAAGCATGTCTGCATTGCCACGAGTGATGGGCAGAGTATTGACTCGCCATGCGATATACCGGCAAGGGCAGTTGGTGTTGCAATATTATTTAAAAACGGCAAATGGGCCAATTTTAGTTGAGTTGCATCACACTGAGGTGATTTGTTTTTGTCGTCAGCAAGATGTGAATATCTTAACCAGTAAAGTCGATTTTGCGTTGAAGGCAGAATCTATTGGGTTAACCAGTTTTGCGCATGAACCTGTCTGTGCACTGTATTTAAAATCGAACAGTCAATTGAAAGGATTAATCCGGGTTGCTAATGATAGTGGTATCACATTATTTGAGGCAGATATTAGGCCTGAACAACGCTACCTTATAGAGCGGTTTATCGCCCTCGATATTGAATGCGCCGGAGAATACCTTAGTACAAGCCATGATAGCGCTTTGCCATTAATGTTACTTGAACGCGCGCGCAAACCTGTCGTAGAAAAGACTGATAATGATATTACGTTAAGCGTAATATCATTAGATTTTGAATGCAGCTTTGATGGCGAACTCTATTCAGTTGGGTTATATGGCGAGCAATACCAATGTGTGTTTATGGTTGGCGAGCCGCAAAGTGATAGCCATGATTTTATTGTGTGGGTAAAAAATGAGGTAGAACTTATCCATCACCTGATTGCCTGGTTTGAGCAATACGACCCTGACATTATTATTGGTTGGGCTGTGGTCACTTTTGATTTAGCATTATTGTACCGGCGTTGTATTTTGCACCATATACCACTCTTAATTGGTAGAGGTGGTACAGAGTTAAGTTGGAAGGTGGCCGATAAATTTAGGCCAGAAACACTCTCATTACCCGGACGCGTGGTGCTTGACGGCATTGATTGGTTAAAAGCGGCATTTTATCAATTTGATAGTTTTTCATTAGAGTATGTATCAAGGCATCTGCTCGATGAAGGTAAGGCCATTGACCATGTCGAGAATCGCGGCCAAGAAATTACCACGTTATTTCACACCGATAAAAATGCGCTAGCATTTTATAACATCACCGATAGCCGTTTAGTGTGGGATATTTTTGAAAAAACCCAGTTGATTGACTTTGCGATTGAACGAGCAAAATTGACGGGTTTAGAATTTGGCCGTGTCGGTGCATCAATCGCTGCATTTTATCATTTATATTTACCTCACTTACATCGCAATGGGTTTGTTGCTCCAGCACATCCTGCCAGTCAAGGTTTAGAGAGTCCTGGCGGTTACGTCATGTCATCTATCCCTGGTCATTACAACGATGTATTAGTTTTAGATTTTAAAAGTTTGTACCCATCAATAATTCGGACTTTTTTAATTGACCCCAAAGGATTAGTTGAAGGCTTACGCTTGGCCGAACAAGCTGATAATACTTCAACCGTGCCAGGTTATTTGGGGGCTTATTTTGCGCGAGATAACGCAATTTTACCCGGTTTAGTTGCCAGCCTAGCTGCGCAAAGAGAAATGGCAAAAATAGAAAAAAATGCGCCGTTATCGCAAGCGATAAAAATTATCATGAACTCTTTATACGGAGTATTGGGCTCAAAAGGGTGTGTATTCCATGATGCAAAGTTAGCCAGTTCAATTACCATGCGCGGTCATCAAATTATGAAATTGACCAAGCAATGGATAGAAGAATCTGGTTATCAAGTTATCTATGGTGATACAGACTCCACTTTTGTTTGGCTTGGCGCTAATCATGGCATAACAGACATCAACGCCTTGGGGTTACAACTCGCAACCAACATAACAACACGCTGGCATGATTGGTGTGAGACTGAATATCAATTAAACAGTTACCTAGAGTTAGAATTTGAAACTCACTTTGATCAATTTATTATGCCGACGTTAAGAGGGTCTGAAGAAGGCAGCAAAAAACGTTATGTTGGTGCCTCATTAGGGGCGGACAATAAGCTCAAATTGACATTTAAAGGCATGGAGCAGGTGAGAAGTGATTGGAGCCCTATCGCCCGTAAGATGCAATTTGACTTATACGAGATGTTTTTCAACGGTGAGGATGTTATCGATTACCTTCGTCAAGAGTTAGATGCGCTAAAAAAAGGTGAAAGAGACTCCGAGCTTATTTTTAAAAAGCGTTTGCGTCGTCATGCTGAGGACTACACAGCTAAATCATCTCCCCATGTCAAAGCCGCTAAGCAATTGGCACAAATAGAGGGCACAAACAAAGCAACAAGAAGGGGTTATCAAATTAGATATTTAATGACAACAACTGGGGCTCAAGCTGTTGAAACACATCCAAACAATATCGATTACGAATATTACATCAGTAAACAAATTCAGCCGATTGCGGAACCTATTTTACAGTTGTGTGGGCAACGATTTGATGCCCTAGTCAATGATCAGCTCACGTTAATATGAAGCTTAATAATGGCGCACGATCCAATAAAATATAGCAGCATAAGATTAATTCTATGCTTAGTAATACACCTTCGAAATGCCTGTCAATGCCACAAATGTCTTGCCATATTCATTGCTTTCAAACCCTACTAGTTAACATCAATATTGGGCTATTATGACCGTCTATAAACGCCTCAATCTCTATTTTTACCTATCAAAAGTGTTAAAGTTAACAATTTAACCACAAACCCTGTTGTTATAAATGTTAAATTTTTATTCATAGCAACACCGAATGAAAACCTGCCCTAGCATAAAGAATCATTCTGCAAAACAGGATGTTAAGTTTTTTATTTTCAACATCCAAAATTCACTGAAATAAAACGAAAGTTCTATAAGGCTATGCTTTTAAATGAATTTAGCCTTGAGTGTCCATTTTAGTTAACAGGAAGCGAGTTCACATTTGATTAACTTTTGCGCTTACGGCACTTCAATTGTTGATTAGTTGTATCAAATGTGATTTTATTGCATACGTAAATGAGCGGTTGTGATGATTTCTGTTGCATTCCCTCATAGAACTAGCACCTAAAAAGGTTGTTAGTATTATAAGAAAGATATAAAAGTCCAGGGAGATAGACAATGCATAAGAACGTATTAGCTAAATCGGTGCGCTTAGCACTGATCAGTGGTGCTGCAGCAACAGCATTTGCTGCACCAGCAGTTTTTGCTGCTGATGAAGATGGCGCAAAAGTAGAACGTATTGAGGTTACTGGTTCGCGTATTAAGCGTTCTGACCTAGAAGGTGCTTCTCCAATTACGACCATCACTACTGAAGATATGAAGATGGAAGGTAACTTTACAGTTGCTGATGCTCTTCGTAACAGTAACTTAAACTCTTTCGGTTCGTTCTCTGAGCGTTCAGGTAGTTCAGCACAATCACAAGCGACAATTAACCTACGTGGTGCAGGCTCAAGCCGTACTCTAGTATTGATTGACGGTAAGCGTTTTCCTGGTTCACCAACACTTGGTGGTGCATCAGCTAACTTAAACGCTATTCCAATGGCTGCAGTTGAACGTATCGACATCTTAACTGATGGCGCATCTTCTACTTATGGTTCTGACGCGATTGCTGGTGTTGTAAACATCATCATGAAAAAGAACTACCAAGGTATTGAATTCAATGTTGGTGGCGGTTCACGTGACCAAGATGGCGGTTTAACCAGTAAAGAGTTCTCAGTCGTTGCCGGTTATCAAATGGACAAAGGTAACATTACTTTTGCATTTGACCATCAAGATCGTCAAGGCATCTCTGACGGAGACCGTTCTTACACTGCAGCAAGAATGACTGACTTCAACGGTGATGGCGAAATCCAAGCTTACGATGAAACTGCTGGTTGGAGTATTTATGGTGCTACAGTAGCAGCTCCAGATTTCTCTACTGCACAAGCATCACTTTTATGTGATGATTTAGAAGCTGAATATGGCTCTAATGTTTTCCAAACCGTTGCTGCTGACAACGATTGGAGCCCAGGATCAACTTACTGTATGTATGCGTTCGCTAACGTGTCATACAACAAAGCTTCTATTGACCGTAACACCGTTTATGTTGACGCTAACTATGAAGTTGCTGAAGATGTTGAATGGTTTGGTCGTGTTATGGTAACTCAGAACAGTTCTTTCGGTCGTTACGCACCACCTGCTGCAGCATGGAATAACATGGCAGCTGATAACCCAAATAACCCATTTGGTGAAGAAACTACAGGTTATTTCCGTTGGGTAGGCATCGGTACGCGTGATGGTTACGTAGACGATTATAACCAAGATTACTTAACCGGTTTACGCGGTACTATCAGTGCATTAAATGACGCTGAATGGGAAGTTTATTATCACCACAATATCGCTGACAACAAGTCAGTGGGTCAGTACTACTTAAGCTATTCTGGTCTTGCTTACAACCAAGCAAATGATATAGATTTAGGCTCTGAAGCTGGCATCAACAACATGAAAGCCACAACACTTACTACTGGTAAAGCAACATTTGACCAGTACAGTGCAGGACTTGGTTTTGATGCATTCGACTTACCTGGTGGTGCTGTAGCGCATTACATTGGTATGGAATACTTTGACCAGCAGTTCAGCGAAGTATACGACGCGCAATCTGAAGCCGGTCTAATCGGTGGTAGTGCGGGTAACTCAGCTGGTGGCGACCGCCAAGTATGGGCTATGTTCTATGAAGCAGTATTACCATTAACTGACGATATCGAATTAAACCTTGCAGCTCGTTACGATGACTACAGTGACTTTGGTGATAACGTTGCTCCTAAAGCATCTATTCGTTGGCAAGCGCTTGAAAACGTAGTTGTACGTGCTTCTTACTCTGAAGCGTTCCGTGCACCTTCTTTAAGTCAACTCTATGCAGCGACGACATTCAGTGCCGAAGACGGAACTGATTATCCATTCTGTACTGCAACTGGCGTAGCCGATGCGGATTGTGCTGAGAAGCAATACGATACCTTTATCAGTGCTAATAGTGATTTGGGTCCTGAAACATCAGAGTATATTAACTTAGGTGTTGCTTGGGACATCGTTGATGATATCGGTATTAAGGTCGATTACTTCAACTTAAACATTGATGACGTAATCAGTCAGCGTTCAATTACAAACGTAATGCGCGGTATTGCTGCAGGTACGCTTGATACTACAGATACTTTCTATGTAGAACGTGCACCTACTACTGACGGTACACTTGGTCGTGCGCTTGAAGTTGGTACCGGTTATGGTAATAGTGATAAGTTAGAAATCACAGGTATTGACGTTGCATTAAACGCTAAGTTTGAAACATCAATTGGTGATATCGGCTTTAACTGGACTAACAGCTTCGTTCTTGACTACATTCAAGAAGTTGAAGGTGGACAGGCTGCAGAAGATATTTCTGGTTGGAACGGTGCTCCAGACTACAAGTCTAACTTTACCACTAACTACATGTTAGGTGATCATAGCCTATCATGGAACATCAACTATACTGGCTCTACTTATGAAACTGATGACACAGGTCACCTAGATTCATGGTTAATTCATAACTTAAGCTATGTATATGATGCTGGTAACTATGGTTCAGTATTATTAGGTATTAACAACCTAACAGACGAAGATCCTGTATTAACTTCTACCGGTCAGTTCACAAATACTGATCTATATAACAACTACGGTCGTGAATACCGTGCAAGTTATACTCTAAAGTTCTAAACACTAGTCACCATTTGCTAGTTATTTAGACTAATAAGGCTCCTTCGGGAGCCTTTTTATTTCATTAAACATTCAAAACGTATGCGTAATAGAGAGATTCATATGAGTAATCATTGGAGTGAGTATTGGCGACAAGGCCATACAACATCATTTGGTGATGCATTATCAGGTAATTATGAAGGCATTTTGCAGTCTGTTTGGGAGCCTACCTTCAGTAGTTTACAAACTGATTTTGTAGCAGTTGATGTCGGCTCGGGTAACGGTTCTGTTCCTTTATTATTAAGAGAATCATTAAGCAACAGTGCCAAAGTCGGCAAGGTGTATGGTGTTGATCTTGCTGAAGTGCAATTATCTGAAAATACTAAGAGTGAAAATTCGACAATTGAAATCGAATTGATATCCAATACAGCCTGCGAAACGTTACCTTTTGAGAATGAGTCAATTGATCTTTACATGTCGCAGTTTGGGTTTGAATATTCCAGTATAGAATCGTCACTAAAAGAAGCGTCTAGAGTACTTAAGCGAGATGGTCAATTCTCGATAGTGTTTCATCATGGAAATTCAATGATCTTGAATCGAAATAAAAAAATATTAAGATTGATTGAACTCCCTCAGGCAAGTGACCTTGTCGAATATTTACGAGAAATTGCCATCGCGATGGGAAGTATGACTTCTGCTAACGATATCGCAAGAATAAAACAAGATCCTAAGTGTGAAAGTATTCGAGTGAAAATTAATCAGGCGATTAAAGATTTAGTTAACTATGATGAGCTATCTGCACAAGATAGTCAGTTAATGATGTTTATTGCGCAGTTTTTTAAAGAAGGGATATTTTGGCCATTAGCAAAAAAGCAACAATTTATTGAATTCATTAAATTACAGATGGATACGTTAAAGCTTAGATTAACTGAGTTAGTTAATGCCTCTTTTGATGAAGATAAATTAGCTAGATTCATTGGTATTTTTAAACAGAATCTATTGGAAATAAACGAGATAAAAGTGCTTAAAAATGAGCAAAAAGAAATTTTAGGCTGGTATTTAGATGCCAGAAAAATTGAAAATTGTGAAGTTTAGATATAGCTAGCGATTAAAATTGGTATTTTTTTTGCTTTAAGTCAATGATTTAACATCGTTGACCTTTTTTAGGTATCATAGATTTACTACAAATTTATGTTGAAGATGTATATTTATTCACCTTTCGTTTACATTCATCTATTTAACTGCTCTTTCCACTAGTTTTTACGCTTTGCAAATGTTGACACAGGTCAACATTTTGTGAAATGATGCCAACGGGTCTGCGCCTTAGCTGGCGTAGAAAAGGGAAGAAAAACTAACAATCACAAGAAAAAGACACACTTAGTTGAATTAACATTGATAACAAATTTTTATCATTCGTTATTTGCCTCAAAGTAAAACTTTTTAATTCACTTCAAATTGGTTGGGAACTATGTCCAAGGTAAGCAATAGAACAAAAATCGCTACTGCACTTGTTGGCGCACTGGCTTTAGCTGGTAGCAACTTCGTTGTTGCAGGTCCTCTAGCTGACGTTCAAAAAGCTGATAGCAGTCTTCATGCTGCTTCTGCTGCGTCACAACAGAAAGTCGACAAATATTTTGACCAAGCACAAGACATGCTTTTTGAGTATGGCAGCGTCGCTGATGAGCGTGAGTCATTAAAATCTTATAATGATTACGTTGCAGGCTTGGTAGCTGATCAACAAAAAACACTTGATTCAATTCAAACCGACATCAATGGTGTTGATAAATTACGTCAAGGTGTTGTTCCATTAATGTTCAAAATGGTTGAGGCGCTAGATCAGTTTGTTAATCTAGATCTTCCATTCAACTCAGAAGTTCGTAAAGAACGTGTTGAAAATCTAAAGAGCATTCTTAACACTGCAGAGGTTACTCTTGCTGAAAAATACCGTCTAATCCTTGATGCTTATAGCATTGAGCGTGAATACGGTAGTTTCGTTGCAGTTCACACTGGTAAATTAAGCTTAGACGGCAAAGAAGTGTTAGTTGACTTCTTTAACCTTGGTCGTGTTGCACTTTACGCACAAAGCTTAGATCAGAAAACAGCATGGATGTATGACGCTGACGCTAAAACTTGGAACAAGTTAGAAGACAGCTACTTACGCGATATTACTAAAGGTATTCGCATTGCTCGTAAGCAAGGCGCTCTAGACCTATTCGCATTACCAATTCCTGCTGCGGAGACTGCACAATAATGAAGAAGTTAATTACATCAGCGCTAGTGGCTGCAACTTTCTCTTTAACAGCTGGTATGGTTTCTGCTGCTGATGCACCAAAAACTATCGACCAACTGCTACAACAAGTTAAAGTTGATCGTGCTAACGAAGGCCAAACTAACGCTAAGCGCGAGAGAGAATTCCAAGCAGAACGTGGCGATAAAGCTGCTCTACTTAAGCGTGAAAAAGACGCTTTAGCTGCAGAGAAACAACGTGGTAAAGATTTAAACCAAGCTTTCTTAGACAACGAGCGTAAAATTGCTCAGTTAGAAGAAGACTTAAAAACTGCTCAAGGTGACTTGGGTGAAATGTTTGGTGTTGTTAAAGGTGAAGCAGGCGATTTCGCTGGTAAAATTGCTGCATCTAACATCAGTGCGCAATTCCCTGGTCGTGATGCTTTCATTGCTGACTTAGGTGCACGTAAATCATTACCAAAAATTGAAGAACTAGAACAATTCTGGGAAGCTCAATTATTTGAAATGGTTCAGTCTGGTAAAGTTGTTAAGTTTGACGGCGCGGTTACTGCTATCGACGGTAACGTTGTGAATACTTCTATTCACCGTGTAGGTCCTTTTAACTTAACGGCTGAAGGTAAATATGTTGTTTACAAGCCAGAATTAGGTTTGATCCAGCAATTATCACAGCAACCTGAAGGCTATCAAGTCAGTGCAGTTGGTTCATGGGAAAATACCACATCAGGTACAGCTCCTTTCTATATTGACCCAGCACGCGGTGTACTACTAAACATCTTCACTAACAAGGCTAGCCTTGAAGACCGTTTAGAAGCCGGTGGTACTATTGGTTATATTATTTTGGCTCTACTTGCCTTAGGTGCATTAATTGCCCTTGAGCGTCTAGTTACACTTACTGTTATTGGCGGTAAAGTGAATAGTCAGCGTAAGAACATCGATAACCCAGGCAATAATGCTCTAGGTCGCATTTTAAAAGTGTATCAGTCAAACAAAGATGTTGATGTTGAAACATTAGAGTTAAAACTTGACGAAGCTATTTTAAAAGAAACACCAGCTTTAGAAGCTCGTATTTCAATCATTAAAGTTATCGCTGCTATCGCGCCTATGATGGGTCTATTAGGTACTGTTACTGGTATGATCGCAACCTTCCAATCAATTCAGTTATTCGGTACTGGTGACCCTAAATTGATGGCTGGTGGTATTTCTATGGCGCTTATCACAACGGTTCAAGGTCTAATCGCCGCTCTACCGTTAATGTTATTACACGCTGTAGTTGTTGCTCGTAGCAAGTCTATCGTTCAAGTTCTTGAAGAGCAAAGTGCTGGTATTATTGCAGAACATGCTGAGAAGAGGGCTGACTAATGATGCTAATCCTGATGGACGTATGGGATTCCGTCAGGGGCTTCATGGCCTCCGGAGGCGATGTCCTCTGGTTGGTTGCAGCAGTGCTATTCCTAATGTGGGTGTTAATGCTTGAGCGTTATTGGTATCTAAATTGGATATCACCAAAACAACATCAAGCGGTAATCGCCTCATGGGAAGCAAGAGAAGAAACAACTTCTTGGCATGCTCACCGTATCCGTGAAGCTTGGGTATCCCAAGCGAAGCAAGATTTGAATGCACGTATGCTGTTAATCAAAACCCTAGTAGCCATTTGTCCAATGATTGGTTTATTAGGTACCGTAACCGGTATGATTTCAGTATTCGATGTGATGGCAGTCCAGGGGACGAGTAATGCTCGTTTAATGGCCGCTGGTATCTCTATGGCCACAATGCCGACTATGGCAGGAATGGTTGCAGCGCTATCGGGTGTTTTCTTTAGCACTCGTTTAGACTCAAAAATGAGAATCAGTTTAGAAAAGCTAAAAGACAGCATGCCTCACCACTAGAGAGAGATTGAACATGGCACGTAAGAAGCATTCCAGTATGGAAGAGGAAGCTCAAATTGATATGACCCCGATGCTAGACATCGTGTTTATCATGCTGATCTTCTTTATTGTAACAACATCGTTTGTTAAGCCATCTGGCTTAGACTACAACAAGCCTAAAGCGTCACAGGCTACGTCTAAACCATCGGCAAACATCTTTATTGGCATCAGCAAAACTGGCGTCATTATGATGGAAAACCGTCAGGTTGATATCGAACGTGTAACGGCTAACGTTGAGCGTATGTTAGCTGAAGCACCAGAAGCAGCTGTATTGATTCAAGCAGACAAAGACACCCAGCATGGTTTGGTTGTTAAAGTCCTTGATAACGTGAAAGCTGCGGGTATTGACAAAATTTCAGTATCAGCGGGGAATGAGTAATATGCTAAGAGCACTCGTATCAATAATCATTGGTGCTGCAGTGACTTTTGGGCTGTTTGCTTTCATGGCTTTCCTAGTCGGCGGCGGTGCGCAGCGCAACGGCGACTCAGCGGAAACCCCTGTTATTGAAATTACGATGGATAAACAGGATTCGAAGGCACAGAAAAAACCAAGGGTTACACCTAAGCCACCTCCACCACCGGAGCAGCCGCCGAAGCCGGATACTACTCCGCCTGATTCATCATCTAATATTGACACCAACTTGGCGTTTAATATGGGTGGGATTGAAGCTGGTGGTCCAAGTACAGGTTTCAAGCTTGGCAACATGATGACCCGTGATGGTGATGCTACGCCTATCGTTCGTATTGAGCCTCAGTATCCAATTGCTGCAGCTCGTGATGGTAAAGAGGGTTGGGTTCAACTTACCTTTACAATTAACGAACTAGGTGGTGTTGATGATGTATCGGTTATCAAGGCAGAACCTAAGCGTTTATTCGATCGTGAAGCGATTCGCGCATTGAAAAAGTGGAAATACAAGCCAAAAATTGTTGATGGTAAACCATTAAGACAACCTGGCATGACAGTACAACTAGATTTTACTTTAGAGAAGGGAGGTAGATAATGCGTAAAGTTACTAGTATCGCTACAGCGTTATTACTTTCTGTCTGTACAAGTACAATGTTGTCTGGTGCTGCATTCGCCGCTGAAAAGTGTGAAATTGATAAACGTCAATCTCGTGCAGTAGGCGAAAGTGCAGCGAAAAAAGTTCAAAAATCTTTTGAAGCGTACACCGAAGGTAATTTAGACCAAGCGATTTCAATATTGCTTGAAGCTAATGCTAAAAACGATTTCGACAAAGCTTATGTCGATCGTATGTTAGGTAACTTCTACGCTGAAAAAGGTCAGATGGGTACAGCAATCAAATATTTAAAGACTGCTGTCGATGCTGATATTCTTGGCGGAACAGATCATGCTGCAACAATGCGTTTGTATGCTGATTTATTACTTCAAGAACGTAAATTTAAAGAAGCGATTCCATACTATTACAAATGGATGGACTTTACCTGTAAGGCTGATGCTCAAATGTATCGCCGTATTGGTATTGCCCATACTGAGTTAAAAGAGTGGAACAAAGTACTGCAAGTAGCTGATAAAGGGTTATCTTTAGCTGAAACGCCTGATAAAGGTTTGTATCAGATGAAGTTAACTGCTTTCTTTAACCAGAAAAAGTACAAAGATGCCGTAAAAGTTCTCGAAATTATGGTGCCTTTGTTCCAAGACGATAAACGTCTATGGGTTCAGTTAGCTCAGTTTTACTTAATGACTGAAGATTATGATAAATCATTAGCGACTTATGATTTGGCTTATAAAAATGGCTTTTTAGAGACAGACGGTAATATTACTCGTTTAGCTCAATTGTTAGCGCAAAAGGGTTCACCTTATAAAGCGGCTACGATTTTTGAAAAGCACATGAAGTCTGGTCTAATTGCTGAAAACGAGAAGAGCTTATCGACTCTAGCTGGTTTTTATCATAATGCTAAAGAGCTAAAAGAAGCGGCGACTTACTACGGTAAAGCTGCGGCGATTAGCGGCAAGGGTGATTTGTTCTTAAAGCAAGGTCGTATCTTAGCTTTAGATCAAAAGTTCAATGATGCTATACCAGTGCTGAAAAAAGCGCTCGATGCAGGCATTGACAACCCAGGCGAAGCTCAGTTTGAGCTAGCTTTAGCATACTTAAGTTTGAAAAAGTACAAGTCAGCTTATAACCGTGCAGTACTCGCTGCCAATGATAAGAAGACTGAACGTAGTGCAAGAAGCTATATTTCTTATATTAAAGAAAAAGCGCGTATTCACAACGTCACGCTTTAACTGCTCTAAGCATGTAAAAAAAGCCCCTTTTTAGGGGCTTTTTTATTGCTTTTTATCAATAGGTTTTGAAGCGTTAAATATTAAATTGTTAATTTATGTGTATTTGAATAAGTTTAGTTTCATGTATGTCTTGGCATCGATACAATATAAGCATCGTGGTTTGGTTTCTGTTTGTTACCAATGATTAACGTCAGGCATGTGTACTGACGACTCATAGTTAATGAGCTTGTGCTGTGTTAAGGAATAATAACAATGAATAAAACTTTATTGGCACTGTCTGTGTCACTATTATTAGCGACTCAGGGGTGTTCTGATAGCGCTAAAACTTCTGAGTCTGTCAATACATCTCCAGCTCCCGTAGCGGAAGCGATAGAACAAACCGCTTCCGAGCAATACTTAGCTATGGTTGATGCTTTTTTTAATGAGCAACTGAAACTAGAGCCTATTTACGCAACTTTTGTTGGGGTAAATGATTATAACGACCAATTTGGTGGGGCATTAACTGATCAATATTTAACACAACGCCACCAATTAAATAGCCGTTATTTTGATGAGGCGAAGTCAATCGATGTTGGCCAATTATCTCCAGCCCTGAAGCTCAGCTATGACATGTTTGTATATGATCGCAACATGGAGCTTATTGGTGAAACGTATCCAGAACGTTTTTTACCTATTAATCAGTTCTATAGTACCGTTTTTACCATGGTTCAATTGGGTACTGGTGAAAGTGCACAGCCTTTTAAAACCGTAGAAGATTATCAACATTGGATCTCTCGGTTACGGGGCTTTATTCAGTGGATTGAATTAGCCCAGCAACGTATGGATGAAGGTATTGCCAGTAAAGTGGTACTGCCTAAAGTACTTGTTGAACGAATCATTCCTCAATTGGATGCTCAATTAGTCGATTCGGCTCAAAATAGCCTATTTTATTCGCCAATCAATTTATTGCCTGATGGTTTTACTGCAGAGCAAAAAGCCAATCTTACACAACAATATACTACGGTTATCGACGCTGAGTTATTACCTGCCTTGAAAGGGTTACGTGATTATATTCAGCAAGTTTACTTACCTAAATCACGCGCATCTGACGGTTGGTGGGGATTACCAAATGGTAAAGATTGGTACCAACATCTTGCTAATAGCCATACCACAACCACACTCCCAGTAGATGAAATCCATCAAATTGGTTTGTCCGAAGTTGCCCGTATTTTATCTGAAATGGATAAAGTCAGAGAGCAAGTTGGCTTTAAAGGTGATTTGACGGCATTTTTTGCATCGTTATCTTCTGAACCGCAATATTTTTTTACCGATAGACAAGATCTGATTGATGGTTATATGACTATTAAAGATCAGATAAATGAAGTACTACCTCAGTACTTCGATGTCATGCCCAAAGCAGATTATATCGTTAAGCCCGTAGAAGCCTTTAGAGAAAAATCAGCTGCTGGGGCTTCATACGAGTCTCCTGCAGTAGATGGTTCTCGTCCAGGTATCTTCTATATTAATACGTATAATTTAAAAGCTCAGCCTAAATGGGGCATGACAACACTGTCGTTGCATGAAGCGGCGCCGGGACATCATTTTCAAATTGCGATTAAGCAAGAATTAACTGATGTTCCTCAGTTTCAACGTTTTCAAGGCTATACCGCTTTTGAAGAAGGTTGGGCTTTGTATGCCGAATATTTAGGTATTGAAATGGGTGTATTTAATGACCCGTATCAATATTTTGGTAAGCTTTCTGATGAAATGTTGCGTGCAATGCGTTTAGTGGTCGACACAGGTCTGCATGCTAAAGGGTGGAGCCGTGAGCAAGCTATTCAATACATGAAAGACAATTCACCAATGGCTGAGTCTGATATCGTTGCCGAAGTAGAGCGCTACATGGCAATACCCGGCCAAGCTTTGTCGTATAAAGTGGGTCAGTTAACCATTTTACGATTACGCGCTGATGCTGAAAAAGCCCTGGGTGATAAGTTTGATTTAAAAGGTTTCCACGATCAGTTATTAACGACAGGTTCGTTACCGATGGCTGTCATGGAAGATAAAATTGCAAATTGGATAAAAGCTGAGTTGGCTAAATAACTGTCTTAGGCAGTATGTCATCTTAGTGTCATTATGTTAGTGTTATTTTTTATTGAACATATTTTTTAGGAGCCCTTATATGGTACAAGCAACAGCAAGACATTTACTCGTTAGCACGCAAGAGCAATGCGAATCGTTAAAGCAACAAATTCAAGCCGGTGCTGACTTTGCCGATGTCGCTAAAGCAAACTCTTCTTGTCCTTCTGGTGCGCAAGGCGGCGACTTGGGGTCATTTGGCCCAGGTATGATGGTTAAAGAGTTTGATGAAGTGGTGTTCAGTGCGCCGTTAAACGTTGTACAAGGCCCTGTAAAAACTCAATTTGGCTATCACTTACTTGAAGTGACCAGTCGTGGTTAATGCGTAAAGCATTAATTGAGGAAATGGCAGCCTAGGCTGCCATTTTTTATGGATGTTTAACTATCAGAGCATACAGGTTAATTATGCAAACAATATTATATGCAGACAAGGTAGTGTTACGTCATTTAGCCTTGGCAGACTGGGATGATTTTCTATCACTGCATCTAGATAGTTCAGTACAACAATATATTCGCCCTGTAGACAGTGAAGACAATATTAAAATAACTTTTGCTCAGCGCATTGAGCCTTGGTCATTCGAGTCTGGTGAATGGCTATCCTTAGTCATTGAGCGTCTTGATACCCACCAATTCGTAGGTTTAATGGGTTTTAGGTGTGATGATTTATTGCTAAAACGCGCAGAAGTAGGGTATTTAATTGCACCATCTCAACAAGGTTTGGGGTTTGCCACCGAAAGCTTACGCGCTGTTATTGATTGGGGAGCTTTACAATATAACATGCATAAATTTTTTGGCATTTGTGCCAGTGAAAACCTGGCGTCACGTAAAGTGCTCGAAAACGTCGGCTTTCTACAAGAGGGCACGTTAAGACAAAATACCTGCATCAACCAGCAATGGTTTGACGATTGTTACTTCGGTTTATTAACTTCGCAACGCGTGTAACTTTTTAGTTAACACATTTCAAAAAATAAAAATATTTGCTCTATGGACTGTATTCTATTGGGCATTTGTCACATAATACGTAATACAAGTGAAAACTATTCTCGTTAGCAGGTAAAACTTTGATCTAGATTTGAGTTTCACTGGCTAAGCTCAGATAAAATTTCAGACGTTAATAATGTTGTTGAAGGTATATGTTACATGAAGCTGAGTGAACTAAAAGCAGGTGACCGCGCCATTATCTCTGAAATCGGTCAATTAACGTTACCGCAAACCGTAAAGCGTAAGTTGTTATCAATGGGCATAACACCCAATACGCAGTTTTCTTTTATTCGCCGAGCACCGATGGGATCTGGGGTTGAATTAGATTTACGTGGCAGTAAATTATGTATGCGTTGCGATTTAGCCGATATCATTGAGGTAGTAATAACTAATGACTAAACAATTCCATTGCGTCACGGTAGGTAATCCAAACGCGGGTAAGTCGACCCTTTTTAATGCGCTAACTGGCGCCAATCAACAAGTGGGTAACTGGTCTGGCGTCACAGTCGAAAAGAAAACCGGTAAATTTAATTATTCTGGTGTTGAAATATCTCTCACCGATTTACCCGGCATCTATGATTTATTGCCAGCCGGCAACAGTTGTGATTGTTCTTTAGACGAACAAATTGCTCAAAACTACTTAGCCACTCAACAAGTTGATGCCATTATTAACCTGGTTGATGCCACAAACGTAGAGCGTCATCTTTACCTGACTACTCAGTTGCGTGAGCTGGGTATTCCAATTATTGTTGTGATTAATAAAATTGATGCAGCAAAAAAGTTGGGCATCAATATTAACGTTGCAGATATGTCCAGCCGTTTAGGTTGCCCTGTTATTGCCATCAGTTCTCGTAATCAAGCTGATGTTGAGCAATTACAATCAGACGTATTGACCTTATTAAACAGCAACGAGGCAACAATACCTTTAGTCTTGCAATATTCTGACGATATTGAAGCCAGTATTAATGCGTTACAGAGCCAAAATGATAGCCAAGACCTCCCAACGCTTAGTCGTGGCCAAGCTTTATCTATATTAGCTAACTGTCATGGTAATGCCTGCGGTACCAGTGAAGTGCAGCTACATGAAACCGTACAGCAATGTGCTCAACGTGCAGAGCAAAATGGTGAAGATATTGAGATTATGATCGCGACCACGCGATATGATTTTGTACAAAAAGTATTTGAATCTTCAGTTAATCAAGGAAAGCACGTCAGTGCTTCTGATCGATTAGACAAAGTGGTGCTACACCCGGTATTGGGTATTCCTGTGTTCCTGTTCGTTATGTACTTAATGTTTTTATTCAGCATTAACGTGGGTAACTCATTTATTGATTTCTTTGATATCACTGCAGGGGCAATTTTTGTCGATCACTTTGGTGCGTTATTAACATCAATGGGCTCACCTGACTGGTTAGTGACCATTTTAGCTGGCGGGGTTGGTCAAGGTATCCAAACTGTTGCGACGTTTATTCCGGTAGTCGCGGCGTTATTTTTAGCATTATCGGTGTTAGAAGCGTCTGGTTACATGGCCCGAGCGGCATTTGTGGTCGACGGTTTAATGCGTCGCATCGGTTTACCTGGTAAAGCTTTCGTACCTATGATTGTCGGCTTTGGTTGTTCAGTACCGGCTATTATGGCAACCAGAACCCTAGGCAGTGAACGTGAACGCATCGTGACAGGCATGATGGCCCCGTTTATGTCTTGTAGTGCTCGTTTGCCCGTGTATGCGCTATTTGCGGCAGCGTTTTTCCCGCAATCAGGTCAAAACTTAGTGTTCCTTCTGTATATCATTGGTATTTTTGCTGCAATTGGCACTGGGTTACTATTACGTAAAACAGTATTGCCAGGTACAAGCAGCGCAGTGGTGATGGAACTTCCAAGTTATGAAATGCCTAAAACCAAAGCGGTGTTTTCTCGCACCACAAAGCGTACCAAAAGCTTTATTATGGGCGCAGGCAAAACCATTATTATTGTTGTTACCTTGCTTAACTTTGTTAATGCAATTGGTACAGATGGCTCCTTTGGCCATGAAGACAGTAAAGAATCACTATTGAGTGTTGCCAGCCAACAGGTTACGCCTTTATTTGCACCAATGGGCATTGAACAGGATAACTGGGCTGCAACGGTGGGGATCATTACCGGTATATTTGCCAAAGAAGCAGTGGTGGGCACATTAAACAGTTTGTATAGCACCACTGATGGTGATGAAGAAGAAATGCTGTCTATATGGGATAGCGTTAAAGTTGGTCTAGCCACAATCCCTACAAATTTATTGGGTATTGAGCCAGATGATCCATTATCTATTGCGATAGCGAGTATTACTGACTTAGATGAAGCCGCTGCAGAGCTGTCTGTTGATACCTCAACCTTTAGCGCGTTACAGAGTGGCTTTAAGAGCCAGTTAGCCGCTTTTTCATATCTATTGTTTATATTGCTTTATACACCGTGTGTGGCTGCAATGGGTGCATTAGTCAATGAGTTTGGCGCTAAGTGGGCTCGATTTGCAGCAATTTGGACTTTTTCTCTAGCATACGGTTCTGCCACGGTGATTTATCAAGGTGCGACGTTCAGTCAGCATCCTTTACAGTCGGCTAGTTGGATTGGCTTTTTTGCGGTGGCATTAGTTGCTTTTTACATGTGGTTAAGTAAAAAAGGCAGACAGGCTCAACAGATTATTCCTGGGATCCGTATTGTTACCGAATAACCCTTGTTGATCTGAACGACTCTTCTAAAACCCAGCATTGCTGGGTTTTTGTTTATATTTGCTAATAGAGTGAGTTTGTTTGAGGCTATTTGGCATTTTTTGTTTATCTAACTAACTTTTTCGATACTAGTAGTTGTAACTACTCAAGATCTGTAGGATCATCTGTTTTTTATTCATATTGCCATTGTGTGCCAAGAGGAATTCCATGAGTCATGTGGACACCGAAGTACGTCCTAGTAACTTCATTCGTAATATCATAGACGAAGACCTAAGTAGCGGTAAGCACAGCCAAGTTCATACTCGTTTCCCGCCAGAACCTAACGGCTTTTTGCATATTGGACACGCTAAGTCTATTTGCTTAAATTTTGGTATTGCAAAAGATTACCAAGGTCAATGTAACTTACGATTTGACGATACTAACCCTGAAAAAGAAGACATCAACTATGTTAAGTCTATTCAGGAAGATGTGCGTTGGTTAGGTTTTCAATGGTCTGGCGATATTCGTTATTCATCAAATTATTTTGACCAACTGCATCAGTATGCCGTAGAGCTCATCACTAAAGGCCTGGCTTATGTTTGTTTTCTTACTGGCGAGCAAACACGTGAGTACCGCGGCACATTAAAAGAGCCGGGTAAAAATAGCCCATACCGTGACACTAGCCCTGAAGAAAACCTAGCACTGTTTGAAAAAATGCGTAAAGGTGACTTCAAAGAGGGTGAATGTGCACTTCGTGCCAAGATTGATATGGCGTCACCCTTTATGTGTATGCGTGATCCGGTGATATACCGTATTCGTTTTGCACATCATCACCAAACCGGTGATAAGTGGTGTATCTACCCGATGTATGATTTCACCCATTGTATTTCGGATGCGATCGAAAATATTACTCATTCAATTTGTACACTAGAGTTTCAAGACAACCGTCGCTTATACGACTGGGTGTTAGATCATTTAGACGATTTTCAAGCGCCTAATCGTACTCGTCAATATGAATTTTCTCGTTTGAATCTTGAATACACATTGATGTCAAAGCGTAAATTAAATGATTTGGTTACGCGTCAATTGGTCGACGGCTGGGATGATCCACGTATGCCAACCATCGCAGGTTTACGTCGTCGCGGTTATACGCCTGCTTCTATCCGTGAATTTTGCCAGCGTATTGGTGTCACTAAACAAGAAAACTTGATTGAAGTCGGCATGTTAGATGCGTGTATTCGTGAAGAATTAAACGAGCATGCACCTCGTGCAATGGCTGTGTTAAGACCTGTTAAAGTTGTCATAGAAAATTACCCTAATGCACAACCTGAACAAATTATCGCGCCAGCCCACCCAAATAATGAAGCTATGGGCACACGTGAGCTGTTTTTTGGCCGCGAGTTATTTATTGATGTTGAAGACTTCAAAGAAGAAGCCAATAAACACTTTAAACGTCTTGTATTAGGAAAAGAAGTTCGTTTACGCAATGCTTACATCATTAAAGCTGAACGCTGTGATAAAGATGCAGACGGTAATGTAACGACAGTTTACTGTACGTATGATGCAGATACCCTAGGTAAAAACCCTGCTGATGGACGTAAAGTGAAAGGTGTTATTCATTGGGTTGAAGCCAGCACAGCGAAACCCGCTGAGTTTCGTCTTTATGACCGTTTATTTACTAATGAAAACCCTGCTGCATTTGAAACCGTAGATGAAGTGATTAACCCACAGTCTTTAGTGATTGTTAATGGTTTAGTTGAGCCAAGTCTTGTGAGTGCTGAAGCTGAAAAAGCTTACCAATTTGAACGTGAAGGTTATTTCTGTGCAGACAATAAAGATTCAAGCGCTGAACACTTAGTCTTTAATTTAACCGTGCCACTGCGGGATACTTTCTCTTAGTGTTTACTGTTAAATAACCCAATAAAAAAGGCGCTCAAAGCGCCTTTTTTATTGTACTAAAAGCTACTGTAACATTGGACCAAAGCCTACGCTCCATAAAATAACACTGCTAGCCATCAGTGCAACTAACAACACCAATCCTGCCGTGACTACTGAGCTTGCGTAAATAAAGCCTTTTTCTTCAGGAATATTCATAATAATGGGTACCCCGGCGTACAGTAGATAGACCGAGTATGCTAATCCAATTAAGCCCACCACCATAATAAACCAAAGCACGGGATACAAAGCTGATAACCCCACCATGAACAGTGGTGTCGCGGTATACGCCGCAAGCTCTAACGCTTGGGTGTAAGTTGGATCTGCATCGAATGTCCTACCCATCCAAAATGCTAGATAAGCTAATGCCAGCACGCCAACGATTAAACCAAAGTACATGCCAATAGACATAAACATCGCGCTTTTAGGTGTTAAAAATAGCGGTTCACCAGCGCCAGGGTGCCAGCCAATGTGTGCAGTGGCAAAATATGAACATACCGCAGGAATTAACGCGATGAGTAAAACATGACTTAAGCTACTTTTCAGTGCTTCGTGATTTTTTTCAATTGTTTGCCACTCTTGTTTTGGATGAGTGTAAAGCCCCATTAAGTGATTTAGTACCATTATAGTTATCCTTGTTTAGCATTTTCGACCTAGCTCGCCAAACAACAGACGAGCTGACTGCAGCTCATTATCAATCGCCTTAATCAGCTCACTACACTTCGCAAAAACCGGATAAAAGCTAAACATAAAAACTGTCTACTGTCTTTTACAAAGCTATCACCTCATCCCAACTAGAGGTTCTCTTTAAGGAGATTGAACACATTGGTTAACGGCGACATTAATTAAAGTGTTAATGTTTGGTTAAATTCTCAATGCTTAGTCTATTTATTAAACATAAATAGACTTTCGTCAAGTTGTATTACGATTTCAGCTTCAGAAAAGATCATCAAAACGGTAAAATGAAATTCAACGTTTAACTCGGATCCAGACTTTCATGCAGCAACTCCTCGTGCCAATTAATCAGTTTTTAGGCTGTGAAACGCCAGACAGCTGGATATCGCTTGCTAAACGACCCGAGCAATTAACAGCCTTACTGATTGATCATTGCAACTGTGAGCTTAAAGCGGCACAAACGGCCATGATGATGATCCGAAAATATGCTATTGATAAACACAGTGCCCAAGTATTAGTAACCTGGGCAAAGCCTTATGAAGACTTTGTATACAGCCAAGGTCGTGATGTCGATGCATTTTTAAATCGTGATATTAAAAAAAATGACATCACTAGTGAGTTAGTGGCAAATACGACCATGAAAAACAGTGCCGATTTAATGATAAAAATGGTGCGCTTAATCAAAGAAGAGTTTCATCATTTTGAACAAGTGCTGCAAATCATGACCGCCAGAGGCATTGATTACAGTAACATTCGTGCAGGCACATACGCAAAACAGCTTATTAGCCATGTTCGTACTCATGAACCGTTAAAAATTGTCGATAAATTAATTGTTGGCGCTTTTATTGAGGCAAGATCGTGTGAACGCTTTGCTAAGCTGGCACCGCATTTAGATGATGAGCTGGCGAAGTTCTATGTGTCTTTATTGCGCTCAGAAGCACGACATTTTCAAGACTACTTGGTATTAGCGCAAGACATTGCCGGTAAAGATATCAGTGAGCGAATTGCCTATTTTAGAGCACAAGAAGCAGCATTGATTTTATCTGAAGATAGCGAATTTCGATTTCACAGTGGCGTTCCTGTATCTCACTTAATCCCAGTGTGACTCACACAGGGATTAAGGTGTGAAGGGCCTTTTTTGCAACTCACAACCTTGCGAGCTTACGGATAAGACGCTGCCTTGTGTATACCAATCTCCAACAACCACACGTTGTTTATTGTGGGGTAATTGATGAATGTCAGGCCTGTGAGTATGACCGTGTATCATTCGCTGACAGTTGGTTTCGGCTAAGAGTGCATCGACAGCGCTAGGTTCAACATCCATGATTTCGTAATGCTTTTGTTGATTACCTTTGATGCTTTTTTGACGAATTTTGGCGGCGATATTTAAGCGTGTTTGTTTTGGCAAAATATTGGCATAAATCCATCGAACGAGCGCGATGCTGCGAAAACGTCTAAAGCGTTGGTAAGCTTCATCAAGCGTACAAAGACTATCACCATGAAGAATAACGGTACGCGTGCCATATAGGTCAATACAATACACTTCGGGCAGTATTTGCATACCGGCCTGTTTGCAAAATGCACGTCCAACCATAAAGTCACGATTACCATGTATAAAATAGACCGGCATTAAATCTGAAACGGACTTTATTGCTTGAGCGATATCTTGAGAAAATGGCTCAGCAATATCATCACCCATCCACACTTCAAACAAATCGCCAATAATATACAGCGCCTCGGCATCTTTTAAACCGTGAGTTAAAAAGTCTAAGAAAGCCTGAGTAATATCAGGGCGATCAGCACTTAAGTGCAAATCGCCCACAAAGACAGTGCGCTTCAAAATTACGCTTTTACGCTAACGTTGTTTATCACAACGGCTTCTAAAGGCACATCTTGATGCATACCACGGTTACCTGTGGCTACCGCTTTAATTTTTTCAACTACATCTAAACCTTCAACAACTTCACCAAACACACAGTAACCCCAGCCTTGGCTTGTTTCTGATTTAAAATCCAGGAAAGTGTTGTCGTTGATGTTAATGAAAAATTGCGCTGTAGCAGAATGTGGATCTGAAGTACGCGCCATTGCGACAGTGCCTTTGCGGTTTGATAATCCATTGCTAGCTTCGTTTTTCACGGTTTCATTACAACGTTTTTGGCCCATGTCTTCGGTAAAGCCACCGCCTTGTATCATGAAACCATCGATAACACGGTGGAAAATGGTGTTGTCATAAAAACCTTCTTCAACATACTTCATGAAGTTAGCTACCGTTAACGGAGCTTTTTCTGCATCAAGTTGTAAAGTAATGTCGCCGTAATTTGTGTGTAAAGTAACCATTAATATTCACCTAGAAAAAATAATTTGCGCGATTCTAACTTATCTTGGTTGCAGCATAAAGTGCAGTGTTCAAAACCAGTGACAACATGGTAGACTCACGGCTAGCATTTACCATAATAAATTAGTGTAAAAGAGAACTTTTGATGTTGAAAATTTACAATAGTATCAGTCGTGAAAAACAAGAATTTAAACCAATAAACCCTGGCAAAATTGGCATGTACGTCTGTGGCGTGACAATTTATGATTTGTGTCATATTGGTCACGGGCGTACTTTTGTATCGTTTGACATGATAGTCCGTTATTTACGTTACATTGGTTATGAGGTTAATTTTCAGCGAAATATTACCGATGTTGACGACAAAATCATTAAGCGTGCCGCTGAAAATAATGAATCCTGTGATGCATTAACAGAGCGTTTAACGGTAGAAATGCACCGCGACTTTGATGCATTAAACATGTTACGCCCAGATTTTGAGCCTCGTGCAACCTTGCACATGCCAGAAATTATCGACATGGTGCAATTACTTCTCGACCGTGGTCATGCTTACGTTGCGCCTGATGGTGATGTGTTGTTTAGCGTGGCATCTTACAAAGACTATGGCCGTTTATCGGGCCAGAATCTTGACCAGTTGCAAGCTGGCGCTCGAGTTGAAGTAGACCAAAGCAAGCAAAACCCAATGGATTTTGTATTGTGGAAAATGTCTAAGCCGGGTGAACCAACATGGGAATCGCCGTGGGGACCTGGACGTCCTGGTTGGCACATCGAATGTTCTGCAATGAACAGTAAACATTTGGGTGTGCATTTTGATATTCATGGTGGTGGCAGCGATTTACAATTCCCGCACCATGAAAACGAAATTGCGCAGTCTTGCTGTGCCCACGATACGCCATACGTCAACTATTGGATGCACTCAGGCATGGTGATGGTTGACCGTGAAAAGATGTCTAAGTCATTAGGTAACTTCTTCACTATTCGTGATGTGCTTGAGCATTATGATCCTGAAACCGTGCGTTACTTTTTATTATCAGGCCACTACCGTAGTCAGCTAAATTATTCAGAAGATAATTTAAAACAAGCTCGTGCGGCACTAGAGCGATTATATACGGCGCTTAAAGATTTAGATTTAACCGTTGCCCCAGCAAATGCAGAGCAATATGTGGCTAAGTTTAAGCACGCGATGGATGATGATTTTAATACACCAGAAGCATACTCAGTGCTATTTGATATGGTTAGAGAAATCAACCGTCTTAAATTGACTGATATGGCAGCTGCATCAGCCTTAGGCGTAAGTCTTAAGCAATTAACCGATGTACTAGGTTTGATTAGCCAAACGCCAGAAGCATTTTTTAAAGGTGAGGGGACTGATGATGAAGTGGCTGAAATTGAAGCTTTAATTGTTGAACGTAACCGTGCCCGTACTGAAAAAGATTGGCCAGCAGCTGACGTTGCACGTGATCGCTTGAACGAGCTTGGTGTTGTGTTAGAAGATGGCCCAAGTGGCACAACATGGCGTAAAAAATAGTTAGATATTGTATTAAACAAAAAGCCTGCAAAAATTGCAGGCTTTTTAATATCCCACCGCCGCTAATGTCGGTGTATTCACACGCTCAGTTAGCTGTGATATTGCTCGCAAGCATAAAGTGTATTTTCTAAAAGGCTGGCAATGGTCATTGGGCCAACACCGCCAGGTACCGGCGTAATGAAGGCCGCTTTTTCAACCGCAACTTCAAATTCCACATCACCGACTAGCGAGCCATCGTCTAGACGATTGATACCGACATCAATCACAATTGCCCCCGGCTTAATCCAATCGCCAGGAATAAAACCTGGCTTACCCACGGCAACCACTAATAAATCCGCCTGGCGAACTTTTTGCTCTAAGTTTTTAGTAAAACGATGACAGGTGGTCGTGGTGCAACCTGCTAACAAAAGCTCTAACGTCATCGGGCGGCCAACAATATTCGAAGCGCCAACAACAGTTGCATCTAATCCATAAGTATCGATACCTGTCGATTTGATTAACGTCATAATGCCCATGG
Organism: Shewanella litoralis; assembly: GCF_009828585.1. Lineage (GTDB taxonomy): Bacteria > Pseudomonadota > Gammaproteobacteria > Enterobacterales > Shewanellaceae > Shewanella > Shewanella litoralis. The sequence continues at coordinate 92,565 of NZ_WSRZ01000007.1, read as the reverse complement.
GGGTGCACGAGCGCAGCACAGGTATACGCTGGGCTAAACGGCCCACGTTGTAAGGATGAAAGCCATCAACGTCTTTGTCAGGTCGAATTCGTTCAATCACTTTAGAGTCGTCAATATGGTCGGGCAGGGGCAGTTGCACTAAAATACCGTCAATGTGAGGGTTGTTGTTGCATTGATCAATTAACGCTAATAACTCGGCTTCAGAAGTGCTTGTGTCAAGATCAAATGATTGCGATTCAAAACCGACTTCTTCACAGGCTCGGCGTTTACTGCCTACATACACCTGCGATGCTGCGTCGCTACCCACTAAAATAACAGCCAGTCCGGGCACTCTTTGGCCCGCGTCTTTGCGCGCAGCGACTTTTTGTTTAAGCGTGTTGCGAATGGATTGTGCAATGGCTTTACCGTCAATAAGTTGAGCAGTCATGGCTGTAGTGTTTCCTTTGAATGGCGCGGCTTGAGGCAGATGAATAAATCGGTGGGTATTCTATCAGGCGATTAAAAGAGTGTCATTTGCTAGACAGGGAAATACAGTGAATAAACTATTCGCGCTATGATGCTAATCACTTCTTTTGCTGTTAAATTCAACATATAGACAATTAGCTTAAAAAAATCGTTGACGATAACATAGTGACTCGTTAAGATGCGCTCCGTTCTCGAGACAACGTGGTTGTAGCTCATTGCTGCTTTATGTTGAGAATAGATTAATTCGGTGATTAGCGCAGCCCGGTAGCGCATCTCGTTTGGGACGAGAGGGTCAGAGGTTCGAATCCTCTATCACCGACCAAATTCAGTTATTTGTTTATGTGTTAACTAAACAAATAATCAAACAAGTGTTAAGCTTGTTTAGCCAGACAGGAAACAGCAAATTGCTGTACCATGCGCCCGTAGCTCAGTTGGATAGAGCACCCGCCTTCTAAGCGGGTGGTCGCAGGTTCGAGCCCTGCCGGGCGTACCATTTCAGTGGTGATTGTAGCTCAGTTGGTAGAGTCCCGGATTGTGATTCCGGTTGTCGTGGGTTCGAGCCCCATCAGTCACCCCATTTTTATTTGATTAACTCAAACTCGTGTTTAATAACTCACCGTGTTAGTTGATACCTAATCAAAGCCTTCAGTCAAACCAATCGCTGGCAACACAATAAAATCAATTCGCACATTAAACGTGCAAACACATCAAAAATGGCTAAAAGTCAGTCCTTTTATCGGCTAAATCGACCTTTTCAGGCTCGACTATGCTAAAAACGGTGGCTATAATGTCGCGTCTTGATAAATATCAAAAATAAGCTACCTGAACCAACAGCGTTTTCAGCATCATAATATCGCTGTGCTGGTGGCCTTAGCTAAACACACGGTCAAGAAACGAATATCGAATAGTTGAGTTGTCGACTATTACAAAGAACGTTAGACATATTTCGAGGTAAAACAATGCAAGTTTCTGTTGAAACAACTCAAGGCCTAGAGCGTCGCCTAACTATTTCTGTACCTGCTGAGCAAATCGAGAAATTGGTTAAAGACAATGTACTTCGCGAAGCAAAGCGTGCACGTCTTCCTGGTTTCCGTCCTGGTAAAGTACCTGTAACTGAAATCAACAAGCGCTATGGTAAAGCCATTCGCCAAGACATCACTGGTGAAGTGATGCAACGCAACTTTATCGAAGCAATCGTAGCTGAAAAATTAAATCCAGCAGGTGCACCAGTATTTACTCCTGGTACCACTGACGGTGACACTTTCCAGTTTGTTGCTACATTCGAAATCTATCCAGAAGTTGCATTAACAGGTTTAGATACAATTGCCGTTGAACAGCCTAAAGCTGAAGTAAACGATGCAGACGTTGACACCATGATTGAAACGCTACGTAAGCAACATGCTACCTATGCTGCTGTTGAGCGTGATGCTGCTGATGGCGACAAAGTTAAAATGAACTTTGTAGGGTCTATCGATGGTGAAGAATTTGAAGGCGGCAAAGCTGACGATTTCGAACTACAAATTGGTTCAAACCGTATGATCCCAGGTTTTGAAACAGGCGTTGTTGGCCATAAAGCCGGTGACGAATTCGAAATCGAAGTCTCTTTCCCAGAAGACTACCATGCTGAAAACTTAAAAGGTAAAGCGGCTAAATTCGCAATTACCTTAACTGAAGTTCAAGGCGCAAGCTTGCCAGAAGTGAATGACGAATTTGCGTCATTATTTGGCATTGCAGATGGCGGCTTAGAAGCGCTTAAGGCTGAAATCCGTAAAAACATGACTCGCGAGCTAGAGCAAGCGCTTAAAGCTAACGTTAAAGAGCAAGTGATTACAGGTTTATTAGCGGCTAACGACATCGTTATCCCTAAAGCATTAGTTGATGGCGAGGTTAACGTATTACGTCAGCAAGCTATGCAACGTTTTGGTGGTCAAACTGAAAATATGCCTGAGCTTCCAGCTGAATTATTCACTGAGCAAGCTGAGCGTCGTGTGAAGATTGGTTTGCTATTAGGCGAAGTCATCAAAACAAACGAGCTTAAAGCTGAAGACGATCGCGTTAATGCATTGATCGAATCTATGGCTTCTGCGTATGAAGATCCATCTGAAGTTGTAGCTTACTACAACTCAAACAAAGAACTCATGCAAAACATGCGCAACGTAGCGCTTGAAGAACAAGCTGTTGAAGCCCTACTAAAATCAGCTAAAGTAACGACTAAAGACGTCGCTTTTGAAGAATTTATGAACAAGGCTACAGGCAGAGCGTAAGCTAAGCTTGACTTAACAAGGCGTTCGCCATTTATAATGGCTCGTATGAGGTTCCTCATGCGGGCCATTTTTATTTTAGGGAAATGAATAATGCATAAAGCACCAGAATCAGTACTCAATGCGCTTGTACCTATGGTTGTTGAACAAACAGCAAAAGGTGAACGCTCTTACGATATTTACTCTCGTCTATTAAAAGAGCGTGTTATTTTTTTAGTTGGCCAGGTTGAAGAACATATGGCTAACCTCATTGTTGCTCAGTTATTGTTCCTTGAGTCAGAAAGCCCAGATAAAGATATTTACCTCTATATCAATTCACCAGGTGGTTCAGTTACTGCGGGCATGGCAATTTATGACACCATGCAGTTTATTAAGCCAAACGTCAGTACAGTGTGCATGGGCCAGGCTGCAAGCATGGGTGCATTTTTACTTGCCGGTGGTACTAAAGGTAAACGTCATTGTTTACCTAACTCACGCGTAATGATCCATCAGCCATTAGGCGGTTTCCAAGGCCAGGCGTCAGATATTGCTATCCACGCACAGGAAATCCTGGGTATTAAGAATAAGTTAAACCAAATGCTAGCCGATCACACAGGCCAACCGCTTGAAGTGATAGAGCGTGATACCGATCGTGACAATTTTATGAGTGCTCCACAAGCGGTTGAATATGGTCTAGTGGATTCGGTATTAACAACTCGTAGTTAATACAGGCTGATTTTTTATTGTGACTGGGTTATTCTTCATTCTAGTGAATGAATAATCCAGATGCACAGCCAGTAAGCATATCGAACAAGCAGAGCTCAGATGTAAGGTCTAGGCTGCAACCAGAGGTAGAATAATGGGCGATAACAAAAATAACGGTGACAGCGGCAAACTGCTGTACTGCTCTTTTTGCGGAAAAAGTCAGCATGAAGTGAGAAAGCTCATTGCTGGCCCATCGGTATACGTGTGCGATGAATGTGTTGATTTATGCAACGACATCATCCGTGAAGAAATCAAAGAGATTTCTCCAAAGCGCGATGAAGACAAGTTACCGACACCACATGAGTTACGCGAGCATCTTGATGATTATGTCATCGGTCAAGACAAAGCAAAAAAAGTGTTGGCGGTTGCGGTTTATAACCACTACAAGCGGTTACGTAATGGTTCCGTTAAAGGTGGTGTTGAGCTAGGTAAAAGTAATATTTTACTTATTGGTCCAACCGGTAGCGGTAAAACCTTATTAGCAGAAACGCTAGCCCGTTCACTCAATGTTCCTTTTGCAATGGCTGATGCCACCACGCTAACCGAAGCCGGTTATGTGGGGGAGGATGTTGAAAACATCATTCAAAAGCTACTGCAAAAATGCGACTACGATGTTGAAAAAGCTGAGCGTGGCATTGTTTATATCGATGAAATTGACAAAATTAGCCGTAAGTCTGACAACCCTTCAATCACCCGTGACGTATCGGGCGAAGGTGTTCAGCAAGCATTGCTTAAGCTCATTGAAGGTACTGTTGCTTCTGTTCCGCCACAAGGCGGTCGTAAACACCCACAACAAGAGTTTTTGCAGGTAGATACCTCAAAGATTCTGTTTATTTGTGGTGGTGCATTCGCAGGACTTGAAAAAGTCATTGAGCAACGAGCACACACAGGTACTGGCATTGGTTTTGGTGCAGAAGTGAAAGGCGAAGCCGACAAAGCGACTATTTCACAGATTTTAGGCCAAGTTGAACCAGGCGATTTAATTAAATTTGGTTTAATACCTGAATTTATTGGTCGTTTACCGGTTGTCGCTACGCTAACTGAGTTAGATGAAGCTGCACTAGTACAGATTTTATCTGAGCCTAAAAATGCATTGACCAAGCAATATGGTGCGTTATTTGAAATGGAAAACGTGGAACTTGAATTTCGCGAAGATGCATTACTCGCCATTGCCAATAAAGCCATGTCTCGTAAAACCGGTGCGCGTGGATTACGTTCAATTGTTGAAGGCATCTTGCTAGACACTATGTACGACATTCCATCTACTGATGGCGTGATTAAAGCGGTTATTGATGAGTCTGTGGTAAAAGGCGAGTCAGCACCAATCTTAATTTACGAAAACACCGAGACTCAGGCCGCTTCTGGCGAACAATAATTACCCTGATAGTCAGTAAATTGAAAAATAAGGAGTCCATTGGGCTCCTTTTTTCGTATTGACCATTGAAACTGACAACATCACCCCAATATACTCAGTATTAAGTCTATTTCATTAAACGGAATCGAGCCATGACCCAAGAGCGTGAAGCGCATATCGAACTCCCCGTATTACCACTGCGAGATGTGGTGGTTTATCCGCATATGGTAATTCCGCTATTCGTAGGACGGGAAAAATCTATTCGTTGCCTAGAATCGGCAATGGAACAAGACAAACAAATTTTACTGGTTGCTCAGCGAGATGCTGATTTAGATGAGCCCACAAAAGACGATATTTTTGATATCGGTACCGTGGCCTCTATTTTACAGTTGCTTAAATTGCCTGACGGCACCGTAAAGGTGTTAGTAGAAGGTGGTCAGCGCGCTAAAATTACTCGCTACACCCAAGAAGAAGAATTCTTTGCCGCCACAGCCCAATACCTTGAATCGCAAGCATTAAGCGACAAGGAAGAAGAAGTGCTGGTTCGCAGTGCTATCGGTCAGTTTGAAGGCTACATCAAGCTCAATAAGAAAATCCCACCTGAGGTTCTTACTTCATTATCGGGTATTGATGAAGCCGCGCGTTTGGCCGATACCATGGCCGCGCACATGCCGTTAAAGCTTGAAGACAAGCAATCGGTATTAGAAATGATCAACGTTGGCGAACGTCTTGAATATTTAATGGCGATGATGGAATCGGAAATCGACTTATTGCAAGTTGAAAAACGTATCCGTACCCGCGTTAAAAAGCAGATGGAAAAAAGTCAGCGCGAATACTATTTGAATGAGCAAATGAAAGCCATTCAAAAAGAATTAGGCGACATTGACGAAAGCCACGACGAATTTGAAGTATTGGCGCGTAAAATTGAAGAAGCTGGCATGCCAAGTGATGCCAAAGAAAAAGCCAGTGCTGAACTCAATAAATTGAAAATGATGTCACCGATGTCAGCAGAAGCGACCGTGGTTCGCAGCTATGTTGATTGGATGACGTCAGTGCCTTGGAAGCAACGCTCTAAAATTAAGCGTGACTTAGCCAAAGCACAAGAAGTGCTCGACATGGACCATCATGGTCTTGAAAAAGTCAAAGAGCGTATTCTTGAGTATCTAGCGGTACAAAGCCGAGTGAAACAACTTAAAGGTCCAATTTTGTGCTTAGTTGGTCCTCCAGGTGTCGGTAAAACCTCACTAGGCCAATCCATTGCGAAAGCGACAGGTCGTAAATATGTGCGCGTAGCATTAGGCGGCGTTCGCGATGAAGCAGAAATTCGCGGTCATCGCCGAACTTATATTGGTTCTATGCCAGGTAAAGTCATTCAAAAAATGGCTAAAGTGGGCGTTAAAAACCCATTATTCTTACTTGATGAAATCGACAAGATGAGTTCTGACATGCGTGGCGATCCATCGTCGGCATTATTAGAAGTACTTGATCCTGAGCAAAATGCGACCTTTAACGACCATTACTTAGAAGTCGACTATGACTTGTCTGATGTGATGTTCGTGGCAACGTCTAACTCAATGGATATTCCAGGTCCGTTACTTGACCGTATGGAAGTTATTCGTTTAGCGGGTTATACCGAAGATGAAAAGCTCAATATTGCTAAGCAACATTTATTGCCAAAACAAGTTGAGCGTAATGGCCTGAAAGCCAAAGAAATTAAGGTTGATGACAGCGCCATATTAGGGATTATTCGCTATTACACCCGTGAAGCCGGTGTGCGTTCTTTAGAGCGCGAATTGTCTAAAATATGCCGTAAAGTCGTTAAGCAAATTTTGTTAGACAAAACCGTTAAAGTGGTTGAAGTTAATCAAGATAACCTTAAGTCTTTCTTAGGCGTGCAACGTTTTGACTTTGGTAAAGCGGAATCAAGCAACCAAATTGGCCAGGTAACTGGTCTTGCCTGGACTCAAGTTGGCGGTGATTTATTAACAATCGAAGCCACCTCTGTTGCTGGTAAAGGTAAGCTAACCTATACCGGTTCGCTTGGCGATGTCATGAAAGAGTCGATTCAAGCGGCGATGACGGTTGTGCGTGCTCGCGCTGAAAACCTTGGTATTAACGGCGACTTTTATGAAAAACGTGATATTCATGTGCACGTACCTGAAGGCGCGACACCAAAAGATGGTCCTTCAGCGGGCGCGGCAATGTGTACTGCGTTAGTTTCTAGCTTAACCGGCAATCCAGTGCGCAGTGATGTGGCCATGACAGGTGAAATAACCTTGCGTGGTGAAGTGCTACCGATTGGTGGATTAAAAGAAAAGTTACTGGCAGCACATCGCGGTGGGATCAAACACGTGTTGATTCCTAAAGAAAATGAGCGAGATCTGGAAGAAATTCCAGCAAATGTGATTGCTGATTTAACTATTCATCCTGTGCGTTGGGTTGATGAAGTCTTGAAACTGGCGCTTGAGCGACCAGTAGAAGGCTTTGAAGTGGTTAAAAAATAGCTTATCAGTTAAAAAATTGCTGTAGAGCATAAAAAAAATGAAAAAAGGGGCTTAACAAAACGCTGACCTGTGGTAGCCTAGGTCTGTGGAGAGTCAGACGCACCAAGCCCTTGGGGCATCTGACTTTGAGCTGTATCCAATTTTATTTTTTTGGTTTTCATACTAGGTTTGATGTGTTATCAAACTTATTACAATAAAGCCTCCGCAGACCGCTCTAAACACGGATTTGGTTGCGGCGCGACAATAACATTCAAGGGGATGACATGAACAAATCTGAACTAATCGAGAAAATCGCATCTGGTGCTGATATTTCTAAAGCTGCTGCTGGCCGCGCACTAGACTCATTTATCGCTGCGGTAACTGAAGGTCTTAAAGAAGGCGATAAGATTTCTCTAGTTGGTTTTGGTACATTTGAAGTACGTCAACGTGCTGAACGTACTGGCCGTAACCCACAAACGGGTAAAGAAATTAAAATTGCTGCTGCGAACATTCCTGCGTTCAAAGCTGGCAAAGCGCTAAAAGACGCTGTTAACTAAATCGTTAGCAACGTAGCCTTTGTAAGGCATTCGTAATACAAGCACTGCTTAGGCGGTGCTTTTTACGAAAAGCAATATTGTTATGTATAACATAATGAATATTGGGAGTATTGGGTCATACCCGTGGTAGCGTCTGATAACTCCATATAATTTACATTAAGGCGCATCCACAAGGTGATGCGCCTTTTTATTTTATTAATCGCAACAAGCGAGAATTCAGATGTTAGAAAAAATCCGTGAAGGATCACAAGGGGTTGTTGCTAAAACAATTCTAGTGCTTGTGATACTTTCTTTTGCTTTTGCCGGTGTCAGCAGCTATTTAGGCTCTAACACAGGTGTACCTGCCGCGATCGTTAATGGTGAAGAAGTTAGCGCTAGCGAGTTGGAAAATGCTTTCCAAAATGAGCGCTCACGTATTGAGCAACAGCTAGGCGAAATGTTTAATGCATTAGCCGCTGATGACAACTACATGAATGGCATTAAGCAAGGCGTGCTAGACCGTTTAGTAGCAGATAAGTTGATTGATCAGGCTGCTAGTAAATTAGGTTTACGTGTGTCTGATGAGCAAATCAAGAAAGCCATCATCGAAGAGCCTGCATTCCAAACAGATGGTAAATTTGATAATGACCGTTACTTAGCGGTATTACGTCAACTGGGCTATCAAACCACCAGTTTTAGAAACATGATGCGCGTTGATATGACACGTCGTCAATTATTAAACGCATTAGTGGGCAGTGAGTTTGTGCTTGATGGTGAAGCTAAACAGCTTGCCCAAGTTCAAGGTCAAACTCGTGATATTCGTTATTTAGTGGTTGATTCTACGCCTTTCTTATCAACGGCTACCGTGTCTGACGAAGAAGCTCAAAGCTATTACGATGCTAACCTCGCTCAGTTTATGAGCCCAGAGCAAGTCAGTCTAGAATATGTTGAGCTTAACGCCGCTGATATGGCTAAAAACAGCGCAACGACCGATGAAGAAGTCAAAGCATATTACGACGAGCATCAATCGCAATACCAAACGCCTGAAAAACGCTTAGCTGCGCACATATTTGTTGCTGCTACTGACGATGAAAGTGCCGATAAAGCCAAAGCTGAGGCGATTGCAGCTAAGCTTAATAATGGTGAAGATTTTGCAGAAGTTGCTAAAACCGACTCAGACGATCAATTAAGTGCAGAGCAAGGCGGTCAATTAGATTGGTTTGAACAAGGCGTGATGGATCCTGCATTTGATGAAGCATTATTTGCGCTACAACAAGACCAGATATCGCCAGTGGTTAAGAGTGAGTTTGGTTACCACATCATTAAGTTACTTGACCTGCAAGCAAGCCAAGCCACAGCATTTGCTGATATAAAAGCCAAGATTGTTGCACAGCTGCAAGAAAAGAAAGCACTTGATGTGTTTTATGGCTTACAAAGCAAGCTTGCTGATACGAGCTATGAAATTCCTGACACGTTAAGTGAAACTGCGCAAGCTGTTGGCGGTAAAGTGCAAACTACTGCGTTATTTTCGCGTGACAATGTCCCAGCACAATTTAACAATCCTGAGTTTATTAAAGCGGCTTTCTCTGACCAGGTATTAGCCAGCGGCATGAACAGTGATGTGATTGAATTAGCGCCGAACCATGTGATTGTTATTCGTATGAAACAACACACTATGGCAGGCACTATGCCATTTGCAGATGTTAAATCTGGAATTAGCGACCGCTTAAAGCAAGATAAAGCCAATGAAACCGCTCGTGAAAAAGCAGCCGAATTTATGGCTCAGTTAAAAGCAGGTAACGACACGCTAGACGGTGCAACATTAACCGCATTGCCTAACTTAGGCCGTTTTAATCAAGATATCGATCAAGCGATTACCGATAAAGCCTTTAAGATTGCCGCTCCAGCAGCAAACAGTGTCACGATTGATACTGCTGCGTTAGCAACGGGTTATGCGGTTATTGTGGTTGATAAAGTGAATGAAGCTCAAGGGATTAATGACAACTTAATTAACACCCTTAAGCAACGTTTAGCGCCACAGTATAGCGAAGCCGATTACCGTGCAGTGATTGCTACACTAAAAGCTGATGCTGAAATTGAGTATCCAGTAGCTGAATAATTAAATGACAATAAATTGCGTTAATCATCTTAGCGTCAATTCGATTTAGTCAGTTAAATTAGTGAAGTAAAAAAGACCTAGGCATACTGTCTAGGTCTTTTTATTTTAGGCCATTAAGGAAAACAAGTGAGCCATAAACTCGATCAAGCATTTGAAAAAGCACTCGCCTATATCGACTCTAATATTGCAGCGCCACTGAATATTGATACCCTGGCAACGATTGCTGAACTGCCAGCGTGTCATTTTCAGCACTTGTTTTACTCGCTCTACCGTTTGTCGATTGAGGAATACGTCGAGTTACTTAAAAGTTTGCAGGCGGCCCATCAATTGGGGTTTGGTGAACAAATTTCACTTGAGGCTATCGCGACAAATTTAGGTTATAACAATGAAGCTGATTTTGTTGACTCGTTCACCCATAGTATTGGTCAAAGCCCACAGTCATTCAGGCAAGCGCCGGATTGGAACAATTTCTTTTCCAAACAACAACCGCTTAAATCGTTTCAGTCACCTGAAGATGGAATGCTCACTGCTGATGTTGAGATAGTGTCAATGGATACCTTAACGCTGGCTAGCGTTACGCACAATGGCCCTGCCAAGGCAATGCCTAAGACGATCGAGCGTTTTATTCGATGGCGTCAACAGTACGCAGTAGGATCTGGCGTTGGTCGAACCTTTAATCTGGTACACAGTCTGCCACAAGCACAGCCATATCATATGGATATTGGTGTATCACTTGATGAAGCAACGCAATCCAGGTTAGCTTCTACGGGCTTAATACAAGAGGGTATTGAAACCTACATTATTGTTGCAGGTCGTTATGCAAAATTATCGGTAACAACCGATAAGCAAAATAGTGATATCAATGCAGTGTTGCATGCTGGAGTTGATTACCTTTACCGTATTTGGTTAAACCAACATCAATATTTAGTGCGCAATAGCCCATTAATGTTTGAGCGGCACAATGTTGGCCAAGTCGCTGAGCAGGGCTTCGAGCTGCATCAATCGGTCGATATCTATTTACCTTTGCAATAGCTTTCGCGTTTTTAGTCTTCAATGAGCCGTCGTTGATGATGGGCGGCTATTTTAGTGAACCACTCTTTATTGATTGATCATGCGCATTAACTCGGCGCAAATCCACACCATATAATTGGCCCAGGCATAACCAAATACCGAGAACATAACCGCAACGGGAGCTAAGTGGCGATTAAATGCCATAGCCACTATTGGCGATGATGCTGCACCGCCAATACAACATTGGCTGCTAATGGCCATATACGCTAAGGGTGCTTTCATGATGAGTCCTGCAATCAAAATCAGTAATGCATGAAAACTCAGCCAGACAAAGCCAATTGCAAAATAGATAGGAAAGTCATTGATCATGGTTAAGTCCATTTTTAATCCCATGGTGGCGATTAATAAGTACAGTAACACGGTTGATATTTTCGATGCGCCCTGGCGCTCTAGACGACGAACTTTAGTGTAAGACAGCGCAATACTGACGCTGGTGACAATGATAACAATCCAAAAAAAGTGCGACGTGAAGCTGAGTTTTTCCGATTGAGGGTAGTGTAGACTAAAAAACGGCACTAATAGATCTGCCCCCAGATGTGCCAAGCCTGTGACCCCAAATCCCACCGCAAAAATAACCATATAGCTGGACAATGTAGGTAATGACAATTTAGTTGTAGACTGGGATTGGTCGCGCAAATTAATGCTTTCAACCAGTTTATTGATGCCATTATTGTCGGCGTTTAAGGTGTTATCTATTACTTTCGCGTGATTGGCACAAAAGAGTAAAAATGACATCCAAAGCGCTGAAAACACCACGTTCACAGAGATCATGATGGCAAACATATTGTCATCAACAGCATAAACCTCTTTCATCGCCAGTTGATTTGCCGTGCCGCCGACCCAATTAGCCGCAAGAGTCGCCATGCCTCGCCAGGCAGCCGTGCTACCTTGCCAACTAATTAAGTCCGGTGACAACAGCGAGAAAATATAGAGCGATAAAGGGCCACCGAGAACAATACCGAGACTACCCACTAAAAAAAGTACAATAATCTTAGGGCCAAGCATGAGCATAGACTTAATATCGACGCTAATGATGAGTAGGGTGAGGCAAGCCGGCATAATATAGCGCGAGGCAATACTGCTCAATTGGCTTGCAGAGGTGTCAACCAGCCCAAAGGTGTTAAATAATGAAGGCATCACATAACACACAACCATCACCGGCACCCAGCGATAGAATTTACGCCAATATCGATGTGGATGTTCACTGGTATAAAAAATCAGCCCCAATGTCGCAGCCAGTAAACCCAGAATGACAGGATCTTGATTTATCATTGAGCTGGAGTGGGGACGCTAAAGTCTAAAAATTCGCGTGTAAGACGTGTTAGCGGTTCATCATTACGATAAATAGCCCAGTAATGACGTGAATAATCCCAATGGTTTAATGCAAGCTCGACTAGCTCGCCACGAATAATCTCTTCCTCAACCGCTAAAAGTGGCAGTACACTGACTCCAAAACCGGTGCCTATGGCACGTTTAATTGCCCCCATCGTGTTCATCGATAACTCTTGAGTAATAGTAATGTTGGCACTTTTAAGCAGTTGAGTATTTCTTAAGCGAGAAACTGAAATGGTCTCGTCCATTACCCAGAGTTGTTGGGATAATATTTCGCTGGTAATGGCTTCTGTCACAAGAGGATTATTGCATCCAGTAACAATGCAGAGTCTGTCTTTAAGCCAAGGTTCTTGAGATAGGTTTTTTAGCCCAGGTTTTGCGTCTACAAAACCCAAATCCAATTCTTTTTCAGCCACCATTTGTTCAATACAAAGACTGTTATTGATGACTAATTTTATATCGACAGAGGGGTGCTGCATTTTAAATAATGGGATTTTACGCGACAACACATAATTGCCCGTTGTTTTACTGCAACCGACTTTAATACTGCCTCTAATATTATTACCTTGAGCAAATACATGCTCTAACTCCATGCCTTTTGAGAGCATTTCGTTAGCATAAGGTAGTATTACCGCGCCATTATCATTAATGGTGAGTCCCGTACTGCTGCGCTCAAATAAACGGCTGCCTAATGAATCTTCTAAATCGCGTAAGGCCATGCTTACAGCAGGCACTGACAAATGCAGCTCTTTAGCCGCTTTAGATATTTGGCCACAGTTATGGATGGCTTTAAAAATAGACAATTGCTTTAAGGTGATCCGCATAAGTATATCGATAGTGGTTAATGAATTGAGTATACCGTGTCTGAACCAGTGGCAAGGTAACGTGTGGCGTAAAATGTTAGAACTGTTAACAAGTGCAAAGTTCTCAACAATAACAACAAGCCAAGTCAGTGCTACGGGAGGTTAACTTGGCTTATTAAATGCCTTAATACTTGTATTCTAGGTGCGTGTTAGAAGTTATATCGTACTCCAATACTTGCAATGTTATCGTCTACAAGATCGATGACCGTGCCTGAATTCGCGATTTGGTACTCACCATCATACATAGCATAGTGTGCTTGCAGCATGGTCGATTTTGATAATTGATATCTCGCGCCAAATATTAATGAGGTGACTTCAACATCGGTTGCTTGGTTGAAATCGGCACTCGATGCAACTGCTGAGTTATATTTGATGAACTTACCAAAACCGGCTTGGTCTCGACCGTATTCAACTTTTAAATCAACCCCGTTTAAATCGTAAGTGACCGTGAAAAAGTATGAATCACCTTCTTTTTGATCGTAACTTTGGCTTTCGGTGTGTTGATATAGGCCACCGACTTTAAATTGGCCCATTTTTACTTGACCAACACCGCGATAGGCATCCACGCCGCCGATAGTGTTGTAGGCTCCAGCAACGTAATAAACGGTGTTTTTAAGCTTTTTATCGCCAGCGACAACACTTAGGGCATACTGAGTTTCGTCACTGCCTTCAAAATTATCATCCATTAGGTAGGTGCCATTGACAGTAAATAAACCTGCAATAGTTGGAGAGTAATAAGTAATACCATCTGCTTTTCTGTCTTGACCGGCAATCATGCGGTTATAAGCAGCGTTGGTTAAATCAAATGCTTCGACATCACCTTTAGATGATTTCATCACTGTGTCGTTACGACCAATTAACACCGTCCCCGCATCAGAAATTACACCTAAGTAGGTACTTCTGGCACTGAAGACTTCTTCATCACCTTCGTTAGTTGCGCTATTTACCTGAACTTCCATTTGATAAACTAACTGTAAATCATCATTGATTTTCTCACTGCCTTTCACACCTACACGGCTAAGGTTGTTTTCTAAAACCGTGCCTTCTTTTCTATTTTGGGTGGTAAAACCCTGATCTGAATTCGTCATCGATATATCTAAACGGCCATAAGCGGTAGGTGAATCGGCTATTGCGGTAGCAGACATTAACGATAGTGCAGATAGTAATGCCATAGAAATTAAGCTTTTATTTGTGTTCATAGTCATCTCTTCTCATTAGTTCATTGTTTTTGGAATGAGTTGGCTTTCAGGTTGAGTTGAAAGCATGGACTAATGCTAAAGATTAACGTGAGGGTGAACATGAATGTGAGTCACAGCATGTTAGATTTCAGGGCATTTTAAGAAAGTCTGAACAGTGTTTCATAAAAACTTAACCAAAAGACAAATTTGATACGCGTCTAAGTTTTACTATTCCTTTATGGGTAACCTTGCCGTCAACAAAGCAAGTTAATACCCAATAAGAAAAGGAATGAACAATGAAACTAAAATACTTAGTCTCAGCGATGGCAGTGATGATGCTATCTTCTGGTACTGCAGTGGCGAAGTCTACCGACTTAGCGACATTTCACGCTGATATGGACAGTTGTCAGTCTTGTCATACTAAGCCTATTAAAGTCAGTGACAGCGAAACTCATGAAAATGCTCAGTGTAAGTCATGCCATGGTGATTACGCTGAATTAGCTAACGACAAACTACAATTTGATCCTCATGCTTCGCATTTAGGTGACATTAACTGTACAAGTTGCCACAAAGGCCATGAAGCACCGAAGTTTTACTGTAACGAGTGTCACTCATTTGATCAAAAAGACATGCCTTTTTCTGACGCTAAAAAGAAACAGCCCTGGGATACCGGTTGGGATCAAGACAAAATTCAAAAAGCCATCGCAGCAGGTCCACGTGAATCAACAGGCGTACTTGTTGTGGGTGCCGGTAGTGCAGGTTTTAACGCATCACTTACGGCTAAAAAAGCAGGCGCAGATGTTATTTTGGTAGAGAAAGCCCCATTCAGTGGTGGTAACTCTATGATTTCAGCGGGTGGTATTAATGCTGTTGGTACTAAACAGCAAAAAGACCATGGTGTAGATGACAGCGTTGAATGGTTTATCGAAGATGCGATGAAAGGCGGTCGTCAACATAATGATAAAAAATTGGTGACCATTCTTGCCGAAAAATCTGCTGACGGCGTGGAATGGTTAGAGTCTTTAGGTGCTAACCTAGACGATCTAAAACGTTCTGGTGGTGCTCGAGTTGATCGTACTCACCGTCCACACGGCGGTAAAAGCTCTGGTCCAGAAATTATTGATACCTTACGTGCAGCAACCAAAGCTCAAGGCATTGATACTCGTTTAAATTCACGCGTTGTTAAGTTAGTGGTTAATGATGACAACACTGTTGTTGGTGCGGTTGTCCACGGTAAGCATTCTGGTTATTACATGATTGGCGCTAAATCAGTGGTATTAGCCACAGGTGGTTATGGCATGAATAAAGAAATGATTGCTTATTACCGCCCAACAATGAAAGACATGACCAGCTCTAACAACATTACTGCAACAGGCGATGGTGTGTTACTGGCAAAAGAAATTGGTGCCAGTATGACCGATATCGATTGGGTTCAAGCGCATCCAACCGTCGGTAAAGACAGCCGTATTCTGATTTCAGAAACTGTACGCGGTGTTGGTGCTGTTATGGTTAACAAAGATGGTAATCGCTTTATTAGTGAGTTAACCACGCGTGACAAAGCGTCAGATGCCATCTTAAAACAACCAGATCAATTCGCTTGGCTTATTTTTGATAATCAACTATATGCAAAAGCCAAAATGGTCCGTGGTTATGATCACCTAAACATGCTTTACAAAGGTGATACCATTGAAAAGTTAGCTGAAAAAACCGGAATGAAAGCGGCCGATTTAGCTAAAACCGTCAGTGACTACAATGGGTATGTTGCTACAGGTAAAGACACTGCGTTTGGTCGTGGTGATATGCCACTTAATATGACACAAAGCCCTTACTATGCTGTTAAAGTTGCGCCTGGTATTCACCACACAATGGGTGGTGTCGCGGTCAATACAACGGCATCGGTTCTTGACCTTCAAAGTAAGCCTATTGTTGGTCTGTTTGCTGCTGGCGAAGTGACTGGGGGTTTACACGGTTATAACCGCTTAGGTGGTAACGCCATAGCAGACACCGTGGTCTTTGGCCGAATTGCCGGAGAAAATGCGGCTAAATATGCGCTAGACAACAAATAGATTCACTTCATCTTACCCCTTGCGTTACTTTGGGTTAAGCCATCTGGCTTAACCCTTTTTTATGGCTAATTAATTTCTAGACCGTGAATGTAATACCAATTCCATTAATTATCTGGTCATTCAGCGGGAGTTCTGTGTCTTCTAGGCAAGTAATAGAATTGAAGGCATAGTTGCTCTCGGCAACTGCTCCTGCGCTGCTCTACCTCCTGCATCCATGCAGTCGTACGTCAAAATGCTATTAAGCAGCATAGAAGGCACAGAAACCCGCCTTGCAGGAGGCACTCAGACCGTTCATTTCTTTGTTGCATCGTCTTAGAAGGGAATAACCATTATTACAACAATGCGCCTCAAACTGAGCAATCTGAGTGACTCTGATTGGTCACATAATTAATGGAATTGGTATAACCTTTGCTGTGCAGGTTTACTTTCATTGTTAGGATTTGACGGCAAGCAAATATATTAAGAAGGATTAGCGACAGTGAGTTTCGTCACTATTTCAAATACAAAAAGCCGCTATGCAGTGCATTGCGGCTTTTTGTTAAATGGTTTGAACTAACGAGATGCTAATTGAACGTTACAGTTCTATTACCTCAAATGTCACGTTAGGATCAACATCAGCTTCGTAATCGATACCATCGATACCAAAACCGAACAGTTTTAAAAACTCTTCTTTGTATTCATTGTAATCGGTCAATTCGCTCAAGTTTTCAGTGGTCACTTGTGGCCATAAATCGCGGCAATGTTGCTGAATATCTTCACGTAATTCCCAATCGTCTAAACGCAGACGGTTCTCGCTGTCTACGACTGGTGCTTGACCATCTTCACGGTATAAACGTTCGGTAAACAAACGGTAAATTTGCTCCATGCAACCTTCGTGAAGGCCTTCTTGACGCATCTTTTTAAATACCATGGCAATGTACAGTGGCATGACAGGAATGGCTGAGCTGGCTTGGGTTACGACGCTTTTTAGTACCGCGACGTTGGCAGAACCACCTTTTGCAGCTAATTGGTTATTTAACGCATGTGCTGCGCGGTCTAAATCCATTTTGGCTTGGCCAAGTGCACCATGCCAGTAGATTGGCCAGGTTAACTCAGTTCCAATGTAACTGTAAGCCACAGTTTTGCAGCCGTCAGCTAATACGCCTGCATCGCTAAGCGCACTCATCCATAATTCCCAGTCCTGGCCGCCCATTACTGTTACGGTATCGGCAATTTCTTGCTCGGTTGCAGGTTCTACTGAGGTTTCAATAATGGTATTTTTATTGGTGTCTACTGCTGTAGCCGAGTAGGTTTGACCAATTGGCTTGAGTGATGAGCGGATCACTTCGCCAGTGTCTGGCAGTTTGCGAACCGGTGATGCTAATGAATACACCACCATGTCGATTTGACCTAAATCTTGCTTAATCAGCTCAATCACTTGTTGCTTAGCTTCATGACTAAAGGCATCACAGTTTATGCTTTTAGAGTATAAGCCTTCAGCTTTAGCAAACTTGTCAAACGTTGCGGTGTTGTACCAGCCAGCAGTACCCGGTTTGGTATCAGAGCTTGGTTTTTCAAAAAATACACCAATTGTTGCAGCGTCACTGCCAAATGCAGAGGCAATACGTGATGACAAGCCATAACCACTAGAAGAGCCCACAACAAGGACTTTTTTAGGGCCGTGAGCAATTTTGCCTTTGGCTTTAGTGAGTTCAATTTGCTCTTTTACATTGGCTTCACACCCAACTGGGTGAGTTGTTGTACAAATAAAGCCACGGATCTTAGGTTTAATAATCATATTTTGGTTTCTTCCTTTAACATTGGCTCTAGGATAATTAGTTCGACGCGTAAATGGCACTGATTTTTGCTAAAAAGCCTGTAAATGTGCAGTGGTTGGAGCAGTTTAGCGTCGTTGCATAAATTGACTTTGCTCTTGAATTAGCCGTTGTGTGTATTCATGTTGAGGCGAGTTAAATAGTGCTTCTGTGGTGGTTTTTTCGACCATAATGCCATTTTGTAATACCATGACTTTGTCGCTAACGTGGCGAACAATGTTAAGGTTGTGCGACACAAAAATATACGACAAACCCATCTCTTTTTGTAATTTTAACAACAAGTTGATAATTTGCGAACGTACAGATAAATCCAACGCAGTTAAGGCTTCATCGGCAATAATAATTTTGGGATTAAGCATTAATGCTCGTGCAACGGCAACACGCTGTTTTTGGCCTTCAGAAATCATATGCGGGTAAAAATCGGCATGTTCTGGCAATAATCCTACTTTACGCAGGGTTTCAAATACCAAGGCTTTACGCTCATCAGAATTGAGTGTGGTATTAAAGCGTAAAGGCTCTTTAAGTAAATTGCCTATCGATAAACGGGGATTGAGGGAGGTGGTGGGATCCTGGAAAATCATTCGAATTAACCGGCAACGTTGCTTTTGGTTGCGGGTTTCTAATGCTTCACCTTCAAAAAATATTTCACCACCGCTGCGTCGTTCAGCGCCCACTAAAATACGCGCTAAGGTGCTTTTACCTGAGCCAACTGAGCCAACAATCGCCATGGTTTCACCGCGTTCGAGTTCAAACGATACCGGCGCTAAAGCTTGGTAGTATTGTGGTTTAAAACGTTTGTAACCTGTGACGTATTGTTTGCACAAGTCGTTCACTTTAAGCAATGGCGTCGTCATCTTCTTGTTCACTTTGATAAGGGAAATGGCAGGCAAAATAGCGACCTTTATTATGTTCAAGGTTAGGCTGTTTTACGCATTTACGCTGTGCTTCAGGGCAGCGAGGACCGAGTCGACATCCTGCTGGCAAGTGCTGCATCGACGGTGATGAACCCTGGAGTGTCGGTAAGTCAGTTTTATGACGCATTTTTTGGGTATGATCGGGTAAGTTTTTTAACAGTGCTCGCGTGTAAGGGTGGTACGGTAACTCAGCCATTGCCGCAGCTGGCCCAGATTCCATTACCTGTCCACTGTATAAAATGGTCAGGTTATCACACCAATTCACCATAATTTCAAGCTCGTGGCTCACCAATAATATCGATACATTTTGCAGTTGGTTAAGTTGTGATAATAATCTAAATATTTGCGCCTGAGTATTGAGCTCCATCGAGTTAGTTGGCTCGTCAGCAATCAACAGCTTAGGGTGATTAGCCACCGCCATTGCAATCATGACTTTTTGGCATTCGCCCTCCGACAACTCCCAGGGATAACATTTCATCAGCTGTTTGGGTTTTTTAATGCCCACTTTATGTAACCATTTTTGGGCATTTAAATAAGTGTCGCGACTACGACGCCAAAAAGGCACATTTTTATTGGGCATCATGGCTTCGATAATTTGGCTACCAATGGTTTTAACTGGGTCTAAACTGCCAGAAGGGTCCTGGAAAATCATTGCGATGTCGCAGCCCATTAAATTACGGCGTTCTTTGGCGCTCATTTCTAGCAGATTTTTACCGTCCCACATCATACGGTCGGCAACAATGTGCCAATTAGGTCCAAGTACACCTAAAATTGCTTTTGCCAGTAGGCTGCGGCCAGAACCTGATTCACCCACTAAACCATGGATTTCACCTGGATTGATGGTCAAGCTGACCTTTTCAAGCACTTTAACGCGGCCTTGCGCGGTATCAAGTTCGATGGTGAGGTTACGCACGTCGAGTAATGGCATAAGTTAGTTTCTTATTGGTGCAAGTGCTGAGCGTAAACCGTCACCCACTAAGTTTACGGATAAAACCGTAAACAAAATGGCTACTCCGGGAATGGTCACTGTCCAGGGGGCGAGTAATAAATTATCCAAACCTTGTGCAACCATCGCGCCCCATTCAGGACTTGGTGCTTGTGCGCCTAGGTTTAAAAAGCCTAATGCTGCAATGTCTAATATGGCTGCAGAAATGGCCATTGTGACCTGAATAATCAGCACATCCCACACGTTAGGCATAATCACATACCAAAAGATTTGCATGGAATTAGCTCCGTCTAATCTTGCAGCGGTAACGTATTCTTTTTGCAGCTCTTCATGAACAGCCTGATGAATTGCACGCACAAATTGCGGGATCATCGCTATTCCTACGCCCCAAAATACATTATTCAGTCCAGGCCCCATTACTGCGACCACAAGAATAGCCATAAGTAATGACGGGATAGACAGTAGTGCATCGAGTAAGTGACTTAATACACTCGACTTTATCCCGCGCATCATTCCCGACAATGAACCAATAATAAAGCCAAAAAATAATGATACCGCAACAATTAATAACGACATGCCAAAGGTTAATTGTACGCCATGTAAAATGCGGCTGAAAATATCACGACCTAAATCGTCGGTACCTAAAAAGTGTTCGACTTTACCTGCAGGGTCCCAAGAAGGAGGCAAGAGTAACACTTGCTGATCTTGAGCTTCTGCGGAGTAGGGCGCGATAATAGGAGCAAAAATGGTCAGCACCAGTAAAAAAATCACCGCCCACAGACCAATCACCGCAAATGGGTTAGCTGAAAAGCTCTGCCAGACACGCCACATTGGCGAGTCAATATGCTCTTCATGGTAGACTTTAATGCGCGGCATATAATTCCTTTCTACTCATCGGATTGATTGCGGTGTGCATTAGGTCAATCAAAATACTCAAGAAAATAATCAATAGCGACACAGACAAAATGCCTGCTTGTATAACAGTATAATCCCGTTGATAAATCCCCGAAACCAACCAACTGCCAACGCCAGGCCATGAAAATATCACTTCGACAACAATGCCATAGCTAGCAAATGAGCCGAGCATTAAACCAATACTTTTTAATACCGGGATTAGTGCATTAGGCATAGCGTGGCGGACTAAGATTTTAAATGTATGTAATCCCCGCGCTTCAGCGGCGCGAATATAAGTTTGATTCATCACATTAATCATCGCCTGGCGGGTGATGCGTACTACAAGGGTAAATGGCAATACTGCGAGTGTTACCGCAGGTAAAATCAAATGCAGCAGTGCGTCATGAAATGCTGGGATACGATAAGCAGACTCTGACATTAATGTGTCCACTAACATAAAGCCGGTAACCGGTTCGATTTCATATAATAAGTTAATTTGCCCCGAAATCGGTAACCAACCTAAATTAACCCCAAACCACATTGACAGCGTTAATCCGAGCCAAAATACCGGGATGGAATAACCTGTTAAGGTGAAGGCTAAAATACTGTGTTGCAAAGCTTTATTTCGACTCAACGCCGCGATTACCCCAATCGGCACGCCAAAAAATACTGCAATAAATCCAGAAAACAATGATAACTCGAAAGACGCAGGTAAAACCGATGCTAATTCACCTGCCACCGTTTGCTGTGAGTTGCTCGAAATACCCAAATTGCCCGACAATCGTTGCCGAAGGTAAGCGGTAAATTGCAATAATACATTATCGTTTAACTGGTAATCGATCTCTATTTGCCGTTGCTGCTCAGCGGTAGGGTATTGTACCCCAGATAACGAATAGGCTTTGTTTACAGGGAACAATCCCGTGGCAATGAACAATACCGCAATCATCACCATCGATGTGGCGACAAACAGGGTGATGCGTCTAAAAAGGTAACGCCACATTTACTCGACTTCCTCTGATATTTGTATTGCTTTTGCAAAGGATATTCCGCCATAGGGGCGAATTTGCATCGCGGTAATATTGTTCTTTTTCAGGACGACCTTCTTTGCATGAGCCAGTGTCACCATAGGAACCTGATCACTAATAATGGCTTCAGCTGATTGATAAAATGCTTTGCGTTCTGGTTGCGAGGTCACGCTTTGTGCCTGGGTGAGTAAATGCTCAAAGTCTTTTTGACACCACCGAGAACGGTTATTGTTTGAGGCTAGTGCCGCACAACTTAATAATGGTGTAAAAAAGTTATCTGGGTCACTGTTGTCAGCATTCCAACCAATTAAGACTGAATCGTAGTTTGAAGCAGACAGCTTTTGAGTAAACACACTCCAATCATAGCTAATGATATTGAGTTTTACGCCTACCCTGGCTAAATCAGCTTGGATAAGTTCGGCTGTCTTCAGGGCGCTTGGGTTATAAATACGTGCCACGGGCATTGCCCAAACATTAATGGCTAAATTGTTTACACCAGCCTCATTGAGTAACTCAATGGCTTTTTGCGGGTTATATTCATTGGGGGATAAATTTTGAGAATAGGCCCACGATGCCGGAGGCAATACGCCTGTAGCTTCAACGGCGGTATCGTTATACACAGCATCAAGAATATTGCGTTTATCAATCGCATGGGCAAGGGCACGCCTAACGCGAACATCATCGAGCGGCGGTTTTTGGGTATTAAACGCCCAAAATGACACATTTAAACCGGGTTTGGCATCTACGACTACATCTGGGTGTTGAGCTAACACGGCAAGTTCGCCTGCTTTAGGTAATGCCGATACACTGCAATCACCGGTTATTAATTTTGCAATACGCGCAGTGCTTCTTGGGGTGATATCAAACACTAGCTGGTCAAGTTCGACCGTAGGTCCCCAATAAACAGGGTGTTTTTTAAAGCGAATATACTCATTTTTAACATATTGGCTGAGCTGAAACGGGCCTGTGCCTACAGCATAGTAATCAATGTCTTCAGGTCTCCCTTGAGATAACAATTGATAACCGTATTCTGCAGATAATATCACCGCAAAATCTGTCGCCAAATTCGATAAAAATGAGGCATCTTTCCGGGTTAAATGAAATATCACTTGATAGTCATTGACCTTTTCAATGGACTCAATGAGCTCAGCAAATCCAATACTTTGAAAAAACGGGTATCCGGTTCTACTCACGAGGTGATAAGGATGTAACGGATCAATGATGCGATTGAATGAAAACAGCACATCGTCGGCATTAAAGTCCCTTGATGGCGAAAAATGGCGTGTTTTATGAAAACTCACATGTTCACGAAGGGTAAACTGATAGCTTAAGCCATCTTCAGACATTATCCACTGCGTGGCAAGGCCAGGAATGATATCGCCTTTAGCCTGACTATAGTTGACTAGCCTGCTATAAATTTGGTGTGAAGTGGCATCGATAGTGGTGCCAGAGGTCACTAATTGTGGGTTAAAGCTTTCAGGGTTACCTTCGCTGCAATATACCAAACCAGAAGGCAATTGTGCTTGTCCACATGCAGCCAGTAATAAACTGGTAAAACATAAGGAAATCAGCTGATACCAGCGTTTTACTATAACAGGCATGGTGTGATCATTTTTTATCGACTTTAAGTCATCATTTTAGCAGTGTTCATGTCAGCGGAGCAATCGCTGATACGTGTTCATTTACGACTTATCAAGTAAGTTGTATTTTTTGAGAATACCTCTGAGCTGGTGGTAGCTTAGCCCAAGTAGATCCGCGGTTTTTTTCTGATTGTATTGACCTTCTGCCAGCGCGCGTTGCAATAATGTCACTTCAGCATTTTCGGTGTATTCTTTGAAGTTTATTGGAAACTCAAGGCTATTTTGCACTATGGTCGTTTCATTTTTTCCTACGTCAAGCTCGGGTTTGTCCATTACAGGCTCAACCGGTCTCACTTGACGCTCACGGGTTTTTATTCGACTCAATGGTCGATAGGGAGAGGCAAAGGGATCTAATATGATGTGATCAATTTCTTGGCCTTCGGAGCCTTCACGGTACACACTGCGTTCAACCACATTTTTGAGCTCACGGATATTCCCCGGCCAGTCGTGCATCATCAGTTGTTCAATGGCAATTGCACCAAATCCACCAAAATATTCAAGCCCGAGCTGCCTTGCCATACTAATCGCGAAATGTTCGGCCAATGGCATAATGTCTTCGGTGCGGCTTCGCAGTGGCGGTAAGGTAATCACATCAAAGGCCAATCGGTCTAATAAGTCGGCTCTAAATTCGCCTGTTTCAGCAAGTGCTGGTAAATCTTCGTTGGCAGCGCAGATGAGGCGTACATCAGACTGTACGGTTTTACTGCCACCAACACGTTCAAATTCGCCGTACTCAATGACCCGCAAAAGTTTTTCTTGGATAAGCCCTGAGGTATTGGCTAATTCATCTAGAAATAGTGTTCCACCATCGGCTCGCTCAAAGCGGCCTTCGTGTTTACCTTTGGCACCAGTAAATGCACCAGACTCATGGCCAAACAGTTCACTTTCGAGTAAGTTTTCACTTAATGATGAACAATTAAGTTTTATGAAACTTTGGTCCCATCGGGCTGATAAGTAATGCAAACGCTCAGCAATTAGCTCTTTACCTGTTCCGCGCTCACCAATAATGAGCACAGGTTTTGATAAAGGCGCGACTTTAGACACATGCTCTAATACTTCGAGTAACGCATTAGACTGGCCGATGAGATTATCTTGTTGGTATTGTTTGCTCACAGTTGGCTTACTCGCAAAATTGTTAGTGAATTAGACTAATAATTGGTGAAAATCATAATAGATGGCTTAGTTAATAAATGAAAGCAAAAGTTAAATATTTGTATAACTAGCTGATATTGTTATAGTTGAAAAAGTTGGCACGCAATGTGTAATACCTATTGCGACATCCACGTTACTTTTTGAGGAATACATTATGGGAATTTTCTCTCGCTTCGCAGATATCGTTAATTCAAATATCAGCGCAATACTCGATAAAGCCGAAGATCCAGAAAAAATGGTTCGCCTTATCATTCAAGAAATGGAAGACACGCTAGTTGAAGTACGCTCAACCTCTGCCAAAGTATTGGCTGAGAAAAAAGAATTGTTACGTCGCATTAGCCGTGTTCAAGAGCAAGTTCAAGATTGGCAGGATAAAGCCGAGTTAGCATTATCGAAAGATCGTGAAGACTTAGCAAAAGCCGCTTTAATTGAAAAGCAAAAAACCACGGGTTTATTGCAAACACTCGAAATGGAATTGCAAGTTGTTGAAGAACATATCACACGTTTAAAAGACGAAGTGGCACAACTGCAAGAAAAATTGAATGATGCCCGTGCTCGCCAAAAGACCATCATTATGCGTAAGCAAACTGCCACTTCACGCTTAGAAGTGAAAAAGCAGCTTGATTCAAGCAAAATTGATGATGCAATGATGAAGTTTGAGCAATACGAGCGCCGTGTTGAAGGCCTCGAAGCTCAAGTTGAATCATATGATTTAGGTAAAAAAGATTCACTTGCTGATGAGTTTGCTGCACTAGAAGCCGAAGATGCTGTTAACGATGAGTTAGCTGCACTGAAAGCCAAAGTCAACGCAAAATCACAACCTAAATCAAAAGCATAATAATTTTTCAGAGGTGAGTTATGGATATGGATCTTCTTGTAGCACCAATTATCATCTTTATGATGTTTGTTGCCCCCATTTGGTTGATTCTTCACTACCGCAGTAAGCGACAAGTGAGCCAAGGACTCACAGAGGAAGAATTCGGTCAGCTTAATGATTTAATTGCGAAAGCTGAAAAAATGAGCCATCGCATAGAAACCTTAGAAGCAATTTTAGATACTGATTCACCAGAGTGGAGGGCGAAACATGGGCACAACTAATGGTCGTACGCTATATCGCAATCCTAAAAGTGGTAAAATAGCAGGAGTTTGTTCAGGCATCGCTGATTACTTTAACTTTGAAACCTGGTTAGTGCGCGTGTTAGCCGTATCAATATTTCTGCTTGGCGGTACCGGCGTGGTGTTTGTGATATATATTGCACTGTGGATGATATTAGATGTCAAACCACAATCATTAGAATATGACGATCAACACAAAGATATCGAAGTTAAAAAGAAGGTATGGCAAGCCGGTGAACCAGCAAAACGTGCCTTATTTGATGTCAGTCGCCAGTTTAATGGACTTGAAACTCGATTACAGCGATTAGAGAAACACGTGACGTCAGATAGTTTTGATTTAAAACGAGAAATCAATAGTCTTTAATGATTCTAAATGGGCGGTTTACCGCCCTTGTTTTATGATCAACCTTGATATTAGGAGCTGTCAGCTACCATGAATTTTTTAGATCGTTCCTTGTTCAAAGTCACCCAAACAGCACAATCTCTCGTGCACCGCAGTACCGACCGACATGTTAGGCTTGCTGTGACCGGTTTGTCTGGCGCAGGTAAAACCGCCTTCATCAGTGGTTTAGTCAATCAACTATTGCATGCAGGCAAAAGCAATAAGCACAATCCATTGCCATTATGGCAAGTCGCAAGAGAAGGGCGATTAATTGGCGTACAGCGCGCTATGCAGCCTGATCTAGATATCGCCAGCTTTGACTATCAAGGCTCAATGAATGCATTAAACTCATCCCCGCCACAATGGCCAGCATCGACTCGCACCATTACTGAATTACGCTTAGCAATAAAGTATCAACCTCAACAAGGCATATTGGCAAAATTAACTGATAGCGCCACCTTGTATGTGGATATTGTCGATTATCCCGGTGAATGGTTACTTGATTTGCCTATGCTAAAACACGACTTTACCCACTGGTGTTTATCGCAACAGCAAAATGTAGCGTGTTTAAGTTATTCCCCTTGTTATGACGAATTTACTCAGGCGCTGAGCAAGTTAGATTTAGCTGAAGTCGCCGATGAACAACAACTTAAATATGTCGCCGATCTTTACCAAAAACTGCTCGTTGACTTAGTCCGCGAGCAAGGTTTTTACCATGCCCAACCCGGGCGCATGTTATTACCCGGCGAGTATGAAAACACACCATTACTGGCTTTCTTCCCATTGTTGTCACTGAGCCCGTTAAATCATTCAGAGCTGACCGCAAGCCCTAAGGACTCTAATTACCATGTCCTAAAGCGCCGTTATGAGCAGTATGTTTCACAAGTGGTAAAGCCTTTTTATCGCGATTACTTTTCACGTTTTGACCGCCAAGTTGTGTTGGTGGATTGCTTAAATGCATTAAACCAGGGTCAAGCACAATTTAATGATATGGGGCGTGCACTAAATAGCATTATGGAAAGCTTTCAGTTTGGGCAATCAAGCTTGATTAAGCGGTTGTTTTCACCCCGTATTGATAAAGTGTTATTTGCTGCAAGTCAGGTAGACCGGGTGACGCGAGACCAACAAAGCCATGTGCTTAGTTTACTCAACGCCATGCTGCAACAAAGTCAGCATTACGCCAATTTTGAAGGCAGTGAAGTGGAAACCATGGCCATCAGTGCCATTAAGGCAACGCAACATGGCATGGTCAATACAGGACACGGCCAGCAAGAAGTGGTCAAAGGCACAGGCCTAGACGGCAAGCAAATAACGGTTTATCCGGGTGATGTGCCAATAACCTTGCCTGATGCCACATTTTGGCAGCAACAGGGGTTTAGCTTTAACGCCTTTTTACCTCCAAATATTAGCCATTTAAATGAAACTCATCCAACGTTTGAGCATATTCGTCTAGATCATCTTTTAGAGTTTCTATTAGGCGATAAATTAACCTAGTGGCATAAGTGTGAGTATTTTTATGAATCAGACAAATAACGCTTCGGGAATTAAAAAATCGCAAGTCTTTACTGACGCAGAACTTATTAACGACGCACAAGAGAGCAAAACCGCTGAACCTATCAAACCAACACAATCATTTAGTGATGTTGATTTTATGTGTGAACAAGCTTTAGATGATCTGCCTGAGTCAATCTCCGACAGTATTGCGCCCAGCAAGCCTAAACGCTGGTCTAGGTTAGCCGTGTTATCATTAATCAGTGTGGCTTTATTAGCCGTTGTGCAAACGGTCTTAGGGTTAATGGAATCATTTAATCAAAGCCCCTGGTTGTTTGGTTTTTATGCCTCCGTTTTGGCCATTGTGAGTCTATGGGCTGGGGTAGGGGTGCTTAAAGAATGGCGTAAATTGGTGAACCTTAAAAAAGTCGCTGATCATCAAACCATAGCCGAGCGATTATCGCAAAGTATGCAAATGGGGGAAGCCAATAAATTTATAGCACCAATTTTAGCAAAATACCCTCATACCGATGCAAAACAGCAGTACATTAAGGCCAGTAATAAAGAACATAATGACGCTGAGATTGTTATGCTGTTTGATCAAATCGTGCTTAGCGAACGCGATTTGTTAGCGAAAAAAAGAGTCAATCGATTCGCAGCAGAATCAGCGTTATTATTAGCAGCAAGCCCGCTAGCGGCGTTAGATATGGCAATTATTTTGTGGCGCAATCAAAAGATGATTAACGAAGTCGCTGCTATTTATGGCATTGAATTAGGCTATTGGAGTCGGATTAAGCTTATCCGTAGCATCATTATCAATGTGATTTACGCGGGCAGTACAGAAGTGATTACCGATCTCGGCACACAATTATTATCTGTTGAAATGACCGGTAAATTATCCACTCGGATAGCGCAGGGCCTTGGTGGCGGCTTGCTCACAGCAAGGCTTGGCTACCAGGCTATGAGTTTATGTCGTCCTATTGCTTTTACAGCCAAAAACAAGCCCAAATTAACTCAAGTGCACCAGCATTTACTGGGTGAGTTAAGTCAATTTACCTCGTCGATGATGAATAAGACAAACGCTAAAACGACGGAAAAGGTCAATAATCAGCCTTAGCGAATTGTGTTTTTTATGTACAATTTTTGATTGTTGACTACAGTTATTGTCGATTTGGAAACAGCATAGCGTTCTGAATCTTCACGCTGGCTTATTGAGTAGGAAACATGCCAGCAATTTAATAAAACAAGGAGACTCTAATGAAGTCATCATGGACATTAACCGCGGTACTCATGTGCTTATGTTGTTTTTTCAGCACGTCATCATTTGCCGCAGAACCCACTAAAACGGTTACAGAATCATCAAAAAAAGCAACCAAGGCTGTTGACAAAAGTATCGCTAAATTACCCAGTGTTAATGTTAACAAAGCCAGTGTCAGTGAACTGCAATCGCTCAAAGGTATTGGGCAAGCTAAGGCTCAAGCGATTGTCGATTACCGGGCTAAAAACGGTAAGTTTAAAAACTTGCAGCAATTGACGATGGTGAAAGGTGTGGGTGAGAAATTAGTTGGCCAAAATGCCAAGAAGATCAGCTTTTAAGTTATTTCATTGAAATTACATTAGCTATAAGCAATAAAAAACGGAAGCCTCGGCTTCCGTTTTTTATTGCTCAATGAATGTCCCTATTGCGCGTTCAATGCCTGGCCATTAGTACCAATTGATTCATCACCCATTAAAAACAGATAAGTAGGCATAATCTGTAAGGCGGTTTTTAACGTTTGTGGATCTTCTGCAGGGTATGCTTTAGCGCGCATTTCAGTGCGAGTCGCCCCCGGGTTAATGGTATTCACTCGAACATGTGTTTCATCACATTCATCCGCCAACACTTGCATCATGCCTTCGGTCGCAAATTTAGAGAAAGCATACGGCCCCCAGTAAGCACGACCTTTGCGGCCAACACTGCTAGAAGTAAAGATAATGGACGCATGTGGCGCTTTACGCATAACGGGTAATAACGCTTTAGTCATAATAGCTTGAGCCGTTACGTTAACTTTCATGATGGTCTCTAACGAAGCAAGATCAATGTGTTCAAACGGGCCTAATGCACCCAGTTGTGAAGCATTGTGTAATAGCCCATCTAAGTGACCAAATTGCTCTGCTATGGTTTCTGCCATGTCGATGTAGTTCTGTTCTGTTGCGCCTTTTAAATCAAGCGGCACAATAGCGGGGGTCGGATAACCCGCATTAACGATTTCGTCATATACTTTTTCAAGTTTTTTAACGGTTTTACCTAACAAAATAACGGTAGCGCCGTGCTTAGCAAATTCAATAGCGGCTGCCTGACCAATACCGTCTCCAGCACCAGTGACCAAGATAGTTTTATTATTAAGTAAATCTTTTGCAGCTTGATATTCCAACATGATTGATTAATTCCTCTAAGCGCAATCGCCCGTCAAATCTAGAACCGAATAAAAAATAAACGACCGTTTGAAACAAATGATTGATAATTGTATACGAATAGGTCATTTGCATGTAACAAACTTGTAGCTAACTCTATAATTTTGCGTTAACTTGAGAATAGTTAAGGACTAACATAAGTCCTTTTGGTCGCATGATTGGACTATTGTGACCAATTCTTGGGGAAAACAAAATTATTAAAACAAGATTTGGGGAAAAAAGATGAAAAGACTCATTTTGGGTGTTGCAATAACATCTGCTCTCGGTTTAACGGCGTGTGGTGGTGATAGTTTTAACGAAGCAAAAGAAAAAGCTGAACCATTAGTGCCTCTGTCGCACGTGCAGTTTGATCCCGCTAATGGAAAGCTGCCGCTACCTAACGATCTACTGTTCAGTGGTACCCTCGATGGTACCTTATCTATCCCGGGTGAAACCGGTGTCGATTACACTAATCCTTCAATCGCACTTGGCGCATTAGATGGATGGTCAACTAGCTCACCAATTTCAATAACGATGGAGCTAGCAAACGATCTACAGGGTAATGCACTCACCATTGATGCTACATCGGTATTTCAGCCTGGTGCGGTTCGCGTGTTTGAAGCCACCGTGGGTGGTTCGCTTTCTACCGATCCTGAATGTACTTCACAAGCATCGGTATCAGCTTGTAAAGTCGGCGAGGAATTAACCTTTGGTGTAGACTTTATCACTAAAGCATCAGGTAGCAGTGTGGCGATAATACCGCTTAAGCCACTCAAACCGATTCAATCCTATTTGTATGTTGCGACAGACTTAATTCAGGATTCGTTAGGTCGCAGTATTGCGCCTTCTACAACATATAACTTACTTAAGTTAGACATTGAAACAAAGCCGCTAGAAACAGCTTCGCAATTGCAGTTACAAGGCTTAGTTAACAGCTATGAAAAAGGCGTTGCTGCTGAGCACGGTGTTGATTCTGAAAACATTATATTCTCAGGCTTATTTACCACGCAGTCGGTCGCCAATGTTTATGAAACCGCCAAGCTATTAATGGTATCAAGCGATCCATATAAACCTGCTTTTACTAAAACGCCAACACCGGCTGGTTACACTGCTGCTCAGGCATTAGGATTAACATCAGCTAGTGGTGTTGCTTACGCTTTAGCTGACATGGCTGATGTTTATACAGCAGAAATAGAACTGCCATTTTACGGTAACTGTTCATCTGCTAGTTGTGTGATTCCAGTTGTTGATGGTGCACCAACAGCGCCAAATGGTCGCTGGTTTGCTCAGGGTGACAGCCCTGTTTCGGTGTTATTAGCATTACAAGCTGGCACGCTAAGCCAAACCAACTTTTTCACTCAAGCATCTGAGCAAGGTGTTGATGCACAGGCTGCATTGGCTAACCCAACATTGCTCGCGGGCAAACAATGGAAACTTGATGACGGCACTGCAGCAGATAAAACCAAGCACTTAACGCGTCTTAATCCTATCCCTGCAATTAAAGGGTATGAAACGATTCCTGTGCAAATTACCATGCCAAATGCGGCTAAGCTTGCGGCATTTATGGCTTCGCAAGGTGGTACATTTGTTCCACCAACAAGCGGCTGGCCAACAACAATTACCATGCATGGTTTAGGTGGCGGTAAAGAAATGAACCTAGCCTACGCAGGCACATATGCTGCTGCGGGTATCGCCACTATTTCAATCGATATGCCACTGCACGGTGAACGCTCATTCGACATCAATGGTGATGGTGTTTATGAAATGTCGGCAACGGCACCTGCATTTGGTAATTTAATTGGTAAGCCTGACGCATTTGCTAATGGTGACCCGTTAGTGTTTGTTAACATTGCCAGTACCTTAACTGTGCGTGATAACTTTCGCCAGGCAACGCTAGATCATTTAGCATTGCGTTTATTATTAGAGGGTATGGCAGGACAATTAATGGCTGCTAACCAACCACAAGTGTTTGATGTCTCTAAAATCAGTGCTCAAGGATTAAGTTTAGGCGGTATTGTCGGTACAACCTTCTCGACTTATGCAAGCACGGGTTTGAGAGACCCTTCAACAGGTGCATCATTAGGTAATCCTTATGCCATTAATGCAGTGTCATTAGTGGCTCCTGCGGGTGGTTTAGCGGGTTCATTTGCTGGCTCTGCTGCATTTGGTCCACAATTGTTTGCTAACGTAACGGCGTCTAGCACGTTTGCTGCGCTATTAACGGCTGCTAACACTGCAGGTTATGAAGAAGGTACTGCGGAGTACGAAGCATTAGTACAGGCTGTGTATGCTGGATTTATTCCATCATTTGCACTGGCTGTACAAACTGCCATTGATTCAGCAGACCCATTAAACCATGCTGGTATGCTAGCTGCGACAGAAGTTCCGGTTCATTTAATCGAAATCGCGGGAGATGATGCGGGTAACTTACCTGATCAAACCTTACCAAACAGTGTGGCTAATTTCCCACTATCAGGTACTGAGCCATTAATTGCCGCTATCGGTTTAGATTGTGTCGATGCTAATACAGCAGGTTCTGGTGCGGTGCGTTTTTCTAAGGGCCACCACAGTTCAATTGTTAGCCCTAGTGAAGTACCAGGCGTGACCGATGGTATGGCTGCTGCGGCAACAGCTGAAATGCAAGCTCAGGTTGCTGGTTTTGCTATGACAGCCGGTGCAGGTCAGGCAACGATTGCTGTCTCAAACAGTGATGTGATTAAAAGCTGTAACTAATACTTACTAATTAGTCGCCGTTTTGACTTAAAACCCAGCAAATTGCTGGGTTTTTTATTCTCTATTTATCGATAATTACTGATAAAATGTCGGTAGACTGTTTTTCCTTTGTGGAGTGGAATTTGGAATTTTTATATGAATACGGCTTATTTTTAGCTAAAGCCGTGACGATTGTGATAGCGATAATGGCTGTAGTGGTATTGGTGTTAGCCAGTAGCATGAAAAATAAAGCTGACAAAGGTGAATTACGCCTGACCGATATTTCAGATGAGCTATTGCAACTTAAGCACCAGTTGAAAGAAGAGTTGTTGTCTAAAAAGCAATTTAAAGCTTATGAAAGCAGGTTAAGGCTGATGAAAAAGCCGCTGATAAAGCGGATGTCACCAAGGGCAAAGTTTTTGTTATCGATTTTAAAGGCAGTATCGATGCGGGTGAGGTTGCCTCACTGCGTGAAGAAGTCACCGCTATTTTAACTATTGCCGATAAAGATGATGAAGTACTGGTGAATGTAGAAAGTGGCGGTGGCATGGTACATGGCTATGGCCTTGCATCAAGCCAATTAGACCGTTTACGCCAGGCT
This sequence comes from Shewanella litoralis, assembly GCF_009828585.1. GTDB lineage: Bacteria > Pseudomonadota > Gammaproteobacteria > Enterobacterales > Shewanellaceae > Shewanella > Shewanella litoralis. The sequence goes on along the minus strand of NZ_WSRZ01000007.1, from coordinate 58,973 downwards.
AACATCCCATTATCGATTTGTATCGATAAAGTGGCTGCGAGTGGTGGCTATATGATGGCATGTGTGGCCAACAAAGTGTATGCGGCTCCCTTTGCGATTGTCGGTTCTATTGGCGTTGTGGCGCAAGTGCCGAACTTTAACCGTTTGCTTAAAAAGCATGATATTGATTACGAGCAACATACCGCGGGCGACTTTAAGCGCACCTTAACCATCTTTGGTGAAAACACCGATGAAGGCCGCGCCAAGTTTCAACAAGAGCTTGAAGAAACCCACGTGCTATTTAAAGAGTTTGTTGGCCGCTACCGTCCAGAAATGGACATTGCTAAGGTGGCCACAGGCGAGCATTGGTATGGTCAACAAGCGATTGATTTAGGGTTGATTGATGAGATTTCAACTAGCGATGATGTCATTTTAAACTTAGTCAAAACACACCAAGTGATTAAAATTCGCTATCAGATGAAGAAAAAACTGGCCGATAAAATTGCTCATGGTGCTTCGTTGTCGGTTAACGCTGTGATGAACAAACTGGTTGAACGTAATCAATCAGTATAAGTGTAAAGAATGATAAAAAACGACAGCCCAGGCTGTCGTTTTTGTTTTAGATAAGCATAACAATCATTATGACATCATTACTGAGCTTTATAACTGATGTGCTGGTGGAAGCGTAAAATCACATCGACATGTTCTTTATCAATATCAAAATCTTGAGTAAACATGCGTAATGCATCTTCTACTTGATTCATAAAGCGGCCATAGCCTTCATCGGTTTCGTCACTCTTACCAGCAACAATCACAAAGCGGAAAACATCGACGAGCTTATTGCTGTCCCAGTGGCCAATCGGTTCTGGAGACTGAGCATGAGGGTCAAAACCAATCATTTGAAACTCATCAGTACTGGTGAGCTGCTCGTATTTACTGTTACGCACTAGCGGCAACTTGCCATTAGCCACCATCGCGACACGCTTTAGCTGCTTACTTTGGGTTGCTTGGATAAATTTGTCGTAAACCGTTTGATAAACAGCACCAAAATCGACTGTGTCATTAGCCAACAATTGCTTTTTGATTCGGCGATCCACAGGAATGTTAATGGTGACGTAGTTCAATGTACTGACGTTTTCAGGTAATTCACAGTGACGACGTTGATAGCGACTGTCTACCGCACGCAACTTATAGCCATATGTTTCTTTTAAGCCCTTTGCTTTAGCAAAAAAGTCATAAGAGATATGCTGGTGGTCACGAATTTTAATCGGTACATCTTTAACGGGCAACAGCGGCTTGAGTTCGGCAATAAACTTCTGGATTTTAGTGTGAAAACTGGCGGCATTGCTGCGCAAGTCATCACCGGTCGCTAAAAAGACAATACGTAATTTACGCGCTCTAAAGCCTGGCGTGCTGTGAAGGCGATTCGCTTCATGATGCGCAGGATTATAAAAGAAACGCAGTTGTTCATTTGAACTTAAACAATATGCTTCGCTGTGAAAGCGCACCATAGGTAATTTATCTGTGGTAACTACATGCACATTGTAGAGTTCTTGTTTTTCAGCGAGTTGGTATACTAATTTACTGAATTCATCGTAACAAGTTTCTAAACTACTGTAAGCATTAAGGTATTCGTCGGTTAATGGAAAGCCGATAGTAATGTACTGGTTTTTACGGGTCGCACTAGGTAAATATACTTTTTTTTGACGACTGACGGACATGATATTTCCTTAAATTGTCTAATTGTCTAAAGTTTATCGTTATGTAATTGCTTGCTGAGCATCCATTCTAAACATTGATACTGAAAATAAAATGACTTTCGTTCACTTTATGTAAATGTTTTTAACATTTGCAGTGAAAGTCATAAAATTTAAATAGTTACTTATCTATCGCTTCAGTGATCCAAGGTAGCATCCATTGCGTAATTTTACCTTGAGCCAATTCATTGGGGTGAATACCATCACGTTGCATCAAGCTTTTATCGGCGGCGATATCTTGCATAAAAAAGGGTATAAGGCTGAGTGAGTATTCATCGGCCAATTGATGATATACCTCAGTGAACATTTTAGTATAGCGAGGCCCGTAGTTGGGCGGAACCATGATTTCGGTCAGCAGCACTTTGGCGCCATTATCCTGTGATAGGCTGATGATTTTTGTAAGATTTGATTTCAATTGATTTGGTGGAAAACCACGGAGTCCGTCGTTGCCGCCGAGTTCGATGACAACAATGTCTGGTTGGCTAGAGTCCAGTAAACTCGGGAGTCTGCGCAATCCTCCGGCGGTCGTTTCACCACTGACAGAGCCGTTAATTATTGTGTGTTGTGGCAGCTCATCGCGCAGCAATTGTACCCAACCTTGGTTTTCTGGCATGCCATAGCCTGCACTTAGGCTATCACCTAGTATCAAAACCGTGGCAGCATAGGTAGGCGCGCACATCAACATTAACGTAAATGCAGCTGCTAACATGCGTTTAAGCGACAAAAATAAGAAGGATTGTATGTCTAATAATAGCGTTCTAAATACCAGTGCCATAACGGTAACTAACCTTAATAAAACTGTGGTGACCCAAGAGGGAGAGTTGACTATCCTCAACGGCATTAATATAGAAGTCAAGCAGGGCGACAGTATTGCTATTCTTGGACCGTCGGGTTCGGGTAAATCAACCTTGCTTGGATTATTAGCAGCATTAGACACACCAACATCAGGTGAAATTGTCCTTGATGGGGTGGCATTATCAGGGCTAAACGAAGAACAAAAAGCAGCGCTGCGTAAACAAAAAGTCAGTTTTATTTTTCAATCCTTTATGTTGGTCGACACCTTAACCGCGTTAGAAAACGTGATGTTGCCTGCTGAGCTTGCTGGCGTTACCGATGCGAAACAAAAAGCCCGGGCCATGCTTGAACGTGTTGGCTTGTCGCATCGCTTAAACCACTTACCGAAACAATTATCGGGCGGTGAGCAGCAACGTGTAGCAATTGCCAGAGCATTTATTTGTGAACCTAAAGTGCTGTTTGCCGATGAGCCGACCGGTAACTTAGACAGTGTAAATGGCGACAAAATTGCCGACATGTTATTTGCCCTTAACCAAGAAAGCGACACCACTTTGGTACTGGTCACTCATGACTTACACCTTGCCCAGCGCTGTGCAAGGCAGTTAGTGATGGAAAGCGGTCATTTATCTGAGCCTGCAGCAGAAGCGACCCAGCGCGAAAGTGCATCTGATCCACAATTAGTGGAGGCAAACTAATGGAATGGCGCATTGCTTGGCGTTTGTTTAAGCGTGAGCTTGCACAAGGCCAATTAGTTTTAATTGTGTTAGCGATAACGCTAGCCGTATTGTCGGTCACTGGGCTTGCTCGGGTTAGCGAGCGTTTACAAGTGGCCATTAATGGTGAAGCCGCTAACTTTATTGCTGCCGATCGTATTATCGATTCACCCGTTGAGTTAGACCCTAAAGTGTTAACCATTGCAGATGATATTGGCCTTGCCCATGTGACCAATATGCAATTTAACTCTATGGTGTATTCTGGCGATAAATTTCAATTAGTCACAGTAAAAGCAGTGGGTGATGGTTACCCACTAAAAGGCGATATTGAGCTCAGCACAGGTATCACACAGGCGTTACCACAGGCAGGCCAGGCCTGGTATGAAAATCGTTTAGGCGGCTTGCTTAATTACCCTAAAAGCATTGAGTTAGGTAACAGTGAGTTATCACTAACCGAAGAAATCAGTCGTTTACCCGAAGGCGGTTTTAATCCATTTGCCTCATCACCTGTGTTGCTTATTCACCTAAATGATGTTGCTGCAACAGGGATTATTCAGCCGGGTAGCCGCGTAACTTACCTGTACCAGTTTACCGGTGATGCGCAGCAATTGGTTGAATTTGAGCAACAAGCTAAACCGCTGCTCAATAACAGCCAACGTTGGGTTGATGTGCAGTCGGGCGATTCACCTATTGCCTCAGCGGTACAGCGTGCAGAGCGCTTTTTATTGCTAGCCAGTTTATTGGGTATTGCATTGGCATGTGCTGCAATTGGTATTGCGGCTCAGCGTTATTGTCAACGCCATTATGATGTGGTCGCGATGCTAAAAACCTTCGGCGCGTCGGGTAAACAAATCCGCGTGTTATTTGGTTTGCATCTTTCATTAGTGACCATATTGGGTATTGCGCTTGGTTTAATCGGTGGCTTGTTACTCGACCTAGGTATCACGGCGTTTTTACCGCCCGAAATCGCAGCGTATTCGCCGCCTTACTTGCGCCCTGTATTACTCGGTGTCAGTACCGGGTTAATCAGTGCGTTTATGTTTTCGGCTTATCCGTTAATGCGTTTATTGGCGATTCCGCCACTGCGGGTGCTGCAACGTCAACTTGAGGGTTTACAGCTCGGCATGTGGTTGCATTTGCTCCTCAGCTTAGCGGCGATGGCGCTTTTGGGCTATTTGTATTCAAGAAGCCTCGCACTCACCATGACGGTAGTGTTAGCGGTCATGCTGCTTGGCGTGTTATTGAGCCTATTAGGGTTTGTGATGATCCGCCTCGGCCACGGCATTGGCATGAGAACCACCAACCCATTGCAACTTGCTTTGGCTGGACTGCGTCGTCGCGCTCGTCAAAATGCAGTGCAATTGGTCGGTTTTAGTAGTGCTTTGGTATTGCTGCTGACTATTTTAGCGCTAAGACAAGATTTGCTTAACGAGTGGCAAAAGCAGTTACCAGAAAATGCGCCTAATTACTTTTTGGTGAACATTGCCCCTGAAGACAGTAAGCCGCTCGATGACTTTTTAACCCTCAATCATATAAAAGCCACCGATATATATCCGGTTGTGCGTGGACGTTTAACCCACATTAATGATGAAGAGTTAATTTCTCGTCGCCAATCAGAAGATGGCGAAGAAGGTCGAGTGGGGATCTCTCGTGAGTTAAACTTAACTTATCGCGATACCTTGCCGCCCAATAACAAATTGCTTGAGGGTCAGTTTAATCAAACCGACGATGAGGTGTCTGTAGAGTCTGGTGTGGCTGAGCGTTTGGAGCTTAAACTGGGTGATAAACTGACTTATCGAATCGATAACCAGGATTTATCAGTCACGGTTGCCAGTATTAGACAGGTGCAGTGGGAAACTTTGCAGCCAAACTTTTACATGATTTTTACCCCTAAAGCACTTGAGCCTTTTGCGTATACTTCAATGGCCAGTTTTCATCTTAATGATCAACTATTGGCCGCAGACGGCAGCACGTTAACGGCAGACCAGGTGGTGTTGCAATTAATTAGGCAATTCCCGACGGTGTCGATTATTGATGTTGGCGCTATGGTAGGGCAGCTAAGGCAAATTATTGAACAAGTGTCTTTGTCTTTATCGTTAGTATTAGCATTGGTGTTGTTGGCCAGTGCACTAGTACTGATTGCACAAACCGAGGCCGGTATGGCCACTCGTCAACGAGAGTTAGCGGTATTACGCACCTTTGGTGCATCAGGTTGGTTATTGCGGGCATCAACCGGCTTTGAGTTTGCCCTACTGGGTGCCATTGCTGGCTTGTTAGCGGTCATCGTGGCCGAGTTTGCCTTGTATATGCTAAAAACGCAGGTGTTTGAGTTGGTTGTGTATATGCATTGGCCTTGGTGGGGTATCGCGCCTGTGGCTGGCGCCGCCATTGTTTCAACACTCGGCGTGTGGCGTTGCAGACAATTGTTGAATAAGTCGTGCAGTGATATGTTAAAAGCGGGTTAGCACACACCGACCTCAATAACTGCTAAATGAGCGAAGGGAGATGCATTGCCATCTCCCTTTTGTTTTTTGCTTCATAGATCCCAAGCTCAGGCTATTTAACCTGAGATCGGGATAATAAACGCCTTTCAAACAGTCCTTTGCCCTGCTAACTGCGTTGAATCGACTTGCAATAGGCTAGCTATTGACGCGTCAATTCGCCTTGTCAGCAGAACAAATGACAAGCTTGAAAGAGACAAGTTGTAACATGTTGATTTTAAAAAAACATAAGTTCATCCCTTATCCCGAACTCAGGCTATTTAGATCGCGGCTTATATTGAGTAGGGCAGTAACCTCGGTCGACTCCCTCAGGTCGCAGCTTAAGGTGTTTGGTTTTTCGGCCTGTAACGCGTGCTCGCCACAGTTTAAAGCTACCTGGTTTCATGTTACTGCGCATCAATTTGATGACAGCAGATTCGTTTAAACCATACAGGTGTTCAATGGCTTCAAATGGCGTGCGGTCTTCCCAGGCCATTTCAATAATTCTTGAGGTATCTTGCGCTGAAAGCATTGCGTATGATGTCGTTATTGGGTTTGCCAATACATACGTTAAACAGCCTGACTTAGTTTATAGCGTGTTTATAAATAGTTTAACGATGGTTTAAATCATTATCCAGGGTATTACTATCACATGCGTCTTGACCGTTTTGTCAGTAAAAGTACCGAATTAACGCAACAGCAAGTGAGCGACTGTATTGCTCAAGCCAATGTGTCGGTTAATGGCGTTGCCGTTACCGATGAAGCCACTCAAGTGCATGAAAATAATCTGGTGCAATTCAATGGGCAAACCTTAGTACCGCGTCCTTTTCGTTATCTGTTATTACATAAGCCGCAGCAAACCTTGTGCTCAAACGTCGATGGCGTTTTTCCATCGGTATTCTCGTTACTGGATATTGAGCGGCCGTCAGAGCTTCATATTGCCGGGCGTTTAGATGCTGATACTACTGGATTGGTGTTAATAACCGACGATGGCCGTTGGACATTTAATATCACCTCGCCCAAATACGCGTGTTATAAAACTTATCGGGTTAATTTGGCGAAACCGATAAAAGAGGATGTCGCCGAGCGCTTTGCTAATGGGATCTCATTATCGGGCGAAAAGGGCTTAACATTACCTGCAAAGTTAGAGGTTATTTCGGCACAACAGGTGTTGCTTACACTCACAGAAGGTAAGTTTCATCAGGTTAAACGCATGTTTGCCGCCGTGGGCAATAAAGTGGTTACGCTGCATCGGCAACGTATTGGTGCAGTAGAACTCGATGTGCCTGAAGGTCAGTGGCGCTATTTGACCGCAAAGGAGATCAGCTCTTTTTACTCGGCAAAAAGCGAAGATGGAGCGGCCCTTAGCTAACATAAACATAAAACTCGTTTTTCAACATTCTTATCAATAAAAGAATTATCAATAAAAGAATTATCAATAAAAGAATTATCAATACAAGAATTATCAATAAAAGAATTATCAATACAAGAATTATCAATAAAGACGTATCAATAAAATACTTATCAAAAATAGACTTATCGATAATCTCAAATTATCAAAGCTGTTATGCTATCGACATCATTTAGCGTTGGAGTTTGGCATGTTAAATCAGCAATGGTTAACCACCTTTATTAAGTTAGTTGAAGTTGGGCACTTTACCCACACCGCAGAACAACTGTTTATGACTCAACCCGGCGTGAGCCAACACATTAAAAAGTTGGAACAACAAGTGGGTGTGGCATTGTTATATCGAGTTGGAAAACGTTTTGAGCTGACTGAAGCGGGCATTCAACTACATCAACAAGCCTTACTTTGGCAGCAACAGCAGCAACAACTGTTATCACAACTGGCTGTTGATGATGTTTATGTTGGCGAGTGCCGAGTGGCATGTTCTGGTTCGCTGGCATTATTACTTTATCCGCATTTAATTGACTACCAACAGCCGCACCAGCAATTACAAATCTCACTCGAAGCGGCACCTAACAAGCGCATCATTGACAATGTGTTAGCCAACCAGGTTGAGCTTGGCATTATCACCCAAGCGGTGCATATGGATGAGCTTGAACTCACACCTCTTGGGCAACAAGCTTTATGTATTGTGTTACCGAAAAAGTATCAAGATAGCGCTATAAACTTTGAACAGTTAATGGCACTTGGCATGGTAGCGCATCCCGATGGCATGCATTATTGGCAACAAATTGTGAATCATTATTTTAATGACAAGCAAGCCATGGCACAGCAGGTGCCAATAAGAAGTTACGTTAACCAGCTGAATCAAATACTCGTGCCAGTAGCAAAAGGCTTAGCCTTTGCCGTGTTGCCACAATTTGCCGTAGACAGTTTTGCCCAGCAAGCCCAAATATGCATTGCCAAACTCGATGGTATAGATAATCCAAAGCAGGGCGTCAGTGAGCCATTATTTTTAATCAACAAGAAGCACCGTCCGTTGGCAAAACGATACCAACCCATCATCGATATTATTCATAATTTGGTTTGAGTCTGTTTATGATTTTATTATTTAGGTTTTTTTAAGGCTATTGGGTTTGGAGGGTGCATTGCTGGCTCATTTCTGTCTTATTGGGTATTTAAGATACGGCCTACAACCACTAACCTCATGGTGCAATTTGCTCTGGCCGTTGTTGCTCATGTGAAAAAATCAAAAGCGTTAACGATACAATCAGCGTGAATACTTTTATATGGCACGTGCTGGTTTTATTTACAGCTATAATGGCTTTTCATCGGTTTATGATAAAAAATGATTAAAAATCGTGCGTTAGTTGTAGCAGTTGAGAAATACATAAATCGTAATCATCTGATATTGTTATCTTTAATTTTTTCTGCCGTGCCATCGTATCCTACTTTATGTGCAAGCACGGTTTGCTTTTGTCTTTTAGTCACAATTAATTGCTTTACTTCAATAAGATAGCAAATGTAGGATGATATTAATCAATCACTTAAATGGCCGGGTTGAAATTTAATGGGCCGTTGAATAAGCCGTTATGTATCTGGTGAGTAGAGAAAATTGAAAGCATTTTTGAGACACTCGGATGGTTCGTTAGAAGATTCAACTGGGAGAATGATTTTTTTCAGTATGGATAGATTTGTGTCTGATATCTGCGAAGGTGATTGCTGCTTCATGTGTGGCGCATCGCCAAATGATAAAGAATTTAACGAAGAACATGTGATACCAAAGTGGATTCTCCGAATGCTAGATATCTACAAGTTATCTATTACTTTGCCAAATGATGCAAAAGTACGATACGACAAATATACGGTGCCATGCTGCAAGGAATGCAATTCATTTCTAGGAACTGAAGTTGAAGAAGAGATGAGATCAGTAATTGTCGGTGGTTTAAATTCCGTCAACTCATATATTCAAACAAATGGACCGTGGAAGATATTTCTATGGTTATCCCTTATTTTCTTTAAGACACACCTTAAAGATAGTTATTTGCGAAAGAATTTGGATAAAAGATTGGGTGACGATCCAATATCCAGCGATTATGAGTGGGGCTTACTACATCATATTCATTGCATGATTCGCGCTCTACAAAATGGAATTTCAATTAGTAATGAATGTCTTGGTTCTCTAATTGTTCTTCCAGCTAAAACTGCTGAGCACTTGGATAAATACGACTATAGAGATGTGTATGCCGCTAATACGATTCTGTTAAGAATTAATGATATTGCTTTTCTAGCGGTTCTGGACGATTCGTGCGCAGCTTTGAATTTCTTTTCGGATCATTTTAAACGTCTTTCTGCGCCATTATCTCCTATACAGCTTCGAGAGGTGTTGTCTCATTTAACTCTATTAAACAGTAAGCTTAAATATCGCCCTAGCTACTCAACCAAGATTAACCCGTCTACTGGTGAGGCTGTTATAATTGTTCAGTTGCCTGAGAGCATGGAGCTAGAAGACCATACTAGAGAAGAACTGGGTGAGATATTGTATGCGAATGTTGCAGAATACGTCGAAAAAATTCCTAGTCCAGACAAAAATTTCACAAAAGAAAACGTGCTAAATGGTTCTTACCATTTTCTATTCGATGAAAATCAAGAATTCATTTTAAATTCAATGGATTTAATTGAAATGGAACCAAAATAGTATATATAACAAGGCTATGCACCGGAAATAAAACCTACACGGCTTTTGTGCTACTCGCGCAAGAGCTCAAACATTAGCACAAAATCCGCTCCGGTTTCATTTCCGGTGATAACGGCGTTAAGTTTTTAAAGGAATAAAGTGGACTCATCAAATGAAAAAATGAAATGGATATTATTTTCAGTATTCATAACTCTTTTTAGCTTAGCTGTTTTTGGAACCTTAAGTGTAGTTTTTTTAGGCTTTGGGACTCCAACTGACGCTGAACGAGAGTGGTTGGTTAAAGGGTTGATTTTAGAGGTCTCAGCATGTGTAGTTGCATTGTTTTATTCAATTTTCGGGCTTAAGAAATCAAGTAATCATGTTGATGATAAAATTTTATCAGATATTGAAACAAGGTTAGAAGAACTCGAAACTAAAGTTCTTATAACAACCAAAGAAATTAACCGCTCCGTGAGTACATCGATAAGCATCGAGGAATCAGGTAACGATGTCTCAAAATCAGATTTTTTCCATGAAATGTATCCATTCCTTACTGAAATTGAAAACTTGAAAACTCCCCCTGCATTTGATGACAGTATCTATAGTTTAGAGCCGTTGTACACCGATATAAATTCTGATATTGAACAAGTAAAGCCATTCGATAAAGAGCATAGAATCAAAAGCTACATTGGCCTAAAAGTTCAATGGAAGTGTGCATTTTCTGGATTTACCGAAAAAGATGATTGCTATAGAGTACGTGTGTTTTTAGAAAAACCGTTACATGCAGCATATCTAGATCTCGACTTATCAAAAGATATATCCAAATTGAAAGTACTAAACGAAAACCATCCTTTTTGGGTATGTGGTGAGATAAGTAGTCTTGAAGGAACCAATATTGAGTTAATAAATGCTGATATTTCAGTGTAATCGAAACTTAAAGCATATTCGCCCTCTGCCAGCCAATACATAAATTAGCATGGCCATATATGGACGCTCCCGGTGAGTCAAGACAATACTCTGCTCACCCACAATACAGCTTAAGGGAATTAGCATGACCACCCACGATAGTCTTGGTATAACCTGAAACTTGTTTTGATATCAAATTATGATGTCATCCTGTTTATGAATTCAAAGCAAAAACGCACTTTGATAGCGATATATACAGATCCAGTGTCTGCTTCTTTAGTATGGAAGGATATTGAGTCTCTGTTTGTATGTATAGGTGCTGAGGTGATTGAAAAGTGGCTCGCGTGTTAGGTTCCATAAAAACGGCGTCATTGCTTCTTTCCATCGACCGCACCCAAAGAAAGAAGCAAAACCATATCAAGTCAAAGATGCGCGATGCTTTCTAAAGCAACTAGGAGTGGAACCATGAGTAATTCAATGCTGTATCAAGGTTATGCTGCTCGTATAGAGTTTAGCTCAGAAGATGAGTGTTTTATTGGACATATAGCAGGTATAAAAGACGTTGTTGGGTTTCATGGTGAAACTGTTTCTGAACTAAAAACAGCATTTGAAGAAGCCGTTAATGACTATTTAGAAGCGTGTAAAAAGATTGGTAAAACACCTCAAAAACCTTATTCAGGAAAGTTAATGCTACGCATTCGTCCCGAAATTCACGCAGCTGTTGCAACCGCAGCAGAGCTGAGTGGTCAGAGTATAAATCAGTGGGCGGCAGAGGCTCTCAATAGAGAAGCTAATTTGTTAACTTAATCGGGCAATCGGAGGTGTCTAGCCTCCTCTTGAGCTAGTGTGAGCAAATCACCACAACATTGGTGGCCGCAAGCCATAACGACAAAGCTTAAAGTGACAACTCAAATTACCGCTATACCACCGTCCTGCATTATTTACTCAGTAAATTCACGAATGAGGAGTCAAAGATGAAATTAAACCATAAACTCAATCGAGCTCAGCTTGGTGCTTTAACCTTATGCTTAGGCACTTCACTTGGTATGTCTATATTTGTTGGGAGTTCATCGCCTTTCATAGGATTAATGCTTGGTATAATTACAATTGGTGTTTATGTCATGATTATCTCTGGAAAGTGGAGTACAAAACACACGTATGTAAAGTGGGGGGCAAAAAACAAATAACTAACATGGATGGGCCGCGCGAAGCCGTGTCCTTATCCCAATTGTACTTTTGTTAGGTGATTAGCCAGAACACGTAAAATACCTATTTTATTAACTAAATAATCTACAGTCAGTTTTATTTACTTTACCAACTGGTGAGAACTTTGCGCATAGGCTTGAGTGTGGTTATTCACGTATTCTTGAGTTAGCTACCATCTTTGCCATTGACGTCAACTCGTTGATTTGTTGATTACATATTCGACTGACATGTTGTTTATGAGCTTACAGATTTTTGTCGTTTCTCATATCATATTGTTTGTATTTGATTAATAATAAAAATATTTTAGTATCTTAATCCATCAATATTAAAGGGAGTTTATTTTGGGAAATGACGTTGCTTCAGTAGGTTTAGTGCAATTCTTGTTTGGTTTGGTTTGGTTTGGTTTGGTTTGGTTTGTTTTGTGCCTATTGGGCCCAGAACACCGAGCGTAATGCTTGGTTATGGTTTTTCTGTGGTTGGTTCTTTGCTCCTATTACTGGAATAGTTCTAGTGGTAAAAAATAGTAAATACCGGAAAAATACATAACGGTAACCCTCTAGTTTTCTAAACATTTTTATTTTCTATCGTACGTTTTTTGCTTTATTGAGTTATCACCCTCAGTGACAAAAAGTTTTAATCGAAGAGAGATAATGACTGGTGCAGGTGAGTCAGCGAGTGTCCAAAACAGGGATGTTTTGGTTAAGCCCACATGGATGTGCTTGTGGCGTCTCACTGAATCATTTGCGGCAGGCAATGAGTAACAAAGGATTATTGATATTAAATAAGCTAACCAAAGACCAATTAGACTAGAATAATCAGATAAATAAATCACTTTTTTCCAAGAGTCAGTTGTTAAAGTGATTATATTTTATTATAGCCATGCAACTGTTCGGCTTTCTTTTACCACGACACATTCACTTCACAGCACTCTCAATCCAAAAAACAATCCCAAACCCATTCAACTCACCACGCTTTTAACTCACCACATCAGTGAGTGCAGCTTCAATATCGGTATAGTTAAACTCATAACCGGCTTTGAGCGCATTGGTGGGCAGTACAAATTGGCCTTCGATAATTAACTGTGACATTTCACCCATAGCCAGTCTTAGTGCTAACGGTGGCGTGGTGATAATCGCTGGTCGATTAAGCACTTTACCTAAAGTTAGTGAAAATACTTTATTACTCACCGGATTTGGTGCAGTGGCATTGAATACGCCTTGCAAGGGTGGGTGCTCGAGTAAATAGTTAATTAAGCCCACCAAGTCGCTGATGTGGATCCAGCTCATGCCTTGCTCGCCTTTACCGATGGGGCCACCGACTCCGAGCTTAAACGGTGGTAATATTTTGGCTAACGCGCCGCCATTTTTACCCAATACAATCCCTATGCGAGTAATGCACACGCGGGTTTGTTGCGATTGTGCTTGCAGGGCGAGGTCTTCCCATTTTTGGCAAATATCGTGGCCAAATTCGGCGTGGAATCCGCTTTTTTCATCAACAGGCGTTGCACTTTGAGCACCGTAATAGCCTATTGCTGAGCCGCTAATAAAGGTATGAGGCGGGTTGCTGCTGTTGCGAATAAGCTTGCTAATAGCGGCGGTAATATCCCAGCGGCTATTACAAATAAGCTGCTTTTGTTTAGTAGACCAACGTTTTGCGACTATGGGTTCGCCAGCTAAATTGATCACAGCCTCAATGTCATTGAGGTCGGTTTTGTCTGCCAGGCTTGACCAGTATTGGTGTTGTTCGCCAAGCTTAGCTTTAGCGGTACTAATATTGCGGCTTAATATCACCAATTGATGCTGTGTGAGCGAGCCCACTAACTGTTGGCCTACAAAGCCGGTAGCGCCAGTGATTAATATTTTCATATCCACCCCAATATAGTATGCCGATAGAACTCAATTATACGGCCGTCAACATCAAAATGATCATCCGCGAGCTTATTGCGGTTTTTGGTAACATAACTCCATTGACACCGAGTCGGCAAAGCGCAGTGCGTGCGGTTTGTCTATTTCGACACTGGCAAATTCAACCCAATCATGTTCGCTGGCAATAGCCAATGTTTGGTTGGTAAGATTTTCTAATAACGAAAAGCGATTATTTTCAATCAAGGCAATGATTTTTTTAGTAATGGTGCGATAATTCAATGCATCGGCAACATTGCTGCTATTACGGGCCTTATCAGCACAATAATGAATCACCACATTGACGATAATATCTTGTTGATTATTGATTTCGTCTTCTTTAATGCCGATATAAGTACGTAAGCGTAAGTTTTTAATGCGTATAATAGCGGTTTCTGGTTTCATATTGTGTGATATTCCCTAAATGTGATTCGCTGCTAATATGGCCAATATTAAAAAGTAAGACAATAAAATTTAACTTAATTAGCAACACGTTACTGGGTTTAGCTTAGCATAATCAACTTTTTTAATAAGTATACAATAAGGATTTTTTACCCTATGAAAGGAATACAGCAGTCGCCTATGGCCGTGCGCAGCTTTGTGGTTATGGCGTGTGTGGTGATTATTTTAGCGGGAATTAAAACCGCCAGCCCAATCGTGGTGCCTTTTGTGTTGTCGGCATTTTTGGCGGTGATTTGTAATCCAGCCATTGTGTTGTTGTCTAGATATCGGATACCTAAATGGTTATCGATTATTTTGTTGATGGCGTTTATCGTGCTGATGGGGCTATGGCTAGCCAGTTTGGTGGGCAGTTCAATTAATGAATTCTCAAAACAAATGCCAGTATATCGCCAGCAATTAATTGAACAGTTTGCTTGGATTATTGAAAAGCTACAAAGCTTTAATATTCAAATATCTAAGCAAAAAGTACTCGATTATTTTGACCCCGGTATGGCGCTATCAATGACCACCAATATGTTATCTGGTGTGGGTAATGTGATGGCCAATTTGTTCCTGATTATTTTGACCATTGTGTTTATGTTATTTGAAGCGCAATCACTGCCTAAAAAATTCCATTTAGCGTTAGACGATCCAGACATGCGCTTAAAGCAAATCGACAAGTTTTTACACTCAGTTAATCAATACATGGTGATTAAAACCTTAGTGAGCCTGGCCACCGCAGGGGTGATTGGAATAGGCCTGAGCATCATAGGTGTCGACTATGCGTTGTTGTGGGCTGTGATTGCATTCTTGTTTAATTATATTCCTAATATCGGGTCGATTATTGCTGCTATACCCGCTGTGTTATTGGCGTTTATTCAAATGGGACCTGGCGCTGCGGGCATTACTGGGCTGTTATATGTAGGCACCAATATGGTGATGGGCAATGTGGTTGAGCCTCGTTTTATGGGCCGCGGCTTAGGCTTGTCTACCCTGGTGGTCTTTTTGTCATTAATATTTTGGGGCTGGCTGTTAGGGTCGGTTGGTATGCTGTTGTCGGTACCATTAACAATGATTGTAAAAATTGGCCTTGAGTCTAGTCAGTCGGGCGGATGGTTAGCGATATTGCTTTCAGATGATGTCGAAGACATCGTTAATCAACCTGAAAATGTCGAGCAAGTTGCTGCCACCTCAGCCGATGACACTGCACAACAAACGGATGAAAGCCCGGTTAATACTGATGATGAACAATCCAAACCATCATAAATTGATGAGTCAATAGAGTAAGTAAGAGAGAGTATGAAGCGTTTTTTACAAGTGTTACCCAGTTTGACTGTTGGCGAAGATGTTTGTCGTTTATTTCATGGTCGTGGCGGTTTATTTGCTGGCGATGAACACCTTTGTTTAGACTGGTACAAACCGGTATTACTGCTCACTAGCTTTAAAATGTTAGACTATGAGCAACGTGATGAATTGGTGAGTGCCATTGTGGACTTTTGGCAATCAACCTACCCAAATCAGCCGCTGAATTTAGTTTACCAATATCGCCATGGTGGCCAAACCTTTAGCGACTTGTTGTTTGGTGAAGTGCCTGAACAACACGTAGTGACTGAAAACGGTGCCCGCTTTTTGGTGCATTTACTGCGCGGTCAAAACCATGGCCTATTTTTAGACATGGCCAATGGCCGAACATGGGTTAAGCAACATTCGAAGCATAAAAAAGTGCTTAATTTGTTTGCTTACACATGTGGGTTTTCGGTGGCAGCCTTGCAAGGTGGCGCCGATGAAGTGGTTAATATGGACATGAGTAAAGGCGCGTTAAGTATTGGTAAGCAAAACCATTTACTTAACGATTTACCTGTTGGAGCCCGTTATTTAGGCCATGATATTTTTAAGTCCTGGGGCAAGCTAACAAAGTTAGGGCCTTATGATTTAATCGTGGCAGACCCGCCAAGCAACCAACGTGGCAGTTTTGTGGCCACCAAAGATTATGAGCGTCTGTTAAAACGTTTACCAGACTTGTTAGCGCCGCAAGGGGAAGTGTTATTGTGCCTTAATGCACCTGAACTTGGATGTGATTTTTTAATGCAGCAAGTGGCCAATACAGCACCGCAATTGACCTATGTTGAACGCATTGACAATCCAAGTGTATTTGCTGACATCGATGAGCAAAAATCACTCAAAGTATTGCGTTATCGCTTAAGCTCACTTTAAAGCAAGCATAATGAAATAAAGCCGACCTCCACAAAGGGTCGGTTTTTTTTATGGGTGTTTGTCTACTACACTTAATAAACACCTTGAGGGTTATAAGGTTGCTTTACCGCTGATGCCAGACGTTGTTATACAGGAACCACAAGACCGAATGTTTGTTAGCTAAATTGCAAAAAAATGCAGTGAGCAGCATTAACGAATACAACCGACATGTCTAACATAAAACATTTCTTTTTTGGCAGCGGCTCCTTCGCTGAGCTAAATATATTTACATTGCTAGATCATCATCCAGCCGCCTAATTTAACATGTTCGTATTTTGAACAAATCTCAATATAAAACGTTCTACAAGTCCAATTATTGACAGAAAAAAAACACTTATTTTAGCAAAAGGTGATATTCATCAATTAATCGCTAAATAAGTCTTTATTTAATCGATATTTATGCTTAAGAACTTCGATCTGAATAATGATTTCTCTAATTTGATGATCTAGATCATATAACCCTTAGTTTACCAATTTGTGAGTATATAGTTTGTTAATTGATAAACGGTAAAATTCTCCCGAGTCCTAATTAAGAAACAACAAATATAAGCTTATGTGTTGTTTTATCCCCCACTACTGGAGGGTCTATGAGTAAAGATACTACTAATTTAAAAGGTTTGGAGCTGAAGATATTCATCTTTTTGACCGTGTTTTTAGCGCCAATTTTATCAGTGCTACTGGTCAGTGCACTGGGCTTTAGCATTTGGTTTAGCCAAATTTTAACAGGGCCTCCAGGCGCGGGTTAATCCATCAATCAAATAAATAAAATAATTAATATGAGAGTGATGTAATGAGCAATGAACTGCACGTAACCAGCCTAATTGTCCAAGTGCAACCTGAAAAGATGGCTGAAGTAAGACAGAAAATAATGGCCATCAAAAATGCTGAATTATCAGCTAATAATGACGTTAAGTTAGTGGTTGTTGTTGAAGGACCAAGCCAAAAGTCGTTGATGGACGATATCTCAACGATTAATGCCATTCCTGGTGTGTTGTCGGCCACCATGGTGTATCACCAAAGTGAAGTGCTAGAAGAGGGTGAAATATGAAAATGAATAGACGCGATTTTATGAAAGCCAATGCCGCTATCGCCGCGGCAAGTGTTGCTGGTTTAGCTTTGCCTACTTCGGCAAGTAACCTTATCACTAGCTCAGAACAAACTAAACTCGAATGGAACAAAGCCCCTTGTCGTTTTTGCGGTACAGGTTGTTCTGTTATGGTTGCCACCCGTGACGGTAAAGTAGTTGCTACCCATGGTGACGCGAAAAGTGAAGTGAACCGCGGCTTAAACTGCATTAAGGGTTACTTCCTTTCTAAAATTATGTACGGTCGTGACCGTCTGCAAACGCCTATGTTACGTATGACCGATGGTAAATACGACAAACATGGCGAATTCACTCCAATTAGTTGGGAAAAAGCCTTCGACACGATGGCTGAGCGCTGGAAAGCGACCATTAAAGCCAAAGG
Organism: Shewanella litoralis; assembly: GCF_009828585.1. GTDB lineage: Bacteria > Pseudomonadota > Gammaproteobacteria > Enterobacterales > Shewanellaceae > Shewanella > Shewanella litoralis. The sequence continues at coordinate 40,991 of NZ_WSRZ01000007.1, read as the reverse complement.
ACCGACTGCGGTAGGTATGTTTGGTTCTGGTCAGTGGACGGTATGGGAAGGCTACGCTGCGGTTAAGTTAATGAAAGCGGGCTTTGGTTCAAACAACATCGACCCTAATGCTCGTCACTGTATGGCCTCTGCCGTGGGTGGCTTTATGCGTACCTTTGGTATCGATGAGCCAATGGGTTGTTATGACGATATGGAAGCGGCTGATGCATTTGTGCTTTGGGGCTCTAACATGGCCGAAATGCACCCCATTTTATGGACTCGCGTTACCGACCGTCGTTTAAGTGCTCCACACGTTAAAGTTGCTGTGTTGTCTACCTTTGAGCACCGCTCATTTGACTTGGCCGACTTACCGATTGTATTTACGCCACAAACCGATTTAGCGATGCTTAACTTTATTGCCAATTACATTATCCAAAATGGCAAAGTAAACAAAGACTTCATCAACAAGCACGTTAACTTCCGTAAAGGCACTACCGACATTGGTTATGGTTTGCGTCCAACGCATCCATTAGAAATGAAAGCCAAAAACGTGGCGACAGCGGGCGACTCAACGCCAATCGACTTTGATGAATTTGCTAAATTTGTTGCCGACTACGATGTTGAATCGGTCAGTAAATTATCGGGCGTGCCTGAACACAAATTGATTGAATTAGCTGAATTGTATGCTGACCCTAATCGTAAAGTGACCTCATTCTGGACCATGGGCTTTAACCAGCATACCCGGGGAGTGTGGTGTAATAACCTTATTTATAACATTCACTTACTTGTGGGTAAAATTTCTACGCCAGGTAACAGCCCATTCTCGTTAACCGGCCAGCCATCGGCTTGTGGTACTGCACGTGAAGTGGGTACATTCTCGCATCGTTTACCTGCCGATATGGTTGTCACAAACCCTGAGCACAGGAAACACGCTGAACACATTTGGCACATCCCAAGCGGCATCATTCCTGCCAAGCCTGGTTACCATGCCGTTGAACAAAACCGTCGTTTAAAAGATGGCGATTTAAACTGTTACTGGGTGCAAGTGAACAACAACATGCAAGCTGGCCCTAACATTAACGAAGAAGGTTTACCGGGTTACCGCAATCCTGAAAACTTTATCGTAGTGTCAGATGCTTACCCAACAGTTACCACTCAAGCGGCTGACTTAATTTTACCGACAGCGATGTGGGTAGAAAAAGAAGGTGCATACGGTAACGCCGAGCGTCGTACTCAATTTTGGCATCAAATGGTTAAAGCACCCGGTGAGTCAAAGTCAGATCTTTGGCAGTTAATGGAATTCTCTAAGCGCTTTACCACTGATGAAGTGTGGCCAGCTGAAGTATTAGCGGCTAACCCACAATTTAAAGGTAAAACCTTGTTTGAAGTGCTTTACCAAAATGGCAATGTTGAGAAATTCCCATTAAGCGATGCTGATCCTAAATACTTAAATGATGAAGCAAAGCACTTTGGTTTTTATGTGCAAAAAGGCTTGTTTGAAGAATACGCCACCTTTGGTCGCGGCCACGGCCACGATTTAGCAGACTTTGATGTTTACCACCAAGAGCACGGCTTACGTTGGCCTGTAGTGAATGGCAAAGAAACTAAATGGCGTTTCCGTGAAGGGTCTGATCCATACGTTAAAGCCGGTAAAGACTTTGAATTCTATGGTAAGCCAGATGGTCGTGCGGTCATTTTTGCATTACCTTATGAGCCTGCTGCAGAAGAGCCGGATGAAGAATACGATATCTGGTTATCGACAGGCCGTGTACTTGAGCATTGGCATTCTGGTTCAATGACGCAACGCGTACCTGAACTGTATAAAGCCTTCCCTGATGCTGTGTGCTTTATGCACCCAGATGATGCTAAAAAACGTGGTTTACGTCGTGGTGATGAAATCCGAGTGATTTCTCGTCGTGGTGAAATTAAAACTCGTGTTGAAACCCGTGGTCGCAACAAACCGCCTGTTGGCTTAGTGTTTGTTCCTTGGTTTGATGCCAGCCAGCTCATTAATAAAGTGACGTTAGATGCGACAGATCCTTTGTCTAAACAAACCGACTTTAAAAAATGTGCCATTAAGATTGTAAAGGCTTAAGGAGACAGACCATGAAAACAGGTAAATTATTATCAATTATCGCGTTATTAGGTTTCTCTGTCAGCGTAATGGCGACCAGCGTACCTGAAGAAAAAATCGATACATTGCGTTTAGCACCCATTAACGTAGAACCGACTCCGCCAGCCATGCAAGCGGTGATCAATACTGATGTTAAGCAAGTGCGTAACTATCCTATGCAGCCACCGGTTATTCCACATAAGATTGACGGTTATCAGATTGATCTTAAAGTGAATAAATGTATGCAGTGCCACGCTCGTACCAGCACAGGTCATTCACAGGCGCCGATGGTGAGTGTGACGCACTATATGGACCGCGACAATAATTTTTTAGCAGATTTGTCGCCACGTCGTTATTTTTGTACCCAGTGTCATGCACCGCAATTGGATGCGAAATTGTTAGTTGAAAATGACTTCGTTGACATTGATCACTTAATTAAAGCGAAAGCCGCGGTTAAGCACTAGGAGTCAATATGTTAGCAAAACTGCTTGAACAACTAAAACTGGTATGGAAAATTCTGCTTCGTCCGAGTGTCCATTACAGTCTTGGCTTTTTGACCATCGGTGGCTTTATTGCGGGGATTATTTTCTGGGGTGGTTTTAACACTGCTTTAGAATTAACTAACCGCGAAGAGTTTTGTATCGGTTGTCACGAAATGGAAAACAACGTTTACCAAGAGTTGCAAACAACGATTCACTTTACTAACCGCAGTGGTGTGCGTGCTACGTGTCCTGATTGTCACGTACCGCACAACTGGACCGATAAAATTGCCCGTAAAATGCAAGCATCTAAAGAAGTGTGGGGTAAGGTATTTGGTACCATTAACACCCGTGAAAAGTTTGAAGCAAAGCGTCGCCATTTAGCTGAAAATGAATGGAACCGCCTTAAAGCCAATGACTCTTTAGAGTGTCGTAACTGTCATAACTTTGATTATATGGATTTTACCCGTCAGTCTAAGCGTGCATCGCAAATGCATTCAACGTCTTTAGCTAGCGGCGAAAAAACCTGTATCGATTGTCATAAGGGGATTGCACACCAATTACCTGACATGGCAGGTGTAGAGGGTTTCTAAAGGCTTTCAAGATACACTTAAATGAACAAGGCCAGCAATTTGCTGGCCTTATTTTTGTCTCACTAAAATACTATTAACTGAAACACTATTAAGAGTACTCATCGCGATCTTGGTGATAACAACAGCCTTTAAGACAAATCGACTTGTCTGCCAATTACATCAATTAAATACTCAGTAAAATCATGGCCGTGATTTTGTAACATCTTCGGGAACATCGAAATTGGTGTTAGCCCTGGGAAGGTGTTGATTTCATTGAGTAGAATTTGATTATCTTGAGTTAAAAAGAAATCAATACGCGATAAATGACGTAGCTTCATGCCTTTAAAGGCTTTAATGGCATAATCTCGAATTTGCTGGCTAACTTCTGGACTGAGATTATCTGCTACAACATCGGTGCGTGCTTTACTGTTTTTAGCGTACTTTTCTTCAAATGAGTAAAAGGTATTGCTGTCGCAAATAATCTCACCGGGTAAGGTTGCCACTACTTCACCTTGGTATTCGTACACCGCCACTTCTAACTCGCGAGCATGAATGGTTTGCTCAACCACCACGTAAGGTGCGTAACTAAAGGCATCTTTAAGTACATTGGCGATGTTGGCTTTGGCATCGACTTTATAACAGCCCACAGACGAGCCCTGAGAAGCGGCTTTAACAAACACCGAGCCCCACTGGTCAAATGCTGCTTCAGTCTGCTTAATGGCATCATCGTCAAGTTGATGTAAAAAGATGTACGGCGTATTAGGTACACCCAACGCTGAAAACCACATTTTAGCGGTGATCTTGTTAAAGCAATTGCTTGACGCTTCAGACTCGCAGCCAAAGTAGGGCAGTTGGATTAAGTTAAAGTACGACTGAATATCGCCTGTTTCACCTGGAAAGCCATGAATACAAGGAATAACATAATCAACCGACCAAGCCGGTGTGTTGTTGTCTTCAAAGCGGATTTCACGGCGGTTGGTTAAATCGCATAATTTACCGTCTTCGGTGTGGTAATGCCCGTGCTCGTCGAGTACTAATTTAAGTACCGAAAATTTATCTGACGTTGCCAGTGATGACTCAAAAAAACGTGCAGACATTAACGAAATATCGTGTTCTGCACCGCCACCGCCGCACAATAACAGCAGATTAATTTTTGGCATGTTTACTCCTGAAAGACCAATAAAAATGGGCTAGGTTGGAATTCGATTAGCCCTAAAAAAGTGTGCTTATGATAATGACCCACAGCCATGCAGTGCAAGTAAGAGTTAATAATATTTCAGCTTATTTGACGAGGATTTTGAAGTTGGTGCCCGAATTGGGATAATAACGTATCATCTATTTTGTTCATCATCCTCAGATAAGGTTGAGAATCGTCGCCAAAAGTTTGCGGCAATAATGTACATGTTAAGGTGCTTAACACACCGGTGTTCATTGCTTAACATTACGCCTCTTTATACATGTATAAAGAGGCGTGAAAATGATAATCACAATGCTGCTATTTATTCGGCTCAAGCACGCATTAAAGCTTAGTACGTTAGCAAGGCTTTAGCCGCGTAGCCGTCGCTATTTAAAAGCGATAAGTTAAGTTTACTGAACCGTTAACAGGTGCGCCGTAATAGCCAATAGTAGCCAGGCTATTAATGTATTTCTCATCAGTGAGGTTATTAATGTTAGCTCTTAGGCTAAGGTCTTCCGATACATCCCAGTTGGCAAATGCATTCACTACGATATACGCGTCTTGCTCGACATTGTAATCAACGTTTTTGGTTTTAGACTGCCATCGACCGCCCAATCCAACACTCACTTCAGGTAATTGTGGCAAGGTATAATCCATCGAGAAGTTAACTACGTTGCGAGCGGCCCACTCATTTGCTTTATCGCCGTTTTCGTCTTCAACATCAAGCAAGGTATAACCAAATACCGCATTAAGATTCTCTGTTACACGTCCGGTGACTTCGACTTCAAAGCCCTTTGATTCGACATTAACCCCTTTGTAATAGTAATTGCCGTTGGCATTTAGGCCGGCGTAGCTTGCGAGGTTATTTTGCTCTGCACGAAATAACGCAAAGGTTGCCATTAAGTCGTTATCAAGCCATAAGGTTTTAAGCCCTAACTCGTAGTTAACACCTTTGGTTGGCGCTAAAAAATACCCATCATAATCATACTGCTCTTGCGGCTGGTAAATATCTGAATAACTAAAATAAGTGTTAATATCATCTGTGATGCTGTAAACCACACCCGCATAAGGGCTAAACTCGCTCTCATCGTTGTCGATATCTACGCCGCTATTCACACCCTCGCGGGTGTATTTTATTGCATTAAAGCCTGCCACCATAAATAGGCTGTCATTGATATTGTATTTGGTTGAACCATAAGCGCGAAGCAAGCTTACATCGATATCGGAGTATTCTACTTTATCGCCCCATTCAGGCTCTGGAATGGCATCAAGGGCATAAGGGAAAGCAGGTGTTGGCCCATATGCCGGCGTCGCGGCAAAATCAAATGGGTACTGGTACATGTACTTTTTGCTTTGTGAACCGCTTAACCCCAAAGTCAATTCGTGGTCTTGACCAAATAAGCCATAATGGCCAATGGTGGTGATGTCTAAAATGTCTGCTGAAAAGTCAGTATCGTAACGCCCTGGCCAGCCATTTAAGCCTAGGCCCGTGTTTTTATCTATGGTGCCAGAGGCATAAAATAGTTTACTTTCATCTTCTAGCCCCTGGTGATTATAGGCAACTTTAAGGTCCCAATCGTTGGGTAATATATAAGTGTACTCTACAAAAGCCGTGGTATTGATGGTGTCCCACATGGTCCATTCTTGCGTGGTGCTTGCGCTGGTATCCCACTCTGCCTGGGTGCCGTCAGTATAATTGAATACTAATCCACCCCAGGTGTTTCCGTCTGTGTTGGCATCTTGGTAAGAAAAACCTAACGTTAGGGTCGAATTGTCTGTAAGTTGACCATCAACCACAGCGTAAAGATAACCACGGTCGTTTTCTAGGCCATCTAGGTATGATTCTTTATCTTCGACTACGGCAACAACTCTAGCTGCCCAGCTGCCACTTTCTGTTAACAGGGCAGAATAATCCGCTTGCACTCGCTTAAAATCGTCTGAGCCGTATGACACACCAACTTCACCTTGATTTTCGTTCGTTGGGCGTTTACGCACATAATTAATTGTACCGGCAGAATTACCTATACCTGTGAGTAAGCCGTTTGCGCCGCGAATAACCTCTACTTTTTCATAACCGTATGCTTCCATCGCCCCGGTCACAATCCCCCAATCATTGGGCAAACCAACACCATCAATTTGGGTGCTTTTAATTTCAAAACCGCGAGAGGTATATTGCGTTCGGTTGGTTTCCCACTCTTCAACACTGATACCGGTAGCAAGACGGAGTACATCATTTAGGTTGTTGGCAGCAAAATTGCTGATTTGTTCGTTGCTGACCACACTGATTGATTGCGGTGTCTCATCAATCTCCATGGTTAATCCGGTCGCACCTTGGCTAACACGTTTATAGCGTACGCCTAATATTTGGATTTTTTCTATATTTTGGTCATTGTTATCAGCATTTTGTTGCTCGGCTGCATGGGCTAGGGGTTGCACAAGAAAACCCATAGCCAAAACTAATGTTGAAAGTGCAAAGGTGTGTTGAAGTTTCATGTTTTGCCTTATCTGTGTCTTTTTAACGATGAATAATAAAAACGAGTGAACCATATTACTGGTTAGACCTTAATGATATTGCTAATGATTATCATTAACAACCATATATTCTAGATGATTACGTAAAAATGCTAGCTTCAACCCAAAATTTACAATTGATAATAATTATCATTCGATACTTGTTGAGATTAATTATCAATCGTATTAGCATGTGGCCAATACTGGTCTTTACACTGGCCGCGAATAAATTTGGAAGACAGATGGCAAAACTTAGTAATCGATTTTGGTTTAGGCTCCATGGCTGGTTTTCTCTACCCGTGTGGATCATTTTTTGTTTTGTGTGCCTTACAGGGACTATTTCAGTCATCAGCCATGAGTTAACCTGGCTGACTAATCCTGAAGCTCGTGCAGGTAATCCACAGCATGTAGTAGAAAAGCCGATGTCAGAACTGGTTGAAATTGTTCAGCAAGCGCATCCAACGGCCAGTATTACCACGGTAATGAGTTTTGAGTCTTATTTGGTGAATGCGGTTATTTTTAGCGATAAGGATGTGCCGTTCGCTATTGCTTATGTCAACCAATATACAGGCGAAATTCAAGGTGTTAACCACGGAATAACCTTCATCAACTTTATGCGGTCTTTGCATGGTTGGTTGCTGTTTCCTTGGCACAGCAATTACAGCGTGGGCTACTATATTGTTTGTGCAATGGCCATTGTGATGCTTGGAGCACTCATCACTGGACTGGTGATCTATAAAAATTTCTGGCGTGCTTTTACTCAACCTAAATTACGCATCACTCAAGGTAAAAAAACACTGCTTGCAGATTTGCATCGTCTAGCCGGAGTATGGTCTATGTGGTTTTTACTGCTCATGAGCATTACTGGTTTGTGGTATTTGGCACAAGCGATGATGTGGCATAATCACATTGAGCTCGAAGAGCACGCACCGTTAATTGAAGTAAGTCAGGTGCCTTTGTCGTCTAATGACGCGCCGACAAGACCTTATACACTGTCGAATGCATTACACGTTGCTGAGCAGCAGTTTCCAGACTTTAAAAGCACCTATGTGATGCTGCCAGAGCACCAAAGAGATACGTATAAAGTGTATGGTCAAGGCGATCATATTTTTTATGACCAGTATGCCTATGGGGTAACAGTTAACCCCTGGAACGGCAATGTTGAGAGCGAGCGTTCACCAGCAAAAATGACCACGTTACAAACGCTATCGCACATTGCCGATCCGCTGCATTACGGCACAATTGGTGGGCTGTGGACAAAAGCGATTTGGTTTGTTTTTGGCATTTTTCTAACGGGCATGTCTATTACAGGCTTTTTAATGTGGGGAGGGCGAACCGTTAAAGCAGCCAAAGCTAATGTAGACGACACCTCGAGTGTTAACTCGCATTTTGTTAAACAGGAGAGTCACTAATGGCCCGCTTGAAACACACGATTTGGAACCGTTACAAATATAAAATCAATGGCTTAATATTAGTGCTGGTGGGCTATTTTTTATATCAGTCTCTGTTTCCGCAATTTCCTGATGCGCTGCCTACTCAGGCGTTGGGTGCATTTGAAGTCACCCCAATTCCTTATAATGTGGATGCCCCATATCTGCATGATGGCACTTATACCAAAGACTTTTTACTCTTATTCAGTAAAGGGCAAGTGAATACTATCCGTCAGGCATATTTAACTATTGGTACTGATCCGCTACCTTTGGCGACTTTACAGCTAGGTGACGCAGGGATATTGCACGGCAGCCAACATGGACAAGAAGTGCATGCTCTTGCGCCTGAAGTATTACTTGCAGAACATAAAATCTGGCTGACGATTGAGAATTGGCAAGGGCAACAACAAGTGACGAGTTGGGCTTTACCAGAGGTGTTATATTCACCTCACTGATTGCTAGCCTTATGCTGTTGGGCGTTATTTGCCGGTTGTTGGTATTTAACAATTGCCAGCAATAATGCCCCACCGTTAAATACCAAAGGCTTTACGCTCCGATTCACATTCATATTCGGCCATTTCAAACTCACGGCAAATAAGCGGTCTTAGTTCGTAAATTGAACACATCATAGTGTCTCTGTCTAGGGCGGCACACCAACCATCATCAAGTCGGCGCATTACTTCTCCGCCCCAATCATCTTTGGCTATATAAGCTTTAGGCACGCCGGTTTCGGTAATTAACATCACTTCTAAACGGCAGCAACACGCTTGGCAGTTTGAGCAGGTTATCGGGTTTGGGTTTAGCGTAGCGGTGTCGATAGCACTGCCTGATTGAGGCGAAGCACTAGGAGCAATATCGGTAAACTTGGCAATAAGATTTGAAGGCATTAAAGGCTGCGGTTAACTATTTTGCCTAAGGATACCGTAAATTGGATTGGTTATCCTAATCGCTCACAAGAAAATAACCAATCAAACGATGATTGATGGTTTGATGGTTATTTTTCTGTGTCATATCAATAACGTTAAAATTAAAGTTTTACGACTTTACCGGTTAATGCTACTCCAGCCATCAATGTGCCAGCACCACACTGTGGTGAGAATATGTTTACAGTTTGATTAGACCATGAAAATGACCAAGCTTATTTCTACCTCCCCATTCTTACCCCCACAATCGCCAGGCTAAACCTGATGCGCGTGAGGTGGCCTGTTGGCTGGCTTTTTCAAATATGTTTGCGCTGCCTAAGCAATAAAAATGGTTTTTAGCGCGGGTGATGGCGGTGTATACCAGCTCTTTGGTGAGTAACTGCCATTGGGCGATGCTAGGGCGTATGGGCAGCACAAAGCTGACTTTATCAAATTCGCTGCCCTGGCTTTTGTGTACTGTCATGGCGAAGCAGGTTTCGTGGCTTGGCAATCTGGCGGGTAACACTTTTAATAAGCTGCCATCTGCCATGACAAAATGGGCCATTAAGCGCTCTGGTTTATTGCGGTCTTGTAAAATTAAGCCAATGTCGCCATTGAATAAGCCTAGGTTGTAATCGTTACTTTGAATAATGATTGGCCTACCAAGGTAAAACTCACCTTGAGCATGGATTAATCGGGCTTGTTTTAAGCTTTCAGTCACAGCAATGTTAATGCCTTCAACGCCAAATTCACCGGCGCGCATGGCGCATAAAATACGGTATTGGTTAAAGCTGTCGATAATGGCTTGTTCGCTGTGTGGTAGCACAATTGGTGCATTTTGCTCTGGATCTGTGTGTTGCTCGCGGTCAGTTTGTCGCTGTAAGTATGACAATATTGCCTGTTGATTGGCGTTAACTTGCTGCAAATATTCACCATAAGCCTGTACCGACAGTGCCAGTAACTGTTGTTTACCCGTATTATCACCTTGGGCATTTTGTTGGTGTTCATACCAATTCAGCTCGGCGTGTTGCTGGCGCCACACCTGACGGATAGCTGCCACGTTGGCCTGATTGACGGCATTTGCGAGTAAGCCAATACCTGCATCGCCTTTAAAGCGATGACTGTGCATTAACATGCATAAGCTGTCGCCGATTTTAGGCTGTGGGTGAATAAACTGACTCACATCTTGGCCTGTCAATTGGCCAATTTGCTGCGCCTGGGCCTGGCTGTAACGCATTGACCATGGCGAAGACGCGGGTGAGGGCATATTGTCTTGCCCATGCTTTAAACCAATGCAAATGTCGGCTAATACTGCGCCTGCTTCAACGGAGGCAAGCTGGTCTTGATCGCCCAGTAAAATCAATCGGCCATGGGCGGGTAAGGCGCTGAGTAGCTTGTGCATCATGGGTAAATCGACCATTGAGGCTTCGTCGACCACTAATAAGTCGAGCCGTAATGGATTGTCTTGATGATGCCTAAATTGATGCGAGTTAGGAATAACCCCTAAGAGTCGGTGCAGTGTTGAGGCTTCTTCTGGGATGTTGGTGAGTGCTTCAATTAGTACGTTTGCAATGCTTTGGTCGGCTAATTGGGTCAACTCTTTGTGCAAACGCTGTTTTGAAGCTTTAATCGATTCACTTAAGCGTGCAGCGGCTTTACCTGTGGGCGCGACTAGGCGAATGGTTAAATTCGATTGGGTAAGCAGCAATAATAATAACTTGGTTACCGTGGTGGTTTTACCGGTACCCGGACCACCAGTGATCACTGCTAATGCATTGATGAGCGCGGTGGCAGTGGCGATTTTTTGCCAATCGATAGTGGCAGAATTAGCCGTTTGTTTAGTGGGAAATAAGCTGTCGATAAGCTGTGGCAATTGGCTTTGGCTTAAATCAATACGGATTTTCTGGCTGGCAAGCTGGGTCAGTTTATTAGCGACTTGGGTTTCAAAAAAGTGGTATTTATTAAGGTATAAACGGCCATGCTCTAAAATTAATGGCTTATTGTCACCGGGCAAACCGACAGCGTCAAACTGACTGATTTGTTCAATCAGTTGGCTATGACTTAGGCTGATTTGGCAGTTAATTTGTGCATATTTGTGGCTGTCTTCTGTCATTGGGTTAGCTAAATTAATTTGCTCAATAACCAAACAGCTGTGCTGATTAGACAGCTGCTGGCTTAATAACGCGCACACTAACAAAAACAGCGATGTTGCACTGTTATCTGGCTGTAATGGCTGCTGCACGTTTTCAGTATTAGCCGCTGTGTTCTCTACAGAAGTGTCAGCTGATACTTGATCTGGCATAGATTCAATACTGGCAAGCTCAAGAGCAAAGTGACGGTCAAGCGGGGTTAATAAGCGCTGTTGTTGCCATTGTTTAAGCAATAACTCGATAGGTTGGCTGAGCATTAGCATGTTGGCGTCTCCAAAACAGCGTGAGTCGCATCGCCATTAAATAGGCTGTCGAGTTGCTCAATTAGCGCTTGGGGTGGTTTGTCAAAAAACACGCCGCTGCCAGGGTGTTCTGGGCTCATGCCGCGTAAGAATAAGTAATAGCAGCCGCCTAGATGTTGCTGGTAATTATAGCCGGGTAGGCGTAAGCGTAAATAACGATGCAATGCCAGGGTATACAAGATGTACTGCAAGTTATAGCGGTGGCTATTAATGGCTTGGGCCATGGCGCTTTCGCTATAGTCGCTATACTTGTCGCCAAGGTGGTTAGACTTATAATCGGCAATATAATAGCGGCCCTGGTGCTCAAAGGTTAAATCGATAAAGCCTTTTAACATGCCTTGCAAGGTGTCAAAGTCGAGCCCGGCGACATAGCCGTGTTGCTGTAAAATATGGTTTAACTGCTGCGCTTGTAAGGTGGAGATAGGCAGATAAAACTCCATTTCGACACTGGTTTGTTTTGGCGGCAATTGCATTAGACTAATGGCATCTGAGTCATTGTGAACCGATTGATGCTTGGCTAACGGTGTGGCTAAAATATGCTGATACCACAGGCTTAACGGTTCAAACCATAATGTTTCATCAAAACCATATTGTTTCATGGCTTTTTGCAGTGCGCCGGCAAGTTCGGTGTCTGCTTGGGTAAAATCAAACAACTCTAATACCAAATGCATAAAGCTACCGGCGTTAGCGCCTCGCTCAAAGCTAAAGCGGTCGAGTTGTGGTTCAATGAGTTCGTCATCTCGTAACTGCAATTGCAGTAGCTCATCGCTAAAGTCTTCATCATCAGCACCCGGAGCGACGCGCTCATGGGGCAAGTGTTTCACTAAGCCTGAGTAACTGCCGACTCGCCAGGCTAAACTTGGCTTACGCGTGACTGCTTTAGCGCTTAAGTGCACATCGCTATCATCAATGCTGGCCAATGCCGAGGTATCAATGTTGTCGCTTATTTGGTTTACGCTGATGGCATCAATTGTGGCGATTTTGTCGACCTGCGCTTTGATTAAACTAAACTCAGTATGTTTGCCGATAATCCCCAATAAATAGCCAATTCCGGTTTCGTGCAGTTGGCTGCTGATGCCCGCTTTGAGCTTGCGACTTTGATTGGCAATGTATAAATAACACACATAAATCGGCCGAGTTAAGGCCACGTACAATAAGCGCAAATCTTCGGCGAGGGTTTCTTGTTTAAGCTGTTCCCAGCCTTCATCTGTGGCGTCTATGTCCCACACTAACTGTTCATCTTGGTGATATAACATCGGTGACGGACGACGGCTGTTATTTCTGGCGAGGCTGATAAATGGCACAAAACACACAGGGTATTCAAGCCCCTTACTTTTGTGGATCGTCACAATTTGCACCAGGTTTTGCTCGCTCTCAAGGCGCAGCTGTTGCTCATCGCCACCTTGAGTGTCGATGAGTTGTTGCTCATACCAATTGATTAGGGCGCTACTGCCGTCAAGCTCGGTGGCTTTTTGCTGCAGTAACTCGGCTAAATGCCTAAAGTCGGTAAGGCGGCGCTCGCCCGAACCTTTACTGTTTGCCGCAGTGTCACTGTCGTCAGTATCGTTAATGTGCTCGCTTTTAAGCTGCTCTGTTTGCGACAGATAACGATGAATTAATTGGGTTTCGCTGGCAAAGTTAAGTAGCGCTGGCATGACGCCGCGTTTAAGCCATAACTCGTGCCAATGAATAAATTGATTAAGCACCTGTTGGCGCTGTTCTTCATCCTGGTTAAATTGATGAATTTGTAATGCGCTGTAACCCACTAACTCGGTAGCAAGGGCGGCACGGATGGCTCGCTCATCTTTTGGGGTGGCGAGAGCGTACAACAATAGCGCCATTTCGCGTGCTTCTAGGGTGTTAAATACGCTGTCGCGGCTTAAAAATACTGCGCCAATTTTTCGTGCTGATAGCTCAGCTTTCATCACCGCGGCTTCGTTGCGATCGCGCACCAGCACAGCAATGTGTTTCGCAATGAGCGGTTCGCCTTCAGAGTTACCTTTGCTGTTTATGGTGCATAAACCTTGCTGCGCTTCGGTTAATAAGCGTTTTATTTCACTGGCGGCGTCGGCGGCAAGTATTTGTCTGGCGGTGGCTTTATTTAAGCCAAGCTCACTGTCTTCGGCGAGTAATTTAATCCGTAACGCGCTTGGGTCTTTTGTCGCTTCGGTTAACAACTTATGAGCGGATGCTGGTGGCGTATTGACTTGGTCGTAAGGGATTTCATCGCTAATAAACGGATTGCTGTGCTGGCTAAATAATTGATTAACGCCGTCTACTAACTTGGTCGATGAGCGATAGTTTGTCTCTAAATTATAGTGCGCTTGTGTTTGCTGCCTAGCGGCAATATAGGTGTAAATATCGGCGCCGCGAAAAGCGTAAATGGCTTGTTTAGGATCGCCAATCATTAACAAACTGAGCTTGCCTGTTTGCTGGTTGTTTGCGTCAGCTTGCTCAGGGCTGTTTGTTTCATCTTGCTCAAGGCTGTTTGCTTCAATCTGCTCAAGGTCGTTCTCTGCCACAAGTTCAAGTTGAGAGGCCAGCGGTTGCTGGTAGACCTGGTTAAAAATAGTAAATTGCAGTGGATCGGTATCTTGGAACTCATCAATTAATGCCACCGGAAATCGCTTGGCTATTGCCTGGCCTAAGGTGTGCGGATTTTGGCTTAATGCCATGGCCAAACTGAGCAGTAAATCATCGGGCGTCATTAAGTTGCGTTGCTGCTTTTGTCCGGCAAAACGTTGGCGGATCCCTTCACGAGCGCGTACTAAAAATGACGGAATTAATTGATTAATGAGCTCAAGTAACTTGTCGATATGTTCAAGCAAGGGGGCTTCAGCTGCGCTGGGTAGTACACCGCCTTTGTTGAGTTTAAGCTCTGATAATGCAATTTGTTCTAAGGCTTTAATCGGCGGTAAACCCTGGCCGAATGTTGCCCAGTTGCTTATGTCGTCAAACACCTTGGCAAGCTTAGGGTAACCGTCGCTTGCTTTACCAAAACGTTGACCATTGAGAGGCAGTTTATGCAGCAATGCCAGGGTGTCGTTGTGTTTGCCTCGCCATAATAAATTAAAGCGATTTAGGCTTTTGCTTAACTCTGAGCTGAGTTTATCAAATGCCAGTGGCTGGTTTGATAATTGCGCCTGACTGGCGCCAAGTAAAGGGCGTAAATTTTGTGCCAGCGCATCGGGTTCGGCAAATTTATCGCTAATCGCTTCGGCTAAAAAAGGTGGTAATGGATAACAGACCTCACGCCAAAAATCGCGCACGGCATGATGTAAAAACTCGCTATCATCAAGAGTGAATTCTGATTCAAACAGGAGTGAGGATTCAAAAGCCATATCGGATAAAATACGCTGACAAAAACCATGAATGGTAAAAATGGCGGCTTCGTCTAACGATTTTAAGGCTAAATCCAGGCGGCGCAGTGCGATAGGGCGTTCATCTTCGCTAATGTTTTGATATAGCTGTTCAATAAACGGATCGTTAATGGGTAAGCCTAAAAAACGCTTAAACGCGAGGTTGATACGTTTGCGGATCCGGTCACGCAGTTCTTCGGTGGCGGCATTGGTAAAGGTCACTACCAAAATTTGTTCACAACTCAGTGGTGCATTGCCGCCATGGCCGAGTAATAAACGTAAATACAAACCCGATATGGTATAGGTTTTACCCGTACCGGCGCTGGCTTCAATTAAACTGGAACCTGCAAAGGGCAGGGTTAATGCGTTTAACGGGGTGACTTTATTGTCGCTGCTGGCTTGCTTCATTGTTTCGATCCCGAGCTCGAACGGGTAATACTGACAACATCAGCTGATTTTGGCGCATTAGGGGTAGTTATTTCACTGACAAAGCTTTCAAGTTCTGCCAGTTTATCTTTGTGATACAGGCTTATCATGGGCTGTAATAAATGCTCGACCAGTTGGCCAAAACCTTCCTGGCTAAAATCATCGGGGAAGTTAAATAAACGCTGATTATGCGGGTCAAAGGCTTCGCCAAATTGGGTTTGGCCATCGTCCCATTTCGCTTCGGCTTTAAGCAGTTTATCTTCGTGCTCACCTTCAGCTTCTGCGTAAGCAAAGGCGGTTTTAGGCATAAAACACAGTGGTTGGCGCTGGCCTTGAATAAAGCACACAATAAAGCGCATCAGTTGTTCGCGGGCTTGCTCGGCGGTGATGGGGGCAAAAGCATGAAAATGACCAATATCGAGTAAGTAACTGTAGCCTTGTTTGGCTTTATGTTGCGCAGTTGGTACTACTTGATCTGCCATGGCATTAAGGCATAAGTGACGTAAATAGACTCTAATAAAGTCGCGGCCGTGTGCAGTACCTGGGCGATAATTAACCAGGCCTTTTGGCAAGATATCGTCTATGCGGCCAACCAAATTAACCCGAATTTTTGAGGCATTATCTTCAGTGGCTGACTCGAGATTCAAGTCAAAATTGAGGTCGATATTCACCGTGTGCATGGGCTGCTCGTCTTGCAAAAACTGCACTCGGTTTATTAATGGCACGATGTCGCGCTGATATTGCGCTAACAAGATATTATCAAACGGTGCCATGGGCAGCTCGCCACTGGCTTTAAGGCGGCTAATTAGCGCATCGTTTGGTACGCTGAGCTTATTGTCGATGGCGTTATCTATCATCGATAATTGCAATATAAAGCGCTCTAATGCATTGAGACTGAATGGCTCATCGTTATCATCTGCTTGAATATCTAATGATAAATCCACTTTTAAACTGCGATTAAAAAAGAATT
This sequence comes from Shewanella litoralis, assembly GCF_009828585.1. Lineage (GTDB taxonomy): Bacteria > Pseudomonadota > Gammaproteobacteria > Enterobacterales > Shewanellaceae > Shewanella > Shewanella litoralis. Next base: position 24,621 of record NZ_WSRZ01000007.1, on the reverse strand, counting down.
GTGCTGGATTTCGATAAAAGCGGATCAGCGATGACAGCTCTAATTCGACCACTTTATTACCTTGGTTATCTATATGACTATGGGCAAACACTTCGTCGGCTTGCTCGGCTGATAATGGCAATGGTTGATTAAAAAATGGCATACTAATCATTCCTTGTTTAGCAGGTGGACACCACTGTGAATTATAGCTTTGCTGTAGTGGGTTGTTGTTGCGGTTTATGCGAAATAATTTAGCATCAAACGGCTGTAATGGCTGTGCTTGGATTAGTTGCTGTAACACGAGGTTGTCGGCGTCATCATTGCTGACCTCATGGCCGTTTTCAAGCTGATGTTTAAGCGTTGATGGCAAGTAACTTAATTGGCAATATTCAATTAATTCTGACACTAGCATTGAGGCAATCCGTTCGGCATTGTCGCGTTCGCTGTGGCCAATATAGCTGATGTACAGTTGTTGCCTGGCAGATAAGAGCGCTTCTAAAAATAAGTATCTGTCGTCTAAACGGCGTGAGCGGTCACCTTTTTTAGGGCCAAAGTGAGCCATTAAATCAAAACCGACAGGGTGCTGAACTCGGGGGTATACGCCATCGTTCATACCTAACAAGCATACAACATTAAATGGAATTGAGCGCATTGGCATTAAGGTACAAAAGTTAATGCTGCCGGCAAGGTAGCGTTGGCCAACACGAGACTCGGTAAGGCGTTGGTTAAACCATTGCTTTAATACTTCAATATTGACCTGACCTTGATGTCCGGCGCTTTCAAGCTCTGTTTCTAACACGACTAAAGCGTCACGTATCGCTTGGATTTGTTCGCGTTCGTCATCATTGGTGTCGTAACAGTCGGCCAATAATTGCTGTAATTGGGCCAAACGTTGTTGGGTGCTAAAGTCGCCGGCAAATAAGCTGTAGTAGGTGTCGATAGTTTCTAAAAAGTTAAGCAGTTTACCTAATGCTTGCGACGACTGACCTTCAACGCCTTGTACGGTTAACGTGCCTTGATATATCTCAGCCTGGTCGTTAAACGCATAACCTAAAATTAGGCGTTTAATGCCAAATGCCCATGAGTTTTGTGCAAAGGGCGCCACCCCTAATTGGCTGCGTGTATCTTGATCGCGGCCCCAGCGAACATTGGCCTGATCCAACCAACGGCGAATAAGCGACAGTTCATCATCATCGAGATCGAAACGGCGTAAAATGGCCGGTACTTCTAAAATGCTGATAATTTCAGTTAAACCAAAACGGCTTTGATTGATATTAAGCAGAGTTAAAAAGCTATTAATCAGTGGTGACTCTTGCGCTGCGCCGCGATCGGCAATGGCGTAGGGCAGGTAGTAGTCGCCTTTTTGTGGATTGGTGTCGGCAAAGTATTGGCTGTTTGCTGTGCCAAATACGGCGTCGATAAACGGTGCATATGCAGCGACATCTGGCATCATCACCACAATATCTTTAGGGCGTAAACTGCTGTCGTTGGACAATAACTCAAGCAAATGATCGTGCAGGGTTTCGACTTCTCTTAAGGCACTGTGACAACTGCGAAGGGTAATTGAATTGTCGTTAGTGTGGAGTTCTCGTCTGGCGCCTAAGTCCTGGTAAATGTCAGCATCTGGCCCTAATGGTTGCCCGAGGGTTTCCATTTGTAAAATGTCGTACTGTACGCCATGCAATAGGTTGTCTGGTGTGGGTTCAACATAACAATCGTAACCAAAATCTGTGTGCTCGGGCGGCAAACTGAGCATTAAATCGAGTAATTCGCGGCCCATTTGACCATTGTTGGCCAGTAAAGGGTTACCCACTTCTAGTTTGTCTTCCCAGCCCTGGTCGAGTTGTTTTTTGTTGGCATATTGCAGTGCCATGCGCGCTCTGGCTTTGGGCTCGATGATGTCGCCCCAATAATGCTGACACGGGCTTAGCGACAACATAATCACGTCTATTCTTGAGGCTAAATGGTAAAGCACCTCAAGGGTTTGTGGCGGCATGGATGAAATACCAAACACATATAAGCGCTCAGGTAACATGGATAAATCGGTGTCAGGGTTTATCAATGCTGCCAGTAAGTCGGCGTGTAAATTAGCGCGATGATAATGGCTGGCTTGTAGCTGGTGGCGATTGTAATCGGCCAGTGCACGCCACAAAATAGGTTGCCAGCGTTGATTGTCATCGAGTTCAAGTTGGCTATTGATTTGGCTGAGCGGTAAGTTTTGCTCCCAGGCGAGAATCCACTCAGGGCGATACACCAAATATTGGTCAAATATATCGGCAATGCGACCACATAATTGAAATAACTTAATCGCCTCGTGGGCGGTGTCGTTAGTTTGCAGTGTGTGGCTGGTTTTACTGGCACCTTCTGGGCTACTTGTCGCTTCGAGATCGATGATTAATGTGTCGGGTCGCGTATTATCAAGGGTGATCTGCGGGCTTAAGTATTGCTTTAATGGGCTAAAGTCGCTGTTGTCTAGCAAACTTGGCAATAAATCCATTAATTTCCAGGTCATTGCCGCTTTAGTAAACGCATTATCTTTTGGCACGTTGGGCAGTAAGTCATGGCATAACTGCCAGGTAAAACTCGATGGCAGTGGAAAGGTTAGCGCCGCCGCAATACCATTGTGCCTGGCCACTTCTAACCGTAACCAGGTCGACATACCGGGACTTTGCACCAGAATATGTTCACCGCTCAATACACTCAGGTTATCGGAGCTAATCGCCAACAATTTTGCTAGCTGCTGTGATAACACTTCCATTTGATTTGATTGAATTAAGGTAAGCATGAGCCACTCGCTGATTCGACATTAATTCATTCTATGGACTCTAGAGAACTTCATCAATCAAAACTGTGCTTATTGATAATATAGCCTGCTGGTTGCTGAACAAATGTGCATTGTTTGACTAAATCTATGTAGAAGATTAACTGCGCAATAAACGTAGGCGTAATTTGCGGTATAAGCGCATAAATTGCTGCTGTTGTTGCTGGCTTTGCTCTGGCGTCAACGGTTGATATTTGAGTGCCATAAAGGCCTGGCTTAGTGCGTTAAAGTCGGCTGCTAAACGTGGATGCTTGTCACTGAGACGTGCTACTACATCGTTAGCGTAATCTTGTGGTGCCTGGCCTTGTGGGCGCGGCATACCTCGTTTAGCTAAACGCTGACACACCAACTGATAACGTTTGTTCAGCGGATCTTTCTGGGTGTTTTGACTAAATAATCCAGCATAGTAACCAATCACTAAAGCAATGATGATAAAGCTAAAAATCATCATTAAGGCAATTTTACTGCTGGTGACATCCCCTAATAGTTTTGATAACACTTGTTGTTTGCGCTCTTCATCAAACCCTAACACCCATACACTCCAATAGTAATCGAGGCTAGAGAGTTGCTGGCGTAATTCGTTAAGCCAGGGGTATTGCTTCATTCTTAAGCTGCTAAATGGACTGTCTTGCAGGTAGCTACTTTGGCTGTCGAATGTGGCGTCAAAACCATCTAAAATGCGCTGCGGTGCAATCATAGCGGTGGGGTCAAAACGCTGCCAGCCTTTGCCTTCTAGCCACACTTCGGTCCAGGCATGGGCCATGTATTGATAAATGCTGTAATAGCCCGCTTGTGGATTGTATTCGCCGCCTTGATAACCGGTGACCATACGTGCGGGTAAGCCGCTCGCGCGGGCCATAAACACTAATGCTGAGGCGTAATGTGCACAAAATCCGGCGCGGTTTTCAAATAAAAAGTCATCAATTTGCTGCTCGCCCACAGTCGGTGGGCTTAACGTGTAGTAATAGGCTTGCTCGGCAAAGTAATTCATCATGGCGTTCATCCGCGCTTGTGGCTCGGGATAATCTTGCGCAAATTTGTGTGCCAGGGCTTGGGTTTTAAGATTACTGTTGGGAGGCAAAGCCAAATTTAATTTTTTGGTATTGTCTTTTAACGTTAGCTCCATGACATTGTCTGGATAAGAAGTCACGCGATAACTCATACGCTGATCGACAGGTCTGAGCGAATACAAGCGATAGTCTGGCAGTTCAACGATTTGGCTGTTGTCGCTAAAGGCTTCGTCGAGACCATATAACCATTTTTGATGACTAGGCTCGCTAATCACCACGTATTCAATTTTGCGGTTTTGCCCGGTAAGTATGGCTTTATCGCGTTGTGGTTTTTGAAAATAAGCTTGGCGTTGTATGTTTTTAATGCTCGGGTCCTGGCGCCATGTTTTGCCGTCGTAGTTTTCCATCACTAGGGTACGCCAGTACAAATCTTGATTTGCAGGGCCTAGAGTAGTGCCGTCTGGGTTGTCAAAACCGACGCGAAAAGCCAACTCTGCTGAGCGGGTGAGTTTATTAATATCGCCAAAAGACATTTCATCAGACAAGCCTGTGGTGGCCGATTTCATGTTGGGCACCATCCACAATGGGCCCAAGCGTGGAAATACGATAAACAATAAAATAGCTAATGGTAAACTTTGTAAGACTAATTTAACGCTAAATCCAAGGTTGGCGAATTTATTGGATTTGTCTTGGTATACGCTAATTAAAATGCCGGTGTTAATCACGACCACGGCTAATAAATGCAAGGTGTTGAGCATGCCTTGTTGGTCGAGTAAGGTAAGAGCAATCAAAAAATACCCTACCAATACGATGGCTTTTACATCTCGCTGTTCACGCATTTCGATGTATTTAAGGGCATAACCTAAAATCAATAAATTGACTAATGCGTTCAGTAAACCGATTTCAGATGAGACCAAGGCAAGGGTCGTTGCTGCGCCAATGGCCAGTGATGTCACTAATAACTTTGGCGGTGCTGCCACTTTACCCAGGTAAATTCCGACTCGCCAGACAAAACAAATCGCACAAATGCCGATGCTCCACAGCGTGGCTTGTTGATACAGCGGGCTTAACACAGCAACATTAGTCACTAATAACCAAAACAAAGTATTACGGCTGATGATGGCGTCAAAGTTATCTTTCATTATGTCGCCTCTGCATCGATGTTAGCTGAGCCTGAGGTAAAGTCAGGATTGATGCTGGAATAACCTTGATAGGTGGCAATAGCCGTTTGACAGGCAATACGATGCGCTTCCCCTGTTTGTTGATTAATGACTGTGTTTCCAAGCACTAAACCAAAAATTTGTTGAGTTTGGCTAAGTTTATCGACTTGCCAGGCAAGGCGACTGAGTTGCTGCTCAAGATCTTTACCACTGGTTTGGGCTAACGAAAGCCAAACGGGTAGGCCTTCTGGCTCGGCAAACTCTTTTGACAGCATGCCTTTATCTTGGGCCCATTGTTTCCACGCGACTTGTTTAAGGGATTCTCCCGGAACATAAGCACGTAGACCTTTGTAATCATCGACACCTGGGCGTAATTTGCCGTGTTCATATTGGCTGTCGCTGTCACTCACTTGGCTAGAGAGCACAATGTCGCTGGCTTCGGGTTTGGCAAAAATAACATGATGAATATCAAGGTCTATGTACGACCATGCGCGGCACAAGCCTAGGGGGAAATTGGATGACACTTTAATTCGCCCGGGATTTAAGTGACCACGTTTTGGATGTTCAAATGGTACGGTCGCTACGGATTGTTGCTCCATGTGTTTTAAGCGCACATGACGCTGGTGGCTAAACTGTAAACAGATTTGTTGATGAGTGGTGTCTTTATGTTTATTGCGCACATTGCCAGTGAGCATAATAGGGAACGGTGTACTGTCGCCAGCATAGGCAATGGGCGGATTTACCGCATTAAAACTGAGGCCCGCCAGGTTTTTGTAGCTGTAAATAATGCAGGTGTGAAATACACTGGCAAGCAATAAACTTAAGCCAATCACCAAGTTGTTTTGATAGTTTGTGCCAAACAAGTACAGCAGCACAATCAGCCCCATCCAAAACACACCAAAGCCGCTGGGTAAAATAAAAATACTGCGATGACTTAAGGTAATGTGCTTTTGCGGCGGTAAACGCCGAGTGAGCCAACGATCCCAGCGTTTAGCCATTGACGCTGGGATAAGGCGTTGCAGCCACGACGGTTTGCTATAACCTGACTGAGCTTTGTTGGCGTTATGTTTGCTCATGTTAACGGTTGCCCCTTGGCGTTAGCGAATGGGGTTAACGCTAGCAAGGATAGTGTCAGACAATGCCTGACCCTGAAACTGACTGCTGCTGCGAATACGATGTTCTGCAACCGAAGCAAATACCGCTTGAATGTCTTCTGGTACCACATACTGGCGTTGATTAATAAACGCCCATGCTTTTGCGGCTTGCAACAGTGCAATACTGGCCCTTGGCGATAAACCGCTGGCAACATCATGCTGACGTGAAAAATCGACTAAGGCGATAAGGTAATTAAGTACCGCATCCGACGCCGACACTTGTGCCACTTGTTGTTGAAGTAATAACAGCTCTTGTGGGGTGATGCATTGAGCCAACGCTGCTTGTTTAGTGGCTTGAGTGTGGGTTTTTAGCATGGCCAATTCTGCGTCATGACTTGGGTAACCAATCGAAATCCGCATCATAAAACGATCAAGTTGTGATTCTGGTAACGGGAAGGTACCGGCTTGATCTAATGGGTTTTGGGTGGCAATCACAAAAAACGGTGAACTTAAGTGATGAGTAATACCATCGATAGTGATTTGTTGCTCAGCCATAGCTTCAAGCAGGGCGCTTTGGGTTTTTGGGCTGGCACGGTTGATTTCATCGGCAAGCAGCATTTGGTTAAATACCGGCCCTTTATGAAACACAAACTGTTGCTGCTCTTTACTGTAAATTGACACCCCAAGAATGTCTGCTGGCAGCATGTCGCTGGTAAACTGGATACGTTGGTAACTCATGCCTAAACTGCTGGCAATGCCTTGAGATAAGCTGGTTTTCCCCATACCTGGCAAGTCTTCAATCAGTAAGTGACCATTGGCAAGAATACAGGCAACCGCGAGCTTAATTTGCTCAGGTTTACCTAATAATACTTTACCAAGCTGTGAGATTAAGGTTTCGATAGTTGATTGCGACACGAACGCTCCCAGTGTATTAACCTCAATCAATTGAGGTTGTAGCTAAATGGTGGGTTGCAGATTGATGACAGTACTCATTATCAATCTGCAACGTTACCCTGAGAACGGGTGTAAAGCTAGTATCGGTAGCTCAGCTCATTGCTGCTAAACATGCTGTCGTTTGATTGGCCATTTTGTTGGAAAATCATGCGATAGCTTAATACGGCTTGCACGTACTCTCGGGTTTCGGTGTATGGAATCGTTTCAATGAATGTCATGGCATCTAACGAACCGTTTGATGCTCGTAACCAACGGCGCACACTACCAGGGCCTGCATTATAGGCGGCGGTGGCCAGTACGCGGTTATTGTTAAATTGTTTAAGCAGCTTACTGTAATAGGCGCTACCGAGCATAATATTAACCTTAGGATCGTATAAGTCTTTTACGTCCTGATAGGCAATTTTGTTCTCTCGTGCCGTTTCTTTTGCTGTTGCAGGCATAAGTTGCATTAAACCCCGCGCACCTACGCCTGATGTTGCATAAGGATAAAATGCGCTTTCGCGGCGCGATATCGCTCTAATTTCATCAATGTTGACGTTATATTTTTTACTGGCTTTAACAAATTCATCATTGGCAGCCAGCGGGAAACGCAGTGCTAAAGAATCCCACAGTTTACCTTGAATACTCGATTCCACACTAAAGCCATGCCAGCCTTGCTGCAGTGCAAATAGTCCATATTGTGCCGTGAGCTCGCTATTGTGACGACGCATTAAATACACCCACTCGTTACGAGCATCAATGCGTTTATCGAGCGCCATTAACTCAATGACACGAGCTAAGCCTTTGTCATTATTGAGCTGTTTTTGCAGCTCTGGATTTACAGTTAGGTTGTCGTCGTTCATCGACAGTTGCTTACCTAGGGATTCTGCGGCACTAAAACCATAAAAATTACGTTGACTGCTGAGCACCGACTGTAATTCAGTGGCTTTAGTTTTATCTTTGCGCGCGGTCATTTTAGCTTGCCAGTACATCCAGCGCGGATTGGCTTTTCCTTCATCACTTAATAGCGCTAAATATTTATTAAGCGTGGTGTAATCAAGTTGACGCAGTGCCCAGCGCATACGCATTTCATATAGGTCGTCTGAATCTAACAGCGGCAACATGTTATCGATATGATTAACCAATTTTTCGTCTTGTTTGATTAAAGCTCTGCGCACCAAATAACGGTTTAATTGGCCGCTTTTTACATCGCTAAAACGGTTGGCTTTTTGGTATTTAACATAGAGTTTAATGGCTTGATGTAAATCTCGCTGAGCAAGCTTGCGTAAACCAGCATCTACAATATCGCCGACAATCGGTTTTGAACTGGTAAATTTATTCATATGGCGCAGGGTATTGGGGTCACGATACACTGACACAAGCAGTTTTGCCTCACGGCTGTGAGTGGTTATTTTTTGTGATAAATAACTTAATAAACTGCTTTGCCCCGCATCAAAACTCAGCAGCAAACGTTGCCAAATGACTTCTTGAGTGCGATAACCGGCTTTGGTCCATTTATCAAACACTGGGTCGCATTCTTTTGGGCGTGAATAACCATAAACCCACAAGCGTTCAATGCCCTGGTATGCCATGTCTTTATTACCCGCATCAAGCTGTGCCTGGTAGTAATAACATTGCAGGCGAATATCGTTTGGCGTACCAGGTGATATCACCAAAAAATCTCGCCAGCGCTGTTTTTTACCTGCATTGAGCAAGTAGCGATAACGAGCATTATTGTACAGCGGCGTGGTATCAAATTGATTAATGGCATTAAGCGCAGTATTGCCTGGCGATTGAACGATTTGGTCAATGGTTGCGTGATAGTCTAGGTAAACAGTTAACGGATAGTCGGCTAGTTGTTTGCGTAATGTCTGATACTGACCCAGTTGTTTTTTATCCAACGCTTTGCGGGCATCGAGATAGGTTTGTTGCTGCTGCGTGAGTGCGTTGGCCTGGCTGATAAAAGCCAAAGGCGAGGCCAAGATCAACAAGCCTGTGAATAAAGTGTTAGCCCAAGTGTTACGCATTTAAATGAGAATCTCCGCCTCAATACTTCGTTTGCGATAATAATATATATGGTTTACTTACGTGTATTGTTAACTATTACGTGCATTGATTAAATAAAGATTAATCTACTCGTTATTCGTAATATTTATGCTACCGATTGTGTTTATTGTATTGGTTGTTTATTGCATTGACTGCTCATCAGCGGTTTCTACCGACTCGTCTAATGCTTTATTAAGCAGTTGCCGGTCAATTTGCTTGCTGGTGTCAACGCCAAGTTGCTGCATAAAATGTGCTTGTCGGATTAAGTTCCCTTTGCCTGATGACAATTTCGCCATTGCACTTTGGTAGCTTTTATCTGCGCCATCGAGTGCGCGGCCGAGTTTTTCCATGTCTTCTAAATAGCCACAGAGCTTGTCGTAAATTCGGCTAGCTTGCTTGGCGATGTTTTGGGCGTTTTGGTTTTGATATTCGTAGCGCCAAATATTGTTAATGGTGCGCAGTGCTACCAATAAGTTAGTCGGGCTAACCAGCATAATATTATGCTCGAGGGCAAAGTTGACCAGGCTTGGATCGTATTCAATGGCTAACAAGAAGGCCGGCTCAATAGGAATAAACATCAGTACATAATCAAGGCTTTTAAGCCCATGAAGTTTGTGATAATCCTTTTGACTCAAGCCTTTAATGTGCTGCCTAATAGACAATGCATGTTCTTTGATGGCCTGTTCACGAATGTCTTTGTCTTCGCTATTAAAGTAGCGCTCGTAACTCACGAGTGACATTTTCGCATCAATCACCACATCTTTTTGTTCAGGCAGGTGGACGATAACATCGGGTTTGAATCGTTTGCCGTTATCGTCTTTTAAATCTTGTTGAATATGGTATTCGTGACTTTCACGCAGGCCGCTTTCTTGTAGTACGCGCTCTAAAATGACTTCGCCCCAGTTGCCTTGCTGCTTGTTATCGCCTTTTAAAGCTTTGGTGAGGTTAATGGCATCCTGGCTCATTTTCATATTGAGCTCGCGCAGATGGTCTAACTGGTGTTTTAACGCACTGCGCTCAGATTGTTCATGAGTGTAAGACTCTTGGATTTGACGTCTAAAGCCTTCAAGCTGTTGCTTTAGTGGCCCGAGTACACCATCCATTTGCGAGACATTTTGTTGTTTAAAGTTTTCGCTTCGTTCATCAAAAATGCGGTTAGCCAAGTTTTCAAATTGCAGTTTAAGGCGCTCTTCGGCTGACTCAAGTAAGGCGATTTTATCTTCTAATGATTTTTGCTCGGCCTCAGCTTTGACCAATATGGTTTGCTGGACAGCATTTGACTTAGCAAGGTTAAGTTGAGATTCCATCAGGCGGTGCTGAGTGTCTGTTAATTGCTGTTCTACTGTGTAGACGCGATCCGCTTTGGCTTCGGCGGTTGAAAGTTGCGAAATTAAACTCTCAATTTTAGTTTGCAGGTGATTACTGTGATCGATTTTGTCATCGAGCGTGTCTTGCAGTCTGGCCAACTCCGCATGCGCTTCATTTACCAGCGTGAGGTTTTCTTGTTCTTGCTGAAGCTTAAGCTGATCCCAGCGTTGTCGAGTTAACCGTTGGTTAACGAGTGCGCCAATTAAAAAGGCAAGAAACGCAACCGCAATCAGCGCTGCAATTTGAGGAGGAGTTAACGACACAGCAAAAGGCATAACAAAAACCGATAGAAAATAATGGCTAAGGGTCGCACGGCTAATAACTGCCTGCAAGAGGCAAAATCAGGATTTAATGATTTTTTATTATTAATGATTAAATTTGAATCTAATCCAATGCTCAAGCCGTATTGTCATGGATATCAAGCTTTTGTTAAAAAGCATTTGCAGGTATTTTTAAGTCATCTGAAATAAAAACATCGGTTTACCTGTCTATTCATTACATGTGGCAGAACATAACCAATATTGACAATTTAAGAGGTGAACCATGGCGCGTAAAAACCGATTTACTCCAGGCATATTACAACGAGCTCCATGGCATGTCGTAGACAATCAAGTCACACCTGAGTCGGTGTTTAATGACCGCCGCAATATTATAAAAGCGTTAGGTTTAGGGGCATTAGGCGCCAGTTTACCTGGGCAGGTGCAAGCGGGCATATTTGATTTGTTTGGCGAGCAAAAAGCGAAAAACCCTTTTACCACTCAAAGTTTAAATTATTCAACGCCGCGTCAATTTGTGCTACCGGATGTGAAAACGCCAGAAGATAAAGTCACCCGTCATAATAATTTTTATGAGTTTGGTACCGGTAAGTCTGACCCATATGACAACGCCCAGGGTTTTAACGTCGACCCATGGACATTGGTGATTGACGGTCTTGTTGATAAGCCGATTACCTTAGATTTACAAGCGTTAACCAAGCGCTTTGCCCTTGAAGAGCGGACTTACCGTTTACGCTGTGTTGAAGCCTGGTCGATGGTGGTTCCCTGGGTTGGATTTTCACTGGCAACACTATTGAAAGACGCTGGGGTTAAATCCAATGCCACTCATGTGGCGTTTGAAACCTTATTTGATCCAGAGCAAATGCCAGGACAAAAAAGTCGTCTAATGGGCGGCGGTATTCATTATCCTTATGTTGAGGGCTTAACCATTGCTGAGGCTATGAATGAACTGCCGTTTTTAGCCGTTGGCCTTTACGGTAAAACCTTACCGCCACAAAATGGCGCACCCATTCGCTTAGTCGTGCCGTGGAAATATGGCTTTAAGAGCATTAAATCAGTTGTGCGTATTCGAGTCATGGACAAGCAACCGCCCACCAGTTGGAATCAACTGGCGTCAAACGAATATGGCTTTTATGCCAACGTCAACCCTGAGGTGGATCATCCGCGCTGGTCACAAGCAAGTGAGCGAAGCATTGGTGAGGGCGGACTCTTTTCGGCTAAGCGCATTCCTACGCAAATGTTTAATGGCTATGGTGATTTTGTGGCCGACTTATATAAAAACATGGATTTAAGGAAGTTTTACTAATGCGTTTAAGCCCCCGAGGTGTGTTTTGGCTTAAAGTGATGTTGCACATCGTATTTTTATTGCCTGCATTGTATCTTGTAGCGCTAGTGCTAACAGATAATGCCGGTGGCGATCCGGTGCAATATATTATCCATTACACCGGCATGGGGGCGATAAATAGCTTACTCGCAACGCTATTGATTTCACCAATTGCCAAACGGTTTAAATTAGCTGCGCTTATGCAAACTCGGCGTTTAGTCGGCTTGTATGTATTTGCTTATGCACTGTTGCATATTAGTGCTTTTGTCAGTTTAGACTTACTGTTTGCTTGGGGATTATTATTTGAAGAAGTGATTAAACGGCCGTACATTTTAGTCGGTGCAGCCGGGTTGATTATTGTGACTTTATTGGCGTTAACATCGCCTAACAAGATTAAGCGCAAAATGGGCAAGCAATGGCAGTCATTGCATAATTGGATTTATGTGGTTGCGCTGTTGGCGCCGATCCATTTTTACTGGTCGGTAAAGTCGGAGATTATTGAGCCGAGTATTTATATTGCAGTATTCGCCGCGTTATTGTTTTACCGCAGAGCCAGTATTAAAAAATGGCTTATGCCAAAGCGTTAATGAGTCAATTAATGGCGTAATCGTTGGTTTAAGCCATTGGTACAAAACGCAGCAAATAAGGTAAATACCATCACGCCAGCCATGATTATTGCCAGTCTGAGCCAGGGTTCTGAGAGGGTAATGCGCATATCAATAAAGTTAAATGTGGTCACAGCCCAAACAAAAATCACACTCAGCACTAAGGCGAACTTAAGTAGTTGGCTAATGACATTGTGGCGAATAAACATCAACAGCGGCATGATAGCTGCGATGATAGCCCATTCGGTTTGACTAAAACGAAGAAAGTGTGCGCCTAACAATAGAAAAGCTAACGTAATGATGATTACTCTCCACCACATAATGTTGCCTCCAATGACACGTCAAATTCCCATTGAATTTGAGTCATTAGCATAGGCGGTATTGCAAACACATTCCTGATGTTTGCTCACAAATTGGTCATGTTTATTTGCTGGTGTATCACGTTATCTCTCCTGGTCAATTTCGTTTTTGGCTAATGCCAAGGTGTGCTAATCCCAATAATAAGCCCCAAACCGCAGCTCCAACACCTAAAAAAGTGATCCCTGACAAGGTGCAAACAAAGGTTAATAATGCCGATTCTCGGTATTTAACCGCATCAAAAGCACTATGCAGGCACATCAATAAGGTTCCCATTAGCGCCAGCCCTGCAAGTATATCGCCAATAGTTGTTGGCAATGTCATAAATAATGTCACAACCGCGCCGGCCCACAATCCCGCAATAATATAAAAGCCACCGGCCCATAATGTGGCTCGATATCGCTGCTGGGGATCGTCATCAACACTGCTGTCCATACAAATGGCTGCCGATATTGCCGCCAAATTTACGCTAAACACACCAAACGGTGCCAATAACATAGTTGAAAATCCGCTGCCAATCAGTAACGGTGAACCATGAGCGTGATAGTCTTTCTCTGAGCCATCAAGGCTTACACTGCTTTTTTCTTGATTTAAATAACCATAGCTTTTTAGCATGGCGAGTCCCGGTAAGTTTTGCGACAACATGGTAATAATGTATAGCGGAATACTGATATTGAGGATTGGCAATAGGGTGAATTCGGGTGTTATCCAAATGGGAGAGGCGATAGATAAGTTGAATTGCTGGCGTATGGCGCTGTTAAATACATCAGCCTGAATGGCATACCCTATAGCAACGATTAATAAGATGGCCATGGCGTATCGGGGCAGCCATTGTTTGGCCAGCATAAAGCTGATGAACAACAGGCAAAACAACTTGGGCTCATCGGATAATGGTATAAAGGCTTTAACACAAAAGGGCAGTAAAATTGCCGCTAGCATGGCAGCCGCTAGTGCAGGTGGAATAGAAGATAACAAACGCGTTAACGGTTTAATGAACCCGCTTAAGGTGATTAACCCCGCTGAAATAATATACGCTCCAATAACCTGGTTTAAACTGAACTCACCGACGACACCAATTAACATTGCCGCTCCGGGTGTCGACCATGCAGTCAGGATTGGTGTTTTGTAGTACCAGGAAAAACCAATGGATGTGACTCCCATCGCTAATCCCAACGCCAATAAACTGCTACTGACTTGTGCAGCATTAGCGCCAGCTTGTGTTGCAGCCTGAATAACAATCATGACTGAACTGGTATAACCGACCAGTACCGCCGTAAATCCAGCTGAGATATGGCTAATTGCAATGCCTTGTTTACTCATAATAAAGTCCATTTTGTTGCATTGCACGAGTCTAAAAGAAGGATGCCTGTCTTTTTGTGCGTTAAAACGCACGTTAATGACGGTAGAATATATCATCGGATGCTATAACGCACAAGATGTTAGGGTAGGCATAAAAATGACGTATAATTGTCGTTAATTTGATTCAAATAGCGTTAGCACATTATGAATATAAAAAACCACATGGCAGAACATTTAAAAGCATTGCGTAAAGCGAGGGCGTTAAGTTTAGATGCAACTGCAATATTAACGGGTGTATCAAAAGCAATGTTAGGCCAAATTGAGCGTCAAGAATCGAGCCCAACCATTGCAACATTATGGAAAATTGCTAGCGGCTTAAATACGTCTTTTTCTGCCTTTATGACATCTCCGCATGGTGAGATAACCAAAGAGCAAACCTTCCCAGATGATCCTAACATGCTCATTAAAAGCGTATTTACGTTTAATCCTGATACGCATTTTGAGATGTTTGAAATCACCCTAAACGGATATCACCAGCAAATGTCAGCACCCCACAGTGTCGGGGTGATTGAGCATGTGATTGTGCTAACCGGGGAGTTATCGCTATTGAGTGGTGGCGAGTGGCAAACCTTGACTGCTGGCCAAAGTAGCCGTTTTTTTGCAGACCAGCCTCACGGATATCATGCCTTGAGTGAGACCGTGGTATTTCAAAATATTGTCAGTTATCCACTTAATCGTTAAGTTATTTTTTCGATTTTTCTAATGCTTCAATCTCTTGCCAAATACTTTCCGACTCAGCGGTTAATAACGAGTAAGTTTTAATGTCGCCTTTACGCTGTGCTTGCATGGCTTGCTCGAGTTTTTGGTCGTAGGTTTTACGCAGTTTTTTAGTTGGGTCTGATTTTAAAAATGAAAACATCGTCTGGCTCAATCTAGTTATGTGGCTGATAACGTTTATACGATTCAAGCTAGGATTTGGTCTAGTATGGATGAATAATATCTCTACATTTGACGTAACCGATTAAACCTAATGGTGAAAAATCCCAGAGTATATGCCGATAACCCAATGAGTGGTATTTTGTTGGCAGTATAGCCAATCACACCATCAATAAGATGGCATGATTGGTCGTTAATGTTTAGACATTGCAGGGCTCGAGCGGAGTCTGTTTGTTGTTCATTTGCAGATAACTAACCACCCACATCATAAATCCACCCATAAACAGTGCCGCTGCGACATAGCCCGTTTCGTTTGGCATTGCGCCATTGGCAATGGCGATGCCCCCAAGCCAGGGGCCGATAGCATTGGCGGTATTGAATGCGCATTGCACTAACGCACCAATCATAGCGTGACCATTAGGTGACACATCCATTAATAAACTTTGAATGAGCGTGGCTAATCCTACACTACAACCGATAAAGAATATCACCACATACAATAGGTTAATATTGTCGCTGGCATTCACATAAGCAAAGGCAAATACGATGCTGCATATTAACGCGAGTCCGGTGGTTTTTAATGCCGAACGATCAGCCGCTTTACCCAGCACATAATTGCCTAAAGTACAGCCAATACCAAACATCACCATGGCGATTGAAATGGTGTAAGCAGGGGTTTTAGTGACCACTAAAATAGTGTCTGCAATATACGTGTATAAACAAAATACTCCGCCAAAGCCAATGATCACGATACCGAGAATTGACCACACTAACTTATTTTTTAATACGCTAAATTCATTGAGTAAGTTTGAGGGTTGGTTATTAGCAATGTTAGGCACCACAACATACACACAAATAAAAGCAACCAATGCCAGTGCAGAAGCACCCGCAAGACAATAGCGCCAGCTGAGGTTTTGGCCCACTAATGTCACAATCGGCACACCAACAATAGTGGCAATCGTTAAGCCCATAAACACTTTTGACATATAGCTGGCACGTTTATTTTTGGGCGCGATATCTGCGGCCAATAAAATAGCGGCACCAAAATAAGCGCCGTGAGGCAGGCCGCTTAAAAATCGAAATGCGATGAGTTGTTCAAGTGACGTTGCCATAGCACTTAAGCCATTGGCAACAAACATTAAGCTTAAAAAAATCATTAATGCGTGGCGTTTTTTCATATTGGCGGTGGTCAGCATTAAAATGGGCGCACCAACCACCACACCGATGGCATAAGCACTAATCGCATAGCCACTTTGTGATGGAGTAGAGGCAAAGGTTTCGCTAATGAGCGGCAGCATGGGCATCATTGAGAACTCAGATAACCCTAAAATAAAGGTTCCCAGAGCTAGTACGATTAATATTCCGCTACGATTGAGTTCCAATGCGGTGTTGTTTGCCGATGTCATAAAAATCCTATAAATGAAAAACAAAAAGGCCAGCAGAGCTGGCTCAATTATCGATTTAGCGATGATATTAAAAGAGTATAATTACAGGTGATGTAAACCCATTTAAATGCTGAAGATTAATCTTGCCAGCGCTGTTTAATGTACAAAATACTGGGTAAACATTGTTGAAATAACACCACTAAATCTGGGTCGAAATGAATTCCGCTTTGGCTTTCAATAAAATCCATCGCTTGCTCTACTGTCCAGGCTTCTTTGTAAGGACGCTTGCTGGTAAGTGCATCAAATACGTCTGCAATAGCAACAATGCGTCCTTCAATCGGAATTTCATCGCCTTTTAAGCCATTAGGGTAACCGCTGCCGTCAAACTTTTCGTGATGGGTCAGTGATACCACTTTAGCTAATGCGATTAAATCTGAATCGGAATCACCAAGAATTTCAGCACCTATTTCTGGGTGGGTTTTCATTATGGTAAATTCTTCGTCCGTGAGTTTTCCGGGCTTAAGCATAATGCTGTCGGGAATACCGATTTTACCAATGTCATGCATAGGCGCAGCGTGGAGTAAATTGTCTGCAGCAAACTCTGAAAAACCATAGGCTAAGGCAATGATTTTAGAGAAATGGCTCATGCGCATAATGTGCATGCCGGTTTCATTGTCTTTGTATTCTGATGCGCGGCCTAGACGTTGAATCACTTGTAAACGGGTACGGCGCAAATCATCCGCTTGCACTAGGGATAAATGGGTTTTAACGCGAGCTTTAACAACTGCCGTGGAGATCGGTTTAGTAATGTAATCGACTGCTCCTACATCAAATCCTTTGGCTTCATCAACTTCATCGTTCAATGCGGTGACAAATATCACTGGCACGGCTTTGCTCAGCGGGTCAGCTTTAAGTTGCTCACACACTTCAAATCCGGTCATCCCAGGCATCATGACATCGAGCAAAATCAAGTTTGGCAGCTCTCGTTGCACTAATCGCAGAGCTTCTTCACCACTTTTGGCAAAAATCAGCCGATATTGGTCCTCAAGTATTTTTTTCAATACTCTAAGGTTTGCTGGTTCATCATCCACAATTAAGATGGTTTGTTTACTGTCTTGTCGGTTAAATATCATTTGATGGGTTCTATTACCTATGCATTAATCAGCGACTCAAGGCTGTCGAGTTCTGTTAATGCTTGTTCAAATTCAAAGTCGTCTAATGCATGCTGTATTGAAGTACAATGCGGTTTATACAATTTAGGTGTTGAAGCAATCAATAGGTCAACATCGACATCATTGTACTCGTTTTCTTTAGCTGCAAGGCGAATACGATTAATAAGCTGTTTAAGTTGCGCTGCATCCATTGTTTGAGTCGTTGTCACTGCGTCTTCAGCTTCAGCCCGTTCATCAGTTTGTTCTGCCTCAAGGTATTGTGCTATCTGGGCAAATGTTTGCTCAAGTGATGGCAACAACGCGACTAACTCAGTTGCAGACGATATGAGTGCCAGTCGCTCAGCATCGATGAGTAATCGGGTTAATTGCGTCAATGACAAATTACCCGCTAAGCCTTTTAAACCATGTAATTGAGCATGCACAGCTGGCCAGTCATCTGCGCTAATTAAGTTCTGTAACTGACTAATACAATCTTGTTGTTTAAACATAAAGCCATTGATTTCTTTTATCAGAGTGGCTTTATCACCCCACAATGCAATGCCTTTTTTGTCGTTTACTGCGTGTTTACTATCGATGATAGTGTGTTGCATGTCAGGGGTTTCATGATGACTTTCAAGATTCAAGACTTGGGCAATCTCATGATTTAGCAGTGCAATATCAATGGGTTTATTGGCAAATCCGTCCATGCCTGCCTCAAGTGCAGCAAGCTTATCTTCTGGCAGCACGCTGGCTGTTAACGCAATAATGGGCATATGTGGCAATTGTTGCTCACGCTCTTGCTCACGGCGCTGTCGTGATGCGGTTAATCCATCCATGATGGGCATTTGCACGTCCATCAATACGATATCAATATTATCACTTTGCATCCGCAGTAAGGCTTGCTTGCCATCGCGTGCAGTAATCACGGTATGGCCTTGGCGTTTCATGACTATGGTCAATAAATCAATATTTTGCTGAATATCATCAACAACTAATATCGCCAATGGTTTAAGGCTGCGGGTGAGTAATGGGGCAGCTTCGCGCAGGCTTTGCTTTGGCGCGGTTAACGGCAGTGAAAAGGTAAAACAGCTGCCTTTGCCATAGGTGCTTTTTGCGGTAATTTTACCGCCCATTAATTCGACCAATTGTTTACTAATGGTCGTGCCTAACCCTGTGCCACCAAAGCGGCGATTCATACTGGCATCGGCCTGGGCAAATGCATCAAACACCAACGCGAGTTGGGCTTGTGTCATGCCGATGCCGGTGTCTTCAATGGCAAATTCAATACAACCACTGGGCTTAACTCTGACATCGATATTTACGCCACCTTCAGCGGTAAATTTGATTGCATTACCCATTAAGTTTGTGAGTACCTGGCGGATCCTATCTGGCGCCCCATGATAAGACTGCGCAACCTCTGAGGCCACGTTAACATTTAAATGCAACCCTTTAGCATTGGCTTGCAACCATAAAGTAGACACGACTGAATCGACTTCTTCAATAACTGAGAAATCCCGCATTTCTAACTCAAACTTGCCTTTATCGAGTTTGGCGCTGTCGAGTACGTCGTTAAGTAGGTGCAGTAATGACTTGGCCGACTGGTTAATGGTTTTTAGGTGTTTATGTTGTTCTGTTGGGAGTTTGTCGTCGAGTAAAATGTCGCTAAAGCCAATAATGGCGTTCATTGGCGTGCGGATCTCATGGCTCATATTGGCTAAAAAAGCGGCGCGTGCAGATGCGGCTTGTTCTGCCTTATCTTTGGCAATCATCAACGATTGCTCCATTGCTTTGCGCTCAGTAATATCCATTATAAAACCGTCGAGCCACTTATCATTAATGTCTAAGCCATCTACATGGGTGCCGTAACCTAGCAGCCAACGGATATCGCCATCGGCATTGATAATGCGATACTCGAGTGTGAATACCTTGTCTGTAGTCACTTGGCTCGCTATTAAATCAAGATCATCGGGATGCACATGTTGATAAAAATGACGTTTGGGCTGAGCGCCGAGGTAGTCGCTTGCCGGGTAGCCGGTAATGCTTTCGACCGCATCACTGATAAACACCATTGGCCAGTCTTGAACATTTAAGCAGCGGTAAGCAATACCGGGAATATTGGTAATGAGAGAACGAAATTGTGCTTCGCTTTTTATCAAGGCGCGCTGCATTTCAATACGATGACGCAAATCGCTGATGTACATTACAAACAGACTTTTGCCTTCAATGCAGGCATGGCCAATAGACACTCTAACAGGAATGGTATGCCCGTTAACGTGTATGGCTTCGACATCGCGGCCATCACTTATTTGATTACTTAATGTGTCATCTGAATAACTGCGCAGATAGGTATTAAAGTCATCGATAAAAGTGGCTGGAATAAAGCTGCGGATATTTTGATGGCAAACATCTTCTAGTCGCCAGCCGAGTAAGGTTTCAACCGACTTATTGCCGCTTTCAATCATGCCTTTATCGTTAAAGGTAATGATACCGTCAACTGCAGTTGATATGGTGGCGCGATATCGTGCTTCACTGAGTTTAGTTTGGTGTAATGATGCTTGATATTTGATCAGCATATTGACGGTTAGTACAAAAAGAATAATCACTACGGTAATTGTTGCAACCGCAATGCCAAGGTAAAGCGATACCATTTTAGTTTGATCTGAAAACTCAAATCCAGCAGGTCTAACAAACCTTGCTGCCGCCATGCCGGTGTAATGCATCGCTGAAATCGCGCAGCCCATCACGACCGCAGCAATCATATTTTTGTGCAATTCAGTTAATGTGAAGCGACCTAGGTGATTTAAGCTATAGCGGATCCACAAAGACAAAATGGCCAATGCCACAGCCACCAAAATAGATAGGCCAAAATAAAACATGTCATATCGTAATAGTGGCGCCATTTCCATGGCTGCCATGCCAACATAATGCATGGTGCCAATGCCTGCGCCGACTAATATTCCGCCCACTACAAAATGGCTTAATTGGGGTTTTTCAATAGAAATTACATTGAGCGCCACCCACGATGCCGCAATGCTCGGCAAAAATGATAAAGCGGTTATCCCGACGTTGTAACTCACCGGCGTACACAAGCTAAATGCCAACATACCGATAAAGTGCATCGACCACACTCCGCCTCCTAAGGCGATACTGCCGCACGAGATCAGTAAGTGCCGTTTGAATACGTTAAGCGTGACGGTCGCTTGTGATGCGACTTGCATAGCCATGTAAGAGGCAAAAACCGCAATAGCTATTGAGATGAATACAACAAGAGGTTGAAAATTACCAATAATGAGTAGGCTTTCATCAGTAACAGAAAATAATGTCGATAAAGTGTCAGGCATAATGTTGTTGATGAGAGCCGCAGTTAAAGTGATTGATAAAGTGTGTATCGGCGCCAAAAGTAAAAACACCAGTCATTTGGTCGATTTTTAATTAAAATATGCGTCAAATCAATATTTATGTGAATCATAGGTATTATACTTATTGGTTAAGCCTTATTTCTCTTTACGTTGTAGTGGCCTTGCTGCGTTTGTATTGACATTGTTAATGTGTCTGTAAAGATTATTCCCCATGCATCTTTAGTCTAATGAAGGGTTATTTTGCTTGTGACTGATGTCGTTCTTTAGGTAGTTTGTCCTAAACAATGGCACGCAAGGAGGCTTAAATGACCATCAAACATCATCAAACACAATTCCCGCTCAATTCAAGTGAATATCATGGTAATCATTCCACGCCGCTTATCTCTAAAACCATTGGGCAGTATTTAACTGACATTGCGAGCGAGTATCCTGAAAATTTAGCGGTAGTGGTGCACCATCAAAACATCCGTTGGACCTATCGCCAATATTGTGAACAAATTGATGCGTTAGCGACCGGATTGATTAAGTTGGGCATTCAACCCGGAGATAGAGTTGGGATCTGGTCGCCTAATAATATTGAGTGGTGTTTAACGCAGTTTGCCACGGCAAAAATTGGCGCGATTATGGTGTGTATTAACCCCGCTTATCGACCCGAAGAGTTAGCATATGCATTAGGTAATGTAGGTTGTCGTGCGGTGATCTGTGCCGACAAGTTTAAGTCTAGTGATTACCTGCAGATGTTAAATGAACTCCTACCTGAACTCGCCGGTAGCAAGATAGGTGAACTCCAGTCTACAGCGTTACCTGAACTCGATTATGTTATTCGAATGGGCAGCGAAACGTCGCCGGGTATGCTTAATTTTAATGATTTATTACAAAGTGTTAGCGCAGAAGATAAGCACACATTGGCATACATCGGAGAGTCGTTAACACCCAATGATGCAATTAATATTCAATTTACTTCGGGTACCACGGGCAGCCCTAAAGGTGCGACGCTATCGCATCATAATATCCTAAATAATGCTTATTTAGTTGCTGATGCGATGGGGTTGAGCCAAACAGATAAATTATGCATTCCAGTGCCTCTGTATCATTGCTTTGGCATGGTGCTAGGTAGTTTAGCGAGTGTAATTCATGCCTCGGCAGCGATATATCCCGGTGAATCATTTGACCCAATAACTACGTTGCAAGTGGTTGCCAAAGAGCGCTGCACCGCATTACATGGCGTACCAACCATGTTTATTGCCTTGTTAGAGCATCCGCAATTTAGTTCATTTGATCTCAGTTCATTGCGCACTGGCATTATGGCAGGGGCAACGTGTCCTGAAGAAGTGATGCGCCGCGTACAAGATTTGATGTACATGAAGGAAGTGTTAATTGGTTATGGCCAAACTGAATGCAGCCCACTGAATCACATTACCGAAATTGACTCACCCATAGAAAAACAAGTGCTTACCGTTGGCCGTGCATTGCCGCACACCGAGGTTAAAATTATTAATGAGTTTGGTGAGGTATTGCCGATTGGCCAACCGGGTGAGGTTTGCAGTCGTGGTTACTGTGTTATGCAAGGATATTGGAATGACCCGGTGAAAACTGCGGCCACAATTGACAGTGCCGGTTGGTTACATTCTGGTGATATTGGCCAAATGGATGAGCTGGGTTATGTGCAAATTGTGGGTCGTATTAAAGACATGATCATTCGCGGCGGTGAGAATATTTACCCAAGGGAGATTGAAGAAAAACTTTACACTCACAAAGATGTACAAGATGCCGCAGTATTTGGCGTGCAAAGTGACAAATATGGTGAGGAAGTCTGTGCCTGGATTAAAGTTCGCGCCAATGCTGCGATTACCGAAGACGATATTCGCCACTTTTTAACCGAAAAGTTTGCTTATTTTAAAGTGCCGCGCTACATCAAATTCGTCGACCAATACCCAATGACAGTAACGGGGAAAATCCAAAAGTTTAAAATGCGCGAGTTGATGTATCAAGAACTCTATCAGGCGATAAATTAAGCGTTATTTTAGGAATAAAACTGAGTCGTTGTTGAGTGAGCTTTTAGTGGAAATGAAGTCGTAATTAGGCTGAACGTTTTGCTTTGTGGGGCAATACCCACAAAGCAACATTCGCGGTGCCTTTTATATAAATGATGATACCCATCGGACCGTTTTATGATGATTTATTCGTTCCAAACATAAAGATTAACGGTACGTGCAAGCGTTTAGACCATGCGTTTTCTGTGTGATCAGCTCCCGGGAAATATAGGCTGCGCCACTGATCTTTTGGGTATTGTTGTTCAATAAATATCTTATCGATTTGTTTTTGTAACTCTGGGTACATAGCATCCAGGGTGCTGTCACCATAATCAAAATAGACTTTTTGATTAGTCAGTTTATGCAAGTTGGCCGCTATATATTGTTGAAATACAGGAAAAACCTCATCTTCTGAACTAAAGGTCCCTGGCCAATGAGTCGACATATTAATCGCGCCAGCAAATTGGTCTGGGTAATTTAATAGGGTGTACCATGAGATTAACCCGCCCATGCTCGAGCCTCCTAAATAACGATGTTGCGGCCCTTTATTTACCGAATAATGGGCCTCAATATAAGGGATGACTTCGTTGACAATAAAAAGGCTGTAGTTATCTGAATACACTTTTGAAGTTAATAACGGGTGATCTGCGTACTTTTCAATTTTATACAAGGCTTGCTGTTTTGATGGCGAGAGACGTTCAAACGGTTGCTGTGGAAAAAACTCACTGTGGCGATTTTCGACCGCATTAGGAATACCCACCACAATTATTGGGCGGATTTTTCCTTGCTCAATCAGCTCGCCAGCGACTTCATCTACTCGCCACACTTGCTTGTTCCAGGTGCTATTTGCATCAAACAACATACGGCCATCGTGCATGTAAAGCACATCATACTGACTTTGTTTGTTATATCCAGGTGGTAACCACACCGTTAAAAACCTGTCTTTTACATAGGCAGACTTAAAGGGTTGTACGGTTTCAATTTGGCCTTTGCTGACACTCACAGAAGGGGGATTCGCGTAAGCGGCTTGGAATAACAACACCGATAAGCTAAGCAGTACAATCAAAAACTTCATGGCACAACCTTATTATAATAAAACATCATTTTTACACGCCGTTATGTTAATTCAATGTGAATACGTATGGTATGCCATTGCGCGTTAATAAGTGATCTCTCAGCGAGAATGTAAAAGGGCTTAAATAAGGCGAATGACTGAATGAATAGTTATTCTCTTTCGAAGTCATGCAACGCAGTGTAAGCCCTTTTAAAACTCGCCTGAAAGGAATGCCCCAGCGGCTTTTGCTTTGCGTTCTCGCTATTTGAAAGGGAACAACCATTACTACATAGCGACGCCTTAATCAACCTGAGCTTCGGATAAGAAATTAGCTCCCCAAAGGAACTAAATGCTCGTTCCTTGATCCGATCATTCGACCAAGAGTGATTAGAAAAAGGAACGAGCATGAATAAATTAGTTGAAACCTACTGT
>NZ_WSRZ01000075.1 GCF_009828585.1 Shewanella litoralis | reverse complement strand
CACTGGACCTTAAGCATTAAGGCCTGCAAAAATTCCATCTAACGTTATGTCTTTTCTAGATTTTCTTTGTTGTGACTTTTTTGCGTTTATTGTTATATAGCAGACCGCCCAGTCTATCTTTTCTGTTATTTCTGACCAAGCCCGATGACAGATACACTCAAAGATTGGCAGCAGCCAAACGTCCACATTCTTTGCCGCTTTGAACAGCGAAACTGAAGGCATGATACGCATCGCGGTGCTGCGTCTGATGATAAGTGCCAACAGGCTTGCCCATACTAGGCCGTCAACTATCGCTTTTTGCGCGGTGGCAAATCTCTGCCAGTTTGTATGTGATTTCAACTCTTTGAACAGCAGTTCTACCTGCCAGCGGCAGCGGTAAATCGCCATAATGTCATCGGCTGAGTAAGACTCTGCCGGTAAGTTAGTTAGCCAGATGCAAAATCGTTTTTCTTCTGTAAACCAACGCCTTATCACTCGAAATTCCTGCGTTCCCCGCTGGGCTTTTAGGTCAAGCACTTCTGAGCGATTGGTGCGACGCGTGATGTCTTTAAGTTTCACTCCGGCAAGCTTAGGCAGCACACGGCCCTTGCCATTTCTAGCTTCAACTATTCTTGGGTTGAGTGACTTTGTCCCCCGAAAAATATAGAAACCAT
>NZ_WSRZ01000074.1 GCF_009828585.1 Shewanella litoralis | reverse complement strand
AAGATAGACTGGGCGGTCTGCTATATAACAATAAACGCAAAAAAGTCACAACAAAGAAAATCTAGAAAAGACATAACGTTAGATGGAATTTTTGCAGGCCTTAATGCTTAAGGTCCAGTGCATGAGTATGCTCTAGCTCGTGTTTTAGGATGGTACTGACTTTTTGATTAAACTTGTTTGCACTCTTCTCATTGATAAAAATAGTGTTAAAAAAAGTATTAATACCTAACATATCGACATTTGAACTTAAGCTCAAAATCGAAAAAACAAATATGCTATCAATGACTTTCACATCTACATCTTCACACTTAAATCTCACCGACCTTTCAGAAAAATACTCACTTTCACATGCATCTAAGCTGACAGAATAAGGTGTGAAAATAAAGAGTAAACAATAAACTATGATAAAAACACTAAAAAGAAACTCTAGTATAGAACGTACATTATTAAAAATTGACTTTCCTCTACTCGGTAATGGAAAAATCGTTATTAATATGTACACACATGCTTTTTTAAGCTTTAACCAATTTAAATCTTCTACAGTCATCAAGTTTTAGCCAGGGCAACCGCATGAGTGTTCATTAATTAGCCACATCACTGAATCCAGCTTGTAATACTGCTTCTAAGTATGCTGTTTTCATCCAGGCTCGTTTTTGTTTAGCTGGTATGCTTCCCTTTGAAG
>NZ_WSRZ01000073.1 GCF_009828585.1 Shewanella litoralis | reverse complement strand
TCATATATGGACCCACCCGTTTTGCAAGTGATTTCGAAGCGTTAATAAACAAATTCATTGCCTTCATATATCCGGCTTGTAAATCGGGTGTTTTATATACCCGCAGCCCTAATGCAATTAGCTAACTACTTTAACTTTATCATTCCGACGGCTTCTAAAGAGCCCATGACGAGTTCAGTTTTAAAGTAGTACAGTCTGACTGTTTATCATTATTTCAAAATCTTTCGCAACTTGTGGTGAGTTTGTTTTACTCGGTGTTACTTACTACTTAAATTAATCAGTTGATTGTGAATCGTATTACTTTGTTATGCTGCATATTCGAGTCGGTAATCTTCTTCCTTTGCGATGACCGACCAGGCTATTCTGGCGAGCTTATTGGCCAGAGCCACACATGCGACATTGCTATGCTTTCTACACTTTAGCTCATAGGCCCAGCGGCTTAATTTATCATCTTTACCGTCCACATATTGCAATACAGCACGTGCACCATGTACCAGTGACGACCTCAAGTGAGGATTCCCTTTTTTCGTAATACCAGACAGCATGGTTTTACCACCGCTTGAGTTTTGTCTTTGTGTTAATCCGCACCAGGCGGCAAAGTGACGACCATTATGGAACATTTTACCATCGCCTATCGCGGCATACATTTCTGCCGCTGTCATGGGGCCAATACCTATAACGCTTTGCACTCGCTTACAGATAGGATTCTTTCTTGTATAAGCGGTTA
>NZ_WSRZ01000072.1 GCF_009828585.1 Shewanella litoralis | reverse complement strand
CTTCAAAGGGAAGCATACCAGCTAAACAAAAACGAGCCTGGATGAAAACAGCATACTTAGAAGCAGTATTACAAGCTGGATTCAGTGATGTGGCTAATTAATGAACACTCATGCGGTTGCCCTGCATTTACTCCCCTCTACACTGAATGCAGCCAAAGAAAGTCCAACTAAAAAAAAGATGGGGTGTAAAATCAGACCATGAAAAATCGATATATCAGCAATGATGCCGTGTATTAAGCTTGCCAATACGATTATCAATGCAACGATGATTAAAATAGATCTGCTTAGTTTGAGTTTCATGAGAAATTCCTATTCAATGAGTTTGTACTAGAATAACCAACCACTCAACAGAAAACTTGAATAAACTAGCTAACTTTTTTGAAAAGAGTATGAGCTTGCCTTATTGTCATACCGAAGTTATTTCGAAATGTTCGACTTAAATGAGCACTATCTGAAAAACCAGCCAGATGAGCAGCATCTGTAGCAGAGTTACCATTAATTAACGCTTGAATAGCACAGATCATTCTTCGCCATAATAAATATGGTCGCCACGCAATACCTAACTCTATACTAAATAAATGAAGAAAACGACTTTCAGATAAAGCTAATTGGTTAGCGACTTCAGAAGCTCGCCAATTAGTAGGTTTGATACAATCGCCATATAGACACCAGGGCGGGATTAAGCTTTGTTAAATCTTTTAACCAAAGAAAATCTCGCTCCTAAAATCACCATTCCATGCTGCCTTTCTTATTTTGGTTGGTTTACTGGCTTTTAGCGGATGCTGCTCTAAAAG
>NZ_WSRZ01000071.1 GCF_009828585.1 Shewanella litoralis | reverse complement strand
ACCTGAGCTTCGGATAAGAAATTAGCTCCCCAAAGGAACTAAATGCTCGTTCCTTGATCCGATCATTCGACCAAGAGTGATTAGAAAAAGGAACGAGCATGAATAAATTAGTTGAAACCTACTGTGATGTCGATGATTTCTGTCACTTATTTATCCCACATTGGCAGCGCATACTGCTTGAAAATGGTGAAATGAAGCGCAACAGAGCTTGTCGCCTTTCTCCTGCAGAAGTGATGACCATTATTATTCATTTCCATCAATCACATTACCGAGATTTCAAAAATTACTATCTGAACTATGTTTGTCGCCAGCTAAAGCCCTATTTTCCTGAGTTGCTAAGCTACACGCGTTTCCTTGCATTAATGCCTAGCGTCGTTGTGCCCATGTGTAGCTATCTGACTTCAAAGCTTGGAAAGCCAACTGGAATTCAGTTTGTCGACTCCACTAAAATTGAAGTCTGTCATATCATTCGAGCGAAGCGAAATAAGGTTTTTGAAGGCATTGCCGAACACGGCAAGGGAACCATGGGGTGGTCGTTTGGATTTAAACTGCATCTTATTATCAATCACTTGGGTGAAATTGTAGCGTTAAAACTGACGAAAGGTAATGTGGATGACAGGCAGCCTGTAAGTGAAATGGCTGAGTACCTTTTCGGTAAGCTTTATGGCGATAAAGGCTACATTAGCCAAGCTCTAACGGGTGAGCTTTTGGAAAAGGGCGTTGAATTAATCACCACCGTTCGTAAGAACATGAAGAAAAAGTTTATTTCTTTATGGGATAGAGCCATGTTAAAAAAGCGATTCAT
>NZ_WSRZ01000070.1 GCF_009828585.1 Shewanella litoralis | reverse complement strand
AGGACTTTCTTCTATTGCGATTGATGGGAAAGTGCTTAAAGGTGCCAAAGCATCAGCCTCGAGCGCTGCATTACATATGGTCACTGCATATGATACCGGCTCTGGTTTAGTCTTCAGCGCTAAATCAGGTGCAAGCAAAAAGAGTGAACTCAAACTCGTTCAAGAATTGCTGACGTGTCTTAATTTGAAGTCTGAGTTACTGACATTTGATGCGCTGCATTGCCAGGCGCAAACACTTGATTATATTGTTAAAGAAGGTGGGCATTGTATTTTGCAAGTCAAAGGTAATCAGCCCAAGCTGTACGAGGCAGTACAGGCACAATTTGCTGATTACATTACAAATACCCCAGATGCCGAATGCTTTACGCAAGATGATAAAGGCCATGGTCGAGTTGAAAAACGGATAACGTTTCAGTGTCCGTTGAATTTACCCGCCGAGATAAAGATGAAATGGTCTCAATTAAAAACATTAATCGCAGTAGAGCGTCATCGAAAAGTGGGTAACAAAACCAGTATAGATACACACTTTTATGTCAGCAGTGCAGTATTAACATCAGAAGCCTTTGGTACAGCGATTAGGGCTCACTGGCAAACGGAAAATAATCAGCATTGGCTTTTAGATACGCTATTTCAAGAAGATAAGCAGAAGATGTATGATGAAGATGGTGCCAGTATTCTGGCTATTTTAAGGCGTTGGGCATTAAATCTAGTGAAGCTACATCCCGCTAAAACAAGCCAGAATCAGAAATTCAATAGGGCTTGTTGGAGTGATGATTTCAGGGAAGAGATTATTTTTGGCGCTGGTCAAAAAGTGTAATCAGCCCCTG
>NZ_WSRZ01000069.1 GCF_009828585.1 Shewanella litoralis | reverse complement strand
TTTCTCTGCTCTCATTCACTTAACAAGCTTATCTCGCTCACTTTCCGGGGACGAAGTTGGTGGCGAAGGCCCAGGCGTTGTTGTTGACTGGATCAGCCAAATGGTCGGCGAGGTTCTCCAATGGTCCCTTTCCGGTGACGATGGCTTGAACGAAGAATCCAAACATGGAGAACATAGCCAACCTTCCGTTCTTGAGCTCCTTAACCTTCAACTCAGCGAAAGCCTCGGGGTCGGTAGCAAGACCCAATGGGTCGAAGCTGCCACCTGGGTAAAGCAAATCCTCTGCCTCACCCAAGGGGCCATCTCCGGCAACTCTGTAGCCTTCAACAGCTCCCATGAGGATCACTTGAGTGGCCCAAATGGCTAAGATGCTCTGAGCGTGGACCAAGCTGGGGTTGCCCAAGTAGTCCAATCCTCCGTCGCTGAAGATCTGGGAACCGGCCTTGAACCAAACGGCTTCTCCGAACTTGACTCCGTTCCTGGCCAATAGCTCAGGGAAAACGCAGCCAAGGGCTCCGAGCATGGCCCATCTGCTGTGGATGACTTCTAGCTCACGGTTTCTGGCGAAGGTCTCTGGGTCAGCGGATAGACCGGCGGTGTCCCATCCATAGTCACCTGGGAACTCTCCGGTAAGGTAGCTCGGTGGCTCGCCGGAGAAGGGACCCAAGTACTTGACTCGGTCAGATCCGTACCATGGGCTGCCTGATGGACCCTTAGGCTTGGCAACAGTCTTCCTCATGGTCACACGGCCGGTTCCGAGGACATCTGATGCTGCGGGCTTCACAGCCTTTCCAGCGAAGGCAGGGGAGGACAGAGCCA
Source organism: Shewanella litoralis (assembly GCF_009828585.1). GTDB lineage: Bacteria > Pseudomonadota > Gammaproteobacteria > Enterobacterales > Shewanellaceae > Shewanella > Shewanella litoralis. The sequence goes on along the minus strand of NZ_WSRZ01000069.1, from coordinate 59 downwards.
TGGTTGAGGAAGCCATTAGAATCTTTCTTCTTCTTCTTCTTTTTTTTTTTCTGTTTTTT
>NZ_WSRZ01000068.1 GCF_009828585.1 Shewanella litoralis | reverse complement strand
AACAAGGTAGCCCTAGGGGAACCTGGGGCTGGATCACCTCCTTACCTATACGACTAACTCAATACCTAAAGTGCAGCGATGCATGTGAGTGTTCACACAGATTACTTGATAGAAAGAAAGAGAAATTACGTTGGGTCTGTAGCTCAGCTGGTTAGAGCGCACCCCTGATAAGGGTGAGGTCGGTGGTTCAAGTCCACTCTGACCCACCAATCTTTCCTACTCTGCGTTGGATGATAACTCGTTTAGTAAACTAAACGTCGCTATCAACCGCCTTGATTAGAAATGATTGGCAAGCCAAATTTTTGGTAAGACCTTCTTTGAAGGTAAACGTAAAATCTCAACTGCATGTAAATGGGGCTATAGCTCAGCTGGGAGAGCGCCTGCCTTGCACGCAGGAGGTCTGCGGTTCGATCCCGCATAGCTCCACCATTTACTTGTTGGTTCAATTGGTTTGGTCAATACGCTATTAACGCGGATTGTTTACACTCATATTGCTCCACAAAGACATGCATTGGTAAGAGATGCCAAAGATAAACGAAATTTTATCTTTGGCTTTTTTAAGCCCGCTCTTTAACAATTTGGAAAGCTGATAGTAATTAATTGCATGAGTCTGTCATGTGATTAATTGCAAATCGTTTGATGCGGCACTTTATTTTAGGTGACGTATTAAACATTGAGTTCTCAAAACACTGTTTAAGTGTCTTGAATATTCTAAAAAACTAAGGCGAGTTTGCGACGCGAAAGCGGATGCAAACTATCAAGTAAAAACCAAGCTGGTTGCGATACAATCTGGCACGCTGTTAACGCAAAGTGCAGGATGATGTTCACGTAAGTGAAACTCATTTGGGTTGTATGGTTAAGTGACCAAGCGTATACGGTGGATGCCTTGGCAGTCAGAGGCGATGAAGGACGTAGTAACTTGCGAAAAGCGTTG
>NZ_WSRZ01000006.1 GCF_009828585.1 Shewanella litoralis | reverse complement strand
ACAGTAGGTTTCAACTAATTTATTCATGCTCGTTCCTTTTTCTAATCACTCTTGGTCGAATGATCGGATCAAGGAACGAGCATTTAGTTCCTTTGGGGAGCTAATTTCTTATCCGAAGCTCAGGTAACTTAGGTAATGAGGGCGAAGCAATGACCACCATCGTCTTACTCAGAGGACTTATGCGCGACAGTCGTCATTGGTATGGATTTGATGAGCTATTGAGCCAGCAAACCGCTTTGTCATTATTCAATGTTATTTGCGTTGATTTGCCCGGCAATGGCACTTTGGTGACGCAAAAAAGCCCGATAAAGATGGCAGATTTTTCCGCCGCGGTGTGGCAGCAAATTGATGCGGCTTTATTCGCTCAACATAAGCGTCCAGAACAAACTCAGTTACTTCTTGTCGGCTTGTCGATGGGCGGTATGTTGGCATTAACCATGGCGGCACAATGTCCTGAGCGAGTTAAGCAAGTGGTACTGATTAACAGCAGTGCGGCAAACTTATCGCCCTGGTATCAGCGCTTTCAACTGGGGGGATTATTAGTCTCGTTAGCAAAGGTATTGACCAGTGCGATACAAAACCGTGTCGCGAGCAGCCAACCCCAAAAACCGCATCATTGGTTAGAAGCCACAGTGTTAGCGTTTACCAGCCAACAGTTAGCGCAACACTCTCAAGTGATTGTCGCCTGGAGCGAACTGCGCCAGCAATGTCACACCTCTTTTAGCAATGGCTTACGGCAGATTTATGCCTCGGCGCGATTTGATTGCCCTGTGTTAACGGGAGTCTCGGTAATGGTGGTTGTGGGTAATCAAGATAAACTTGCCGACCCCAAATGCAGCGAGCAATTAGCGCAGTTTTACCAAGCTCAACTGCATCAAATTAACGATTGTGGCCATGATGTCAGTCTAGACCAGCCACAGCAATTACTGCAGATAATTAATGGAATTGGTATAAAGTTAGCGTTGCCATTTATCAATATCGTCTTGCCAGGCGTTGGCCGTAAAGTCGATAAAGGCGCGAACCACATTTTGTTGATAACTGCGCGACAAATACACTGCCCATAAGGTTTTACCCGGCGTCGTCGTGTGGGGTAATACATCAATTAACTCACCTTGTTCAAGGTAGGTGTTGGCTAAATCGGTTGGCAAACACACAATGCCATTTCCGCGCAATGCCGCTTTAATCAATACGCCCATTTCATTGGCTTGCAAGTGACCCTTTATCTCAAGTACGTGCGAGCGAGTCTCGTCAATCACTTCCCAGTGTGGTTGGCTCGAATGACGTAAGCAATTGTGCTTTAACAGGTCATGAGGTACCAAAATAGCGTCATGTTGGGCTAAGTAGTCGGGTGAGGCGCATATTACGTTGTCGATGTGCATTAAGCGTCTGGCGATTAAACTTTCATCGGGCTGATGGGTATAACGCAATGCAATATCGACTCTGTCGCTAACCAATTGCGAAATATTATCAGACAGTAACAACTGAATATTCACTTTTGGGTGTTGCTGGCAAAACGCTTCAACCACATCAAAGAGTTTATGTTGCCCAAGTCCGATTGGGGAGGCAATACGAATGCTGCCAACCAATTCATTATTGTGGCTGTTGGCGCGGCTTTCCATGGCGGCCACTTCACTTAAAATACGTTGGCAATAGTTGAGCGCTTCTTCGCCTTGTAGGGTTAAACTCACGCGGCGAGTGGTGCGGTGCAACAAACGTAGCGCCAGCCATTGCTCAACGTCTTTAATGTGCCGAGACACCTGTAAGCGGCTTAACCCAAGTTGCTCAGCCGCCTGAGTAAAGCTGCCACAGCTGGCGACTTCAACAAAGCTGCGTATGGCTGATATCTTGTCCATGACTCTCCTGGTGTTTGGTTTACGTAAGCTTATAAGTTGTCGAGGTTGGCTAACAGTACTTCGGCTTTATGGATAATGGCTTGCTGAGTCGCAGAGTCCATCTTTTGCCAGTTTTTATACACCATCGTCATGCGAGGATTACGGCCAAATTGTTGTTGATGACGCTGAATAAAGTGCCAATATAAGCTATTGAAAGGGCAGGCGTTAGCTTCTGTTTTGAGTTTGACATTGTAATGACAGCTTTTGCAATAGTCGCTCATTTTATTGAGGTAGTTGCCACTGGCTGCATAGGGTTTGGTGGCTACAATACCGCCGTCGGCATATTGAGTCATGCCGCGGGTGTTGGGCATTTCTACCCATTCAATGGCATCAATGTAAATGCCTAAATACCATTGGTCGACTTCGTCTGGATTAATGCCAGCGAGTAAACTAAAACAGCCCGTCACCATTAACCGTTGAATATGGTGAGCATAGGCAAAGTCGAGTGACTGCTTAATCGCGTGGTGCATGCAGTTCATCTTAGTGTTAGCAGTCCAAAAATATTCAGGCAAAGGCTTGTGTGCTTGCAAGACATTTTTAGTTGCGTAGTCTGGCATATTGATCCAATAAATCCCGCGGACATATTCTCGCCAGCCTAAGATTTGCCGCACAAATCCTTCAACTTGTGTCAGTGATATTTCGGTTTGATTGGCTTGCCAATGGCTAATGACTTTATTGATGACTTCGCCTGGCGAAAGGATTTTAGCGTTAATGGCAAACGATAAACGCGAATGGTACAGGCTCCAATCTGCCTGGCTATTTTCGGTCATGGCATCTTGAAAACGGCCAAAGCGAACTAATAAATGCTGGCAAAAATAATCAAGTAACTGCCGAGATTGGCGGCGATTAACTGGCCACAATAGTTGGTTTTCAGCTTTGCCTATTGTGGCGACGTGATGCCGCTCGAGCCGATTAATAATGTTGCTCACATCATTGGCAAATAACAAAGGCGCTGGAATATCTTGAAGGTCGGCTTTTTTTAAATTTTCACGATTTTGTTGGTCAAAATTCCATTGGCCGCCTAAGGGCTCATCGTCTTGCATCAGCACATTAAAGCGCTTGCGCATGCGGCGATAAAAGAACTCCATTTTAACGTGCTTATTGGCGGTAAATTCACGTTTAATATCGTCAAAAGGCAACAAAAAATGTTCGCTGTCATGGCAGGTACTTTTAATGCCTGGCAATGATAATTCGCTGAGTTGCGTGGCTAAACGGTATTCATCAGGCTGTTGGTATTCAATGGTATTGAGCTGGTGCTGAGTACAGAGATGCTCAAGCAGTGTTGGCAAATCAGTAAATGGTTGGGTTTCATCTAACGTTAAATACATCACCTGATGGCCGCAGTGAGCTAAAGCGTCGGCAAACTGCGCCATGGCAGCAAAAAAAGCACACACTTTTTGCACATGATGCTTAACGTAGGCGGTTTCTTGCTTGAGCTCGGCAATCACATACACCACAGCCGGGTCTACGTGTTTAAACCAGCTGTGGGAGGCATTGAGTTGGTCGCCTAAAATGAGCCGCAATGTGTGAGTTTGTGGTGACAGTGAGGCCGAAATAGTGTTGTAAACGGTTGTCATTTTATTCCTTTAAATCAGCTTTGTGACGGCGGCAACGTTCGGAGCAATATTTAACATGATCCCAATCTTTAGCCCATTTTTTGCGCCATGCAAATGGGCGCAGGCACACCAGACAGATTTTATGCTCAAGATGTGGTTTTTTATGTGCCATGCTGCTGCCTTGTGCGTTTAGGCTTTGGACGCACGTGGCGTGTTAGCACCGCAGCAATGTGTTGTTGTACTTGCGGTTTATCGCGATAAGACCATAAACGATCGCGAGCGGCTTGCGAGGCTAAGGTAATGTCTATCATGGGCTCGGGGTAATCTCGACCTAACATCACTTCATTAAAAATTGCTTCCATTGGCGGCTGTAACCAGGGCTGGTGGATATATTCATTGGGTAAATTGTTAAGCTCTGGACACCATTGGCGAATAAAATCGCCACGTGGATCCTGATCTTGAGACTGCTTTATCGGGTTGTACAATCTAATGGTATTAATGCCAGTAACCGAGGCTTGCATTTGCAACTGTGGATAATGAATACCCGGCTCAAAATCGAGAAAGTAATTGGCTAATGGTAGGCTGGCTAGTTGCCAGTGAATGTTTAAATGGTGGGTTACAAAGCTAACAAGCATGGCGCGCATTCTAAAGTTAATATAACCGGTTTGACGTAAACAGCGCATGCAGGCATCGATAATTGGAATGCCGGTTTGCCCTTCTGCCCAGCGCTGAATATCTCGCTCGACATCGTCATCATTACGATAAGGGAAATCCTCATAACCTGGATTAACAGGCGTAAACTCCATGCTGCATTGGCTTTCAAACTTTTGCATAAAATGACAGTGCCAATGCAATCTAGACATCATTGCTAACAAAGGTTTTTTCCAGGCTCTATTGCTGGTTTGTACCTCTTGATAACGAGTCATTGTCGCCTGATACACCTGCCTTAGACTGATATTTCCCCACGCTAAATACGGAGATAATCGCGAGCAGTGGGTTCGACTCAGGCTTGGGCTTGAAATACTGCGTTGATAATCTTTACCGCGATGAGTTAAAAAACTGTTCAGTATCGCTCGGGCTTGTTTAGGACCGCCGGGTTGAAAGTTATCGTTTGGCTCGGTTATGTTGCCCTTGAGCTCCATGACCTGACTATCTGTAAAGGGCTGAAATTGGCACTGTTGCCAATTAGGCACTGCAATAGGGCTGGCCATCACTTGTTGCCAATGCTGATCCCACGCCAGGCGATGTCGACGCCCACGAATAACCGCGCCTGTCGGAGATTGTTGCCATTGAATAGCGTGCTGCTGGCACCAATTGGCCACGGCTTTGTCGCGCTCAAAAGTGTTGTTTAGGCCGATTTCCTGGTGGCTAAATAGCGTGTTAATGGTAAATATTTCAGTCAGCTTTTCGAGTAAATTTAGCATTGGCATGGCAAACACATGCACCTGGCCATCATAGCGGCTAAGTTGTTGATTCATATCTTGCAGTGACTGCCAAACAAAGCGCCAATGGCGATCATTATAATGGGAGTCTTCCAGCATTAATGGCTCAAAGTTGTATATCAGCAAACAAGGCAAATGATGATTAAAGGCATCAACTAACGGCGGGTGATCAGACAAGCGCAAGTCGCGTTTAAACCAGACAATATTAATTGATTGCTTGTTGCTGCTGAGCATGAACCTAAAGCCTCGTGATGGATAACTAACCCTTAATCAGATTAAATACGATACTTTTAGCGGTTTAGATTGCTTTATTTGTTATTTTTACACCCAGATTAGTATCGAAAGTGAAACAATTAAGCGCGTTAATGTCTATTTATCTCGAAATGTGTCATCTATAAACTGGCTCCATTGTTAATGACCAGAGTGAGACAGAAAAATGAAACTAGCAGTATTAGGCGCAAGCGGTTGGATTGGTGGAACTATCATGCAACAGGCTATTAGCCGCGGTCATGAGGTTATAGCCGTGGTGCGTGACGCCAATAAAGTCAGCCAAGATGTGCCTGTTCGTACCCTTGATATTACCCAAATGTCAGCACAAGATGTTGCGACTGCGTTTACAGATGTTGATGTGGTTATCGCCTCTATTGGTGGGCGCGCTACACAAAATCATCAAATCGTTGCGCAAACCGCACAGCAGTTATTGCAAGATTTAGCGCAAGCTGGCTCACCACGTTTGTTGTGGGTTGGTGGTGCAGGTAGCCTAGAAGTTACCCCTGGGGTGACGTTGGTATCAACCCCTGAATTTCCTGAAGAGTACAAAGCCGAAGCCATTGCGCAAGGTGAGGCATTAGCTGTATTTCGCAGTACAGATTCTGCTGTTAAGTGGACTTACGTTAGCCCTGCAGCGATTATTTTTCCGGGTGAATCTGAAGCGCCATACCGTTTAGGCGGCGATGAGTTCTTTACCGATGCACAAGGTCAAAGCCGTGTGTCAGTAGTTGATTATGCTAAAGCCATAGTTGATGAAGCCGAAAATGCTAAGCACATTAACCAACGTATTAGTGTTGCATACTAGGGTTCGTGAGTGAGATTGACGTGATTTGACAGAACAGGCTCAAGTAGCCTGTTTTGTTTTGTAAAATCGCTTATATGACCTTCTATATGGCGCTTTCGCTATTGTATTTTCCTATACAGTGAGCGAGTGCTAATACCCGCTAATGCTGCGGCTTTATCTTTATCGCCATCGACACTGTCAATGAGGTGCTTTAGGTAGTTAAGCTCATTTTTTTTCAAATCTGTTGTTGTTCCTGAATCCCCGCGAGTTTTACGATCGATCTCAAGACAGGTTTTAATCACATGACGATCAATTATTGGGGTGTTTGATAAAACTAATGCCCGTGACAATATATTACGCAGCTCTCTAATGTTGCCCATAAAATCATGTTTTTTGAGCAAGTTGATGGCGCAATCTGTCACGCTATATTGACCGCTTTGATCAATTCGCTGAAGAAGGGTTCTTGTTAACAGGGCAATATCTTGTTTGCGTTCCTTTAAAGAAGGGATATGAATCGGAAACACATTAATTCGGTAGTATAAGTCTCGCCTAAATTCGCCCCGTTCTACCATGGCTAAAATATCTTGGTGTGTTGCGCAAATCAGTCTGAAATCTGAACGCCTAGTTTCTTTTCCACCAACGGGACGATAAGTGCCGGTTTCAATAAGACGTAGCAGTTTGATTTGTAATTCATAAGGCACGTCGCCAATTTCATCTAAAAACAATGTTCCGCCGTGTGCCACTTCAACCAGGCCTTGTTTATTGTACAGCGCACCGGTAAACGCGCCTTTTATATGGCCAAATAACTCACTTTCAAACAAGGTTTCGGTCAAGCCAGAGCATTCTAAAATCACCATTGGATGATCTTTTCGATTACTGGCAAGATGCACCGCCGATGCAGCGACTTCTTTACCTGTACCGGTTTCACCCACTAATAACACGGATGCCTCAGTAGGGGCTACACGGGTAATATTTTCGACTAGTTGATTAAATGCAGGGCTGGTACCAACCATTTCATTATTGCCAATTTTAGGGTTGGCCAGGGTGACTGATTTTAACAATTCGACAAAGAATGTTATCTCTCTTTTGTCGTTTAATATCGGCAAAATTTCGATGTCGATATGTTCTTTGCCGCGTGGTGAGTGATGAATATGCAGTACACGTTCTTTTTTACCAGAAGCATACGCGGCAGATAATGGGCAGGGCTCTCCAGCCTGCTCACATGGGCAATCATTGTTATGTGACACCTTAAAGCAATAAGCCGGTTTGCTTGTATCTATCTTTCCATAACTTTCAAGATAGTGCTGATTACTCGCCAATATTTGATATTGCGGCGTGACTAAAATGGCTGGGCAATCGTAAGCATTTAGCATCATGGCAAAATCTTCATTGCCTTGTTTTTGGCTTATCTGCATAACTGACTCCACTTTTGCCAACATAATTGTCATTTATGACAATTATGTTAACAAAAACAAAAACTATATATATCAATCAAACACATAAACTTGATATTTATCAGTGTTTATCGCGATTTCTTTGTGCGGATATCATTATGGCGCGGTCATTGCTGTACATACAGCATCCAATTAATTTTGGGGTTAAGTGATAGAAAACTAACAATAATATTTTTCATTTAATAATGACAATAAGGAAATTTTATTATGAAATTTAAAAAATTACTCTATTGTATGGCCGCCGCCTACCTTTCAAGCGCAACCTGTTCGATTGCCTTAGCAAGTGAGGTTACAGCTATATCTCCGCATGATGATGGTGGGGTACTCACTGAAGATTTAGCGTCTAAAGGTAAAATTGTCAGGCTGCCTAATGGCGATTTAGTCAGTACCTATGCCTATGGTAATAGTCAAAACCAGACCGTTTATGACGTAAAAGCGCAAAAAGAGTATCCTGCACAGGATATTTTTGTACGCGTTTCTAAAGATGACGGAGTGACCTGGAGTTTGCCCGTCAATATTTCAGATACGGCACGCAAAATCTCAAAACAAAGTTACTGGGTAACCGATGGTAATGGTGGTGTGTCTCTCGCTGACTTTTACGGTGATTCAGGCAAACCGAGTATCTTTGCCGCGAGCGGTTATGTCGCTGTGACATGGGATAGTAAATACTGTCCTGCAATAGGTACGGATGATGCTAGCCTTAATGATGACATGCCAGATTATAATTATCATCAAGGGGCATCGACCTACATTGATCGGGAGGGGAGACAGTTACCTTTTAGTTGTACTTATATTGCTTATACTAAAAACCCCAGTGCAGTCGATGCAAATAATACGCCTACAGGCGGCACCTGGAAGCGCGAGCAATTAAGCTTTGGTGAACGAGATGCCAAGCAAAATACACCGCATGCAACCACTTACAGTGACGGTACTAAAGTAGCGTGGAACGTTTCCTGGCAAGAAGACCCTGAAGGCTTAAAAACTGGAGATGCCGATGGACCAGGCGATGGTGCCAGTGGTGCGAATGTCAATAAAGGCACCGATATTTGGTATACCTATATTGAGGACATGAAAGCGCCCGCGCTTGCTGATATCTCATTTGCTGCCAATGTGTCTCGTGTTACCAATAACTTCAAAACGTTCAAAAAACGTGAAGGTGATGATGTCGTTACCGAATTAACCGGCTACCTTGATCCGGTTTGTGCGACAAAACCTGAGTGTGCTGACAACCAGCCTTTATTAGTCGAAACCGGTAAAGAAGGAGCATCACGGGCCAATTTAGGTTTAGTGCAAGTACCTGGACAAAAACCTGTCACTATTATTGCCTATGAAGAAACCAAAGGCGGCGGTGAAGGTGTCGATTTTGGTAAGGTTGTGCGTTATCACCGTTTTACGTTCGACAAGCCACCTGCAAGTTTTATTAATGTCGCTTTTAGCTCAGGTTTGCAAAAAGGCGGCAGCTCAACAGGTAATTCTCAAAACCAGAATCAACCTGGCGCCAAAGGCAACTTTACCGATGATGGCACCGTTTACAACGCTGAAGATACGCAAGTAGCCTATTCAGATACTGAAGGCGTGATCAGTGATGTTTATCAGTCCCCCGATTGGCAAGACCCTGCACGTATTGGTTGTGTGCTTAGTAATCCTGGAGAAAATGCGCGACGCGTGCGCTTTTTCTATAATCAAGTTGCAGGCATGGATGAAGCCATTAATCAAAGCGGTACCAAGATGATGGTTTTCTGGAAAGAAGGGGCGTATGACCAGGGTGGTCCTTCTGACATTATGGGCCGCATTGGCATAGTGGGAGAAGAAGCCACAAACACAGGCTTAACACCGCTTGATTTTACCCCTGCTGTCGATACCAGTTTTACAACATTTACCCGTTATGTACTGACCTCGACAGGAACGGTTGTTTATCCTGATGGTGTTGGTGGTTATGTCGATGGTATTGGGAATGCGGTTGACGTTGTTGACGGTGATGCGGTTTTAGATGTCACTTATCAGGAGGCTGGTGGTTGTAATTACTACTTAACCGATGAAGACAGAGACCACATCCCACCTGTTACGCTATCAGATCGTATTAACAACTCTGGCGCAATCAACCTAAGTACTAATGCATTTGCAGAAGTCACCACTGATGATACAACCAAGACCATTGAAGCTTTAACGATTACAAGTGAGAACAATAACCTTGAAGATGCCCGAGCACATCGTGGCGCGATCAACGGTGATATCATCCTATTTGGTTACAGCTATACATCAGACTGGGCATTGGCCAAGTACACCACCGAAGATAATTATAACTTCTTCACTCGTCGTAGTTACGATGGTGGCCATACCTGGACGGGTACCCAAAACTTGACTAACTATCTACCTGAACTAGAAGTAGACATTAAGGAACCACGTATTGTGGGGGCACCTAATAGTACCTCTGCATGCGATCCTGTTAATGCACCTGATGGTGAAAATTGCCAAGATCCTAATACCTTTATTTTAGCCTGGGGTTCTATCAAAAATACCTTAGCGCATATTGGTACGGGTACTGAACTTGATGTGTTTGTCACCAAAACCAGAGATGGCGGCCGCACTTACGAGCCTCTTAAATTGTTATCTGCCAATATTACCGTGCCATTAGATCCAGAAGGCGAACCGGACTTTGAATCACAACTTAGAATGAAGCCTAATGGTGACAATTTATATGCGGTATGGATGGAAACCTCAACAGATGCTGCTGGTTATCAAGATACCGTGGTGAGATACCGTGCAGAAGCAGACCTTGAAGATGCAGGTGCTCCTATGACGTTACTTGATGATGGCACCTACATTTACAATTATACCCAGCCTATTACGGTAGACCAGGGAAGTGTAACCGGCCTTATTGTGTCTAAAACCACTGCAACAGGTACCGAATACACTTATCCTATGCCGCAATTTAGTTATAACGTCACCGGTATTGCAGTGGGTAGTACGATTGTCGTAACCATTGATTTTGGCAGTGCGTTACCGACAGATTTTGTGTTGCTCAAAGTAAAATCAGACGGCTCGACAGTTGAAGTAGATACCAATGATTGGGTATTAATCGACAGCAACAAGCTGCAAGTCAGTATCACTGATGGCGGAGCTCTTGATGATGATGGTGCAGCCAATGGCACTATTGTTGACCCCGTTACTGTGGGTGTACTGAGTTCAACAGCAACCACCACATCTGGCAGTAGTGGTGGTAGCCTAGGGTTACTTGAATTGCTACTAGGTGTCTTTGGACTTGGGCTATTAACCCGTAGAAGCAAAAACTAACGAATCATTGGTTTGATTTAATCGTGTTAGCGAAAGCCTCCTTCGACAAAGGGGGCTTTTTTTTGCGCAGAGTCTCGCCCGATATGTGCTGGGTTATCTTGCGCTCAATATATTGAAAATAGTTATCAATGGCCTGCATACAAGTATTTAGCGCAAACAGGCTTAAATGATATGATACCTGCCATATTTTGACTAAGCTCAAATTCACCCAGAATTTCGTCCTATATTAGGGCGCACAATATTATCTTTTTCAGCATTACTGGAGAGCAAAATTCATGACCAATGCAAATGTGGAAGCCACACAATTATCTACAAAGCCATCACAAGATGGTTTTCACATGCCAGCCGAATGGGCGGCTCAGCAAGCTGTGTGGATGCTTTGGCCACATCGCCCAGATAATTGGCGCGCAGCAGGGGCTTATGCTCAAGCAACATTTGCAAACGTTGCCGATGCTATTGGTGCTGTAACACCAGTATACATGGGCGTTCCCAAGGCATTTTTAGCACAGGCTAAGACGGTTATGCCTGCTCATGTAACCTTGGTTGAAATCGATAGCGACGATTGCTGGGCCCGTGATACTGGCCCGACAGTGGTGGTAAATGCCAAGGGCGAATGCCGCGGTATTGATTGGGGTTTTAATGCCTGGGGTGGTCATAACGGTGGTTTGTACTCTCCGTGGGATAAAGACGAGCAAGTTGCGCAGTTAATGAACGCTCAACATGGGTTTGAGGGTTATCGCGCGCCACTCATTCTTGAAGGTGGCTCAATTCATGTCGACGGTGAAGGCACCTGCATGACCAGTGCTGAGTGTTTACTTAACAGCAACCGCAACCCCGATTTGACTCGTGAGCAGATAGAAGCTTATTTGTCTGAGTATTTAAATGTACAGCAGTTTATCTGGTTGGAAGATGGCGTGTACATGGATGAGACCGACGGACACATTGATAATATGTGCTGTTTTGCTCGCCCAGGCGAAGTGATTTTACATTGGACTGATGATCAAAACGATCCACAATACCCTCGCTCAAAAGCGGCTTTAGATGTGTTACAAAATGCGGTAGATGCACAAGGGCGTAAATTAAAAATTCATTTAATGCCACAACCAGGTCCGTTATATTGCACCGAAGAAGAAGCTCAAGGCGTAGAAGAGGGCACAGGCGTTCCACGCACAGCGGGTGAACGTTTAGCAGGTTCTTATGTGAACTTTTTAATTACCAATCAGCGCATTGTGTTCCCACTGCTTGACCCAGCAACAGATGATATTGCTGCGCAAAAATTGCAGGACATTTTCCCCGAGTATGAGATTGTGGGTGTACCAGCGCGTGAGATTTTATTAGGCGGCGGTAATATTCATTGTATTACCCAGCAAATTCCTTCTGGACAATAAATAAAAACCTAGACCAAAAACCAAAGGAAGACGGTGGGTTAAGTTACTGTCTTTCACGATATTTATCTTTAAGAGCAATTAACCTTTTACACAATTGCCTTTCAAGAAGAGGTTTTAACATGTTCGAAGTTACTGAGATTTCTATTTCTGAGTTACGTGCCGCACTCGAATCAGGCCGCACTACATCGGTTGAACTGGTTAAGTCATATTTAGCGCGAGTTGATGCTTACGACGGCCCAGCCACAGAGACTAAGCTAAATGCCTTGGTGGTGCGCAATCAAGATGCGCTAAAAGAAGCCGAGGCGTCAGATGCGCGAAGGGCTCGTGGCGAAACACTAAGCCCACTTGACGGCATTCCTTATACTGTAAAAGACAGCTATTTGGTTAAGGGATTAACGGCCGCGTCGGGCAGCCCTGCATTTAAAGACTTAGTGGCCCAATACGATGCTTTTGCCGTTGAACGTCTGCGTGAAGCAGGGGCAATATGCCTAGGTAAAACCAACATGCCGCCTATGGCTAATGGTGGCATGCAACGCGGCCATTATGGCCGTGCCGAAAGCCCATATAACGCCAATTACCTTACCGCACCTTTCGCTTCTGGCTCTTCTAATGGTGCAGGCACCGGCACTGCCGCAAGTTATTCTGCTTTTGGCTTAGCCGAAGAGACATGGTCGAGCGGTCGTGGCCCAGCATCAAATAACGGTTTGTGTGCCTACACGCCCTCGCGCGGGGTAATTTCTGTGCGCGGTAACTGGCCACTGACCCCGACTATGGATGTCGTAGTGCCTTACACTCGCACCATGGCAGACATGCTAGAAGTGCTTGACGTGATTGTTGCCGACGACCCAATAACTCGCGGTGACTTATGGCGCCTGCAACCCTGGGTTGAAATCCCAAAAGCCTCTACAGTGCGTCCACAATCTTATCTGGATCTTGCCGCTCAAGCTGGCGCGCTTAAAGGTAAGCGTTTCGGGCTGCCACGTATGTTTATCAATAAAGATGAATTGGCTGGCACCAGCGAAAATCCAGGTTTTGGTGGTCCAACCGGTCAGCGCATCAATACCCGTGCATCGGTAATCGACCTTTGTGAAGCGGCTCGTAAAGCATTGGTAGCCGCTGGCGCTGAAGTCATTGAAGTTGATTTTCCGCTGGTATCAAATTGCGAAGGTGACCGCCCAGGTGCGCCAACCGTTTACAACCGCGGTATAGTGACACCAGAGTTTTTGGAAGATGAGTTATGGGAGCTTTCTGGCTGGGCTTTAGATGAATTCTTGCGCGCCAATAATGACCCTAAACTGAACAAACTGTCTGACGTGAACGGCCATTTGATTTTCCCCCATGATTTAGGCACCTTACCAAATCGTGAAGGGGATTTAGCCGCAGGCATGGATGAATACGTCAACATGGCCAAAAGAGGGCTTAAGTCGTATAACCAAATCGACAGCGTTCCCGATGGTTTGCGCGGCCTAGAAAAAACCCGCAAGTTGGATTTAGAAGACTGGATGGACGAGCTAAAACTCGATGCTGTGTTGTTCCCAACGGTGGCTGATGTTGGTCCTGCTGATGCGCATGTAAACCCAGCGTCGGCAGATATCGCCTGGAGTAACGGTGTTTGGGTTGCTAACGGCAACCTGGCGATTCGTCACTTAGGTGTGCCGACAGTGACCGTACCAATGGGCGTGATGGCTGATATTGGCATGCCAGTTGGGTTAACGTTTGCAGGCCGTGCTTATGACGACAATAACCTGCTGAGGTTTGCGAGTGCATTTGAATCGACAGGCAACAAACGCGTTATTCCTCCACGCACGCCAGCGCTGAGTCAATAAGCGCTAAATTTAAGTTTTAAATTAAACGCTAAGCACTTATTGAAAACGGGATTGGTTTATCAAAGCCAATCCCTTTTTTATTATCTAGAATTAAGGTTTTACACATGTTTTACTTAAGCTTGCTGGTATCACCTAGGTTAATACCCAACTTAGTCGGTTATCGTTTAATTTAACAGTAGCGCTTTAATCTGCGGTATCACAGCCTTTGTTGCAAAATAGCCTGCCTGAATGGCTTGTGTTTTGTCATCGAATCCGCCAATGCCATTAGGCTCATATAAAGGTGAAATCACAATATCGGCACTGTCTAGTTCTGGTTGCGACAGTCTGCAGCTTTGCATCCTAAATACGGCTAGGGTTAACTGGCTGGCAGACACTTGAGGCTGAGTTTGGTTGTGGCAATAAATGTCGACAGCAATGACCCTTTTGGCGCCTAACTGTTTGGCTGCGTAAACCGGCACGACACTGAAGATCCCGCCATCAATCAAAATATCCCCCTGGTGCTCAACCGGAATAAACACCCCCGGAATCGTCGATGAGGTTTGTACTGCATGGCCCGGATTACCCGAACGAATGGTCACCGTATTGTGTGTGGTCATATTGGTCGCGGTAACCGCCACAGGCATCGGCATATCCGCAAGATCGTCATATTCTACTTGCGCGTTTATCCAATCGGATAGGTTTTTACCATTAACTAAGCCTTTTGATGACAATACAAAGTCGGCAATATCGCTCATCCCCACGTCTTCAATGGCTGCGGCCATAGCTTGATAACTCATACCTGACGCGTATAACGTTGCCGCGATTGAACCTGCAGACGTGCCGCTGACGACATTGGGTTTTATCCCTGCCTCTTCTAAAGCTTTGATAACGCCTAAATGCATAAAACCACGAATACCGCCACCACCAAAAGCGATGCCAAGCTGGTGCTCTGCATTGACTGTTGGCGTTGAAGCATTAAGATCCTTGTATATCAGATCGTTATAAAGATTTGGCGATGAGCAAGCCATTAACCCCAGCGTTGCCACTGTCAGTAATGTGACCAGCGTTAGTATTCGCTTTCTCATGCGATCAAAGCGACCAGTTTAGTGATGTTTTATCTAACGATAGCGCCCAAAGCTTGGCTGCCATGTCTTGATCCAATGCAATGCTATCGAGTGTATTTTGATCCACAGGGCCAACAGTATTAGCTCGTTTGGTGGGGCCATAAAGCGTGCCAGGTTTTAGCCCTTGCTCAGTTGCACACATGACTTCTGGCCATGCGCCTTTTTCAGCTGATTGAGCGATAACCCGAGACATTACTGCCCATAGCATTTTATTAAAGGTACTCGCGGTATCCATAAGCAAGTTGGTACGAGAAGCGCCCGGGTGACAAACCTGTACTTCAACGTTTTTGCCCGCCGCTTTTATACGGCGTTGCAGCTCGTAACCAAACATCATTTGTGCCAGCTTTACTTTGTGCGTATGAGTCCCAGGCGGTGTATTTTTTGTCAAAGTTAAGATCTTCAAACTTAATCCGTTTAAGCCCCATTTTGTACGCGTTGCTACCCACCATCACAATCCGGCCTTTAGCCTCGTTAATGCGATCAAACAGCAAGCCACACAATAAAAAGTGGCCAAAGTGGTTTACCCCAAGTTGGCTTTCAAAACCATCGGCGGTGAGATGTTGCTTGGCGACCTGTGCTATTGCGCCATTACAGATCAGTGCATCGATGATTGGCGTGGTGTTTAGGAGTTCGTTTGCTACGTTGCGTACCGATTCCAGCACAGCCAAATCGACCTGAATAAACCTTACATCAATGTGCTGACCTAATGATTGCTTTAATGCTTCAATTGCGTTAGCTGATTTGCTTGGGTTACGGTTCAGCATAACCACCTTGGCGCCTTTACTGAGCAGGATGCGAGAGGCTTCAAAACCTGCGCCACTGTTAGCCCCTGTGATCACATATGTCTTTCCTACAAGTGAGCCAATGCGTTCAGGAGTCCAACCTTTTTTACCAAATTGTTGAGTTGTCATCATCGTTACCTTTGTTGTGAAGCTAGGGGCTTTAGCAAGTGCAATAATTTAATTTGCATGTCGCTACGAGCGGTAGTAGTGTTATCTGAAATGTACTATAACTCTCAGGCTGAGATGTAAATAGGCTAATTAGTCGCTAAAACGTGCCTATTTGTATCTATTTGGTGAGGCGATGTAAAAATGATCAAACAAAAGATAAAGCAGTTAGTAGAACAACGCATCAGTGCCGATGGCATAGTCGAAACCGCCATTAAAGGGGTGAGTTTGTTTAAAATTACCCAGGCAATGCCTTGTGCTCCAGCGGTTTACGAACCCACAGTGGTGGTTATTTTGAACGGCCGAAAAGAAGCGATTCTCGATGGCGACAGGTATATCTACGACAACAGTCAGTACATGTGCTGCACCGTCTCATTACCTGTCGAGGCCGGTACGCCTGAGGCTTCCCCCGAGGAGCCATTGCTTGGGGTTTATATCTCGCTCGATACTAAAGTGATGACAGAGTTGGCCATTGAGATGGAGAGTGCCACAGGTGCGATTAAGCAGCCTAAAAGCAGCTCACAACCACAAGGACTTTCTTTAGCAAACTGGGATGATACTTTTGCTGATGCGCTACTTAGATTACTGCAACTCGATGGCAGCATGGATGCATCAATCCTAGGCGAAAGCCGACTACGAGAGCTGTATTACGCCGTATTGAAAGGCGACGCTGGTATTTCAGCCAGAAGAGCGTTTGGTATTGGTAACGAGATTGCTCGCTCAATTGAGTATTTATCCTTAAACCTAGGCAAAAATGTCACCATTGATGATTTAGCTTCTTTAGTAGGGATGAGTCGAGCGGTCTTTCATCGTAAATTTAAACAAGCTACCAGAATGTCACCTATTCAGTTTATGAAATCGATGCGCCTTAATCATGCCGCCATGCGAATTGTTGCCGGTATGAATGTCAGTGAAGCAGCGATGAAGGTTGGCTATGTCAGCTCCTCGCAATTTAGCCGAGAATTTAAGCGTATGTATGGTACGTCGCCTAAGCAATGGAGCCAATCTAAAGCGTTAATTGAGCATGTGGCGTAGTCATTAAAATCGCACATTGATACAAATAGGCATGTTTTAGACAGTATATCGCCTAGTTTGCTATTTGTTTGAGAGTTAAAGTTGTTTACATAAAAGTAATGTAGGGTACCCATTATGAAACAACTCATCTTATCGATAGGAGCAAGTATGGTTATTGCAGCAACAGTCACAGCGGCATCGGCCAGCGGCATTAACAGCGAGTTACAAAAACTTGAAAATACCGTTCAAGACAGAGAGGGTAATGTTTATCGCACCGTTAACATTGGCGAACAAGTTTGGCTTGCTGAAAACCTACGAAGCACCCAGTTTCAAGATGGCTCAGCAGTAAGTTCGGGCGCAGTGCCAAATGATGATGCGGCAAACCTATTAACATACGGCCGCTTGTACAACTGGCATGATGTCGCTGATCAAAGAAACCTTTGCCCAGTAGGCTGGCGAGTCGCCACCGATGAAGATTGGAAAACCCTAGAGCGCACCATAGGTATGCCAGAGGCTGATCTGCACAAAGACGGCTGGCGCGGTGGTGAGCAACATATTGGTTTACAGTTAAAAGAGGCTCAAGCTGATGGGCTATTTGCTAAATTCGAACCATCGCTTGTCAATAAGCAGCAGTTTTTTGCAAGACCTGCAGGCGTTAAATGGAACGGGTTTTACATTACTCAAGGCGCTTACACTGAGTTTTGGACCGCAACCAGCGCAACCGACAACCAAGCCATTATTCGCACACTCGCATACTCTTGGTGGAATGCGCATAAACACGAAATTCGCCGTGCGACCAGCTCAAAAGATTATATGTTTTCAGTGAGGTGTGTCAGGATTTAATGCTGTGTTAAAGTTAAAGTTAAATTTAACGCTTTGTGACAAGCTGAAGCAATTCAGGCTTTAGCTCTTTAAGGAGGTCGGCATGGAAAATGTGATTAAGTCTGTTACTGCAACCGTACAAAATGGGGTTGCTAAATCAGATGGTAAACTTACTCTGACCACATCACATATTAATTTCGAGCCGTACAATAAACGGCTTGGCCTTGGCCCATACACATTTGAACTCTCTCACATCATCAAGGTTAAAAAATCTATGGCCAAAGGTGCAGGGATTTTACCTCTCTCAGCTGATGCCATTGAACTAACGTTTACAGATAACCAGATGAAAACATTCATTTTGGGGAATACGGATGAGTGGATTAAGCTATTGACGCCTGCCGACTAGCAAACGCATTCATTTCAACGGAAAACTCGTATGGATACCCCAAATTTATTGTGATGTGTTGAATTACTAACTGGCACACTTCTGGCCAATCCGGATTTTGACAATATGATGGGGTTATCCGAATCTGTTCACGGTGCATTTGACGCATTATCGCAGGAGATATTGAACACTCTGAAAGCATACGAGTAATTGATTTGGAGCTAGAACAACTGCTAAAACCAAGGGATCCCACCCCATTATAAATAAAATCTTAATTCTGTTTGCTTGAGGTGCGTATTTATTTAGGTAAATAGATGTAATAAATTGAACTCCTCGCAAGGTGATAGCGATCGCCGAGCCACAGAATAGGAGTTTTACCCATTATGTCAGCAACTCAATTACAACGTGCACGCGCCTTAACATTACCTTCACGCGAAGCCATGCTTTACCGTGAGCCATCAGTACAGCAGTTTTGGAATAACAATAAAGCGTTATTCAGTGACGCCTGGAAAGAATGGCAACAAACCGAGCAAAAAAACGAGTTTAGCCTTGATAGTTCATTACTTGATAAGCGATTACGTGATGCGGTAACTCAAGCCTGGCAAGACCCAAGTAAAGAAGTCGCAGTTAAAGATTTACTGCAAGAAGTGGCACCTGACGTGTTTCAATTGCAGTTTTTTGATCCTGAGCGTTTAGCGGATTTGCGCAACTATTTAGAAAGCGTATGGGATGCACAAATTCCATTGCGTCCACCTTACGGCATTGTGCTCAATCGCCGTGGTGCTATGCTCGACAGCCGTTCAGAGGGCTACCTTGCCGCGCCAAGTTTCCAGGATTTTTATCATGAAATGTTAAACACCTATATGCGCCCAATCGCGCGGTTGTTATTTCCTGAAATCATGGGCTACGACACGCAAACGTTTGGTTTTTCGATTCATTATCAACCCAATACTGACAGTTCGATCCGTCCACACACGGATGCATCGGCGGTCACATTAAACATCAACCTAAATTTGCCAGAAGAAACCTTTACAGGCTCTGCAGTCGATTTTTTTGATGTGGCGACAGGGCAAAAAATTGCTTTAACATTTAAGCCTGGCACCGCCATGATCCACCGTGGCAATGTCGTCCATGCTGCGCAACCGATAACCAGCGGCGAGCGCACCAACTTTGTATTGTGGTTATATGGCGACCGAGGCCAAATACCACCACAAGGTGCTAAGCGCCCAATCATAGATGCAAGCGAACGTTGGACAACACCAACGGCAGCATTAGACAGCTTTGCGCCGTTTTAATTAGTTTATGGCAAAAGGTTAACTACACCCCTCACGTTGTCCCGGCATTATTTTGAGCCGGGACTCTTTTTTATGGCCAGCCATAGCTAAAACAAACTGCGGGGCACCAATCAGTTACGTGTGTTAACACTTACAGTGGCCACACCCAAAGCAGCATAGGAAGACTGATGCCGATCACAAGCAGTTCCAGCGGTATGCCTAGCTTCCAATAATCACCAAAACCAAAGCCTCCGGGCCCTAAAATCAAGGTGTTGTTTTGGTGACCTATGGGAGTGAGAAAAGCGCAAGATGCACCGATGGCTACCGCCATCAGGAAGGGATCTGAGCTGACATCAAGCGCTGCAGCGGTAGCAATGGCTATGGGGCACATCACGGCCGCGGTTGCGGTGTTGTTCATTAAGTCAGAGAGAAACATACTGGTGACCAGAATGAGCGTCAACCCAAACACAGCATTGCCTTGAGCCATGTTGTCGAGTAAAAACCTCGCCATTAGGTCGGCTGTACCGCTGGACTCCATTGCTCCAGCCACAGGGATTAGGGCCCCAAGAAGTACAATCACTGGCCAGTCGATAGCATTGTACACAGAGCGTGGTGGCACGGTTCGCAATACCATAGAGGCGAGTACGCCAAGAGAAAATGATATTGCTGCCGGAAGTAAACCAAAGGCTGTTGCGCCAACGGCTAAAGTCATAATAATTCCTGCTTCCCAGGCTTTACGTTTGCTTGGTATGCGCAGTTCTCGTTTGGCTAGGGGTACACAGTTGTTATCACTTGCAAATTCAGAGATAGCTTCGGGAGGGCCTTGCATCAATAGCAGGTCGCCTGAACGAAAAGGCCTTGAGCGTAATCGTGACAATGAAGGTTTACCATAGCGTGACACTGCCAACAAATTCATGCCGTAGCGCGTACGTAACATGATATCGGTGGCCGAACGTCCAAGTAACGGAGACCCAGGTAACACTGACAGTTCCATAAGCACAGTATGGTCTGAGGATTTGGCTTGATCTTGTGCTTTACTCTTGTTTACCGCTCCATCGGCGTCATCTTTTGTGTCATTTTCTGGGGTGTCTGCTGCGTCATTAGCCTTGTCCGATTCAGCTTCTTCTTGCTCAATTGCCTCCTCAAGTTCTAAGCCTAATGTAGAGAGTACAACCGCCAGTGATTTAGCTTCAGCCTCGATGACGAGAATGTCGCCAACACGAACCCTACGCCAAGCACTGGGTGCCATTATACGGACATCATTGTGAACCATACCGATGATCTGGGCATCGATCTCATCGATCATTTTATCAATATCGCGCAGGCTCATGCTTGCAATTTTACTGTTTTCGAGTACGCGGGCTTCGGTTATATAAGCCTCTGATTCAAAGCCTTTTACCCCGGACTGCTTACGAGCAGGCACCAGTCGCCAGCCTATCAGAGTGATAAAGCCGACACCCGCAGCGGCAACTGCGAGCCCGACCGGTAGAAAGTCGAACATGGCGAAGCTACCCGTGCCAGTTTGGTCACGAAAACTTGAAACTATCAGGTTAGGAGGTGTGCCTATCATTGTCGTCATGCCGCCGAGAATCGTGCTAAACGCTAGCGGCATTAAAAGTTGCCCTGGCGTCAGGTTTAGGCGACCAGCGAGTTGCACGGCAACAGGCATTAACAGCGCCATCGCGCCGACATTGTTCATAAAACCGGAAAGCACCGCACCTAGCGCGCAAAGCGTTGTCATACTAAGAAACACGCCGGCACGAGCAGGCAGTACGGCACGCGAGAGCGCATCGACAGCCCCAGAGGTTTGCAGACCTCGACTGAGTACAAGAACGCAAGCCACAGTAACTACGGCAGGGTGACTAAAGCCAATAAAAGCGTCACCCGATGGCACTAGCCCAGTGAGTACGCATGCCGCCAGCGAACAGATAGCCACCATGTCGTGACGCCAACGCCCCCATAGGAACAGGCCCACGGTAGCGAACAAGATCAGCAGAATTAATAGTTGGTCGTTTGTCATAAACGCTGCTGAAAATTGATTGTTAGAGTCTTAGAGCAACAAGTCCGTTGTGCCCGAGGGTTACGACAATATCCACTTAGTTGTTTCAATACTTCGTCTCCTTGCCGACTAAAATTACAATTACACTCACAATCACATTAATTATAATCTACTTAGCCAAATTCGCAGGCAATCAGAGATAATAAGTTAATGGATACCAAGGTTATTTTGTCAATTAACGGGTATAGCCATGGCTCAAGCAATAGTGGAATCACAAGCTTTAGTGGGTCAAGTTGGTCTTAGTTTTCAAAAGTCCAAATTCAGCTTTGAACTTTTAACTATGAACTTGAGGTCGTTGAAGGCTTTTTGCAAAAGAATACGTGAGCTGGCTATGACCTTTCACGCATATCTGACCGATTAGGATATTTGTGGTCGTAAGGCATAACTACAAAGCATAAAGAAACATCTGGATCCCGGCTCAAAAGCATTGCCGGGACGACGAGAAGGGGGTTAACAGGTTTTGGCCTAAAACGAGTAAGTCTTAGTTTTAGTTTTAGTCTTAGTTTTCAAATGTCCAAATTCAACTTTGAACTTTGAACTTTGAACTTTGAACTTGAGGTCGTTGAAGGCTTTTTGCAAAAGAATACGTGAGCTGGCCATGACCTTTCACGCATATCTGGCCTATAACGATATTTTTGGTCGTAAGGCATAAGTACAAAGCATAAAGAAACACCTGGATCCCGGCTCAAAAGCATTGTCGGGACGACGAGAAAGGGGGTTAACAAGTTTTGGCCTAAAACGAGTTGGTTTTAGTTTTAGTCTTAGTTTTAGTTTTCAAATGTCCAAATTCAACTTTGAACTTTGAACTTTGAACTTGAGGTCGTTGAAGGCTTTTTGCAAAAGAATACGTGAGCTGGCCATGACCTTTCACGCATATCTGGCCGATAACGATATTTTTGGTCGTAAGGCATAAGTACAAAGCATAAAGAAACACCTGGATCCCGGCTCAAAAGCATTGCCGGGACGACGAGAAGGGGATTAACAGGTTTTGGCCTAAAACGAGTAAGTCTTAGTTTTAGTTTTAGTGTTATTTTTCAAATGCCCAAATTCAACTTTGAACTTTGAACTTGAGGTCGTTGAAGACTCCTTACAAAAGAATACGTGAGCTGGCCATGACCTTTCACGCATATCTGACCGATTAGGATATGGGAAATGCCATACACGATAAAATTTATTCTGTGCAACGCATGTCTCTCATCAAACGGAGTTTTTAAAACCTGCAGATAAGACAAACATTTACAGCTTCATCATGGTGGTTTGCGAGCCGACCATCCGCCCCGTGGCCGCTCACTGGCATCCATGCCATCACGATATTTGTAGTCGAAGGGCATAAGTACAAAGCATAAAGAAACACCTGGATCCCGGCTCAAAAGCATTGCCGGGACGACGAGAAGGGGGTTAACAAGTTTTGGCCTAAAACGAGTTGGTCTTAGTTTTAGTTTTAGTTTTAGTTTTAGTTTTAGTTTTAGTTTTCAAAAGTCCAAATTTAACTCAGGCCATAAATAATAGAACAAGTACTCAGCCAACAACCGCTTTATGTATTATCCCATTGATGGCAAAACGCGATAAAGCTTTTTAACAATGGGCTGTGGTACTTGTCTTTGTGTACCACTAGCCAAAAGGGGCGTTGCATATTGAGCGTATTATTACTGTGAGGCAATTGCAGTTGAATGACTCGGCCATCGTTAATCGCGTACTGTGCGGCTAACGTCGATAAACACCCTAAACCTAATCCTGCCGCGACACTGTTAATGAGCGCTTCAGTGGTATTGAGCTCAAATACCTCATGCCAAGCCTCAATGTGCGGTGCAATAGTGCGTAAAAAAAACTCTCTCGAGCCTGAGCCTGCCTCACGTAATACCCATTCACTGTGTTCTAAATTGGTAAATGTACAGGGTGTTTGTTGGCTTATGGCTAAATGAGGCGCGGCAATAATGCACATTTGGTCGTGGCTAAACTGATGGGCAACTAATTCTGGGTGATGGCTTTTACCTTCAATTAAGCCGATGTCTAACTCGTAGTCGAGCAGCTTTTGGCAAATTAACCGTGAATTTGAAATCACCACGCTTTGCGAAAAATGCTGTGATTGTTGCCTAAATTGGCTCAGCAACCCGGGCACCACATGATTACCTAAGGTGTCGCTGGCACCTATTTTCAATTGACCCGAAAAAGCGTGGTCTGCATCAAACAATTGGCTGATGTTATTTGCTCTACTAAGCAGCTCATCAGCAAGTGGTAATAACTTGTGACCTTCTTGATTGAGAATTAATCGGTTATTGACCCGGTCAAATAGCGGATGGCCTAGCTGCTTTTCTAATTCAGCGAGCGCCATGCTCACTGCCGCCTTAGACAAATACAAGGCTTCGGCTGCGGCCGTTAAGGTGTTGTGCTGGGTGATACTGCTAAACACATTAAGTTGTTTCAGTGAGATGTTCATAATAATGACTTAGTGAATAGTTAATAGTGAATAATGATGAGTGAGATACTCGTTTGGTTTTTATGAACGTATGTTTTATATAATTGGATATATATAAACAAAGTGCAAGCGTAATATGACTGCATGACTCGAATAGAGCTGCTGAGGTTGTCATGGTAAACAGAGTAAAGCGTAAAATTGTTGGTGTACCTACACCCATGGCTGGGCTAGCGTTAGGCATAGCCAGTTTAGGTTGGAGTTGGGAAAACGCCGTGGATTTACAGCGCTATGGCCAATGGATTAGTGCCGCTATTGCCAGTGTACTGTTACTGGTATTAGCCAGTAAGTTTGTATTGCATCATGATCTGCTGCGCCAGGATGTTGCCCATCCGGTGGTGGGCAGTGTGGTGCCGACTTTTGCGATGGCATTAATGGTGGTGTCTAACTCGTTGGGGCATTTTTCTGCGCTAGCGGGTGACTTGCTGTGGTCTTTTGCGGTCATATTGCACATCAGCTTTTTAGTTGGATTTATTTATCATCGCAGCCAGCAATTTAGCTTACCTCAAATGGTGCCAAGCTGGTTTATTCCGCCGATTGGGATTGTAGTCGCAGACGTGTCTTTTTCAGGTAATGCACATTTATTGTGGATAGCAGAAAGCGCGTTGATTTTTGGCATGCTGAGTTATGCCGTAATGTTACCCATGATGATTTATCGACTTATTTTTACTGAGCAAATCCCTGATGCGGCTAAGCCGACATTAGCCGTTTTAGCCGCACCAGCAAGTTTATCGTTAGCAGGCTACTTAACCATTAGCTCGCAGCCTTCGCCAGTGATTATTGGGTTGCTATTTGGCATTGGCGTGTTGATGACCAGCATTATTTATTTATCATTTTTTAAACTGATGCGTTTACCGTTTAGTCCTGGTTATGCTGCATTTACCTTCCCGATGGTGATTGGGGCCACGGCGTTGTTTAAAGTGGAAGCTTGGATGCAAAGCATGAATGTTGGCGCTGAATATATTGCCCAGGTGCGAGGTTTAGCTGAGTTTGAATTGGTTGTTGCGACTGCGGTTGTCAGTTATGTTTGTGTGCGTTATTTACATTTTTATCAGCCCAGAAAATTAGTTTCAGCATAAGTGAGCCGTCATGACCCCAGCAATTGATATGGCCAAAAAGCACAAGATTGATTTTAAGGTGCACGAGTATCAACATGATGCCAGTAACGAGTCGTATGGCCTGGAGGCCGCGCAAAAATTGGCTTTACCAGCCGAGCAAGTATTTAAAACCTTAGTGGTGAGTCTTGATAATCAAACGCTTGCTGTCGCTGTGGTGCCAGTGTCTTCGATGTTGAGCATGAAGTTAATGGCCAAAGCGGCGGGCGCGAAAAAAGCCCATATGGCAGAGGCTGCAACGGTTGAGCGTTCAAGTGGTTATGTGCTTGGCGGCGTTAGTCCGTTAGGGCAAAAAAGACGCTTGGCGACAGTGATTGACGCTTCGGCGCAGCAGTTTGAACACATTTATGTCAGTGCCGGTAAAAGAGGGTTAGATATTTCGCTTAATCCTGATGATTTACAACGCCTGCTTAATGCGACATTTGCCGATATTTGTGCCTAATAAAAAAGCGATATACCCCAGTGGATATATCGCTTTCATTGATTTTATTGTTGTTACTTTCAGTTATCGCTTGGTTCGTTTACACCTTCAATAAATAGCTAACTACTGATTTATTTTGGCCTTAAACTCAGCTTGAGTTTGTGGGTTCGCTTTTTGGTACCAGTAATCGAGCATGTTAGACACTTCGGCCTGGTTTGGCTGCTCTACGCTGTCGCTTATAACTGGGCCGGCACCTTCAGATTGAACATCGGTTATGGCTAACGTGACTGGCGCTGTTGTGACCACTGAATTGGCAGGTTTGTTTAAGATTTTGGGCGCAGCTGCTGGCGCAGTGACTTTAGCTGCACGCCATGAAGCGGGGTTGGCGGCGGCATTATATTTTGTGATTTCTTGTTCAAAATCTCGGCCAATCTGTAAACCTTTTTTCATTAACTTGTCTTGAGTGAATTCAACCGCATTACCAGCCTGGTCAGTTAATGTCAGTGTGGGTGAGTCATTAAACTGTGTAGCACTGCTTTTGCTGCGGATGCTGGGCAGTGTTAATTGATAGTCTTGATCGCTGGCGCTAAAACGCAAAATAATCACATCTGAGCTAAAGCTATGCTGACTGCCTTGATCTCTAAAGCGGGCATGATAGCGAAAGGCGATTTGCTGTAATCCCTGTGGGGTATTGATGTCTAACGTGACCTGTTGCTGCTCAGTCGCGACACCATTCACTAATACCGTATTGGCATTGTTAGGTAGCTCTAAGCTGGCAGCCACACTGCTGTGGCAAAACATGTATGTGGCTAGGCACAGTGCAGTACAAATGATTAAACGCATAAACGTTTCCTATGATAATAATTAACAGATGCTGTGTTCTGCAGCGCTATAACGGCTGCTCGTCTGCAAATTGGGGGCGGTATTGTTCAGGTAACTCAAAGACCTTGGGTTTACCGCTTAGCGGGCAAACAAACGTAAAGTAACACGAGGTTAATTTAAGATCGGGCGCAGTGTTATCGGCATCACCGTGTAATCGGTCGCCCACCACCGGATGGCCTAAACTGGCCATGTGAATGCGAATTTGATGCTTACGCCCCGTGTCGATTTTGACTTGCACTTTAGATTGATTAAGCCCTGAATGATAGGTGATTAATTTTGCATGAGACAGCGCAGGCTTGTTGTCTACAGGCGTATCAATTTGCACCGTTTCACTAGAGAATTTGCCATGAACAATCACCTGGTAGTGTTTTTCTAATGCGCGAGTTTCAAATAATTTAGCGATAGCCGCAGTGGCTTTTTTACTGTGGCCCAGGATTAATAATCCAGTAGCGGCGCGGTCAAGGCGATGAATAATAAAGGCATTACGCTGTGGCTGCATATTTAATTCAGCAAAGCGATTCATGGTGGTGTGGTCGCTCCACTTTGACCCTTGGCAGCGCATACCGTAAGGCTTGTACCACACACTGTAGTCAGTCTCGTCAAACAACAACTCTGCCTGTGCTACCAGTTCATCGAGAATATGCTGATTGTAGTAAAGGTGTAGCTTATCGCCTGGGTGTAAGGGCTTTTTAGCCCGCCTAATTCGATTGGTTTGTTTGCCGTGAGTATGCCAAATCGCGCCTTTTTGCATGGCATCTTTTAATACTTGCTTACCTAAACCACTTGCTTGTGCCAGCAAATTAATTGCATCAGTACTGTGCTCAAGCACATCAATATGGAATTCGGTTTTATCGGCCATCATTTGGGTTAGCTCTAACAATGCAATGTATCTGTAATTAATAAGGGTAAATGTTACCTTATTTGGTCGTTCAATGTTAATTAACCTGCTTTGAGGCTGATGAAACTTTCTTTTAGATGACGTATCTCTGTATCATCTGGCATAAAGTTGTTTTAGCATAATGCGATAAAATACGGTTTTACTTTGGAGTAGGTCATTTGGAACACATCGTCTGGGATTTTAATCCTATATTAGTCTCGTTTATGGGCTTAACCGTACATTGGTATGGTGCTCTTTTCGCCTTAGCGATTGCCACAGGCTTTCAAGTATTAAAGCACATGTTTAAAAAAGAAGGATTGGATGTTGAGTCCCTCGATAACTTCTTAGTCTATTGTGTGGTGGGTATTATTGTTGGCGCGCGTTTAGCGCACTGTGTTTTCTATGACCCTGGGTATTATTTTGCGAATCCGCTCAAAATACTGGCCATTTGGGAAGGCGGCTTAGCCAGCCATGGCGGTGGTTTAGGTGCCATATTGGCGCTGTATTATTACCAACGTCAGGTTAAATTACCGTTTTTATTTTTACTTGATCGCCTAGCCATTTCTACCGTCATCTTTGGCTTTTTTGTGCGTATGGCCAACTTTGCAAACTCCGAAATTTTAGGTGAGCCAACTACTCAACCTTGGGGCATTATTTTTAAACGAATTGATATGCTGCCGCGTCACCCGGCGCAGTTGTATGAGTCGCTTGCTTATCTTTTAATTTTTATTGGCTTATACGCTATTTATAAATACACCAACATGAAACAAAAACACGGTGCCATTTTTGGGGTGTTTTTAGTGTCTGTATTTAGTGCACGTATTGCGATAGAAAGCGTTAAGGTCAGCCAGGCGGCTTACCATGAGTCGATGTTAAGTGCTGGCCAATGGTTAAGTTTGCCATTTTTACTGACAGGTGTGGTGTTGTTAGTGATGGCTTATCGTAAACAACGCTAACCAATATTTACCGTTAATCAATACAGCTGTCATTACCGCTAATAAAAACGTCCTAGTGCAGTAGCAATAGGACGTTTTTTATATTAGCCGTTTTAAGTTGGGCGAGTTACATCCCAGCAGGTAAATATTTAAAGCGCTTCATTTGCTCATAATGGCTATCAACAATGCGTTTGACTTGCTCTGGAGTGAGTAGTGATTGCCATTGATGCTTACCACCTTTCCTAAAGAAGGCATTAGCATTTTCATGCTTTTCAACAAATCCACGTTTGGCTTCTTGGGCTTTTAATTGCGCAAATGATGAGTGCTTAATGGCATTTTTAAGCCTTGTAGGATCTTTCTTTAAGCCTAAAAATGACTCAACTTTGCGGAAGACTTTTTTAGGGTCATCTAACATGTCTTCATAACGTAAAATGAGCTTTGAGGTATCATCGCTTGTCCAGCTGGATACATGCATCGACCACGAGGTAATAATTTGCGGCACATGCGGCGCCTCGTTTGGGGTACCTGTCATTTCTTCTGCCATGTAGGCAATGGCTTCATCGATGGTGTAATCAAAGTAATTAGCCATCGAAATCACCACATCAAGCGGATTACGAACCACATAAATCGCCCCAGAGGTAACTGAAGAGTTATGCAATGGTTGGCCGTTGTACTCGCCTAAATAATTATGGGTTTTTACAAATGTGGTGCCTTGAGCCTGATGGGCAATATCTGCTTGCACTTGAGGGCGAATCGCACTGACTTCTTCTAAGGTAAGCTCTGTGGTTGCGGATTTATCTTTAGGTAAATAAGCTTGATAACGATGCGCTGCTGATTCGGCAGTCGAAATGGTGTGCATGGTATTAATGTCGATAGGCTGATCTTGATTTTGAATGTAGTTCTCTAAAAAAGCGCGTACCCAAGTGTTACCCGATTTAGGGTAAGAGGCCACCCAAAGTATGTTTCCCATTCGTAATCCTTTGTTGTTATTTTTGCGTCTTTCAATGCGGTTAAAACTACCGATAATTCAGCAAAATGGCAAGTTTAGTGCGCAACAGATAAGAGTTAACCGTGCTGATACTATCGCTTGTTAAGTAAAAAATAATCCTCCACTTTACTGTGAGTAATATATGGATGTAACATTGTTGTTAAATGCGTTTGAATGATGAACGTTATGGCGTTATATCGAACTATTAATTAGGAGAGGGTAAATGGATTTTAATGCAACCTTGGTCGGCCAGTTGATTATTGTTTTTGCATTAGTGATGGGCTGTATTTGTTATTACTTAGGTCGTCGTAAAACACAATCGCCGATCTTAGCCGGTGTGATTGGCGCAGGATTATCGATAGTGCCTATTTTAGGGTTGGTTTACCTTGTTGTGCTTGTGCTTAAAAAAGATATCGAGATCGCACCAACAGTGGTTAATGGATAATCGCTAATCGTTTACATAATGATTAACGGTCACGTGATACAAAATGCCTCGTCTAATTAAGACGAGGCATTTTGGTTTTAGCGGCAGATACGACTACGACTTCTCATTAAAGCTATGCCACTGTAAGCGTTTGTTGTGACTTTTCCGCTTTAACTGAACACACCTTAAACTCAGGGATTTTGGCAATGGGATCTAATGCATTAATCGTCAGTTTGTTCGCGGCAGATTCGGCAAAGTGGAAGGGTAAAAATAATACCCCGACTTGCGCTCGTTTAGTGACAAAAGCCGCGATTTCAATGGTGCCTCGGCGTGTACTGAGGGTTAACATATCACCGTTATTCACCCCAAGTTGCTCGGCATCATATACCGAAATCATTACTCTTGGCGCCCCTTTAATATCAAGCTCAGGGGTTTTTCGGGTCATGGTACCGGTATGGAACTGCTCCAATAAACGCCCTGTAGACAAGATCAGTGGGTAATCGCTATCAGGCATTTCAGCCGGGAATAGATAACTGACAGGGATCATTCGGCCTTTACCGCGTAAAAAGGTTTCGCTATGTAAAACCGGTGTGCCGGGATGGTTTTCATCAAAACATGGCCACTGTAAACCATCCACTTTATGCTCAAGACGCTCCCAGGTTAAGCCTTGATACTGTGGGGTAACCTGGTTGATTTCTTGCCAAATATCGTTGGCACTTTGATATTGCCAGTTGGCATCGAGTTTATTGGCGATCATTTGGATGACCTTCCAGTCGACCATTGCATCACCTGGTGGGGTTAATGCCACCCGAAGCTGTTGTACTCGGCGTTCGGTGTTGGTGAAGTGCCCTTGTTTTTCTGCAAAGGCGCTGGCAGGCAGTACCACATGTGCCATTTGGGCGGTTTCGGTTAAGAAAATATCTTGCACGACCATAAAGTTAATTTTTTTAAGTGCGGCTATCACATGGGCCTGATCTGGGTCGCTCAGCACTGGGTTTTCACCCAATATATACAAGGCATCGATTTTATTTTTGACAATTGCATGCATAATTTCTGTTGCGGCATAGCCGGGAGTTGCAGGCAATGAGCTGTTACCCCATGCATGGGCAAATTTGGCGTTGTTGTCTGGGTTATTGATTTTTTGATAACCCGGATAAAAATCGGGTAACGCGCCCATATCACAGGCGCCTTGCACGTTGCTTTGGCCACGCAGTGGGTTTAATCCGCCGCCGACCACGCCGATGTTGCCACAGAGTAATTGTAAATTAGAGGTCGAAACCACGTTGTCATAGCCGGTAGTATGTTGGGTGATCCCCATTGCATAGTACAAGGCCGTTTTAGTTGCGGTACCAATCATTTTTGCCATCGCGGCAATGTCTTCAGCACTGACTCCGGTAAGTAACGCAGCATTTTTTAGATTGTAAGCAGGTTTGAGTACTTCTTGCTTAAGCAATTCGTAATATTCAACCCGATTATCAATGTAATCTTGGTCTTGCCAATTATTGAGAATAATTTGCTGCATGATAGCGTTGAGCAGCATCACGTCCGTGCCGGGTTTATGGGAGACATAGAGCGTGGCGCTGTCTGCTATGGTGGTTTTTTTAGGGTCTGCGACAATTAAGCGCGCACCATGTTGGCTGACTGCACGTTTAATGTGCGAGGCAATAATTGGGTGAGCGCTGGTGGTATCTGAGCCGATAATAAAAATAACATCAGACTCTTTTATGCTTGGAATATCATTGGTCATTGCGCCGCCGCCAATGGTATCGAATAAGCCTGCAACCGATGACGAATGACACAATCTTGCGCAGTGATCGATGCTGTTAGTACCCATAATGCTGCGGGTAAACTTTTGCATTAAATAGTTTTCTTCGTTGGTGCATTTAGCAGACGATAACGCGGCAAATTTACTTGGCCCAGCGGCCTCTTTAATGGGCTTAAGTTGCTCGGCAATGTAGTTAATTGCTTCGCTCCAGCTTGCCGGCTGTAACTGGCCATTTTTACGGATTAACGGTGTGGTAAGACGCTTAGGGCTGTTTAAAAAGTCAAAACCAGAGCGACCTTTTACGCATAGCATCCCTTCATTAACCAGTGAATCGCTGTCGCCAGTGACGCGCATAACGCGGTTTTTGGTTTGATCAACATGTAACTCAACCCGGCAACCGACACCACAATAAGTGCACACCGTTGAGGTTTTGGTTAGCGCTCGGTGTGTGCCTTGGGTTTTATCTCTGGCGTCGACTAATGCGCCTGTTGGGCACACTTGCACACAGTTACCACACTGCACACAATCACTGTCGTTCATTGATGCGCTAAAGCCGACACGCGGTGCATTTCGGCGACTGTCTGTTGTGCCTGCTGCATCGGGGAGTGCTTGGTAACTATTGGGCGCAAAACTAATCACATTATGACCACTTTGCTGGTGGCAAGCTTCAACACAGGCACCGCAACTGATGCAACGATTGGCATCAAAGGTGATAAACGGGGCGCTATTATCGACTTTAAATTTACGGGCGCGGGGCTGTTCAATACTATTGCTATCGACTTTATATTCGGTGGCATAGTCGCGTAATTTGCAGTCGGTGTTGGCCTGGCAGGCACATTCTAGGCAGCGCATTGCTTCTTGCATTGCTTTGTCTGGTTTAAAGCCGAGTTCAACTTCTGCAAAGTTAACCGTGCGTGTGAGCTGGTTGAGCTCGGGCATTTTTAAACGCGGACGTTTGGCGGTGTCTGGGTATAATTCGGGGTATGTGTTTGCCGCTAACGAGGCAGTTTTTTTGGCTTTGCGTGAGTTAAATTGTTGTGGTTCTAAATGACAGGTTAAGCCTTCTTTAAGTAAACCTTCAATGGCTTCAGCGGCTTTGCGACCATCAGCAACCGCGGCTACAGCTGTGCCAGGGCCGGTGCGTGAATCACCAATAACAAACAGTTTTTCAACCCCAGCAGACATGGTTTGCTCGCACCCCAAGAACGTGTGCCAGCGGCTGAGTGCTATGTGGCCTGTGTCTATTTGATTTCCGGGTTGTTCTAAAAAGTCTAAATCGACTTGTTGAGATACCGCAGGGATCACGGTGTCGAATGCTTCTTCAAAGGTTTCGCCAGTGGCTTTAGGCGAACGTCGACCAGAGGAGTCAGGCTCACCCAATGCCATTTTGGCAAAGGTGATAGAGCTGACACGGCCCTGATTGTCGCTGTGGTTTTCAATTGGATTTGTGAGAAAATGAAACTTAACCCCTTCAACTTCAGCCTCATGGATTTCGTAGGGTTCGGCGGGCATGTCTTCGCGGGCACGGCGATAGATTAAGGTGACATCGGCGCCATCTCTTAGTGCGGTGCGGGCACAATCGATAGCGGTATTACCGCCACCAATGACAGCCACTTTTTTACCCGTGATTAACTTTTTGTCGGTGCAATAATCGCGTAAGTAATCGACACCTAAATAGCAGCCTTGTAAGTCGCTGCCTGGGTAGTTCATTGGCACAGCTTTTTGCGCGCCAATCGCTAGACATACCGCATCATAATTAGCCACTAACTCGGTTAAGTTAGTATCGCGGCCCAATGCACAACCCGTTTTAATCTTAAGGCCATTGCGAGTCAGTAGTTCAATTTCTTTATCTAAAATTGCTTTAGGTAAACGGTACTCGGGAATACCATAACGTAACCAACCACCGGCTTTTGGGGCAGACTCCATGATGGTGACATCGTGGCCATTATTTGACAGGTAATACCCAGCGGTTAAGCCTGCAGGACCGCTGCCAATAATAGCGATGCGCTTGTTAGTTGCAGGCGCTTTTGGCGGTACATATGACTCTAAGTCGTGTAAGTCTAAATCAGCAGCGTGACGCTTTAGCTGCCTAATGGCGACAGGTTCATCTACCAGTCCTCGGCGACATTCTGCTTCACAAAATGCAGGGCATACACGGCCAATCGATAAGGGTAAAGGCAAGGTTTGTTTGATAACTTTAACGGCTTCGTGATGGTCACCTTTACCAATGTGGTAAAGATAAGATTGCACATCTACACCTGCTGGACAGGCTGTTTGGCATGGTGCTTCACAGTCGGCAAAGTGGTCGCTTAAGATGTCGTTCAGTGCTTGCTGGCGCACTTTACTTAAATAGCTCGACTGGGTAATCACATCTAAGCCTGTTTCTAGAGCGGTTTCACATGCACGAGCACAGCGTAAACTACCATCATGATTTTTGATTTGTACCTGGCACAAGTTACATTGCTGTTTGGCTTGATTGTGGGAAAAGTCACACAAGCTAGGGATGTTAATACCGGCATCTGTGGCGGCTTTGAGTAAGCTATCTGCCTGGGGTAGTGATAGGGGGACGCCGTCTATGGTGATGTTAATCATTACAAGGCCTTTTAAGTCTGCATTAGATGGGGCGTACAAGCTGGACGACATGCGGGTATCACTGCAAAAAGCGGAGTTTGTTTAGCGTGGATTATGCTGCTCTGCAGATTGCGTTTGATAACCTTGGTGTTGTTTCTGCACCCACTGTTGATAAGTTCAGTTTAATTGGCTAGGGGATGTTCAGACGTGATTTAGATCATTTTTGTAGTAATTAAAAAGCATGTTTAAATTTATTGCATAGTAAACATTGCGTTATGAACATAAAAATGGAGGAGGTAAGACCTGTTGAAATGCTTTTTTTTCGCCATTGTTTATGATTATGGACAGTAAAATGGTTGGTTTGTATTGTTTAAACAGGCACAGACAGAACTAACGGGCTCGGCCCGTTAGTTCTGTCTGTTCAAGTTACTTTGGTTTACTAACCCGAACTTGGGTTACTTAAGCCTAAATATTGCTTCGACTCTGTCGCTAACAATCACTTGGCCTTGTTGATAAGTTTGCGCCACGTCGGCATTCATTTTCATGCTGGCGCGGTACATTTCTGGCTGATGAGCTTGAGTTGGAAAATATCTCACCTGCCATACCCCGGCCACTTGCTCACCAAATCCTTTGGCTAATGATTCAGCTTTTTGTTTGGCATCTTTAATGGCAGCCTGGCGAGCTTGAGCCATCATGTCGGCTTCTTTACTCGATTTAAGCTCAATATTATTGACCTGATTAACGCCTTCTACTAACGCGCTGTCTAGCAGTTCGTTGAGCATATTAAGGTCCATTACTGTGACGGTGATTTGTCTGTTTGCGCTATAGCCCGTGAGTACTCTTGGCTCATTTTGTACATATCGATATTGTGGATTGAGCTGTAAATTGGCGGTTTGAATGTGCTTTTTATTAATACCTGCCTCAAGTAAACGCTGTCTAAACTGGCTCACTGCTTCGTCGGCTTCATCTTTGGCCGACTTTGCATTGGCCGCTTCAATTGATACCGCAACGCTAATAATCGCCATGTCGGCTTTTGCTTCAATGGTACTGGTGCCTACGGTTTCAATGTGGGCAAAGCTTAATTCGGCCGCTTGCACTGTCGCTAAACTGCTGGTGGCAGTTAAGGCAAAAAATGTACTTGAAATGAGGCTGTTAAGTAATAGTTTATTCATTAATAACTCCGCTAGTGATTAACTCAATACTGTTTTTACACTGGTAAAGTGGGTCTGAGTGTAAACGTGGCAAAACCTAAAAAGGGTTTTATTATTTATTTGCAGTGGGTGTATGGAAAATCTGCGCTGAAATATCAAGCAGCTTTTGCCTTATCCATTGGTTAACCGGATCGTCATCGGCTTGTTTATGCCAATACATGTGCACAGCAAGATTGGGTACTTCAAACGGTAAGGGCGATACCACAATAGGCATCGATTGTTGCAGCAACAACATGGCATAGCTGCTTGGCATGGTCATTATCATGTCAGATTGGCTCACCACATTGATGGCGGCAAAGTAGTGCTCGCAGCGCAAAGCAATATTGCGGGTAATGCCTTGAGTCGCTAGCGCCATGTCGACGGTGTCGATGGTAAAGTCTTTTAAACTGACTAATGCATGTGATGCGTTGGCGTAATTGTCCAGCGTGAGGTGCTGCAATATGGGGTGATCTTGTCGACACACCAGTGAAAATGACTCATGGCAAATTAAGCTGCTGCAAATGTCTTTGTGGGTGGGCATAAGCACATCAATCACAATGTCTAAGGTTTGTTGTGCCAAAGAGGGTTCGAGTTCAGTACGTTTTATTTGACGGCTGTTTAAGGTCAGATTTGGCGTATTATTGAGTAAATCGGGCACCAAAACGGGAAAAAACATCGACTCTAAAATATCGCGTAATCCGAGTTTTATTTCTCGTTTGTGTTGCTGAATATCAAAATTGGCGGGCGTTGATATGGTGTGCTCGAGTAAATCCATTGCTTGTAACACATCGGGAATGATTTTTTGGCACAAGGGGGTAGGCACCATTTTTCGGCCATGGCGAACAAATAATGGGTCGTTAAACTTGCTGCGTAAACGGGCAATGGCATGACTGACTGCGGGCTGCGTTAAATGCAGTTTAGCTGCGGCGCCGGTAATGCTGCCTTGTTGATAAACAGTCGTCATGATGAGGAATAAGTTAAGGTCTATCTTACTATGCAGCATATTAATAGTTATCTATGATTTAGTATCATTTGAATTAATTTTAGGCTTGGTTAAATTAAAGTCAAACTAAACCAATAAAAAGTAGACTCAACATGACAACATCACAAGAAGCATTACAAATTAAAAAAATGACTATCGGTACCGATAAATACCCAATGCCATTACCGCCTAAATTTGACTCTAAGCAACAGCAACAACAATATGAAAAACAGCGTTTAGCCGCTGCGTTTAGAGTGTTTGCTCATTACCGGTTTGACGAAGGCTTAGCAGGCCACATTACCTTGCGAGATTGTATTGACCCAGAAACCTTTTGGGTTAATCCATTGGCGGTACATTTCTCAAAAATCAGAGCGTCAGATTTGGTTCGTGTGGACCATAAAGGCAACATTATGGAAGGTAAACACCCCATTAATAATGCCGCATTTGCGATTCATTCTCGTATTCATCATGCTCGCCCAGATGTGAATGCGGTTGCCCATGCTCATACAACCTACGGCCGTGCTTTTTCCTCGCTTGGCGAGTTACTAAAACCCATATCGCAAGATGCCTGTATGTTTTATGAAAACCACAGCGTATTTGACACCTTTACCGGCGTGGTGGCTGACTTGTCTGAAGGCGATATGATTGCGGATGCTCTGCAAGGTCATGCCGCGGTTATTTTACAAAATCATGGTTTATTAACCGTGGGTAAATCTGTTGATGCCGCGACAGCAAATTTTGTCATGCTAGACAGTTGTTGTCACAGTCAATTACTGGCACAAGCGGCTGGCGAACTTAAACTTATCGGCCATGACATTGCCACCAAAACCCGCCAAATGAATGGCTCCGATCTCGTGACCTGGGGCAACTTCCAACCTATGTATCAAGTGGTTCTAGCACAAGACAACAGCTTTTTAGATTAACCTGAACTTGGGATAAGGGATGAATTTATACTATTTAAAATCAACATTTTATCCCTTCTCACTTTCAAGCTTGTCATTTGTTCTGCTAACAAGGCGAATTGACGCGTCAATAGCTAGCCTATTGTCAGTCGATTCAACGCATTTAGCAGGGCAAAGGACTGTTTGAAAGGCGTTTATTATCCCGAGCTCAGGTTAGATTAGTCTCTAGCT
Source organism: Shewanella litoralis (assembly GCF_009828585.1). GTDB lineage: Bacteria > Pseudomonadota > Gammaproteobacteria > Enterobacterales > Shewanellaceae > Shewanella > Shewanella litoralis. Next base: position 137,245 of record NZ_WSRZ01000006.1, on the reverse strand, counting down.
TAATACCACTCTCGCTAAGCCGTTTGGCTTAGCGAGCAAGGATGCATCTATGACAGGTTCGATTATTACCGAAATACTGCTGCCGCTTGCGCTCGCCTTTATCATGTTTGGTATGGGGTTAAGCTTAACGCGCTTTGATTTTTTACGCCTTTGGCAAACTCCTGCGCCTATTATTACTGGGTTTGTGGGGCAAATTATTGCACTGCCTTTACTCGCGTTGGGTATTTGTTTAGCCATGAAGTTATCGACACCCATGGCGATAGGTTTGATGATTTTGGCGGCATGCCCTGGGGGGACAACCTCTAATGTTGTAAGCCATTTAGCTAAAGCCAATTTAGCCTTGTCGGTGAGTCTGACCGCCATCAGCAGTATCGTATGTGTGTTTACCGCTCCTTTTGTGATTCAATTTGCGGTTGGCTATTTTGCCAATGGTGCTCCCATTGATGTGTCGCTCAGTAGCATTTCTTTAGGCTTGTTAGTGATAACGCTGCTGCCCATTGTGTTTGGCATGGTTGTACGCGGTTATTATCGTGAGTGGGCCATTAAGGTTGAAGTGTACTTTAGGCGGTTTGCATTAGTGTTTTTGTTATTGATGATAACTGGGGTTGTCATTCAAGAGCATGCCATTATTGTTGAAGCCTTTAACGAGGTATTTATTGCCTGCTTATTGCTAAACTTTGGTGCCATGTTCATTGGCGTGGTGAGTGCCAAGCTATTAAAACTGACACATAAAGATGGCTTAACTCTGGCGATTGAAATTGGTTTGCAAAACTCAACCATGGCGATGCTCATTTGCATCAGTTTATTGCAAATGCCCAGCTATGCTGTGGTTGCTGGCGTGTACAGTTTAACCATGTATGCTGGTGCAGGGTTGCTCATTGCTTATGCTAGTTATACACAAAAGCAACATAACAGCGCTCAGCCTAACTAATCAGCTTATTAGTACATTAATATAATACACACACCCTAGGTTTGTTGTTGGCGATATTCACTGGGTGTTGCGCCTTGCCAGCGTTTAAATGCCCGCCGAAAATTAGCCACATCAACGTAGCCCAATTGATAAGCTAACTGTTTAATACTGCCACTGGTTTGTGACAAGTATTGCTTCGAAATATGGTGATTTACCGACGCGACAATTTGCTTATAGCTACTTTGTTGTTGGCTTAAATGGCGATGTACCGTACGGGGCGTCATGTGAAAATGCGCCGCCGTGTCACTTAAGCTTGGTAATGGTATTGGGCTTTGGAGTAAATATTGATACACCTTATCACTTAAACCCTGTTGGCCGTTAAGTTGCTCAAGTTCGTTAATACACCATTGTTTGGCTTGCATAAACGAACTCGGGTCGGCCATATCAAGCGGTTGCGTCATTGATGCTTGAGTTAATATTAACTGGGTGTTGGCTTGATTAAAATGCACCGGCACCTGAAATAATTCCGCGTATTGTTGCCAATAAGTGGGCGCTGCAAAGCTTAGGTTTACTTGGCATAACGGCGTCGATAGCAGCGTGAATTGCGGCATGAGTTGTTGTAGCAATTTGGCAATCGTCACCAGCAATGCATCCATATAGGGTTGCCGTATTATTCCCAGCGGGTGTATTTCTTCAAGGGTAACAACCGTAGTGTTGGCCGTTTCGTGGGTATTAATCTTAACCAGTGGCGTGCGGGTGTTAATAAACTGCTTCAATGTATCAATAGCTTGTTTAAGTGTGCTGCTGTTAAGCATGGCGAAACCCATCATGCCATGAGTGTTAATGCCTATGCGATTGCCGACATGCAAGCCGAGCTCTGGTTTGGCGCAAAGATGAATGGCAGAGTTTATGAGGCGTTGATAATCATCAAAACTCACTTGATAGTGTGGATCTTGTAATTGCTCAAGTGTGATGCCGTTATGCACCAACCAAATGTTAACATCACAGCCCCACTGACGCAGTTGTTGATAAACTTGGTTTAAATAAAAAATCGGCAGTGGTTGCATAGCATCCTTATCAATCTTTATATCAATCCTATTCATCAGTTGTAACGGATTTGTCGGTGCTTGTCTATTAATGACCCCTTTATGTCTATTTATCCCTCTTTTCTATTTTGTCTGCTGACGTAAAGTGACCCTTTAACCTTTAAAGGATTACTTATGTTGTCAATGTTTACCGCTAAAGCTGTGAGCTTAACCATTAATGACACCCTCGTGGTTGAGCAAGCCAGCGTAAAACAAACCGTTTTAGCCTCGGCATTGGCAGCCGATATTGCTTTTCCTCATCATTGCCAGGTAGGCAGTTGTGGCGCTTGTCGGTGCCAGTTAGTGTCTGGTGAGGTTAAGCAATTAACCGACAGTGCTTATGTATTGTCAGCTAAGGCCATAGCTCAAGGCATGATTTTGGCCTGTCAAAGCGTGCCTAAATCTGCTGTTAATATTAAGGTTAATCTGCGTCAGCGCCAGTTAGCTGATGAGCCGCAAGAGTGAGGAGGCAGCCATGTTTAAGTATCTTAAATTTATGTCGTTTCACCTTATGGCGTTGATTGCCATTGTCAGTATTACCTTAGGTGAGTCGTACATCAGTATGGGGTTTGCTATTTGGGTTGCCGTTTATTTAGGTGGCGATATTTTATTTGGTGACGACGTGCACACACCAAGCTATCGATTTCCGGCTTTATTGACGTGGCAGTTATGGTTGGCATTGCCTTTAACCGTGATATTGGTGTTTGTGTGTTGCTGGCAGTTTGCCAGTCAAGATATCGGGCAATATGGTGCATGGATAAGCAGTTTAACTGGCTATGATGCCTTGCAAGCGCGTCAAAATACGAGTGTATTTCAATATGGTGTGATGGTGGTTTACTTAGGCTTAGTGGTTGGAGTAATGGCAACCATTACTGGCCATGAGCTAACGCATCGCACTTGGGACCCTGTGTCATTATTGATTGGGCGTTGGTTGTTAGCATTTAGTTTTGATGCAAATTTTGCTATTGAACATGTGTATGGCCATCATAAATACGTTAGTACCTTAAACGATCCAGCGACCGCACCTCGAGGTCGTAGTGTATACGCCCATATTATTATTTCGACCATTAAGGGCAATATAAGTGCGTGGCACATTGAGCAGCAAAGGCTAGTGCGTAAACAGCTTGCGGTGTGGCGTTGGCACAATAAAGCATTACGAGGCTACGCCATGAGCTTAGCTATTATGATGTGGGTATTTTGGCTTGCGGGTTGGCAAGGGTTAAGCTTTTTTGTATTAATGGCATTATGGGCTAAAGCGACCTTAGAGATCGTCAATTACATGGAGCATTATGGTTTGGTTCGCGAACTTAATTCGCCAGTAAAACCCCATCACTCCTGGAATACCAATAAGCGAGTAAGCTCGTGGGCCATGTTTAACTTAACCCGGCACTCTCATCACCATGCTCAAGGGCAACTGCCTTATCATCAATTAGCACCTTATCCCGATGCACCACAAATGATTGGTGGATACCTTAGCACCTTTGTCTTAACCCTCATTCCGCCACTATGGCATCGACTTATGCTGCCTAAATTACAGCATTGGGATGCACACTTTGCTACGCCAGCTGAATATCATATGGCCCAGCAAGCTAATCAAAAAAGTAAGATAGCAGCATACCAAGCGTGCAAATAATGGTTTATTGAGTGGCTGTCTATTAACTACTCATATTGATGCGGTTACGGCCACTTGATTTAGCGCGATAAAGTGCCGTGTCGGCAGCACATATCAGTGCGGTTGGGGTGCGATATTGGCCACTGCGTTCACAGGCAATGCCCTGACTAACACTGATTTTGGTTTGTGCAGGTAATCCTATATCGGTAAAGGTTAACTGATTAACCCTTTGTTGAATTTGTCTTGCAATATATTCCGCAATGAGCGGATTACTGTTAGGTAAAATGACCACAAACTCTTCACCGCCAAATCGGGCAGCCATGGCATTGTTAGAGGGGAGAACCTCTGTCAGTACTTGAGCAATTTTTTGCAAACATTTATCGCCGTTAACATGGCCATATTGGTCATTAAACATTTTAAAGAAATCGACATCGATAATGATTAAACACAGCGGTTGGTCATGGTTAATGCTGTCGTTCCAGTTAGTTTGCAGGGCATCATCAAAAGCGTGACGATTGGCAAGGCCGGTTAATTTGTCGGTATGGGCTAAGTGGCGCAGTTTGTTGTACTCGGCTTTATGGGTGGTGAGATTATGCATGATGCCAATAAATAATGGTTCAGATCCTATCTGCATCGATGGTAAACATGACAAGGATAAGTCTGCTTCAAGTAGCGTACTGTCGGCGCGATTAATGACAATTTCTTTAGGGCCATGATTAAACTGAGTCACTTTATTGGCTTCATTACTGGCGCTATTCCATAAGGTAAATAAAGATTGATACTCATCTTTGAAAGGACTTTGCAGATAATCGGTCCAGGTTTGACCGATTAACATTTCGGCAGGGGCACCGAATAATTTAGCGCCTAACGGATTAATCATCTCAATCACACCTGCGGAGTTAATCACAAAAATCGCTTCTGAAATTGCCGTAATCACATTGAGCAAGGTGCTAATTTGTAGGTTAGCTGCAGTTATACCTTGGCTGTTTTCTGTGGCACGTAGAGGTGTATTTGACTGGGCATTCCCCCCTGAGGTTGTCGACGCAGTTTGTTTTATTACACCAGGGAATTGTGCAAATGAGTCAGTGAGTTTTGTCACACGAGAAATCGTGTCATTGAGTTCAGTTAATTTATCATTGGTAAACATGGTGCATTCCCTTAAGCGTTTGGTATTGGTAACCCCTTGTTGATGTCAAACACTCTATTAGTAATAGCGATTTTTAACCTTTCGGTAATCTTCTGCTTTTAACTTGTTGATTTAATAGTTTTTAAAGTGGATTCTTATTGTGTGAATTTGTTCGTATTCACTGGTGTTTGCTGTTTGAGGGTGAAGTTTTGTTTGGTATTTGGGTTTTGGTTGATAGAGCATCTATCCATTTATAAGTGGAAATGGTCTGTTTGGTGTGCTCATCGGCTGGTTAAACGTTGGGATTTATAGCGTTTTTTTAGGGTTAATGATTACTGATTCGAAATGTGTTTGCTACAAGCGTAAAGCTGTATGGATTTATTTTTAGACTGAGTTTTGTGCAATAAAGTTGTTCGTTATTGAGCTCGTTTTATCGTGTTCGAGTGTGTTAATGGGTGGGCCGATGTGAGTGTTCTTGAGATGTTACGGTAAACTATTTTGCCGTTTATCGATAACTGAAAGCTCAGGAAAATCCCTGAGCTTTCTTGATCAAGAAAATTAATTTTCTGGACGATTGATAACTTGTGGATCTGGACTGAGTAACAATAAGGTATTTTCATCAGAGGCGAAAATGAATTGGAACTTGCTAACACCAGTATTTTGGATATTATTTTGTAAGTATATTGCTTGGCCGTCTTCGCTAACGGTGACTGTTTCGATATGCGCGTCGAACGGGTTGGCAAAGCCTGCACCCGTTAAGCGTAACCCTTGTGGCGATTCAGCGGTGTTGACCAGTTGATACGTGATGGTAGTGTTTTCGGTTAGTTCAACGTTGCCATCGCAAGCAACGTTATTTTGAGCGTAGCTGAATAGCGCTTGTTTGCTGCTGTCCATAATTACACTTAGGTCGATTGGGCTGGCTGCTTCACAGTATGGTAATGCTGAAGTGGATATGTCTAATAATAAACGGTCAGTATCGTTAACGACTTCGGCACCTTGATATTGGGCTATGTTGGTTTGTTGACCAAATAATGCCAGAATTTTATAAATTTCAGTTACGGTTAGATTATCTTCTAGCACGCTTTGGTCAAAATGAATCCCGTCGTGAGCGCCTTGCTGTGTATAGGTTACGCTGTTGAGGAAGAGGGGTAAATTATCTTCGAGGGCATCTAACGCTGACGCGTCGCTTAATATCACTTGCAGTTGTGCATTATTTTTAACCGGTGCCAGTGCTAAATCGATTTCTTGTTGTGTCGCCGCTTGGCTAATCATTGATGAGGCACATAGTATGGCAGCAAACACCCTAGAGATAGAACGTTTCATACTTAATCCTTTTAAATTATAAATTCACTTTTTAAACTAATAATTCGCCGTGTGTTAATGGATTACACACGCCGTTTTATCAAGGTTTAATTATTGGTTATTTTAATTATGCTGGACAAGATAAAAGCTCAGGGCAAGTCTGAGCTTCTTCAGTTAGTTGTTTGTTTGTTTGTTTAATGATTTGGGTGATTGACAATTTGTGGGTCAGGGCTGAGCATCTGCAAGCTATTACAGGTGTTTGACAACACAAACTGAAAACCGGTATTGCCTGGGGTTTCATCTAAATCGGTTAATTGAATTAATGTGCCATCGCTGCTAATGGTTATCGCATCAATAATTTTATCAAAAGGTGTGGTGAAGGCCGCACCAACAAATTTTAGCCCTTTACCGGTTTTATCAATTAGCTGGTAAGAAATGGTGCTGTATTGGTTAACGACGACATTGCCACATACATCTGTGCCATCTAGGTTGGTGTAAGTAAATACTGGTACATCTTTGTCGTTTAGGGTGATAGTGAGATTAAAAAACGTTGCTTGGCCTTGAGTGTTTGACATTATATTCTCCATACTTTGGTTTAGGGTTTAGGGTTTAGGGTTTAGGGTTAAGTTTAAGTTTAGGATTAAACCTAAAATCGGTTATGGCCGATTGTTGTAACAGTTGCAATAAATCAGGGTGTTGGTCGAGTTCGCCAAGGCAATCGAGAGCTTGAGCATAAGGAATGGTAAATTGTGGGTCGTTATTTTTTTCAACAATAGTTGCTAACAGATTTTTAGATTGCCGACACAAGGTGATAACTTGTTGTGGCTGGCCTATGGAAGCCAGTAATGACGCGGCTAACATATTGCTTTGGGTTAAATTAGCCACATAAAGTGAACTCTGCTTAAACTCATTGATTAATTGATTAAAAGAGGTTGTTGCCTGTTGGGCATAGTTTAGGCTATCGGACAATAATCCTTGTGATGCTAAATAATATGCTGCAGCCAGTTGGTAGTTTGCCAGTAAATCACTTTTTTTGTTAGAGGTTTGTAAGTACAAATCTTCAGCAAATATGGATGCTAATGAGTCAACACTGTAGCTCATTGTTTGTTCAATTGGTTCAAGGCTAAAAGCCAACATATTCAGATAATCATGATATTGCAGGATTTTCCAAACTTCATTTTCAGGGTCTTGTTTTAGGGCATTGGTAATAGCAATGAGACCAAGTTTTGCTTTTTCAAAGGCTTGTGAGTTATGACCTCGATAACTTAATAAAATCGCCAGCTGTTGGTAGCTACTGGATAGTCGTTCAAGTATATAAGGCTGCTTTCCCAGCGCTTGATTGGCCAACTGCTGTTGAATTTGCTCATGGATCCTTATTGCTGCACTAATATCGCCTTGGGCGGTGGCGGCGCTGGCAATCCATGAGCGAGTGTCTGCAATATCGGCAATTAATTGGCTTTCGGTGTTATCTTTATCCCATAGTTGTAACTTGAGTAGCAATGATTGCTCAAATGACTCTCGGGCGGCGGTAAAGTGTTGCTGCTTCATGTGTATCGAGCCAAGAGAGTTTTGTGCGTACGACAACTCCATAATGGCATCGTCATCGTCTGGCGCGTATTGATACATGGCTTGGCTGTAGCTTAAGTATTGCTCCAACCAAGGCTGTGTTGCAGCCCAATCACTTTTATCGTATTCAAGCTGGCCAAGCCAAAAAGCATTGGCCCCTAACGTTTTAAGTAAACTAAGGTTTTGCGGTTGTATTTCGAGTAACGGTAGCATGCGCTCACGGGCGGCAATTAAGGCGCTGTGGGCTTCGTCGGTATTGCCGCGCGAATAGGCCACTTCGCCCATGGCCTCTAAGGTTTGGCTGTGTTGAAACTGCGCTTCAAAGCTTAAATAGCTGGCATCGTCGGCCGAAAAGTCGCTGAAATATTCTAATGCTTTATTACTGATCCCATCGAGCAAGTCCATGCGACCAATACCGCGCATTTTGTCGGCGAATTCACCCACCATAAAACCGAGTAAGTTTTCTGCCGCCAGGCGTTTTTGTTGTGCCTGGTTTTCGGCCTCAATACTGCGAATACTCATGGCGACAGAAATTAACGTCAGTACCACAAGGGCTAGCATGACTGCGCGGCGGCGCCAGCGTCCGATGTTGGCCTGTTTGCTAGATGCCTGAATAAGCGCCAATTGTTGAGGTTCTAGGGTAAACAGCGAATTGTTGATTAAGCTTTGTGCCTCCACTAAGGGTTTACCTTCAGTGAGTAAATAGGCCGCGCTTTTTGACTCAGTTAACCAACGCTGTGTTTGATTCTGTAAGCGGCTTTTAATTGCTAAGCTGTCTTTATGCTCGTTTATCCATTGGGTTGCTCGCGGCCAGCGCCTTAATAAGGCCTCGTGAGCAATACTAAAACAGGCTTTATCGTATTGAAGATGCGAGACAAACAAGCGGTTGTCGACCATGGCTTTAACGAGATTTTGTTCTGCATCATTTTTTAATCCTTCCCAATTAGCTGCGCGGCTGGTCACTGACTTTTCGTCTTCGGATAAAGTGATTAACATTGATAGCACGTTAGGTAACGCAGTACGTTCGGCTTCATTTAATCCGGCAAGCACTTGCTCGGCATTTTTACCAATAGCCCCTTCTAAGCCGCCTAGTGAGTGGTATTCAGACACTAAAAGCTGGTCATTTTCATCGCGCTTGAGATATAGCGCTTCTAAGGTGTATTGCAACATGGGCAGTGCATCTGGGTTGGATGCGGCGTCACTACAAAGCAGTTCATCGAGCGGCATGGCGGTATTGGGATCAACTGACCATGTGAGGTTAGCGGCATTGGCGGGTAAACGGATCATTTGCATGAGTTCGGTTCGGCTTGGTGTCGACAAATCAAAGTGTGAACCGTTGGCTTTACCTGCCATTAAGCTTGGGTGGCTGACCACCTGGGGGTAAAAGTCATTACGACAGGCGCTGATAATCAGTACTGATCCTGATGTCGCTAATGCTTCGAGTACATCGAGAATCTCTGTGCGTTGTTGTTCGCTATAAATGGGTGATGACAGCAGCACTTCTAAACGGTCGATAAACAAACAAAATTGCGGTTGGCTATATTGATGGCTCGTTTTGGCTGCGGTTATGGCCTGTTGGCATTGGTTGATAACGTTAGGTATATCTTGCATTAGCTGCACGGCAAGTTGTTGTGCGCTTAACTGGTTAAACACCGGAATATCGTTTATTTCCCAGTCGAGCATGGCGCCGGCAATATCAATAAGCAAGCGGTCCTGGATAACATCGGCTAAGTCCAGGCTGGCATAATCGAGTACCCCTACGCCGTTAAAGCCGCTGGCACTTTTGAGGTTAGGGAGCACCCCCGCATTAATTAACGACGATTTACCCGTACCACTTGGGCCAAGCACTAAGCAAAATGCACGGCCGAATTGAATTTGTTTAGAAATACGATTGAGTAAGGTGTCGACTTGCTCACCACGGCCAAAAAACACGTTAGCATCATTTGCTTCAAAGGCACGTAAACCAGGAAAGGGCGATTGACCTTGCCAGGGCTCTGTTGTAACTCGGGTGTGGTGCCCAATGGGGAACTCAACTTTTGCAAGGGTGCGGTAACCGCGTTTGCGGATGGTTTCAATGTAACTGGGGTTTGATGCCTGATCGCCCAAAGCTTTACGCAGTTGGGTTATGACTTTATGCAATGGATTGTCACCAATGGCAATATCTCCCCAACATTGACGAATAATATCGTCAGGGGTGAGCACTTCTCCCTGGTGTTGGCACAGTAGTTTTAATACGTCCATGGCTTTAGGTTCGAGGGTGCGGATTTTGTCACCCGACTGAATACTATTGCTTTGTGGATTAACTTGCCAATCGCCAAAAAAGAAAGTGTTGTCGCTCATGTGTTATCCATTGATCAAATTAAACAGGCCCTAAATGACTCTGCAACCCAACATCTTATGGGTTATGACGTTATTGTGATAATAAGTCAGTCATTATAATGGTTGTGGCTAAATTGTATCTTAGCTTTACACTCGTATCGACTGATGTATTAAGTATGATATCTGGTTAAACTAATTGTTCTAATTGATTAATTTTGGCAACGATGGCGTTATTGATTGGGGTTTTTACGCCATATAGTTGCCCCAAACGTACTACCGCGCCGTTGATAAATTCGATTTCTGTTTTACGTTTAGCTTGGATGTCTTCCCACATTGATGAGCGGGCTTGTGGGTCAATGTCGAGCATTTGTTTAGCTAGCAGGGTAAATAACATATTGGGTAACGATAATATAACCGGCAACCATTGGGGTTTCACTTTAGTGTATTGGTGTAACGTGATATTGGCCGCCTGGCATACGTTGAGCCATTCTGTCATTGCACCAGCTAGTTGACGGCGACTGTCGCGCTGGCTGAGTTGTTGTTTAATCGGTAGGTCGGTTATGGCATTTAATGCATTATTAAGGTTTAACAATAGTTTACCGTAAATCACTGGTGTCATATCTTGGTGTAAGTCACAGCCAAAACCTTGAGCCTGCATTGCGGTTTGTATCGTTTGGGTATGTTCATTTTGCTGCAAGGTAAATACGCCTTCAGTGCCTTTATGAAAGCGCCCATTGGGTTGTTGCAACACATTAAAAGGCGTAATGCCTTGCAGTAAATTACAGTGACCCAGGGCATCTGTGATGGTATCGAAACTGCCGAGACCATTTTGCATAAAAATAATGCTGCTGTTGCTGTGAGTGATGGCAATTAACGTATTGGCAATACTACTGACTTGATGGCATTTTAACGTGACAAATACCACATCAAAAGCGGCATATGCTGTTGGGGCTTGTTCGATATCGGTGATCATGGTTTGTGGCATCACCGTATGTAAAAAGCCTTGATAATCACTCATGGTGATGCCGTTATTTGCGAGGATGGTTTGCTTAATTGCTGGTCTGCAAATGAGGCTAACATCAAATCCAGATAAACACAGTTGTCCAGCAAGATAACAGCCTGTCGATCCTGCACCAAAAATAGCGATTCTCATTGAATTTTCTCTTTTTATTATCGTTTTTTTATTGGATTCGGCACTACCGAACCATGTTTGTTAATTGTTGTAACATATCTGCACTTGTAACATATCAGCCTTTTTGTCAGTGTAGAACTTTAAAATAAGGTAAAAATAAAATGAAAAAATACTCCTTTGCTCTACTCGCACTGAGCGCTATGGCCTTGTCTGCACAGGTCAGCGCTGCTGATATAAAAGTGATTCATGCTGGTACATTATTAACCCTTGCCGGTGAGCCGGTACTAACTGAGCATACGTTGGTGATTACTGATGGTGTCATTACCTCGCTTGAGAAGGGCTATGGCGCAGGGCCGCTGGCCACATCGCAAGACACAATTGAGGTTGTGGATTTAAAAAACAGCTTTGTGATGCCCGGTTTAATGGACATGCATGTGCATTTACAAGGTGAACTTGGGCCAAATAATGATAGCGAAGCATTGCGTATGTCGGATGCCGATGTGGCAATGCGCAGTGCTCATTTTGCCAAAAAGACGTTATTAGCCGGCTTTACTACCGTGCGAGATTTAGGCGCTAAACCCGAACAAATTTATGCACTACGCGACGGCATTAATAAAGGCTGGGTTGATGGGCCGCGGATTATTGCGTCGGGCGGCGTGTCGGTAACCGGTGGCCATGGTGATGTTGATGGCATGAGCCCTGATTTGCTCGACAAATTCACCTCTAAAACCATCTGTGACGGCCCGTATGATTGTCGCCGTGCGACTCGCCGAGCCATTAAATTTGGTGCTGATGTGATAAAGATTACTTCTACAGGTGGAGTGTTATCAGACACTAACACTGGTACTGGTCAGCAAATGGATGATGATGAACTACACGAAGTGATTCAAACGGCCCATGCACTAGGGCGTAAAGTAGCCAGCCATGCTCATGCTGCACAAGGTATCAATGCGGCATTACGTGCAGGTGTGGACAGTATTGAACATGGCAGTTACGCCGATAAAGAAAGCATTAAGCTGATGAAGCAAAGTGGGGCTTATTTAGTGCCGACATTATTAGCCGGTGATACTGTGGTTGCAATGGCCAATGCTGCGGGCGCTGACTTTATGTCGCCAGCGATAAAAGCGAAAGCCATAAGAGTAGGCGGCGATATGCTGAAAAACTTCACTGCTGCCTATAAAGCTGGAGTCAACATCGCTTATGGCACCGACAGCGGCGTGTCACATCATGGCGACAATGCCAAAGAAGCACTGTTAATGAGTCAAGCAGGCATGAGTAATAGTGACATTTTAAAAAGCGCGACCATTAACGCCGCTAAGTTGATTGATATGTCTGATTCATTAGGGTCATTAGACGTGGGGAAACAAGCCGACATCATTGCGCTTAATGCCAATCCGCTTAAACACATTGATACATTACTTGATGTGCCTTTTGTGATGAAAGCCGGAGTTATTTATAAACGCTGATGCTATGTTGTTGCGGCAGTACGGCGTTTTAATAAGCATACTGCCTTAACGTTATGTGATTTTGAATAAAGTTATCTACTTTTTATCCAATAATTATTGATTACGTTCATTATTTGTTTGATTTTTGCGGGCAGTTTTCACATACTTGCTTATGCTGTTTTATACAGTACTATTTACTATAAAATTGTAACAGAACAACTGCTGATGTTGTGATTGAATAGTAAAACACATGGATGTGGATTAATGCTAAGGAATGCTCATGTCGATTGATAATATCGGGTTGTTAGTGATGGTTTTGCTGGGCTTTATTGCCTTGCTAATCCTCGTTAATTTAACTGTATTTCGTAAAGCGCAAACCAAAAAGCAGCAGCTGAACTCCTACGAACAAATCCTCGATCAAGTTGGTGCATATATCTACGTTAAAGACGTCAATTGCCGTTATGTGTATGGTAATCAACTCATTTTAGACTATTTCGGTATTAGCCAAGAGCAATTAAAAGGCACTATTGATAGTCACTACTTCTCTCCTCATGTTGCCGATATATTGCTGAGAAATGACCGTAAGGTACTGTCACTTCAGCAAAAAATGGCAGATGATATTATGATTGATAACGATGGCTTTAATACTGTATTTCATGAAATAAAACAGCCCTTGTTTGACCGAAATGGTCAGCTGATTGGCTTAATAGGTATTTCAACGGATATCACTGAAGAATTTACTTTGCGCACTGAACTCCAGCAACTTGCTAATAACGATCCACTCACTGATTTGTACAATCGCCGCTCATTTAATGCATTTAGTGAACACGAATTCTCTCGTGCAATGCGTTATTTTAACTCGTTATCTTTGATGATTATCGACATCGATTTATTCAAAAACGTTAACGATACCTATGGCCACTTAGTGGGGGATGAAGTGATTAAGCGAGTCGCTGCTGTTTGCGATGAGCATATCCGTGAGGCTGATATTTTAGCGCGGATTGGCGGTGAGGAGTTTGCGATTTTATTGCCCGATACCGATATTGACTCGGCGTTTAAGCTCGCAGAGCGATTACGGGTGGCACAGCAAACCAGCAAGCATGCTAGCGCCACTATAAATGAAGCGTTACCCGGTATTACCATTAGTATTGGGGTTGCATCTATACAAGTAAAAGACCGCTCATTTGCAGATATGTTTGCACGTGCAGATAAAGCGCTCTATTCATCAAAACATATTGGCCGCAATAGCGTTAATGTTGCTTAGATATGGGAGCTAAAACTGACATGGGGTTTTAATATTTCTTAAATTTTGTTAATTTAAGTTGTGCACAATTAATTATTGCGATTACAATATATTTGTTGAGAACTTATATTTTATAGAAATAGGCTATTGATTAGTCGTGATTGTGAGCGTTAACGAGCACTACGGATGTTTGCCTGTTTAAAAGTCGATATGGGCAGGCAGTTTTACTCTGAACTGATCGAGTTTATCTTTAATTTCTGTCATTTCAGTGAGATCAATACCGCACTGATCAATAATACAGTCATGAACATACTGAGCTTGTGACTGTAATTGCTGGCCTTTGTCGGTTAATTGCATGCACAGCATACGTTCATCTAATGGGTCGCGAATACGTTTAAGCAGACCATCGGTTTCAAGACGTTTAATAACAGGTGTGAGCGCACCAGATTGTTGGCCTAAACGAGAGGCGACATTTTTTAAGCTTAAGCCGTCTTGTTCCCACATGATCAGCATGATGAGGTATTGGGTATACGTGAGCCCAATTGACTCAAGCAATGGTTTATACAATTGGATAATGGCCAACGAGGTTGAATAAACCGAGAAACAAAATTGATTATCAAGAGTTATCTGGGTGTGTTTAGTCATTATTGGGTACTCGACTTAGCAAAATGATGGGTCATATTGATGTGATCAATCCAGAGAATATTAACGTACAACATGGCCTGGCTGCTTTGGCATATTATTGAATCATAGCAGCATACAAGAGAGCCTTGTTGGTTTTTTATACCATTTATGGTTCAACAAAGAACAAGGATACACCATGAACACTCATAATCGTCGTATTGTATTAGCAAGTCGCCCTCAAGGTGAACCCGTAGCCAGTAATTTTAGACTGGAAAAGGTTAATAAGCCTGTGGCTGGAGAGGGAGAAATATTACTTCGTTCAGTCTATTTGTCACTTGACCCCTACATGCGTGGACGGATGAATGACGCAAAATCATATGCTGAGCCAGTCGCGATTGATGATGTTATGGTCGGAGCTTGTGTTGCGCAAGTTGAGGTATCAAATCATCCAGATTATCAAGTTGGTGATTGGGTATTAGCCTATGGCGGTTGGCAAGATTACAGTGTCTCTAACGGCGAAGGCTTAATGAACCTAGGCCAGAACCCAAGTAATCCATCTTATGCGTTAGGCATTATGGGCATGCCCGGTTTTACTGCTTATATGGGTTTATTAGACATTGGCGCGCCTAAAGTGGGAGAAACCGTTGTTGTTGCCGCGGCCACCGGCCCTGTTGGTGCTACGGTAGGACAAATCGCTAAGCTTAAAGGCTGTAAAGTGGTAGGTATTGCTGGCGGTGCCGACAAGTGTGCTTTTGCGGTAAACACGCTTGGATTTGATGCGTGTATTGACCACAAAGCGGCTGATTTTGCACAACAGTTAGCGGCAGTGTGTGATAACGGAATCGATGTGTATTTTGAAAACGTGGGCGGTAAAGTGTTTGACGCTGTGATGCCGCTGTTAAATACCAGTGCTCGAGTGCCTGTGTGTGGTTTGATTTCACAATATAACGCCACATCATTACCAGCAGGCCCAGATCGTTTATCACTGTTAATGGGCACCTTGTTAGTTAAGCGCATTAAAATGCAGGGCTTTATTATTTTTGACGATTATGGTCATCGCTACCCTGAGTTTGCGCAAGACATGGGGCAATGGCTTAACGACGGAAAAATACAATACCGTGAACAGGTTGTAGACGGTCTCGACAAGATGCCATCGGCCTTTATTGGCCTGCTAAAAGGTGAAAACTTTGGCAAGCTTGTGATTAAGGTGAACGATCCGCTTTAACGATTATGTTCAATGTTCACACAGATGATTTTTAATAAATTAAGGGTTTAACATGAAAGTATTAATGGTATTAACGTCGCACGATGAACTTGGCGACACGGGTCATAAAACTGGTTTTTGGCTAGAAGAACTTGCCGCACCTTATTACGCTTTTATCGATAAAGGTGTTGAGATTGTTTTAGCTTCACCAAAAGGGGGGTTACCACCATTAGACCCAACGAGCGATAAAGAAGATTTTCAAACAGACTCTACTCGCCGTTTTACTGCCGATGAGCAAGCTCAGGCATTGCTAGCCAATACTCACAAGCTAGCGTCAATTAACGTTGCAGAATATGACGCCGTGTTTTACCCAGGTGGTCATGGCCCGTTGTGGGATTTAACCAACGACAAAGATTCAATTGCACTGATTGAAGCGTGTTATAAAACAGACAAATTATTAGGCCTAGTTTGTCATGCTCCAGGCGTACTGAAATACCCTAAAAAGCCAGATGGTTCGCCATTAGTGGCTGGTAAAAATGTTACTGGCTTTACCAACGGTGAAGAAGAAGCCGTACAATTAACTAACGTTGTACCGTTTTTAGTGGAAGACATGCTGCAGCAAAATGGTGCTACATACTCAAAAGGTGAAGATTGGCACCCGTATGCGGTTGTAGACGGTAAATTGATTACTGGGCAAAACCCAGCCTCTTCTGAGCTTGTTGCTGAAAAAATGTTAGCACTATTGAGTTAATATTAATTGACTTCAGCTTGGCTCTCCAAGCTGAAGTAACGATATGCCCTATGATTGATCATGGGGTTTTTTGTTTAACAGATTGAAAAGGATGGCTTAATGATTAAACTACATCACCTAAATAAATCACGTTCAAAACGCATTATTTGGTTGCTTGAAGAGCTGGGCGTTGAGTATGAATTAGTGGCTTACCAGCGCGACGCGACTACTTTTTTAGCGCCTGCAGCACTGAAAAAAATCCATCCGTTAGGCAAATCACCAGTATTAGAAACCAGTGAATTTACTATTGCAGAATCGGGAGCGATCACCGAATACCTTATTCAAACCTACGGTGCAGATAAGCTTATGCCTAAGGTTGGCAGTGCTGATTACATCGATTACCTACAGTGGATGCACTTTGCTGAGAGTTCTGCCGCGTTGCCATTGTTATTGAAAATTTTTGTCAAAATGGAAGGCGCTGAAACCCGCTTTATTGGCCCATATGCCGATGCAGAAACCGCAAAAGTCATCAGTTATGTTAATGACCGTTTAGCTGGCAAGCGTTATCTTGTTGGCGATAGCCTTAGCGGTGCCGACATCATGATGTCGTTTATTACAGAATTAGTCGGTCAAAATGGCGAGTTTGAAAAATACCCTAATATTGCTAAGTATTATCAACAATTATTGACTCATGAAGCGTTTAAGAAAGCGTTGAAAATCGAAGCCGATAATTAGTCGCATGTTGGCAAGATGAAAAGGCGAATTCGATTCGCCTTTTTTTATGCGTATAAAAAATAAACAAACTCGTTACACAGTAAAAACGGGTAAAGTTATTGAGCAAAGTTTGTTCAGCTTCATACTAAGGTGTTAGAATAATAATCAATGGGTAAGATTTTTGTATAGGATTATTTATGTCCACTTTATCTGATGAAGAGTTAGCGTACTTTAGCGATGTATTTTCGCCAAAGTCATCTGCCGATTCTGCGGATAATGCTTTTTCTAGACATTCGCTCAGTGTGGCCACCGAAATCCCACAGGTTCTGTCGCATATATTAGGCAATGCGAAGTTGACGTTGTTGGCCGAAATCAGTTATTACCGTTTGTGGTTTCCACTGCAATTAAAACAAGATGAATTTGGCCAGTTTACGCCAGAGCTGGGCACGCCAGAAGTAATTGATATGCGTGGTGGTGAACGCAGTTGGCGTATGGATAATGTAAAAGATGTGCGAGTGATAGATAATGAAACGTCTAAATTTGTTGAGGTGTTGTCTTTATCCAGTTCAGGCATCACTATTAGGGTGCCGCAAGAGCTTGATACTCAATCTCCACGTCTTACTCAGCTGATTTTACCTAATGGCACCCATGTTGAGATGGAGTTTGAACCAGTCAGAACTGAAAATGGCGTAATGGCGGCCAAAATCAGTGCCGAGGGCGAAAACAGGCAGATGTTAAGGCAGTTTTTGTTCAACCAACACAAAGCTAAATTTTCGCACCTTTACGAAGACATTAACCGTTAACGCTAAAGTCCTTCGCTAGTATCACTTTTATTGCACCAATAAAATCGTGGTCATTTTTGGCCTGAATGAGCTGGCATAGCTCATCTCCCACCGTAGTAAAACGATAATAGGTAAACAATAAATGTTGCCCTTTAGGGGTTAAGCTCATATTGGCATGGAACAGAGTCAATTGAATCTCTTCATTACGGTTTAATAAACCAGTTTCAAATTCACTTTTATGTAAAATCCCCGCATCAACCAGCGTTAAAATATTCGAATAAGGCAAACCAAACTGCGACAAACCAAAATTGGTTTGGTTGTGTTTACGGAAATACTGGGTGATCCCACCATTAACTCGATAACCACTTAACAGCTTAAATCTGGGTTCAGTATTGATTTTGACTGACATCCCGAGGGCCTTTTCAAATATCTGCGCTTCACGCAAAGTCAGTTGCTTTAATACGGCTAATGTTCGCAAACTAAAATTACCTGGATTGACAATTTCGCTGGCTAAAATCCGCGCCCATAAATCTTGCATTTTACGGTTATGAATTTGCTCCGCCATTTGGAAAAACTGATAACGCCAGTCAGGATCTAGCTCAACGCCCGTGACATCTGACGGAGTATAGTTAAGGGCGAGGGCGAAGATACTTTCAAGGTTGGCCTGATGTTGGCACAGTTGTTTACGCTCGCGGTGTTCGGCGCGTTCAGCAATTGATGCTGACGACGGGCGATAATCATCTTCGCTGGCTAAACCGATAATACGGCCAAGTAACAGTGCTTTTTTACGCGCAGACACCTGAGTATTGTCCTCCGGTATATCTATTACATCGGTATCAGCCATATGTTGTCAGACTCTTTAGCAGTAAGTATCTTGTTTAAATGAAATTATAAAAAGTAATCGAATTACAGGCATATAATCATATACCAATTCGATACTTTATACCTATTCACACTGCCTGGTGATATCTATTTTGTTCAGTGGTTTTATATAACGATACTCATGCCGTGATCTGTTTCATGTAAATTTCTATACCACTGGGCTAAGATACTGTATTACTTTTAAATGATTTTAATTTGAGGTCAGCATGAGCCATATTTTACTGATCCACTCGAGTGTTCATGGTTACACTCAAAAAATTTGTGAATACCTTAAGGGCAAGCTCGAGGAACAACATCATCAGGTGACTGTGGCACCCTTGTCAGATGCACCAAACCTGGACGCATTCGATAAAGTGTTTATAGGGGCTAGCATCCGTCATGGCAAACATCGTCCGGCGCTTTATCAATTTATTGAATCTCACCAACAGCAGCTCGAAGGAAAACCTAGCGGTTTTTTTTCAGTGAGTCTAGTGGCGCGTAAACCCGCTAAAAATACGCCGCAAACCAATAGCTATATGCAGCAATTTTTAAGTCAAAGCCCTTGGCAACCTAAGGTTTTGCAAGTGTTTGGCGGTAATTTAGATTACCAGGGGTACGGCGCAATGGACCGGAATATTATTCGCTTTATTATGTGGATAACCAAAGGCCCAACGGATCCCAATACCAAAGTTGAATTTACTGATTGGGCTAAAGTCGATGAATTTGCTCAGCAAATGATTGAGGCGAGTTAATGACAGCGAAACAACTGTGGCAACGTATTGAGACAATGCTGCATCCTGCGGTGTTGCTGTTATCATTGCTACTTGTGTTTACAAGCTCATGGGTATTGATTGGTCGCCAGTTAACGTCGCGTGCGAGTTTTTGGGATTTGCTTCATGTTTACGGTGGCTTGTTGACCGGCATATTGGCATTACTGTTTGCCGTTAAGGTGTGTGTCGGCGGGCAATGGCGGCAGTTTTTCCCATGGTTAACGCTGGATGTTAAACCACTCATGAGTGACATTAGCGGCCTAATGCGCGGCCAATTGCCTCATTCTGGTGGTAAGGGGCTAATTAGCGTTATTGAAGGCCTTGGAGTGATATTGCTTTTGCTGGTGGCGTTAACTGGCGCAGCCTGGTACGCGGCCGATCCTAGTAACGCCTTAACGTGGCGTTATTACCATATTGTTTTTGCCCATGGTTTTATTGGTTTTATTGTCCTGCACTGCGTACTTGCATTATTACACCTGAGAGACTTTTTTAATTAAATTGTTCTTTTATCAACATTTATCAAGACGTGCTGGTTCACGGTTTCTCTGTTGCTTAAACCACGCTAGGGTAAATTGAATAAAACTGCTCAACCTTGCCGATTGATTAATCATTTGTGGGTGGACAATATAAGTGGCCGATTGGCTCATGGTTTCATCTGGCAAAATCACCCGTAAACGCCCTTGTTGTAACTCCTTATCCACCAGATATAGTGGGCCTAACATAATGCCTCTTGCGAGTAAGGCTTGTGTTTTTAGCATGTGGTTATCGTTGACGCTCATAAAGCTGTTAATGGCGATGGTTTTACTGCCAAATGTCCATTGAGTTTGCTCTGCTGAGGTTAAGCATTTGTGCCGCTGTAAATCATCAATGTGTATTGGTGTCCCGGCTTTTTCAAGATATTCGGGCGCCGCGCAACACACTTGCTGATACTCAAATAACTTTTTGGCAACCATATTTTGCGGTGGGTTTTGCGTTGCTCTAATGGCTAAATCAAAATCATTTTTTGCTAAATCATACAAGGTGTAGCTGCAATCTATGCTGAAATTTACCTGTGGATGCTGTGCGTTAAACTCATGGCAAATATCGAGTAAATAACGCTGCGTAAATTGGCTAGGTGCTGTAATGCGGATCCTACCGGCAATATCCTCATTGTCGTGACGAATTTTTCGGTCAAGATCTAATAAGTCTGCTTTCACTTGTCCCATGCTGGCTAAAATCATTTCACCTTGAATGGTCAACTTAACACTGCGGGTGGTGCGGATAAGCAATGCCCGACCAAGTTCTTGTTCAAGCTGCCTAATTTGCTCTGATAAATATCCGCGTGAGATCCCTAATTCGGCAGCCGCTTCGGTAAAACTCAGTTGTTTGGCTACTTCACTGAATAGGAATAATCGTTCAAATTTTTTGTGTTCTCGACTCATGTTAGCCACCCAGAATATTATTTTATAAAGAACTTTAATTCCTTATTGGTAGCTATATCAAACAATGATTTTGTTTTTTACTCTTCATCTGTAAAGATAAACCTCTACACTAAGCCATATTACTTGTTCAAAGAGAGTTAACTCAATGTCGGCATTACCATTAAAAAGTGTTTTCCCTAATGTTAGTTCGTTAGTTTATGGTTGTATGGGATTAGGCGGCGGGTGGAATAATAACGCCATTTGCGCTGCAGATATTCAGCAAACACATGAGGTTATTGATACTGCGCTGCAAAGTCATATTAATTACTTTGATCATGCCGATATTTACACCTTTGGCAAAGCGGAAACCGTATTCGGACAAGTCTTAAAGCAGCGCCCTGGCTTACGCGATAATATGTACCTGCAAACTAAATGTGGTATTCGATTTGAAGACGGTAAAGGCCCTAAACGTTACGATTTGTCGTCGGCTTGGATTCACTATAGTGTTGATAAAAGTTTAGCCGAATTACACACAGATTATATCGATGTGTTGGTACTTCACCGCCCCGATCCCTTAATGCAAGCTACCGAAATAGCCGATACTTTCCATAAACTTAAAGCAGCAGGTAAAGTGCGTTTTCTCGGTGTTTCGAATATGCAGCAACATCAAATTAGCGCATTGCAACGTGTGCTTGATGAGCCAATAGTGGTCAACCAAATTGAAATGAGCCTGCAAAAACATGCTTGGTTAGACGAAAGCATTTATGCCGGTAATCAAGAGGGAAAAGACATAAACTTTACCCCTGGTACGCTTGAGTATTGCAATCAAAACAACATACAAATTCAAGCTTGGAGCAGCTTATGCCAAGGTGTTTATAGTGGTATCACCACGGTAGGTCAGTCTAATGCGATAATACAAACCAGTCAGTTAGTCGCCACGTTAGCGGCTGAATATAATACGACTCCAGAAGCCATTTTATTAAGTTGGCTGATGCGCCACCCTAGCCAAATTCAACCGGTTATTGGTACCACTAATATTGAGCGAATTAAGGCGTGTAGCCAGGCGACTCAGGTATCACTCAGTCGTGAGCATTGGTATGCATTGTATGTCAGTGCTAAAGGACAAGAGCTACCTTAACCATTACGACAACATGCTTGTTCAATACCTGAGCATTTAATCGATACCATTCAATGAAAGGATTCTAAGACAATATGAATAAGACAACATGGGCATTATTGAGTGCAGCATTGGTGTTAAGTGGATGTCAGCAAAAAGAAGTGGCAGCGACGGTGGTTCAGCCTATGTTGCAGCCAACCGATCGAGCTGATATATATCAGGATTATTTACACCGTGATATCCGTGATGACATTTTCTATTTTGTACTGCCCGATCGTTTTTATAACGGTAATTCAAGTAATGACAACGGCTCAACAACGCAACAGATTTCAGCAGGTGGCTTAGATTTAACTCACCCTCGTGGTTTTCATGGCGGTGATATTAATGGCATCGAACAGAAACTCGATTACCTACAAAATCTTGGTATAACCGCTATTTGGATGACACCGCTATTACGCAATAAAGCGATTCAATCTGACGGTATTGCCCATCATGGCTACTGGATTGTCGACTTTACTGAAATTGACCCGCATTTTGGCAGTAATGCAGATTTAAAACAGCTCATTAACGCTGCGCATCAACGTGGTATTAAAGTGTTTTTTGACATTATTACTAATCACACCGCTGACGTGATTAAGTACCAAGAGTGCCATCAAGCGTCGGGCGAGTTTATTGCACCCAATATACATTGCGAATATAAATCTCTAGACCAATTAGCAAAGGGCGACAGTTACACGCCATT
This sequence comes from Shewanella litoralis, assembly GCF_009828585.1. Taxonomy (GTDB): domain Bacteria; phylum Pseudomonadota; class Gammaproteobacteria; order Enterobacterales; family Shewanellaceae; genus Shewanella; species Shewanella litoralis. The sequence continues at coordinate 114,561 of NZ_WSRZ01000006.1, read as the reverse complement.
TGTGCCCGCAGGCCAGGCTGAGGTCAAAGTACCGAGTTGGCTTAACGACCCACGTTTTTATCATAATCAAGGCGACAGCACCTTTAAAGGTGAAAGCTCGCTTAATGGTGATTTTAATGGGTTAGACGATCTCAATACCGCGGATCCAGAGGTATTAGCGGGCATGATTGAAATATACCAAAACTTGATTAAAGAGTTTAAGCCCGATGGTTTTAGGATCGATACCGTGAAACATGTCGACTTATCATTTTGGCAAACCTTTAGCCCACAAATCGTTAACTTTGCTAAAGCGCAAGGCATTCCTCAGTTTCATGTGTTTGGTGAAGTGTACGATCCTGATCCAAAAGTGCTCAGCCTTTACACCACCGCAGGCAAGCTGCCATCTGTTCTCGACTTTGCGTTTCAGCAAACCGCAGCAGATATTTTCTACCGTAAAAAGAGCCCGCTGTTAGCACAGCAATTGTTTGCTCAAGACGCGCTTTATCAAGACAGCGATAGTCAGGCCGACTTGTTAATGACCTTTTTAGGCAATCACGACATGGGGCGCACGGGGTATTTTATTAATCAAGCTGCGCCAACAATGTCTGCCGAAGACAAATTGCAACGCAGTATTTTGTCGCATGCGTTTATGTTTTTATCTCGCGGCATTCCGGTGATTTACTATGGTGATGAGCAGGGATTTACTGGTGATGGTAACGATATTCACGCTCGCGAAGACATGTTTGCCTCACAAGTGGCCAGTTATAATGACAATACCTTATTAGGCACTAAAGCAACAACCGCAGATGACAACTTTAACAGCAACCATCCTTTGTACCAGGCTATTGCTCAATTGAGTGATTTGCGTAAGCAGCATATATTGCTGCGCCGTGGCGAGTATCAGGAGCGCTTTTATCAAGCTGATAATGACATATTTGCATTTGCGCGTGTTGATGCTGTCAGCGGCGCTGAAATGTTGGTGGTGTTTAACACTGCTGAGCAAGCACAAACGATGAATCTAACAGTACAAGGCAAATCATATCGTTTATTGACATCGTGGCCACAACCGATAAAGGCAACGAGTAATGCAGACAAATCCGCAACAGCATTAACCGTGACTTTACCTCGACTAAGCTATGCGATTTATACTAAAGCTTAAGGCTCAAAAGATTAGTGCGAAGGTTTAGCGCAACGTAGGTATAAAAAATGGCTATCGAGTAGATAGCCATTTTTATTGATTTACGTAAGCTAATTATTGCTTTAACGCAAGGTAGTTAATCAACCCGATAATATCGTCCAGGCTACGCATTTCATTTAAGTTAATCGCGTATTTATCGTTAACAATAAAAGCAGGCACGCTTTGTACGGCATACATATCCTGTTGCTGGCGCCATAAGGCTAGCTTTTGGTCTGTTTCAGTGCTGTCGGCTAAGGTGTCATATTGTTTGGCATCAACGCCTAACTCGGCAAACACTTTTTTAATATCATCACGGCTGTTAATCAGCGATTTATGTTCATGACCTGCTGCGTTGTGGTCATGACCAGCGTTATTGTCTTTGCCTTGTATCGCACTAAACATGGCAATTTTTAATGCTTCTTTGTTATCTAACTCATGGATAACCGCGAGTGAACGCATCACTTCAGTACCTAAATCACTGTTCATAAAGTCGACGTGTTTGCTGTCGAATGCCACTCTTTTATCTAGGCCTTTTTTGATTTCTGGTAGGTACTGGCTTTCCATGTTGAAGCAGTTATGGCAATAAAAAGAGAAAAATTCAGTTACTTTGGGCTCTGTAGGCACCATGTTATTTGATATTTGAGTGTAGTGCGTTCCTTCAACAAATGGCGCAGCAAAGCTGGTGAGAGGGGTAACCATTAACGTGACGGCTAAAGCTAAATATTTAAACATGAAAACCTCAAGATGGAGATGAAAATTGATAAAATAATGCCACTAATGATGGCATAAATAGCCAAAATCAGGCGCAGAATTTGTGTGATCAGGTAGCGATTTACGTTAAATAACCTGAGCTCAGGGAAATAACGAGTTGAGTTGGCGTTAAGCCACTAAGCTTTTTTCGCGCAGGGTTTGCCAGGCTTCGCAGACTTCACGGAATCGTTCAGCATTACCTTCATCACGATCAGGATGCCATTTTAGCGCCAACTTACGCCATTGCTTACGGATGTCTTTATCGGTCGCAGTGGCATCTAACTCAAACACTTTTAAAGCATGACCTTTATGCATTAATTGAACATTAACGCCGATATATTGTTGGTAACTAGACCAGAATGACTCGAGCATTTCACGCACTACGTTAACGCTAGCATCGTAATTAGCCCAATCAAGGTAGTAGTCACGCAGGGCGCCGTCTCGGGTATGTTCGATATCGGCATTGCTGGGAATTATTCTAAAAATTTGAATGTCCATTGCTTTCACTTGCAGCCATTGCCTAGGCATTAGCATGTCTTGCAATTCATATAGGGCATTCATTAATAGAAAGTTGCGTTTGAAGAGATCTTTTTCAGGCATTGGGTCAAGGTCGTGCATCAACCCTTTGGTTTGCAGTTCACTGGCTAAATGGTGCACTTTCCAGCTAGTGTTCGACGATTTAAGTAAGGTTAATACTGGCCAAATTAAGGGGTTGTCGCCTTTAGGCACACTCAATACACGGGCATCGGTTGCAGTCGACTGCGCGTTTGCATAATGATTCTGTGAGTTTTTGTCGAGCAACATAGTGGCGTATTCATCCTGAATTGGCGGTAATATACGATAAAATCAACAAATCGGTTAAAAAACACTATGCCATAGCCATAGTGAATGACAAGTAGATTTTATCGGCAATGATACCCGTTCAGCTTTTCTTAGCGCCGGTATAGCCGATGAATAGAAAGATTAATTTATCCATTTGAACCACTAGATGATAATTATCGACTTAATCGAATAACTTTATGCTGACTTTGATCAATTAATTCTGATTCTTACGGGCAAGATAATTTTATTTGGTATAAAATTCTCGACAACAAAATAACAGGGGGCTTCACCAATGACTGATAAACATTATATTAGCGCACAACAACTTTTAGAAGATTCATTTAGACTGGCTGCGCAGGTATATGACAGTGGTTTTAGACCGCAGTTTATTGTCGGTATTTGGCGTGGCGGTGCACCGATTGGTATCGCGGTTCAAGAGTATTATGACTTTAAAAAAGTCGAAACCGACCATATTGCTGTGCGTACATCCTCTTATTACGGTATTGGTACCGACAAGCAAGACAAAAACATTAAAGTACATGGTTTGCACTACATTATCGAAAATGCCAATGCCAGCGATGGCTTGTTAATTGTTGATGACGTATTTGACTCAGGTCGAAGTATCGATGCCTTAATCGGTAAGCTTAAAAAGTTTATGCGTCTTAATGTTCCAAGCGATATTCGCATCGCGTGTCCTTACTACAAGCCTAAAAACACCAAAGTCGATTTAAAGCCTGATTATTTCATCCATTCATCTGAAGATTGGTTGGTATTCCCTCATGAAGTTTCAGGATTAAACCCACAGGAAATTGCTGAAGGAAAGTCTGACTTTAAAAACATCCAAGAGCTGTTTTTATAAACAAATGCGTTAGTCGCAATTTTACTTAGAACTTTGTTTAAAGTTTGCTAAAATACAAGACTATGCGAGTGCGTCAACATACTAATGTCACCAAGACGGTATCAGTATGTTGGCGCACTTTTTTATCCGAATTGAGCGAAATTTAGTTAACATTATGGTTTCTGTAGAATTGTTTACCCCCGAGGCTCCGGTAAAGCGCCAACTTGAATTGCTTGCACCGGCAAAAAATGCTGATTACGGCATTGAAGCGATTCGTCATGGTGCCGATGCGGTTTATATTGGTGGTCCTGCGTTTGGCGCGCGTCACAATGCTGGCAACAGTGTTGAAGACATTGCTCGCTTAGCAGAGTTTGCTCATCGTTATCATGCCCAGGTGTTTGTTGCCTTAAATACCATTTTAATGGATAACGAAATAGACAAAGCGCAAAAGCTAATATGGGAACTCTACGAAGCCGGCGTTGATGCCTTGATTATTCAAGACATGGGTGTTTTACAACTGGATTTACCGCCAATAGCCTTGCACGCCAGCACGCAAACCGATAACCGCAGCCCTGAAAAAACCGTGTTTTTTGAACAGGTGGGTTTCTCGCAGGTGGTATTAGCGCGTGAACTGAATATTCCGCAAATTCGTGATATTGCCGCTAGCACAAAAATGAAATTAGAGTTTTTCATTCATGGGGCATTGTGCGTTAGTTACAGCGGCTTATGTAACTTAAGCCATGCGTACTCAAACCGCAGTGCTAACCGTGGCGAATGCTCTCAAATGTGTCGCTTGCCGTGTAATTTAACCACGCGTGATGGCGACGTATTAGCGGAAAATCAGCATTTGTTGTCGCTTAAAGACAACAATCAAACTGACAATTTAGAAGCCTTGATAGATGCTGGTATTAGCTCGTTTAAAATTGAAGGCCGCTTAAAAGACATTACCTATCTTAAAAACGTGACCGCTCATTATCGTCAGCAATTAGATGCGATTATTGCTAAGCGTAACGATCTTGAATCGATATCTCATGGTCGCTGCGAGTTTAACTTTACCCCCGACCCAGATAAGAGCTTTAACCGCGGTAAAACGGACTATTTCGTTAACGAGCGTACCGAAGCGATTGAGCATTTTAGTTCACCTAAGTTTATTGGTGAAAAAATTGGCCGTATTACTCAAGTTGGTAAAGATTTTATCAAAATTGATACCAGTGAAAGTGGCAAAGACATTCTGTTTAATAATGGTGATGGCTTATGTTATTTCGTTGAGCATTACGAAACTCAGCGCCTGTCTGATGACAAGTTATCTGGTTTACGAGTTAACCGCGCAGACGGCAATACCTTGTATTTAACCGAGGTGCCAAAAGATTTAAAAGTTGGTGTGATGATGTTCCGTAACTTTGACCACAAGTTTGAAGCCACACTAAACAAAGACTCTGCCACGCGTAAAATCAGTGTCGACATGCAGTTTTTTGATACCGATGATGGTGTAGGGCTAACAGTTACTGACGCACATAACATTAGTGTTACAGCGACATTGGCATGTGATAAAGCTCCGGCAAATGACCAGGCTAAAACGGCTGAAAACTTAAAGAAGCAATTAGGTAAATTAGGTAGCAGCGATTTTGTGTTAAATAAAATCAACCTGCAAACCGAGCAAATGTGGTTTTTACCGGCATCAATGGTCAACGAATTGCGCCGTGATGCTGTGAGCGAGTTAATGGCGGCTCGCGTTGCTGCGTATCAGCGCCCAGAGCGTTGGGTGCATAATAAAGAAGCGCGTTTCCCGCAAAAAGCCTTAAGCTTTTTATCTAACGTGGCCAACGAAAAAGCCAAATCGTTTTATGAACAACATGGTGTGATTCAAATCGAAGACACCTACGAAAAAAACACCGTGTTGCATGATGCGCCATTGATGGTGACCAAGCATTGTTTACGCTACAGCTTTAATTTATGCCCTAAAGAAGTTGAAGGTATTAAAGCTGACCCAATGTTTTTAGATGTAGGCAAAGATAAGTTAAAACTGGTGTTTGACTGCCACAAATGTGAAATGATGATTGTGGGCTCAAACCAGTTAGTGAAGCAGCAATAACGCGATCACAAAAAAGCGTTAAAAATAACCAATAATAGCTGCCCAAACTCGTGAGTATCGAGTACACTGCGCGGCTGAAATTTAATGGGTTTTGCATTGGCGATGCCCAAAGTAGGATAGAAAAGATTATGAGCGATAGCAAAAAGTACGGTTTACGTGTTACACAAGTTGAAAACACGTGGAAAACCGAAATCACTCGTCGTATGACAGCGACTAAAACCATCGTATCAAAAAGCCAAGATGGTTTTGCGACAGAAGCAGAAGCCATTGCATGGGGCGAGCAGTCTCTACAGGGGTTCCTGTCTAAGCAAGCAGATCGCAACAAGCGTAAAACAGAAAAGCATCTTAAAGCGAAAAGTCTAGCAGCGGCGATTGCAGCTGAATCTGCCGTTGATGAAGATGAGCTATTTGACGCAGAAGACGAAGACGACGAAGAGTTAAACTAACATTTTACAATGGTGTAAATGTTATAGATAAGTTTCAATTTTTGTATGTTCAGGATAGGATATACATAATTAGAATGATTTTTAGTCAACTTATCGTCACATCTTGACCTAGCAAGGATGACATTGGGATGAACAAGATTGCTGCAGTTATCAGCTACGCGGGATGCGTTGGAATATTCAGTTTATTCCCCTATACCGCGTATGCTACTTTTCCAGCATTGGTCACATTAGAATCTGACAATGATGCCTCTGGCGTGCTTGTTATGTCTAGCGACGTCCAACGGCTAACGACTGTGTCGCAAACCTTCGGCTTTTTACCTCCTCTTTCATGGAAACTCGCTTTTAACGAAAAGCGCGGTGACATGACCATGGCTGAATTTATTCCCGCCAACGAAACTCTTAATGATTGGTCTAGCCTCGTGTGTATGCAGGGCTTTAAAGGGCTTGCCGAAGATGTTGAGCCTGAAGAGTTTTTAGATTCAATGGCAGACACCTATAAAGAACATTGCCAGGGTGAAGTGATTTATCAGCAACTTGGCAGCATGAAAGTTGAAGGTTATGAAGCGGTGCATGGTTTGCTGGGGTGTACGAGTATGCCTAACATTCATAATGCTTCTGCTATTGTGTCTGAGTCTTACGTTACCAGCCCTCGTGGCGAGATGGGCTACTTTACGGTAATTAGCGATGATGAAGATATTTTTTTAGTGCATAAATCCATTCGTACCGCTGTATTTGCAGCCGAGTCAGCGCCTGTAACCCAAAACAATTATCGCGAGTTTATGGCTGAGCCTTAAATCGCACTAACGTGAGTAATCTGCGGGTTGATATACAACGAGGCGACTATCAGCAACGTGCTGATTCCGTTATAATCCTGCCGAAGTTTATGGCTGTCGTTATTAATCCATTCAGCCATTGAGCTCTAATTTTATATTTATATCAGTTTAGTCAATCTTTACGGTGCCAATGTTGAGTCATATCGACCCATTGGAGAATCGGGAAACCAGTGAAAGTCTGGTACTGCCCCCGCAACGGTGATAGGTGAGAGCCCAATATGCAAAGCATATTTGCTTGGCTCGTGTGTACTATTGAGTACCGTAACCTCAGTCCGGAGACCGGCCATAAAGGTGATTTCGAGATTTCGGTGGGCAGATCTCGAGATGTGATGTTATGCCGTTTTGGGTTTGCTCTGCTGAGTAAGCCCAAAAGTGGTGGTCAATGTTGCGGCGCTTTTGCCCCATTTTTCCTTTCAGGAGTTAAAGGTAAATGGGTACTAAACCAACTACACTCGCACTATTAATCAGTGCAATGCTTTGCGCAACGAGCCTTAACGCTGTTGCAGCACCAACCTCGACACAATCAATACCCAGCGCGTCAACCGAGTCAGATATGACAATGGATGAGACGATTGTGGTGATTGGTCGCAATCAAACCAATCCGTTAAATATTGCCGCTAATGTCAATGTCATCGATGCTGCAGATATTGAAATGAGTGGTGCAACCAACCTTACTGACTTACTGCGCGGCCAATCTGGCATTCAAGTTTCAGATAATAATTCTGGTGCGGTCTTTTCGATGCGCGGCTTTTCAGCTTCGCAAGCGGTTAATAACACCCTTATTTTAGTTGACGGTCGTCGGTTAAATAATATCGATATTTCTGCACCAAGCGTTGAATCCATCCCACTTAACTTAATTGAACGCGTTGAGATTTTATCTGGCAGTGCGGGTGTATTGTATGGCGACCAAGCGGTAGGCGGCGTGATTAACATTATTACCAAAGCCCCAACCCAAACCGCTGGTGGCTTGCAAGTGGGTGGCGGCAGCTTTGACACCTATGAAGTTAAAGGCGATGTTTCTGGTGCAATTAACGACACCTGGCGTTACTTTTTAGCGGGCAGTTATAACCAAAGCGATAACTATCGTGATAATAACGACAACGAAACAGGCTCTATTCTAGGTCGTATTCAGTACCAAACCGATGTTGAAGATTTTTATGTAGAAGTGAATTACTTCGATAATGATCGCCAGGCTCCTGGGGCGTTAAGTTTAGCGCAATATGAAGACAATCCTCGTCAAGTCGCGTCTTTTTCAGACGGTGAATATTCTCACGAAATCACTACCGCCGTTCGCAGTGGCTATCAATATCAGCTCACTGATGTATGGGCGCTGGGCGCAGATTTAACGTATTCAGACACTTCAATGAGCAGCTTATTGTTTGGCAGTGCAGGGCATATTGATCGAGATTTACTGAGCTTTTCACCAAAAGCGACCGCGAACTATCCGTTAGCAAATGGTGCCTTAACTATGGTTGCTGGTATTGATGTGAGCCGAGGTGAGGCTGACTTTGATACCTTGTATATTCAGCGTAATAACCAACAAACCATGCAAAGTGCTTATGTTCAAGCAACGGTGCCGTTAACCTCAACCTTGTCATATGTAGTTGGTGGTCGTTATTCTGAAGTAACCGACGATTTAACTGATCAATTATTGTATGCAGAGGGTATTGAACTAGATAACGATGCTCATGCATTAGAGTTAGGTGTCAATTATCGTCCAAGTGTAGAACATCGTTTTTATGTTCGCGCCAATGATAACTTCCGTTTTGCAAAAGTCGATGAGCAAGCCTACACGCCATTAGACGTGCAAGGATTAGATCCACAAACCGGGCGCTCATTTGAGGCTGGCTGGGATTGGACTGGTGCAACGCAAACCGTTAAGTTAAACCTTTATCGCCTTGATTTGGAAGATGAGATTGTTTACGACGGCAGCCGTACTGACGGACCTTACGGTGGTGGAGCAAACGTAAACGCTGATGAGTCTCGTCGTTTTGGTATTAACACGACTTATGAAGTGCAGTTAGCAAATGATTGGCTGTTAGGCGCTTCGTACGACTATATTGATGCCGAATTTACCCAAGGCGAAAACGAGGGTAAAGCACTATCATGGGTCGCTGAGCATTCTGGTAAAGCGTACATGAGTTACGATTTTGCAGATCATTGGCAAACCTTTGTTGAAGGCGTTTATACGGGTGAGCGTTACATGGAAGGCGATAATAGTAATGCTGGTGATAAGCTCGACAGTTATGTACTCACAAATGTCGCGTTAAACTATCAGCGTAATGCCTGGACAGCGAGTTTGCGTGTCGATAATTTGTTAGATGAAGACTATGTAGGAACAGGTTATTACTCGTCTTTTGGTAATGGTTATTACTCAGGTACTGGGCGCTCATTTAGAATAACGGCCGGTTACCGCTTTTAATCAACTCAGCTGAACTCAGCTTAAACACCAAAGCCAGTAACTATTACTGGCTTTCGTTTTAATATATCGTTAAATTAATTTATAGCCTGATTCTTTCACCAAAGGTAACTGATGCATATGACAAATCTTGAACAACAAGTGCTGACTCAAGTTCAAGCGATTATTGGCAATGAAGAGCAAGTGATTGGTCGCCGTGGTATTTTGATCCCATTAAAAAAGGCACTCATTAATGAAGCTGATATTCGCATTGTTATTGATACCGTTTCTGCCGATCCCGCGCTTGCCGCTCATTTATTACAACGCAGTAATACAGCGCAAAATGCAGGGGTTGTGTCAACCAAAAGCCGCAGTGTAAAAGATGCCTTAATCCGTTTAGGTCAGGTGAATATTTACCGTTATGCTTTTTCATTTTATTTAAAAGAACGTCTTGATGAACTCGCCGAGCCTTACAAAAAGCTAGTCCAGGGTTACTGGGCGTTAAATGAAACTATAGCCCATGATTGTATCGAGTTACTGCGAGCTGAAAACGAAGCTGGAGCGGGGATAAAAGTCGATGCTGATGAAGTGCAAACCTTAGCCTTATTTAGTGTGTTTGGCCAGGTGATAGCCTTAACGGCATTTGCTTATTTAAATGCAGAACTGCCAAGACCTGTGTCTTTAAAAGTGCTTAAGTCATTGATTGACCAACAGCAACAAAAACTGTCTTTAGAAGCGTTTGAATCGTTAGGCTTAGATGATGATTTACGTGAAGAGTTTTTAATCGCGCATAACTTACGTCAAACACAAAACCCTGACTCTGCAGGACTTGTGCTTCGACGCGTGTTATCTAAACGGAAACTATTGATTAATCCGTTGTAATGCCATGCCTTCACTTGCAACAAGCTCAAGCCACTTTTGAATCAAATTAGCATTAGTGGCGTCTCGGCGATAAGCACCAAACAACGGACGTTTAAGCCCTTCTGAACCTAATTTTACCGCAGCTAAACTTAAGCCCTGGCTTTCACGAATTGACCATGTTGGTAATGTCGCTACGCCATCATTACAAGCCACTCGTTGCAATAACATTGACGTTAAGTCGCATTGCTTTTGCTCTCCAGGTTCAATACCTGCAGGCTCTAAGAAGTGTTTGTAAATGTCTAAACGAGCTAATGGTACAGGGTAACTAATCAAGGTTTGTTTTGCTAAATCGGTTGGCGTTACGTAAGCTTTTTTCGCTAAGGTATGCTCACTCGATGTCACGAGCTTTACTTCAAAATCAAACAAATGTTGATACGCCACGCTGTGACCAGGAACCGGATCAGAGGTGAGCACAATATCTAACCCGCCTGTTTCTAGCGCATTAAGTGAATCAAATAAATGGCGGCTTGAAATATCAATCTGCGCAGCTGGAGCGTGGTGCTTAAATTGCTCAATCACCGGCATTAACCAACGAAAACAGCTGTGACATTCTATGCCTAATTTAAGCTGCTGACTTTCACCTTCAAGACCGCGTTTAAGATCAGACTCAGTTGCAATCACCTTTGGTAAGATTTCTTCTGCTAAATTCAGCAGTCGCGCACCTTCATGAGTGAAAGTTAACGGTTTACTTTTGCGCACAAAAATCGCTGAGTTAATTCGAGTTTCTAACTCTTTTATTTGATGAGAAAGCGCCGACTGGGTTACAAACCGCTTTTTAGCTGCACCTGCCAAACTGCCACTTTCTTTTAACGCCATCAAGGTGCGAAGGTGTCTAAGCTCTATCATTTTCTCTCCACATGAATCTTGCTCAACTAGCTGATGAAATCAATTCGATTGCTTGGCAGCAGAGTAACACAATAAACTTCTAGACGTCCAGACGCCTGTATGAGTTTTTGTACATATTTAACTATTAATTTTAGTTAATAAAGCGACTTTGCTGTATACAATATTCAATAACTGAGCTTCAAGTTGTTGCTGGGTCAGTTAGATGCTTAACCTAAGCGCCTATTTGAAGAGAAGTAGAGCCCACTTGCGTTATAGGATTGAAACCATAACGCCTCGCACGATAGAAAAAAGCGAACAGACAAGCTTAAGGCTACACTGATAAAGGATTAATCATTTATTAATAGCGCTTTAATGATCTGAAAATAAGGAGCTAAGCATGAGTCATACTTACAAGATTATTGAGCTTGTCGGTTCATCGCCAATCAGCAGCGACGATGCAGTAAAAAACGCCATTGCCCAGGCCAATAAAACGGTTAAGCATTTACGCTGGTTTGAAGTAATAGAAACCCGTGGTCATTTGGAGGAAGGACTAGTGGCTCACTGGCAAGTCACCATAAAGGTGGGCTTTACCTTAGATACTTAACATCATGACGGTTTAGCCTGCTCAGACAAAAACACTCAAAAACCTAGGCGTCTCTTGGTAGGCCTTTTTGTACTGAGCGGATGACTCGCTGGGTTTTACGTGAAAGCGCCTCTTGTGGCGCTTTTTGCTTTTGTTGTGCCAGGGCCCAATCGATATGCTCTAGCACCATGTCATCGACTTCGTCGCTGAGTTTACGTTGTTCAAGTGCGGCGATGATATCTGGATTTGCAGGTGCATTACCTAATGCTATGGCGATATTGCGTAACCAGCGTTTATGGCCGATACGTCTAATGGCGCTGCCTTCTGTTTGGCGTAAAAAGTATGATTCTGACCAACTAAATAAATCGATTAACTCGGGTTGAATAAGTGGTTGGCGGGTATGAAAGTCGGGCTCTGCTGTCAGTGGGGCTTTGCTGTTAACTGGGCAGACTAATTGGCAATCGTCACAGCCGTAAATTCGGTTACCGATTAAGGGTCTAAACTCTTCTGGGATAGCGCCTTGCAACTCTATCGTTAAATATGAAATACAGCGGCGCGCATCGACAACATAAGGCGCAACGATGGCATCGGTTGGGCAGGACTTTATGCAGGCAACGCAGGTGTTGCAGCCTTCTTTTATTGGAATATCTAACGGTAAAGGCAGGTTAATGAGCAGTTCACCGAGAAAAAACCAACTGCCAGCGTCGGGGTGTAAAATCAGCGAGTGTTTGCCAGTCCAGCCCAGTCCAGCCTTGTCTGCTAGCGGCCGCTCTAATATTGGTGCTGAATCGACAAAAGGCCTAAAGTCGGTTGCATCAAATCCGAGGGTTTTGCAGTGTTCCGTAATGTTATCGCCGAGCTTTTTAAGCCGTTGACGGATCATTTTATGATAGTCACGCCCGCCAGCATAACGAGATATATAGGCCAAGTTTGGATTGGTTAAATTACTGGCAAAGCCAGCGTCTGGTGGCAGGTAATCCATGCGTGCACAAATGACTCTGAGGCTGCCTGGGTGTAACTCATTAGGCCTGGCACGCATCATGCCATGGCTCGCCATGTAGTTCATTTCACCGTGATAGCCTTTGTCTAACCAGTCTTGTAATCCCGCTTCATGTTGGCTTAAATCAATGTCTGCCACGCCAATGTGAGCAAAACCGAGTTCTTTACCCCAGAGTTTGATTTGTCGGTTGAGCGCATCAAGCTGGGCCGCTGTCAATGGACATGGCTCAGGTGATTGGCTGGTAAGATCGATATGTTGATCTGGCGTTGATTCTGGGGTCGATGCAGTCATAACACTATCATTGAGTAAACACGCAGAAATTATACCCGTTTTACTCGGCTTTAACACAGTTTCGGCCCGCAGCTTTGGCAGAATAAAGTGCTTTGTCGGCTTTGAGTAATAATGGCGACAGTTCGACTTCATTGCTGTAGCTCGCAACCCCTGCGCTGACCGTTTGAGCTAAGTTAGGGGCAATTTGCTGCCAATCGTAATGCGCAATGGTTTCGATTAGGCGCTTAGCAATTTCGATAGCGGTGGTTTTATCAATATTGGGCAATAATACTAAAAATTCTTCACCGCCCACTCTGCCAACCACATCGGTGTCTCGCATCATACTGGCACAAATCGATGCCAACTTAACGAGCACCTTGTCACCAATTTCATGGCCTAACTGGTCATTAACCTGTTTGAAATGATCGGCATCGAAAGAAATAATCGAGAAAGGTTTGCCAGAGAGTTGAGCCACTTTTAAAAAGTGCTGCCCCTGTGAATAGGTATCACGCCTATTTGACAATTTAGTGAGTTCATCGGTCATGGCGAGGCGTCTAAACAACTTTTTACGCATCAATTGTTTATAGGCAAAAATCGACACAATGATTAAAATGATCGCCACTAAGATAATAATGATGATTTGCATGTTTTCGTTGCGCTGCATTATCTGCAATTGTTGTTCTTTGTCTTTATCTCGTTGCACTAACAAGTCATTTTCAGTTTGAATTTTGTTGGTATTAAAACGAGTCTGCATTTCAGTGTTTCTGTCTGACATGGTTTGTTTGTCGAGTGCTAGATGTGATTCAACATATGCAGATAATGATTGGTAGGCCTCAAGCCATTGCGCTAAACCTTGATAAATTTGACTTTTCAAACGCAATGCTTTGTTGAGCCCTCGAGCATTTTCACTGTAACGAAATGCAGTTTCAGCTTTTTGAGCATAGGTGAGTGCTTGAGTATTATTGTTTAATTGGTAGTGGACTTGGGCAAGATACAAATTCATATAACTATAACTGCCTTCGTTATCAGATTTAATTTGCTTTTCGGCTTGCTCAAGTACTGATTTTGCTTCATCTAATCGATTTAGATGGATTAAATTTCCACCAATGCTAATCGAGGTGTCGGCGGCGGCAATGAATTCCTTTTCTTTGAGCCAAAAATCACGTGTTTTTTGATAACGTACAATCGCTTCTTGATAGCGCCCGAGTTCTTCAAGCGACATAGCTATTTCACTATTAGTTTGATTGGCGGCATATAGCTGCTTGTTTTTGAGATAGACTTGCTCGAGTTTTAATTGATATTTTAAGGCTGTTGTAGCATCACCAAAGCGTCTGTAGCTGTTGGCAAGCTCACTTAAATTAACGTTTGCCCAATAAGGAATGTTAAGGGTTTCATATAAATTTTGTGCTGTGATGAGATCTTCTAGCGCGGCAGAAAAGTTACCCATGTAAGATAATATCGTGCCTCTAATGCTACGTCCGTCTGCAATAAGGCGTGGGTCTTCAAGCAAATAAGCATTGTCTATAGCGTTATCTAAAATACTAAATAACGAGCTATTTTGGCCTAAATAATGCAAATACCAAGATTTACACAACTGCAAATCGACTTGAATAAGGGATGGGCTAGGTTGGCTGTATATTTTTAGGTATTCGTCGGCATAAGCAACCGCTGTCTTCATTTGCTCTGACGTGTCGTAAGGGAAGTTCCAACATGTTAAGCGGATATGCAATTGCTGTCTGACGGTATCATTTGAGGCTAAACTGTTTTTGTATTCTTGTAGCAGTTCGCTTACTTCGTCGTCGGGTAAAAATTTGCCGCTATCAAAAAGCTGATAAATTTCATCTGCACGTTTATTTTCGATAGGATTGGCATATGCAATGCTGCTCAATCCCATTAAAAGCATGAGTACGATCGTGCGAGTCATTTGCGTTATTTTTAGCGTAAACAAAGTGTCGGAGTCTCAGCATTAATTATTATTTTTGGCTTAACTTTTCCAAGAATAGCGTGTTTTTGTATCAATGTCTTGCGGGTGTGTTTTTCATGGTAAATTATAGCGTGTTAAAGTTTTGTTACACTTGTTTTTGGCAGGTTTAGCACACGTTTTTGTATCCGTTTTGCAATAATATTATCTATGTTGGCGTTTGCATTCACATAGCTACGCGAGTATAAAGACGCCTTTGTGATTGTGGCTTTACATACACTTGCCCGAATAGCCTTACAGAGTCGGCTTAACCGCGCCTGAGTATATACCCAATCAACTTGAAGATCCGTGTTTCAGAGCTTCACCGTGTTTTCAATACTAGGCGCGTTAATGCGGTAATGTAGGTACCTTATAAATTAGCGCAACAACGTAGTGGGAACACGGTGAAACTCCCAAAGGGCAAGTTTTACACGTGTTTATGCTGCGTTATTGATTTTGGAAAGGGAACGACCATTACCCGCAATCAATGCCTTGCCTAAACGCGTGTAAACTCTTGCTGAAATCGAGCATCTTCAGGTTGTTTGGGTATAGACCACATATTATGTACATTGTTGCTAAAAGTAGAGAGAACACCATGAGCAAAGTTGATCAAGAATATGAAAAAGTGGCCAAGCAAATTTCATACAATGTAGCCAATAAAGTGCTACCCATGGACAAATTACCAGAAACACTTCAAGAAGCGTATGAAGGCTTGTTTAAAGAGTTGGTTGAAGATAACGCCAATGCATTTGCTAACGCCTGGGAAGCTTTGCCTGGCAGTGCGCAGAAGTTAATGCCCAAAGCAGAATTTCATGGCTTTTATATTGCCAATGCCTGGATGCAATTAAGCCGTGTGGCACAAGAAATTGCCGATAGTGCAGACTCTGAAGAAGAAATGAATAACAATGAATATGATGGTGTATTTGGCCGTTTAGCGGAGCAGTCGCTAAAAGAGTGTATCCGTAAACTTAAAAAAGCCCGCACCGATCGCTCAATGTTTAACAGTTTTAAGCAAGTCATGTCAGCTTAAGTAACCTGAGGTCGGGGGGGGTAAAGTATTGATTTTAAACAGCATAAATTCATCCCTTATCCCGAGTTCAGGTTAAGTATTGTAAACAGACATAAAAAATCCCAGCCTGGCTGGGATTTGTTGTTTTAAGACGCTTAAAATTAATTAAAATGCAGTACGTCTATAACGGCGGTATTCTGGTTCCCAGAAGTTTGCTTCAATCGATTGCTGCAAAAGCTCATCAGTGCACGGTAAAGCTAAGCCTTGATCAATTGCCGTTCTTGCAACCGCAAAGGCGATGTATTTACTCACTTCTTGAATATCTTCAAGTTTTGGCAATAACGAACCCGTACCGTTTTTACCCAATGGTGAGCATTCTGATAACGCCTGACTTGATGCCATGAGCATTTCATCCGACACACGTTTAGCACCACAAGATAACACGCCTAAACCAATACCTGGGAAGATAAAGCTATTATTACACTGGGCAATTTCATAGGTTTCGCCATTAACAACAACCGGTTCAAAAGGGCTACCCGTTGCCACTAAAGCCTGGCCTGCTGTCCAATGTAAAATGTCTTTTGGTGTCGCTTCTACACGGCTTGTTGGGTTTGACAATGGAAACACAATAGGGCGTTTGCAGTGGCTGTGCATGGCGCGAATAATTTCTTCGGTAAATAATCCTGGCGCGCCAGAGACACCAATTAGCACGGTTGGCTTGGCGTTGTTAACCACATCCAATAACGAGATGTTGTCACTGTAATTATCCCAGCCGTTAACACGGTCGCATTGTTGAGCTAACTTTTGTTGGAATGGCAGTAAGTTAGGCATGTTGTCTAGCAATAACCCCCAACGGTCAACCATAAACACCTGCGAGCGTGCTTGTTGGTCAGTGATGCCTTCTGCCACCATTTGCGCCACAATGGCTTCGGCAATACCGCAACCTGCGCTACCAGCACCTAAAAAGGTGATGCGCTGCTGGCTAAGTTTACTGTTAGCCGCTTTACAGGCTGCCAGTAATGAGCCTACCGTGACCGCAGCTGTACCCTGGATATCATCGTTAAAGCTACAGTATTGATCTTTGTAGCGCTCCAGTAATGGCATGGCATTTTTTTGGGCAAAATCTTCAAATTGAATTAATGCATCTGGCCAACGACGGCTAACAGCTTGCATGAATTCTTCAACAAATTCAGCGTATTCCTCACCGCCAATTCGTTGGTGACGCCAACCCATGTACATAGGGTCTTCTAATAAATGCGGGTTATCGGTACCGACATCTAGGGTAATCGCTAAACAGTATGCAGGGCTGATACCGCCACAGCTGGTGTAAAGTGATAATTTGCCAATAGGGATACCCATGCCGCCAATGCCCTGGTCGCCAAGGCCTAAAATACGTTCACCATCAGTGACTACAATGACTTTTACTTTATGACGAGTAGAGTTGTTTAAGATGTCATCTATACGGTCTTTGTTAGGGTATGAAATAAATAACCCGCGGTTACGGCGATAGTTTTTTGAGAAACGCTCACAGGCTAAACCCACTGTAGGGGTGTAGATAATCGGCATCATTTCGCTGATGTGATTACGCAATAATCGATAGAAAAGCGTTTCGTTGGTGTCTTGAATGTTGCGCAGATAAATATGTTTATCAAGATCGTTATTGAAACTTTTAAATTGGTCGTAAGCGCGCGATGCTTGCTCGTCGATTGTTTCAATGACCCAAGGAAGTAAGCCTTCAAGGTTAAAATAAATGCGTTCTTCTTCGCTAAATGCAGTGCCTTTATTAAGCAGAGGAGATTCAAGAATCGCAGGACCAGCGAAAGGAAGATATAGGGGGCGTTTATTATCGTCCATGGGAAACCTTTATGTGTGTGTTTATGATAAGAATATTTATCAAGGTAGATTATCACGTCTGATCTTTTTTGTGGTCTGTTAAGTGACTAAAATCACGTTTTTTATGATGAATTATTGTCCTTATCAATAAGCATTCTTTCAGTGAGGCCTGTTTGAATTCAAACGTTAAAGACAAAAATGCGCAGCCTAAGCTACGCATTGATAACGTGTTGCAGTGGGATATTGCCACTTTATTCAGTCAGGTTACTTACCGCGATGCTTAACCGATAAACCTTTAACGAAGTTACGTAACACCTGGTCGCCACAGGTTTTATAATTTTTGTGGTCAGGGTTGCGGAAAAGTGCACCAAGCTCTGACTTAGACATGGCAAAGTCTGCTAGGGCTAACGTAGCAATAATATCGTCTTCGCGCATTTCGAGTGCAACACGCAATTTTTTGAAAATAAGATTATTGGTTAATTGCTTTAGTGGTGCAGGGACTTCTGTACCAGGCTTTAAGCCACGGTTGTTGATAATCAAACCATCTAAAAATTGACACATTAATTTGTCGTTACAAGCTTGATAACCTTCTTCTTCCTCTTTTTTCAGCAATGCAATAATTTCATCTGAGGTGATTTCGGTATTAGCTTGGCTGAAAATATTAATCATTTTGGCATTTGAAAAGTCAAAAACAAAACGAATACGGCGAAGAATATCATTGTTAATCATAAGGTTCTCTGGCGCGGCTGCGCATAAGTGGTTTAGGTCAAGTGACGAAGCGCTATTATAGCGAGTTATGTGCGATCCGTCAGATTATTCGTCAGCTTTTAATTGATTTCTTATTGTGTGGCGGATTTTGTCATGTAAACCAAAAACACGCTCCATGTTGTCTAAGTCCCACGAGGTATTTTCTAAAATCACCATACTCAATTGTGCTTGTGGATAATAGAGCATCAGGCTGATGTAGCCGGGTAAGTAACCGCTATGGCTGTATTCGATTAGCCCATCCTGATGATTAATTTGCAAACCATAGCCATAATTTAACTCACCCCAACGATGTGGCCTTTTGGCGCTAGGCGAGGTCATTACTTGTAAACTTGCAGCAGATAAAAATTGCTGTTGGGTTAAGCCCTCAATAAATGCCGCAATGCCTTGGTTACTGGCTTGCATAGCACCAAAAGCAATAAAACCATTGTCTATGGTGAACTCATCTAACAGCACGCGTTGCTGTTGTTGCTCCATATATCCGCGCACTAATCGTGGTTGTTGAGCGTATAAGTCGGTTATTTCACCCACATCAGCGCTTATATCGAGCTGGTATTGCCTGGCAAACTGATTAACTAACTCAGCGTAGGGCACCTGGTAGCTTTGCCTAAGAATATCGCCAAGCAGTTTGTAGCCATAATTTGAGTAGTTAAATTGACTGCCAGGAATAAATTGCGACCTCGCATTAAGGCTCGGTGATTTAGGCGGCAAAATGCCAGAAGTATGGTTAAGTAGCTGCGCAACAGTGATGGGGTGTTCCGTCACGATATTAAGATAATCAGTGATGTTATCGTTTAAGTTTATTTTTTGCTGATCAACAGCCCGTAAAACCAAGGTTGCAGTGATGGTCTTAGATATTGAGCCAATTAAAAAGCGGCTGTCAGCGTGAATGTCTTCTCCTATCATTAGGTCAACATAAGTTTGCTGGTTGTCACTGATTAAAATCCGCCCAGTAAAAGGCCTGGAGTCATGGTTGATAATCGTTTGTACATTACTATTGGTTATGCTCAATGCAAACGCTGAAGCTGACAGTAGGCTGCTGCTTAGTAATAGTAATGCGTAAACTCGGATTGTCATTTTGTTTATCATTTTTGTCATTTTGTTAAATACCAATAAATAAACAACAGCGCAAAACCAACTAAGTACACCAGCCCAATCCAGGATAATACTACCATAGCAGGGCCATACCGATGTGCTTTAGGTAAGTTTTGACTGGTCATTAAGCGGAAGTTTAACCAGGCAAAAATAACCGTGGTCATAAAGGCAAGGATCATCACAAACTCAAGCAGTGGCAGCAGAGCGCCTTTAAAAAATAAAATAAGCATCAAACCGAGTGCGCTAACCCCTAACATCACTGGCGTTAAATAGCTGCGTGGTGAAGTGTTGTGAGACAAGAGTTTCCAGCCCATATCTAACGTGCGGCTGTAGCCATCTATGACGGTGACAGTGGTGCTGAAAATGCATAAAAAAGCCACAACACCAATCAAATAGCGGGTTTCATTGCCCATCACCTGGCTATAAAGAGTAATCAGCTGTGAGGCAAATACCGCCCCAGAGTCTGAAAAACGCTCGCCACTGCCGTGCATCACCAGAGCTCCCAATGCTAAAAATACAATCGCGAGAATGGCGGTGGTGACATAGCCTAAATTGAAATCAAAAATGGCCTGTTTTGCGGTGACGGTTTGGCTTTTTCGTTTTTCAATGAGCCACAATGAATTCCAGGCGCTGACTTCAATAGGTGCAGGCATCCAGCCCATCATGGCCACTAAAAAGCCGACGTATGCCCATTGCCAGGGCGATTCGCTTGCCGATGGCGTGGCCAAACCTGTTTGATGATTAAGCGCCAATGCCACCGCGATTAACGTGGTTAGGGTGAGGGCAAACATAATCACTTTTGTGAGTTTATCGAGCAGTTTGTAATGGCCAAAAATTAATAGGGCTAATGAGCTCAGTAAGACGATTAAGGCCAATATATCAATCGATAACGGTACAAACTGAGTCAACATGGCCGCGGTTAGCATGCATACCCCCGCGGTGCTGGCGATGGCGGCAATGACATTAAGCCCAGTAAACAGCATTAAATAACCACGCCCTTGCTTTTGGTAGCCTTGTAATAGGCTTTCGTCGGTGGCTGCTGTGTAGCGCGCACCAGCGGCAAAAAAGGGGTACTTTACAATATTAACTAACAAAATTAGCCAGGCTAGCTGCCAACCAAATTCGGCCCCAGCACGAGTAGAGGCAACTAAATGCGACGCGCCAATGGCTGCTGCAGCCATTAAAATGCCCGGGCCTGTGGCTTTTAAAAGAGTATGAATTTGAGCAATAAAAGGGATGTGTTTATGTTTATTCGACATGATAAATAGCAAAAACCTATTGTGGAGAGTGTGGCGCTAACGCTTGTTCAATACGCAGCAAGGTGGCATTCATTTGTTGCACGTTCTCAAGCAATAATTGATCGATATCGAGGTTATCTACAACCGTAGATTGGCGCTCAGTGAGTAATGATTTTTGTAATAGCACTTTTTCTCTAAACGCTTGGACATCGACAACGCCGACCAAATTGATCAACGACCCAGTACCTGATTGTCCAGCGGTTTCAACGGTGAGTTTATGTATACCAAATAAGCGCATAAGTGGGCCCTGAATAAGCGCCATATCGGTGATTTTATCTAAAGGGACCGTGTTCTCTGTGCGGGTTAATAATCCTTTACGGACAATCAGTTTTTGGGTAGTTAATTCAGCACTCATATTAGCAATATACCGTTTGGCAGCCAGTAAACCTAAAGGAAACCACAGCAATAACAAGGGAATACCAACAATGCTCACTGAAATTAACAGCGCACCTGAGACAAGCCAGTACAGACCTAGGTTTGCGTGAAAGTGTGCACTAACTCGTTTTTGTTCACTCATCTGACCTCCATATCAAAAGCATTTAAATTCACTTTTTTTGATTGTTTATTCTTGATTAAGTGTTTGGTTACATTTACATTACACCGCGGTACTGACAATGTGTTGACATTGTTAAAATTTAACTTAACTTGAACAAGTAGATCAACATCCAAGAAATGAGTAAGCGGTAATATTGTTACCGCAGTTTGCAGTAGTCATGGATATAAAACAATAAATTAACGTTAAGGATGATCATGAAAAAAACTACCCTATTACGAAGCGCTTGCGCTATCGCTGTTTCACTCTCTTTCGCTCCTGTTTCACTTGCTCAAGCGGCTGATGACGCTCAAGCAAAAGTTGAACGTATTGAAGTGACCGGTTCTCGTATCAAACGGACTGATATTGAAGGGCCTTCACCAGTACAATCACTGAGTAAAGACGATATTGCTAACATGGGTTTTGATAACCTACAGCAATTGCTTGAACGCATGCCTGCTAACGGCTCTGGTGCGTTTTCTACTCGAGGAAACAGCCAGGATTCTACCGCAAACGGTGGTGCATCAATCAGTTTACGTGGCTTAGGCCCTGATGCGACATTGGTATTAATCAATGGTCGTCGTGTTGGCTCGAGTGCATTTGCTGAAGGCATTTCAAACTCGTTTGTTGATATTAACAACATTCCGGTATCTGCTATTGAGCGTATCGATATCCTAAAAGATGGCGCGTCAGCCATTTATGGCTCAGACGCTATTGCGGGTGTGGTGAACATTGTCTTGAAAAAAGACATTGAAGGCATTGAGATTAACCTAGGTTATGGCGATGACAGTGGCACAGGGTATGACGAAACCACAGCAAGCTTAGTGTGGGGCGTAAAAGCCGATAAAGGCAGCGCATCAGTTATTTTAGATTATTTTACAAACGGCACCTTATCTGCAGAAGACATGGGCCGTTTTGGCACGGCAAACCAATCACAATATGGCGGTGAAGATTACCGTTCATCACGTGGATACCCTGGCTACTTTTATGTTAATGGCGTGAAAACCATTGACCCAGATTGCCCTGCAGACAGCGCGACAGCAAGTGGCAGCTGCTTATTTGATTACGGTCCATACAACATGACCATTCCGACTTCTGAGCGAGTGGGCGCCATTGGCCAATTTGATTACATGTTGGGTGAAGACCTCACCGCATTTTTAGAGTTGTCGGTACAACACAACACTTCTGAAGCTGGCGGCGCACCAACACCATTGGATGAAGATGCAGGCTTAACCGTACCAGGCACTCATCCAGACAATCCTTTTGGGCAAGATATTGATATCGGCCGTTACCGTACGGTTGATGCCGGCGCACGTCGTTGGGATATTGAAACAGATACCATGCGTATTGTGGCTGGCCTTCGTGGCGTCGTAAACGACTGGGACTGGGAAGTATCAGCACAACGTGGCCGCAGTGAATCAACTCAAACGGGTGATCGTTCACAAGGTTGGGTAAGAACAGACTACTTACAAGCTGAGATAGATGCCGGTAACTACAATCCATTTGGTGGCGTAACAAACTCACAAGATGTGATTGACCGAATTACCACCAGCTTAGTAAGACAGGGTAAGTCGAGCATTACTGCTTATGATGCCAGTATTTCTGGGCAAGCATTTACCATTGCTGATCGCGATATCATGATGGCTGCCGGTGCAGAGTACCGTGAAGAAAGCGTCAGTGATGTGCCAGATGAGCAATTCCAACGTGGTTTGATTTTTGGTACTGAAGCAATATCTGCATTTGGTTCACGTGATCAGCATGCCGCTTATGTCGAATTCTCTATCCCAGTGACTGACAATTTTGAATTACAGTTAGCCGGTCGTTATGACAGCTACAGCGATTTTGGTTCAACTACTAACCCTAAAATTGCGTTCCAATGGGGCATTAATGATGAGTTAACCGCTCGCGGTTCGTGGTCTACGGGGTTCCGTGCACCATCACTTGCGCAAATTGGTTTAGGCCCATCTGAAAAAAGTGACTTCTTAATTGATAGTTATCGTTGTGCTGCTGACAATGTTGATTGTGAATTACTCGATTACAACTTCATCTTTGCCGGTAACCCTGATTTAGATGCTGAAGAGTCTGAAACCTGGAACGTTGGGATGATTTGGGCACCAAGCCAGCAGTTTGATATTGGTTTTGATTTATTCAATATTGTTCAAGACAACAAAATTGATTCATTGCAAAACCAGGATCTTTACGATGAAAACTGTGGCGACCAAAACAGCACAGTGTGTTTACGTAACGCGCCGCAAGCTGGTGAAACCTTTGGTACAATTGACGTGATCAAATCTGGGTTTGTAAACATTGGTTCGCAAGAAGTCCAAGGCCTTGACTTATCAACTCACTATGGCCTTGAGCTAAACAGCTATGGCGATATTAAGTTCGGTTTAGAGTACAGCTACTTAATCAGCTTCGAAAAAGAAGTTGATGGCACAACGATTGATTACACCGGTGAGTACGAGTATCCACAACACCGTTGGTTAGCGACAACTAACTGGATGATGGACGACTTTGCTGCCAACGTAAACTTAAGCTACATCGGCGAGTTTGAAGATTACAACAAAACCCGCACCGTTGACGCGCAGTTGTTAGTTGATATGTCTGGCTCATACCGCATTAATGAGATGTTTAAACTGTCGGTTGGTGTAAATAACGTGTTTGATGAAGAACCATCATTTGCAATTGGCGACGGCGATGCTGACCTTTACGGTTATGCAATGGGGGTTCATAACCCGTTAGGTCGTTATGTTTATACTAAAGTCACAATGAAGTTCTAATGACAACATTATAAGATACGTCAAAGCCACATTCACCTAGCGTGCATGTGGCTTTTTTTATTGTACAAATTGATTGGATGACCCTAAAGGATTCAACATGATTACATTATACGGAACACCCAAAAGTCGTGCGTTACGCGTTTCTTGGCTATTAGAAGAATTAGGAATTGAATGGCAGTTTCATTTTATTGATTTTGCTAAAGGTGAGAATAAAAGTGAGTCATTTTTGGCATTAAATCCAAGTGGTAAAATGCCAGTGCTCACCGACGGTGATTTTATATTAACTGAGTCTGCAGCCATTATGCGTTACCTTGCTGAAAAATACGGTCAAGGCCATTGGTTGCCTACACCAGGTACTCAGGCATCGGGTATTCATGAACGCTGGGTGAGCTTTGTGATTAGCGAACTTGAGCAACCGCTGTGGAGCATGGGTAAGCACCGTTTTGCATTGCCTAAAGAGCTGCGTTTAGAGGGCATGTATGCGGTAGCGAAATGGGAGTTTGATAAGGCGGCAGCGATAGCTGAACAATGGATCCCTCAAAGTGGTTTTGTATGCGGTGTACAACCGACAATTGCGGATATTTTACTAACCCAAACCCTAGGTTGGGCATTAGGTTTTGAGCAGCAATTGCCGCCGAAACTATCAGCTTACCGAGACAGAGTTAAACAGCGCCCCGCACTTCAGGCCGCTATCGATAAAACAGAATCGGTGGCAAGCTCAGCTCAGTAAAAAACGCCCAATAAAAAAAGAAGCCCAAAATGGCTTCTTTGATGATAGCGGAACGTGATGCACCAGCCTTAAACCCGGAGCGTGTTATCGCCTCGGTTATAACGCTGAGTTAAAGCTCGAATTAAAGCTGAGTCGCTGCCCATTTTGCACGGCTTTCACTTGCGCCGGTGTCTGCGCGATAAGCTTTGTATGCTTCTGCATCTAATGCCACCAAACTCACATCGACTTCAAGCAACAATTTACACTCTTTTTTTATGCGCCACGCGGCCGTATTGTACAATTCAGTTAGTGGCAATGAGCTTAAAAACTCTGGATTATATTGAGTATAAAGCGCTTGAGTTGGGTAAACCACAAACGCTAAACGGCGCTTTGGTTCTTTTTTAAATAACTCTTCAATACCATCAGTGGTGTTTAATACCTGCATTTCGATAATGTCATCGATATCGAGTAATTTCTTTTGCAGGGGCACTGGTGCTTCTTGTGTGCCGGCTTCCCATGCTAAAACATCTTCATTGCTGGCAGCACTTAAGTTGGCAACTTGTTCAGTCGTTAGGCCTAAAGATAAGCGCAAATATTGCATTTCAATGGCGTTCAAGCCGGTGTTTTTAGACATGTTTATTCCTGTATTCTTTAGTATATTGTGTAGGTCTTAAGTATTGGCAACAGCGTTTTTACTGTTCAAGCCATACGTCTTCAATCCAATCCCACAATGATTCCCAACCTTCTTCATGAAAGTCGCCGTCTTCCCAAAATTGCACTTCACCTTCTTCGTTAATGCAGTAAAAACCATCACCGACCTGACAAATCGCGATTTGTTCGCGCGGCATACCAATTGACCAGGCGTAGCTAGTCACTTCGGGTAAGTAAGTGTGAGAGTTTGGATCTGAAGCGGTAACAGGTTCAATGGTGCCATAGATAACATCGCTGGCTTCTAATAAAAACTCTTTGAGGTCATTGGGTAAACCAATAAGGATTTGTTCTTCAACTTCAACAAGTTGCTCAAACGTGGGCAGCTCTAATGGTACCGGTACTGTTTCGCTTAACTCTTGTAGTTGGTCAATAATTTCGTTCATGATGATGTCCAGCAGGAAGCTCTTGGGCGCGAGTATAGCAGAAGTGTTTGAGCGTGCGTTTTTCTGGCAAAAAAAAAGCGCTCAAATGAGCGCCAAAGGGTGTTAACCGCTATGCAGCCTGAATTGACGATGGATACAAGCTTTGGCGTTTATAGTACAACCAGGCTTTATGGTATTGCTTGTGTGAATCTTGGCGTAGTTTAGCAATGTTGGCTTTTTCAATGTCATTTAATGCTCTTGACTGGTTTTTGGCTTGCAACTCAATTGCTTGAATTTGCTCATACACTTGATGCTCTGGACCGCTCTTAATCTCTGCAATGTCATTTAAATGAAACTGCACCTCAACCACCATTTGGCTTTGTGGCAATTTAACTAACACGTTTAGGTCGCGATATCCTGAGTGTTTGGGCTCTGCAAAGCGGTTTTTTAATTGCACTACATCGGCCGATTGACGTAATTTTTGGTAACTGGTCAATAGACTATTGACGTCATTGGCGACCACACTGGCGCGGGCAATATCGGTTAATTGGCTGGCGTCACCATTAAACTTTAATTGCACTTTTTGGGCTGCTCGAGCATAGCTTTTTGTCGCGGGAATAATTGCTGAGGTATGGCTAGCCTGGTTAATATGATTAAGCAAATCAATAAGCTCTTGTTGGGCTTCTGGAGCTCGTGCCATTAAAGCATCCAGATCTTGGGTATCTTGAAGGGCAATCGCGGTATGCTGCTCACTTAAGCTGATTAAATGCTCAATATCATTATATGACGTTTGACTGAAATCAGATGGCTCGGCTAACTTGTTGTATTTAACTTCGTTAGGTTGAGCAATCGCACCGCGGGTAGACAGTAAAATTAAAAAGATAAAAAACGTACGAAACAACTTATTCATCGAATAGCTCCAGCGTAATGTCTGTGAATTCACTGTACCGTTTTTTCGCTGAATAGGGGCTGAATGAACAAGGTTTAATAAAGCCGATTGATGTGTTGAAATTTAGTATTGTTATTATTTATTAGTTGTTTATAGGATTTCGCTTATAAAAAAGAGCATCAAACGATGCTCTTTTTGTGTGTAAATGTGACCTAGGTCAGCTATTACATTATTGATTACCAGATTTTAACGCGTTTTTCTGGGGCGATATACATCTTGTCGCCTTCTTTCACGTCATAAGTGGTATAGAACTCAGGCATGTTAGACAGTGCACCTAGTGCACGGAAATGTCCTGGTGAATGTGGATCAGTCGCTACGCGGTTACGCATTGCTTCTTCTTTCATCTTTACGCGCCAAATTTGCGTAAAGCCCATAAAGAAACGTTGATCGCCCGTTAGGCCGTCAATCACCGGCGCTTCTTTGCCATCAAGTGACATTTTGTAGGCTTTGTAAGCGATAGTGACGCCTGACAAGTCACCAATGTTTTCGCCCAATGTTAAGCTACCGTTTACGTGTAGATCGTCAAATACTTGATAACCATCGTATTGAGCAATTAATGCATTACCTTTGGTTTCAAATGCCTTTAAGTCAGCTTCTGTCCACCAGTCGCGCATGTTGCCTTCGCCATCAAACTTAGCACCCTGGTCGTCAAAACCGTGGCCCATTTCGTGGCCGATAACCGCACCAATACCACCGTAGTTAACCGCGTCGTCAGCTTCTAGGTTAAAGAATGGCGGTTGTAAAATCGCTGCAGGGAACACGATTTCATTCATGGTTGGGTTGTAGTAAGCATTAACGGTTTGTGGCGTCATGTGCCACTCGTCTTTATCAATTGGTTGACCCAATTTAGCCAAACTTTTGTTGTGCTCAAAAATAGCAGCGCGTTTAGCGTTACCCACTAAATCATCCGCTTTGATGGTTAATTTAGTGTAATCATCCCACTTGTTTGGGTAACCAATTTTTGGATTGAATTTTGCTAATTTGTCTTTTGCAGCCACTTTAGTGTCTGCACTCATCCAATCTAATGAATCGATGCTTGAGCCATAAGCGCCGCGTAGGTTTTCAACAAGATGTTCCATACGGGTTTTAGCTTCTGGCGCAAAGTGACGCTTAACGTACACTTTACCCACCACTTCACCTAGGGTGTCGCTTACTGTGCTCACACCGCGCTTCCAGCGTGGCTCTTGCTCTTCTTGACCGTTTAAGGTTTTCGAGAAAAAGGCAAAGTTTTCGTTGTCTAATGCTTCAGACATGTTGCTTGCATTGTGGGTTAGCGTCATCCACGTTAAGTAGTTTTTCCATGCAGCAAGATCATTGGTCTTGATGACTTCATTTAACCCTTGAACAAAGCTAGGTTGGTTGATGATGATATCTGTTTGCTTATCACCACCCACTGCCGCTAAATAACCTTCCCAGTTAATGTCTGGTGCAAGTGCCGCAAGATCTTTCACTTGGTATAGGTTGTATGTTTTGGTGCTGTCGCGTGTTTCTACCACATCCCAGTGTTTGTCAGCAATTTGCGTTTCTAGTGCAAGTACCGCTTCTGCACTGGCTTTCGCATTAGGTAATCCTGCTAATGTGTACATTTTTTCAATGTGTTCAACATAGGCTTTACGGATGTTAACAAAGCGCTCTTCTTGATTAAAATAGTAATCTTTTTCAGGCAGGCTTAATCCGTATTGCCAAATATGGGTCGCGTAACGGCTAGAGTTCTTTGCATCGATTTCGACATAAAACGCTAATGGTGTTCCGCCGCCGTTAGCTTGGTTTTCACCAAAAAATGCGGTTAATTCATTTTTGTCTTTTAAAGCTGCAATTTTATCTAGGTCAGCTTGGATTGGCGCGATACCGATTTTATTTAAGGTTTCAACGTCCATAAATGAGCGGTATAAGTCCGCTACTTTTTGCTCATCGCTGCCGTCAGTTAGATTTGGTGTAGCACTTAAATCTTCGATAATGACTTTAACGTCATCACGGGCATTTTCACGTAAGTCGTAAAATGCGCCAATATTGGTACGGTCGCCAGGAATTTCTGCATTCTTCATCCATGCACCGTTTACGTACATGTAGAAATCGTCTTGTGGACGAACTGTTTTATCGATGTTGTCGAATGTGATACCAGACGTTAATGCTTTTTCAACGGCAACAGCGGTGGCTGTTTTTGCTACGTCTGCAACAGGGGCAACGACGGCCTTGTCATCACTACAAGCGCTTAGGCCTGCGATAAGTGAGGCACAAAGACCTCCAATAACCAACTTTTTCATTGTATTTCCTTTGCTGTGTTTAAGGCGCCTAATTTAGGCGTATGAGCATTTTTATATTTTTATTATATGGTTGGTCCTTAAATGCTACTCAGTAAGGAAAAAACCAACACTTTTTTTGTGAATACTATGTTAAGGCCTTACTAGGCTAGAAAACAAGGCGCTTTTAGTCCTTTTTGCCTCAGATGGACTGAGGATATGTAACCAAAAATTACGTATACCGTAAAAATATCACTGATTGATTTCTATTTAACCGTGTAAGCCGCATAATAGCGCCATTGTATTTAGAGTGAGTGTGTATTGTGCGTTTAGACAAATTTATCTGTGAAAGTACCGAATTGACCCGTTCGTTGGCCAAAAGAGCCCTACATCGTGGTGATGTGACCTGTGATGGTGAGGTGGTTAAGAATTCTGGTTTTAAGGTGTTACCGCAAATGGATGTGCGCCTAGAAGGCCAGTCTATCAGCATAGTGGGCGAGCGTTACGTGATGATGAACAAGCCGGTAGACACCATTTGTTCAACGATTGATGAACAATATCCGTCGGTATTAAGTTTGATGGAAATTGAAAAAGCCGACACCTTGCACATTGCTGGGCGTTTAGATGCAGACACGACAGGATTAGTGCTGATCACTAGTGACGGCCAATGGTCGCACAAAATTACTTCACCGAAAAAAGATTGCGGTAAGCGCTATTTAGTTGAGCTAGCCGATGCTATCGACGACAGCTTAATCTCTGTGTTTGCCGACGGTATTGAGCTGCGTAATGAAGATGGATTAACAAAACCTGCAGTACTTGAGATTATTGCGCCAACTCAGGTGCGTTTAACCATTAGCGAAGGCAAGTATCATCAAGTAAAGCGCATGTTTGCTGCAGTGGGGAATAAAGTGGTTAACCTACACCGCGAAGCCGTGGGCAGTATTGAATTAGATGCTGATTTAGCGCCTGGAGAATGGCGTTATTTAACTGATGATGAAGTGAGTTCGGTTAAGTAGTGCCAGCCTGAACAACCAAGCAATCGTTACGGTTAATCTTAATCTGTAACAGCTTTGCTCAGCGATATTAGTATCAAATAACGATGCCCAGCGATAGCGATATCACTGGGCATTTTACTGTCTGGCATCAATAGTATTACTTCACGCTAATGCGGCCGCTAATGGTGTTGATATTGACCTGGCCGTCACCAGACAAGCTGTTAAATTGTAGACTTTGGCTTGATGAGTACTTTTGCTTTAAGGGAGTATCGTCGGTTAATTGATTATCAATTTTTCCACCAGGGCCGCCATCAATCGTAAAGCTTACATTAGGCTGCTCAGTAAAGCGTAAATTCATGTCACCGCTTATGCTTTCTAGTCTCGCGTTTGCCAGTTCAGCCCCCAGTGTTAATTGGGCATCGCCACTGATCGTGACCATATTTAAAACTGATATCGCCTTTAAGGTCGCACTGATATCACCAGAAACTTGGTCAATCGTAACCTGGGTATAGTCGCTGTCGGTATTGAGTTTGCCACTGACTAATCTCAGCTCTGCTTGCCCCTGGCTGCGATTATCCTTAATGTCACCCGATACGGTTTCAAGATTAATCTTACCGTTTAATTGTTCACTGGTGATGTTACCTGACACCGTCGTTAATTTGGTGTCACCGTTTAGTTGTCCCGCCTGAATATTGCCACTGACTAATGCCATTGCAACTTGCCCGCTTAACTTGGCAACGCTAAAATCGGCTGATACGCCTTCGGCGTTAAGGTTAAGTTGTTTGGGTAGATAAATGGTCAGTTGCGAGCCTTGTTTATTGCTGCCTTGATAGCTGCGCGGCAGTTTGTCCTCAATCATCACCGTATTGCCTTTCACATCGAATATAAACCCCTTGCTTAGCTCGTCTAGCTCGCCTTTAACTTGGATGCTGTTGTTGTCCCAGCTAATAAATTCCACATTGCCACGTTGTACCTTGATGTTCACACTGGGATTAGCAACGACATCGTGTTGTTGGTCGACAGACTCTGCTGCAATAGTTAAGGCGCTTATGACCATTAACGGCGCTAATAGTGCGTATTTTATGCTGCTCATAGGGTATTTCCTTGTGCTGGACGCGTGTGGGTAAAAGGCAATTCTTGCCCTTGCTGTAATAGGGTTATTTGACGCTGCATTATCCAACGCCATAACTGCCAAAGTTGTTGATTAGTCGGCTGTTGTGCCAATGCTGCTTGCACTTGATTTGACGCGTTTTCTAGCTCTATGAGCGCCTTGGCGATGTCGGTTTGTATATGCTTATTGTTGTCTGCTGATAACTGCCAGCTAACGGTATATTGATTGCGGATAAATCCATTTAACTGGCTTTGGTGAGTTTGGGCAATCTGGTTTATCAATTCTATTAAGTGATTATCCACTTCAACTGATGCCGATGTGTCTATTGCCACAGTAGTGATTTTTGCCGCTTGCATCTGGGATAGTGTTTGCTCTTGAGGTAGCACAGGTTCGTCGCGCCATTGTGTTAACCATAATAATGAACACACTAGGAATGTAGCGGCTATTGCCCATAACGGGCGAACGGCATTTTTATAAAGCGCTTTTTGCGGCGTTAATTTCGACGTTAAGTGCGGCTTAATGCCATCCCATAAGTCTGTCGTTGGCGCAATTTTAGGCGGTAAAGTGGCAATTAAATGGTCTAGGTCATGCTTTTTTTCGCTCATGTAAGCATCTCCTGTAGTAAATGTTTGGCATTGTGGTATTGCGCCTTACTGGTGCCGACAGCAATGTTCAGCAGCGCTGCTATTTCATTATGTTGATAACCTTCAATCGCGCACAGTACAAACACAATGCGAGTTCGTTGCGGTAACTTAGCGATACATTTGTCGAGTAAATGGTAATCGGTTAATTCGACGCTGGGCATGTCTTGATGCGCAATATCTTCTGCTGGTAAAAATCGTCGCCACAACGATTGTTGCGCCTTTAAATCGTTAATAGCCTGGCGAACACATAACCGATGCAGCCAGGTAGTAAATTGGCTGTCACCGTTAAATTGCCCCAGCTTGTGCCATAAGCGAATAAAACACGCTTGAGCCATGTCATCGGCAAGTGCCGTTTGGCCGCTGAGTCGAAAACAAATCGCGTATACCCGCTGGTGGTGCCGGCGATACAGTTGTTCAAATGCCTGCTGACACCCAGTTGTGGCAATGGCGACAAGTTGATTGTCGTCTAGCTGCACGAGGTGATTTATTGGCTGTGAATTAGGCTGATTGATACCGACATCCTTACTGTTCCAAACTGTCATTATGATTAATTAGTTATTTGACAGGTTCAAGTCGGTAAAAGGTTTAGTCTTAAGTAACAAAAAAGTTATTAAGATGTAGTCATTTAGTTTAAGTCTTGCCGGCCGATGCTCTATACTGAAAAGATACGCAAATAGAATGATTAATTGCTTATAAAAAATAGATTTACTTCGACATAACGATTTAATTTTAATCACTTTAAAAGGACTTTTACATTTTACTCTTAGGTGGTAAAAAATATGCTTATTCGTTCAAAACTGGTTTTAAGTGCGGCTATTTCAGTATTTTCCGTTCTTGCTATGTTTGGCTTACAAAACTATTCAGAGTCAGTTTTATCTGAACTATCAACGACATCTAACAATATTATAGACATAGAAAGTAAAGTCCTTGAGTTAAGAACCAATGAAAAAGATTTTCTTCATCGAGCAAACACAGAGTACGTCGACAAATTTACTCATAGCATGAAAGACACATTGGCATTTATGGCTGATGTTCGTGTTGCGCTTGAACACCAAAACATGGACGTAACTGCACTCGATCACTTTAAAGAAAACCTTAATGGTTACAATAAAATATTTAACGAAATAATTATGTTAAAGACCGAGATAGGGTTAACACATGAGTCTGGTTTATATGGCGAGCTACGTGAGGCGGTAAAAAACGTTGAAACCATACTCAGTAATGCTTCACAAGACAGCTTACTGGTGAGTATGTTGCAATTACGTCGTAATGAAAAAGATTTTATGCTGCGTCATGATCTCAAATATGTACAATCTTTTGAGCAAGGTATTAATCGGTTTATTCAGCAAATTCAGTCATCGGCGATGTCACTTGATGATAAGAGTCAACTTATTGATAATATAAATAATTATAAAAATAAATTCACTCATCTTGTTGAAAAGGAATCACTGTTTGGTTTAAGCGATAGCGATAGCGATGGCAAAATGGCAGAACTACGCGATAAAATTCACCAGACCGATAATGATACTGTGACGTTACGTGAACAAACGCTTGCTGAAATAGCCCGTGGTAAAAATCAAGCTTTTGTTATTGGTTCGAGTCTCTTTTTACTAATAACGGCTATGTTGATCATTTCAACACTGTATATCATTAAGAGCATTATTGGGCCGGTCAACGATATCACCGCCACTATTTCAGCCATTGAAAAAAGTAAAAACTTGGCATTGCGTTGCGATGAATCTGGTAATGATGAGTTGGCACGTATCGCGCATCATTTCAATCGTATGGTGATGACATTCCAGGAGCTTATTTTACAGGTCAATGAATCTGTCAATGCAATGAATGACTCTTGCCATGAGCTGTCTCGTAATGCAATTACGGCTTCTGAAGGAGTACTACGCCAGTTAAATGAAACCGATATGGTTGCAACGGCTGTGACAGAAATGGGGGCAACCATCGATGAAATTGCTCAAAATACTGAGCTTGCTGCCACCAAAGCCAGTCAAACCCATGATAATGCCCAAGCTGGTCAGCAAGGGGTTGAACAAACGATAGCAAAAATCAATTTATTGGCGACACAATTAACGGATTCAGCTTCTGTGGTATCTGAACTTGAACGCGATAGCGTCACCATTGGTAGTGTATTAGATGTTATTCGTGGTATTGCCGACCAAACTAATTTATTAGCTCTCAATGCTGCAATTGAAGCTGCAAGGGCCGGTGAGCAAGGCCGAGGGTTTGCGGTTGT
The DNA here is from genome assembly GCF_009828585.1 of Shewanella litoralis. Classification (GTDB taxonomy): domain Bacteria; phylum Pseudomonadota; class Gammaproteobacteria; order Enterobacterales; family Shewanellaceae; genus Shewanella; species Shewanella litoralis. Next base: position 80,386 of record NZ_WSRZ01000006.1, on the reverse strand, counting down.
GGCTGACGAAGTACGCTCACTGGCAATGCGAACTCAAAGCTCTACTCAGCAAATCTCGACGATTATTTCTACTTTGCAAGAGCGTACTCGCGCTATTGTTGAACTCATGCAAGAGAGCCAGCAGCAAGGTAGAGACAGTGCCGATCAAGCGGCGATAGCGGGCGAAGTGTTGCGTCAAATTACTAATGACGTGACGAATATTATGGACATGAGCACCCAAATAGCAGCCGCGATTGAAGAGCAGAGTATGGTTGCTGCTGAGGTGAATAAAAACGTGGTTGTGATTCGTGATATTGCTGATGAATCATCACAAGCTGCGAAAGAGAATGCTGCAGCATCTGAAGATGTTCGCATTAGAGCCAAAGCACTGAATGAGGCCGTGAGCCAATTTAAAGTGTAGTGTTATTGAGCGAAATAAAAAATGGCCTAGCGAATTAGCTGGGCCATTTTCATTTAGATATTGATATGAACTTACAAGGTGACGGTATTGACGCCATCTGGCGTGCCAACCAGTAATACGTCTGCACCGCGGTTAGCAAATAAGCCGTTAGTGACGACACCAACAATGGCATTAATCTTAGTTTCCATCACTTTAGGATCTAAAATTTGCATGTTATAGACGTCTAAAATTACGTTACCGTTGTCGGTCACAACCCCTTGACGATACACTGGGTCACCGCCAAGTTTGACTAATTCACGTGCCACATAAGAGCGCGCCATCGGAATCACTTCAACAGGCAGCGGGAACTCCCCTAAAATCGATACTTGCTTAGTGTTGTCGACAATACAAATAAACTGTTTAGCCACAGCTGCAACAATTTTTTCGCGAGTTAATGCCGCGCCGCCGCCTTTAATCATGTCCATACGGTCGTTGATTTCATCTGCGCCATCAACGTAAACATCTATCATGTCAACACTGTTTAAATCGAATACTTCAATGCCTAATTCTTTGAGTTTTTTGGTTGATGCTTCAGAGCTTGATACCGCACCTTCGATGTCATCTTTCATTGTCGCAAGTGCATCAATAAAGTGATTGACTGTCGAGCCGGTGCCAACACCCACTATGGTGTCTTTTTTGACATATTGTAGTGCAGCCCAGCCGGCGGCTTTTTTCATTTCATCTTGTGTCATTTTGGTATTCCCCAATGCTAAATAATCTGTCGTTACTATGCTAATTGGCGCGATTATAGCGCAAATTAAGGTGTTGGCGTTTGCTGTTCATCATAAAAATGGGCATTTTTAAATGCGCTTAATACTCTTATGTTAATGTCGCTCATAAACTTTTTCTCTAGGCGTACATCCATCACGTAAGCTTTTACTGTAATGGTTTGTAAAAAATCGCCTAAGTCATATTCGTTACCTAAATTGACAATAATAGGCTTATTTAAAAAAGTATAAGGTGAGCATTGTGTGGCTTCACGGGCTAGAGCAATGGCTTTTTTGTGATCGACATGCATAGGCAAAGTAAACTTAACCACCACCATTTCATCTAATGCGCCGCTGTTGGCATTCGATACTGCGGTTTTTAAGGCTTCGGCATTAGGGACCATCACGGTATTGTCGTCAAAGGTACGCAGCCAGGTTACGCTCCATTCAAGCTTTATGACTTCGCCATAATGGCCTGCCAGTGTGACCATGTCACCGACCCGATAAGGCGGGTTAAGCATAATGATAAACCCAGCTATCATGTTTTTTGCCGGCTCTTGCGTCGCTAAACCCACCACAATACTGATTGAGCCAACCACGGCTAAAATTAAGTTTTCATGCGGGTCAATAATGCCAACAATTGAGTAGATGATGACGCACAGCCACACAAATAGGCGCACAAATGGGTATGATCTATTCCAAATTAAGCGGTATTTCGGCAGCTTATTATTGAGTTGGTTGAGACAAAATTGCACTAAAACTAAAAACAACCATGCGATTAAGCACAGTAATAAAATGCTTAAAATGCGATCAAATGAAATGATGTCTAAAAATGCTTGTAATGCTTTGCGTGAATCGTCCATTTTCGCCTCGCTTAATTAAACAGTTTATTGTTGTTGACCAAATAGCTGGCGATAATTTTGCTTAATGTTGGGGTAATAAAGTAAAAGTGCTGGGCAAAATCTTGTTGCGAGTATTGGGCGATAATCAAGCCGTGACGAGCTAAATAGCTTAGCTGTAGGCTACTTTGTTCAATGGTTTGGGCAAAAATATGTGCATGTTGCTCAACCTTTAAGCCACCGTGAACGTAAATTTCTGCTAATGAAAAAAGGTCGTTATCCTGGCATAGCTGTAACGCTGAGGAGTTAATTTTACAAATGTCGGTTTGATGGTGGTTCTCTGATGAGATTTCGTCTTGATTAGCTAGTGAATAATGCAGTAGTAGAGTCGCTAATTTGGGATGACCTTGGCTAATAGTGTGTAACTGCTTTAATTGGTCATCATAAGGATTAACGGCCTCTTTGTCTGGAGTTGACGATTTTTGAGTTGGCTCATTCGCTGCGTCATCGATTTTATCCAGGTAGTCGTTGCTGATTAGGCCTAGGGCAACCAATTGCTGTGTTTGCATATGGGCTAAATCGTTTGCATTGAAGTAGTCAAAGGTAATCACATGTTTAATAAAATGGGTGATTTGATATTGCGCACTGAGTCGCTGCCAGGCGTATTTTTCACAGCCTAAAATCCAGCAGTGGTGTTTGCGGGTTTCCATAATAATAGTGGCAAAGGTGACTAAGGCTTGATTGTTTCCCATCATTCTCAACATTAACTTGTGCAGGTCATCAATAATGATGAGCTGCGGTGTTTGTTGATTAATGGCATAAATGGTTTCGGTGATACTGCTGTCTGTTATGGTCGATGGTGGGGCGATATTAAAGCAATGACATACATTTTTAATGGCTTCGATAGCACTCAACGGTGCCTGATAGAAGCTCATTATTAACCATTTATCGGGCAGTGATTTTGCTTGCGGTGACGGCGTGTTTTCGCTGTCGTCGCGAATTTGCTGCAATAATATCGGCATATGACCTAAAAATGCCGATAAGCCTGCACCGGCAGGGGCTACAATCGCACTCACTTCACCATGATGATTGCGCCACAGGCTAATCACATCGCGCATTTGCGTCAGTTGCGACTGGCGGTTTATAAAGCGCTCTGTTGAATAGAACGGGCGTAGCGGGAGAACTTGCTGTAGTTGACCTTGCCCCATATTGAGCGGATATTGATTGGCAATGGTTTTGAGTGAAATAAGCCCTTGTTGCGCATCATCGGATTCAGATTTTAAGGCACTTTTTGGGGCCATAAAATCAGTGAACCATTGGCTTAATCGGCTAAAAAAACGCAAGTTAATGTCCATTTACACTCTCTTTTTACTTTCTTTTTAACGATTTATTTCATCTTAACATGAAGCTAACAAAAGCGGTATTTGGTCCATCATTCAGACTCGTCATACAGGCTTTGTTCACATCGCTTTAGCTCGCTAACAGCCTAAATTGCGTGAATATTAGCCAAGGCTGAATTTGAACACTTGATCTATGTTAATAAATAGCTAAAAACCTATTAGAAAGTAGTATTTATCTATTGTCGGACTAATCCTTTATCGTATACTCAGCAAAATAGAGAGTCTAATTTTTCAAGTGAGAGTGATGAAGCTTCGTTTCCTTTTTGCCTGCACCTTATTGTGTGCTACTTCGCTTAATAGCGCAGTATCCTTTGCTGCTCAGGCAGTGCAAAACAAACCTCAACAAGAATTAGCGTCGAGTAGTGCGATGCTGGTCGATTTAACCACCAATGAAGTGCTGTATGCCAGCAACCCTAACCAACCCGTTCCTATTGCTTCGGTCACAAAATTAATGGCGGCAATGGTGACATTAGATGCCAAGCTCCCATTAGATGAGAAAATATCGGTGAAAATTACCGACTCGCCCGTGATGCGCAATGTGTATTCACGAGTGCGTTTAGGCAGTGTGGTGACTCGTGAAACGATGTTGTTATTAACGTTAATGTCGTCAGAGAATAGGGCGGCGACTTCGCTTGCACACCATTATCCTGGCGGTTTTAAATATTTCGTAAAAGCAATGAATGATAAAGCCGCGGCATTGGGGATGAAAAACACTCGCTATGTTGAGCCAACCGGTTTATCTGCCGATAATATTTCAAGCGCTAACGACCTTATTTTGTTACTAAAAGCGAGTCAAAGTTATCCATTGCTAGGCAAGTTAAGTTCAACCATGAAAAAGCATGTCTATTTTGAATCTCCACGCTATGCGTTAGATTTTCAAAACACCAATAAGTTAGTGTTTAAAGACAATTGGAATATTGCCTTAACTAAAACCGGTTTTACCAATAAAGCAGGCCATTGTTTAGTGATGTTAACCGAAATGAACAAGCGCAAAGTCGCATTTGTAGTACTGGACTCATTTGGTAAATACACCCACATGGCCGATGCGAACCGATTAAAAAACTGGTTAGAAACAGGCCGAACAACGACGATACCTGCGTCGGCTAAAGCCTATAAAAAACAGCGTCAAGCGATTCAACATAACAGTATTTAATTATTAAAATTACACCACCATTTAAGCCCATTTATTGATATTGAATGGGCTTTTTTATTGATACGCTGTCGTTAGCCAGCAGTAGGTACCCAAAAGTACCTACTTTTTTATCCATTGCGAAAGCCTTACACTGTCGCCATTAATAGCATGTGAGGTATCAATATGTTGAATATGGACTTTAGTCAGCGAGTGGTGATAAATACCCATGATATGGAATGGCAAAATAGCCCAGCAGCAGGGGTTTTACGTAAACGCCTTGCTCGCGAAGAAGCAGAACGCGGCCATGCAACCAGTATTGTTAAATATGAAGCAGGCGCTAAATTTAACACGCACCCTCATCCATTAGGTGAAGAGATTTTAGTGCTTGATGGGGTGTTTTCTGACGAAACCGGCGATTATCCGGCGGGCACCTACTTACGCAATCCTGAAGGCTTTGTCCATGCGCCGTTTAGTGTCGAAGGTTGTACGTTGTTGGTTAAGCTGCATCAGTTTCAACCTACAGACTCACAACAAGTGGCTATTAATACCAATGAAACACCGTGGTTGCAGGGGCAGGGCCAGTTGCAAGTTATGCCGCTACACCAACATGGTACTGAATCTACTGCATTAGTGAAGTGGCCCGCTGGCGCACATTTTCAGCCGCATCGTCATTTTGGCGGTGAAGAAATCTATGTCATTAGCGGAGAGTTTATCGATGAGCTGGGTCATTATCCTGCCGGTACCTGGATCCGCAGTCCGCATTTAAGTCAGCATAATCCATATGTTGAACAAGACACGGTGATTTTAGTCAAAGTGGGGCATTTGTAAGTTCACTCTTTGTTGTCCTGACATCAGGTTATTTAGTATCGTTGCCCATATTCCGAGTTAATGCGCCTAGTCTGGCGCATTTTAATGGTGGCTCAATGTCATTAACTTCGATACGATTAAAGCATTAAGCGGTTTTACAAAACCTAATCAACTTTGCCTGTCATCATTTATTTCAGCGTCACTCTTTAAGGATAAAAAGTGCACAGCGATGTCTCTATAGCGCGGTTTAAGCAATTTCCTCGGTTGATGTGGATTTTGTTGTTTGGTTCGTTTATCACCCGCGGAAGTTATTTCATGGTGTGGCCATTTTTGGCGGTCATTTTGTATGAAAAATTTGCCTTAAGTGCAACTGAAGTTGGCCTGGTTTTGTCTTGTGCTGCATTTATTGCAGTGTTCACTAGCTTTATTGGCAGTGCATTATCAGACCGAATTGGTCGTCAAAAACTCATGTACCTTACCGGCATTTTGTACATTATTTCATTTTCACTCTTGGCCGAAGTTGACTCTGTTAACGGCTATGCCATTGTGATGACGCTGTGTTCTATTGCCACCTCATTATGGCGACCGCTTACCTCTGCCACCATCGGCGATATTATTGACGATCCACAAACCCGTGAGCTAGCAATGCAGTCACTGTACTTTATTGTTAACGTTGGCTGCGCAGTCGGCCCTATGCTGGGTATGTGGTTAGGTTTAACGGGGCAGCAATCGAGTTTTTACATTACAGCCGCCGCATTTGCGGTATTGATATTACTGTTATATTGGGGGTTTGCACACCAGGCTACACAAGGCGTTAATGGCACGATTGAGCAAGTGCCAGATGAACTTATACCTACCATGGGCGACCCTGTCGCAGCCGTTAAACGTAAACCGGCCCATGTAAGTCGCCAACAAGTCGTCGCGATTTTATTGCAAGATAAGCTTTTGCAATGCCTTATTTTTGCTAATATTTTGTGTATGTTTATTTATGCTCAAATGGACAGTTCGTTAATTCAATATCTCACCCGTGCTAACGCTCCTGACTTATTACAGCTCATCTCAGCGATGATTTTTACCAATGCGTTAGTGATTGTGTCGACCCAATTTTTATTACTGCGTTTAATGGCGGGTTACAGTTTAATTCATCGTATTCAGTTTGGGTTAGTGTTGCTGATGGCTTCACAAGTTTGGCTCGCTTATAACCCGATAGATTTATTTTGGGGGTGGATTGGTGCAGTTGTTGTTATGAGCCTAGCTGAAACCATTTTATTCCCGACTATGAATGTACATATCGATCGCCTTGCTCCTAAACATTTACGCGGGGCTTATTTTGGGGCGTCGTCATTTTATGAAGTGGGCTTTGCGATTGCACCATTGGGCGGTGGGATCATACTGGATCATTTAGGTGGCTATTGGTTGTTTATCATTGGTGCAATATTGTCGTTGGTGGTGATTTATTTATACAACATGTTGGAAACGTTACCACGGCCAGATTTTGCCGCAATGAAACGGGAATAATATGTTGTATTTAAGGCCGTGATGTTTAATTCGTCAGTTAATTTCCCATTAACCGTATCGCAAATCAAGTGATCTCAACGTTCGCTACATAAGCTTTTGCGAATTTAATAATGTTGGTTTATATATTCAGTTTTTTCACTATAGAAACGGCCGCTATTTTGTTATTGTTTTGCCCATTATGTTGATGAAGTAGGGTAACGTTTATGTCTGTAAAACAAGTGAATGAATTTATAACATCGTTAGATGATCGAGCAGATGATCTGCGTTTTGAAGAGACTATGGCATTAATTGATGCGCATTTCGATTTTACCCCAAGCGCGTTTAAAAATGGCGACCAATTAAATGATGCCGGGCAGAATTCTGGTTCTTGTAAGGTGTTTGCTTTTGGGCAAATCCAGCAATTAACACCGCAGCAAACATTAACATTATTTGGTCAACATTATCGTGATGTGGTTGCTACACCGCAGGGTGATGATCATCAAAATATTCGCCAATTTATGCAACATGGCTGGGATGGGATTTTGTTTTCACAATTGGCATTAACATCAAAATAGGTTGCTAGTTTGAGTGAGCTGCGTTTGAGACTACTTGGTTTAGGCTCACTCAATTGTAGGTTGTCCGTTTCTGTCGCAAATTGCAGTGTGGTATTTTCATGGCTGTGGTGGTTAACACGTTTTTATTATTTCCCTTCACCTGTTTGGTTCATTGCTTACTGCATAGCGTTGTTGCGGTGAATCATCATTTGCTGCTTTGTGGCAGACCTCTCAAATAATTCATTTGATTGATATCATTCGCAACTGTTGCTTTTAGCTCTGAGACTTTACGCTAAAAACTATTAAATGTTGATGTTCCTCCTTACACTACAAGTAACTTAATTACCTTGAGTTATATCGATGACCCCCATTATTTGCCAAAGTGCGTTAGAAGCGGTTTCGTTAATAGAAAACAATGAAACCTTATGGACTCATTCGATGGGGGCCACGCCAAAGGTTTTGCTCGATGCGCTTGCGCAGCATGCTTTAACAAAGCAGGGGTTAACCTTGTTACAGTTGCATACTGAGCGGGCAGAATCATTGAGCGCCGCACATTTAAAACCGCATATTCGTCATCGCTGCTATTTTGGTGGCGCGCCAACGCGTGAGCTTTTACAGCAAGGTGAAGCTGATTATGTGCCCATTTTCTTGTCTGAAGTGCCTAAGCTGTTTCGATCTGGTGAGCAAAAAATTGATACGGCTATTATTCAAGTCTCCCCGCCAGACAAACACGGTATTTGTTCTTTAGGGATTTCGGTCGAGGCCACACTGGCGGCTTGCCAGGTGGCAGGTAAAATTATTGCCCACATTAACCCTATGATGCCCCGCACTCATGGTGATGGGTTTATTCACTACAACAAGCTCGCTGCCGTTTTTGAACAGAGCATGCCATTGCCACAACATTTTATTGATTCGAGTGATAAAACCAGTCAGGCCATTGGTCAGCATGTTGCCACCTTGGTGCGCGATGGTGATTGTTTACAAATGGGCATAGGCGCTATTCCAGATGCGGTGTTGTCGTGCTTAACACAGCATAAAAACTTAGGCGTACACACTGAGTTGTTTTCAGACGGTGTGTTGAATCTCGTTGAGTTAGGGGTGATAAATAACAGCCTTAAAAAAGTGCATCCAGGTAAAACCGTAACTGGTTTTGCACTCGGTAGCCAACGGCTTTACGATTTTGTCGATGATAATCCGTCAGTGATTTTCATGGACATTGAGCAAGTGAATGACACTGCCATTATTCGTAAAAACCCCAATGTCATGTCGATCAACTCTGCGCTACAAGTTGATATATCGGGTCAGGTTTGTGCCGATTCTTTAGGAACAAAAATATACTCAGGCGTGGGCGGGCAGATGGACTTTATTCGAGGAGCAGGGCTGTCGGAAGGTGGTCGTTCTGTTATTGCTCTTCCTAGTACTGCTGCTAACGGCACCGTCTCGCGGATTGCGACTGTGCTCTCTCCGGGAGCTGGCGTTGTGACCACTCGTGCGCATGTCCATTATATTGTTACCGAGTATGGTTGTGCATATTTACGCGCTAAATCGTTAAGAGAACGTGCCCGCGCGCTCATTGATATTGCTCATCCTAAGTTTAGAGAACAACTGTGCCAAGAAGCATTTGAAATGTGGCAACTTAGGGTTTAACTCTCGCGAGTGGCTATTGTTAGGCTTGGTTTTTAAGTTGGATTATCTTGTTGTTTTTAAAGTTTTTAGTGGCGTATCATTCTGCATTTTTATTGATGTAACTCATCAGGTTTATTGTTGGCTTTGTTTGAATTATGTCATGTACAAGGCTGCTATATTGAGTCGTTGTTGATCTATCACGACAAATAATTTTACATTCATTGCGTATGTCGCAATTCACACCCTAACTATGTGTTGAGACATAGTTTTGTACTGCTTATCACTTGATAAATAACATCTGCGTATCATTTTATTTACTGTCGCATATCACATGTAAAGTTTTGTGTACGATGTTGGCTTATTATTCATCATTTGTCTTGTTTTATTCACTGTTAAATCTACAGTGTTTCTGTAAACTGCGCGCCTTTAAGATGTTGTGTCTCTGCTCAGCACTAATCTAAGTCTAAGTACTAACCCAAGCTTTGCGTTAATGCTATTAACGCTTTGGTTAAAGAAGGATATAAATGATATGCCATTCCCATCACACCGTTTTTACGAAGACATTATGGCTTTGTTTTGTGCAGGTGTAATGGTGTCGTTAGGCGTAACGCTTTATAACAGTAATCAACTTATCACTGGCGGTACTGCTGGCTTAGCTATCATAGGGATGCACCTAACATCGTTAAGTTTTGGGATGTTATTTTTTATCGTTAACGTGCCGTTTTATTATATTGCATGGACCAAGCTATCAAAGCGTTTCACCATCAATACCTTCATTTCTGTATCGATTATTTCGGTAATGACAGATTACATGCCGCTATTTATTCATATTGATAATGTCCATCCTGTATTTGCTGCAACGGTAGGTGGAATGTTGATTGGAGTAGGGATGCTGATTATGTTTAGGCATAAATCAAGCTTAGGTGGTTTGGGTATTTTGGCGCTGTATCTGCAAAATAAGTATTCAATTCGCGCCGGTAATTTTGGCTTATTAATAGACACTATTATTTTAAGCTCATCGTTGCTGATGTTCCCTGTCGAGGTGGTGTTCTTGTCGGTAATGGGCGCAGCGATGTTAAATGTGCTAATTGCCATTAATCATAAGCCCGGCCGTTACCAGGCATATGTTGAACCTAAAAAGCCGAAAAATACTGTAGTTTTAAACCCAGAAAAAGCGTAAATCAAACAACATATTCACCGTTATGTTTAACCACTCAGTTACTTTGGTGCAATTACAGTCATTAGTTTATGTCACATTATGTGGTTTTTATTCATGATTTCATGTGATTATGTGTGAAAATCGAATTAGAATAATTAATCTAATTATTTTATGGCTTGTTAATCGTTAATGGGTATTGAGGGTGTATCGCAATATGAATAAATTGGCAGCTCCACGCCAAACAGGTTTTACGCTGATTGAGTTGGTCGTAGTGATTATTATTTTAGGTATTTTGGCTGTTGTAGCAGCGCCTAAGTTTATCAATTTAAAGACTGATGCCCACATAGCAGCAATTAATGGAGCTGTTGGCTCGATTAAAACCGCAGTAACATTATTTAAAACTAAAACCTTAACTTCTGGCAGTGCGATGACTGACACCGTTGAGTTTTCGGGTGTTAAAGGCAGTAATTATCAACCTTGGGCCGCTGCCGCGAATGCCAGTGGTAGTGGTTTTAATGCTGATTACACCACGTCATCTGAAATTTTTGAGGCGGCAAGCCTGGATATGGATGAATGGTCGTATCGAATTTATGTATCAAGCGGCAGTTATGCCGTAGTAGCTGCCCCTAAGTCGGTACTGGATGTTGCAGAACCCACCTCAACTGAAGTTATCGCAACCAGTTGTTATTTCCAATACCACTGGAAGAGTGCTGGCGAACCTGAGATTACTTCTGTGACTTCTGGGTGTTAATGGTATTAAGTGCAAGTTCTCTGGTTTCCTGCTTAGATTTTGTGTTGAGAAGACAATAATCATTGCGGATAATGTTTTATATAAAAAGGATGTTTTATGATCGATTTTAATAATAAAGGCTTTTTTAAGCTTAAGCAAAACCCTGATTTTGCAGAAAAAGTGAAGGATTTACTGCTAGATGATGAACGAATAGTCGATTCATATAAAACGATGCGAGACGGTGTGGTTTTTACCAATAAGCGAATTATTGCAGTTAATGTTCAAGGCATTACAGGCAGCAAAAAAGACTTTACCTCTTTGCCTTACAAAAACATTGTCGCTTATTCGATCGAAACGTCAGGCACGTTTGATCTTGATTCTGAATTAGAAATCTATTTCTCGGCCATCGGCAAAGTGAAATTTGAGTTCACGGGTAAGTCTTCAATGTTGGAAATATCAAAAATAATTTCGAGCTATTTATTGTAAGCTGCTTAGGTGACAGGATGTAGGTTATCTGTGCGGCTCATGAGGCGATTGTGCAAATGATGCTGAATCAGGGGCGCGTGTGGTTGTAAGTCATCATATGTTAACGAAAAATCTAACGAAAAATGCTAATGAGAAATATCAATGAATCATCGTTCTTCGCCTCAACTTAGTTTATGATTTAATCGTCTCAATAATGAAGTTGATGAGGTCATATCATGATAATCGCTTGCCCACATTGCGATACCCTAAATCGCGTCCCAGATGAACGTCTTGAGCAGCAACCAACCTGTGGTCATTGTAAAAAGCCTGTGTTTATTGGTGAACCGATAGAGTTAACCGCGGCTAATTTTGCCCACCATGCTAATAAATCTGAATTGCCATTAGTCGTCGACTTTTGGGCCAGTTGGTGCGGTCCGTGTAAAAGCTTTGCGCCTGTGTTTACCCAAGCCGCTAAAAAATGGGAACCCAAATTCCGTTTTGGCAAACTCAACACCGAAGAGCAACAAGCCCTAGCCGCGCAGTTTAATATTCGTTCTATCCCAACCTTGATGGTATTTAAACAAGGCAAAGTTATTGCGCAGCAATCTGGCGCTATGCCTGCTTCATCGTTTAATCAATGGTTAGAGTCGCTGAAATAAGCACTACCGTTTGTAAAGCTGCACAGAGTTAGTCATAAAAAAACGCGATAATATATCGCGTTTTTTAATGAGTAATCTGAATACCACTGAGTATGAATTTACATAACCTATGAGTCTCAGAAGCATTGCTGGCACTAGCCATACTGTTGGGTATTTACAGTGAGTTAAGCGTCACAATGATATCGGCTGTTAGCCATAATATTAATAACTAAATCTGTTATTTTTAATGTTTATAAATTTACGTAAAAGCAGTTATTCATGATAATTTATCCTTAACTCAACATCATAATGGAATATGAATGCGTAATTTACTTGTCGTTTTACTACTCACCTTAACTGGATGTGCAAGCCAGCCAGAACCTTTCAGTGTGGTAATAGATCCACTCTCAGCAAACACAATTGTTTATAGTGGCGAAATCACCGCTGATAATGTCGCCTCTTTTGAACAGCTTATAACTAATAGCCCAACAAAAATAGAATCACTGATCATCAATAGTGGTGGCGGTGAAGTATTCGCAGGCATTCGATTTGGTGAGCTGGTATATCAATACAAGCTAAAGGTGATAGTAGACAAAATCTGCGCATCATCTTGTGCTAATTATATTGCTACAGCCAGTAATGATGTTACGGTCAAACAAGGTGGCCTATTGGGTTGGCATGGCGGTGCATTACAACCGATTTATCTCCCGAATTTTAATAACCAACCTACTAACAAGAGGTTGCGCAAAGGTGCGAATGACACCTTGACTAGGTGGCAGCAAGCCGAGCTCGACTTTTTCAACAAGGTAAAGGTGAATCAGATTGTGACGGTGATAGGCATGATGCCAGGGTTACACGATAAAAGAGACGCGCAGTTATTTAGTTATGATCAGAAAACCTTAAAGCGATTAGGCTTACACATTACTTATGAAGGTGAGCAAGCAACCCACTCAGCATCTGGTGAGTACGTAGTGCAAATATTTAGTTTATCGCCTGAGGTATTAGACTTGTTGTTAATTCAACATAGTAAGATTTTAGAACAAGAAAAGATTGGCTTGTTATCGCAAGGGATTTGATAATCATGAAAAAAATACTGCTCATTGGCTTACTCGCCATCGCGTTATTTGGCTATTTAGACAAAAACGTTCAAACCACCCAAATAGTACAAAACGTTTTCGCGGCTGATACCGTTGCCAGTGATAGTGCCAGCAACAGCGCTTTACAAAATGCCATTGATAATCGGCAGAGCAAAGTTCAAGTGGCGGGTTCTGGTGATGTTATAAAAGTACTGTCAGATGATCTAAAAGGTAGTCGCCATCAACGGTTTATTTTGAAAATAGCCAGTGGCTGTACCTTACTTGTTGCCCATAATATCGATTTAGCATCACGTATAGACGGCCTAAATGTTGGCGATAACGTCGAGTTTTACGGTGTGTATGAGTTTAATAACAAAGGCGGCGTTATCCACTGGACTCATCACGATCCACGCGGAAAGCACCAAGGCGGTTGGTTGAAGCACAATGGCAATGTGTATCAATAAACTACTTTAATGGTATGCAACAAGAAAAAGTAGCGATAAAGCATTCGGCGTAATACCCGCAATATTATTTAGCCAATGACTAAGCTCATAATTTGATAATATTTTATTAACACATGGGTTTTATATTATAAGTCCATACAAGAATAGAACTACTACATTGAATGTTTTGAGTGTGCTTGTTACATCCAATAGGGCTATAGATAACAATAGGTTTTTTGGTTAAAGTTAGTTTCTAAATAGGCTGGGGTGTTCTATTAAATCCCTATATTATGATTGATTTTTTTATCGAATGAGCAAAAGGTTGGGAGGATGTTAAAAAATATTATTGATAAATATCGTTATTTTCTATTACTTACGGTTTCGTTATGTTTATCTGTAATCGTTTTTTTTTCATATGCTTATCCTGAAGGAGATGAAACTGTGTTCGGATTTATGAAACGATATGAAGTTGAGTTATCGGCTCCTGTGAAAGGCCGTATTACTCATAATGGCATTCCAGTTTCGGGTATAGAGATTATTAGAGAGCTCTCCTATGGTGGCTATGACAAGGGAAAACCGATTATTGACTATGCATTAACCGATACAAATGGTGAGTTTTCATTTAACGAGGTTAAAGTTAAGTCAAATGCCCCTGGTAATATTTTTGGGCAAAATGCACGTTTGAAACAACATATATTTATTAAGAAAGATCGCGATGAGATAAAAAATGATGGTGATGCTTCATATTGGCTTTGGAGGATAAGCAAGAACTGGGTTTCTGTGCCCTATTTAAATCAGTATTTAATGCAATTAAATGCTGATTTACAAAATAAAGAATTGCAATATGAAGTTGATTTAACACAGTTTGGTTTAATTCGTGATCAACCTGTTGTTTCGATATGTTATTGGAAAGATGAATTATTCTCAACTTATTATGGGGATAATCTAGACGAAATTGAAAGTTTTGATGACTTAAAAAGCAATATCATTAATTAAAGTTTAACTTAATTATTTTAAGGATGAAATATGAGCGTAATCTCTCCAAAAATCGCTTCTCGATTAGCGTTACTTGCTTATGATGTCGAAGATACTCCAAATAATTTAGATGTACCTCGCGATGTTAAAAAACATTTTAAGTTCAATCTTAGTAATGTGCAGCAAGCATCATCAGGTGGTTTCTTTTGGCGTGAAACGACAGGCTTTTTACTCATTGGCCAAGGGCATAGTCAGCAACATAAAGGCGACCATGTAATCGCAATTCGAGGAACCAATACTTTAGCTGATGCGGTAACAGATATAACCGCCCACTCAAAAAGTAATGAGTCAGGTAGCTTAGTTCATACCGGTTTTCAAACAACATTTGAATCTTTTAGAGATGGATTAGCTACATATTTAGATAAACCTGAAGTATTAAATAGTCAAGGTATTATCCATTGTATTGGCCATAGTTTAGGTGGTGCATTAGCGACTTTAGTCGCGAATTGGGTTAAAACTAAATATAATAAAACAGTTTATTTATACACCTTTGGTTGTCCTCGAGTTGGTTATAAAGACTTTGCGATTAAAAGTAGCGCTCGAATTGACAAAGTATATCGCTGTGTTCATGGTTCTGATCCTGTCCCTAAAGTCCCAGTTTGGCCTTTCTGTCATGTACACATTAATGGTAGTGAGTATGTACCTGTGAGAGAACAAGGCTTAAACCATAAAGCACATAGTATGGATACTGCACCAGGTTATGTTAATACTACTAACTATGAGCAATGGGATGATATGTATAGTCAAACCGCTGGTTCAATGTATCAGCGAGTCATCCTTAATTATGAAAATAGATTACAAACGACATACTCTTCCCATTGGGCTGGTAAAATTGCAGCTGCTTTAATGACACTTATCATTGATGGTGGTGGTACGGGATTGATTGCGGCAATACAAGCTGGTGGGACAACAATTGCTACGGCTTATGATCTCATGGCAAAATTTGCTTGTGATCTTGCAAATGTTGTTGGATTTGAAGATCAGTTAAAAGGATTATTAGGCCATATGATTGTTTTTGCAGGAAAACCTGCTGTTACCGTGATTAAGTATACTTTTTCATTCATAAAATGGGTGTTTGATATCACTTTAGCTCGGTTATATGACAATGCTAAAAAAGCATTTAAAAGTGTATAAATACCTTAGAATTTTAATATAATCAATTTTGGTCGCTGAAACTTTATTTATCGTCTAAAGTTTTTATGTTCATATTTTAGAAAAAGATCCTGTATAGCAGGATCTTTTTAACTCTGTGTCATGTTTAATTTACGATAGCTCTCTACTCTGGATCATAGTCCAGCACTGGCGCTAGCCACTTTTCTGCTTCTGCCATGCTCATGCCTTTACGCTTAGCGTAATCTTCAACCTGATCTTTACCGACATTAGTCACGCCAAAATAGCGCGATTTAGGATGGGCAAAGTACCAGCCAGAAACCGCAGCGGTCGGGTACATGGCAAAGCTTTCGGTGATGTTCAAATCGATGGTTTCATCGGGTTTGAGTAAATCCCATAACAAGCCTTTTTCGGTATGATCTGGGCAAGCTGGGTAACCAGGTGCTGGGCGAATACCTTTATAACGTTCACGAATTAACGCTTCGTTGTCTAGCACTTCATCGGCAGCGTATCCCCAAAACTCTTTACGCACACGCTCGTGCATACGCTCGGCAAAAGCTTCAGCTAAACGGTCGGCTAGGCACTTAAGCATAATGGCATTGTAGTCATCGTGATTGGCTTCAAAACGCGCGATATGTTCGTCAATGCCATGACCCGCAGTCACTGCAAAGCCGCCCATGTAATCAGCAACGCCGCTGTCTTTTGGTGCAACAAAGTCAGATAAACAGAAGTTGTCGTTACCCACACGCTCAAGTTGCATACGCAAATGATGAGTGGTCATTTCAACTGTGGTGCGGCTTTCGTCGGTATACAGTTCAATGTCATCATGATTAACCGTATTGGCAGGAAATAACCCAATCACGCCTTTGGCGGTTAACCATTTCTCTTTGATGATGGTCTCTAGCATGGCTTTACCGTCGGCAAACAGTTTGCGTGCTTCTTCGCCCACAACTTTGTCGTTTAAAATCTCAGGGTAATGGCCGTGTAGCTCCCAGCTTCTAAAGAATGGTGTCCAGTCGATACGCTCCACTAGGTCTTCTAACGGATAGTCGTCGAACACCTGACGCCCCAGTACGTTAGGGGTAAATGGGGTATAACTTTCCCAGTCGTGTTTACAGCGGTTTTCACGAGCCGCTTCAATCGATACGATGGTTTTACGCTTGGTTTGCGACAGGCGTTTTTCACGCATAACGTCGTACTCAGCGTAGGTTTCGTCAATGGTGGCTTGGCGAGTGTCATTATTAATCAGTTTTGACACCATAGGCACAGCGCGCGAAGCATCGGCAATGTAAATGGCGCCGTGTGGATAATGTGGGGCAATTTTCACCGCGGTATGAATTTTAGAGCAGGTAGCACCGCCAATAATGGCTGGAATGGTTAAGCCTTCGCGGTGGAAGGTTTTCACGTTGTGGACCATTTCATCCAGACTTGGCGTGATCAGCCCTGACATACCAATAATATCGATATTGTGCTCTTTAACTGCGTCGAGAATTTTCTCAACCGATACCATCACACCTAAATCGAATACTTCAAAGCCATTACACGCCAGCACAACGCCAACAATGTTTTTGCCAATGTCGTGCACGTCGCCTTTTACGGTAACCATTAAGATTTTACCGTTAGATTGGCCTTCGACTTTTTCAAGTTCGATATACGGGTTTAAATAGGCCACGGCTTTTTTCATTACCCGGGCTGATTTAACCACTTGCGGTAAAAACATTTTGCCGGCGCCAAATAAGTCGCCAACCACGTTCATGCCATCCATTAATGGCCCTTCAATCACATCAAGTGGGCGAGTCGCTTCAAGGCGTGCGGCTTCGGTATCTTCGTCAATAAACTCGGTGATCCCTTTAACCAAGGCATGCGATAAACGTTGGTTTACCGGCCAGCTGCGCCAGGCTAAATCTTCTTTTTTAGCCACTTGTGAACCGTCGCCACGATATTGCTCTGCAATGTCGAGTAGCTGCTCAGTATTGCTTGAGTCGGCCACTGGGCAAGGTAAATTAAGGACCACATTTTCGACTTTGTCTTTTAAATCTTTATCGATGTCATCGTAAATCGCTAACTGACCCGCGTTAACAATCCCCATGTCCATACCCGCTTGAATCGCATGATATAAAAACACCGCATGAATGGCTTCACGTACAGGGTTGTTGCCGCGGAACGAGAACGACACATTCGATACGCCGCCAGAAATCATGGCGTGTGGCAGTGTCGATTTAATGTCTTTAATTGACTCAATAAAGTCGACAGCATAATTGTCGTGCTCATCAATACCGGTCGCGATAGCAAAAATGTTTGGGTCGAAAATAATGTCTTCTGGGGCAAAGCCGACCACATCAACCAAAATGCGGTATGCGCGGGTACAAATTTCAGTTTTACGTGCGCGGGTGTCTGCCTGGCCTTGCTCGTCAAACGCCATCACAATCGCCGCAGCGCCATAACGTTTCACTAATGTGGCTTGTTTAATAAAGGCTTCTTCGCCTTCTTTCATCGAGATTGAGTTAACAATCGACTTGCCTTGCACGCATTTAAGGCCGGCTTCAATGACTTCCCATTTTGATGAGTCGATCATGATAGGCACGCGGGAAATGTCTGGCTCAGAGGCAATGAGATTTAAAAATTTGGTCATCGACGCGGCGCCGTCGAGCATGCCTTCGTCCATGTTCACATCAATAATCTGTGCACCGTTTTCAACTTGCTCGCGCACCACATCGAGTGCTTCTTCAAATTTTTCTTCTTTGATTAAGCGTAAAAATTTAGCCGAGCCAGTGACGTTGGCGCGCTCGCCGACGTTAACAAATAGTGAGTTGTGATCGATTGTTAATGGCTCTAAGCCAGATAAACGACAGGCGACAGGAATGTCGGGGAGCTGTCTTGGGTCATGCTTGAGCACGGCTTCACGGATGGCGCTAATGTGAGTTGGCGTACTGCCGCAACAGCCGCCGACAATATTAAGCATGCCTGCTTCAGCCCACTGATTAATGACTTCGGCCATTTCTTCTGGGGTTTCATCATAACCACCAAATTCGTTGGGTAAGCCCGCATTGGGGTGGGCAGACACATAACATTCGGCAATGCGTGATAATTCTTCTACGTATGGGCGCAGCTCTTTGGGGCCAAGTGCGCAGTTAAGGCCAATCGATAATGGCTTAATATGGCGTAGCGAGTTATAAAATGCTTCGGTGGTTTGTCCGGTCAGGGTACGACCGGATGCGTCAGTAATGGTGCCCGAGATCATCACAGGTAAGCGCTCACCAATGTGATCGAACACTTTTTCAATGGCAAATAATGCGGCTTTGGCATTGAGGGTATCAAAAATGGTTTCGACCATAATAATGTCGGCGCCACCTTCAATTAACGCAGTGGTGGATTCAACATAGGCTTCAACTAATTGATCAAAACTGACATTACGAAAACCGGGGTCGTTAACATCTGGACTAATAGAGCAGGTGCGGTTGGTTGGGCCAAGCACCCCAGCAACATAACGTGGGCTACCTGTTTGTGCGGCCACTTCATCAGCAGCCTGGCGTGCTACACGGGCGCCTTCAAGGTTAATTTCGGCCGACAAGGCTTGCATGTCGTAATCGGCCATGGCAATAGTGGTGGCGTTAAAGGTATTGGTTTCAATAATGTCAGCACCGCCAAGCAGGTATTTGACATGAATAGCCTTAATTAATTCAGGTTGGCTCAGTACCAATAAGTCATTGTTACCTTTTACATCGCAGTGCCAATCTTTAAAGCGTTCGCCGCGATAATCTTCTTCTTCCAACTTATGATCTTGGATCATAGTGCCCATCGCACCATCTAAAATCACAATACGCTCTGCTAGCAATGCGTTAAGTTGTTCAAGTGTTTGACTGTGAGAAGTCGACTTCGCCATAAACAGTTACCTTTTTATCACTATGTTGCTTGATACCTTGATTGAGATAAGCATACCCTTAAATCAATTGAAAAGGGCGATATCCACATTGAACTCATCAATGAGCTAACTTACATGCTTATCTACTCAGAATGCGTTTGGACATATAAACGTATAGACGGCTATAATACGCGAGTTTTTATCACAAGGGCAAGGCTGAGGTGGATTTAAATGAAACAAGCTAAAATCATTTTTTTACGTCACGGTGAGTGCGAAGGCGGTGAAATCGCCCGCGGCCAAATAGATGTGGCATTAACAGAGCTGGGCCGAGAGAAAATGCACCAGGCTTTTAGCTGCGTGCCACAGCCTATTGAGCAAATTTTTAGCTCTCCTTTAGTGCGCTGTCAGCATTTTGCCGATGCGCTGTCGCAGCAGTTATCCATACCTTTAACGATTTTGCCTGCCTTACAAGAGGTTAATTTTGGTGTATGGGACGGCCAAACCTATGATGCCATTTATCAAGCCAGTCCAAGCCAATTTGATGCGTACTGGCAAGACCCATGGCAAGTAGCCAATACACCCGAAAATGGCGAGAGTTTGGTGGATTTTTATCAACGGGTGCAGCAAGGCTTTATGGCGGTGGTCGACAGCATGTGGCACTCGCTAAATGCAGCAGATGAGCCTGAAACAAATAATCAGCAAGCCCTGGTAGTGACGCACGGCGGGGTAATGCGCTGCATTATGGCTTATGTGCTTAAAAGCAGCCAAAACAACGGATTATTCGCTAACCTTGCCATCCCCTATGCTGCTATTATGTCTGTTGATGTGTACTGGGTTGAACCAGGCAATGACGTTACGCCTTTAGCTGAAAACCAAACGCATCAACCTGAAGCGAGCTTTAGATTAAATTGGCCGCAAATGTTGCCAACAGATACACGTTAATCATTATGTAATTCAAGGTATTGGGAATTGGGATAAGCCCAAACTGTACCCGCAACTGTAGGTATTCAGCAACTTGTTGAATATGAGTCAGATACCAGCTTTGAATTGCCTCAATATCCATACCTAAGCGGGTGACTTAGGGGAGTTATTATGTTTATTTTTATAGAAACTTCCTGGGCGCGGCAAGGTGTAAACCATGTCTGAGTCTGTTTTAGATGTAGAGCACCTTTTTTGGCAAGTTGACGGTAAAACCATTCTTGCAGACATTCATTTCAGCTTACCTAAAGGGCAAATGTTAGGGCTTATTGGCCCAAATGGCGCCGGTAAGTCGAGCCTATTACGTTGCTTATACCGTTATATTGTCCCGAGCAGCGGCAGTATTGACCTGTTTGGCAAAGGCTTAACGACCTATTCTGCTAAGGCATTAGCGCGCACCGTAGCCGTAGTGCAACAAGATACGCCACATTATTTTGACCTGACGACAGAGCAATTAGTCACCATGGGGTTAACGCCACATAAAGGCTTATTTGATGCGACAACTCAGCATGATCGCGAGTTAATTAACAGCGCTTTAGCTAAAGTGGGCCTTACTCAGCATGCCAAGCAACCTTACGAGCATTTGTCTGGCGGTGAAAAGCAACGTGCGCTTATTGCCCGGGCAATTGTGCAGCAACCGCAAATCCTTATTTTAGATGAGCCTACCAACCACTTGGATATTCGATACCAAATTCAAATTTTAGAATTGGTGGCTTCGCTTGGGATAAGCGTCATCGCCTCAATCCACGACTTAAATTTAGCCAGTGCCATGTGTGACAAATTACTGTTACTTGATCAGGGCAAGCTGATTGCCAAAGGTCATCCAAGCGCAGTGCTGAGCGAACGGCAAATAAGCGATGTGTTTGGCGTGTGCTGCGAGGTGAATGCTCATCCTCAGCATGGTAAGCCTTTGATCAGTTATTTTTATGGTTATCAAACCGCTAACAGAGCGAGCCACCAAGATGAGTAACCCAGCTCAAACACGATATTACGGTGTGTTAGCCCTCATTGTGGTTATTACGCTACTCACGCCGCTTTTTGCGGCCAGTTTTGGTGCCGCGAACATTAGCTTTACTGATGTTATCAGCGTTTTTAAATCCTGGTTTAGCAATAACTCTGTGCCAGTGCCAACACAAATACTTGGCGGCATTGCTGACGCGAATAACACTTCGCCTGTGAGCAGTTTAAATCAGCGGATTATATTTGAGCTGCGTTTACCACGTATTTTGCTGGCGTTTGTGGCGGGTGCGGGTTTATCTATTGCTGGGAGTGTGTTGCAAACGGTTACGCGTAATCCGCTTGCCGATCCGTATTTATTCGGCATTAGTTCTGGAGCGTCATTTGGCGCAGTGGTGGTGATTTCGCTATTTAGCCAAACGGGAATGTTTGCGCAATTGTTTGATGGCGCGCTACTGATATCGCCTGTTGGGCAGCAGCCCTGGTGGTCATGGTCGATGCTCAGTTTACCTGTGGGGGCCTTTATTGGTGCCACGTTATCGGTATTGCTCGTGGTCGCATTGTCGGGTATTGGTCGCACCAGCCAGGTTGAGCGCATGTTGTTATCTGGGGTGGCAACCTCATTTCTGTTCGGCGCCTTAACCAGTTTATTACTGTATTTTTCTAGCCCACAAGCGACCGCATCAGTGCTATTTTGGAGTTTAGGCAGTTTTGCTAAAGCCAGTTGGTCGCAATTATGGCTGCCTACGGTAACCGTTGGCGCGAGCTTACTGATTATGCTGGCCTTTAAACGACAGATTATGGCGCTGCAAGCCGGTGATGAGAGCGCGCATACCCTAGGGGTCAATGTGGCAAAATTGCGCTTAAGCATGCTACTGCTGTGTTCACTGATTACCGCAATGCTGGTGGCCAGTTGTGGCGGTATCGGCTTTGTGGGTTTGATGATCCCTCATACGGTGAGGCTATTGTTTTCCGGGCGTCAGCCGATGATATTAACTGCGGTATTGGGCGGTTTATTTATGGTGTGGATTGATGTGATTGCGCGCTGCTTATTGAGCAATCAAGAATTACCGGTTGGCATTATTACTGCTGCACTTGGCAGCGTGTTCTTTTTGTTTATTTTACGTCACCGTCGATAACAGGATGAAGAAGTGAAGCCACTATCTACAATGAAATCTATAACGCAGTCTATGCCAAAATCTATATCGCAATCGATAGCCGAGTCGTTATTTACCATTACTGCGCCGAGTCGTGAATACGATGATGCAATTGAGCACAAAATTAATCAAAAAACCAAACCACTTGGTGCATTAGGGCAACTCGAGTCGTTGGCATTGCAAATTGCACGAGTGCAATACAGCCGTGATAAAACATCAATGAGTCATCAAGTTGCAGATGTGGCTTTGCACATCGCGAAGCCGACGTTGTTAGTGTTTGCTGCCGACCATGGTATCGCGGCATACGGTGTGTCAATTGCCCCGAGCGAAGTGACCACCCAAATGGTGCATAACTTTATTAATGGCGGCGCGGCAATTAATGTGTTTTGTCGTCAGGTAGGTTTTGCATTAGAAGTCATCGATTGTGGCATTTTACAGCCATTAACCACTGACTCAGGCGTGGTTAATCAACGCTTAGGTGCGCGTACCCAAGCCATGCATTTGCAACCTGCTATGTCGTTAGCTCAAGTCCGTCAGGGTTTTGAATTTGCAAAGCAATTAGTCGCAAGACATGTTGATAATGGCGCTACAATTATTGCCTTAGGCGAAATGGGTATTGGTAATACTAGTGCAGCTGCTGCGGTGATGGCGGCAGTGCTTAATCTTGATGTTCAATTGTGTGTCGGGCGCGGTACAGGTATTGACGATGCGACCTTGCTAAAAAAAGTCACATTAATTAATCAGGCAATTGATTTACATCGTAATGAACTGACGTCAATGGAGTCGATTCTAGCGCATTTAGGTGGTTTTGAGATCGTGCAAATGACGGGCACCATTTTGGCGGCTGCAGAGAAAAAAATATTAGTGGTAATTGATGGCTTTATCGCTACTGCTGCAGCATTAGTTGCGCTAAAATTGGCACCACAATCAAAAGATTATTTAGTGTTTGCTCATGAGTCGCACGAGCAAGGGCATAAGTTAATGCTGCAAACGTTGCAGGCAACACCGTTGTTGTCGTTAGGGTTAAGGTTAGGAGAGGGGACTGGTGCTGCATTAGCCTTACCTCTGATCCAAGCCGCTGCGAATTTTTACAATCAAATGGCCAGCTTTGATAACGCTGGCGTTAATAATGTGGTTTAAGGGAACAAGATGTCTGGCGATATAAAATGGTTGCGGCAGTTAAATTTATTTTTTGTGGCGATGAGTTTTTTTACTCGGATCCCGATGCCATCATGGGTTGTGATTGACAGTGATAAACTCAACAAGGCCAGTCGTTATTTTGGCCTAGTTGGTTTACTGATTGGCTTAATTTGCGCACTAGTGTTTTGGTTGGCGCAATTAATTTTGCCCGCCAGTATTGCGATTTTATTGTCGATGGTTGCGGGCGTGCTAATTACTGGTGCCTTTCATGAAGACGGCTTAGCCGATACCGCTGATGGTTTTGGCGGTGGCTGGACAGTGGAAGACAAGCTGCGCATCATGAAGGATTCGCGCCTGGGCAGTTATGGTGCCTTATCGTTAGGGTTGGTGTTATTGCTTAAATGGCAACTATTGGTTGAACTGGCGCTTTATAGCCCAATGGCTGCGGTTAGCGCGCTCGTTGCCGGACATACCCTGAGCCGCGTGGTGGCATCGAGCTTAATTTTCAGTGAGCAATATGTTCGCGATGATGCTAGCAGTAAATCAAAACCTATCGCCCAAGATCAACAATTAAACGATTTGTTTATTTTGATCGCCAGTGGCATTTTTGTGCTGTTATGGCTTAATGGCCTCGCGGCTTTCGTGTTGTTCATTACCCTGTGGTTAGTCCGTATTTTGTTGGGTGGTTTTTTCCGCAAACAGATTGGCGGTTACACCGGCGACACCTTGGGCGCCGCGCAACAAATTAGCGAAGTCTGCTGTTACCTGGTGATATTAGCGGTAGGGTTAAGCTAATGATCCATCTGGTGTTGGGCGGTGCGCGCAGTGGCAAAAGTCGATTTGCTGAGCAGCGTGTTGCCGAATACGCTGCCATCGGTTATTCGTGCGTTTATGTTGCAACCGCAACGGCGCTAGACCATGAAATGACTCAACGTATTGCCAAACACCAGCAAGACAGAGTGTTCAGCGCCCATAGCTGGACACTACACGAACAAGCTTTCGACGTTGCCCAAACCTTAAAGGCAATTGATAAGCCGCAACAAGTTATCTTAGTCGACTGCCTAACGCTGCTATTAACTAATCATTTACTCGACTCAAATCCAGAGCGTTGGCCACAACAAAAGTCGTTACTGCTTGAATGCCTCACTCAATTACACAGTGATGTGGTGTTAGTGAGTAACGAAGTCGGCTCAGGAATTGTGCCAATGGGCGAGCTCAATCGTCAATTTGTCGATGAAGCCGGTTGGTTAAATCAAGCTATCGCCAATATGGCCGATCAAGTAACGCTGGTGGTCGCTGGCTTGCCATTAGCATTAAAGGCATAGCATTAAAGCAATAATACTTCAGCGTACATGCAATCGATGTACAACAAATACCGCTTAATCAGATCCATTTGCAGCCAATCGCTCGTATTGTTGGCGTAATACAAGCGCATTTGGATATGAGCACATTGACAGGAATACAGCTATGACAACGGATAACCAACAAACTGAACAAACCAACGCTATTGATGCCACTAAAGCCGAGCGTCACAAAGCGCGCCAGCAAAAAGTAAAGCAAGGCGTAGATGCTCAAATTGCTGCCGCGCAAGATGAAAAGGGCATTTTGTTGGTGCTCACCGGTAACGGAAAAGGTAAATCAACCTCGGGTTTTGGCTCGGTTGCTCGCGCAGTGGGTCATGGTCATAAAGCGGCTGTAGTACAGTTTATTAAAGGCACCTGGGCTTGTGGTGAGCGTAATTTATTAGAAGGCGCAGGCGTTGAGTTTCATGTCATGGGAACCGGTTTTACCTGGGAAACTCAAGACAAAGAAACAGACACCCAAGCCGCAATGGAAGCTTGGATTGAAGCCGAAAAACTACTCAAAGACGAATCGATAAACATGGTGTTGTTAGATGAGTTAACTTATATGGTCAGTTATCACTATATCGACCTTGAGCGAGTGTTAACGGCTTTGAAAAACCGTCCTCCAATGCAGCATGTCATTATCACCGGCCGCGCCTGTCATCGCGACATTATTGAGTTAGCCGATACAGTGAGCGAGATTCAACCGATAAAGCACGCGTTTAATGACGGCATTAAAGCGCAACTTGGATTTGATTATTGATTTATTGCTGTTGTTTGATGTGATGTAGACCGCCGAATAGGCAGTCAAGCCTCTTCTCATTTTATGGGCAGAGGCTTTTTTATGATTTAAGTTTATTGATAAACATCATTTTTTCAAAGACTGCGCCCTTTTATCGTTGAACAAAGCAACGGAATTATCAATGTTTTCATTTGCAGCAAATTGGGTATATTGATTAGGTTTATTGATTAGGTATCTAGCTCATTTTGCCCCATTCCTAGCTAGGGGGGAGGCAATTCGCCGAATTCATACTGAATAATATTCAATCCATTCGAGTAATAAAGGTTTGTTCGCCATCCACAAAAGCCACAAAGCCATCGTAATAGATAAATACCCGGCCACGCCCCTCAACGAAGCAGGCAAGCTGTGGGTTCAAATCTTCTTCGATACCCTGTCTTTGTAACGTGCCGGTATCGGTGATTACGCCGCTGTGTGTAGGCAAATATCCATAAGTGCGCTTGGCTTGAGCAACCAAGCTCAATTCGCTGGCGGTAGAGAAGCAGGCGGGTATCGTACCGGCTTCTTCGATAAACATCGTTTTCAGTTCTTCAAAAGCTGTGATCACTAACCAGTCGATGCCGTTAACATGATGGATAAACATTGAGTTTCTCGGTAATTCTGTTGCGCAGATTTTAACATTATCAGAGGCAGAACCTAGTAGAGATTTAGTCATTCTGTGCAATTTACTGTCATTCACTAGGTCACTTTTAAACATACCTTTATCCAAAAGCGAGTTTCGGCCATAAAAGCAACAAGCAAACACCTGGGTCCCGGCTTAAAAGCATTGCCGGGACGACGAGAAGGGGTTACACGGTTTATTCCCAAATGAGTCTACTGAGTTATTCAGTAACAAGGGGGATAACACGAGGGGCGAACCAACGCGCGGTGATTTTTGCTAACTCGCCATTTTGTTTAAGCGTGTGAAGCGCCTGGCGCATGGTTTCGGCCAGTTTTTCGTCGGTGTCTTTGTGGGTAGAAATACCAATGGGCATGTTCACAACAGGTAATACAGCGGTAAAGTCGCTCAGTGTATAACCCATTTTTTTGATGTCTTCTGCAAAGCCAATTTCATTATTATAAATTAAATCAACGCGATCAAATTTGAGCATTTTTAGTGCTGCAGTTTGGCTTCTTACTAGGTACACATTAGGATGCTTACCATCAAGCTTTAGTCTATCTAACGCCGCATCATTGCGTGATAGTGCCAGGGTATAACGATTGATATCGCTTATTTTTTCAAGTTGAATGTCTGGACGATTACTTTTACGGTAAATCATGTCCTGTACAGTATAAAAGTCACCTATCCATTTAAAGTGCGCCAGGCGTTTATCGGTGTTGGCAATGGAGAAAATAAACGTATTTGGGTTGTGTTGGGCATTATAGTAAGCCCGGCTCCAGGGCATTATTTGGATGTCGATATCAAAATCGAGATAGGGCTGTGCTGCATGTAAAATATCGATAGCAAAACCGACTAATTCACCTTGTTGATTTTGCGATTGGAAGGGGGGATAAGATTCGGTATAAAAAATAATCTTGTCTTTCGCGCAAACCGTCGGTGGAATAAACACGCTTGCGACAATGATAAATACTAAGACAAATCTGATCATAAATACCTACTTCAATAAAATCAGCTGCGGATTGTAGGGTATGCCTACGTATATTAATAGCGACCATACAATTGTATTATTCGTTTACCTGTCTCATATTTTTTACTGCTTTGAATATTTGCTCTAACCGCTTTACGATATCAATGACTTAGATATTGTTCATTTTAGACGATACAACTGAAATCGCCATCACACGACATACTCATCCGCCCAGTCTTTTAAACGCTCTAAAATATCCAAAGCGGTGCGGCCTAGGTCAGTAATAGCATAAGCGACCGCAATTGGTCTGTCGTTAATCACATGACGTGTGACCAGCCCCTGTGCTTCAAGTTCTTTGAGGCGTTGGTCGACCATTTTTTTACTGGCGCCGCCTAACATGCGCGATAAATCATTAAAGCGTACTGGCTCATCTTGTAAGTGCCACAAAATAGACGCTTTCCATTTTCCGCCTAACACTCGCATTCCGCGTTCAACTGAGCAAGGTTCTGCGCATGGGTTGATAACTTTTTTTTGACCGTTATTCATTGTTTCAATTGTTGTTTTCATTATTCCAACTTGATTTACTCTAGGTTACTTAAAGTATACTGGTTGATTTTATATCCCACTGTATCAAAATAGGCGGTAATTAGACTAGTACCATTAAGGAATTTTTCTCCATGGCAGTATTAACTTCTTATGATGCAGGTAGCTACCATAAAGTGGTTGGGAGCGACACTATCCAAGCGACTGCAGTGGGCAGTGTTGATGCTTTAGCAATATCCGATCTTCCACAGGTTATAGCGCAAGCTAAAACAGCACAAAAAATATGGGCGAGCTTAACGTTAAGCGAGCGCCAACAGTATGTAGTTAAGGCTTATCAAGCCTTAGCCGAGGTGCAAGATGAACTGGCAGTATTAATTGGCCAGGAAATGGGTAAAGATTATCGCCGCGCCACTTATGAAGTAGGCGGCACGATTCAAAACGCGCCTTATTTTGCTGGTGAAATAGGCGATGCCTTGGCAGCTGAAGATCTTGGCAACAACACTCAATTGCAATATCGACCTTTAGGCATTGTCGCGGTTATTTCGCCTTGGAATTATCCGATAGCAATGGCAAATAACTTGCTGCTTCCTGCATTAATTGCCGGCAATAGTGTGATTTTAAAACCATCTGAACAAACGCCGCTAGTGGCACAGCTGTTTGTTGATACCTTAAATAAAGTGTTGCCTGCCCATGTATTGCAAGTGGCCCAAGGTGATAAAGCTCTCGGCCAGGCACTTGTGATCGCCGACATTAATATGGTGGCCTTTACCGGGTCGATGGCCGCAGGTAAGCATATTATGGCCAATGCAGCACCAGGGCTAAAACGCTTAGTGATGGAACTGGGTGGTAATGACCCAATGATTGTTATGGCCAGCGCCAATATTGATGCTGCAGTGCGTTTTGCGGTGGCAAGTTCGTTTGAGAATGCCGGACAAATGTGTACCTCAACCGAGCGTATTTACGTTGATGAGCGAATTGCCGATGAGTTTGAGCAAAAGGTGGTGCAACTGGCTAGCCGATATCAAGTGGGTAAATGGGACCAGGCACAAGTGAATATTGGCCCAATGGTTAATCCAACTCAGCACCAAAAAGTATTGCAACAATTGCAAGATGCTAAAGCCAAAGGCGCGCAATTTTTATTAGGCAGTGATGACTATCCTTTACCCTTTATTCAGCCAACTGTGGTCAGTGGATTAACCCCTGATATGCTGCTTGAGCGTGAAGAAACCTTTGGCCCAGTGGTGGCCATCAGCCGGTTTAATGACATTAACGATGCAATTACTCGAGCCAATGACAGTATTTATGGCTTAAGTGCGGCGGTATTTGGTGGGCAAGGTGCTAACGCGGTGGCCGAACAACTTGAAGCCGGCATGGTGGGCGTTAATCAGGGCGGTGGGGCAGGTAATGCGCCATGGGTTGGCGCTAAGCAAAGTGGTTTTGGCTTTCATGGTACGGCGGCGGGCCATCGACAGTTTGCCCAGGTAAGAGTGATGAGTTATTAGTTACTAGTCATTAGCTTATTGCTGGGTTCACAAAAAATCTTATTAAGTATTAAGGTCAGTTATTAATGAACAGCACAAATGAAAATTCAGCGTTTTATGTTATCGCCCACGAGCCGGGTGCCGAGCATCCAGCATTGCCTACCTGGGCAAATCATCAGGCTAATGCCGCGTCACTGAATGATGTTGGCGCAACGCCTGCAACTAAAAAAATGTTAGACGAAGTGCCAGGGGCGTTTCAGTTATTGAATGTATTGTCTGCCGATGAGTGCCAACGCTTAATTGCGGCAAGTGAGTCGATGGGCTTTTTGCCCGATGCTGCCGTGTCGTTACCGCGAGATGTTCGCCATAACGACAGTTTGACCTGGGTGGTTGATAACGCCACAGAGCAAGCCATTTGGAATAAAGTGAAGCACCTTATGACTGATGATTTGGGTATTTTTGCTGGCAAAGCGGCGCTGGGGTTAAACAATCGTTTTCGATTTTATCGTTACAATGAAGGGGATTATTTTAAACCGCATTCTGACGGTTCATGGCCTGGAAGCCAGGTGGTTGATGGCCAGCTAGTGCGTGATGCTTTTGGCGATCGTTATAGCCAATTAACCTTTTTAATCTTACTCACAGAAGACTTTGAGGGCGGCGCGACGCGCTTTTTAGTCAATGCCGACAATCCACATTTACCGGCAAAACGTGGCGATAATGTCAAACAAGTCGATGTAAGAACGCCTGCGGGGAGTGTATTGTGTTTTCCTCATGGCATGCATCCACTGCATTGTATTCACAGTTCTGAGCCGATTTATCATGGGGTTAAATACATCATTAGAACCGATGTCCTTTTTGAATTGTAATTATCGCTGAGTTGATGCTATTGAGCTCCTGTAATGATGTTGCAAATCAAAGTCTCATATTGAAAATGCCGCTATAAATAATGCGACACTTTTTGTTACTTTATCTATATAACTTGATATTCTTGCCATGACCTCCATGACCTCCATGACCTCCATGACAAGAGTATCAGGCTGAAAAGTAAATTAACTAGTTAAGAGTGTTATCGTGATAGTGCAGAGCAAAGAAATAAAAATATCAACACTGTAGGCAAAAAAATTGACCAAACAGATATTGAATATTGAAGCGAAAACGCAGGTTAACTGTTTGTTGCAAAGGCGTTTTTAATTATTGAAACATAGCATTTTAAAAGTACATTTGTGTTGATTGTGGATTGCTGATATACCGCGAGGGTACTGGGTTTGGTTAACGTTATTTAATGTAAAAACAATGCTTGCTATTTTTGTTGCGAGGCTGTTTAATTGCGCCGATTCTCACCCCGTATTATGGAGGCGTTAAATGAAATCAGTACTTTGTAGTTTGTTAATCGTTGGTGTTGCGAGCTTATCTGGATGTGCTTCAACTCAGAACACTTTTGCTTCAAAAATAAAAGCGGAAAGCGAAAAGAATCTAGATTTGTCCCAACAGTGGGAACAAGGTCAAAAGGACGTCAAAAAAGGCCAAGAACTACTTGCTGATGGTCGCGAAGCAATGGACAAAGGCAATGCACAAATTCGTGAAGGCGAAAAGTTGATGGCGCAAGCCGTACAAAATGCACAAAAGCAGCGCCAAGCATTTCAATCTATGGCGAGTTCGTTAACCGGTGCTCAAAATGGTAAGCGCGCAGCTGCAATCGTCGAGAGATTAGATGACATCGCAGACGATTGGGAAGATGCAGACGAAAATTATGTCGATGGCAAAGAGCTTGTCGAAGACGGCAATACCAATCTTGCTGAAGGCCAAAGTGAAACAGAACAAGGCCAAGCGCTGGTCACCAGTGGCAAGAGCAGAATGCAACAAGCTGAGTCTGCATATCAGCAACGCACAGGCCAGGGCCTTGTAGAGCAAATGCATTTAGAAGAGAAACCTAATAACTTCTAATTAGCCGTCGTTTTATTAACGCTAATGCATTAGTCAAAAACCGATATTGTTAATTCAATATCGGTTTTATTGTTTTTATCGTCCGTTATTCAAAATCCGCTTTAACTTCAAATACCATTGCTTCACCAGATTCTGGATGAGTTAACGCTAAATATTGAGCATGTAAATGTAAGCGGTTTGCTGCAACGCCATATAAATCGTCACCGACAATTGGCATGTGCAGACCATCATGATGAGCGCAATGCACACGTAATTGATGAGTCCGCCCCGTTTTAGGGTACAGATGCACTAAGGTGCGCTGGTTAAGGCGCTGATGCACTTGCCAAAATGTGTCCGCATGCTTGCCGTGTTCATAACACACTAGCTGTTTAGGTCGGTCATCTAAATCGACCCGCAATGGCAAACTAATATCGCCCTCACCCTGGCTCGGCACACCTTCAATTAATGCAATATAACGTTTGGTGACACTGCGCTGTATAAATTGCTGCTGTAAGGCTTTGTTGGCCTCTTTGGTTAATGCAATCACCATCAGCCCTGATGTTGACATGTCTAGGCGATGGACGATAAGCGGCCCTGTCGCATTGGGAAACTGTTGCTGCATGCGACTAAACACGCTGTCGGCAATATTTTTACCGGGTACTGATAATAGCTCGGCGGGTTTATTGATAATCGCCATCACATCATCTTGATAAATAATATCAATAGTTAAATCTTTGCCGGGATTAAGCAGCAATGGATCGGCGTCAACCTGCATACCCGCCAGCATGTGGGTTAAAATAGGCCGGCATTTTCCGTGGCAGGCTGGGTAGTAATTTTGATGCTGTTTTATTTCTGATTTTGGCGATGCGCCCCACCAAAACTCTGCCATCGCGACTGGGGTTAATTGCTGTTTAAAGGCATATTGCAGCAACTTAGGCGCAGCGCATTCGCCCGCACCGGCTGGCGGTAAGTGATTAGGTGCATCGTTAAATATATCGTTTAAGTCGCGTGCCTGGCCTGCAATATTTAAAAACTGATACTGGGCAAACAGCTTTTTTTGCAAGCTGTTAGACAGTTGTTTGCGTTGGCGCTTAAGGTGTTTTATTTGCTGCTGCAGCTCATTTAGCTGGGTTTGCGTTGCCGTGATTTGGCTTTGCCATTGCTGCTTTAATGCATTGAGCTGATGTTTTTGCTGCACGCTTTGGCGGCTAAGCTCAATTGATAAGGTTTTATGCTCATCATTGCTGATATCGGCCCAGGCTAATGCGTTATCGGCTTGCTCGCGGGCGAGCTTACGCTGTTTGCGGCTGTCGATTATCAAGGCACGTAATTGCTCAAGCTCACGTTCTGCTTGCTGTTGTTGCTGAGTTAACTGCGCGGTTAAGCTCGCCAGTAACGGGTCGCTTTCATGCTGGTGGAGTAACTGGTTAATCTGGTTAATCTGTTTGTTTTCTGCGTTAAAAAAACTGTCTTGGGTCAGCATATCAAACACTGGCGGCACAAAGGGCGGCAAGATATTTTGATCGGCTAATTTGCCTGAAAATGCCGCTAAAAATCCCAGTTGTCCGTGGGTGTTTTTCACCACCAACACCCCGAACATTTTACCAATTACCATGCCGCGATCGTTGTTGCTGTCTAGGCCAAAGTTATGCTGCCACGGATTAGCCTCAAGCAACTCCTGCTGTAATTGTTGAGCTGCCAGTATGGTTAATGGATGAGGTTGATAATAAAACGGGAAGGTAAAAGACTCAGGTAATCCTTGTTCTGCAACTGTGTTGTTGAACGCTATCGTATCAGTAAAAGGAATAAAACACGGATCGCTAACAGTCATTACATACACTCACAGCATAAAAGGGCGGCTATTTTACCCTGTCGTGCGTTGTGATGCATCAGTAACCTTGACTAAAGTGATGGCCTGACTGTGAACCAGGCAGGCCATCCTCGTTTATTAACTCTAGCTGAGCTAAGGTTAATTTTTGACGTTAATTCCTGAAGCTAATTTCTAAAGTGAATTCCTAAAGCTAATTACACTCGGTTCAGAGCACACAGCTTGTTGCCATCTGGGTCGCGCAGGTAGGCTAGGTATAATTCCATCCCTGCGCCTGATCGTATGCCTGGCGCGTCTTCACAGGCGGTGCCGCCATTAGCAACGCCAGCTGCATGCCATGCATCGGCTAATGCTGGGGTTTCTGCAGCAAAACCAAGGGTTGAGCCATTACCGTGGCATGCCGGCTCGCCATTAATCGGCTTTGTTAATAAAAATATGCCGGTTGGTGTCATGTAAACACAACGACCTTTTGGGTCAATTTTTCCTGGTGCAATGCCTAATGCGCCTAACGTGGCATCATAAAACTTTTTCGATATATTCATATCATTAACGCCGATCATAACGTGACTAAACATGGTGACTCTCCTTGTGTAAGTTCAATTGAACTGTAATTAACAAACTATTGTTATTGTGGTTTTGTCGCTAATCAATACTAATACCATTCCGCGTTAGTAAGTGATCTCTCAGCGAGAATTTAAAAGGGCTTAAACAAGGCGAATGACTGAATGAATAGTTATTCTCTTTCGAAGTCATGCAACGCAGTGTAAGCCCTTTTAAAACTCGCCTGAAAGGAATGCCCCAGCCGCTTTTGCTTTACGTTCTCGCTATTTGAAAGGGAACAACCATTACTACATAGCGACGCCTTAATCAAAAACCGCTGGACGCATTCTGAGTGGTCACTTATTAATGTGGAATGGTATAACCTTGAGGCTGTTGAGTCAGTAAATCCATGGTATGGCTTAGCAGTGAAGTATCACCTATTTTGCCATGCCCGGGGACGACAATTTTTGCTTGGGTAAATTGTGCTTGTACCTTTGCCACCGTCAGCGGCCATTGCTCTAGGTCTGCTTCGCCGGTATAGCCTAGCGTGCGAGAATTCAATGACTTAATCAAACAACCACCAAATAAAATCTGTTGCTTAGGCAGCCAAACTACTAGGTTATCGACCGTGTGACCAGCACCTAGGTCATACACTTCAATGAGTTGCTGCGCAAGCGTGTGTTGCTGAGTACTAAATGTGTGGCTTGCGCTGTTAAGCTTATTGGCGGTTAATAGACGTTGAGTTTTATCTGACACCCAGGTGGCGATACCTTGACTGTTAAGGTAGCCAATGCCACCTGCGCGGTCTTGATGTGAATGAGTCGATATACTGGCTGCAACAGTTAAACCTTGCTGGGTAATCCAATCAACAAGCTTAGCGGTATCGCTGTCTGTCCAGGGGGTATCAATAATAAACGCCTGCTTATCTTGCACCACTACGAGGCCATTGGACTCAACTAATCCAAAGCCGCTGACCTGTTTATATGACTGGTGTAAATACGCATCTGGCACAAGAGACAATAGGGTGAGTTCAGCGGGTTGCTGCTGTCGCTTTTGGGCTGCATCGGTGTTGCTTTGAGCAGGTTGTTGTTCGGTTTCATGGGCAAATGAAGGTGCACTGGTCATGAGTATCGACATGAGCATCGCTATGCTAATGATAGTGTAAAACCGCCAAAAATGATTCAATGTCATGATGATGCCTTGGTTGAGTATATGTGCAATTTAACAGGCATCATTACCGTGTTTTTAATCTCGATACTTAGAAAATAGCTCGCCAACGTTCACTTTAGCCTTGAGTTTAGCCGCCAGTAAATACATACCTGCTAATTTACGATGAATAAAAATAGCATCGGTTGGTGGTGTATGCCATTCATTTTGTTGAGTACTCATTGCTTTGCCTGCCTCGGTGATGCGTTTGGCTAAAGTGCTTTGGCCAAAATCATAGTCGCCATCAAAATATATTGGCTCGCAAGCTTGATAGAAAATATCAATGATTAATTGCTTATGCGCAGGGTCTATCGCATCTTGAAAAAAGCCAATTTGTTGCGCTGCAGCAGCCATTTGTGCTTTATCGTGCTTGAGTGCGCCCGCCATCAGCTGCTGATAACCTTGTGCTAATTTATCGCTAATACTGCGCGTAGCACCAAAGTCGAGTAAGACAATTTTCTCACTGTCAGCCTGATACTGAAAATTGGCAAAGTTAGGGTCCGATTGCAGTAACTTAAACTCAAATAACTCCTTAAAACACAATTCCATTAAGCGACTGGCAACGAGGTTGCGCACCTCTTGTGAGGCCTGGGCGACTGATTCAATGGGCGTACCTTCAACAAATTGCATGGTTAAGATGCTGTTATTGCTCAGCGCTGAGTACACTTTAGGCACAATAAAATGCGGATTATCACCAAGTTGCTGCTGATAAAGTGCGATTTGCTCAGCTTCAAAGTGATAGTCGGCCTCATTATGTAATTGCGCTTTGGCTTCGGCGAGTAAGGTATCAAGCTTAACGTTTGCCGGGATAAGCCTTGAAACTTTTAATAAGGTGGCAACGTTATCAATGTCGCTGTCGATGCTGTCTCGTACGCCGGGATATTGAATTTTTACCGCTAACTTTTCGCCCGTATCTAAATAAGCCAAATGCACCTGGCCAATAGATGCTGCGGCAAAAGGGCGCAATTCAAATTGGGCGAATGGCGCCAACCAATCGCGGCCCCATTGTTGTACCAGTAAGGTGGTTAATTGCTTGTGCGGCATGACTTTAGCGTCCGAGCGCAGTTTGGCGAGTACCTCTGCTAATTCTGGCGCGACGAGATCACCGGCATCCATTGACAACATTTGACCGACTTTCATGGCCGCACCGCGCAGTTGCGATAACTTTTCGGCCACATGACCAATGTTAGATGGCGTCATCACCAGTTGTTGTAGCTTAGGCGACTGGCCTTTACTAAGTTGCTTTGCCCCTTCAAATAATACGTTACCCGCCAAGCGCGATGCGAGCCCACCCATTTTTGATAAACGGGACAGACGGCCACTGGGGACTTTTACTTCATTATTTTTCATGGCAACTCACTATGCTTTGGGTGGCGAATATTAAAGACATGTATTTAACCTGAGCTTGGGATAATGGATGAGCTTTTGATATTTACAATACCATTGGAACATACAATGCTCTATGTCTATGTAATGCAATACGTAAGCATGGGCTATTTCGTTCAGTATTAAGATTAATATTGGGTTCAGTCGCCAGTGTGAGTTGTGATAACCTCCAAGACAATCAATTCAAGTTGATAAAATAATAATTAAAGGATCATGATGTGAGCGTTATTGAACAATATTTATCTCAGGCAGAGTCTCTTTTCCAATCTAAAAATTACTCGTCGGCTAGAATGTATGCTCGCAAAGTGGTTAAACGTGACCCTAATAATGCTTCAGCATTAACCATGTTGGGGTTAATTTATTTGCAGCAGCAACAACTGCAAGAGGCTGAATCACATCTTAAAGCGGCGCAAGCACTGGTGCCAACCTCAGTAAATGTACTGGCAGGTTTAGTGCGTATTAGTGAAGTAAAAGAAGACCATTTTGCGGCTTTGCAATTGTTACAGCAGCTATGTGAGCTTGAGCCGACTTCGCAGCAGTATCGTTATAAGCTGGCGATGGTTGCCACTAAAGTGGGAAACATGGCGCTGGCAGAGCAATGTTTTGACTGGTGTGTGAGCAATAATATGCCAGAACCTGCCGTAATGCTTAATTTAGGCCACATTCATAAAGCCAAAAGCAACACTGATATCGCCGCCGACTTTTACAAAAAATACATCAGCTTAAGCGGTAATCAATATGGTGTGGGGTATTGGAGTTTAGCCGATTTAAAGCGTTATCAATTTAGCGCTGATGATATTAGCGAGCTTGAACGCTGCGCAGGTGATACTCAGTTAAGTGCCAGCAATCATAGCTTGATACAATTTGCGTTATGTAAGGCTTTTGAGCAACACGAGCAAGTTGATAAAGCATGTCAGGCGATGTTAAAAGCCAATGAGTTAATGTCTTCTCAACGACCTTTTAAGCAGGCTCTGTTTTCAAACTTGGTGTTTTCATTGTTAAAACACCTGCCGTCAGCACAGATTGATCGACAGGCCGTGCATAGCCAAACCCCAATTTTTATCGTGGGTATGCCGCGATCTGGTACCACATTGGTGGAGCAAATTTTAGCGTGTCATACCCAGGTTGGTGCGACGGATGAACTGCCATTTATGGAGCGTTTTGCGCTGCAACTGGAAATGTCGGGCGGCTATCAAGCGCGGCTAAATAACTTAACCGCCACTGAGATGAATGCCTTTAAGGTAAAATATTTGGCTGAAGTGAATCACTATTTTGACGATGCACCTGTGTATGTGATTGATAAAAACCCAAATAACTTTTTGCATATTGGCTTGATTAAAAGCCTGTTTCCTCAAGCCAAAATCATCAATGTGGTGCGCAATACAGTCGATAATGGCTTAAGTGTGTTTAAACAATATTTTAGTCATGGTCATGACTATTCATACTCGCTCGATGGCATAAACACATATTGGGGCCACTATTTAGACATCATGGCGCATTGGGACACCCTATACCCTAATGACATCCTGCATGTGTGTTTTGAGCAGTTGGTTAATCAGCCACAGGCGCAAATTCAGCGAATGTTAGATTATTGCGGCTTAGAGACCCAGGCGCAGTGTTTTACGTTTTACGAGTCAAAGCGTGCGGTATTAACGCCAAGTGCCAGTCAGGTGAGGCAGCCGATGAACCCTAAGGCCATTGGCCAAAGTGATAAATACCGCGACTATCTGCCAGCTGAAATTGCCAAGCTAGACGCGATAGCTCAAAAAGCAGCGCAGCAGTTTTTTGGTTAACAACGATGTGACTTTATTCGCCAATACATAAACGATGGAATGTTAATAACAAAGGCGCCGATATGGCGCCTTTGTTATTTAATGATTTTTTAAGGGTGGTATTAACTCATTTTACCGTGGCAGGTTTTATAGCGCTTACCGCTGCCACAAGGGCAAGGGCTATTGCGTGTTGGCGGTGCTGTAATCTCCTGTTGATCTGCCGCCGTCGCCGAAGGTTTCATTACGCTCGCTTGAGATTGAGATTGAGATTGAGGTTCAGGTTTAGGTTGAGACGTAGGTCTAGGTTGAGCGGCTTGATGAGGCGGACTTTGACGAGTTTGGCTTAGTTCGATATTCATACACGCCACAATCACTAATTGCTCAAATGCTTTAACCGCAGAGCCAGAGTAGGTTAATTGTAGTGACGGCACCTGTTGCATGGCTTTTTTCATGGTGTGCTCACGCAGGGCATGATACTGCGGCCAACCTTGTTGCTGGCATTCAAACTGCAGCCATAGCATGCGCCAATCGGCAACAAAATCGGCAATTAATAGATTAAACGCATCAATTTCGGCCGCTGGATTTTGTGGATTATGCTTTACTTCTGCAAGCAGCTCGTTGGTTAAGTATTCCACTTCAGCGACCGGCATAATAATAGGCGCGTTATATTGCTCGGTGATGATTTCAGGCTGGGCCTCTGGCTGATAATCGAGACTGCTACAAGCTAATGGCGGCGTTTGCGAGGCAACAATTGCCCGTGAGTGGTTAAATATTGTTCGCCAGAATGCACTTGAACCTGCCAGGTCTATCACTAAATGAACTCGATATTGATCGCTGTTATTTTCAACTTTATGGTATTTCCACGAGTCGAAAATCCAACATTCTCCAGCTCCCATATGCACTTGCTTATCATGACAATAAAACTGAACCTGTTCGGTGGTGGTGATAGGAATATGCACTCGAACCCGTTTATACCAATGGTAATTAATGTCTGAATGCAATGGTACTTGTGCGCCTGGCGCTAAACGCATTAAGCGTGAACGACTCAATACTTCGCCAAATGAGGCCAATATTTGCTTAATATAGGGGCTTTTTTCAAGCGCGGCAGTTGGCTTCATTGGCCCTTTAAAATCGTTATTAAACTCACCATTGACCGATATTAATGGAATGGCCGAATTGCCTTGAAATCCCTCGTGGTGAGTCACCCAATCGTCTTCGGTAAATTGGCTAATTTCTTCAATGAGTTTAGGCACATCAAAGCGGTAAGGGAGCTGATAAAATTCATGAGGTAACTTCATTATATGACTCTCTATAAATTAACTTAATGCACCATGGCATTGTTTAAAACGTTTACCTGAGCCGCATGGGCATGGGCTATTACGTGGCACTGCAGCAAAGTCAGCCTTAGGCTGTGGCGGCGGTGCAACGTCATGCACTTGCCATTGTGCTTCAAAAACAGGTTGGTAATGTGCGCTCAAATGTTGATTAATATGATCAAGGGTATTGGCGATATTGGGCCATACTTTTTCAATGTCGTGATAATTGTCTAGCCACTTATTGGCTTTAGGTGTGGTAATCGTGTAGCGCGAATGCGGTAACGGTTGGCTGCATAGGGCGGCTAAATCTGGGTCAAACTCAATGCCAGTGAACTCACACAGTGCTTTCACTGTTTGCTCAGGTTGAGACACTAATTGGTCATACGACAACATGCACCAACGCTCGGTGGGTAACTTTTGCAATTGACTCATAATGGCATCGTTAGCCGCTTGCCATTGAAACGCCGCGATATTGTGCAACGGTTGTTGGTTTAATTTTTGCCAGTTTGGAGGTAATAACAGTGACCAGTGACGTTTATCCCAACCGGGAAGGTTAGGGTAGGTCACAAATTTATTAGAACGCCAGGCTTGCATAATGCTGCTGATATTTTCTTTGGGCTCGCGCACTAAGTATATAAACAACGCATCTGGAAATAGCGCATTAAAAAAATCAACTCGTAAGCTGTTTTTAGGGGTTTTCTCAAGCAGTCTAACCGATGATGTTTTAGGCTTTTGGCCTTTACTGTCTCGCAACTCATCACTAAAGCGTTGTTGTAATTGCTGAGCTAACTCATCGTCAATGTCGTCAGCGCTCAAGGCATTAGAGCTAAATTGACGATAGGCAATATTGAGTTTAGGAATGGTTTCAATCAATGCATGGCTTTCACCGCCAATAGTATGCAGCGATTGGCTTTTTGACAGCACTTCAAACAGTAGGGTACTGCCAGAACGTGGTGCGGATAAAATAATAATGGGCCGATCAAATGAGTGCATAGCAGTATGATGTTATTGTTATATTTGTGCTTAACATCATACTCATACTGGCATCATATGGCTACTTTATCAGCTTGAGTAATGCCTTAAAGCGCTCGCCTTGGGCAACATGTTGTAACTCAAACAATAGCGACTCAACGTTAGTGAGTTTAGCGCCATCGTTTAGCATCATTTGTACTCCTAGGGTTTTGTTTTCTAACTCTCTTGATGACACCGCATCGTTTACCACATGCACTTGAAAGTTGTTGGCCTGTAGGTCTTGGCAGGTTTGGTATACACACACGTGGGTTTCAATCCCTGCCAAAATAACGTTGCGACGGTTTAATGTGTTGAGCTGTTGCTTTACTTCATCACAATGCCAGCCGCTAAAATGTTGTTTTGCGATGGGTTGAGTCGTTTTTGAGAGTATTTGTGCTAACTCTTCACTCGTGTGGTCTAGTTTATCTGGCAGTTGCTCTAACCAAATAATAGGAATATCAAAAAGTTGCGCCCCTTGAATTAATACGGTCAGTTTTTGATGTAACATGGACGATTGTTGCATCACTTGGGCAAGCTTTCCTTGCACGTCAACAATCATTAATACACTTTGCTCTGCATTGATCATTTCGCGGTTCCTTATGCTGAGGGTTAATTGTCGAGTATTGGCCATTTTTTGTCGGGTTCAAATTGGCTTTTAGTCTATAGTGATGACAGGACGACTATGACTGGACGACTTAGGCAGGGAGCAAAGAAAGTGATGAAAAAACGAATTGTAATTTGTGCCGATGGTACATGGAATCGGCCTGAAAAGGATCTTGAAAAAGATCACGCGACCAATGTACTCAAACTTGCCCGAGCGATTAAACCACTAGGTGATGATGGTGTGCCGCAACAGGTGTTTTATGATTGGGGCATCGGCTCATATCATGACGCATTAATCGGCGGCGCAACGGGGCGTGGCTTACATAAAAACATTATGGATACCTACCGCTATATCGTGCAAAACTACTCCCCAGGTGATGACATTTATTTATTTGGCTTTAGCCGTGGCGCTTACACGGTGCGCTGTTTGTGCGGCTTAATTAATAATTGCGGAATAATCACTCGCCCCGATGCCAAATTGATTCAACAGGCATTTGAACACTATAAAATGAAATCGAAACCGTTTGCGCCAGAAGGTGAGCGCTCGGTTGAATTTAGACAACAACATTCTCATCCATCGCGCGAAGTGGCTTTTGTGGGCGTGTGGGATACCGTGGGCGCAATGGGCATCCCGGTGTCATTTTTAGGGCTATTTGAAGACAAAGATGAGTTTTACGACACCAAGCTTGGGCATAATGTTAAAGTGGCGCGCCATGCTTTGGCACTAGATGAACATCGTAGCGATTTTGAACCCACTATTTGGCAACCTCGCAGTGGCATTGATATTCAACAAGTGTGGTTTGCTGGAGCCCACAGTAATATTGGTGGTAGCTGTGCGCCTGATCGCGATGGTAGTACCTTGTCGGACATTGCCTTACAGTGGATGCTAAACCAAGCCAAAATGTTTAAGTTAACGGTTGAACTGCATTTGTCTGATACTTTGTTGCCTAATCCCATGGCTGATATTCACGATTCTTATCGTAGTTTTTATCGGGTTAAAAAACGTTTTCTACGTCAATTAGATCCAGAGTTAGTGCCGATTGTTTTACATAAATCAGTGAAAACTCGTTGGTTGAATGACAATAATTATCGACCTAAAAATTTAGTTAATTATATTGATCACTATGGTTGGCCAGATAAACTGGTCGAATAAGCCATTTTATCATTTTTGATCTGTTACTTAAGCTGTTAAGGATATCCTTTTGTTACGTTTATTTGTTTCGTTGTCGATGGCGTTTACGTTAATTATTTTACCAAGTGTACTCTCAACGGCTTTTGCAACAGTGTCGGCTAATGAGCTGTTGGTAAACGGTGCAGAGCCAGTAGTGCCCGCTAAACGAATTATTGCTTTGTCACCGCAAAGTGTTGAAATGCTTTACGCCATTGGTGCAGGGGATGCCATTGTTGCCACCACTGATTATGCCGATTACCCAGAACAAGCTAAAAATATCCCCAGCATAGGCGGGTATTACGGGGTGCAAATTGAGCGAGTCATTGAGTTAAATCCAGATTTAGTCGTCGTGTGGCAAAGCGGCAATAAAATGGAAGACATCAAGCAA
Organism: Shewanella litoralis; assembly: GCF_009828585.1. GTDB lineage: Bacteria > Pseudomonadota > Gammaproteobacteria > Enterobacterales > Shewanellaceae > Shewanella > Shewanella litoralis. Next base: position 37,757 of record NZ_WSRZ01000006.1, on the reverse strand, counting down.
CTGCAAGATTTAGGCTTTAAGGTGGTTAATAGCGACCCTAAAACGTTAGCTGACGTCGCAAGCGACCTTGAACTGCTTGGCCAATTGACAGGACACGAAGCGATTGCCAATAAAGTCGCGGCAAATTATCGTCAGCAATTAGCCGATATAAAAAGTCAAAATCAAGCTAAGCCAGCGGTAAAAGTGTTTTATCAATTATGGTCAACCCCAGTTATGACAGTGGCTAAGGGGAGTTGGATCCAAAACTTGATTGAAGTGTGCCACGGTGAAAATGTATTTTATGACGCCGCCAGCGAATACCCACAAATTAGCATCGAAAATGTATTGCTAACCGGTGCAGAGGTGATTTTACAAAGCCAGGATGAAGGCAACGTATTAGGCATTAACTGGGCCGATTGGCCAGAGCTCCCCGCAGTAAAAAACCAGCATATTTATCAATTCGATGCAGACTTACTGCACCGCGCAACACCCAGAGCCATATTAGGTGTTAATGCGGTTTGTGAAGCGTTGGATAAAGTAAGAGGGTAGATGGGTTAAACTGGTGAGTTTGTGCACTGTTTCTTATGGCCTGCGGCCATACCAGAATGTTCAAACTTCGTTTGAAATAAGATCGCAAGGTTCCACCCTGCACGGGCCAAAAGGGGATCAACAGCAATCCCCTCTTGGATCACCCCTGCCGTTCCGGCAACATTTTCTGATGAGCGAAAAAATTGCGACGGAAAATTATTCAGCTTTTAACTTCGTCTGAGTGTTCTTCGGCCTTATTCGAAAATGCTAACGCTTCAGGTGGGGCGTCCCTTCCCCTCCAAAGCTAGCCCGCCATCCATGGCTAGCTCACGTCATTTTCTTCAACGGCCTCAAGTTCAGAGTTGAATTTGGACTGTTGCAAGCAAGATACGTATCTCATTTGTGCCCCAAAGTAGGTTACAGCCGGTAAGCAGCACAGCTAAATAACAAGCTATGTGGCCTACCTATACTAATCCATGAAAGGCACTAACTCATTGCTTTCAGAAAAACTGTGCAATTTAAACTTGATAATTACAGCGATGAGCATCAACACTTCTAACCGCTTAAGACAACGGCTTTTTCAATGTCTTAGTCCCATTCCGTATTGTGGCCTTTTTTAGCCTCTTATCCTAGAGCCTGTGTTCTATATAGAAGGAGTCTCGAATATTACAAATTTCTTTAAGCATTACATTTTGCTTTTCAAAGGCTTCCTCAAATATTGCAATGACCAGCTGCTCATCCGTAAATTTATCATCTGTATGCTCTTTTAGTAAGTACTGCTCAATCTCATTAATTAAATGGGGGGAAGCGTACTCATAAATTACTTTCACAATAATTGAATCTGCGGCAAGTAGTGCGTCGTAAACCTTGTGACTCGGGTATAACATTTCTACAGAGATGCCCGGTAAATTTTTGGTGAGGTTGAGTCTGTTTACAGCTAACTCCATCGCCTTATCTAAGTGTTCGGCTTTAAACTGAATTTTCCATTGGCTATACGCTAATACCGCCAAAATCAAACCTAGAAATGCCGCTCCGCCGCCCAGTATGGTGAATACCCATGACATTCTGTCGCTCCAAGTAGGGCTTACGGCGCCAATCAAGACAGCCAACAATGTTAAGCAGGTAACCGCTACTATTGCGAGTGCAGCGCCGTGTAATTTTTCCTTCATTCAATATTAATCCCTGTAATAGTAAGTTATACAATATGATGCTATTGAAGAGCTTTTACCAGTATTCCTTCTATTGTATCAATAGTGGTTTGATACAATAGAAGAACACCCAATCGATAACCGAATATATGCTCTAAATCTCCAATTGTTAAAAACTTTTGTAAAACTGAAAGATCGTTATAATGAACCAAATACATGTCATCTAGTGCGTAAATGGTATCGACATTATCTCATAGGTATTTTAATCCGAAACTCCTCGATTAGAGTTGGATATCTAACTAAACATTGTCCAAAAACGAGTTGGTCTTAGCTTTCAAATGCTCAAATTCAACTCTGAACTTGAGGCCGTTGAAGAAAATGACGTGAGCCCAGACATGGATGTCTGGCTAGCTTTAGAGGGGAAGGGACGCCCCATCTGAAGCGTTAGCATTTTCGAATAAGGCCGAAGCAGGCTACAAACGCGGTCAGAAGATGGATTGATCCACGTCGCGAAATTATCGCTTTTCAGATAATTTTGATGTGGCGGCTGGGAGCTCCAAGAGGGAACAGCCGTTGGTTTCCTCTTGGTCTGGTGTGGGCGAAGCGCCACGACGTTAGTGGCCGCAGGCCATAAAGCACATAAAGTACAAAGCAAAACAAACACCTGGATTCCGGCTCAAAAGCATTACCGGAAAGACGCCGTATTTGGCCGCTGTAAGGTGGAATCTTGCAGTCTTAAACATTAGTGGCCGCAGGCCATAAAGAACAAAAAGTATAAAGCAAAACAAACACCTGGATCCCGGCTTAAAAGCATTGCCGGGACGACGAGAAGGGGTTAATAAGTTTTGTTCAAAAACGAGTCAGTCGCTGGTGTGGGCGAAGCGCCACGACGTTAGTGGCCGCAGGCCATAAAGGACAAACACCTGGATTCCGGCTCAAAAACATTGCCGGAAAGACGCCGTATTTGGCCTGTGCAGGGTGGAACCTTGCGATCTTAAGCGTTAGTGGCCGTAGGCCATAGATACAAAAAGTACATAAGTACAAAGCAAACCAAGTGTCCGCTCGGACACTTTCCTCATTATCGGACAGTTTTTAAATCTGTCCGCGGACACTTTTAACGTGTTCGGCTATCGCTTTAAATCATTATCTTTATGAAAAATAACAACAAATAACTATTGGCATGGCTTGTGCTTTATCCTGGGTATAAACGTGAAGTAGTACGTGCTGTCAACGTGTTACCTAAGGATTTGAGATGATTAAAGACACAAGTAGCCAAGATACCCTTGTAGCGCCGAAGCTAGGGCGCAAGCTGCGCCTACCTTTAATAATAGGTTGTGGCGCCATATTGATGAGCGCGTTAGTGTGGGCAAGTTTTAGTCACGACAGTAACCAGCGTTCAGTTGATGGCGCCGATTTACGCATGGCAACGCTCACTCGTGGCACCCTAGTGAGAGACATTGCCACCACAGGTAAAATTGTCGCCGCCAATGCGCCGATTTTATACAGCACTGAAGAAGGTGTGGTGACGCTATTAAGCCAACCTGGTGATGAGGTTGAACTTGGGCAAGTGGTGGCGAAGGTTGAAAGCCCACGTTTGCAAAGCGAGTTGCAGCAACAGCAATCATTACTTGAAGGTATGCAAGGCAGCCTTGAGCGGGCTAAGTTAGATGCCCGCCGAGAGCAACTGCGCGTCAGCCAGATTTTAGACATGGCGAAAGTAGATTTAGAAGCGGCAGAACGTGAAAGCCGTCGTGGCGATCAACTGATTGAATCAAGCTTGATCAGCAGAATTGATTTTGAAAAAAGCAAAGATGATTTACATAAAGCCAAACTGTTGCACAAACATGCCCAGCAAGAAGTTGAGTTAATGCGCGATACCCTCAGTTTTGAAATTAAAAACCGTACCCTTGAAGTTCAGCGTCAGGCCTTAGTGGTACGCGAACTTACACGACAAGCGAATGCGCTGAATATTGTTGCGCCAGTGAACGGCATTATTGGCAACTGGCTGGTGGAACAAAAAGCCCGTATTGGTGCGAGTCAGCCGATGTTAACCGTTGTGGATTTAACCGCCTTTGAAGCAGAGCTTGCTGTACCCGAGTCTTATGCCGATGAACTGGGATTAGGCATGGATGTCGAGTTGAGTTTTGGCAACCTGAATGTGGTTGGGCAGTTGTCGTCTATTTCACCCGAAGTGAGAAACCGCGAAGTGACTGCAAGAGTGCGTTTTGCTAACAGTGACAGCTTGTCTTTACGTCAAAACCAGCGCCTGTCTGCCCGAGTCTTACTGGAAAACAAACCTAATGTATTAATCGTCAAACGCGGTGATTTTCTCAATATGGGCGGCGAAGTGGCTTACCAAGTTAACGAGGCTATCGCCCAAAAGAAAGCCGTTAAATTGGGCGCTCGCAGTATGAGCCAGGTTGAAGTGCTTGAAGGTGGTGAAGAAGGTGATGTATGGGTGATATCTGGCACCGAAACCTTTAAAAATGATCCCACGATTCAAATCAGATAGCTAAGTCGATAAACAAGTAAATTAACAGACACTTAACTGAGTAAGGACATTCCATGACTTTTATTCAACGTAGACAGCTTATCGCGCTAGCGGCGTTATTTATTCTTGCAATGGCTGTGAGTTATCGTATTGATAATCATACAGATTGGTTATCGGTTAGTTTGCAATTAATTGATATTAGCAGCCATGCCAGCACGCGATTAATAGACATCAATTCAGCGTTTAGCTTGCACATTAATATTAACGACATGCTTAAAGTTAATCTGCAGTTTTAGCCCATTTAGAGTAATAACATCGCCTTAGCGCTGTTCTTACATGACTCAATTGAGCATTAGTATTCAGACGAGTAAGACATTCGCAGTAGAAGCACTGGAATGCAACAACCTAATAAACCAAGGAAGCCAATATGTTATCGATGAAAAATATCAGCAAGGTGTTTAAAACCGACCTCGTTGAAACCCACGCGCTACGCGATTTTAACCTTGAAGTGAATGAGGGCGAGTTTGTTGCGGTAACAGGGCCTTCTGGTTCAGGTAAAACCACCTTTTTGAATATTGCAGGTTTGCTCGAAGGCTTTAGTTCGGGCGAATACAGCCTTGATGGCGTGAATGTGTCTAATTTAAGTGATAACCACAGCGCTAAAGTGCGTAATGAAAAAATTGGTTTTATCTTTCAGGGTTTTAATTTAATTCCCGATCTTAATTTAGCCGAAAACGTTGAGGTGCCTTTGCGTTATCGCGGTATGAATGCCAGCGAGCGTAAGCGCCGAGTTGAGTCCGCGTTAGAGCAAGTCGGCTTAGGTGCGCGGATGAAGCATTTACCGACACAATTGTCTGGCGGACAACAGCAGCGGGTGGCCATTGCGCGAGCGTTAGCAGGCGAACCACGCTTTTTACTCGCCGATGAACCCACAGGAAATTTAGACAGTTTAATGGCGCGCCAGGTGATGGAGCTTTTAGAGAATATTAATCAACAAGGCACCACCATTATTATGGTGACACATGACTCGGAATTGGCACGCCGTGCTCAGCGCAATATTCAAATTGTCGATGGCCAAGTGTGTGATTTTTCGATGTACCAATCAGCGGCTACCGGCACTCGCTAAGGGGAACACTATGTTTTTTTATTATTGCGATTTAGCCTGGCGAAGTATACGTAAAACACCGATGTTATCGATGTTAATGGTGTTGGCTATTTCGATTGGGATCGGCATTACCATTACCACGTTAAATGTGTATAAAACCATGTCTTATAACCCGGCTGGTGAGCGTAGTGAAGTGATTAATTCGGTGCAGCTTTGGAGCCAAGGCCTAGATACCTGGGATGAGTTTATTTCAAGCATCACCTACACCGATGCAATGAACTTGCGTAATAACGATGAATTAAACCTAAAAGCGGCGACTTATCGGACCGGTTTAGCGTTGCAGTCTGACAACCCAAAAATTGAGCCAGTTTTACAAAGTGTGCGGGTGACCGACAGAGACTTTTTCAGGATTTTTTCGGTGCCATTTTTATATGGCAGTTATTGGGACGCCAGCGTTGATTTGCGCCCCGCGTATCAAGTGGTGATTAGCCAAAAGTTAAACCTACGCTTTTTTGAAGGCAAAAACAGTGTGGGTAAAACAGTATTTTTAGACCGTAAACCGTACCAGATTGTGGGGGTGATTGAAGACTGGAATCCACAACCTAAATATTACGATCCGCTCAATGGTGCCTTTAATGACGCAGAAGAAATATTTATTCCGTTCTCGTTAACAGGACAGGAAGAATTTGATGTGTGGGGTAACACTAGTGGTTGGAAGTTCGAACCCATGCTCACTTACAGCGACCGCTTAGCATCAGAGAAAGTGTGGATTCAGTTTTGGACAGAGCTTAACAGCGAAGATGAAAAGCAAAACTACCACAGTTGGTTAACCCGTTATGTTGAGCAGCAACGTGCTATTGGTCGCTTTACTGATACCGCTAAAACCCCTGCAGAAGCCGTGCAAATTAGCGATATCGATAAATGGCTTGAAGACAGTAATGTGGTGCCAGAAGACAACAAAATTCTGGTCGGTTTAAGCTTGCTGTTTTTAAGCGTGTGCCTGGTCAATATTCTTGGGCTGTTACTGACTAAATTTTTAAAGCGCGCACCAGAAGTGGGTGTTCGACGCGCTATTGGTGCCAGCCGTGGGCAGATATTTAGTCAGTACATGGTTGAGGTGGGCATGATTGGCTTTATTGGTGGAGTGGTAGGGTTGTTATGGGCTTGGGGCTCGTTAACCGCGCTACACAGTTATTTTTCAATGGACCAAAGTGTCACCGGCCTTGATGCAAGTATGTGGATTATTACCCCGTTAATTGCTATTTCTACCGCGGTTTTGGCAGGAGTTTATCCTGCATGGGTGGTGTGCCGCACTAAACCTAGTGTGTATTTAAAAACTCAATAACGGATTAAATAAGGACATCACCATGTTACATATCAAACCGATTTTATCCAGTTTAATGCGCAGTAAAAGCGCGCCGATTTTATTACTGTTGCAGATCATTTTATCTGTGGCGATTGTGTCCAATGCGAGTTTTATTATTAACGAACGCTTGTCGTTAATGCAGCGTGAATCGGGTTATGCAGAAGAACAAATACTCACGTTTAGTATGTACAACTTTGATCCTGCAATCGACAACATAAAACAAAACCAAGTAGACCAACAAATTTTACGTTCGCTGCCCAATGTGATTGATGCCAGTTATAGCAATATGTTGCCATTAAGCGACAGCGGTTGGATGGATCGCTATGTTGATGGCCCTGATGCTGACACGGCTAAAGGCACCCCTGGTTTTGCCTTTTACTTAGGTAATGAGCACTTACTCAATGTGATGGGCGCTAAGTTAATTGCCGGGCGAAACTTTACCGCCGATGAAATTAATACCAACCTAGATGACAGCGGCATGATGGCGTTAGTATCGCAGCCCCTCGCTAAGGCTTTTTGGGGGGAAGAATCACCGCTGGGTAAAACCATGTATCAGGGCGCACAAGCCGTCACCATTATTGGTGTGGTCGATAAGCTACAAGGGGCTTGGATTGACCATGAAAACTTTGAATACAGCGTGATCCAAAATATCGATTTTGGTGGCAGCAGCAGTAATAAATCTTATATGGTGCGGGCATTGCCTGAGCATATTCCTGCATTAGAAGAAACCATCCGTAAAGCGCTGCATGCTGAAAATCCAAACCGAGTGTTAGATCATTTTCAAACACTCAGTGAGATAAAAAATCTCACCTACAGTAACCATCGTTTAATGGCGACAGTATTAAGTATTATGGTGATCTTACTGTTACTGATTACCGCGCTAGGATTAACGGGTATGGTGATGTTTAATATTCAACGTCGCACCAAACAAATTGGTACTCGACGTGCCCTTGGCGCTAAAAAAAGAGACATCATTCAATATTTTATGGTGGAAAACTACTTGATATGTATTGTGGGTGGCGTGATTGGTGGCATGTTAGCCTTAGTCTTGGGTCAGCAATTAATGTCGCTATATAGTTTACCTATGGTGCCAGTGATTTATCCGCTTGTCTCAGTGATTGGCTTACTAGTGGTAACAACGTTGGCGGTAATCGTGCCTGCATCTAAAGCTGCGAATATTTCGCCTGCCATGGCAACGCGCAGTGTGTAAGTTCGCGATTGTTATTCGAATTTTATGTTGTTTTACGGTAGCTTAATGCTACCGTTATTTACAAATTACTCAATGAGAGCCATATCATCGTAATGGATACTATTTTAATTGTTGATGACAACCACGCTATTTGCCAGGCACTTGCACTGATGATTGAGTTGCATGGCTATGATGCCATTTATTGTCATTCGCCCGATGATGCCATTGATATTGTTAGCAATAAAGAGATCTGCCTGGTCATTCAAGACATGAACTTTAGCCGCGACACCACCTCGGGTGAAGAAGGCAAGCAACTGTTTTATGCTTTGCGTCAGTTACAGCCAAATTTACCAATTATTTTAATGACCGCCTGGACTCAGTTAGAAACCGCAGTGGAGTTGGTTAAAGCCGGTGCGGCCGATTACATGGGTAAACCCTGGGATGATGCCAAGTTATTAACCAGCATCGCTAATTTGTTGTCGATATACCGTTTATCACAACAAAACAATCAACTAACCCGGGTCCACAGTGACCGAATGTCGGCCATTAATGGTGCTGAGTTATGTGGGCTTGTGTTTGCCAGTGGGGCAATGCAGCGTTGTGTCGATTTAGCCTTACAAGTGGCACGCTCTGATGTGTCGGTGATGATCACTGGTCCAAATGGCGCCGGCAAAGACAAAATAGCCGACATTTTACAGGCTAACTCGCCGCTTAAAGATAAGCCTTTTATTAAGGTCAACATTGGGGCGTTACCAATGGACTTATTAGAAGCAGAGCTGTTTGGTGCTGAAGCTGGCGCATTTACCGGCGCCAATAAAACCCGCATGGGCCGATTTGAAGCCGCCGATGGGGGCACATTATTTTTAGACGAGATTGGTAATTTGCCATTGTCTGGCCAAGTAAAACTATTGCGGGTATTGCAAACTGGTGAGTTTGAACGTTTAGGTAGTCATCAAACCCGTAAAGTGAACGTGCGGGTGATTAGTGCGACCAACGCTGACCTTGCCGATGACATTGCCAATGGACGCTTTCGTGAAGATTTGTTTTATCGTTTAAACGTGATTGAGCTCAGTGTGCCGCCGCTTAAACAGCGCCAAGATGATATTTTACCGCTTATTAGTCATTTTATGGGCGAGCAGTTTACGCTAGATAAAGTAACCCAACAGGCGTTAATTACTCATTGCTGGTCTGGTAATGTACGCGAGCTTGAAAATGCCTGCAAACGGGCGTCATTACTGGCCACATCGGCACAGTTAACCATTCATGACTTTGGTTTAAACACATTGCCTGCAGATCAAATTGAAGCGGGTGCGAGCCATAATAATCTAAGCCCATCTTTTTCTACTCCACCCGTTGAGTTGCAAGATAATGCGCCCTTAATCAATGAGCCTGATAAACAGCAAATAGAAGCGGCATTAACTCAACATAATGGTGTTATTGCCAGAGTGGCTAAGTCATTTGGTTTAAGCCGTCAGGCCTTGTATCGGCGTATGGATAAATTTGGTATTCGAGACACTAAATCATGATGTTGTCGCTGCGAACTAAACTGGTGTTAACCAATATGCTTAGCTGCCTGCTAGGGGTACTTTCTGGCGCGCTAGTATGGTTTAGCCTGGGTGACAGCGCCTTATGGTTAGCGCTGATTGTGATGCTGGTGGTTTGCTATTTTTGCAGCACCTGGCTAACAAAACGATTAAGCGATAGCTTGCAAGCACTTGAAATCGGTTTACTTAATTTTAAAGACAACGATTTTAGCGTGTCTTTGCATCCTTATGGTGAACCACAGCTTGATAACCTAGTGCATTTATATAACCAAGCGTCTGCCAAGCTGCGCAGTGAGCGTCAATTTATTTACCAGCGTGAGTTAATGCTAGATAAAGTCATCCAGAACTCGCCAAATGTGATGTTATTGATTGATGATTCTCAGCGGGTTATTTATGCCAATGGCGCCGCAAGACATTTATTTAACCATGGGGTTAACGTTGAAGGTATGTTAATGCCAGAGTTGGCTGAAATGTTACCTGACTCGCTCAAAAATGCCTTAAACAGCGAGCAAGAAGGGCTGTTTGCAATGACGGATAACGAGGCAGGTGAAGCTGGGGATAATGTAACAGACGGCGATGTTGAAACCTGGCATATTTCCCGTGGTCGTTTTACCCAGAATAACCAACAACATCATTTAATTTTGCTCAACCAACTGACCAAAGAGCTAAATCGCCAAGAAGTGGCGGTATGGAAAAAGGTGATTCGGATTATCAGCCATGAGCTTAATAATTCGGTTGCGCCAATCGCGTCGATGGTGAACTCGGGTAAGTTGTTAACTCAGCATTTAGATAATTCTAAATTGCAGCTCATTTTTGACACCATCGAAAACCGCACCAGTCACTTAAGTCAGTTTATCTCTCACTATGCACAATTTGCTAAGTTACCTTTACCGCAAAAAGTGCTGGTCGACTGGGCGCGTATGACGCAACAATTGACCCAGCAATATTCGTTTAAGCTATTAACGCCGCTGCCAACCTTAGACATCAAGCTCGACGCGGTGCAATTAGAGCAAGTGTTAATTAATTTACTTAAAAATGCCCATGAATCGGGAGCAGACAAAGACAGCGTGTCATTGGCATTTGAAGAAACTACTCACCCTGTGAGCGGATTATTGATTAAGGTAGATGATCTCGGCTCTGGCATGTCTTCAGAGGTATTGTCACAAGCCTTGTTACCTTTTTATTCCACCAAACAGTCGGGTACTGGCATTGGCTTACCATTGTGCCGTGAAATAATAGAAGCGCATGGCGGGCGAATGAGTATGCAAAACCGCCCAGAAGGCGGTTTAAGTGTTAAAGTATGGTTGCCACTTTAGCGAGGACTTGAAGGTTAGTTCAAGACGTTTCTTTGGCGACTATCGGAGCTCAATTGTGGACTAACTGCCCGCCTTTTATCAATCACAGTTAATCACTCACTACCGCGCGAATTAATCCCTGTTGAAACCAGGTTTGCATGGTCTGCAATACCATCATTGGGGCTGATTGTTCGTCGTGCCATTCGAGCATTTGTTCGCACTGCTCGGCAAAGTTGTTGCCCTGAATAAAGCCCAGTAATAAGGCATGTTGTGCTGCGGTGAGGGAGGCAAATTCGGTTAAGCGTGTTTGGCCGCGCCATAGTAACCAGGCTCTAGTTGACTGGTAATCAGGTGCGGGTGGCGTGGAATCGGCTTTTAATGCTTGCCAGGCTTCGACGGCATTACTGCTACAAGTAAATATTTGTACGCTGGGATGAAAGCGCAAACAACAATTAGGCCACAACTCTGGCGATATAGCCTGCAAATCACTAAAGCTCGCGCTAGTGCTGTCGGCGGCGTCAAAAGCATTAAGTAAGCGTCGTTCAAATCGTGCTAAATCGGCAATAATAGGATGTTGTTTAAAAAATAAATCTTGCTGTAAAAAATCGGGCAAAGCATCACAAAATTGCCTCAGAGATTGATTGGCCGATGGATGCGCGCGCGTGTAGTCAGCAGCCATCTTATCGAACAGATCATCACCTAAATAGCGGCCCAGTATTTCATGGTCGGTTTCAATGGTTTCTTTTAGTCGAATTCGATATGCATTGGCGTAAATCGCTAAGCGAATATCTGCGCTTATCCCTGCTTGTTGAGACATATTAGCCTGCATAGCGGATTGACATTTATTGTGGTCGTTGTTGGTCTCATCTGACAATAAATACGCCATAAACTGCTGCTGTATTTCAGCTAAGCGGCTCATGATGGTACCCGCAATATTGGCTTATTATCTACTTTATGATCACTTGTTTGTGATTGATGACCAAATCGAGACTGACTTAAGGTGTGAAATTCTGCTTGGGCACTGTCTGCAAAGGTGAGTTCGGCAATGTGTTTAGCCTGGCGTAATTCATCATAAAGCGCAGGAAATTGCGGAATATTGGCATCGCGTTCTATCATGGTACTAATGGGACCAAAGCGCTCAAGTGCTGCCTGGTATAGTGTCCAAACAGACGTCGGCACATCGTGGTCATGGGTGTCGATAACATAATCGCCGTAATCGCTGTGGCCTGCTAAATGAAATTGTTGTACCCGGCGAGGGTCGATTTTTTTAAGATAGTCGAGTGGATTAAAATGATGATTACGGGCGCTGACATAAATATTATTAATATCGAGTAACACTAGGCAATCTGCCGCTTCAGCTACTTGGCTTAAAAAGTCCCATTCGTCCATAGTTGAATCTTGATAGGACAAATAGCTCGACACATTTTCGAGTAATATTCGGCGGCCTAACACATCTTGAACCTGGCGCACTCGCTCTGCCACATGGTTAACGGTTTCTTCGGTATAGGGGAGAGGCAATAAATCGTGGCTATTAACACCATGAATGGATGTCCAACAAATATGGTCTGAAATCCATTTTGGTTGAATGTCGTTACTGAGTTTTTTTAAGGCTTTAAGATAGTCCATATCTAAGGGGTCGGTGCTGCCAATTGACATCGACACGCCATGCATTACCACAGGATATTGTTCGGCAATCGCTTCTAGATAGTAACGCGGTTTACCGCCGGCAACTAAGAAGTTTTCAGACAACACCTCAAACCAATCAATATCTGGTTGGTGTTGTAAAATATGCTCGAAATGATCGGTGCGTAACCCCAATCCAAATCCGAGAAAGTCTTGTTTTATTATTGATTCTGGCATTGAGCGATCCCATCATTATGGTTAACAGGTTGATGCCCTAGTTGGAATCGGGGCGCTAGGGCCATCAACCTTAAGTTTAACTATTGAGATAAACTAACTTAAAACAATTAGCTTGTTTTACCGCCAATATCGGCACAAGATTTTGCTGTAGTGTTAACAAAACCAGTGCCTTTACAGCTTGCCATGCCACCACAGGCGTTATCAGCGCCTTTACAATCATTATGGCCTTTGCAGACATTAACGCCGTAACAATGTACTAAATCAGCTTTAGTGACCTTGCCAACCCAGTCATCTTTTTGTGTGCCACCCACATCGGCACACGCTTTAGATGGCATGCCCACAAAGCCTGTACCTTTACAGCTCGCTTGACCGCCACAGGCGTTGTCGGTTGTTTTACAATCGTTGTGACCCTTACAGACGTTAACGCCGTAACAATGTACTAGATCTGTTTCACCAGCGGCCATTGGCGCCGTACTGGTTTCTGCAGCCATTGCCTGACCCGATAAACTGGCCATAGCCAATGCGAGTGCTGCGCCAGTTAAGCTGGTTTGTGCTTTGGTATTCATATTGTCTTCCTTACAATGTTGATTGTGTGATTACTGCTTATTCTTGTTGACTCGTGACAAGTTTGATTTGCTGCAGCTACCACACTTGTTAGGAGTTATCAGTATTGACCGTGCTGGGGGGGGATAACTTTCAAGATAAAGTATAGATAGACCTATCAATCAGGTTGGTATTTGTGTCTAAATCATATAGTTTAGCTAGCGTTAATATTTAACCGTTTGATAAAAAACAATTTAAAGATAGGTGTTTTGTTGGTGGAAGAATGCGCTGCAATATCGAAAAATACCACACAGCATTTGTTTAACGAGTGATTACAGGCCATTGTTTTGATGATCATCAAGACCTTAATAACTTAAAAAAGAAATACAGAAGGGATACCATGCAAACCATTTTGATTTGTTTACTGATTGCCATGTTACTGCCATATGCCGCCAAAGTGCCGGTTGCGATGGCGATGGCTAAGTTAGGCCGTTATGACAATAACCATCCGCGTGCGCAGCAAGCGCAATTAACCGGTTTTGGCGCTCGAGCAGTCGCTGGGCATCAAAATGCATTTGAGTCGTTAATTGTATTTGGGGTTGCAGTGCTAACAGCATTAGTCACCAATAACGTCACTGATGTGGTGGCCATATTAGCGATTGTGCATGTTGTAGCGAGAGTGGTTTACCATGCCATGTATTTACTTAATTACGGCACGTTACGATCGTTATCTTGGTTTGTGGCCATTGGTGCATCGATAACAATTTTTTGCCAGGCTTTTTAAAGGTTTTATATGCTGTAATAGCCATAAAAAAACGCCTTAACGGCGTTTTTCAGTATGGTAAGCGACTGTGTGCTTAATCTTGGCTGGAAATTTAATCTAGGCTGGCTATGCGCTCGTAGCCCATTTCGGTTAATTGGTCATTTACGCAATCTAATAAAAATGCACTCACTTCAGCTTCTGGCAGTTGGTCTTCAATGGCGATTTGTTGGCAGGCTTCTTTTAATGATAAAACATCTTTCAGCGGTGCGGCGGGTAATGCGCTAGCGGTAAAGCTGACAGCGACGCAACTGGCAAATAATGCAGCGAGGCTAGTGCGGATAATCGTTTTGCTAGTAATCGTTGTGCTAGTAATAAGAGATGGCATGGTTGTTCCTTCTTGGGAGAACTTTGTTATTTTGACAAATACTACTGCAGCTTAGTTCCTTTGGATAGAGTGTAAAATATTTATATGACCGATTTTGAGATGTTACTCAAGCAGGTTAATCAATGTCAGCTTTGTGCGGCTTCATTAACTCATGGCGTGCGCCCTGTGGTGCAACTCGACCCTCAAGCAAAAATATTGATAATTGGCCAGGCGCCAGGGCGTAAAGTGCATGAAACGGGCATTCCTTTCAATGATGCCAGTGGCGATAGATTGCGTGAGTGGTTAGGCGTAAGCCGTGAGGTGTTTTACGATGCTAAGCAGGTTGCCATTATGCCAATGGGTTTTTGTTATCCAGGGAGTTATAGCGCGGCTACAGCTAAAAAAGGTCAATCGGGTGATTTGCCACCAAGGCCTGAGTGCGCGCCTAAGTGGCATGCATTATTATTAGCTCACTTAACTCAAGTCGAATTAGTGTTATTAGTTGGCCAATATGCGCAACAGTATTATTTAAGTGAGCATCGCTTAACGATTAATGCATTAACTAATAGTGAGTTAGTTGATTTCGATATCGCTAACAAACCTAAAACCCTCACCGAAACGGTAAAGCAATGGCGCAGCTTTGGGCCACTTTGTCTCCCTCTACCGCACCCAAGTCCGCGTAATAATATCTGGCTGAGCCGCAACCCCTGGTTTGAACAGGATGTGCTCAGCCATATTCAGCAACGCGTTAGCAAGGCATTATCATTATCTTAGCGTTTTTTACGATTGTTTACTGGCAATAAAGTCGATACTTGCAGCATCTAAGCAGCGTTTAGATAAGTAGGTGGTACTTTTTTGTAAGGCAATTAAAAAGCCTGCTTCAGTCTGGGTGACACGATAAACATCAGTCCATAAAATCTGTTGATTCACATGAGTTGATTGGCTGTGGATGCCGTTATCGTCGATGACCAGTGTAACTGTGTCTCCAGCCGCTTTACTCATCATTTGTCGCCATAACCACCAGGTTTTTTTAAAGCGAATGCTTAGCCATTCGACCACGGCTAAACCAATAAAAAAGTACCCTAAATAATAAGTTTCTTTACTGCTAATGCTTAACTGGCTGATGTTGTCGAGCAGCAATATAGCTAAACCAATCAACGCAAATATCACCGTTTTAAGATATTGCTTAGGGGGCGCTTTGGCGGGGACTGATTGGGTATAGCATTCTTCAAAGTAAGCTTTATCGAGTACATATTCGCTGGTGTACGTAAACGCTGATGACATGATGACCTAAAAATCGACAATGGAGTTGTTGTGATTATCGCATAGCCATTGGTTTGCTCAAAGCAAAGTGCAAATCAATGGCTACCTTTGTTGTATTTTGGCTAACCCGTAATGGCATTCGCCAATTCTAGGGTTAATTGTTGTTGCTCTTCAGGAGTTAATTGTTGGTCTTGTTTGTTGGATATTGAGAACACGTTATCGGCGCGCTCACCGACCGTACTGATGGTGGCCGAATGAATGTTAAGATCAAGTGTTCTAAAGGCACTGGCTATTTGCTCCATAAAATCACTGGTGTCTAGTGCTGATACATTGACTAAGGTGCGAGTGGATTTGCGTGAATACAAAAATTCGATACTCGGTTGGTTGTCGAAACTTTGATGACGCCTCGATTCACGCTTTTTAGGTAGGGTGACATCAAAGTCTAATACCTGATGTAATTTATTCATTACCTGTTTACGACGTTGGGCGCTAGTGATCGGTTTTTCATCAAAATCGAGCACTTTAAAGGCTTCAACGACATAGCCATCTTTAGTACGAGCAATTTGCGCTTGTTTTACCGAAATACGCAATGCCGCGAGAGTATTAAATAATTTAACAAATAACCCATGTCTGTCTTTGGTATACACAAATACGTCACTACAACCTTTGACTACTGCGTCATCGAGTAATATTAAGGTGTTGTATTCGCCGTCAGTCACTGGGGTTTGGTTGTGCAGCAATATCGCTTGAGTGTATCTGGCAATATCTTCTGCTTCGGCATTACTAAAAAACGCGATGGGTAAGCGTTTCCATAAGGTTTTAATGGCTACGGTTGTAGTTTCGTCTGCATTTAATAGGTTTAACGCCTCCTGTTTGTGCTCGCGTACCAGAGTACGAATTTGCAATACATTTTCAAAGCCGCCACGTAATGCCTTACGGGTAATAAAGTACAAATCTTTTAATAATGATGCTTTCCAATCGTTCCATAAATCATCGTTAGTCGCCTGAATATCGGCAATGGTAAGACAATATAAGGCATCTAGGCGGGTTAATGTGCCGACTTTTTTGGCAAAGGTGTTCACCACTTCAGGGTCGTAAATGTCCATACGCTGAGAGGTGATAGACATGAGTAAATGGTTTTCTACCAACCAGCTTATGAGCTTTTGCTGCGACACTTTTAAGCCATGAAATACCGCAAACATGTTGGCGTCTACCGCGCCGAGTTCACTGTGATCGCCGCCGCGGCCTTTGGCTAAATCGTGAAATAATGCCCCAAATAACAAGGTCGATTTGTTGGACATTTTTTGGTAAATATCTGCTGCTAATGCTAAATCTTTATCGAGCGTTTTAATGTCTTTCCCGTAGGCATAAATGTTTTTAAGCACTTTATGTGTGTGTTCATCGACCGTATAAGCATGAAATAAATCAAATTGCATTTGGCCGACAACTTCACGCCACTGCGGCAAATAGGAGGCCAAAATACCATGCTGGTGCATTAATGTTATAGCTAATCCCATGCCTTGAGGATGGTTAAAAATGGCTTTAAATTGTTCTCGGCAACGCTGAAAATCTTGTAAGTCGCCCATTAAGCGACGTCTTACTTGACGCAGCGAGCGTAAGGTTTCGGCGGTAATGCCAATAATTTTGTCATGATGAATCGCGATAAACTCAAACAACGCCATGATTTGAGTGCGATCAATAAATACCGTTTCATCACGCACGTGGATGTATTGGTCGACAATTTCAAAGTTATCGTTAATTGGGATGATTTGTGGATTGAGCTGCGGGATGATTTCCCGCTGAAAATACGCCATTAAAATTTTGTTTAATTCACCAATGCGTTTCATGGCCCTAAACAGCTGACGCATCATTTTTTCTATGGCGATATTGCCGCTTTCACCAATAGGCATGCTATCGCCAAACCCCATTAACCTGGCGACTTCTGCTTGATGTTGCAGTAATAAACGGTTTTCTGAGCGTTGCGCTGCTTGGTGCAATGCAAAACGCACCCTAAACAAAAAGTGTTGGCATTCCATTAACTCTGAGTATTCATCGTTGGTTAAAAAACCAAAGCGACGTAATGACTGCATGCTGGCTACACCAAAATGCTTACGGGCAACCCAGGTGAGGGTTTGAATATCGCGAATTCCACCCGGGCTGGTTTTTAAATTAGGCTCAATACTAAATGAAGTACCTTGAGCTTTGGCATGGCGTTCTTGTTGCTCGCTCAGTTTGGCATTAAAAAATGCTTGGCTTCGCCATAAATCCTGGCCGTACAAAGCCTCTAACACAATTTGTTGGTGCTTGGTGTTACCGTATAAATGACGAATTTCAAGCAAGCTGGTGGCAATGGTGACATCTTCTTTACAGGCTTTGAAGGTATCTTCTAGGCTACGTACCGCGTGGCCCAGGTCGAGGCCTATGTCCCATAATTGGGTTAAAAAACCGCTGACTTTGGCGCCGTCGTTGGCAGACAGTTGCCCGTCGTGGATGATGCAGATATCAATGTCTGAAAACGGATGCAAGGTTTGCCGGCCATAACCGCCAACGGCGTTGAGCGAAATATGATTATCATCTAGTTCGAGAGCTTGCCAGAGGAGGCATAATAGAGAGTCGAAAAACTGCGATCGCTTATTTAAAGTGTCGTTAATGGCACTTTGAAATATGTTCTCTTGTAAAAATAAGTCCAGTGACTTTATCGCCTGTTTAAATTCGGCTGTGGTCATGTCTGGGCGCAAATCTGTACTAGCAGGTTGCGAAAGCATGTTACTCCTTATTAATGTAGTCCTGTTACAGAATAAGGTATTCTTAATAAAATTGGTATCACTCTTAATGAGGTTTTATGGCGTCTAAGCGTGGTCGGTTAGATCAGTTTATTGCTCGTGCATTACAGGTGTCGAAAAAAGCGGTGCGTCAGTTATTGATTGACAATAAAGTCCTGGTTGATGGCAAATTAGCTAAAGCACCAGACTTACAAATTGATGAGTTTAGTCATATTGTTTGTAATGAGGTGATTCTACAGCAATACCAAAAGCAATATTACATGCTCAACAAGCCTGATGGTGTCGTGAGTGCAACCGTGGATGATAAGCACCCCACTGCCTTGAGTTTGCTTGCTGGTATTAACCCTGACATGCTGCATATTGCGGGGCGATTGGATTTACATTCAACGGGATTATTGTTAATCACAAACGATGCAAAGTGGTCTGCTGCGCTTATGGCGCCGGATCATAAAGTGGATAAGCATTATCTTGTCACGTTAGCAAACCCAATTGATGAAAGCTATATCGACGCCTTTGCTAATGGGATGTATTTTGAGTTTGAAGACATCACCACTTTGCCGGCGCAATTAACCATTTTGTCGACGTACCAGGCAAGGGTGGTATTGCGGGAAGGAAAGTATCATCAAATTAAGCGCATGTTTGGCCGATTTCGTAATCCAGTGGTAGCCCTGCATCGTGAATCCGTAGGGAACATTATGCTTGATAACACCTTATTGCCCGGTGAGTATCGTGTATTAACAAAAGCTGAAGTAGATTGCATAATTCAGCACTAGATCAACTTTTTATTGTTTGTAACATGCTAATTTATGGTCAACTTTGCCGCTCATTAGGTGACATGTGGATTTACAAGCCCTAAAAAAAGTCAGTGAACTAGATGTGTTTAGTTTAATGGTGTTTAAAATTATTTATGAAACCGGTTTTGCCAATATTGCGGCAAAAGAGCTCAGTGTTTCTGCACCTAAAATTAGCCGTTGCTTAACCTCATTGCGGATTATTTTTAATGATGAGCTGTTTTTTCGCCGTCAACAAGGGCTTAAACCTACACCATTAGCCGAGCGCTTATATCAGCCGATTTGCCAATTGTGCGATATGTTGAGTCAAATTGAGCGATTAGCTGAAGATAAAACCAATCTCCAGCAACGCTCGGTGCTTCATTTGGCGGTGTCGCCAAGTATTATTACCAGCGTCGCTGTAGCCTTGAGCTTATGTCCACGTGATAGCATTGGCAAAGTTAAATTACACAGTTGGCAAGCCGATACCGAAGAGCTTATTTATAATGGTGATTTAGACTTTGGCATTGGCTTTGAAACCCAAGACACCCATGGATTAGAGGCGCATCCGATTGGCAGTGCGACATCACTATGCGTGGTGGGCCACGCTCAACATGCATTTTGGAATAATGCTGAAGCGATCAAACTCGAAGATATTATCCAGTATTCGATTGTGTATTTACGTTGCCGTGGATTTAATAACCGTATCGATCCATTAGAGCTTTATTGCCAAACCGAAGGTTTGCTTTTAGAGGACATTGAGTGTGTTAAAAAGCTCGAAGATTGGTACTGGCATATGCTGACCATGGACAGTTTAGCGTTGACTATTTGTCATGAGGGTTCCTTTGCAGAGCAAATACCACAGTTGCGAGTTGAGCGTTTACCCGACTCAGAGTTTGAGCGACTTAACTCTGTGATGCCTATGCCAAATTATTGTTTAATTGAACGAGCAGAGCATTACCGCCGTTATTCTGCAGATGTGAAACAAATGATAATCGATATCACTCGCTCGCTTTTGGTTTGATGGGTTTGTTTATTATAACAACACATTAGCACTCGCTTATTTTGGGGTGCGCTTTTGAGTAAAAGTTGTTTAAGTTGTTTTTAATCAGTTACTTATCTGTATTTTTTGTTCTGCGTCATTATTGCTGCTTTTATTCTTTATTCTAAATACCTCTTTAGGGTTACAAAATATAAAACTGCCTATTTCATATTTTGGGATACTCAAAAGTAAAATAACCAATTTCTGTTAACGAATTTGCAACCAAGCATCACAGGTTTGTTACACCGCACGGGTATTTCTCTCTAAATCCTTATATTTTGTATGTGTAAAACCTACACATTTAAATCGGGGGATTTAAAATGAAAAACTATAATAGAACACTACTTGCTGCGGCCTTTGCTGCAGTGTTGGGTGTAACAGGATGTGGTTCTGACGGCAGTGATGGTGCCGACGGTGCTGCAGGTACTCCTGGTACACCAGGAATTCCAGGTGCTGATGGTGCAGATGGCACTTCTGCGGGATTAACCGTCACAACTGTTAACAATGCATATGACTATACCTTACAACTTGATCCAGCAGATATTGTGGTGATGGGTAGCGAGCCATTCAGTATTAAATTTACTGTATCGGGTAAAGGCACGGGTAATGCTGATGTGCCATTTTCTGGTCTTGAGAGAGTGGCGTTATATGTCACCAGTCAGTCTGAGAATACCACTGACACTGGTGCGCCAATGTTATGGACTAACCATGCTTTAGCCAATGATTTTGGTAGCAGCATGTATTGTAATTTAACCGGTAGTACCACAGCACGTGATGGTTCAGTGGTCAATGCTTGTACATTAACTGAAGATGCCGCAAACCCTGGTACTTACATCGGTACTTGGACACATGAAGGTAATGCACCTGTTGTATTGGCTGATGGTAATGTTAATGATTTAGTACGTGTCATGATCCGCACCTATGATGTGGTCGACGCTGATGGTACTGATATCAGTGATAAAATTTTATCGACACCGTTAGATTTTATTCCCGCTACTGGTGAACTTGCGGTATCAGCAAAAGACTCTGTGTCTAATGCGGCATGTATTAATTGTCACGGTGAGTTAACTGGCTACGATGACAGCGATAAGCGTATTTCAAAAATTGCTGCCCATCATAACTACCAAAAAGTTGAAAACTGCGTAGCGTGTCATAATCCTGCTTATGCGGCCGACCAAAACGACCCTGAATTAGGATTTAACCCTAACTTTAATGCCATGATCCATACTATTCATGCTGGTGGACATCTTGCTGAGTGGGGCGTATTACAAGGTGATGCAGAAGAGTTTGCTGAAGTTCATTTCCCTACGGAATTGAATGAATGTACTGCTTGTCATGACAACGGTAATCAGTGGAAAGAGAACATCTATCGTGAAGCATGTGTTGGCTGTCACGTTACGGTTAACTTTGAAACTGGCGTTGGCCATTCTGACTATGAAATTCCACAGGCTGATGATTCACAATGTATGAATTGCCATGTGGGTGGATTAAGTCCTGCAACCGCGCATAAAGTCGGTAAACGTGCTGAGTATGCTGATCTATTAACGGTAGACTTTACGAGCATCACAGCAGTGCCTTCAGCAACTGCTGGAATGCAAACACTAACGATTAAAGCAAATGTGACAATGAATGGTGCTGTTATTGCTGATGGTACAAGTTTAGCGACTTACAATGCGACAAGTAACCCTACTGGTATGTTACCTGCTAACAGTCTTCTTATTGGTAACGTTGATGCAACCGGTAAGGTGAATTCATGGCGCGACCTAAGCATAAGCTTAAATTTAGCGAGTGGTACCTTATCTGGTGGCGTACTTACCATTGTAAGAGATGTACCTGATGCACAAGCTACTGGCACGATATATATTGGTTCAGAAGCCAATGTGTGTGTGAAAGCTGGCAAAGTTGCTGGTTGTGGTGAAGACGACTTAGAGTATGCCAACGATACTCCAATTGGTAACACTTCTGCCATTAAGTACTTTGATTTGGCTGGTGGCTCTGTCAACTTGATGCGTACAACCGATGCGGACCGCATTACTGTAACAGAAGCGAAGTGTAATTCTTGTCATGGCACACTTGATTATATCAAGGGTTACAGACATGGTACTTACACATTTGACCAATGCCAAAACTGTCACAACGAAACAAACGGCGCTTCAGGCCATGATGCATCATGGACAAAAGGTGAAGATGGTTCAACAGTGATTACACCTAATGTTTCATATGATAACAAAGACTTGGTTACAGTATCTCACCGTTTCCACAGCGGTAACTGGAACACAATCGAAGGTATCTATAGAGATCATACTGGTGAACTGATTGGTTACCCAAGTAATGAAACGGATTGTGCCGCATGTCACAAAGATGGTGCGACATTCTTTGCTGATGATGGTGGATTAACCTCTGGTAAACGTGCGATTAAAGTTGCGGCAACGTCTACCAACCCAGGTTATTACATCTCTCCAGTGGCTGAATCATGCCGTAGCTGTCACGCTCACTCAAATGGTGCAGCTCTTGCTCACTTTAAGAGTAATGGCGCTATCGTAGAAAGCGACGCAATGACTGATTCGGATCTACCAGTAGAATCTTGTGCAACTTGTCATGCTGAAGGTAAAACTTACGGTCTTGATAAAGTTCACGCGACGACCTCTCACTAGGTAAGTGAATAAAAACAACCATTTCTTAATCATCACTTAAGAAACTAAGCAAGAGGGAGGCAGCAATGCCTCCCTTTTTTTTGTTTGATTTTTCATCCATAAGAGCAGCTAGGGTCGCTTCGCTGCTAGGGCGGACGTTGTCCTGCTAGGGGCGCTTCGCTGTTAAGATTTTATAGATTCTAGCCGCGCAGCGTCCTAGCAGCGTAGCGCTCTAGATTCGATAAAGCCTGTCATTTTATCGTAGATAGCAAAAGGGAGGCATTGCTGCCTCCCTTGTTGGTATTGATGATAAAGAATCATCTGGTACTACTGGCGATTACGCTGCCGCTTGTTGGCGCTGCATGGTCAATAACCATTTACCGTAAATAAAGATACCCACAGCTGAAATAATCCCGATAGCAGCAATGATGTACCATGCCATGCCGATGTTATTGGCTTCATACAGCATATGCGTTAACGGCTGAGCTTCCATGCCAGTAAAATCCACTAAGCGCATAAAGGCTTCACCTTGTGGAATCGCATCAACGTCGCTTTGGCTCATGCCGCGGCTGACCAATTCATTCCGTGAGATAATCTCTTTAGAGGCATAAATTTGGTAAAGCTTAGGAGCAAAGTAGCCTTCTAGTGTCCAACCAATCCCTTGCGGTAACATCACAAAACCCAGGTACATGGCTTTTTTACCTTCAGGGGCAATATTACCCATAAATTCGTTTTTCTTCGGGCTAATCATCATTTCGCCAAAAGAGAACATGGCAATGGCCAGCACTATCATCCACGCGGCATTGAATGCACCTACTAGCATGATAGCGGTAATACTTAAGATACAACCCACCAGCATGGCGGTGGTAATGCGATATTTTGCGGTAAATGCAGCAACCAAGAAGCAGGTGGTCATGATCATACCGGCGTTAAGGTTTAGCATGCCTTCCGGCATCACCTTGGTACCGTCGTTATTTAGGCCAAGCCAAAATTGCAATATGCCGTTACTGGTGCCTTCTGGGCCAAATAATGAGGTGACAATGATACTGGTATCAACCCACTCGGCAATATGAATTGGCAGCACGTCAAATAACGAGTTATATAAAAACCAAAAGCCAGCAAACACTAGCATGTAGTAAAGCACGATCGGCTTTTTCAGTTCACGTAAGGCATCTTTCCATAATGCTTCTTGTTGGATTTCACCTGATTTTACTTTAGCCGCTCTGGCTAAACGCTCATCTTTACCTGGTTCTTTATAGGCCAATAAAAATAAGAAGTTAAATGAGATAATCGCAGCACAAGCATAAAACACATTGTCCCACGATAACTGACGCATATGCACAGCCACTAGCGGACCTAGGAAACCACCAATATTCACAACTTGATAAAATATACCCCAGGCCATAGAGGTGTTTTCGCGCTTTGTCGACAACACGAGCGTGCCTTGAATACCGGGTTTAAACACCCCTGTACCTGCAGCAAGCAACATGGCTCCGGCTAAAAATCCCCAAAAGTCTGGGAAAAACGCCATGGTGAGATAACCCATGATTTTAATGATGGTAGAAACAAAAATAGTTTCTTTATAGCCGACACGGTCAGAAATACCGCCGGTAAACACCGGAATAAAGGTTTGTAGCATGGCCCATACAGCAATGATGATGCCGTAATCGTGCAAGTCGATGCCTAAGCCGCCTTCTGACACAGGGGATTTTGCATACAAACCCGCGGAGGCTTTTACGCCGTAATAAGCTATTCGCTCAACCAGCTCCATGCCGCCGACAAGCCAAAATATATACCCTAAACTGGTGATTGATGCCCACATCCCCAGTTGTTTTACTTCACGCAGGTCGTTGCCTGAATGTGAATTAGTGCTCATAAGTCACCCTTTATTATTGTGTATTGAGTTAACGCCAGACACTCTACCTAAGTTGAGGGAAAATATCCAAAAACAAAAAGCGGATCGTGAGATCCGCTTTGTTTATTGTATTTTGCTTTATATTAAGCGTGGAGCGTTTAAGCACCACAGCATTTTTTATATTTTTTGCCACTGCCGCAAGTGCAAACGTCATTACGGTTAGGCTTGGCTTCAAAACTTACTGACTTAGGTTTATTCAATAACCCTGTTAGCTCAATAATGTTTTCTGCTTTTTCTGCATCGACAGTAATGTTGGCAAATAACTGGTTGTCGGCGACCAATGCCGCGACTTCGACTTTACGCGCTTCAGTTTGCACCGATAACAGTAATGGCGACAGTTCCGTGCCAGGTTTAGTCGCACGTTTGGTGTTATAACCGCTTTCGCCATATGCAGGCTTTGGGGTTTTACGACCTTTAAAAAAGAATTTATCAGACATGGTGGTGACCCATTAAATAGAATGATGATATTGGCGCAAGCTTATACAGCAAAAACGCAAAATGAGATATAAAAGTTTAAATAAAAAACCAGCGACGCATCGCTGGTTTTTTTTGTATCAATTTAACTGATTGATTAGGCTTCTATTTTGGCCAACTCAATTTTTTGCTCGTTTAATTTTTCAATATCGCGAGTTAAGTCGGTCATTTTAGCGCGTTCTTTATCAATGACTGCAGCAGGGGCTTTAGCCACAAAACCTTCATTAGAAAGCTTGCCTTCAATACGGGCAATTTCTTGCGCCAGTTTTTCTAACTGTTTGTCGATACGGGCCATTTCAGCGGCAACATCGATTAAGCCTGCCATTGGGATAAGCAGCTCCATATTGCCCACTAACTGCGTGGTCGACATTGGCGCTGTTTCACCTTCTTCAAGCACTGTGATGGTTTCAAGCTTAGCAAGACTTGCAAAGAAAGCCTGATTGGCTTCAAGGCGGATACGGTCTTGGTAGCTTACACCACGCACTAATGCATTAAGTGGCTTAGACGGTGCAATGTTAAGTTCGGCGCGAATGTTACGCACTGCCACAATCACTTGCTTAACCCATTCTAAATCAGCCATTGCGGTGGCATCAACTTGATCTGCTTGATAGGTTGGGAAAGTGGCCAACATCAAGGTATCACCAGTTACGCCAGCTAAAGGCTTAACACGTTGCCAAATGGTTTCGGTAATGTACGGCATGATTGGGTGCATTAAACGCTGCATTTTTTCAAGCACGGTCACCAAGGTATGGCGAGTACCGCGCATTTGCGCTTCGCTGCCATGTTGCATTACAGGCTTGGTTAACTCTAAATACCAGTCACAGAATTGGTTCCAGGTGAACTCGTATAAGGTGTTAGCCGCTAAGTCAAAACGGTATGCAGCCATGTAGTCGTCGAAGGTTTTAACGGTTTGATTAAATAAACCAATAATCCAACGGTCGGCTAATGACAGTTCCATTTCACCTGGTTTGCCATCAACTAAGATTTGGCCGCAATCAAGTGGCGTGCCGGCTTCGTCGCTGTCTGGGTTTGTTTGAGTTTCGGTGTTCATCAGCACGTAGCGTGATGCGTTCCATAACTTATTACAGAAACTGCGGTAACCGTCTAGGCGCTTCATGTCCCAGTTAATGTCACGACCGGTTGATGCCATTGCAGCTAAAGTAAAGCGCAGTGCGTCAGTGCCGTGAGCTTCAATGCCGTCAGCAAATTCTTTGCGAGTGCTTTTTTCAATTTTTGCGGCCAGCTGTGGCTGCATCATATTGCCGGTACGTTTTTCAACTAGCGTTTCGAGTTCAATACCGTCAATCATGTCTAATGGGTCAAGTACGTTACCTTTCGATTTTGACATCTTGTTACCGGCTTCGTCACGGATAAGACCGGTCACGTAAACGGTTTTAAAAGGCACCTGTGGTTTGCCGTTTTCATCTTTAATGAAATGCATGGTCATCATGATCATGCGGGCAACCCAGAAGAAAATAATGTCAAAACCTGTGACCAACACGTCGGTTGGGTGGAAGGTTTTTAAGTCTTCTAAATTGTCTGGCCAACCTAGGGTTGAGAAGGTCCATAATGCTGAACTGAACCAGGTATCAAGTACGTCATCGTCCTGGCGCAGTACTGCTGAATCGGCAAGCTTATGTTTGGCGCGCACTTCTGCTTCGTTACGACCTACATACACTTTACCATTTTCGTCGTACCAGGCTGGAATGCGGTGTCCCCACCATAACTGACGTGAAATACACCAGTCGTTAATGTCGCGCATCCACGAAAAATACATGTTTTCGTATTGCTGTGGCACAAATTTGATTTCGCCGGTTTCAACCGCTTCAATGGCGGTTTTGGCCATAGACTCAACCGCAACATACCATTGGTCTGTTAGTAATGGTTCAATGACCACACCAGAGCGATCGCCATAAGGCACTTTTAAGCCATGTGGTGCGACTTTTTCAAGTAAACCTAAGGTGTCAAACTCTGCCACGATAGCGTCACGTGCTTTAAAACGGTCCAGCCCAACATAACGCTCAGGTAGTGCCATTTCGACGTCTTTGTTTGGCGTGCCGTCGGTGTTAATCACTTCAACAAAGCTACGTACAGATGCATCTAGGGTGAAGATGTTGTACATAGGCAATGCATGACGTTTACCCACTTCATAGTCGTTAAAGTC
Organism: Shewanella litoralis; assembly: GCF_009828585.1. Lineage (GTDB taxonomy): Bacteria > Pseudomonadota > Gammaproteobacteria > Enterobacterales > Shewanellaceae > Shewanella > Shewanella litoralis. The sequence continues at coordinate 10,538 of NZ_WSRZ01000006.1, read as the reverse complement.
ATGTGCTGGGGTGATTTTTACGCAGCCGGTACCAAATTCCATGTCGACATAATCGTCAGCCACAATGGGCACCAGACGGTTAACGATTGGCAGTAAAATGAATTTTCCAATGAGTGACTGATAACGCTCGTCATCTGGGTGCACGGCAACTGCGCTGTCACCTAACATGGTTTCAGGGCGGGTAGTTGCAACTTCTAAATAATCTTTACCGTCTGCGGTAAGTGCGCCTTGCGCCAAAGGATAGCGAAAGTGCCACATGTGGCCTTGCTTCTCTTTGTTTTCAACTTCCAGGTCTGAAATGGCGGTGTGTAGTTTTGGATCCCAGTTCACCAGGCGCTTACCGCGATAAATTAATTCATCATCATATAGGCGTACAAACACTTCTTGCACAGCTTTTGATAAGCCTTCGTCCATGGTAAAACGTTCACGATCCCAATCAACAGAGGCGCCCATACGACGAAGTTGTTTGGTGATAGTACCGCCAGACTGTGCTTTCCAGTCCCATACTTTGTCGATAAATGCATCACGGCCTAAATCATGGCGTGTTTTGCCTTCTTCCGCTTCAAGTTTACGCTCAACTAACATTTGAGTCGCAATACCTGCATGGTCGGTACCCACTTGCCAAAGGGTGTTTTTGCCCTTCATACGTTGATAGCGGGTAAGGGTATCCATGATCGTGTCTTGGAATGCATGACCCATGTGTAAGCTACCGGTTACGTTCGGTGGCGGGATCATGATGCAATAGTTGCCTTGTGATTCATCGCCATGCGGCTTGAAGTAACCTTGCTCTTCCCAGTTTTGGTAAAGGGCTTGTTCGATAGACTTTGGGTTGTATGTTTTTTCCATAGGAGCGTTATGTTCTCTATCTAAATTAAGTGTTTATTCTGCTAATGCTTGAGTGCTAGGTGTAATGCCTGCACTTTGATATTGACGGTAGCGATTGCGGGCAATGCGCTTGAGCTCATCGTCATTAGCGACAAAATCGATAATATGGGGCAAGTTTACCGCAAAAGTGGGCATGTGGTCTGCAAGATTAATCAGAACTTGGCGACTTTTATTTGGCCCTAAGGTGTCAAAACCAATTTCGACCGGCGCCCCTGTCACTGGGCCTTCACCTTTTAAATTGTGCGGCACAAAGGCATTGGGCTCAAATTGCCACAGTAACTCGTCAATTGCATAGGCTTGTTGCTTGTCTTTGCAGTGAATATAGACGGTTTTTTGTTGACGATAGTGTTGTTCAGCTAACCGGCAGGCAGCCAAATAAAGCGCATCTAATGCACTCATTTGATTATGATTATCAGGCATAAGGTAAAACAAGGCTTGAGTCATGTTGTGCAGCTTTTTACCGGTTAATAATTTGGCCACGAGTTTACACTAAAATCGCTTGCGGGTTAATGGCTGTCTGCAGTGGTTTTTATAGGATGTTGGACTCGCTGAGTATCCCTAACGTCAGTTTAATTGTGCTGATTAAGCCGATATAGAGCGCGATCATAATGGATTTTCTACGCCGTTGAGGTAACAGCTCTGTGATGAAGGGCCGTTGAAGAGATGATTGCTGTGGCGTTAAGCTTGAACGCCACAGCACAAACCATCTAATTGTTAAAGAGTAAGGAGTATCATTAATCATTAGCTGCTGTTTACGCCATGGGCCTAGCAGCAGTAGTCGGGTATAAACCCGTTGCTCATTAATGGATAAGTTAAAACGAGTCGTAAAGCGGTCGTAACTGACCTCTATTTTGTGATTATCAATTAGATGTGTTTTGTGTTGCTGACGCTCAAATCGCATTGGGTACCCCTAACGAATGAATTCACATTTTACATGAGTAGGGCTTGTGCCTTTGGTGCACTCATTTAATGCTCTGCGTTGCGCTTTTAACATTGAGTCATAACCAAAACCGTAGCCATAGCGAATATGACCACTATCGCTCACTGATACGGCAAGTGCTTTATTGTTTTTAAAGTCTTTAAATTGAATTAACACATCAATCAGCTTTTGATCATTTGTGATGAATTGACATGCTTTAGCTTGCGGGTTTTGTTCACAGACTACTGGATATTGCTCAAATACAGAGTAGGAAATATCGATACTGTCAAACCAAGAGGACCAGCTGGTTGCTTGAGTCTCAATTGTAATGTCAGCAGGAACCTGAATTTGCAGATGTTGATCGTCAGAATCTTGTTGCCCTAACCAGACTAAGTTGAGTTTATTGTCGTTAGGATGGCCATTGGCAACGAGCACGTCGCCAGCGCAATTGTCACACAGTTGCTCGTCAGCTTTGATGATTGAGACTTGGGTTGAATGGCCAGTAGCGCCACCGCAGCTTCGTTCAAAGATAACAGCCTTATACATTTTATCTAATGAAAGTGATTCGGTGTAAACGCTGTTACCGCACATGGAACTGAGTAGCCAGCCCAATAAAATTGCCACTAATCCATAAAGCGCCAATGCACTAACGATTGTAATGATGATGACTTTTAGCGCTTTCATCTGAAGATCCCTTTCAGCGAGATTATATTAATAATTATGCGGTTATCATATTTGCAAACGAGAGAATAAACTTGTTACGAATGCGTAACAAGTTAACAATTGTTTAGGCTATTTTGTTCGCTTAAATGTTTGCCGAACGGCGTAGTCGATAGCGGTATTTTTAGCGAATAGAATGAGTAGATGATTAATACCATTGCGCATTAATAAGCGCCCCTGGTTAACGTGTTTAACATAATGGCGCTGGATTTAAGATGTTGAGTTTTGGCAGTTTGGTTTTTTAGTGCTGAGCAATACTGATCTCTTGGGTAAAGTATCGGTCATAGATTGCTTGATACTGCCCTGATGTTTTTAGTTCATCAAATGCTTGTTGCCAGAGTGCCACTACCTCGTCACTGGTGTCGTTTGAAAAAGCAATGTACAAGGTTGAGTCGTAAAGCTTAACCGGCGTACGCTCAATGGTATCAATATCGATATTTGCCGCTTTGGCTAAAAATGGCATCACTAATTCGCTCATTGGCGCTACGTCTACACGGCCATAGCTGAGCATCTTTAGCGATTGTAACTGCGCTTTATCGGTACTGAGGTTGGTAAATCCTTGAGCGTTTAAGTAAGTATGATCGGCATTATCAAGCACCACGCCAATATTTTGTACTCGCTTGAGATCTGTTAAGTGATTGATTGTTAATTGCGAGCTTCGCTTTTTATAAAAATATACGCCGCTAGTAATGATAGGCCCGACCCACTTCATGCTCTGCTCGCGCTCAGGTCTTTTCGCGATAGCAAACAAGGCCGTATTGGATTGTGACTTTAACAACTGAAAAGCTCTATTAAAAGGGTATATTTCAATATCAGTTTTAGCATCAACGCGGCTGTTTTGTATCATCGCCTGAATAATGTCGACAGAAAATCCACTTAGCACTCCGTTATTTTGGTAACTAAAAGGCCGTAGTGGGTGGGTAATAAATTGGGTGTGGTTGAGCGATTGTGCTGCTAGCTTGTTTAAAGGCGTTAAGGTCGCAAGCGCACACATTAATATGGTGAAGAGGCTTAATTGAGAGTATTTCATCAATTAATGGCCGATTGTAGGGGACTAGAGTGTTGAGCATGCCGTGCCATTCAATCAATTCCTTCTGATTGTTGAGTCAGTATATAACGTCGTTTTTAGCGATGTTGTTCGATGATATTGTTCGATATTTAATCTACCATGTAATGAGGTTATAAAACAAACTATAACCTCACCATTATTGCGTTTACTTATGCGTTATTCTGAAGCATCTTCGCTTGATATTTGACTTAGTCTTGCCGGATCGGGGAAAACAAAGTGTTGTTTGATTTGTTCCCAAGAATCATGACGTTTAACGATATATCCCACTGAGACTAATATTGAGCAAACTAAAATACCCCATCCAATCGCGTTGTCACCTAAGTCTGCCCAAAGCACGACTAAGCTGGATGCGCCGAAGGCAATCGAAATTTGAATGAAATTCTGTAATCCAGCGGCTTTTGACGCGTTGTGTTTAAATTCTTGCAGCGCATTGTTAACGACGATGGGATAAATTGCACCATTACTACCAGCAAGTAGTGAAAACGCAATTAATAACGGCCAAATGGTGTCGGAGTTGATTAACACGCTTGATACAAAAATGGCTGCGGTGCAATAACCAAAGAAAATCAGTAAGCAAGTTAATGTGGCTTGGGGTCCCAGCTTTTTGATGAATATTTTACTGGAGTAGCCACCGACGATAAACATGATTGTTTGTGGAATAAAACTTAAACCAATTTCAGTTGCGGCATAACCATATTGTTCCATTACCGCCGGCCATAAGGTTAAGTAGGCAAAAAAAGCCCCTGAGCATGCGCCAAATATTAATACATTACCCAAGTAGCGAGTATTGCTGAGTAGTTGCACATAGCTAATATGTGCTTTATTTTCTTGGGCAAGTTTTGACTCTTTAGGCACAAAAATACAGGTCATTGCAATCAGCATAACGGCGATGATACACAAACAGATAAACACTGCTCGCCAACCAAAACTGTTTAATACAAATGCACCCACAATAGGGGCTAGCGCAGGAGAAAGAGCAACTAACGGCATGATATTAGAAAATATGTTTTGCGCTTTATCTGCTGGGTATTGTTCAATCACAATCGCCTGCCAAATTACTGCGGTGCTACACGCTCCAATGGCTTGAAAAAAGCGCGCAATGTTCATTGTCATGATGTTGTCACTGGTTGCAATCAATGCACTTGCCAACATAAATAAACCTAAGCCAACCAGTAGGGCGTTTCGTTTGCCTATTTTATGGACTAACGGACCATACAGTAACTGACCTATTGCAAGCCCAGCTAAAAAGCTGGTTAGCGAAATAGCCACTTCTGAGGTGGTGGCATTAAATGTCCCTTCAATGGATTTGAATGAAGGTAGGTACATGTCTGTTGCAATAAACCCTAACATACTCAGCAAAGCTAAATAAAAAAGAAAAAAATAAAACATTAATTTTGTTGATTTAGTGTTAGTAATTATATTGTTGCTGCTAAATTCTGACATCTTTAGTTCTATTGGCCTGAATAAAAAACAGTAGCTTAATAGCTTACTAAATTAGCGGGAAACGTTTATTTTTGACTATTGCTATCAAAAATATTGATGGATTAGAGCGAGGTATTTATTTAGGATATATTTTTATGTTTGTTGATTTTAGATAAATATCCATTTTTAATGAGTTAAATCAATATGCTTTCACAGCAAACTTTCGAATTAATTGATGTTGTTGCCCAAACAGGCAGCTTTACTGCGGCGGCAAAAAAATTACATAAAGTGCCATCTGCTATTAGTTATTCAATTAAACAAATTGAAACGGAATTAGGTGTTGAGCTATTTATTCGCCACCATCGCAGTGTGACGTTAACCCCTGCTGGTAAGCATTTTGCAGCCAAAGCTCGTGTCTTTTTGGCTGATATGGCGCTGATGAAGCGCGACACTCAACGAGTGGCGAACGGCTGGAAGCCCACTTTGTCAATTGCGCTTGATAACATCGCGAGAACCGACAGTGTACACGCCTTAATTGCTGACTTTTATAGGCAGTTTCAAGATGTTGAGTTAATTATTCGTATCGAAGTGTTTAATGGCGTATGGGAGGCGCTTGCTACTGGTCGTAGTGATATTGCGATTGGTGCCACTACCGCCAATCCGGTTGGCGGGGCTTATAAGTTTACTTATATGGGCGACATTGATTGGTTGTTTGTTGTCAGTGCTGGGCATCCGTTAACCGATATTGTGCGGCCTTTGATTGATGATGAACTTAAAGTGTTTCCGTCTATTTGTTTGGAGGATACTTCACGAGAAATTCCTAAACGAACCGATTGGCTGTTAAATGGTCAGCGACGTTTGGTTGTGCCCGACTGGCACAGTGCGATTAATTGTTTTGTCGAAGGGCTTGGCGTTGGCTATATGCCTGCTCATTTAGCACAACCATTAATTGAATCGGGTAGGTTAGTGAGCAAGGTGTTGAGTCGAGTTAAGCAACCGAGTCCATGTTGTCTGGCATGGAATGATGAACAAATGTCACCCGCATTGGCCTGGGTATTAGATTATCTTGGTGATGGCGAACAGTTACATCGTCAATGGCTGGCCTAACTTGAGGGCTAATTTGAGAGCTAATTTAAGTCGTCTAATTCTGGTTGCCCACTCAATAACACTAAGCTCAATAAAGCTTTACTCAATAGCACTTCGCTCAATAGCACTACGCTTAATAAAACTATATTCAACGTGACTATATTCAACGTGACTACCTTCAACGTCTCTAAACTGAAGCTCTCTAATCTTAAAGTCATGCGACTTGACGTGATAATAATCTACCATCCCAATAAAACCGTAACAAAAAAGGGTAAAGCTTGCGCTTTACCCTTTTGTTATGCGTTAAGCCCAAGCTTACTCGCTAATTTCAACACCAGCACGATTAATTAAGAACTGGCTTAAAATCGGCACCGGACGACCGGTTGAACCTTTGTTTGCGCCGCTATTCCAAGCAGTACCAGCCACGTCTAAATGCGCCCAGTTGTACTTTTTAGCAAAGCGAGACAAGAAACACGCCGCAGTGATTGAACCCGCAGGGCGACCACCAAGGTTCGTCATGTCAGCAAATGGGCTATCTAGCATGTCTTGGTACTCATCCCACAATGGCATGCGCCATGCGCGATCACCACTTTGCTCACCAGCATTAAGCAATTCATGTGCTAATGGATTATGCGAGCTAAACAAGCCTGAAGCGTGTTTGCCTAATGCAATCACACATGCACCGGTTAGGGTCGCCGTGTCAATGACAAGCTCAGGATCGAAGCGTTCAACGTAAGTTAATACGTCACATAATACTAAGCGGCCTTCAGCGTCAGTATTTAGCACTTCAACCGTTTGACCAGACATAGTGGTCAAAATGTCACCAGGGCGATAAGCATTGCCCGCAGGCATGTTTTCACATCCGGCCAGCACACCAATCACATTGATAGGCAACTTCATTTCACATAATGCTTTCATGGTGCCAATAACACCGGCAGCGCCGCCCATGTCGTATTTCATTTCATCCATGCCTTCGCCTGGTTTTAATGAAATTCCGCCAGAGTCAAAGGTTAACCCTTTACCGACAAGTACAATCGGTTTTTCTGTGCTGTTGACTGCGCCTTGATATTCCATCACTGTCATGATTGATTCATTGCTGCTGGCACGGCCGACAGCAAGGTATGAGTTCATGCCCAACTTTGCCATTTGCTCTTCGCCGACAGTTGTCACTTTAAGGTTTTCGTACACTTCAGCCATTTGACGTGCTTGTGACGCTAAATAAGCAGGGTTACAAATGTTTGGTGGCATGTTAGCCACGTCGCGGCATAAATGCATACCTGCTGACACAGCTGCTCCGTGCTCAATAGCGCGCTCACCAATGGTGAGTTCACGGCGTGTCGGTACATTAAACACCATTTTACGCAGTGGACGACGAGTTTCACCCTTGCGGGTTTTTAATGCGTCAAACGAATATAAGCTGTTTTGAGTGGTTTCAACGGCTTGGCGAACTTTCCAGTAGGTGTCGCGGCCTTTGACATGCAACTCAGTTAAGAAGCATACTGCTTCCATTGAGCCTGTTTCGTTCAATGTGCTAATGGTTTTGGTGATGATTTGTTTGTATTGGCGCTCGTCTAGCTCGCGCTCTTTACCACAGCCAACTAATAATACTCGCTCACTCAATACGTTGGGTACGTGATGCAATAGCAACATCTGTCCTGGCTTACCTTCAAGGTCACCACGACGAAGTAGGTTACTAATATAACCTTCACTGATTTTATCCAATTGCTCTGCGATACCAGATAAACGGCGAGGTTCGTAGACACCAACAACGATACAGGCTGAACGTTGCTTTTCGGGGCTGCCGCTCTTTACGCTAAACTCCATGAGCACTCCTAGATTCTTAAAGACAAATTTTTATATTTATTAGATAATGTTTGCATTAGGCCATCTGGCATATATTCAACGAAAAGGTGTTAACTGTTTGGGATTATTAACTAAAAATAGGCGAAAAGTGACTGCCCAAATAGATGTTAATCACGACCCCAAAGCACCTTCCGCGCTGGTCAGAAAACTAGCAAAACTGCTGAAAGTAGACAGTTTACATGAAAGTTACTCTGATACCAGTAAAAAGATAAGTTTAGCCACCGGATCCTACTTGTGATTGTATTTAGATACCTGATTGGTGAAGTTTTAAAAGCGCAATTTGCGGTACTTTTGGTACTGTTAACTATTTTTATTAGCCAACAATTTGTGCGCGTGTTGGCCGACGCTTCTGACGGCGAATTTCCAGCATCATTAGTGATGACATTGCTGGGGTTAAACCTGCCTCAATTAACCGTATTAGTGTTGCCGCTGAGTTTCTTTTTAGCCATTTTGTTGGCTCATGGCCGTATGTATGCCGAGAATGAAATGGTGGTATTGCATGGCGTAGGGGTTAGCGAATGGTATGTCACCCGCGTCACATTGCTTGTTGCGCTTGGTAATTTGATTTTTACCGCTTATCTGTCGGTTTATGTTGGCCCATGGGCAGAAGAGCGCCAAAACCAAGTATTAGAGAAAGCCCAGTCGGAGGCAGGCCTTGCCGCCTTGACTCAAGGTCGCTTCCAGGCCAGTCCCAACGGGCGTGCGGTGCTGTTTGTTGAACGCATAAATAAAGATAACTCGTTAGAAAATGTTTTTGTGGCGCAGTTGCCAGATCCTGAAGATGAAGATGGCTTAACCAATATTGTTGTTGCTCAGCAAGGCCGAGTGATAGAAGACAATATCGGGAGTCAACAATTGCAACTTGAAAGCGGGGTGCGTTACCAAGGTAGTCCAAATTCTCTTGATTTACAGACCATTGAGTTTGGCGGTTATAAAATGGAAATTAAAGAGCAAGAAGTGGATGAGCGGCGTCGCAAATTGTCTGCTCTGCCTGTAGATGAACTATTGGCCACACCAGGGCCAGAAGCTGCCGCAGAGTTTCAATGGCGTTTGGCGATTCCGATAGCGATTCCATTAATGACATTAATTGCTGTGCCTTTAGCGCGAGTTAACGTTCGTCAGGGTAAGTTTGCCAAAATGTTCCCAGCAATTTTATTGTACTTAGGTTATTTTGGCTTGATGGTAGCGGGACGTAAGGCCTTGCAAGATGAGGTGGTACCCCAATATTTAGGCATGTGGTGGATCCACGGTTGTGCATTGATATTAGGGTTACTGTTATTAATTAAAGAGCGGCCATCAGGTAAAAAGTTGCTGGGCTTATTTAAACGTAAGCAGGTGGCTGCATGAGAATTTTAGATCTTTATATCGCCCGAATGATTATTAGTACGTCGGCGTTGTGTTTGCTCATTTTAACTGGCCTGTCGGGCATTATTAAATGGGTTGATCAGCTACGTGTTGTCGGGCGTGGCACTTACACGTTAATTGATGCGGGCATCTACGTGTTATTTTTAGTGCCACGAGACATTGAAATGTTTTTCCCGATGGCCGTGCTGCTTGGCGCGTTAATCGGCATGGGGATGTTGGCGTCTAACTCTGAGCTTGTGGTGATGCAGGCTTCAGGTATGTCGCGTTTACAAATCACTCAATCGGCGATGAAAACCGCTATTCCACTGATGATTATGGTGATGGCGTTAGGAGAGTGGGGCGCTCCCATAGCGGAAAAAAGCGCTAAAGAATTACAAGCGGTTAAAACCTCAGGTGGCAGCTTAATTAAATCTCATCGCGGTGTTTGGGCTAAAGATGGCGATATGTTCGTCAATATTGGTGAAGTGATCAATGTCGATTCACTCAATAATGTCACTTTGTATCGATTTAATGATGAGCTAGCAATTACCAGTGTGACGCATGCAGAACAAGCCTTATTTAAAGGTGATGTTTGGAAGCTCATTGGCGTTAATCATACCTCGATACAAGATGAAAGGGTCGTTCGAGATTATCTAGACAGCGATATTTGGCGCTCTTCACTGACACCAGATAAATTGAGTGTCGTATCTGTTAAGCCTGAGTCGTTATCCATTAGAGGCCTACTCGATTATTTAGACTATTTAGAGATTAACCAGCAAGACTCAAGTCGATATGATTTGGCATTATGGCGCAAGATTATGCAGCCAGTGACGGTGGCAGTAATGATGCTGGTGGCCTTATCGTTTGTGTTTGGTCCATTGCGTACGGTCACCATGGGCGCGAGGGTGTTATTAGGCGTGGTCGCAGGCTTTAGTTTTTACATTAGTAACCAAATATTTGGCCCAATGAGTATTGTTTACGAGATACCTGCATTTATTGGGGCTGTTGCACCTAGTGTGCTATTTACTGGCTTTGCGTTGTACTACATCCGAAAATAAATGTTTGGCTAACGCTATAAACAAAAATGGCAACCAGTTGGTTGCCATCAGACTGCTGACAAAGCTCTAGACATTCGTCTAGGGCTTTGATCTAATAGAAGTACAGATAATAACCAAGTTTATCATCATGCTTCGAGAGCCTAGTCCACAGCAATATGAATTAGAGATGGTG
>NZ_WSRZ01000067.1 GCF_009828585.1 Shewanella litoralis | reverse complement strand
TTCAAAGGGAAGCATACCAGCTAAACAAAAACGAGCCTGGATGAAAACAGCATACTTAGAAGCAGTATTACAAGCTGGATTCAGTGATGTGGCTAATTAATGAACACTCATGCGGTTGCCCTGGATTCAACCCTAGAATGCAATTGTTACATAGCTCAAACTAACCATCGTTTGATTGGAATAGCTGTGAATTAGCACTAATAAATAACCTGTATATGTAGTGGCACAGTTACAAAATTAACTATGCTATGTGGTTTTTTAGATGTTTACCTCACATTACGCCATTAGAACGAATTTTTTTCACATTTATATTTATTAAATGACGTAGCGCATAACGAAAAAGAACCTTTTTAATCCCTGTAAGGTTACTACCGTGTTTTGAGTAAAAATCATCTGGCTGCTCATATATACCAAAGTCATCTGCAATGCCGTCACTTTGTATATAAGTATCTTTGCCTATCCAGTCCACATCGGGTCTTGCAAGACATTTAGTTGCAATACCAAAGCCTGAAAAGCACTTGCTTGGCTCAACAAAACGACTCTGAATTTGTTTAAGATAAGGCTTATCGATGATGTAACCTTCCAAGTTAATCCAACGTTCATTGTAAAAAACCTCAACCCAACTATGAAGAATACGTTTTGGTGCAAAGAAGAATATATAGTTCGGGATTGCACCACGTTGTAATTGGTTGTAAATAGTAAAACCATGCAAGCGTGCAGAAATACCAACAGCGCGTAACAACGCAATCAACAAAGTACCTTTAGTATTACACTGTCCATAACCATCACTAAATACTTGGCTTGCAGGTATTCGGTCATCTGCGTTATAGCCAAAACAAATTTCATCTCGTACATAGTTATAAATTTCGCCAATGGCATCATATTGCGATAAATCTCGCCACTGTCGTTGTTCAATCAAACTTTGAATTTGCGGATGGTTAAAATCCAACATTGGGGTATGTTTTAATAAATTTTTTGATAATTTAGTCACATTTACTCCCAGGGTGAGATCGTGAACGTTTTTTGAGCTGATGAAATTGATACACAATCTGTTTGACGCCTTGGCTTAGCTGTGATCTTATACTCTCTTTTAGGAGAGTAAATTATGTACCTTGAAGCCTTC
>NZ_WSRZ01000066.1 GCF_009828585.1 Shewanella litoralis | reverse complement strand
TTCGGGAGAACGCTCACCACTTTGTGGTTCATGACTGGGGTGAAGTCGTAACAAGGTAGCCCTAGGGGAACCTGGGGCTGGATCACCTCCTTACCTATACGACTAACTCAATACCTAAAGTGCAGCGATGCATGTGAGTGTTCACACAGATTACTTGATAGAAAGAAAGAGAAAGATATCGGAAGGTATTTTTGAGGATTTTGATTGTTAATCAAGGCGCTTGAGAAGAGAGGGAGGATGTGTAGGTTGCTACATGACGACCGAACGACGAAAGCAACGCTGAGTAACGGTTAAAAGACCAAAAAGAATGGGTCTGTAGCTCAGCTGGTTAGAGCGCACCCCTGATAAGGGTGAGGTCGGTGGTTCAAGTCCACTCTGACCCACCAAATCTTCTTTAACTCTGCGTTAATTTATACCTCGTTTAGCAAGCTAAACGTCGGAATAAATCGCCTTGATTTAAATCGATTTGGCTTCGCCAATCTTTGTGATTGGATACTGGATATTAATCTCAACTGCATGTAAATGGGGCTATAGCTCAGCTGGGAGAGCGCCTGCCTTGCACGCAGGAGGTCTGCGGTTCGATCCCGCATAGCTCCACCATTTACTTGTTGGTTCAATTGGTTTAGTCAATACGCTATTAACGCGGATTGTTTACACTCATATTGCTCCACCATGACATGCATTGGTAAGAGATGCCAAAGATAAACGAAATTTTATCTTTGGCTTTTTTAAGCCCGCTCTTTAACAATTTGGAAAGCTGATAGTAATTAATTGCATGAGTCTGTCATGTAATTAATTGCAAATCGTTTGATGCGGCACTTTATTTTAGGTGGCGTATTAAACATTGAGTTCTCAAAACACTGTTTAAGTGTCTTGAATATTCTAAAAAACTAAGGCGAGTTTGCGACGCGAAAGCGGATGCGAACGATCAAGTAAAAACCAAGCTGGTTGCGATACAATCTGGCACGCTGTTAACGCAGAGTGCAGGATGATGTTCACGTAAGTGAAACTCATTTGGGTTGTATGGTTAAGTGACCAAGCGTATACGGTGGATGCCTTGGCAGTCAGAGGCGATGAAGGACGTAGTAACTTGCGAAAAGCGTTGGCGAGCTAGTAACAAGCATTTGA
>NZ_WSRZ01000065.1 GCF_009828585.1 Shewanella litoralis | reverse complement strand
TTGGCTTTTGTTCCAGTAAGCAGTAAAGCTTATAAAAACCAAGATGGGTCGTTAGCTCAGTCGGTAGAGCAGTTGGCTTTTAACCAATTGGTCGAAGGTTCGAATCCTTCACGACCCACCACTTTCTAAATCGTGGCTAAAGAATTTAGATGTTATACCTGTATGGGTCGTTAGCTCAGTCGGTCTTGAAACATAGACAGTTGGCTTTTGTTCCAGTAAGCGATAAAGCTTATAAAACCAAGTTGGGTCGTTAGCTCAGTCGGTAGAGCAGTTGGCTTTTAACCAATTGGTCGAAGGTTCGAATCCTTCACGACCCACCACTTCTTGATTTATCCTCTCCAATATCTACTTAATCAATATCTACTTGAACGTTAAAAAGTAATTAATTTTATATTCAGTTTACTCATCTTTTATTAGATTCTTGTCAGGTATATGATTCAACTTTGCATTGATGACTGTAAAACCAAGATGGATCGTTAGCTCAGTCACTTTGGTTTAAATCAACGACTGCAGTTGGCTTTTAACTAATTGGTCGAAATTTCGAATTCTTCACGACCCACCAATTTTTGATTTCTCCTTTTCAATATTTACTTGATAGCTCCAAAGTAGCTAATTCTATATTCAGTTTACTTATCTCCTATTAGATCCTTGTCAGGTATATGATTCAACTTTGGATTGATGACTGCAAAACCAATATGGGTCGTTAGCTCAGTCACTTTGGTTTAAATCAACGACTGTAGTTGGCTTTTAACCAATTGGTCGAAGGTTCGAATCCTTCACGACCCACCACTTCTTGATTTATCCTCTTCAATATCTACTTGAACGTTCAAAAGTAATTAATTTTATATTCAGTTTACTCATCTTTTATTAGATTCTTGTCAGGTATATGATTCAACTTTGGATTGATGACTGTAAAACTAAGATGGGCCGATAGCTCAGTCGGTCTTGAAACATAGACAGTTGGCTTTTGCTCCAGTAAGTAATGAAGCTTATGAAACCAATATCTGTCTTTAGCTCAGTCATACCAATTACATTAAATATATGATCTAATTAACCGTCATTCTCTTATTGCTATATTTATGAATAATATCAATCTTGCTGCATTAGCTAAATCTGAAAAAAGTGCTCGTAAACGTATCCGTTACC
>NZ_WSRZ01000064.1 GCF_009828585.1 Shewanella litoralis | reverse complement strand
AACGTAGCTTACCGTTGGTTCTTGAGAATGGGACTGACAGAAAAAGTGATTGATGCATCAACCTTAAGCCAAAATCGTATTCGTCGTTTCAATGGCACCGATGTTTTCGAACGTATTTTTAACCGTATCGTCATGCAAGCCATGGATAAGGGTTATGTCTCAGGTTATACCCTTTACACCGATAGCACTCACCTAAAAGCCAATGCCAACAAACGTAAATCGCGCAATGAGGAAGTGGCCGTGAGCACGGGCGCTTACGTTAATGAACTGAATGAGGCCATCAATCAAGATAGATTAACTCACGGTAAACAACCACTAAAGCCCAAAGAGAATACAGATACCAAAAACATCAAAGTGAGCACCACTGACCCAGAAAGCGGCTTTATGCACAGAGACCAAAAGCCTCAAGGGTTCTTCTACTTAGACCATAGAACAGTGGATGGTAAGCATAATATTATCGTCGACACCCACATCACAGCAGGTAATGTCCATGACTCACAACCTTACATCAAAAGACTCGACACGGTCTTAGACAAATTTAACCTGAGCCCATTAGCCGTAGGGTTAGATGCAGGCTACTTTACAGCTAGCGTGGCACACGCCTTAGAAGCGCGACAAATCGCAGGGGTATTTGGGTATAGACGTCCGCCCAAAACCAAGAATCCAATCAAGAAAAAGCACTTTGAATTTAATGCAGAAGATAACCATTACACGTGCCCAGAAGGGCAGCAATTACTGTATAAAACCACAAATCGCTTGGGATATAGAGAATATCACAGCGATGCAACAATCTGCGTTAATTGCCCAAGACTGAACGAATGCACCACAAGCAAAGGACATAAGAAAGTCATCGCAAGACACGTCATGCAAGAGAGTGTCGACAGAGCCAACAAGCTGCGATTAACCCCCAGTGGAAAACGCATATATCGAAGACGATGTGCCACAGTTGAGCGAAGCTTCGCAGATGCGAAGCAACACCATGGTCATCGCTATGCAAGGTTTAGGGGGTTGATGAAAGTGCAGATGCAAGGGCTATTAGCCGCCACTGCGCAAAATATGAAGAAAATGGCGTTACTCGCCGCTTTTTTGCATTTTTTTAGGGTGATATTAGCGCATATGAAGCTCATAAGAAGAGAGTTGGACGTCGATAATCAACAATG
>NZ_WSRZ01000063.1 GCF_009828585.1 Shewanella litoralis | reverse complement strand
CAGGGCGGGATTAAGCTTTGTTAAATCTTTTAACCAAAGAAAATCTCGCTCCTAAAATCACCATTCCATGCTGCCTTTCTTATTTTGGTTGGTTTACTGGCTTTTAGCGGATGCTGCTCTAAAAGGTTCAGCACGATACGCCTAAATAGCGCCATTTTCTTCGCGTTTTCACGGTCACCAATCCTTGAACAGTCTTCCCTAAAAGTGACGTCAAGCACCCAGTGTTGCTGGTTTTCGATGTGCCAATGCTGACGCACTGCTTTGGCTGCAAGTTCGATGTCCAGAGGTAAAGAACTTAAGTAATAATCCGTATTTATGGTGGTAACACCTTTAAGTGTTCGTTGACGCTCAACTGCTATGAGCGACTTGGCTGATGGCCACTTTTTTGCGAGCGCCTGCGGTAGCTTTGCTGGAATTTGAAACGTCGTGCGACGCTCTTTACGGCCATGTCCCTTGTCATCCGCTTCGACACTCAATATGTCGACGCCGTCGTTATCCCAGTGAGGTTGGAACTGCATTTCTATGGCCTGCCTAAGTAGAGGTTGGTTGCCTTTTACCTGAACAATATAGTCGCCTTTAGCTTTGATGATTTGTTGAAGCGTTTCCCGCTGGCAATGAAGTGCATCAAAGGTTACAACAGCGTCTTTAATGTCTAACATGTGCAACAGCGCTTGAACCGTTGCGATTTCGTTACCTTTGGTCTGTGTATCTTGCTGATAGAGCACGATACCTTGTTCGGTATCAAAGGCCGAAACGAGGTGTAGCGCATTTTTTGCGCCATGTTGATTAACTGCACCCCGCAACGTTTTACCGTCGATAGCGATTAATGGCTTGGATGAAGCCTCTCTTAAGCTATTTGCCCAACGAAAGAGCGTTAACAATAGTATTTCGTTATCGATAACTTTAATGATCCGGGCAATGGAATGCCGAGTCGGGATCCCTTTGTCAAAATCTCGATGTTTACGTAGCCAAGATAGGTTCTCGTTGCCAAATTCTTCAATAGCTTGCCAGCCATCACAACCTGAAGCGATAGCGGCTAAAACAAGAAAAATAATATCAACTAAATCATGGTCTAGGTTGATGTGAGAGCGAGGGTCTTCGATAAGTTTCAAGTGTTCAAATAAGGACATGGATTAGGTTCAGTAGATTAACATGCCTGATCAGATCATGCCGATACGAAAAAGTTCCCTACTGTTAACAAAGTATGATCCCGCCCTG
>NZ_WSRZ01000062.1 GCF_009828585.1 Shewanella litoralis | reverse complement strand
TGTAGTGGTCTAATTCCATCGGACACTTAATTTTGAGACAGTATGGTCAATAAATTAAGGGGTCGATATGAGTTTAAAAAAATCACATAAGAGTTATCCGCAGGTATTTAAAGATGAAGCCGTCTTGATGGTGCTAGAGCAAGGATATAGCGTTGCTGATGCAGCAAAATCGCTTGGGGTTAGCACTAGCTTGCTTTACAACTGGAAGGAAAAACACCAAGCCCTGCAACAAGGTATCACCTTAGAAGAGTCTGAGCGTGATGAGTTGAAACGATTGCGTAGAGAAAATAAAGAATTACGCATGGAGAAAGAAATACTAAAAAAGGCAAGCGCCTTCTTTGCGAGAGAAATGAAGTAAAATTTCGCTTCATCAAACAGCAATCTAACCGGTTCCCTATCGCACTGTTATGCCGAGTAATGAGTGTCAGTAAGTCAGGCTATTACGATTGGCATAAACGCCCTGCAAACGTGATAAGCCTTGAAACACTAAAGCTTTATCGCCTTGTTCGACAGCTATTTAAGCAAAGTCGAGGCAGCTTAGGGAATCGTGAAATGGTGAAGAAATTGCGCAAGGAAGGCTACCAGGTTGGTCGCTATCTCGTTCGTAAAATTATGCACCGCCTTCGACTCAGAGCTACCCAGCGACGTGCTTACAAGGTGACGACACAGCGAAAACACTCAGATGCAGTGGCTGAGAACCTGTTAAACATGAACTTTAACCCTGTATCAGCTAATGAGGTTTGGGCAGGTGACGTGACCTATTTAAAGACCGGTGAAGGCTGGATGTATTTGGCGGTGGTAATGGATTTATATTCACGCCGGATTGTTGGATGGCACATAGACAAACGCATGACTACAGATTTGATATCCAAGGCATTAATGAAAGCCTACAACCTGCGCCAACCGGCCAGAGGGCTGGTATTTCACAGTGACCGAGGTTCACAGTATACCAGCAAGCAATTCGGTAAGCTGTTATCAAGCTATGGTATCCGAGCCAGTATGGGGGATGTGGGTGCGTGTTGGGATAATGCCGTCGTTGAACGTTTCTTTGGTAGTTTGAAACACGATTGGATTTTTAAAGTTGCTCAACCAACAAGGGAGTTTATGAAGCAAGATGTGACTGCTTACATGAAATATTACAACTTGGAGCGACTTCATTCAGCTAATGGTGATCTGTCACCGGTAGAGTTTGAAAATTCTCAACTAAAAGTGTCCAGTTTGGCTTGACCAGTACA
>NZ_WSRZ01000061.1 GCF_009828585.1 Shewanella litoralis | reverse complement strand
TATTGTGGCTTAATGAATCTGTACACCGATATGAGGTAAACTCCTCCTTAATATAATACGGTGTATAAAGTAATGAAATCTCAACCCACTTACTCAACAGAATTTAAAATAGATGCTGCTAATCTCGTGATTAAGCAAGGCTACTCAACAAAAGAAGCTTGTGAGGCCACAGGTGTTGGTCCGACAGCAATAAGGCGTTGGGTGACTCAGCTCAGGCAAGAATTTGACGGTATTACTCCATCAGGAAATGCCATCACCCCAGAACAACAGCGCATTCAAGAGCTCGAAGCCAAAATCAAGAAGATTGAATGGGAGAAAGACATCCTAAAAAAGGCTACCGCTCTCTTAATGCAAGACAGCATCAAACGATAGTATTAATTGAATCGTTATCAAGAGAGCAGAACATCGTTAAACAGCTTTGCTGTTTATTTGAAGTGCCCCGTAGTAGCTATCACTATCACCTTAAACATCGTGGTTTAGTGAGCCCCGAACGTGCAAGATTACGCCAACAGGCCATCTCAATACACAGTGATAGCCGAGGTGCAGCAGGCGCGAGAACAATAGCTGGCCAGCTAAATCAGTCAGGTGAAAATGTGGGGCGCTATCAAGCGGCGAGCCTAATGAGAGAAGCTGGGCTCGTCAGTAGCCAGCCCAGAAAACATCGCTATTCTGTCGCCAGTGAAGACTCAAAAATAGCCCCTAACTTGTTAAAGCGTCAGTTTAATGTAGAAAAGATAAACCAGGTTTGGTGCGGTGATGTAACCTATGTTTGGTCTGGAACCCAATGGCTCTACTTAGCTGTGGTCATGGATTTATATGCCAGAAAAATAGTGGGTTGGGCTTGCTCGGATAGCCCGAATACAGATTTAACCTGTGCCGCATTAAGGATGGCATTTGAAAGTCGTGGACGGCCAATAAACGTGGTATTTCACTCAGACCAGGGTTGTCATTACAGTAGTCTTCAATATCGGCAGATGCTCTGGAAATATAACATCACTCAAAGTATGAGTCGAAGAGGGAATTGTTGGGATAATGCGGTAATGGAACGATTTTTTAGAAGTTTCAAAACGGAATGGATGCCTAAGCATGGGTACAATAATGTTGATGAAGCAAAGCAAGATGTACTGAAGTATATATTGAAGCACTACAATACAAAACGTGGGCATAGTTATAATAATTATATGACCCCAACAGCAGCTGAAAATGCTGCTTAAAGCATATCTCTTGTTTGTGTACAGATTTACTTGACCACATCA
>NZ_WSRZ01000060.1 GCF_009828585.1 Shewanella litoralis | reverse complement strand
GGCTTAATTAGATGGTCCGCCTCACCCCTAAGCTAAGCTAAACTTAGGGTAGGCTAATCAAAGAGGCGAACCATCATGACTACTATTAAAGTAATTGGGATCGATTTAGGCAAATCTTCTTTTCATCTTATTGGGCACGATCACACTGGTCGTGAACAATTACGTAAGCATTTAAGTCGTCCAAAGCTCATTCAATTTCTGTCGCAAACACCTAAAACGACAATTGCAATGGAGTCATGCGGTGGCTCCCACTGGTTGGCAAGAAAATGCCAATCACTCGGTCATGAGGTTAAACTCATCCCTCCCCAATATGTTAAACCTTACGTTAAAACAAATAAAAATGATTATATTGATGCCGATGCGATAGCTGAAGCATGCACAAGGCCGTCGATGCGCTTTGTTGGTGTAAAAACAGAAACCTCACAAGTCATTAGTGTTATTCAGCGTGTTCGGTCTAGTTATATCAAAGAGCGGACAGCATGTATGTCACGCATTGGTGCAATCTTACTTGAGTTTGGCATGAGCTTTCCTAGAGGGCATGCCAAAATGAAAGTGTTATTTCAATGGATTGCCGATAACAATGAACCGCTCCCAGCCATGTTGATGCAAGAATTGATAGAGCACCATGAGTACTATTTACTGCTTAATGAGCGCATAGCAGGTCAAGATAAAAAGCTTAAACAGCTTGTTGAGCAAGACGTGCGAGCGCAGTTATTAAAAACGATACCTGGAGTGGGAGATTTAACAGCGGCTCAGTGTTTAGCCGATATCTCTGATGTCACTCATTTTAAAAATGGCCGTCAAATGGCCGCATGGATAGGGTTAGTCCCTCATCAATATTCAACGGGAGGTAAATCGACCTTGCTGGGTATCAGTAAGCGTGGGAATAAGGCATTAAGAACGTTATTTATTCATGGTGCACGAGCGATGTTATCAAGGCCAGAAAAAGCGCTGGCGGTATTTGGCGAATGGATACTTGAACTCAGAGCGAGGAAGCCATTCAATGTAGCCGTAGTTGCCTTGGCAAATAAGTTAGTGCGAATAGCGTGGTCAGTGTTATCGACCAAGCACGCATTTGAAATAAGAGTTTAACCCGAGTTTGCAGATGATAGATAAGATGGCAGAACGGTCAGACCACTAGATTGAAGACCTGACATAAAAAACAGCAACAAAGTATGCTTTGGGCTTTTTGAGGACAATCTAGCGCGGAACTCATCGTGGAGCGGGTGTAAAGCACCTAATGAAGACTCCGAATACATTAGCGCAAACCAACCTCGTTATCGAAAATATCATTTGCAATAACGAGGCGGACCATACATTTTT
>NZ_WSRZ01000005.1 GCF_009828585.1 Shewanella litoralis | reverse complement strand
ATGAGCTTTCGTCAGCAAAAAGGAAAAGCGCCTGAGCTAATGTATCGTTACCATATCAGTTCCGCTGAACTGACAGAGCTGCAACTCGCTGAAGCGGTGCGTGCTCATTGGGCTGTAGAAAATAGCCTGCATTGGGTGTTAGATGTCTGTATGGCTGAGGATGCTTGCCAAATTTATCAAGACCATGGTGCTGAAAATTGGGCTATGTTACGCCAAGCCGCATTGAATATGCTTAGAAGCGAACCGTCAAAGGGAAGCATACCAGCTAAACAAAAACGAGCCTGGATGAAAACAGCATACTTAGAAGCAGTATTACATGCTGGATTCAGTGACATGGCTAATTAATGAACACTCATGCGGTTGCCCTGGATGACACCTGAACAAAAATTTATATTTCCGCACTATATAATTTAAAAAGCATAAAAATCAATCTATTACAGTTAGCAAATACTCACCGTAACTATTTTTTTTCAACACGTTATAAGCACTTTGAATTAATTCTTTAGACACCCACTTATTACGATAGGCAATCTCTTCCAAGCAAGCTATTTTATAACCTTGTCTTTTCTCTATAGTATGAACAAAGCTAGAAGCCTCTAATAAACTTTCGTGAGTTCCTGTATCCAACCACGCAAAACCTCGACCAAGCAGCTCAACTTTTAATTTACCAAGTTCTAAATATGCCTGATTGATAGAAGTAATTTCTAACTCTCCGCGGCATGAAGGCTTAACATTTTTCGCTATTTTCACAACATCATTATCATAAAAATATAGTCCAGTCACTGCAAATTTAGATTTAGGTACTAAAGGTTTCTCTTCAATTGATATAGCATTTAAATTATTATCAAATTCTACAACGCCAAATCGCTCTGGATCTTGAACTTCATAACCAAAAATTGTAGCACCATCTGTTCTGCGGGCTACATCTAATAGTTTTGTTGAAAAGCCCTGCCCCCAAAAAACATTATCTCCCAATACTAAGCATACTGAATCGTCGCCTATGAAGTCTTCACCGATAATAAACGCTTGCGCCAGACCTTCAGGTTTGTTTTGAATGGCGTATTGAATTTCAATTCCAAATTGACTTCCGTCTCCTAACAGTTTTTTAAAACTTATATTATCTTCTGGAGTTGTAATTATTAAGATTTCTCGGATACCTGATAACATCAATACTGAAATAGGGTAGTAAATCATAGGTTTGTCATACACAGGCAGTAATTGCTTAGATACCCCCATAGTTATTGGATATAAACGAGTACCACTACCACCTGCTAATACAATACCTTTCATTATACTTCTTCCTTTGTCGTCGGAGACTCTACACCTAAACGTTCACGCTGATAACTGCCATCTTGAACGTGTTGACACCATTCTTGGTTAGTTAAATACCATTCAATCGTCTTTTTAAGACCTGTTTCAAACGTCTCTACTGGTGTCCACCCAAGTTCACGCTGCATTTTACTCGAATCAATCGCGTAGCGTCTGTCGTGGCCTGGTCTGTCGGTTACATAAGTTATCTGCTCTTGGTACTTTGATTCTTTTGGTACTAAAGAATCTAAAATTCCACAAATCGTCTGAACGACTTCTAAGTTCTGTTTTTCGTTATGACCACCTATATTGTAAGTTTCGCCGACATCACCTTCAGTCACTACTTTATAAAGTGCTCTAGCATGGTCTTCAACATACAACCAATCGCGGATTTGGTCGCCTTTACCGTAAATAGGTAATGGCTTTCCTTCTAATGCATTTAAAATAACTAATGGAATAAGCTTTTCAGGAAAGTGGTATGGACCATAATTATTTGAACAGTTTGTTACTATCGTTGGTAGGCCATAGGTTCTTAACCAAGCACGCACAAGATGATCTGAACTTGCCTTAGAAGCTGAGTATGGGCTTGATGGTTCGTATGCTGTCATCTCTGTAAATAACGGTAACTCTTCTCCACTATCGACTTCGTCAGGATGCGGTAAATCGCCATAAACTTCATCGGTTGATATGTGATGGAAACGAAATGCTTTCTTAGCATCTTCTGACAATGTGTTCCAATATGCTCTTGTAGCTTCAAGAAGAGTGTAAGTACCAACAATATTCGTTTGGATGAAATCTGCTGGGCCAGTTATAGAGCGATCAACATGCGACTCAGCAGCTAAATGCATAACTGCATCTGGTTTGCATTGTGCGAAAACTCTGTCTAATTCCGCACGGTCACAAATATCAACTTGCTCGAAAACATAACGTTCATTTGACTCTATGCTTGATAAAGATTCTAGGTTACCGGCATAAGTTAATTTATCGACATTAATGACACTATCTTGTGTATTATTGATGATATGACGAACAACTGCTGAGCCAATAAATCCTGCTCCGCCTGTGACTAGAATTTTCATTTTTATGTTTCCGAATGTACTTTAAATAGCCTAAATATTGATTTCATTAGACTAAGGGAAATTGAATATTTACAATTTTGGAGCTCAGCCTTACAAACCAAGCTGAGACACTTTTTAATCATTTTGAGACAGGTCAATCTTAGCTAACCTGCATAGAGCCTAGATTTTCTGCTTTTTCTTAAAACAGTCCCAATAGGCCCTTTTTTTTGTTTAATCTTCTTTCTTTACAAAATACCGAATTAATACAAACATTACCCCTAACATGCCACCGAGCATGGTACCCAACACACAAATGAGCGCACGTTTAGGTTTGGCTTTTTCTTCTGATATTAAGGCTGGGTCTATGGTTTTAAATACATATTCATCGCGCACTTCTGCAAACATAATGGTTTTTGCTTGCTCTTCGACTAATTTGTATAAAATTGAGCGAATGTCTGCCACATTGGTTTGCTGAATTTTAGACTCTAAAAATTCGGTACTTTTAATTGCCTCAGCAACATCACGTTCTTTCATTACTGTATTGATGTCTTGTATAAGCCAATTGACCCATTGTTGAGCAACAACTGGTGATAAATGCTCTACCGATATTGTAACCATGCCACTATCTTTTGCGGCATTAACGGCAACAATTTTACTGAAAACTTTGTAAGCCTCTTGCATTGATGGTTCTGGTTTAAAGGGAGCCTTAGCCTCACGCATCCATTTATTTTGTTCTGCATCATACAAATCTACCTTGTATGATAATGTATTGTCTGCCATGTTCCATTTTTCAGCCGCCATTAAATCAGCCAAAATTTGGTGCTTTTGAATAAACTCACTAGCAAATTGACGAGACTTCATTACCTCGATGGCCATTTTAGTTTTATCAACGCCACCGCCACCGCCTAAATTAATACCAGCCATACTTGCAAGACCGCCAAACTGACCTGCTAGTGCTGCTAATCCACCACCGGCTTGTTCAGAGTCGGCTGGTGACAACAGAGCTTCTGATTTGTATATATTTGGCTGACTTATTGCAAATACAACTGACGCCACCGTAAATACAAATGTAATGGCGATGATGATCCATTTGCCTTGCCAAATTACTGAAAACAACTCACGAAGGTCGATTTCGTCGTTTTCTACGTTTCCCATTGGTTGGGTGGCATAGGGTTGAAATTGTGCATCTGGGTTTAATTGTTTATTTTGGTTATTCATAATTCTATTTTGTCTGGGAAGTAGTTGCTAGATTCTAGGACGCTTAGCGGCTAGAAGGCGACGCTGCTATAAAGTCAAAAGATACCTGCAGATATCTGCTAAGTGTTTTGTTTGTTGCTGGTTGTGTCAAAGCAACAGCCTAGATTCTAGGACGCTTCGCGGCTAGAGCGGCCTACTATAAAATCCTAGCAGTGACGTAGTCACATCCTAGAAGAACGTAGTAAGCCCTCTGTCGAGCTACAATCCTGAAATAGCGGAAATGGCAACTGCGGTGTTGTAAATAATTCCGGTGACTTGAGTCCAAAGCGTGAGGTTATCTTTATACTCAGTATCTAATGGCACAATAACGGTATCACCAGCCGACATTTCTGTGCCACTTGCAAACCAGGCGCTTTGATTAGGTAACACGACTGAACCATCTGCTTTGATAATGTAAGTACGATCTTCATCTGCTCGCTCACGTGGACCACCAGAAAGTGACAAATATTGCTCAAGTGTGTAGCCAGTTTTAAATCTGTGGGTTGACGGGTGTTGTACTTCGCCCATTACCGCTATTGTTTGTTTTATTGAAGGAATATATAACACATCAGCATTTTCTAGCTGTAAATCAGCCTCATCAATACCCAGGCTAATTGCATTTAAGTCGACAACTAAACGCCCAACAGCTTTGATGTTCTCTAAGTCGGTTAACATCATTTGTGCATCGGCATAGTTAACTTGTATGCCGTCTTTAGAAATACCACGACTGGCAATATCTCGACGAAGTTGATTGGCGAGTTTTTTAATTTCTAACTCTTCTTGCTGCCTTACTGACTCTCTCACAAATACAGATGCATTGGGTGCAGCATATTGCGTAAAGCCACCAGCACGCTCAAGCACTTTGGCTAATGTCTCACCCCTACCAATGTTATACACACCAGGAAATTTAACTTCACCGCGAAGTTCAATACTTTTGCTTTCTTGCCAGTCTGGAATAGTCTGAATAGTTAATGCGTCACGACTTTGTAATGCGATATCTGCCGATTGATCGCCCATTAGTGCGCTAGAAATATCAACACGAATATGGGTAATACCTGAACCTGAATCGTCAAGACTTGTTCTTGTTAACTCGGCCTTTTCTATATAAGCCCCTTCAGTTAACCCACCCGCTGCTGTAATTAAATCGCTCACGGTTGCATTATCACTCAGAGGGTATAATCCTGGATGTCTCACCTTACCTGCTGCAGCAATAACTTTTACGTTAGAATGGGTAGAACCCTGTTGGTAAAGTTTACTTATTATTGGGTACAGTAATTCACCACGGCTCATTGCATTACTGACTTTGATGAGCTCAATATCGTCAAATAAATTGCCTAACATTTGCGACACTTCGTTTGAAACCGCTTTTTGTTCTTTTAACTGTTCGGTGTCACTTATAACGACACCTGCAATGTCTCTACTCGATATTTTTTTATTACCGTTAAAATCTAATGACTCAAATCCTGCTTGAAATAAATCATTGCCAAGAAGTGAATCCCCATTTAATTCCGATACACGCGCTATACGTTGCTTTATTAATTTGTTGAGTTCGAAGCGGTTTTGAGTTGAATCATCGTAGTTGAATACTAGAATTTTATCACGTGGTAGCAAAGGTAAGTTGTCGGCTAAAGAACCCTCTGCGATTGCAGCACCCAATGAAAATTGTAAAACCTCAATGTCACCATATTTATTAATTTCACGAATCACTAAAGCATAATTTAAGTCAGCAGTTGGGGCTAAATCGCCCCATAGGCTAGGTAATATATCTGCGACTTTAATCCCATCACGCCATTGGAATTTACCAGGGCGAACAACAGCACCGGCTAATGTAATTGTATTTTCAAATTGGCTTGAAGCATTTTTAACGCGAATATAATCGCCACTTTTGGCCAATAAAGTTTTATCTTTGGCAGAAGTTAGATCAAGATTGATAATGCTTTTAAGGCCATTACTGTTATAACGCTCCAAACTTGTTGCCTTAGGATAGGCCGCCGCTTTTACGCCTGCTGCCATAGTGACAACATCTGCAATAGTTTCATTAGGTGCAATTTCATATATGGCAGGTCTTCTGACTTCACCAGTAACACTCACTAAGCCGCCTACTGCGGGAATAAACACGACATCACCAGAGCGCAAGTTAATGTCGCCAGAGGCATCTCCGCGTAAAAGTAGATCATATAAATCAAACTTACCGACTAAACGACCATTACGTTTTAGCTGAACATTTCGCAAACTACCAATTTCATTGACGCCACCAGCAACAAAAAGCGCTTGAGTAATGGTTGATAAACTTGAAACGGTGTAAGACCCAGGTTTATAAGCATCACCAGCGACAAAAATGCGAATAGAACGAAGCTCGCCCATGCTGATATTAGATTCAATACCAATCATTTGTTGCTTAATTTTTTCACTAATTGAGTCTCTTACTTCTGAAAAACTCATACCATGAAGTTGGATTGGACCTAATGATGGAAATTGAATACTGCCGTTGCGACCAATGGTTAAACTATATTGTTGATTCTCTTTGCCATAAAGTTGCACGTTAATGGTATCGCCAGGACCAACCATGTATTCACTTGGGACTGGTACATCTGAAACAGGGGCGAAAGTAGTTGGTTCGCCAGCAAACATATCGTAACCGAAGCGGTTTAGCTCATTACGCTGATTATCTTGTTTGAAATCAAGCTCGGTATTGGCATTTTGAGTTTGTGCATTAGCTCCGTTCACTACTCGTTCAGAGACAACTTGCGGGTTTTCCACTCTTGTATTGGTACTACTGCCACCAAATGATGATGGGTCTATACCATATTGTTGGGCTATTCTTGCTTGTTCTGACTTAGGCAGTTGCTTGAATTGCTCTATCATCTGAGGCGACGGCGTTACCGCCTGTACTTGCGTACTGAAAATAATAATGGCTGACAAGCCAGCAATTAACATGTTTTTGGTTTTATGCAACACCAGGTATCTCCAATATTATTTTAAAAATAGGTTGTTAAGTAATAGGGGCTAGGAACTCGCAAGCTCGCCAGAGAGAGGACTACATCCTTCTAAGTTCAGCAGCAAAGCGTCCTATTTCAGACACGCTACCGACCCGCGTGGCGGCCAGAGGCCTGATTCAGTACATCCTGTACTTCTCTATTCGAGCCAGCTAAAGCTGTTAGTGATTGTTCCAGACAATCACTTTCGGCGTCTGCTTAACGAATGAAAACTTTTCATTCGATGTCTTTATAAAATACGTCCTGTATTTTCCCCTGCGGGCCAGCTGAAGCTGTTAATAATTGTTCCTGACAATTATTTTCAGGCACGCTACCGACCCGCGTGGCGGGCGAGACGCCCTTCGGCGTTCACTAAAAGACAGAAACTATTCTGTCTTTTGCCTTTATAAAATACGTCCTGTACTTTTTCCCTTTGGGCCAGCTAAAGCTGTTAACAATTGTTCCAGACAATTCTTTTCAGGCACGCTACCGCCCCGCGTGGCGGGCGAGACGCCCTTCGGCGTTCACTAAAAGACAGAAACTATTCTGTCTTTTGCCTTTATAAAATACGTCCTGTATTTTTCCCTTTGGGCCAGCTAAAGCTGTTAACAATTG
Organism: Shewanella litoralis; assembly: GCF_009828585.1. Classification (GTDB taxonomy): domain Bacteria; phylum Pseudomonadota; class Gammaproteobacteria; order Enterobacterales; family Shewanellaceae; genus Shewanella; species Shewanella litoralis. The sequence continues at coordinate 189,338 of NZ_WSRZ01000005.1, read as the reverse complement.
TTCCAGACAATTCTTTTCAGGCACGCTACCGCCCATGGATTACGGCTTCCAACTTGCCCTTCGCTATGCGAACTTTTAAATTTTTATGTACATATTTGCGCTATTTTTACGTTTTATACGTAATCAGGCGCGGAATTATACTCAAAAAAGCACTGAGATGCTTTAGTTAAGATTCTAATGAACATTAAATATGTTAAACAAACGTTTAAAAACGACCTAATTGCTTACATCTCGCACACTTTGGTACAGTTTTAATCATTTCAGAGTCGTTATTGAAGCAACCCTATGGCAAATATCTTACAAATGAACAAGCTTAACACTGTACTTCTTTAAAAAGGACAACCATATTCTGTCGTAAATCAAGCAGACTTAAGGTTACTCAATTCGACTAAAATCCGTTTTTGCTGCCCCATAATAGTAAACAATACATGGCAACGTTTATCTGGATTGTTTTCGTCGAATATGGCTTCAAGATCTTTAAATGGGCCGTCAACGAAAGTGACTTTATCACCTTTACTTAGCGGTTTTTCAACTTCAGGGACATGCCCTTGAACGCGCCTTTTAAGCGCTGAAATTATTCGGTCGTCAATGGGAGTCATGTCTTCTCGACAGCCGACTATACGATTAGCACCACGTGTATTGTGGATTTTGCTTACGCTAGTGACTTCTGGATCGAAATAGATAAACAGATAACTTGGGAAAAGAGGTGCCGTAACCATTTGGGTTTTATTACGAACCTTTTTTTGTTGGCTAATCATAGGTAAATAGCTTTCGACTTCTTGCAAAGCCAAATTTTGCTGTGCACGTAATTCTTCACGCGGTTTGCAATACAGTAGATACCAGGATTTCATTGTTACTCGCTTGTTTAAATTTACTCATTAGTCTGAGTAAGTGACGTCCAATTCACAACAGCAAATCATAACAAACTTAGCGAATATTTTGAATCCATTTGTGTACTGAGTGCCTATTAATACGCCACCTCTTTGACATATTGACTCATTAAAACAGTTTTAACGTTAGTGGTGGTTCTAAGATATTGATTTGCTTATACCGATTAAAAAACTGTGCGATTTTATGGTATTCATAACGGTTAACTATTATTTATCTGTTGCTAATAAAATAAACCCCGATTGAATATCGGGGTTTGGTAAACGCTACAAGGCTATTGATTAAAATCGCGCCTATTGGCCTGATTTAGGTGGGTAATTCATCATGACTGAACCGATTGCATGATTAATTGTTTCTACTCGCTCTTGTGGGGTGCTTTGCTCTCTAACGGTGTCGGCAATTGTGCCGCGCCATACGAGTTTACCGGTTTTATTGTCGACTAAATCGACCATTAGTGTACCGACTTCGTATTCACGTACTATCGTTTCTGTTTGCATTGAGCCAGCTAAACCCCAACGTGGACCATAGTATGGGTTATAACCAAAATGACTATTAAAGGTGTCGACGTTAATTTTTTTATCGACTTTTGTAATGTAATTGACTAATAAATCAGCGTTAGGTTTATCGACTTTACTGATGCCTTTTTGGCTTAATTGGGTTTCAATTGCCACTCGGACGCGTTGGTCCATTAGGCCATCTAAATGGTATTCAGTTTCGGTATTGTTTTTTTCTACCCAGGCGTAAGACTGGTATTGGCTGAAGTTTACCGATGGGTCAAAGTCTGAACTTGATTTTAAGGTGCTACAAGCGCTTAGCGCTAATACCGCGGCGGCGATAAACAGTTTTTTCATTACAGACTCCAAAACAATATGTTAATGCATATAAGCTTATAGAGCGCAAAGATGTTGTCAAGTTAACTAGAATTTATAAATGTAGGTTATAGGTTATAAGGACTAGGTTCTTGGAACTCGCAAGCTCGTCAGAGTCCTTTTAGGTTCTAGGCACCGTCCTCGACTGCTTTTACCCCGGCTTTGTAAGCGTTACCGGGACGGATTCTAGGTCTAGGTTCTAGCAGCGTAGCGCCTCCTAAACCCCGTAAGATAAGCGTTCTGTACCCCCGTAATCGCCTTTAAAATCTACTGAAACACCTGGGTTCCGGCTCAAAAGCATTACCGGAACGACGTGTTCTAGCAGCGTAGCGCCTTAGCACCGAAGGGGCCTAAAATCCGTAAGATAAGCGTTCTCTACTCCGTAATCGCTTTTAAAATCTACCGGAACACCTGGGTTCCGGCTCAAAAGCATTACCGGAACGACGTGATCTAGCAGCGTAGCGCCTTAGCACCGAAGGGGCCTAAAACCCGTAAGATAAGCGTTCTGTACTCCGTAATCGCTTTTAAAATCTACCGGAACACCTGGGTTCCGGCTCAACAGCATTACCGGAACGACGTGATCTAGCAGCGTAGCGCCTTAGCACCGAAGGGGCCTAAAACCCGTAAGATAAGCGTTCTCTACTCCGTAATCGCTTTTAAAATCTACTGAAACACCTGGGTTCCGGCTCAACAGCATTACCGGAACGACGTGATCTAGCAGCGTAGCGCCTTAGCAGCGAAGGAGCCTAAACCCCGTAAGATAAGCGTTCTGTACTCCGTAATCGCTTTTAAAATCTACTGAAACACCTGGATTCCGGCTCAACAGCATTACCGGAACGACGTGATCTAGCAGCGTAGCGTCCTACAAGTGACGAAGTCACGCCCTATCTCCTATCCTTTATTACTGATCCATACGGTTTGGTATGGTTGCAGTTGTATTGTTTTGGTGATGTCTTCGATTTGGATCCCGGTGAGTAAATCAATCCAGTATTCTGAAATCACTAGATTGAGCTCATTGATGGGTAAATCAGTCACTTGGTCTGAGACGTTACTGATGCAAAAAATACTTTGTTTACGGTTACGACTTTGACGCCAAAAACCAAATAGTTGCAGGCCTAGGTGTAAGGTAAATTGCGTGGCATTGGGGTGAAATGCAATTTGTTGTGTGCGTATATTGATAAGCTTTGTCATTGCAGACAATACCTGGCTGTGAGTACTTTGAGCATCACTTAACTGCTGCTTTAAATTGTCTAGCTCCCAACGATGACGGTTGATGGCTCGGTTGTGCGAGGTATTGGCTAGCTTTTCATAATCATTACGTGTACCCAGTAAGCTGTGTATGTATATTCCAGGAATGCCTTCTAGCGCTAGCATGATGCTATGAGCACACATAAAGCGTTGCATACCCCAAGTATCCTTACCTTTTGTGGTGCCTTTTAGGGCATCGTAAAGCGCGATGTTCATTTCGTACGGTTTTTGGGCGCCTGTTTCGGTGGTTCGTGCCGATATTTGGCCGCCAAATTGCTTCATAGTGTCGACGAGCGTTTCAATTTCATCGTCATCTAATAAGCCTTCGACTGGGCGCAAACCGATACCATCATGCGATGCGATAAAGTTAAAGTATGTGGTGCCATCTTGGGCTGGCGGCATACTCATGAGCCAGCGCTTTAAATATAAACAACTGCCAGTGATTAAGGTGTTAATGAGCAAGGGAGGCAGTGAAAAATTATAAATACAGTGGGCTTCGTTGGCATTGCCAAAGTACGTTAGATTTTGTGTGTTAGGGATATTGGTTTCGGTAATGATCATTGCATCGTTTTGTGCATGTTCAATAAGGGTGCGCAATAAACGAATGACCTCGTGCGTTTGCGGCAAATTGATTGATTTAGTTCCTACCACTTTCCATAAAAATGCGACTGCATCTAGCCTAAAGATACTGACACCCGCATCCAGATATTGACGAATAATTGTCACAAATTCGATTAAGACTTGTGGGTTTCTAAAGTCGAAGTCGACTTGATCGTGGCTAAAGGTAGACCACACATATTGTGTTCCGCTAGGTGTTTCTGTAGGTCTTAGCAGTGCCGATGTGCGCGGCCTAACAACATCAGATAAATCATCGTTTGGTTGTGCGGTAAAAAAGTAATCATGACCAGGGCCATCACCTTTGCAGAAGTTATCAAACCACAAGCTTCGGCTTGAGCAGTGATTAATGACTAAGTCTGACATTAACCGACGTTTACTTGCGATAGCACTGATATCAGCCCAGTCTCCTAAACTCTCGTTGACACTAGAGTAGTCAATAACGGCAAAGCCATCGTCTGAGCTGTAGGGGAAAAATGGCAAAATATGCACGCCATTGATACAACTAACATAACTGTCGATAAATTGTGACAATGTAGTCAGTGGCCGCTCACCTTGCTGCAAAACACTATCACCGTACGTGATCATGATGGTGTCTTTTTCAGACCAGTGATTGGCAAAAGGTTCTGGTACCTGGCTAAACTCGGTAATACGCATGATCGCTATGAGTTTTTGTGCCAAGCTGACAATCGGTATGTCGAGATCAATGTCTTTATAGATACACTCAAGTTGATGTTGCAGTTTTTGCTGTAGCCCATCCATTACTGACATAAGAACTCCTTAGCTAAACTCGGCATTATCTGCTTCAACAGCGGCCTTAAGCTGTTCAAGTACATCTGGCATGGCACTCACTACTCGGCTCCAGGTTGGCATGAATGGGGTTTCCATAGGGTTATCTAAAAAGCGTTGCCCTGCGGTAACAATATTTTGCGCAAACATTTCAACGGCTTTTTCTTCTAAGTGAATATCTGTGGTTAAGCCGTTCATTAACGCATCATTATGATAGGTTTCAACATAATCAAGGGCGACACGATAGTAAGTGGCTTTTAATGTGCGAAATGATTCTGTACTAAATGTTTCCCCCTGGGTTGCTAATTTACGGAAAAACGCTTTGGTAATATCAATCGACATTTTAGATAACCCCGCCTCTTCGTTGTCGAGTGATAAGTCTTGATGTTTGTGATCATAATTGTCGGCAATATCGACCTGACAAATACGATTATGGGCATAGTTACGCTGCATTTCAGATAATACGCCAATTTCTAAGCCCCAATCACTCGGAATGCGTAAATCGGTCAGCACATCGCGTCTAAAAGAGAACTCTCCTGCGAGCGGATACCGAAAACTGTCCATGTATTCTAAATACTCGTTGTAACCGACCACTTTTTTAAGTGCCTTAATAAGCGGAGTAACTAATAAGCGAGAGACTCGGCCGTTAATTTTGCCGTCGGATAATCTGGCGTAATAGCCTTTACTAAATGCATAGTTAAACTGTGGGTTGGCTACCGGGTAGAGTAACCTTGCTAATAATGACTTTTCGTAGGTGACGATATCACAGTCGTGCAAGGCGACAGATTCAGATTTACCAGACGCTAAAATATAACCCATGCAATACCATACATTGCGGCCTTTACCCAATTCGGTTGGGGCTAATCCAAGCTTTTGTAATTTAGCATCTAGCGCTTGAAGACGCGGACCATCGTTCCATAAAATACGGTGATGTTGCGGTAATTCACCAAAAAAACTCAGCGCATGTTTATATTGCGCTTCATCGGCACGATCTAAGCCAATCACAATTTCGGACAAATACGGCACATCTTTAAGATTGGCCACAATGCCTTTTAATGCGTCGCCTTCTAACTCTGAAAATAATGACGGTAAAATAAGCCCTAGTGGACGCGTTTTTGCAAACTTTAGTAAGTCTTGCTCGAGTTCTTCGTGAGTGCGGCGGGTTAAGTTATGCATTGTGGTGACAATGCCATTTTGATAAAAATCAGCCATGTTAAACGCCTCCTAAAGACATTGATGTTGAGGGAGTTGCCAGTGTCGATGTTAGTAACGTTGCGGTAATACATTCAGCCCAACCTTTGGGGCCGCATTCCTGGCTTTTTATGGTGTGTTTTTTACTCAACACCGGGAAGTCATGGGTTGGTGATTTGATTTGAATCGCGATATCAGCGGCCTCTAACATGGCACTGTCGTTACCACTGTCACCTAAGGCGATTGTGGTTACCTCGCTTTGGTATTGTTTGGCATATATTTGAGCAAGCCAGTTCATGGCTTTGCCCTTATCGCTTTCACCGCCTACGTGTAAAAAGCGTCCACCTTGGAGCATATGCGCACCTAAAGATGTCATGTGTTTAATAAATTCTTGTTTACGCGCTTCATCGCCTTGCCACAATAATGGCTCCGAATAGTGTCGAACCAATGCTAGACGCGCCTTATCGGGCGCTAAATCTGTGACCTCACATAGCTCTTCAACACTAAATGATGAAAAACCAACATACTCATCTTCAAACTCAACTGCTTGTTGAGCGAGTAACTTAAGCCAATGTTCGCGCGGTGGGCAAAACTCTTTAATCCAGTAATAACCTTGCTCAAATGTGTCCTGAGGTTGCTCATTGAAATAACCAATAGGAATATAAACAGCTGCACCATTTTCTGAAATAAACGGTGAGTTAATCCCAATGGTTTGCTGTAATTTTTCCATTTCGGCAAAGGTTTTACTGGTATTGGCAATAATGGGAATATGACGTTCGTTAAGTGCTTCGATAACCTCAATGGCATGATTAAAACTGTAATCGAAGTGGTCGAGTAATGTTCCGTCAATATCAGTGAAAATGAGTGGTTTAGTTGTCATATCATGTCCCTTTATCATCATTGAGTGCTGAGTGAGCAAAGCTATAAAAGCGTTAGCGAGCGATGCCAGGTGGCTAGAAAGGTAAGCTTAGAAGCTCATTCGCTTTGCAGCTAACCTCGTTAACCTTCAAAACCATTAATAACCGGTTTAACGCGCTTTAATCGCTGTTTATTCACTATTTAGTCACTATCGTTAATCTTTTGTCGCTCGTCACTTTGCTTTGATTGTCTGTCATTACCTTTATAGTGAAGGATTCAGGATATGTGCCAAGCCTTAAAACATTGCACCCAAATGGTTCAATCAGATGTTAGCTACTGATATAAAAGGGATATTAAAAAGGTGAAAACCGATAATGTAAAAGTGGTGATTGGGTGTGAAGACGGAGAATTGTGCAACGATGAATAGTTCTTGCACTACTTTGGTGCGAATTGGTAAGTGAAAAAGTGCTGGGTGCTAGGAGTGTTGCTCAAACCACACGCCATACTCAAATGCTTGTATTGGGCCATAGAGTTACTCAAACAGCATGTCATCCTCGAGTGCTTGTATCGGGGATCCAGGTGTTTCTGTTGACTTAGATTTTCGATTTTAGGTCTTAGATTTTAAGATTTAACACGTAAGGACTAACACCTGGATTCCGGCTCATAAGCATTGCCGGAACGACGGAATAGTGGGCGGTGTTTGAAATCATGTAGTCATGGTTGCCACTCTACCCACACGCCATACTCGAATGCTTTTATCGGGGGTCCAGGTGTTGCTCACCGCCCGTCATCCTCGAATGCTTTTATCGGGGATCCAGGTGTTGCTGTTGACTTATCTTTAGGGTTTTAGATTTTAAGATTTAACACATAAGAGCTAACACCTGGATTCCGGCTCAAAAGCATTGCCGGAATAAGACGGAGTAGTGGGCGGTGTTTGAATACTCTAACAGCCCTAGTAGCGATCTAGTATTGAAATTAATATTGGTTTTCAAAGTAACTTTCGATGATCAATACGGCTGAAACAGCGTCAACCTGGCCTTTTGTTAGCGCTTTAAATCCGCCTAGTTCAAATAATCTCGCTTTAGCATCTGCGGTTGTAAGACGTTCATCTTGAGTGGCAATTTTCACTCCAAAGCGACCATTGATTCGGTTGGCAAATTTTCGTGCTCGTTGGGTCATTTCTTGTTCTGTGCCATCCATGTTTAATGGTAGGCCTACCACGACCAGATCTGGTTGCCATTCTTTTAGTAGTTTTTCGATATCATCCCAATTCGGGATACCGTCAACCGCTTTTATCGACAACAATGGCGTTGCACTTGCCGTAATGGCTTGGCCAATTGCGACACCAATACTTTTGGTGCCATAGTCAAAGCCTAAAACCGTTTGTGGGTGCATGTATTTCTCTTTATTTACTCGTTTTAGGAACTCGCAAGCTCGCCACTATTAGATTCTAGGTTCTAGGTTCTAGCAGCGTAGCGATACTATTATTAAGCATGGCCAACTTGACTCGACATTTGCCAGAAATCGAAGCCCAATGTTTGAGTCGCATTTTGCCACAGCTGATCATGGTCTACATTAAACAGTAACTCAGGAGAGGCTTTAATGGTTAGCCAGGTATTATCTGCTAACTCTTGTTCTAATTGATTTTTCCCCCAGCCGGCATAACCCAGGGCAATAAGAAAGTTGTCAGGAGATTTGCCCGTGGCAATTGAGCTGAGAATGTCGCGAGAAGATGTCAGCATTGAGTACTCACTGATTTCAACGCTATTAATCCAATTTTTTTGTGGCGTGTGTAATACAAAACCGCGATCGGGAGAAACCGGTCCACCCACTAAGACTTCTTCATTAATGGCAAACATATGCTCTGCAGAAGGATGAAGCTCCATTTGGTCGAGTAACTCTTCAACATCAACACCAATAGGGCGATTGACCATGATGCCCATCGCACCTTTGTCGTCGTGTTCGCAAATGTAAATCACTGAACGTTCAAAAAATGTGTCATCTAATGACGGCATCGCAATTAAAAAGTGATCTTTTAAGCTATCCATATGCTCTCCCAAATCGTGCTGTTAGCGTTTATCCACCCGCTAATTTCACGGTGAAATTCAATTTCTCTAATATGGATTTTACCAGTTCGCGATTGTCGGTTTGTACTTCAATGTTGAAGTCTTTCACTGTACCACCACACCCGCATTGTTTCTTGAGTTTTTGTGCTAATTCTTTTAACGCTTTTTCGTCTAGAGCAAGGCCTTTAATGACACTGACGCCCTTACCTTTTCGGCCTTTAGTGTCTTTGTGAATACGAACAATACCATCGCCACTTGGCACTTCTGCCTGAGCTTTAGGTTCGTCGATGCGCCCTTTGTCTGTGCTGTATACCAGCGAAATATTTGGATCTATTCTCATAATCGTTGTTTTTGATAACCGAAGTGTGAGTTTAACAAATCGTAAAAGCTGAGGCGAGGAGATAAAGCGAAAAGCCTGGGTACGCAACAGCCTAGAGCGCTGCGCTGCTAGGACGCTACGCGGCTAGATTCTATAAAATCAACAGACCAGCCGCGTCGCGGCCTAGGATCTTAGCAGCGTAGCTGTTCTAGCAGTGACGAAGTCACACCCTAGCAGCGTAGCGACCCTAGCAGTGACGAAGTCACGCCCTAGAAGCGAAGCGACCCTAGCAGTGACGAAGTCACACCCTAGCAGCGTAGCGACCCTAGCAGTGACGAAGTCACGCCCTAGAAGCGAAGCGCCCTAGCTGGACGTAGTCCGCCCTCTGGTGAGCTTGCGAGTTCCTAGGACCTAAATGAAAGGTTTAACCAGATTGGCCATCATATTGATATGGTCATCATTGTCATTTAAGCATTCGATGTAACGGAAGGTTTTGCCACCAGCATCTTCAAAGACATGACGGTTCTCGCCTTTAATCTCTTCTAGTGTTTCTAAACAATCAGCACTAAACGCAGGACAAATTACCGCAATATCGGTAATGCCTTTTTCTGGCAGGCTGCCGATGGTCATATCTGTATAGGGTTGTAGCCATTTAGCTTTACCAAAACGTGATTGGAAGGTAGCCACATATTCATCTTCACTTAAGCCAAGCTTTTCGACAACTAAACGCGTGGTTTTCATGCAGAAGCAATAATATGGGTCGCCAAGATGCAAGTTACGTTCTGGCATTCCATGGTACGACATCACTAATTTTTGCGGCTTGCCATTTAATTCAAAGTCTTTTTGAATTGAAGCGGCAATCGCATCGATAAAGTCGGGGTTATCATGATAAGTATTAATGAAATGAAGCGCGGGTAAATAACGCCACTTCATCATCTCTTTGGCTAGAGCATCAAAAGCGGAGCCGGTTGTTGGGGCTGCGTATTGCGGATACAAAGGCAGTACCACAAGATTATCAATACCTTGCTTGTGCATAGTTTGCAAAGTGGTCGCCACAGACGGTGAACCATAACGCATGGCTAAATGCACACTCACATCATGCCCTTCTGCCTGCAGCTGGTTTGCTAATTTGGTTTGTTGACGTTGGCTGATATCAAGCAATGGTGAGCCTGCTTCAGTCCACACTTGTTGATATAACGCTGCAGATTTGGCTGGGCGAATACGTAAAATAATGCCATGGAGAATTAACATCCACACTAACTTTGGAATTTCAACCACTCGTGGATCTGACAAAAACTCCGCTAAATAAATGCGTACTGCTGATGCGGTTGGTGCATCTGGCGTGCCTAGATTCATGATCAACACGCCAGTTTTACCGCGTGCTTTATGACCGGTGTCTTTATCTAATCCTGAAAATCTAGCCAAAATATCTTCTCCGTATTCAATCTAGGTGACATCAACAACACAAAATAACGTAAGGTTTTATGCAACCTTACTGATTTAAAATCTGCTTAGTGCTGGGTTAGGTATTTGTTAATTGTATCTTATTCTTTAAAAACAAAAAGAGCGCTAGTTATCGATTTTGATCGTCTTTAGCGCTCTTTCGATAGTGCGGCTGTTTATACCCAATCAACCTGAAGATGCTCGATTTCAGCAAGAGTTTACACGCGTTTAGGCAAGGCATTGATTGCGGATAATGGTCGTTCCCTTTCCAAAATCAATAACACAGCATAAACGCGTGTAAAACTTGCCCTTTGGGAGTTTCACCGTGTTCCCACTACGTTGTTGCGCTAATTTATAAGGTACCTACATTACTGCATTAACGCGCCTAGTATTGAAAACACGGTGAAGCTCTGAAACACGTCTCTTCAAGTTGATTGGGTATATAATACAGACTCTATCGCTTTTTTCATTTCTTCGCTGTCTGGTTTTACGCGTGAATTAAATTGTTGCACGATTTGTCCATCGCCAGAGACTAAATATTTATAAAAATTCCATTTAGGTGAATCACTTTTCTCGCCAAGGTATTTAAACACTGAATTTGCATTATCACCTCTTACCGGCGATGTCGCGACCATGGTAAAGCTGACACCATAATTGATAAAACAAACGTCTGCCGTTTTCGCTTCATCTTTTTCTTCCTGGAAAAAATCGTCAGAGGGGAAACCAATCACCACTAAACCTTTGTCGGCGTATTGTTTGTGCAGTGCTTCTAATGCGTCAAATTGCGGCGTAAAACCACAGTTTGATGCGGTGTTAACAATTAACACTGGCTTACCTTGAGTCAGCTCGCACAAATTGACGTTTTCTTTTGAATGTAATTTCCGCGCCTCGACATTGAGGTACTCTGGACAGCTTGCCGCTGACATAGCAAAACTTCCCGTTAATAGCGCGATTGCTGTAATGTACTTTATCATTTTGCCAGTCCTTTACTCAAATTACATCCAATAAAAAAGGTATTGATAATCAACTTATCAATACCTTAGCAGATTTCATATAACAGTACGTATTATGGCAATGTTAAGATCATTCGCGTTTAGAAATAAAAGCCCACATTGATGTTTAATCTTGAATGCCAGGCCGTGTCACCGTTGTCGATACCAACACCAGGGCCGTTTACAAAGTACATGTTTTTACCGGCAATCCAATCCACATAAGAATACAGTTTACCCGCCGTGATAGCACAGCCGGTTACGTTCTGTATTGAGTCATCTAAGCCTTGACCAGATGCCATCACCTGGCTGTAATCGTTATAACAGGTTAATTGAGTAATCGGTCCCCAGCTAACATCAAACGACTTAGCCACGTTAACGATTGCCACATCAGCTTCAGCGGCAATATCAGATTGATACTGGAAAGCACCAATCGCAATACGGTTGCTGTCTACGTCATAGTCGTAATGCATGTATTGAACTTGTAATTGCCATTTTTGCCAGTCGGCTTGCCAATGTGCAGCTGCTGCGATGCTGTCTGTGTCTTCACCGTTGATGTTTGCCGCATCAGCCATAAAATCTAACTGGCTAAACTGCAGCGAACCACCTAACTTATGAGACACCTCACCTGTGGTAAATTCACGTTCAATACGAGCGTTGATTTGGCCAGACTCTTCGTATGGAGAATCGCCTGTTGTTGCTACGTCAAACGAGTAACGGTCATAACGAGAGCCATCGCCGTATTCGTCATTGGCAAAATACGCTAAGTCATAACGCCAGCCATTTTGCTGATTTTTATAGTGCACACCAGCATCGTAATCATCTTCGAAACCAAGGTAATAAGCAGCGCTAAACCAAAATGAGTGAGCGGCATAAGGTAAAAAACCAAACGGCACTTGGGTTACGCCTACTTGAACTGATTGTGCATCATCAAACTGGTAACCCATATACGCATGATGGATAACATCCATATCTTGATACCAACGGTATTGAGCTGATGCAAATAAGCCATCTTTCGCTTTGTAATTGACGTCGGCACGGAACAATTCAAACTCTAACTTTGCATTGTTGTCGTAATCTTTCCAACCGTAGTTAATTCGTACCGCACCGCCGATATCTAATTCATCTGATACTTTTACAGCCGATGCTGAAAGAGAAAAAAGAAATAACGATGAAGCCAGGGTGGCTTTTTGCCATAAATGCATGAGGCATCCTTGAATGGTTAATAATATAATTGCTTAAACAGTGTTAAATAATAACAAAAAAGGCCACAAGTTGCTGCTTGTGACCTCTCATTGCGACATTTAATCGTGCTAAACGCTCAAAATATAACTAATCCATGTCTAGCGTAATGCCTTCCATTGACCCCGCAGAGGTAGCTTCGTTACCTTGCAGTTTAATCATTAAGCGTAAATCATTTGGAGAATCGGCGTGGTGCAATGCATCTGCATAGCTAATTTCGCCTTCGAGGTATAAATCTAACAAGGCCTGATCGAACGTTTGCATGCCCTGCTCACGAGATTTCCCCATGGTTTCTTTAAGAAGATGCAATTCGTTTTTGGCGATTAAGCTGGCCACACGTGGGGTATTGATTAACACCTCAATGGCGGCTCGACGCCCTGTTCCGTCTGATTTTGGGATCAGTTGCTGCGCAACAATACCGCGTAAGTTTAACGACAAATCAAACAGTAATTGATTGTGTTTACTTTCTGGCACTAAATGCATAATACGGTCAAGTGCTTGGTTAGCGTTGTTGGCGTGTAAGGTCGCCATACATAAGTGACCTGTTTCAGCAAACGATAACGCAAACTCCATGGTTTCCTGCGTTCGGATTTCACCAATTAAAATAACATCTGGCGCCTGACGTAATGAACTTTTGAGTGCAGCATCAAACGAGTCGGTATCGATGCCCACTTCTCGCTGAGTAATAATACTCTTGCGATGGTTATGCACAAATTCGACCGGGTCTTCAATTGTTAAAATATGACCGCGAGCATGCGCATTGCGATAACCCACAAGTGCAGCAAGCGAGGTAGACTTACCGGTGCCGGTACCACCAACCATAATGATTAAGCCACGTTTACTCATGACCAAATCTTTAAGAATGGCAGGCAATTTTAAATCATCAACTTCAGGAATATCGGTTTCAATGCGGCGCATTACGCAGCCAGCAGATTCTCGCTGCCAAAAAGCACTGACACGAAATCGCCCTAAACCTGATGCGGCAAAGGCAAAGTTACATTCACTGCTGTCGTGAAATTCCTTCTTTTGCACATCACTCATTAACGACTCAACAAATTCTAAAGACTGTTGCGGTGTTAATTTTGTTTCAGACAATTGACGTAATTCACCGTCTATTTTGGCACTGGGCGGAAAACCCGCTGTGATAAATAAATCCGAGGCCTTTTTCTCGACCATAATATTTAAAAACGGACGAACATCCATGATCCTAATCCTTAAAAATTAGCTTGTTTATTCGAGCTCTTATGCATGGCATCTTCACGAGTAATCAGCCCGCGATTCACCAGGTTTTGTAAACATTGATCGAGTGTTTGCATACCGTGCGCCATACCCGTTTGAATGGCTGAATACATTTGCGCGACTTTATCTTCGCGGATAAGGTTTCGAATCGCTGGGGTACCCATCATAATTTCGTGCGCAGCAACTCGGCCACCACCAATTTTTTTGATCAAGGTTTGCGAAATAACGGCCTGTAGAGATTCTGATAACATGGTGCGCACCATGCCCTTCTCGCCTTCTGGGAAAACGTCGACAATACGGTCAATGGTTTTAGCCGCAGAGGTGGTGTGCAAAGTACCAAACACTAAGTGACCCGTTTCAGCTGCGGTCATTGCCAGGCGGATCGTTTCAAGGTCACGCATTTCACCCACGAGAATAACATCAGGGTCTTCACGTAGTGCGCTTCTTAGTGCGGCATTAAAGCTGTGAGTGTGTTTATGCACTTCACGTTGGTTAACCAGGCATTGCTTATTTTGGTGAACGAATTCGATAGGGTCTTCAATGGTTAAAATGTGTTCATGACGGTTTTCATTAATGTAGTCGACCATGCCGGCTAGTGTGGTCGATTTACCAGAACCCGTTGGCCCGGTAACAAGGACTAAACCACGTGGATAGCTAGAGATTTTTTTAAAAATTTCCGGCGCACCCAACTGCTCTAATGACAAAATGTCCGATGGAATGGTACGAAATACCGCACCTGCACCTCGAGCCTGGTTAAATGCGTTAACACGAAAACGCGCTAAGTTAGGTACTTCAAATGAAAAGTCGATTTCGAGGTGTTCTTCGTAGTCTTTTCGTTGCTTATCGTTCATGATGTCGTAAACAAGGCTATGAACACCTTGATGATCGAGTGCGGGTAAGTTAATTTTTCTCACTTCACCGTCAACGCGGATCATGGGTGAAACACCCGCTGAAAGATGTAGATCTGATGCTTTGTGTTTTACACTAAAAGCGAGTAATTCAGTGATTTCCATTGTAGAGACATCCATTTAACCAACATTATGACAACAATAGCAGACAGAATATCAATCGCCCAGAGCAGAATTAACCAAGCGGCGCAAAATTGTTCGCGATTACCCAGCGACATAAGCTTGCTTGCGGTAAGTAAAACCAAGCCAATCAACGACATTATTGCAGCGTATGATGCAGGGCAACGCCAGTTTGGTGAAAATTATGTCCAGGAAGGTGAAACAAAAATCACCACACTGGCAACCGACTATCCCGACATCGAATGGCATTTTATTGGTCCATTACAATCAAACAAGACCAGAATCGTTGCCGAACATTTTGATTGGATGCATACCGTCAGCCGCGACAAAATTGCCCAGCGGTTAAACGACCAACGCCCCAATAATAAAAAGCCGTTAAATGTGTGTATTCAGGTCAACATTAGCCAGGAAGACAGTAAGTCTGGTGTGGATGCCAATCAGGTTGCCATGTTAGCGCTTACTATCAATCAATTGCCTAATTTAAGGCTGCGCGGCTTAATGGCTATTCCAACGGCAACAGCCGACACCCAATTACAGCAACAAGAGTTTGCCAATCTTAAAACACTGTTCGACCAATTACAGCAGCAATATCCCAGTATCGATACCTTATCAATGGGCATGAGCGGCGACATGGACATTGCCATTGCTAATGGTTCTACCATGGTGCGTATCGGCAGCGCGATATTTGGTGAACGATAAATCGAGAAGACAGATTCTAGGGTCTAGGAGCTCGCAAGCTCGCCTGAGGGCGGACTTCGTCCTTCTAGGTTCTAGGTTCTAGGTTCTAGGTTCTAGGTTCTAGGTTCTAGGTTCTAGCAGCATAGCGTCCTAGCAGTGACGAAGTCACGCCCTAGCAGCGTAGCGTCCTAGCAGTGACGAAGTCACACCCTAGCAGCGTAGCGTCCTAGCAGTGACGAAGTCACGCCCTAGCAGCGAAGCGCCCTTTTAGGTAACATATATAACAACAGAATATAAATTCACTCTATTTATTGGATGTAATTGAAATGACTCAAGCAAAAGTATGTTTTATCGGCGCGGGCAACATGACTCGCAGTATTATTAGCGGCTTAGTCAAACATGGTTATCCAAGTGCCCTTATCCACGCAACCAATCCCAGTCAAGGCAAGCTTGATGCATTAAAGCAAGATTTTGCCATTGAAGTGTCACACGACAATGCTGCCGCTGCACAAGCTGCTGATGTCATTGTACTGAGTGTTAAGCCACAGCTAATGGAAGCCGTTTGTGATGCACTAAGCCACCTAGATTTAGCCAATAAGTTAATCATCACTATCGCTGCAGGTATTCCCGCTGCGCGTTACTCGCAATATCTTAAGCAACCAATTAAGCTTATTCGTACTATGCCAAACACACCGACTCAAATTGGCTATGGCATGACCGGTATTTACGCTGGAGATGATATTTCTGCTGAGCAGAAAGCCATTTGCGAAACCTTAATGCAAAGCGGTGGCAAGGTGGTGTGGGTAGACAGCGAGGATGGTTTAAACCAAGTGATTGCTCTTTCTGGCAGTTCACCAGCTTACTTCTTCTTGTTTATTGAATCGATGATTGCATCGGGCGTAAACATGGGCATGGCCGAAGACAAAGCCAGATTACTGGCAGAGCAAGCGGCACTTGGCGCGGCGCAAATGGTGATTCAAAACCAACAACTGTCTGTGGCGCAATTACGCCAAAATGTGATGTCTAAAGGCGGCACAACAGCAAGAGCGGTAGAGACATTTCAACAGGGCGATCTAGGCGGTTTAGTCGATAAAGCCATGCGCAATTGTGTGGATCGTGCTGAAGAGATGGCTAAAACGTTTTAATAAATCGCTAAGCTTGATGATATAGAGTTCAGATGAAAGATTATTTATCTCTATGTAAAATGCTTAGTGATAAGATTATGACATGTAGTGTGACTACTAAAGTGAAATAGGCAAATGAGCCTTATCCAATTCAATGCTATAAATGTAAGGCAATATTCATGAATGCAATGGTTTTTTTGATCAACACGGTGTTTGATTTATACCTTATGGTAGTCATTCTTCGATTTTGGTTACAACTGGCTAAAGCCGACTTTTACAATCCGTTCAGCCAATTTGTAGTCAAGGCGACACAACCCATTGTCGCGCCAATGCGCCGGGTGTTACCGTCAATCGGTAGTATCGATACCTCATCCATTTTACTGGCACTTATCGTTGTTGTTTTAAAAATGTTAGTGCTTACTTTCATCGCAGGTGCCGGCTTTGATATTTTAACCATCTTGTTATTTTCTGTGGTATCAGTGCTTAAAAATGCGGGTGTGTTACTGTTTTGGATGCTGCTTATCCGCGCAATTTTAAGTTGGTTTAATCAAGGTTATAACCCAGTTGTGATGATTATGACTCAGTTAACAGAGCCCATTTTAGCGCCTGTACGTAAAATTTTACCGTCACTTGGCGGCTTAGATTTATCGGTGCTGGTGGTGTTTATTGCGATGAACTTCTTAAACATGCTTTTTGCACAGTACATTCCATTTTGGGCAATGATTTAAGCGATATCATTCTTCACTATCGCTTTACAACTGAATTTAAAAGAGCAGCTAATTGTTAATAGCTGCTCTTTTTATCTCTAAAGTCACAAAGTCAATACAGGACTCAATCATGTTAAAATCACTGTTACATTCACGCCGTATTGTTAGCGCGTTAATATTATCTATTGCTTGCATGGCAAGCGTTGCCCAGGCAGAACAAAAACAACAAGTGGGTAATTTTGATATTCACTATATGGCACTTAACAGCACCTTTATTACCCCAGAAATTGCCAAAACCTACGGTATCGCCCGCAGTGGTTATAATGGCTTAGTAAATATCACAGTATTAAATACTAACCAGGAAGGCAATCCTCCTGTCGCTGTTGAAATCTCTGGTATCGCCAACAACCTCATTGATGCGCGCATGACACTTGATTTTAAAGAGATCCGTGAAGGAGATGCAATCTACTACATTGCCGAAGTGCCTTTTAGGGACGATCAAGAAGTCAATTTTGATATCGCAATAAAATATGCAAATCAACTCAATACATCACTTAAATTTAAGCAAAAGTTCTACGTAGAATAATAAAGCGCTGCTAGAACGACGCTGCGCAGCTAGCAATGACGAAGTCACACCCTAGAACCTAGTAGCGCAGCGACCCTAGCAGTGACGAAGTCACTCCCTAGAACCTAGCAGCGAAGCGACCCTAGCAGTGACGAAGTCACGCCCTGGAACCTAGCAGCGAAGCGACCCTAGCAGTGACGAAGTCACGCCCTGGAACCTAGCAGCGAAGCGACCCTAGCAGTGACGAAGTCACGCCCTGGAACCTAGTAGCGAAGCGACCCTAGCAGTGACGAAGTCACGCCCTCTGGCGAGCCTGCGAGTTCCTAAAACCTAGAATCATAGCCGAAGAACCATAGTACATCGCAGCTTTGTTAGCGTATAATATGGCAAATTTTTACCTTAGGTCGACCAACTCATGCAATCTCCAACTCAACACATCGTGCTTGCCAGTGGCAACAAAGGCAAATTAGCCGAATTTGCGCAAATGTTTACCACTTACGGTATCGAAATGCTGCCTCAAAACCAGTTTAATGTGCCAGATGTTGCAGAAACAGGTACCACATTTGTTGAAAATGCCATTATTAAAGCGCGCCATGCGGCTGAAATAACAGGAAAACCTGCAATAGCAGATGATTCAGGCATCGAGGTCGACGCATTACAAGGACAACCAGGTATCTATTCTGCCCGCTATTCAGGCGCTGGCGCCACAGAAACCAGCAATTACCTTAAGCTGTTAGATGCACTAACCGGTGAAACTCAACGCTCTGCTCGTTTTCAATGCGTATTGGTTTATATGCGCCACGCTAAAGATCCGTCGCCAATTATTTGCCAGGCCGCCTGGGAAGGCAGTATTAACTTAACGCCCCAGGGCGAGCAAGGCCATGGTTACGATCCTGTGTTTATACCACAAGGTTTTGATTGCAGTGCTGCAGAGCTTACCAGCGAGCAAAAAAATACCCACAGCCATCGCGGTAAGGCGCTTGAGCTATTAATTAACGCCATGAAGGCTCAAGGCTTGATTCAGTCGCAAGATTCACAAAGCTTAAATGGCGGCCAATAAATGACTTTACAACTGCCACCGTTAAGTTTGTATGTGCATATCCCATGGTGCGTCCAGAAATGTCCTTATTGTGACTTTAACTCCCATGGCCAAAATGGCGAGCTACCGCAGCAAGAATATGTAGATGCATTGTTAGCCGATCTGCAGGCCGATTTAGCTTACGTACAAGGCCGTAAAATACACACTATTTTTATCGGTGGTGGAACCCCGTCCTTGTTTGACGCCAGTCAAATTCAACGTTTTCTTGAGGGGGCTAATGCATTAATTCCATTTGAAGATGATATTGAAATTACGATGGAAGCAAACCCTGGTACGCTTGAGCATGATGACTTTAGTGCTTATCGAGCAGCTGGAGTGACAAGACTATCAATTGGGGTACAAAGTTTTTCTAAAGAAAAGCTTAATTTACTGGGTCGTATCCATAACGAAGATGAAGCGAAAGTGGCAGCGCAAAAAGCCAAACAAGCTAACTATTTAAGTTTTAATCTCGACTTAATGCATGGCCTACCGAACCAAAGCTTTGATGAAGCCATGCACGATATCGATACCGCGACAGCTTTAGCACCACCGCATTTATCTTGGTATCAACTCACTATTGAGCCAAACACCTTGTTCCATTCAAAACCACCACAGCTGCCAGACGATGAAAACCTGTGGCAAATATACGAACAAGGGCAAAAAAAGCTTGCTGCATTAGGTTACGAGCAATATGAAATTTCTGCTTATGCCAAACCAGGTTATCAATGCCGACATAATTTGAACTACTGGCAATTTGGCGATTACCTGGGCGTAGGCTGTGGCGCACACGGTAAAGTCACCTTACCTGAGCAAAATCGGATTATCAGAACCGTTAAAATTAAGCATCCTAAAGGCTACCTTGCCGCAGAAAACTACACGTTTGAAACATCTGATGTGATAGAAGAAGACCGCCCCTTAGAATACTTGATGAATCGCTTAAGGCTGATGACTCCCATTGCAAAAACCGAATTTGAGCAACGTACTGGGCAATCTGCAGATGTGGTTAACACTGGCATGAAAAAGTCGATAGAAAGGGGCTTATTAACAGAAACTGACAGCCACTGGCAACTTACACCAAAGGGGCACATGTTTGTGAACGACTTACTGTCGCAATTTATTTAACCCTCAAACTAGTTTGCGCGACTGTTGGTACCAAAGTTTGCACCAAGATTTGTGCTACCCGTTTGTGCTACTGTTTGTGTTAAATGCGCCCATACGCATTGAGCGGTGGGCACGTTTCTCACCTTATATTATTTGTACTTTTTACTTGTGCTCTCAATAACAAAATACACACTTTCTAACATTTCAATTAACACATTAAGTGAAACCTTGATTAGGATATCCCCCTATAATTGGGTACTTTAGGAAGATATCGATGTCTATCAAAACAAAAACGACTATTATTGCCGTGGCACTTTCAAGCTTATTTAGCACAGCAACTATTGCTCACTCGCACACCACAGCCCCATTAACCCAACAAGAAACCAAGACTGTTGCTCTTAATAGCGAGTCAGAAAAAGCCAACGCATTGTTTGAAGATATCTTCATGGAAAACGTTATGTCTAACCCAGTCAATCAAACCTACCTGGGTATCAAAAAAGACTACGGCAAGTGGAACGACTTGTCAGAAGCCGCAGCAGACGCCGATCTTGAACGCGCTAAAAAGCAACTCGCGCAACTCAATGCCTTAGATGTTAAGCAACTCGATGAGCAAACCGCATTAAGTTATGAGTTATTACATGCACGCCTAGAGCAAGCCATTGCTGACGATAAATGGCGCTACCATACCTACCCAATGAACCAAATGTATGGCGTGCACTCAATGGTGGCAGCCATCCTAATTAATCAACATCAAATTACCGATGAAAGCGATGCTAAGGCTTATATTAGCCGTCTGAATGCCACTGAAACTTTGTTAGCTCAACTAGAGGCGGCATTAGAGCTTCGTGCAGAAAAACAGATTATTGCACCTAAGTTTGTGTTTGCTTATGTGATGGCAGACAGTAAAAATATTATTTCAGGTGTCCCGTTTACCGACACAGGTAAAGACAATGCGCTTTGGGCAGATGCCAACCGTAAAATAGCTAAACTCGACATCAGCGAAGATAAGAAACAAGCTTTATTAGCTGAAGTGAAACAGGCATTGCTCACCAAAGTAAAACCTGCATATGAACAATTAATCGCTTACACCAAAACACTGGAAGCGCGCGCTGATGATCGTGATGGTGCCTGGAAGTTACCAAACGGTGAAGCCTTTTTTAATAACGCGCTTGCGCGCACAACCACCACAGACATGACAGCGGATGAGATCCACTCACTTGGCCTTGCTGAGGTGAAGCGTATTCATGATGAGATGCGTATCATTATGAAAAAAGTCGACTTCTCTGGCACTTTGCCTGAGTTTTTCACTTTTATGCGCGATGACAAACAATTTTATTATCCAGACACTAAAGCAGGCCAGCAAGCTTATTTAACAGAAGCAAAAGCGTTAATCGACAACATGGAGTCGCGTTTAGACGAAGTCTTTAAAGTTAAACCTAAAGCAGCATTATTGGTTAAACAAGTTGAGTCTTTCCGTGAAAAATCTGCGGGTAAAGCGTTTTATGACCAGCCAGCCCCAGATGGTTCACGCCCTGGGATCTATTATGCCAACTTATATAAGATGGCTGCTATGCCAAAATATCAAATGGAAGCATTGGCTTATCATGAAGGTATTCCAGGTCACCATATGCAGATAGCTAAAGCACAAGAGCTGCAAGGCATCCCTCAGTTTCGTAAATTTAACGGCTACACAGCCTATGTTGAAGGCTGGGGATTGTATTCTGAGTATTTCCCTAAAGAAATGGGCCTATATGCTGATCCGTATTCAGACTTCGGCCGATTATCAATGGAATTATGGCGCGCATGTCGCCTAGTGGTTGATACCGGGATCCACACTAAAAAATGGAACCGTGAGCAAGCGATTGCTTATTACGTTGAAAACACGCCAAATGCTGAGTCTGATGCCATAAAAATGGTAGAGCGTCATATTGTGATGCCATCTCAAGCGACCGCATACAAAGTGGGTATGATTAAAATTCTGTCATTACGCGAACAGGCGAAAAAACAGCTTGGGGATAAATTTGATATCCGCGAGTTTCATAACGTGGTGTTACGAAATGGCCCATTGCCGCTCGATGTACTCGAAGAGCAAGTCAACAAATGGGTTAAGCAAGTCAAAGCGGTCTAATACTACGTTAGACTCAGCAAGAGTTTAAAAGGGCTTAAACAAGGCGCATGACTGAATAAGTAGTTCTCTTTCAAAATCATGCAGCGCACTAATACTTCGCAGTATAAGCCCTAAACGTAAACCGTTTTATTTTATACCAATTCCACTAATTATCTGGTCATTCAGCGGGAATTCTGTGTCTTCTAGGCAAGTAATAGAATTGAAGGCATAGTTGCTCTCGGCAACTGCTCCTGCGTTGCTCTACCTCCTGCATCCATGCAGTCGTACGTCAAAATGCTATTAAGCAGCATAGAAGGCACAGAAACCCGCCTTGCAGGAGGAACTCAGACCGTTCATTTCTTTGTTGCATCGTCTTAGAAGGGAATAACCATTATTACAACAATGCGCCTCAAACTGAGCAATCTGAGTGACTCTGATTGGTCACATAATTAATGGAAATGGTATTGTTTATTGACCAAACAAAAATGCAGCAACCTGAGGTTGCTGCATTTTTATTACGTTGACATAATTTGAAACCAAAGCACAAAAAAATAACCCCAGATCAATGCCTGGGGTAACCAAATAACTAGGATGATGGTTTCAAAGCCGACATGGTTTTAGTTTGAAACAAACAATTGTCAGCACTGATTCAAAATTTGCTTAGTTGCCGATTTGGGCCTCAACTGAAAAGGGGTCATTTCTCAGAAAACGCATGTTCAAATCATTCTGAATCAACTACATTCTATTGTATTGAAATAAGAACAGAGTGCAACAGCAACCACGGCAACAATTAGTAAGTCATTGATTAGTTATACGCTAAACAACTAAACAATGAATAACTCAAGCAATTGATAAATATAAAGTAAAAATAAAGCCGCAAGGTAATTTGCGGCTTTGTTTTACATGGAAAACAATGTTTCCACTTTTACTTACGAAGTTTGTATAAATGATCGAATTTTGCATCCCAATATGGTGGGCTGCTAATGTGGGTTTTAATGAAATCGATAAATGCACTAACTTTAGGTGCTAAATGCTTGCGACGTGGATAAACCGCCTGCAATGGTAAATTATGCGTTAACTGCCAATCGGGTAATAACGGCACTAAAGTACCTTGAGCAATTTCATCTTCCATTAGGTAACTGGCAAGATACACAATCCCTAAACCACTTACTGCAGCCGATTTAAGCGCTGGAGCATTATCGACACGGAAGTTACCAGAAACACCGATCTCGCAGTAGTCTTCACCCTTTTTAAATTGCCACATGCTATGCTCGTGCCATTCGCCCTGATACACCAAGCAATTGTGTTCAACCAACTGCTCAGGACGACTGATATTACCATGCTGAGCAATATAACCAGGTGACGCAACAAGCAAAAACTGACATTTCATTAGCGGTCTAGCAACCATACCTAAGGGTAGTTGCTCAGACATGGTTAACAATAAATCTAATCCTTCGCTGACAACATCCACTTTATGGTCAAGTAAGCTCACTTGTAATTCAAGCTCTGGGTGACGGGCCATAAAGTCTGGTAATGCTGGAATAATATGCATGGTACCAAATGACTGTGAAATACCCACTTTCAGCACACCACGAGTGGCATCATTTAAGTTATGCACACTTGCAACGGCCTGTTCAGCATCGCGCAGTAATTCTTCACCTTGAAGGTACAATAGATTACCGGCTTCAGTCAGGCTTAAACTACGTGTAGTACGTTGAATAAGCTGCACACCAAGCTTGTGTTCAAGATCGGCTACTTGAGTGCTGACTTTAGATTTAGAAATGCCAAGACGTCTGGCTGCAGCACTAAAACTTCCTGCTCGTGCAACGTGAGTAAAAATTGCGATAGGTTCTAACAGTTCTAACATGGAAGTCGCCTTAAACTGGTTACGACATTAATAAAATTCAGGTGTTTATTGGATCTCAAATAAAGGCAAGTCAAATGCTATATTTGAGGTCAACATTCACATTAACTCAGTCATATTTATCGAATTAGATTAAAAAATAGCAAAACAAGCAAAAGCTGTTATCCGCCATTCATTTTCGTCATGACTAAACATAACCGCATCTAAAGTAGAGTCTATTTTTCTTATAATTTGGGAGAGTATAACAAAAAAACACTATATGGCTCTATATTTATAATTGACAATTTTTTTATCAGAACAAAGAAATTAAGCTATGGCAGGCAGATGGAGACATTAACCGCATAAAAAAAGCCCCTGTGTCTTGAAAAAGAGCACAGGGGAAGTCAGGTGTCATATTAGGGAGACGGGGTGACTAAAAAGAAAGCAAAGTTATTTGGTGGTTTCACCGAGTGTAGCTAATGTGTATGGCGCAAGCTCAGGAATAGCTTCTCGAGCTTGGCTTTCAAGTACTAATAATGAAGCAAAGTTGTCACATACTGTTGTTGCACGCGCTTCAAGTCCTTGAGACTGTGACTCTAGCTGTTTCTCAATATCGGTGCCTACATTGTCCATTTTTTGCGAGAAAGCATTCATTTTCTCTTCAAATGTGCCACCTTCTGACGACATAATTTGGCTGCCTAAGGTCATCATTAACGACCCCATTGAACTGGTTACCATTTGTTCAATTTCTTGCTCAAATTCTTTATTGAAGGTTTTTTCTATTGATGCTTCAGTTGAGCCTAAATAAAACTTATCACCTTGCTGATAGGCCATGGTGTCGACTCGCTTTTGAATACCAACCATAAGTTTGTCGATATGCACACCCGCCGCCTCGCCAAAAATCGGTGTTAATGCCATATTGACAGCTTGCGTGGCGATAGAAACCACGTCATCAACTAAATCGATAACATCAGGCACTTGGCGCGACAACTCTTCAGAGTATTGGGTTAACAGTTTTTGCTGCTTATCATCTAGGGTCACTTTTTTGCCATCAACATACAGTTGACCTAACTCAACACGGTATTTTTCATTGCCATTATCACTGAACTGTAATGTTGTCGGTTCTACAGTGATATCGTAGTTTAACGTGACATTACACTTTTCATCATTAAGTGACATTTTAGCCATGGCAGGTGTCCATGCTCCGGCGTTAAACAGCAAGCCACTTAACGCTAAACCACAAATTAATTTTTGTTTGGTCATGATAAAAACCCTTTAATATAAGAATATGAGTAATTGGTCTGGATATAATGATTACAAAGCACAAGTTGTGCCAAGTTATTAATTCATTGATTTGTAAAAGATAAAAAATTTAGATGTGTTCAGACAGGAGAGTAAACATTCAATGAAGGCAGTGTATTCGCAAAATAAACCAAAAAGTAGTCTATTTTGCAAATCTCAATAATAATTAATTTAACGGTGGGCTATTAAAAAATAGAACGACCTAATTGCTGACTAATGTGTTCAAGCATTGCTGTACCGGCAAGCGAGTTACCATTCATATCAAGTTCAGGTGACCAAACACAAATAGACATATCGCCCGGTATAACAGCAATAATACCGCCACCTACTCCACTTTTGCCCGGCATACCAACACGATAAGCAAACTCCCCCGCTCCATCATATAAACCCGATGTTGCTAATAATGCATTAAGCTGTCGAGTTTGCACTGGTGTAACCAAGCTCTCACCGTCTAATGTTTTACCTCGATTGGCTAAATAAAACATCGCTCGAGATAAATCTGCACAGTTCATTTTTAACGAGCAATAATGAAAATAGCTTTTGAGGACAGTATCAACATCGCCATCAAAATTACCAAATGATTTCATCAAATATGCAATAGAGGCATTACGAGCACTGAATTGATATTCAGAATCAGCGACCACTTTATCGTAACTCACCAGGTGGTTTTGGCTTAACTGCCTGACCACTTCTAACATCCTATGCTTTGGTGCACCTAGACGGGCTTGCAGTAAGTCGGCGATGATCAAAGCACCCGCATTAATAAAGGGGTTTCGCGGTTTACCACGCTCTAACTCCACCTGCACTAAAGAGTTAAATGAATGCCCGGACGGTTCTTTACCGACGCGGTTCCAGATTTCATCTTCTGTGTACAAATTTAACGCGAGCGTGAGGCTAAAGACTTTGGAAATACTTTGAATTGAAAATGGCTCGAGGTAATCACCAGCGCCAATGGTAGTACCATCGATGGTAGTAATAGCAATACCAATTTTATTGGGGTCAACATTGGCAAGGGCAGGAATATACCCTGCCACTTTACCTTTACCCAATAGCGGCCTGACTTTGTCTACCGCTTCTTGAAGTAATAATTGCTCAGGCAATTTAGTTTATCCCCACCAAATATCGTATAAGTCACTGACTTCGATACCTGATACGGGCTTACCTTGCCAAAATGCCTTAGCAGCGGCAACGTCTTCATCAGTACATTTACCAATGGCTTGAGTGGCAACAATGCCTTCCCACTCTTTATGTCCGCCACCGTGGAAACCTAATTGACGAGGTTCAATCACTTCATCAATAAACTGATCCACTAATGCATCAATGTCGGCTTCAGATACTGACTCGTCAAATACCCAGTTAATATCAAAGCCGAACTCTTGAAATTCATCGACTCGTAATTTTTTACGTAAACGACGGCTACGATTTTGCGCCATGATGTACTCTCCTGTTGCTAAAATTAAGCGGTACGCTCAAACATGATATCCCAAACGCCATGACCTAAACGGTGACCGCGCGCTTCAAACTTAGTTAACGGACGATGATCAGGACGTTCAACCACTGTACCAGTAGTCGATTGGTTTTTATAACCTTCAGCGGCATTCATCACTTCTAACATATGCTCGCTGTAGTTTTCCCAGTCAGTCGCCATATGAAATACGCCGCCAATTTTAAGCTTACGGCGAACCAATTGAACAAATTCAGATTGTACAATACGACGCTTGTGATGACGTTTTTTGTGCCAAGGATCTGGAAAAAATAGCTGTAAACGCGCTAATGAACCGTCTGCAATACTGTGCTCTAACACTTCCATCGCATCGTGATGATACACGCGAAGATTAGTCACTTTGGCTTCACCGGCATCAGCTAAACAAGCGCCGATACCTGGTTTATGCACTTCAATACCAATAAAGTTTTGCTCAGGCGCTGCGCTAGCCATTTGCACTAATGACGCCCCCATACCAAAACCAATTTCAAGTACTGTATCAGCTTCACGGCCAAAGACTTCTGTTAAGTCCAGTGGTTGTGGGGTGTAATCTAAACCCATTGCAGGCCAATGTGCCTCAATAGCTTGAGATTGCCCTTTGGTTAAACGGCCTTCGCGTAAAACAAAACTTCTGATTTTACGAATATACTTACCGTCTTCGTTAAACTCAGCTGTGGTAACGTCGCTCATTATTGCCTCATTGCTTACGTAATTTATGCGATGTATGTATTTACCGTTAGCGCACCAACGCAACTATTTACATCCATATTACGCTTTTGCTATTTGTATTAGATCAATTTAAAAATTCAGTGGCGCATTATACCTAAAGTCGTCGCACATGTTTACGCTAAATTAGTCATCAACAAGTGATTCTGCTCAAGTGAGTATAAAAGGTTAAAATGGTTTGCCTACTTGTGTAATAAAATCGCTATGGATACACTGCGCCCATGAAAAAAGTGACTCCATTTGCTGAGCGTATAATCGCTTGGTACGACCTTCATGGTCGCAAAACATTGCCCTGGCAAACCAATAAAACACCCTACAGAGTTTGGGTGTCTGAAATTATGCTGCAACAAACCCAGGTTGCGACGGTTATCCCCTACTATGAAAAGTTTATGGCAAGGTTTCCTACCGTTATTGATCTTGCTAATGCCCACCAAGATGAAGTTTTGCACCTATGGACAGGTTTAGGCTATTACGCCCGAGCCCGCAACTTACATAAAGCTGCACAACATATTCGAGACGCTTTTGATGGTGTGTTTCCAACACGCTTTGATGATGTGGTTGCATTATCTGGCATAGGTAAATCAACCGCTGGGGCTGTACTTTCGTTATCTTTAGGGCAACATCACCCTATTTTAGACGGTAATGTAAAACGCGTATTAGCAAGACACGGTGCCATTGAAGGTTGGCCTGGGGTTAAAACCGTAGAGCAAAAATTATGGCAATTAACTGAAACACTTACCCCAAAAGAAGGAGTGGAAAAGTTTAATCAGGCGATGATGGATATTGGCTCTAGTGTATGTACCCGTAGTAAACCTTTATGTGCCCACTGTCCTGTCGCCATAGACTGCACTGCACAATTACAAGGTAATCAAAGCTTATATCCAGGTAAAAAACCTAAAAAAGTCACGCCAGAAAAGTCAGCATTTATGTTGGTGATGGTCGATAACAGCACCGATGCGACCAAGGTGCAGTTAATCCAACGACCACCAGCGGGGATTTGGGGTGGCTTGTGGTGTTTTCCGCAATTTGATACTCAAGCTCAATTAACAGATTACTTAGCCATACATAAATTAGAGGCATCAACACAAGGGCTTGCTGGATTTAGGCATACTTTTAGCCATTTCCATTTAGATATACAACCGGTATTAGTTGAGATTACGCCAGACTCTGCAACGAGTATCATGGAACAACACAGCGCTCTCTGGTATAACATAGAGCAACCTGCGAAAGTCGGGTTGGCGGCAGCCACAGAACGTATTTTGTCTAATTTAGCCGTACTTTTCGCGACACATTAGTTTTAACCGTAAATAAGTTAGTAAGGAATCATCATGGCTCGTACCGTTCAGTGTCTACACCTTAACAAATCTGCCGACGGCTTAGATTTTCAGCTGTACCCAGGCGAATTGGGTAAGCGCATTTATGACAACATCAGTAAAGAAGCATGGGGTTTGTGGCAAAAAAAGCAAACAATGCTCATTAATGAAAAGAAACTTAACATGATGAATGTCGATGACCGCAAATTTTTAGAAGCGCAAATGCTGAGCTTTTTATTTGAAGGTAAAGACGTTGAAATTGAAGGTTATGTACCACCAGCAGAAGACGAATAACAAACATTACTAAAAAAGCCGCAAAACATGCGGCTTTTTTGCGCCTGTTATTTATTGCTTAACGCCTTCAATGACAATGGCTAATACGTCGTTAGCACCTAAACCCATTTTCATTTCACATTGTTTCATCGAAAAAGAGGTTTTACTGATATAACCGACACGGTAATCGCCCTCCCCCCAAAGATCTGCACCTCACATATCGCTTTTGCATCAATATCTAACCGCTTTGTTACACCATTTAAAGATAAAGTCGTCAACCATGATAAATAGTTAGGTCAGTTTAGTGAAAATAGCATTTATTTTTGTCGCTAGTGACAATCACTTGTCGATATAAAGCCAATATTCACCCGCAAAACACGGCTCTGGCGAAGTATTCATTTTGAAATTTAGCCATTTCGGATTAAAAATCATCAATAGCAGATAAAATTGCATCAGTTTGCACATTAACTAGCCGAACGAGTAAAAAGATTTAAAAAGCACTTGCACGATAAAAACCATCACTATATTATGTGCGCACTCCAGACGAGACAGGCACTGATTACCAAGTTAGTACCTAGTTTGAAGTAGTAAACTAACGCTTAGTTTAGTTGCCCGAATAGCTCAGTCGGTAGAGCAGAGGATTGAAAATCCTCGTGTCCCTGGTTCGATTCCGGGTTCGGGCACCACAATTAGCCGGCATAGCTCAGTTGGTAGAGCAACTGACTTGTAATCAGTAGGTCCCGAGTTCGACTCTTGGTGCCGGCACCATAAAAACAAAAAAGCCACTCAATGAGTGGCTTTTTTGCATCTGACGATTATAGATTGTCACAAACGTCATGCTTAGCACTACTCACCATTTCCCTTAATCACTTAAGCTTTTTAAAAGTTAGCCATAAAAAAGACACTCGATAGAGTGCCTTCGTTATAACGGTATCAATAAGCTACCAGATTATTTACCTTGCATTTCAACTCTTGCAAGACGATTAACTTGATTTAACGAACCTAAATGGCCAAAGATTGGACCTAATAAGCCGCGTTTTTTCAAGTCTAAAAATTCTTCGTCAGTTAATGCGTTAAGCTTTACTTCATCGATAACATACAAACCATTGATATTGCGCTTTTCGCCAGCCACATCAACAGTAAGAGTTTGATTAATCAATAAGCCTTTTTCATTTAAAAAGCCTAAAATGCCACGAGTGGCTTGGTCTTGCTCATAGTGAGTAATCAATGCTTTCTTGCGCGCTTCTAAAAATGGCGTTTCTTTACCGTCTTCAAACAATGCTTCGCCATCAGTTTTGCTAACCTCTTTGGCCTCTTCACGAATACCAATCCATACCTTATCTTTTACATCAGGGTTAAGCACTAATCCAAGTGGGTAATCGCGCACTACCGCAGGAATATACAGACCTTGCCACTTGCCATCTTTAACACTTAAATTTTGCCCGGGCTTTAACCCTAGCATTGCAACTGATTGAAATTCATTGGTGTCGCTATTTTTAACAAACACAATTGGATATTCCGTCGCTGCACGGCTGATTTCATGAAGTGTTACCGGCACGATATGTTGTTCAGACACATGCGAAAAATCACTTGGGATCAGTTTTAAATCACCATGTTTGGTTTGTTCTAATAACGTAATTTGGTTTTGCATCTTGGCTCCCTGAGGCACTGATTATCTTCTTTGACATACGTACAGCTTGGTATCTATACGAGAGTTAACAACTCATTAATAACTGAAACTACCAAGTTCAATCTTAAATTCAAGTACATTTAGATTAAATTGCGCTTATCATCATCAAAAGCTGCTTTATTGTGCAATAAAAAGGCTTTATCAGTAATAAAGCCCTCTTAGTGACAAAATGGGTGTTAATGTAATTTAAGTTTAGGGCGTTGCCAACGTAGGAGTTTTTGCGCAATACGGTACACTGAAGCAGAAAACCAACCATATAAGCTGGCTAAATGGCGTTGATATAACGAGATATACATTAAGCGTGCTACGTGACCTTCTACGAAAAAATCGCCAGAGCGTAAATTCCCCATCAAATTACCGACTGCTGAAAAACGGCTTAATGAAACCAATGAACCATAATCTTTGTATTCAAATGGCTTTTCTGGCTGCAATTTCATTTTTAAGCACAAATTAGCGTATAGGCGGTCTGCCATTTGCGCTGCAGCTTGGGCACGAGGTGGAACCGGTTTACCTGATGGTAATATCAATTGCGCGCAATCGCCTAACGCATAGATATCACTGACCCCTTTTACTCGCATGCAGTCATCAACATCTAATTGATTACGTGGTGTCACAGGGAGCTGAGTAAAGTTCTCGAATACTTTTGGCCCTTTAACGCCAGCAGCCCATACTTTAATATTGGCTTTAATGACATCACCCGTTGCGGTCACAAAGCCTTCTTTGGTGACTTCTTTAACTTGCACGCCAAGATGCAATTTGACACCGAGCTTTGATAATACCGTTTGTGCTCTTGCACTCACTTGCTCTGGCAATTGTGGCAATATTTTATTCGATGCTTCAATCAGGTTAATGTCTAGATGATCTTTTGAAATGTTCTGATATCCGTATTCTTTTACAGACTCAATCACATGATGAAGCTCTGCCGATAGCTCTACACCTGTTGCCCCTGCACCAACAATTCCGATACCTAACTGATCTTGGGTTTCATTGAGTTGTAATAACGCATCCATCAACTTTTGATGGAATAAATTAGCGCTATCTAGACTGTCTAAAAATATGCAGTGTTTTTCAGCACCAGGCGTATTAAAGCTATTGGAGACACCACCTAACGCTAGCACTAAGGTGTCATATGCAATATGGCGCTCAGCGATAATCTGTTCACCATCATCGTTATAGACTGGCGCGAGTTGAATTGTTTTGGTTTGCGGGTCACATTGTTCAATGGCTCCACGAATATAACGATAACCATTTTTAAGACCATGATCGCGATATTGTAATCCTTCGATGGATTGGTCTATTACCCCTACGGCAACTTCATGTAATTTAGGTTTCCAAATGTGTACAGTGTTTTTATCAATCAAACTGATATCGACCAAAGAATTGTTACCGAACTTACGCCCTAATTTTGAAGCTAATGCTAATCCTGCTGCTCCACCGCCTACAATAACAATTCTTTGCTGCATAAATTACCTCTAAATACCTTTTCCTAACAATGTGACACAAAATAAACAAATATAAAAAAGGCCCCTGCGGGCCTTATACTGCTTCTTCGTTTTCTTCACCGGTACGAATACGGATAACTCGCTCTACATCGGTAACAAAAATCTTACCGTCACCAATTTTGCCGGTTCTGGCGGTATCAACAATGACATCGATGGCACGCTCTAGCAACTCATCTTGAATCACTAGTTCAATTTTAACCTTAGGTAAAAAATCGACCATGTATTCTGCGCCACGATATAGCTCAGTGTGGCCTTTTTGACGGCCAAAACCTTTTACTTCTGACACTGTCATACCCGTAATGCCAATCTCAGCGAGTGACTCACGCACATCATCCAATTTAAATGGTTTAATAATGGCTTCGACTTTTTTCATTACATACTCCTGTCATCGGCTAAATTGTTGGTTAAACATATGTCGTCGTTGACGTTTATTGCAACCAAACTGCTTGCAAATATCTTACTTGAATCTGTAGCTAATTGTCGCTGCTATTTTACGTATTTAGAAAAAGATATTTCACGGCAAAAACGCTGTTCATTTTCTATACTAATTGACCCCGTAGCAGGATGCTGCAACTAGATTAAGGATGAACTGTTATGCCTTACATTCAAAATCACAATGGCTTTGGCCTTATTGAGCTCATCGTCACCACATTAATTGTCATGCTTATGTCGCTCATCGCCATTCCGTCTTTTACTGCGGTAAACGAGCAAGTGAGAGCACAGAGCAGTATTAAAGTGATACAACAAACAATGCAGTTTGCTAGAAATATGGCCATTAGTTATGGAACCCGAGTGACAGTCTGTCCTATTGTCGATAACAAATGCTCTTCAGATTGGCGAATAGGATTAAGCGTGTTTATTGATAGGGGTAAAAAAAATCAACTCGATGCTAATGACAGCCTATTGCAACAAACTTCAGCGTTTAATAAAAATGACTTTGTTGGTTACAACAGGGCTGCTGTACGCTTTCAGCCAGATGGTCTAGCCTCTGGGACTAACGGCACACTGACATATTGCCCAAGTGCCATTGATAGTGAATATTCAAAAGCGGTTATCGTTAATCAAGCTGGACGAGCCAGAATGTCAAAGAAGAAAAACATTCAATGTAAGCCCATTTAAATCAGTGTTTTTATCTTTAATTTATAATCAGATACAGCATTATGAGCAAATATAATCACTAAACAATAAATAGCCAATTAAACACTGTAATTCACGCTGTGCTTCGTTATACTCTTCTTTATATAGATGAGGATGCACACATGAAAAAGTTACAGTCAGGGTTTACCTTAGTCGAGGTGATGGTTACGGTTGTAATAGCCGCAATTCTTATTACTGTTGCAGTGCCTTCATTCAATTCACTTTATGAAGGAATAAGAGCAAGGAGTGCGATTAGCACTATTGAATCATCAATAGTTTTTGCCAGAAGCCAAGCCGTGAGTTACGGCAGTAGAGTCTCTGTTTGCCCGATGACATCAACCTCATGCGGCACCGACTGGACCAAGGGCTTTAGCGTATTTATTGACAACGGTACCATTGGTTCAATGGACACGACTAATGGCATAGCAGATATTGTATTGCGTAAAGTTGATGCATTTAATAGTAATGACTTTATTAAATCAGATCTCTCAAGATATAGCTTTAACCCAGATGGTATGGGAACAAATGGCGGTAGTGGCGTATTTAGATATTGCCCTGGCAAAGTCACCAGCAGCTCTTCTGAAGCCTTAAATATCAATTCATCGGGTCGAATTTCAAAAGTCACGACAGCAGTGGCCTGTAGCTAACCTAAGTTTAGGTTAAGCCAACAAAAAGGCTTACTTATTTAAATAAGTAAGCCTTTTTTCACTATCATTGAAATGCAATACTAATGCGTTCTTTGTGCATCTAGTTCACGCACTAATACATCTTTAAATACTTTATCTTCAGTTATACATTCCACGACTCTTTTAACGATAAGCCGCTCATTTGAAATGGTTGGGACATAATCAGCAAGTAGCGCACTTTGTTCCTGTACAACAAGTGCCTTATCCCACAAAAATAGAGCAATATTTGAACCATTAGGTGTCTCTATATGACACTTATACGGTGTTAATGTCACTTCAGTTTCTTCTACAGCTGAAGCATCAGCAGATATAAACATTGATAGTAGGATAAAAGATATTACTGTTTTCATTTCCAACACTCCGTCGGGGTTTTACTGCCTGCTGAAGTTAACGATATTGTTGCACATGCGCTATCACGGCTAGCTTGAACACCCACTGCGGTGGCAGTCACTGTGTAATCACCCCCGCTTAATGTGGTATCAACTTTATAATAGGTATTTTCTACAACCCAAGGGTCTGCAGTTAAACCAAGCTTGGTCATGTCAGTGGTAAAGCTGCGGTGATCCAGGTAATACTGCTCTTGTAAATTAGCAACATGCATAACACCTGCTAAGCCATCACCTCGAGCGCCTTTGGCAACAAATTGAGTATAGCTTGGATAAGCAATTGAAGCTAAAATTCCCACTATCACGACTGTGATCATCACTTCAATTAATGTAAATCCGGATTGAAACTGTTTCATGATTTTACTCTTTCCTACTCATCAATATG
Organism: Shewanella litoralis; assembly: GCF_009828585.1. Classification (GTDB taxonomy): domain Bacteria; phylum Pseudomonadota; class Gammaproteobacteria; order Enterobacterales; family Shewanellaceae; genus Shewanella; species Shewanella litoralis. The sequence goes on along the minus strand of NZ_WSRZ01000005.1, from coordinate 154,468 downwards.
ATAATAAATCTTATTTACGCCTGGACCACCACGGATACATTTATTATCACCCGCAGCACAGCCATCACTTTCATCATCATCGACTTTTTCCATATCATCGCCAGCAGAGCCAATACCAATGAGATACATATAGCTATCTGATGTGCCATTTGGTGGTATGACTAACTGAGGCGTATCTGGTACTCGCGCGCCCATTTCTAAATACTCTTGTGTATACGAGCGGGTACCTTTATGTAAATCAAAACCATATAATCGACCTTGCCCAATGGCTAAACATTGGTTTGCTGATGTATTATCTCCTGGAACATAAGAAGTAAAGAACACTCTTCCATTAATGATTGTAGATGCCGATAAACTTTTTTCGCCTTTGGCTGCAAAGTTATAATACCAACCTCGTTTTGTCCCAAACGCGATATTCTGCGCCTCAGTTGTCGGTGGTGTTGAAGACACATCATAAAGATTGACTAACTCTAAGGCAGCAGGGATCTCTTTACCTGTAGCGCCAGTAAACGATTTAGTCACCACATTACGGTCTTGTAACACAAAAAATTTATCAGAGCGTGTTGTATCTAAAGGGTGCGGTCGATTACCACTGCCAACGGTAACGGCATCATAAGGGATATTTTGATACGTTAGACTTGTGGTTGTATTATTAGACGAGTCGGTGACTGATACTTGAGAAATATTCGTAAATACCGTTTGCGCCACTGCGGCTTCTGCAAAAAAGCGTTTATCGGTTGCTTGTGTAGAACCCCCTAAGCTCGCAAACTTAAATGCCGTCCACGGACTAGTAGAACTCGTCGGTGAAGCACTAGGTAAATCCATACGCCAAATATTAGCCCCTGTGTCAGTTGCATATAATCTGTCAGTCAATCTATCACCGTTACTGTCTAATACTGCAATACTATTTGGGATACTATCAACAATACCAGGTAATTGAGTTCCACTTGAGCCTGTACCAAATCGATATACTAGGGCTCCAGTTTCTGCATTTAAAATATAAACACTGCGACCGGTAGTGTCATCTGTACCAACTCCTGCACCATCTTTAGTTGAAGGGTTATATCCACCGCCAATAATCACCACAGGAGCAGCGGTATCTGCAGAGGTATTGCCTGCTGGCACGCCAGGGATAAACGTGACCACGGGCTCGGCCCAAGACTGGCCCATATCACTCATCCCTGCGGAGCTTGGGTCAACTTTCCACATAAATTGTGGAGAATCGGGGTTGGTAATGTTAAAGGCATAATACGATTTTCCGCCGCGGCGCATACCCACAAACAACCATGCTTTATCAATAGCACCTGATGCATTACGTTTAACATATGCGACAGGTGTGCTATCCATACCGTAAACCGAATGAACGCCTGTTGGTACGTTTGCTCTTAACTCACGAAGGTTAGGCAATAGCTCTTGCGGCATAAAGGCCCATGACTCTTCAATGCTCGCACCACTGTCTTTAAACATGTGTAAAAAGCCTGCATTGGTGCCCAGTAAAATACGTATATCTGGCGCGCTTTCTGTACCATAGTTAATCGCTAACGGTTTAGAGTGCAGTGGGTCACCCATAATGTCCGCGCGTTTATCGGTGGTTGAGCCGTCTTTATCTTCATCGTCGACATCGATACCAATCGTCCAGTTGAATAATTTAGTTAGCTCCGTTTTATCAACACCCATAAAAGTCGCTAACGCTGCCTCACCACCAAGGCTGGCCTCAGCATTTGATTTATTGAATGTTTTTAATGAGCCGCCAGTACCAAAGTTACCATACAGTGTTCGACTAGTCGTTGATTGAAGCTTAGTTAATGCTCCTCCGATTTCAACGTTATTACCATCACCGCCACCACTAGTAGAGCTACATACTGAATCGGCTGTCCAATAAGAACATGCTGATGAAGCCAAATTGCCATCATCATCAATGGCATCATTACCGTTTTTATCAACCACATCACCGGAACCTGTTACTTTGAATTTTTTCAAATTACCAACCCAACGGGGGCCTTCATTAGGTAAAAACATCGCATAGTAAACCGAGTCTAATGTTTGGGTTCTATCAAAATTATTACTAGCAACAGATGGAGAAGTAAAACTAGAATTAGTTTCTAAAATATTAGAGAAAATCGACTGCAATGCTTCTTGTAATTTTTCAGCGTCAGATGCAGTGTATGTAGCCCCACCACCTCGACTGGCTGTTTCTTTCAAAATAGCCGCAACTGAATTTGCATCAGAACCAAAACCAATGGTGTAAGTTGAAACAGTTTGAGTACCATCAAGACTGGTATTAACATCATTGTTATTTAACCAACCGGCAAGTGCTGGTAAATAGTTACCTGAATATGCTTTTGTAATACCAGGAAGTTTTTTTATCTCCGCATCTGCATCATTATCGTATGTTGGAGCACCATCAGTGACATAAATAACATAGGCTTTATCTTGACACTGCTTACCTACGAATGGAGATATATAACTTCCATTACTTTCTACTGAAGTATCGCGTTTTGGTGTTCTGTAAGGATCCTTATCACCAAAATACACCCTCAAGCCAGCAAAGTAACGATATGCCTCATATAGATTTTCACATAATGGAGTCCAGCCATTGGCATTAAAAGAGCTAATAGTTGAAAGCAAATTAGTTTTATTTGACACATTATTAGTAGTTATACCATATACAATACGCCCTCCACTGATTGAACTGTAAGAGTTGTTATTAAACACTGATAAACCGAAATCAACACCAGGAGTAGTGACAATGGTGTCTTCTATTACCCGTTGAGCTACTTGTAATCGGGAATAACTTCTCTGAGCTTTAGTACTATGGAACCAATCAACGTATCTCTCAGTATAAATAGTAATCGGTTGACCAATACCAAAATTGGTCAATTTGGCTTTTGTTACCGCCGCTTCAATTTCTGCTGTCGAAGATGAATTAGTAATCTTAGTATAACGTTCTGGTTTAGAGCTCGTGCCTAAACCATCAACAGGGAAGCCATTTGTTTCTTTGCGGTTTTTAAAATTTAATTCAGCTATATCTTCATAACAATCAACGTATTGAATGCTGCTTCCATCCGTTAAAGGGAACTCTGACCATTCACCGTTTTCACCGATATATTTATGTTCACGCAAATAGCCAGTAAACATCCCATAATCTTTTAAATAATCATCACTAACACCACAGCCATTCGACTCTGCGAGAAAATATTGATCACTAGATGACAATGGAATGTTACTACTACTGCGAGTAAAAAATAATTTAGTTGAGTTTGTTAAACGACCTCCATTATTAACATTTTCATTACCACGGTCATAGGGTTCGTCAGTCGTAAAACCTGTACTCATACTTCCGGATGTATCAAAAATAATAAGTACTTGCGGTTTAGACCCCGTACGAGCGGTAGACTCAAGCACATACAACTCAGTATCATCGGCGAAGCTGATGGATGAGTAAGCCAAAATTGCAAATAGCAATGTATAAAATAATTGTTTAAAAAACATGACTAACTCCTTCAGTTAACTTCTTGTTCAATACCAACAACCACTGTCACTAGCCCCATATTATTGCGGCCAAATATTGCAGCGCTCGAAATTTCAATTCGACGACAAAGTATAGGAACTGAATTGCCTTTTGTACTTCGTTGGCATCGTACATCTCCTACAACCAATGGCGTTATGGTATTTGTAACACCTAAGTCATTATCAACTATTTGAGAAATAGCTATGATGTTTGTGAAAGTGTTATTACCTGTATTAGCCAAAATAACTTTATCCTGCCCGCCTTGAGCAGAAGCCATCGCCTCAATTCGTTCTGAACCCGCGCCAGACATTCTCAATGACTGGGTCGAATTCACAGCCAATGCCACACCAATCAAGGTCATTAGCACTAGGACGATTAACGAAAAAAACAACACTATTCCTTGCTGCTTCTTTATTGATGTAATCATTTACCTGCCTTTGCTGCATCAGCTCAAAAAATTACGTAATGAGCCGCTATATTATAGGTTAATTAAAATTGGGTTTTCTAAAACGATAGTGCTCGATACCACTTTACGGCGGAACCTGTCATTAAGCGGCCCTATAGTTTTATCGCCAAGTGTATAGGTATTGTCATTGGTATAGGTTCTATCCTCTTCACTTGAGCGAACCAATAAAAATACTCTTAGAGACACTAAACGTTGAAATATCTCATTATCCCACATTAACGTGGTAACATTTTGTACTGGCATATAGCTATCTGCAGTGCCGTCGCCATTACTGTCGAAACCATACAGAATTCGCATGTTTTCTATGCCTTCTACAAGCTGTTCTTCATTATTCATGCCGTTATTAATTGATAGCGTACGACGTCTTAACACCGGTATTGCTCCGTCATTACGAATAAAATAAACATGATGCTGATATTCCCAAATACGACTATTAGCCAACCCTGGCGCCGCTGCGCTACCATTGAAAAAAATGATTTCATTTGACGTAGATGCTGCATAATAGCGCGTTGAAGTAAGCACTGTTGCTGGTGGCCCTATTAAGCGTTTAATTTGGATGACATCAGTGGCGTTATTTGGTGAAACACACGCTAATGATTCTGCACTTACGCCTTGCTCGTATCCCCATAACCGTCTGAAATGAGAAAGTTGCCCATTGGGGAAACTGGCGTTATTTAACCCTGCACCCACACAATCTGCCGTTACTGCGGTGGCCGATAACGTTGTATTACTGCCAATAATAAAATCAGTACCCGTGATGTCACCCATAAAACCAAGCTGGCTTAAGTCGCGTTCCATAATAGCTAGAGCTATACGGCCATTTTCTTGTAATTGATTAAATTGACTTGTTGTGGTGACATTACTTGAAGACATGCTAAACATGGTAAAAAGACCAGCTGTTAAAAACAAACTGATCAACATCGCCACCATTAGCTCTACCAGTGACATACCTTGTTGTTTTGTTATTTTTGTTATCTTTATAATTTTAATCATCATCTTATAATTGCCGTATCTACATCTAACGCACGCCGCCTATCACTACTGCTACCACAACTTTTTACGAAACTAGACTTTGTCTCAGTGCCGTCTGAGGTTGCGCGAACCCCTTTCCAGGTCATTACCACAGTTACATCAGTCCCAACGACTCGGATACATGCTGTAGCGGAATCAAGTCCACCGACATTGTTATTATCTGATGATATTTCGTTCACACCGGAAAAAGCGCGTTCCCACTGAAATAAGTCCCAGTTGCGGGTTTCTATATTGGTACATGTGGTATTGGCACCCACAATTACATCACAAGCTTTGGCAGACGTGATTGAAGTGCCGGTATAAGTACCTGCATAACTAGCAAGCTGGCTGCTGTTAATTCGCATACGATTAATAATGTCATTAGCGTAGTATGACGCTTGGGTTTGTTGAAAGGACTCAAAACTGCCTTTTTTGGCGACTAAATGCAGATTAAAAATGCCAATAAGGCCTATCACCAGAATAACCAGTGAAACCATTACTTCGATTAAGGAAAATCCATTCCTTTTAAATGACATCAGAGCCAAACCTCCATGAAAAGGCAATAAAAACCTTGGGTCGCCTTAAACCTAAATCTACAAAAAATTACATTAACCAATTTGTAATAATAACTGAGTTAAATGTAATCAGTAAGTAGCATTGATATATATTTACATTGATTTAAAAAGTTAACATCTAATCAGTATTATACTCGGTTTATTGCGCAAGTACAAAAAACCCGCAACCTAAATTAGATTGCGGGTTTTCATATATAGGTATTTGAATTTATTAACGTAATTCAGCAGGAACTGCAAAGACGGTATCTTCTTTACGACCTTCAACTTCGGTAATAACACTCGGTGCTAATGTAGCGATTGCGTTAACGACCTGTTGCACCAAAACTTCTGGCGCTGAAGCGCCTGCGGTAACAGCTACTTTTTTTACACCATCAAACCAAGCGGCTTCAACATCTGCGGCAGTGTCGACTAAATAAGACTGGGTACCGGTTTTTTCAGCAAGTTCGCGTAAACGATTTGAGTTAGAGCTGTTTTTTGAACCGACAACAATAAGCAAATCGACTTCAGCAGACATGCTACGTACCGCATCTTGTCTATTTTGTGTGGCATAGCAAATATCATCTTTACGCGGGCCTTCAATAGAAGGAAAACGCTGTTGTAAAGCCGCAATAATATCTAATGTGTCGTCCACTGAAAGCGTCGTTTGGGTGACAAAACACAAATTATCTGGGTTATTGACCTTCAGATGGTTCACATCTTCTGGTGACTCAATTAGATAAACACCGCCATTAGGGTTATCGTATTGCCCCATGGTACCTTCAACTTCAGGGTGACCTTCGTGACCAATCAAAATGCACTCAATACCTTTACGGCTTGCACGTGTCACCTGTAGATGCACTTTAGTCACCAGCGGACAAGTCGCATCAAAGACTTTTAGTCCACGCGTTTTTGCTTCTTTTCTTACTGCTTGTGACACACCATGGGCGCTAAAAATAACAATGCTATTATCTGGCACTTGATGGAGCTCATCAATAAAAAGCGCACCTCGTTGCTTTAGATTGTCAACCACATAACGATTGTGTACCACTTCATGGCGTACATAGATAGGAGGCTCAAACAGCTCTAATGCACGCTCTACAATACTGATAGCGCGATCAACCCCAGCACAAAAACCGCGTGGATTTGCGAGTAAAATGCTGAGTTCTGGCGATGTAGGATCAACTTTCAACATGTTTTACCTTTATTCCGTAATAACACTGACCACTTCAAGCTCAAATGTAATGGTGTGTCCTGCGAGCGGGTGATTTAAATCAACGGTAATAGAGTCACCGGCAGTGTCACGCACAATACCTGGGATTTCACTGCCACCGGGGCCGGCAAAACTGACAATGACGCCCGCTTCCAGTTTCATGTCTGCAGGGAAACGACTGCGATCCATATAATGAATTGCATCAGGGTTTGACACACCAAACGCATCTTGTGGTGCGAGTGTAAATTGATGCTTATCTCCTGCTTTTAAACCTTTAAGCTGAGCTTCAAATGCAGGGCTTAAACTGTTGTCGCCTATATTTAAGCGAGCAGGCTTTCCCGATGCTTTGGTGCTGTCAGCGGTAGAACCATCTTCTAGGACTATATTCATATGACACAGTAATGCATAGTCATCTTGCTTGGTTAAATCAGTCACGGCTAGATTGCTCCTCCGATGCCTTTGCATCGGGCTTAAAAGATTCCCAAATTATTAATATTGCACCAACAAATATGCCAGCGTCTGCGATATTAAAAGCAGGGTAATGACTAGTGTTCCAGTAAAAATCGATAAAATCCACGACAAAACCGTGCATTAAACGATCAACTAAGTTGCCCAAAGCACCACCGATCACTAAGGTGAACGCTAAATTACTGCGCCACATTGTGTGTGACTGTTTACGCAGCCAAATAGTCAACAAAGTACTAAAACCAACAGCTATAACGGCAAAAAACCAACGCTGCCAACCACCTGCATCATCAAGAAAACTAAAGGCGGCGCCGTAATTTCTTACGTAGGTGAAGTTAAAAAATGGCAGTAACTTTACCGAGTCATACAGTTCGAAGTTAGCGATGACCCATTGTTTAGAGAGCTGATCGGCTAAAAACACCAATGCAGCTACCCAATACCAACGCAAGCCACTGTCTTTCCAAGTTAATGGCACAGAACTCATTGTTTAATCTTCCTTTAAGCGAATTCGCGCTGCTCGCCTTCACCTTCAATATTGGTCACACAACGTTGACACAATGTTGGGTGTGCTTCGATAGTGCCAACCTCTTCACGATAGTGCCAGCAACGCTCACACTTCTCGGCGCTACTTTTGGCAACGACCAATTTAAGCGAACTTAATTCAGTTTCGATGGCATCGCTACCGGCTTGCGACATATCCGCAACAGCGGCTTTAGAGGTAATAAGAATAAAGCGTAATTCATCACCCACTTTAGCTAACTCAGCGGCTAAATCAGCATCGGCGAACAATGTCACTTCAGCTTCTAATGAACCACCAATACGTTTGTCACGACGAGCTTGTTCAAGTACTTTGTTAACTTCATTACGGACAGTTAATAGTTTATCCCAATAATCATCGCTTAAATCTGTATCTAGCGTGACCGCTTCTAAGCCTTGGTACCATTCTTGGGTAAACACATACTTTTCACGTTTACCTGGCAATAATTGCCACACTTCATCAGCGGTAAAGCTTAAAATTGGTGTCATCCAACGCACCATTGCCTCAGCAATATGGTAAAGCGCAGATTGACAGCTACGACGAGCATGCCCTTCTTGCTTAGCGGTATATTGGCGATCTTTAATGATATCAAGATAGAAACTGCCTAACTCAACTGAACAGAACTGCATTAGCTTTTGAGTCACTTGGTGGAAGTTGTATTGATCATACGCTTCAATGATTTCTTGTTGTAATGCAGCTGCACGACGAACAACCCAACGATCTAACGCGACCATATCTTCTGATGCAATCATGTCAGTTTCAGGGTTGAAGCCATTTAAGTTAGCTAACAAGAAACGCGCAGTATTACGAATACGGCGATATGCATCTGCACTACGATTTAAAATCTCGTCAGATACGGTCATTTCACCGCTGTAATCGGTCGCAGCAACCCATAAGCGTAAAATATCTGCACCAAGTTTGTTTGTTACCTGTAATGGTGCAATCACGTTACCCACAGACTTTGACATCTTGCGGCCTTTACCATCAACGGTAAAACCGTGGGTTAAGACTTGCTTGTAGGGTGCTTTACCATTCATCGCGGTAGATATCATTAGCGACGACATAAACCAACCACGGTGTTGATCGCTACCTTCAAGATATAAATCAACTTCATGCCCCTGGAACTCAGGGCGCGCAGCAACCACTGATGAGAACGTTGAACCTGAGTCGTACCATACATCTAATGTATCTGTGACTTTGCGGTATTGTTCTGCTTCATCGCCGAGTAGCTCACTTGCATCAAGGTCCCACCATGCTTGAATGCCTTGCTGCTCTATACGATGTGCAACACGCTCCATTAGAGACACGCTATCTGGATGCAGTTCTTCAGTTTCACGATGTACAAATAATGTGATAGGTACACCCCAGGTACGCTGACGTGAGATGCACCAGTCAGGGCGGTTCTCTACCATTTTTTCAATACGGCTTTGGCCCCAATCAGGGATCCACTGTGTCTTTTCAATTTCTTTCAATGCTTGCGAACGTAAACCATGGTTATCCATAGAGATAAACCATTGCGGCGTTGCACGGAAAATAATTGGCGTTTTGTGGCGCCAGCAATGTGGGTAACTATGGCGATAAGGTACATGCAGTAATAACGCGCCCTTTTCTTCAAGTAACTCAACCACACTCGCGTTGGCTTTAAATACATGCTGCCCGGCAAAGAATTCGGTATCAGGCTTGTAAACACCATTATCGCCGACTGGGTTTGCAACTTCTAAGCCGTATTTCTGGCCAACCACAAAGTCGTCTTGACCATGACCTGGTGCAGTATGAACAATACCGGTACCCGCATCTGTTGTGACATGATCACCCAAAATAGCAGGCACATCGAATGCGTAGAATGGGTGACTAAAGCGCATAAGTTCAAGCTCTGCACCTTTCACTTCACCTAAAATAGTGTGTGACTCGGCGCCATAACGCTCAAGACAAGACGCAACTAAAACCTGGGCTAAAATAAGAGTGGTAGCTTTACCTTCTTTAACAAATTCAACCAGGCTGTAATCTAATTCAGGGCTTAATGACAATGCGCGGTTAGCTGGCAGAGTCCACGGGGTGGTGGTCCAAATCGCCATTGCAACCGGCTTGGCATAATTTGCAACACCAAACTTAGCCGCTACAGCAGCGCTATCTACAGCAACAAAAGCCACATCAATGGCTGGTGATGTTTTGTCTTCGTATTCAACTTCTGCTTCAGCAAGTGCTGAACCACAGTCGGTACACCAATGCACTGGCTTAACGCCTTTATGCAAATGGCCACTGTCGATAACTTTTGCAAGCGAGCGAACTATATTGGCTTCAGTTGAAAAATCCATGGTCAAATATGGGTTTTGCCAGTCGCCTAGTACACCTAAACGAATAAAGTCGTCACGCTGACCTTCAACTTGAGTCGCTGCATATTTGCGGCATTCTTCACGAAACTCTGCTGCAGAGATTTTAATCCCAGGCTTACCTACTTTTTGCTCAACTTTGAGCTCAATCGGTAAACCGTGACAATCCCAACCAGGAATATAAGGTGCGTCAAAACCAGACATGGTTTTAGACTTAATAATAATGTCTTTCAGAATTTTGTTTACAGAGTGACCGATATGAATGCTGCCATTAGCGTATGGAGGGCCGTCATGCAAAATGAAAGGTTTACAACCAGTACGGCTATCGCGGATCTGTTGGTACAGTCCGTCTTCCGTCCAACGATTTAACATTTCTGGCTCGCGATTTGCCAAATTACCGCGCATCGGAAACTCAGTTTCCGGCAAATTCAAAGTAAATTTATAGTCGCTCATTGATCCCATACCGTTATTAAAGCTGATTAGTTTCAGCTAGCATCGTTGCTAAACAAAGCGCGTGCTTCGTTTGCATCATTTAAAATTTGTTTTTTTAGCGCATCCAATGATTCAAAAGGTTGTTCATCACGGATTTTTGCTACTAACTCCACTTCCACTCGTTTACCGTATAAATCACCGGAAAAGTCAAACAAGTGAACTTCCAATCTACAGGTTTGCCCATTTACTGTCGGCCTAAAACCCACATTGGCAACACCTTCATATACATCACTGCCATCCCAATACAAACGCACAGCAAATACACCGCGCACCGGAACCACATTTCTTTTTAACGCAATATTGGCCGTTGGAAACCCAATTGTGCGGCCCAGTTTTTGCCCGTGAGCTACACGACCGCTTAATATAAAAGGATGCCCCAGTAAGCGTCTAGCTTGCTCTAAGTGTCCAAGTGCAAGTTGCTCTCGAACAGCGGTAGAACTGACCCTTAACGATCCCACCATAAAACTTTGAGTGCTGACGACGGTAAAGCCAAACTTTTTACCCGCCTCCACCAACATATTAAAATTGCCCGTTCGACCTTTACCAAAACAAAAGTCATCACCCACAACCAGGTACTTAACACCAAGTTTTTTAACCAATAAATCTTCAATAAAGACTTCAGCAGGTTGATTGGCAAAAGCGGCAGTAAAATTGATACACAACAACTGATCGATTTTAAGTTCGTCAAGTAATCTAATTTTGTCACGTAATAAACTTAAACGAGCTGGAGCATCGGCACCACGAAATCGTTCTTGAGGTTGCGGCTCAAAAGTCATTAATGTTGCAGGCAGCTGAAAATGATGCGCTTTACTGACTAAATTGCTTATCACCTGCGCATGACCACGATGGACACCGTCAAAATTCCCGATGGTAAGAACGCAACCATGATGAGAAGGTAAAATATTGTGTATACCGCGGATTAATTCCATTGCACTCAATAACTGCCAATTGTAAATCGGCAGATTATATACCCAAACCAATGTTAGATGCGAGTTTACAACTCAGTTTATTACTGCCATTTAGGTGCATCTGCAATTGTTTAGATATCAATTAACGCCACAGAGTTAAGGTCACTGTTTAAGCGCTGCGTTTAATCTTCCAAGGACGAACGCCAAGCACCAATAAACTCAACAGGTAAACAAGGGCTCCGCCAACAATAAGTTCAATTAACATCGTCATACGTTCAAACGTCTGCCACTCAAGCCATTCACTGATTTGCGGCATGAAATAGAGAATGGCGCCAGCCATTAATGCTGTTGAAATTGTCACTTTTGCTGTAAAGAACAATGTTTGTCGGGTCATTTTATATACCCCAGCACGGTGTAAGCCGCGATAAAGTAACCCAGCATTTAATAATGCAGACATAGATGTCGCGATAGCTAGGCCAACATATCCAAATGGGATAGCAAAAATCAGGTTAAACACCATGTTACTTACCATAGCAATAATGCCGTATTTAACCGGTGTTTTGGTGTCTTGACGTGAGTAATAGCCTGGCGCTAAAACCTTAATCATCATAAAGCTGAGCAAGCCACAGCCATAAGCGACTAAACTGTATGACGCCATTTCAACATCGTTAATCGTAAATGCGCCGCGCATAAACAGCACCATTAACATGGGTTTGGCTAAAATAATTAACCCCAACATTGCAGGAACGCCTAGTAGCATGATGGCTTTAACGCCCCAGTCCATTGTTTGATTAAAACCGCTTCCCTCTGCATTCACATGCTTTTGTGATAACGCAGGCAGAATGACAGTCGCAATGGCAATACCAAATAGCCCCAGCGGAAACTCTAGTAACCGGTCTGCGTAATACAACCAACTAATTGAACCTGTCATTAAAAAACTGGCGATAAACGTATCGAACAATAAATTAATCTGCGAAACCGACACACCAAATAGCGCAGGGATCATTAGGGTTCTGATTTTTACTACACCAGGATGATGCCAGCCCCAGGAAGGTTTAACTAAGGCTTTCTCTCGGATCAAGAAAGGGATTTGGAACAAAAACTGTATTAAGCCACCGGCAAACACGCCCCACGCTAAACCTATTTCTGGGTTTTCAAGCGTATGTGCGTACCACATCGCTACCGCAATAATCGCCACATTTAAGAAAACGGGAGTAAAGGCCGACACGGCAAAGCGGCCTCGGGTATTTAAGATAGAGCCGGCCAAGGCGGTAAAGGTAATAAACCACAGGTAAGGAAAGGTAATTTTTAGCATTAATGATGCTAACTCAAACTTTTCGGCATTGGGGCCGTCGTTTAACCAGTCTAAAAACCAGCCACCACCAAACAACGCTGCCAAGACAGGAGAGCAAATAACACCAAACAAAGTCACAACCGTAACCAACACGCCTAGTGTTCCGGCAACTTTACCGATTAACTCGCGCGTATCTTCTGGTGTCATCTTTTCTTGATATTCAGTTAATACGGGGACAAAAGCTTGAGCAAATGCTCCTTCGGCAAATAAGCGTCTTAAAAAGTTAGGGATTTTATTGGCAAAGAAAAATACATCTGCACTGCTGCCTGCGCCCATTAAATTAGCAATCACCACGTCGCGAACTAAACCTAATACTCGCGAAATCAGCGTCATAACACTCACAATAAGACCTGACTTAAATAATTTTTTGCTCAAACAGCCCCCAGACTTACGGTCACTTCTAACAAAATTAATGGGATTTATAACAAATATTCTATTCTAGCTCTGTCACACAGACACAAGAGCTGGTAGAATTGCGCCACATATTACACGAGTTGGGTTGAAGATAGGCATGCTAGGTTGGATTAATTTATCTTTATGATGAATATTCAGTCGTAGTCGTTGACAAGACGACAAAAAGCAGGCATATTCCTCGGCCTTTAAAAGTATCAAATCCAGTTTTTAGGAGTTGCACCTTGGCTAATAGCAAGTCTGCAAAGAAGCGCGCGCTTCAGTCTGAAAAGCGTCGTCAGCATAACGCTAGCCGTCGCTCAATGTTACGTACATACGTTAAAAAAGTTATCGCTGCTATCAAGAGCGGTGACCATAAAGCGGCTACAGAAGCATTCGCTACTGCACAACCAATTGTTGACCGTATGGCGACTAAAGGCCTTATTCACAAGAATAAAGCTGCTCGTCAAAAGGCACGCTTAAACGCAAGAATCAAAGCACTAGTTGCTTAATTCTTACGATTTAAGATTTTAAAAAACCGGCTTAGGCCGGTTTTTTTATGTCTTAAATTCAGCAAATCCTAATTCTAAGACAACATGACAACGCCAAAACTTTACCTGCAAAGCCATCCTCATCCAGCAAGACTTTCACGATATGTAATACCAAATTATTAATTAACCTGCCTGAACGAATAAAGGCAGGCCACAGTGCTGATAATGAGTTTGGTATTTGAAAAAATAGACGATATTTAAGTAGGTTTGCAGGCTCTCAATTGATACTCACGATGAGCTCAATTTATTGTGCAGTAAAACCAATTGAAGTTATCACATTTACAGACAAGAAAACGCGAAACGTCTTAATGAACTGTTCATTAAGACGTTCGTGAGATGATATTAATGGCAATACATATTATTTAGCACTTGGATCAGCTCTTTTACCTCATCACTCTTTAATGAATAAAAAACAGTCTGTGCTTCTTTCCTAGTACACACTAAATTATCTTTTCGAAGCCATGCTAAATGTTGAGATAATGCCGATTGGCTTAACCCCAACTTTTTATTCATTTCTCCGACACACATTTCACCCTCATTAAGAAGGTGGCACAAAATAAACAATCTACGTTCATTTGCTAATGCTTTTAGCAACACTACTGCATGATCTGCTTGATGCTGCATTTTTTCTATATTCATCACGAGTATGTTCTCCTAAATCTAACCCCGCACTAATATAGCGTTCCCTTACAAATAGAGTCGGGACATAAAGCACACTTTTTGGTAGATTGTTGTAAAAAGTGAGACTTAGCTAAAATAATCAAAGGAAACTCATGAAACACTTTCAAACGGCCAGCCTAGTCGGCGCCATTTTTGTCGCCCTTGTTGGTTGTCAAACCGTGTCACCAATTAAAACAACTTCTCCAAAATTGGTCATTAATGATTCAGATGATGCCCAAATAAGCCAATTATTAGCTAAGCAGGCGTTATCATCTCGATTAAGTTATGACATCGTAGAATCACTCACCGTTGAAGTCGGGCCGCGATTAGCTGGCACAGATAAAGATATCGTTGCTGTCGATTGGGCCATGGAAAAGCTTTGGTTAATGGGCTTTGACAAAGTTTATAAAGAGTCGGTACAAGTTCCGGCTTGGTCACGTGGTTCAGCCCATGCCAGTATCGTGTCACCTTATGAGCAACCGTTAGTGGTTACAGCGCTTGGCGGCAGCGTTGCTACGCCTGTTAATGGTATTCAAGCCTCTATCGTACGCTTTGAAAGCCTAGAAGAACTGCAAAATGCCTCTCCTGGTCGTATAGAAGGTAAAATTGTCTTTATCGATCATAAAACAGAACGTCATATTTCTGGTAAAGGTTACGGTGAAAGTGTTGGCGGACGCTCGCGTGGCGCGGTAGCTGCGGCTGAAAAAGGCGCGGTTGCCATTGTGATCCGCTCGATTGGAACGGACCATGACAGAATGGCTCACACAGGCATGATGCGTTATGAAGAAGGGATCCCGAAAATTCCAGCTGCAGCGATGTCTAACCCTGATGCTGATTTAATTAATGCCATGCTAAAGCGTGACCCTAATATTGTGTTGTCATTGAATATGACTTCTGAAAACCAGGGCATTGCGACATCGTATAATGTTATAGCCGAAGTAACCGGTAGCAGTAAACCAGATGAGATAGTACTCATTGGTGCACATTTAGATTCATGGGACGAAGGCACAGGAGCTATTGACGATGGAGCAGGTGTCGCTATTGTCACGACAGCAGCTAAACTGATTTTAGACTTACCACAAAAACCTGCTCGCACAATTAGAGTGGTGTTATTTGCTGCTGAAGAAGTCGGTATTGTGGGTGCTAAAGCATATGCTGAGCAACATGCTGATGAGTTAGATAAGCATTATATAGCTGCTGAGTCTGATTTTGGCGCAGGTCCTGTGTATAAAATCGATTTTAACGTGAACCCAGATACATTCGAGCAAGTGAAACAAGAGCACTCGGCAATGACTTTGTTTGGCGTGCAGTTAGGAAATAATGAAGCTTCTGGTGGGCCTGATGTGTCAATTATGCCAGCACTCGGTGTACCTGTAGCATCACTCAATCAAGATGGTACCGACTATTTTGATTATCATCACACACCGAATGATACCCTAGATAAAATTGATCCGAAAAAGCTCGCGCAAAGTGCAGCGGCTTATGCTCAGTTTGCTTATATGATGGCACAGTCTGAAATTGATTTAAGACCGATTAAGCAAAAAGAAACTCAGCATTAAACCCATAATGAGTTAACCACACCAACGAAAAAAGCCCTTAGTTAGCGTTTAACTAAGGGCTTTTTGTTGTCTATTTGCGCTGAGTGAACATAGATTACAAGGTAGAAAGCTCTGCTTATTTTTGTTCATCGCGTAAAAAGACTGGTTCTGTCGGTGTAGATTGCTCTTCGCTGTAATAGTAGCCTTCAAGATCAAACTGAATTAGCTGTTCGGTACTCTTAGGTTGAGTATCAACTATATAGCGAGCCATCAAGCCCCGTGCTTTCTTAGCGTAAAAACTAATCACCTTAAACTGACCATTCTTACAGTCTTTAAACACTGGCGTAATGAGCTTTCCTGCAAGCTGTTTAATCTTGACCGACTTAAAATATTCGTTCGATGCTAAGTTAACAATAATATCATCGCCCTGTTCTTTTAATGCTTTATTCACTTCCTCGGTAATGGTCTCCCCCCAAAAGGCATAAAGATTACTGCCTTGAGGATTAACCAATTTGGTACCCATTTCTAAACGATACGGCTGAATTAAATCAAGCGGTTTGAGCAAGCCATACAAACCAGACAAAATGCGCAAATGCTTTTGGCTAGCCTCAATTTGCGCTTTAGATAAGTTATCAGCATCAAAGCCTGTGTAAACATCACCTCTAAATGCAAAGATAGCTTGTTTGGCATTTTTGAGGGTAAATGGAGGCTGCCAGTCGGCAAAGCGTGCCGCATTTAATCCAGCAATGTTGTCACTCACTTTCATCAAGCTAGCAATGTCCATTGGCGTTAACTCGCGACACACGTCGATTAACTCCTGGCTTTGCTTCAGTAATGGTGCTTGAGTAAACGTATTGGTGATTGGAGGATTGTCGAAATCCAATGTTTTAGCAGGTGATATTAAAACCAGCATAAGTGCACTCCAAATAAAATCATGGCTTTATGATACTGAACTGACATAAAAAAACCATGCCGAAATAGCATGGTTTTTTCGATTACCTTAACCTACAAATATTATTTGTTGACGGGTTCGGTAGAGTTAGGCCAAATCTTTTCTTCTAACTGATCGGCTAACTCAGGGAATTTACTGGTATCAAACTTAGGGTCAATGCCTGCATCGATTTGCTCACGATAATCATTAATCACTCTAACCGCTAAACCAGATAACAAGACTAATGCCACCAAGTTAACAATCGCCATTAAGCCCATTGATACATCGGCTAAATCCCACACTAAACTAATTTTTGCTAGTGAGCCAAACATCACCATACCGAGTACTACTAAACGAAATGCTGGTAAGGCTTTTTTACTGTTGCCAGACAAAAACATCACATTGGTTTCAGCGTATGAATAGTTGGCAATAATCGATGTGAAACAAAATAATAAAATCGCAAACGCAATAAATGCCCCGCCCCAATCACCAACATGGCTTGTTAATGCACTAATGGTTTTAGCAATACCGTCAGAACCGGCCGCCGCATCACCAGAGAGTAAAATAATGGCCGCAGTTGCAGTACAAATCACAATAGTGTCGACAAACACTCCCATCATTTGTACAAAGCCTTGTGACGCAGGGTGATTAGGATTAGGCGACGCACTGGCTGCAACATTCGCCGCGCTCCCCATACCAGCTTCGTTTGAGAACAGACCACGGGCAATACCGGCTTGCATTGCTTGTGCAACACTATATGCAATACCACCCGCTGCAGCTTCTTGCCAACCAAATGCACTGTTGATAACCAACATAAACACATCTGGCAGTTTTTCAATATTCATCGCAACAACGACAAAAGCGATAGCAATATACGCAATGGCCATCACAGGTACGATTAACTCAGAGGCTTTAGCGACTTTCTTTAACCCACCAACAATCACAAATGCACTGCATATCACAATGCCGATACCAACATAGATTGGCTCGAACCCAAATACTTGAGTCATTGCACCGGTAATTGTATTAGCTTGGACTGCATTAAAGACTAAACCAAAAGCTAAGATTAAGAAGAATGAGAACAACACCCCCATCCAACGTTGACCTAAGCCTTTTTCCATATAATAAGCAGGACCGCCGCGATATTGGCCATCACCGTCTTTCACTTTATAAACTTGGGCTAAGGTCGATTCAATCATTGCGGTAGCCATACCTAGTACCGCAATGGCCCACATCCAAAATACTGCACCAGGGCCTGCAGTTCCTATCGCAACAGCAACACCAGCCATATTTCCAGCGCCAACACGGGCTGCCATACTGGTACAAAAAACTTGAAATGATGATAAGCCATGTTTACCAGGGCGACGGCTTATCGCGAGCACTTTAATACCATGAACAAAATGAGTGAGCTGAATAAAGCCAAGACGAATGGTGAAAAATAGACCCGCGCCTACCAGGCCATAAACTAACAACTTGCCCCAAAGCAAACTGTTCATGAAATTAACAATCGTTTCTAACATTGCCATATTATTTTATCTTCCCCGTTATAAGGTTATTTTTATATCAGGCATTACCCGATTTTAATTGCATCAAAACAGACTAAGCACGTCACTGTGCAAACTGTTTTGCGTAAAACATTTTACCGTTCAAAAATATCAACGATAACTAATCAACCTGAGATCGGGATAATAAACACCTTTCAAACAGTCCTTTGCCCTGCTAACTGCGTTGAATCGACTTGCAATTGGCTAGCTATTGACGCGTCTTTCGCCTTGTTAGCAGAACAAATGACAAGCTTGAAAGTGAGAAGGGGTACATGTTGATTTTAAATAGCATAAGTTTATCCCTTGTCCCGAACTCAGGTTAATCATTATAAAAGCTAAAGTATGCATATTCATAGGGATTGTTTTGTGAGGTCCTTGAATGCTAAAAGCATGTTACCTAGCAGATATTTTACTGAAGTAAATGACACGTTCAGATAACACAAATAAAACAAAAAACCGCAAGTGACCTCAATCACACTTTATCACTTTTGTTATTAATGCTCTATTCATAAAACTCCGATAAATCGTTACTAAATTTCAAGTAGTTAGCGCGATAACGGTTAAAAGTGCGATCTAACATCAAATTCATTACTCAAAAGTTAGATAAAGGCCACATTATTGTAACTAAATTACGAATACAGTGTTCACCAAGAAAGTTAATTAAATATTTTCACTTTTAACCGAGGTCACTATGGCTAACTCAAATGAGATCACCGCGCTAAAGAAATATGTAAGAGCAACCAACTTCCTTGCTACTTCACAAATTTATCTAAAGCAAAACGTTCTATTTAAACGTCCTTTACAGCATACAGATATCAAACCACGTCTTCTTGGCCACTGGGGTACTTGCCCAGGTATTAACTTCGTTTATGCCAACGTTAACCGTCTAATTGTTAAACATAAGCGTGAATTTATTTACCTTGTCGGTCCTGGCCATGGTTTCCCTGCGGTACAAGCAAACTTATTTGTTGAAGGTTCACTAAGCCATTTTTACCCTGATACCATTCCCTTTACTGAAACGGGTATCGAAGATATCTGCAAAAAATTCTCTGCAGCATATGGTTACCCTTCACATGCAAACCCAGAAGCGCCAGGACAAATTTTAGAAGGTGGTGAGTTAGGTTATTCACTTTCTGTTGCTTGGGGTTCGGTACTTGATAATCCAAACCTTATTGCAGCCTGTTTAATTGGCGACGGTGAAGCTGAAACAGGTCCTTTAGCCGCGTCTTGGTACGCTAACCGCCTAGTTTCTCCTGCTAACAACGGTGCAGTACTGCCAATTGTACATATCAATGGCTATAAGATTTCAGGCCCAACACGTATGGGTCGTATGAGCCATGAAGAGTTAGATCTCGAGTTCCGCGGCCTGGGTTACCACCCAATTATTGTTGATGACCAACTAGACACTGATATTTTTGAACAGATGACAGCAGCAATGGACTTATCATATGACATGATTAATGACATTCAACGTCGTGCACGTTCAGGTGAAGATGTTGTCAAACCTCGTTGGCCTGTAATTTTAATGCGCACAGCAAAAGGTTGGACAGGCACATCTGAATACGACGGTAAAAAATTAGAAGGTAACTGCGAATCACACCAAGTGATTGTCAACAACTGCGCTAAAGATAAAGGCCACCTTGCAGCACTTGACGCATGGTTAGCCAGCTACAAGTTTGATGAGTTAGTACAAACGACTGAAACAGGTGAATTAGTCTTTGATAAAGACATCATGTCTTTAATGCCACCAAAAGATCTGTGCTGCGGTCGTCAACGTCTAAGTTACGGCGGTGAAGTAGTACGTGCACTGGCAAACCCTGATTTAACGAAATTAGGTTACGGTGCTGAAACCCCACGTGGTCAGCGCGGTTTCTCAATGTTGAAAATGGGTCAATGGATGCGTGATGCATTCAAATTAAACCGTGATCAACGTAACTTGCGTATTTTCAGCCCAGATGAAACCTATTCAAACCAGTTACAAGCAGTATTTGAAGAAACAGATCGCGCTTGGCAGTGGCCAATTGAAAGTTGGGATGAAGACATGTCTCGTGACGGTCGTGTCATTGAGTTGCTATCTGAAAACTTACTTTTTGGTATGCTACACGGATACACAGTAACAGGCCGTCACGGTATGTTCCCAACTTATGAGGCGTTCTCTCAAGTTGTATCTTCAATGGCTGACCAATACTGTAAGTATGTGCATGCTAGCCAAGGCATTCACTTCCGTAAGCCTATTCCTGCATGTAACGTAGTGTTGTCATCGCTTCTAGAGCGCCAAGATCACAATGGTTATTCTCACCAGAATCCATCGTTCCTTGGAGCCATGCTAGAAAAACACCCAGACATTATCTCTGCTTATTTACCTGCAGATGCCAACAGCACCCTGGTTTATACCGAACGCGCTTATGCAGACAGAGACAAACTAAACATTATTGTTGCGGGTAAAAAATCGCTACCACAGTGGTTATCATTAGATGAAGCTCGTAAACAAGCTAAAGATGGCATCATGGTGTGGGATTTTGCCTCAGACGAAAACCCAGATGTAGTATTAGCCGGCTGTGGTGATTATGCTACACAAGAATGTATGGCTTCATTGGTACTCATTCGTGAAATATTACCAAGAGTGCGCATTCGCTTTGTCAGTGTATCTGAACTGCACAGCAGTGGCTTAGGTAGCCTTAAATTCCAAAGCAAGCCCTGGATGATGGACGAAGTCTTCACTCAAGATAAAGGTGTGGTATTTAACTATCACGGTTACCCAAATACCATCAAAAAATTGGTGTTTGATTATAAAGGCAACCGTCGCTTCCGTATTAAAGGTTACGAAGAAGAAGGTTCAACCACTACACCATTCGATATGGGCGTACGTAACGGAACATCTCGCTACCACCTTGTTATCGATATGGCGTATAAGTTGTTCCAACAAGGCGTAATTGATGAAACTCAACATGTTGCAATTACCACAGACATGTTACAACGCTTAGTTGATCACAAAAACTACATCAAAGCCAATGGTGTGGATCCAGAAGAAATTGAAAACTGGGTATGGACACGTTAATTTGAGTCTTTATTGCTAATAAAAATACGCCTTAATGGCGTATTTTTTTTTACAAATACCAAAGATACCGATAAATTAAGGTGTCTTTGAGTAACTTATTAAAAATAAAGACGATATTTACAATTATTTTCCAATCACCCTCGTTCCCAAACAATCATCGTTACCAATTGTTTTTGTTTGACTTTTCGTTTCAACATCATCATTTTAACAGTGACTTTTATTTCACCATTACAAAATATTAATCCTTTTTACTATGGAAAAACATCTAATTACAGCCCATAATTGCGCCGCTGACTATATTACAAAGAATCACCACGCTAAGTGTCAGTAATGCATGACCCTAACAACTCCGTTACATGCATGTATGGTGGAGTAAAATAACAATGGACTAAAAAATATGATGAAGAACACATTAAAAGTAGTATTACTCACCTCTATGTTACCTTTCGCAGCATCTGCAGCTGAAGGCCTAACGCCTTGGTATGTTGGTGGTGGTTTAGGTATCAATGATTACGAACAGAACTGCGATAACGCATTAACATGTGGTGACGATGATCCATATGCTTGGGATGTGTTTGGTGGTTACTTATTCAACGAATATATCGGTATTGAATTAGGTTACCGCGATTTAGGTAACGCTGATTGGACTGGTAATGATAACCGCAAATATGACGTTGCCGCTTCAGGTGTTAGCGTTGGTATCGTAGGTTTTTACCCTTTAGCTGACAAGTGGAGCCTTTCTTCAGAAGTAGGTACTTACAGCTATATCCTAGAAAACGACCAAAAATTTAACGGCGTTAACCTAAGTGACTCAGGTGTTGCTCTATTCCTTGGTGCCGGTGTTGGTTATAACTTTACTGACAATCTTAAGCTTCAAGCAAAATACCGTCGTTATGAAAACATGGACGCCGATGTATTAAATAACTTGAAAATGGAAAGTAACTACTGGGGATTAGCATTAAGCTATCGCTTCGGTACTGCTGCTGCCGCTCCTGTTGCCGCAGCACCAGTTGTAGCTGCTGTTGCTGCCGCTCCTGGCGATGCTGACAAAGACGGTGTAACAAACAACATCGACAAGTGTCCAGACACACCAATGACTCATAAAGTTGATGCTACTGGTTGTACTGTTTACGAAAACGTGACAACTAAGTATGACTTAGGTGGTATTTTATTTGCTAATGACTCAGCTGAAATCCGTGCAGGTTCATTTGCTGATTTAGAAAAACTAGCAGACCACTTAACTAAATACCCACAGCACACTGTATCTATTGAAGGCCATGCCTCTAACGTAGGTAAAGCAGCTTATAACATGAAGCTTTCTGAGCGTCGTGCAATTGCAGTTGCAAACTCATTAAATACTAAGTACGGTATCAACAGTACTCGTATCAGCTCTATGGGTTATGGCGTAACTAAACCAGTTATGCAAGGTAGCTCTGCAGAAGCAAACCGTGTAAACCGTCGCATCGAAGCGATTGTTACTGGTACTGAAAAACGTCCAGTAATGCGTTAATAGTTACAATATTACGCTACACTTTAAAAGTCGCTGCCTGCAGCGGCTTTTTTATTTTCAGAACAACCTAAATTTACGACAACAGTGATGACCACTGGCGTTGCAGTGATAGAGTTGCAAGCACCTTCCAACTTGGTTAACCAATTCTGTCTATTTAGCAACAATATCAGTCGAAAATGAGCGAAAAATCATGATTATTTCGTAATTTTTTTACAAATTAAGTTGGAATAATCCTTAAAATCGCTTCTAATAAAGATATAGTTCTATATTAATTGCTTACCGAGAGGAAATTTTCATGGCTAACACACTCGCGCAACTCAAATCATTCACGACCATCGTTGCTGATACCGGCGACATAGAAGCAATAAAGCGTTACCAGCCTGAAGATGCAACCACCAACCCATCATTAATCTTAAAAGCATCTCAAATTCCAGAATATGCTCCGCTTATTGATGATGCGATTGCATGGTCTAAAACACAGAGCAGCAGCATTGAGCAACAAATTGAAGATGCTGGCGATAAACTTGCAGTGAATATCGGTGTTGAAATTTTAAAGTTAGTGCCAGGCCGTATTTCTACAGAAGTAGATGCACGCTTATCTTTTGATAAACAACGCTCAATTGATAAAGCCCATAAACTGATCAAGCTTTATAAAGAAGCGGGTATTGATAAGTCTCGTATCTTAATTAAGTTGGCATCAACTTGGGAAGGCATTTGCGCAGCAAAAGAGCTCGAACAAGAAGGTATCAACTGTAACTTAACCCTACTGTTTAGTTTTGCCCAAGCAAGAGCTTGTGCTGAAGCAGGTGTATACCTTATCTCTCCTTTTGTAGGCCGTATTTTAGATTGGTATAAAAAAGACACAGGTCAAGATTACACTGCTCAAAATGACCCTGGTGTGGTTTCTGTGACAGAAATTTACGACTACTACAAGCAACATGGTTATAACACAGTTGTGATGGGCGCAAGCTTTAGAAACATCGGTGAAATTATTGAGCTGGCTGGTTGTGATCGCCTAACCATTGGCCCTGCACTTTTAGAAGAATTGGCAAACAGTGATGTAACCATTAGCCGTAAGCTTGTTGCTACAACATCAACCGTTGCAGCACCAACAGCATTAACTGAAGAACAGTTCCGCTGGGCCTTTAATGAAGACCCAATGGCAGTAGATAAATTGGCCGAAGGTATTCGTAACTTTGCTATCGACCAAGGCAAGCTAGAAGTGATGTTAAAAACCAAATTAAGCTAGTTGGAGATTATACTCGTGACTAAACTCACTCAAAGTACGACGTGGAAAGCATTACAGGCTAATACAAGCCAGTTGCCCCATATGCGTGAACTCTTTGCTCAAAACCCACAACGTTTCGAGCAAATGAGTGTTAAAGCATGTGGATTATTTTTAGATTATTCTAAAAACCGCATCAACGATGACACGCTTGAGCTGCTTTTTTCACTGGCGAATGAAGCCAACTTAACAGACAAAATCGCAGCCATGTTTAATGGCGATGTGATCAACAACACGGAACACCGCGCTGTGCTTCATACTGCCCTTCGCAGTAAAGCGGAGCAAGAAATCATTGC
The DNA here is from genome assembly GCF_009828585.1 of Shewanella litoralis. Lineage (GTDB taxonomy): Bacteria > Pseudomonadota > Gammaproteobacteria > Enterobacterales > Shewanellaceae > Shewanella > Shewanella litoralis. The sequence continues at coordinate 129,866 of NZ_WSRZ01000005.1, read as the reverse complement.
TGAAGGCGCCAACATCGTTCCTGAAGTACAGCAAACACTGGCTAAAATGGCCGGATTTGTTGAGTCTGTTCAATCAGGACAATGGAAAGGCTACACAGGCAAAACCATCACTGATGTTGTTAGCATTGGTATTGGCGGTTCATTTCTTGGGCCTAAGATTGTCTCGCAAGCGCTAAGACCATATTGGCATGCTGGGCTTAATTGCCACTTTGTCGCCAATGTTGACGCGACATCGATTTGTGAAAAGCTTAAAGGCCTTAATGCCGAGACAACCTTGTTTGTCATGTCATCAAAGTCATTTGGCACCCAAGAGACACTCACAAATACCTTAAGCGCAAAAGATTGGTTTTTAGCTCAGGGAGCTACGCAACAAGATATTGCTAAGCACTTCGTTGCGGTGACATCTAATGTGACTAAAGCGACTGAATTTGGCATGGATGCTAACAACATTTTCCCAATGTGGGATTGGGTTGGTGGACGCTATTCTTTATGGTCGGCAATTGGTCTGCCAATCGCGCTATTAGTCGGTATGGATAACTTTAAAGCCTTACTTGACGGTGCTCACCAAATGGATGAGCATTTTGCATCAGCGCCATTAGCACAAAATATGCCTGTGATTATGGCGATGCTGTCTGTGCTATATGGTAATTTCCATGGTGCCCAGTCGCATGTAATTTTAACCTATGACCATTATTTACGAGGTTTACCTGCTTATTTCCAACAGCTTGATATGGAAAGTAACGGCAAGTCAGTCACCTTAGATGGCACAGATGTAGATTACAGTACTGGCCCAGTGATTTGGGGCGGCGAAGGTACTAATGGTCAACACGCTTATCACCAATTACTGCATCAAGGTACAGCATTAATCCCTGCTGACTTTATCATGCCATTGCAAAGCCATAATCCTTTGGGCGAGCACCATGACCAATTAGCCTCAAACTGCTTTGGGCAAACTCAAGCATTGATGCAAGGTCGTACGTTTGAAGAAGCATTAGCAGAACTCAGTAACAGCAAGCTCGATGAGCAAGCAAAATCGCTTATCGCCAAACATAAAGTCATGCCTGGTAATAAACCAAGCAATACCTTATTGATGGATAAGCTAACCCCTACAACGCTAGGTGCGTTAATAGCGCTATACGAACACCGTACATTCGTACAAGGTGCAATATGGCAAATTAATTCATTTGACCAATGGGGTGTTGAACTCGGAAAACAGTTAGGCAATGATGTCCTTGAGCGAATTGGGGCTAAACACGATGCAACTGAATTAGACGCTTCGAGTAATGCATTAGTGAATATTTATCGTCAAGGTAAACTTTAACTCGCACGTTTACTTAGTTTTGTACTGTCAATGAAAAATGCCGCGCACTAAACCTGAGCGGCATTTTTGTTAGCTTGCACTAACTCCCCTCCTCCACTTTGACGGCAAAAAATCTCTAAAATCAGCCTGCCTCATGACATCCAATAAACTGTAAGCATGGTATAAGTAAAAAAACAAACCGAATCACGCACTGTTTAAATCTATAACTGTTCAAATAACGTATTTAAACGCATCAAAATAACGGCAGAAACTCACCATCAAGTAATTAGTTTAATTAACGAAAATCGAATATAGCGAGGTAAAACATGTGTTTTATTGTTGAAATGAGTCGAGATTCACTAAATCGTGATGTTTTAGTAACGTAAATGCAACACAAGTGTTGCACCCTATAGTTGAAATATGATACTTATTTGTGCAGAGACATCATAATAACAAGGGAGGTTACCATGGATCGATTAGACTATGGTGGTGCGCTAGACGAAGTTGTTGAAAGACCAAGCCGCTCAAAAAGCTCGTCCAAGAAACGTAAATGGCGTGAAATTGAAGCCATTAAAGACAAACAACGTTTACTCAAGGAATTGCAAGATATCGATGATTCATTCGATTTCGATGTTAGTACATTAGTGCTCTAATGACTCAAATTGTACAATCTTTGATTGTCGCTAACATCACATAAAAAGAGCGCATGTTGCGCTCTTTTTGTTATTCTGACACCTGCTAATAGGGGTTATAAAGGCTGTTCAGCCCTGTCGATGTAAGCTCGAAGGTCCTCAAACATCGATTTATCATTATCATTAAAAAGCGGATCATCAACCAATCGTTGCTGACATAATATTGCAACCCTGTCCCAATCGTTGTCGTCAAACAAACTAACAAAAAGCGGAAACACTTCACGCTCTTCATATTCCATATGCAATTGCTGTAATTGGATATAATCCTTTAAGTCTTTTATCAATTTTTCACGAGAAATAACCACATCGGACAAAATCATATTTAAGCTGTAAATAAGTGAGCCAGATGCTTCAGCCAATCGATGATGTTCATTGTATAGTTGACCACAGTTAGCTAAACCCGCTTTATTGCTATAGTAATCAAAAATAATATCTTCAAGTGGATGATGGCTGTGTTCAGCATAACCTTGCATGTACTCAACAATGTCTCTAACAAGATTAAAATTCACCCCGTTTCCATCAGCCAATCGAGTCAACTTATTCGAAAGAATATTCAACAAAATGGCAATATGCTTATGATCGCGCATTAAACGTTGCAACATAACTTTCTCCCGTCATCTAGTTACAAGACATTCTACGTATAAATAATAGTCAAATTTGGCACTTTTACTAATCTACACTGAGATACACAAAATGAGGTATGACGAAGATCATAATATTTGAATATAAAAAAACACCTAACCACAACCCTGTTGCGTGTTAGGTGTTTGAACAGCGTTAAGGCTTTATTTTAAAACAGAAAACATATGAGCCTTAAGCTGCTCAAAATTAGCGTCTAATTCTGCAGATAATATAGGTTTCTCTGCTACGTCGGCTAATTCTGGCGGTAAAGGCAAATCAATCGCTAATTGTTGATCAACCACATCTTTAAACTTAGCAGGATGCGCTGTCCCCAAAAAGATACCGCTTTCATCACCCGTTAACCCTAAGGTTAATGCCTGCGCAGCAATAGCGGCGTGAGGCTCAGACTGATAACCCAGTTGATAAAGCTCAGCTAATGCTGAAGCCGTTTCAGATTCAGACAACGCAACGCCCGTCACTAACGATAGCGGCCAACCCATTTGCTCGCAAATGGCTTCGACACGTGGCCAATTACTTGGCTCTGAGACATCCATCGCATTTGACATGGTTGCTACCGTTTTATGTGGTTGCCATGCGCCATCTTGCAAATAACGTGGAACAGTATCATTACTGTTGGTGGCAGCAATAAAACGTTTAATCGGCAAGCCCATGGCTTTGGCAAACAAACCCGCCGTTAAATTACCAAAATTACCGCTGGGAACGGACAAAACAATCTCATCATTGCCGGCATTTTTGGCTTGAGCCACGGCTTCAAAGTAATAACAAATCTGGGCTAATAAACGGCTAATATTAATAGAGTTAGCCGAGTTTAATGCTAATCCATCACGTACATCACTGTCGTCAAATGCTTGTTTTACTAAGTGCTGACAGGCATCAAAGTCTGATGTCACCGCCACGGTGTGAATATTTTTACCTAAGGTGGTAAACATTTTCTCTTGGAGTTCGCTGATCTTACCTTTTGGGTAAAGCACCATCACATTGACGTTATCTAAACCATAAAATGCGTCAGCAACGGCGGCTCCAGTGTCACCCGACGTCGCTGTGAGAATGGTAAGCTTTTTATTACCCGCAAGTAAATTGACACACTGGGCCATAAATCGAGCGCCAAAATCTTTAAAGGCTAATGTTGGACCGTGAAATAACTCTAAACAAGCACGTTTATCGTCAACTTTGGCAAGCGGCACTTCAAAAGTAAACGCATTATCAACGAGTTTATCAACACTAGCCTGGCCTAATTCTTCGGCTAACCAAGCACCCAACACTTTTTTACTGCGCTCAGCAAAAGGTAACGCCAACAAAGCATCGACATCCGCTAATACCGGAATGGTCTTTGGGAAAAACAACCCTCTGTCTTTGCCTAACCCCAGCTGTACTGCTTGGCTGAAATTTACTACCTGCGATGGGTGTTTTAAATTATATAATTCCATTACGACTGCCTTTTCAATTTCAAATAAATAATGTTTGATGCGCTTACACGCAGCGGGTACCTAACTGGTCTAATTTACACACATGGGCAAAACCGCCAGCCTGTGAAATATAGTGCTTGAGTAACCATTCTTTGGCTTTTTCAGCGGTAGCTAGGTCATCGGTTACACTAAACAAAGTAGGGCCACTTCCGGATATACCAGTCGTTAGCATACCCAATTCAGCGAGTGCCGATCGCGCATCTGTGTATCCAGGAATAGCTGCCGCACGATAGGGTTCAGCTAATACATCTTTAAGCATTTCAATCGCTAATGGAGCATCTTGTTGATAACTGGCATGTACAAAAGCGCTTAAATAGCGGCCAAAATCAATGGCGACCGCTTTATCATATTGCGCGGGTAATAAGTCCCGCATTTTAGCGGTAGATAAAGAAATACCAGGATAAGCAACCACCCAATACCAATTATCAAAACTTGGGATTGCGGCGCATGCTTTGTCTTTTGCATTAAGCATTAATTGCATACCACCCAAGTAACAGGGGGCAACGTTATCGTAATGAACACTACCGGAAATTTTACCTTCAAATTCACCCATTAATCCAAGTAAGGCTTGTTGATCGAAGGGGTTACCAAAATGTTCATTTAAGGCATACAGCGCTGCAACGACCGAGCTTGCACTAGAACCTAGCCCACTGCCAACTGGAAGGTTTTTTTCTAAACTAATGTTCACGCCATCTTTACGGTCAAGCTTGTAGAGAAAAAACTCAGCACATTGGTAAACGATATTATCCTTACCTTCAGCGGGTAACTTATGTGCCCACTCCCCTACTTGGTTAAAATTAACCCCAGAATCTGCCGCACTGATCATGACTCTGTCACCTAACAGTGAGCCATCTATAGGGGCTAAAGCGGCACCCAATAAATCAAATCCTACACCCACATTACCCATTGACGCTGGAGCATACACGGTAAGCACTTCTTGACTGACATTTACCGCTTGATTCATAGCCCAACCTCACGAGTCCAATTTAATGTTCTTAATACATCAGCAAATGCACCTGCGGCAGTGACCGCTGTACCGGCACCATAACCTCTAAGCACAAATGGGATTGGCTGATAATAGCGGCTATAAAATGCCAGCGCATTTTCGCCGCCTTTTACACTGTATAAAGGATCGGTCGCATCAACCTCTACAATTCTCACATAACATTGGCCTTCATCAATTTGACCGACATAGCGCAGAACTTTACCTTGAGCTTTAGCTGCAGCGACACGCTCAGAGATCTGTGCATCTAATGATGGAAGATTAGCCATAAACTGACCGACATCGCCAGAGTCATCAAATGTTGCCGGTAATACTGATTCAACATTAATATCAGACAACTCTAGTGGTAAGCCTACTTCACGGGCAAGAATTAACACCTTGCGCGCCACATCCATACCACTTAAATCATCACGCGGATCGGGCTCAGTAAAGCATTTCTCTCGGGCAATTGTTGTTGCCTCAGATAAACTCATTCCCTCATCGAGCATACCAAAAATGTACGATAAAGAACCCGAAAGAATGCCGTTAAACTTATGCAGTTTATCGCCTGCGTAAAGTAATTTTTTCAAGTTATCGATAACCGGCAAACCTGCACCAACAGTCGTTTCGTATAAAAATTGACGACGTTGTGTTAACGCTGTTTGGCGCAGAGCCTGATAATAAGCATAATCGCGAGTGTTCGATTTTTTGTTAGGTGTCACTACATGAAAACCGGCATTCATCACATCAAGGTAGCGGTCAGACACCAGCTCACTTGAAGTACAATCGACCAATACAGGATTAAGTAATTGTTGTTCTTGGCCCCACTCAAGTAACTTAGCTAAGTCATAATCCTGGCCTTTTTCAACCAGTAATGCTTGCCATTCGCTCAGTTCGATACCTTCACTATTGAGTAACATTTGGCGCGAGTTGGCAATACCACAAACTCGAATACTGATATGTTGCTCTTTTAACATGGCAGTTTGTTGCTTTATTTGATCGAGTAATCCAGCCCCAACATTGCCACTGCCCACTAAAAACACATCGAGATATTGTTGCACATCAAAAAAGGCTTGATGACACGCACCAATTGCATGCTTGGTCTTTTTTTGCTGGATAACCGTTGAGATAGAGCGCTCAGATGACCCTTGAGCAATGGCAACAATGTTAACGCTAGCTTTCGCTAAGGCACTAAAAAACTTAGCCGCAACCCCTTTATGGGTTTTCATCCCATCACCAATAAGTGACACTATCGACAAGTCTTGGCGTTGTTCGATGGGTTCGAGCAATTCATTTTTGATTTCAAGCTCAAACTCTTGTTCTAAGGCCCATTTCGCTTTGTGTGCTTCATGCGTCGCCACACAGAAACTGATGCTGTATTCAGACGAGCTTTGGGTAATCAATGACACTGAAATACCGCTGCGAGAGATAGCGGCTAACGTACGACTCGCCATTCCTACCATGCCCTTCATTCCAGGACCTGACACGTTAAACATGGTTTGATTATCTAAGTTCGAAATCGCTTTAACTTGTAAACCTGTTTGGTCAGCTTCATTTGACACTAAGGTCCCTGGAGCTGATGGATTGAAGCTATTTTTGATGTAACAAGGAATATGATACTGCGCAATCGGCGCAATTGTTTTGGGGTGCAATACTTTCGCGCCAAAATAAGATAGCTCCATCGCTTCTTGATAACTTAATTGCGATAACAGTTTTGCATCAGCGACGACACGAGGGTCAGTGTTATACACCCCATCGACATCAGTCCAAATCTCACAGCTTGACGCATCTAAACACGCAGCCAGTACAGCTGCAGAATAATCTGAGCCATTACGCCCTAATGTCACCACATTACCGTGTGCATCTGCGGCAGTAAAACCAGGCATCACCCATACACGATATTGATCTAGCGGCAGGACCGCGAAACGAGGTTTACTCACGCCGATATCAACAACCGACTCTAAAGGTTGGCCATGCCCCAAAAACAGTGCCACAGGATCTAATTGCGCCGAAGTAAGGCCCTTTGCTAACATGACTTGTTCCATCAGCGCAGCAGACAAACGCTCACCCGTTACGACAATTTGAGCTCGCACACTGTCAGGACATTCAGCCAGCAACTGAACCCCATGTAATTTGTCTTGCCAAACGTGCATTTGCGCCGCTAACTTCGCAACTAACAACTCGTACTGCTGCTTATTCAATAATGATTCTGACGCGTCGCTAAACAAGCTATTAAATACCTGATTGATATGGTCTAAAACAGGTTGATAATCTTGTTGGCTCACCGCAAGGTCAACCATTTCTAGTAAGGCATTTGTTACAGTTGCAGGAGCTGAAAGTACTGTAGCAACAGGCTCCGCTAATGAAGAATCTGCAATAATATCTGCTGCCATTGAAAAACGAGACCAATTCGCCAGTGACGTTCCGCCAAATTTCATTACCTTCATTTACTTCTCCCTGTCACCAAACAATGACGACATTAATTTAATATATATGAATTAAAAACAAAAAAGCCCGCTTCTGTTGTGGGAAGCGGGCCTGTTGTGCAAATCTTTTAGGGTGTAATCAGCCCGCCCCCACTATGGTAATAGTGGTGGTTGTAATGGTAGTAATTACAACGAGCATTAGGGTAGACATCTGATAATCTCTTGTTTCTTTTGGCAACATACCAAAGTAAGTTGCCGAATTAGCTGATACACATTAGGTAACAGAATTGCTTTTTTTGCCCAGTCTTGTCAACCCCTGCTTACAGTTTATTTCCAAGTTATTTTAACAAGTGAGTTGATTTATATTAATTTTAAATTTCTTAATTTTAAATTACCTGCAAATCAGCGATAATTTCCTCATAAAATCACTGTTTACGTTCACGTCACTTACAATAATGAAAAAATAAAACACTTTATTTCCAATGCAATAGGTTAAAATTTCAAAAAAATAATCTTCATCGGTAAATTACTTTTTAGCCATGTCAGCACGGAGACACCATAGCGAGACAAACCAGTTTGCTAAGCTGATTTATTTTCAACATCGAAGTTTTCATTTTAACAAGTCATCTACAAAACATAAAAAGCTGTGATTGAATAAGCAAAAACTGATGTTTGTCATCGCAGACGCCTTATAAAGTACGGTATGATGCGCACATCACGAATTGGAGGCGATATGAAAATTACAAAACATGCAGCGGTTACCATTCATTACCGCTTATCTGATGAGCAAGGTGAATTAATTGAAAGTTCATTTGAAGGTGAACCGATGGTTTACTTACACGGAACCGAAAACTTAATTCCTGGTCTCGAATCAGTGCTTGAAGGTAAAACTGCAGGCGAAAAAGTCGATGCTAACATTCCTGCCGCTCAAGGCTATGGTGAATACCATCCAGGCCTAAAGCAAGAAGTGCCAGTGAGTGCTTTTGGTGACATAGAAGACATTATTCCAGGTATGCGCTTTATTGCTGAAACAGAGCTAGGACAGCGTCCAGTTCAAGTGACTGAAGTTAAAGATGACGTAATCGTTGTTGATGGAAATCATCCACTAGCAGGTCAATCATTACACTTTAGCGTTGAAGTTATTGCTGTGCGTGAAGCTACTGCAGAAGAGCTAGCTCATGGACATATTCATGCCGAAGGCGGTTGTGGAAGCCACGGACATGATCACGACCATGAACACGGTTCTTGTGGAACAGAGAAGCCAGGTTGTGATGGCAATGGTGGCTGCGGCTGTCACTAATTATACTGAGTAAAATGTACTCAGTGTCATTAGAAAGTTTGAAAAAACATTAAGGCATTGTCTAAGTTCTAGGCAGTGCCTTTTTATATGCGTTATACTGTAAATGTAAATAACAGCAATTAACCAGACTTATCTTCAAGACTGTAATGGACCACAATGTCATGAAGATCCTCGTTAATTGCCTATCCATATAATAATTAATACATAGCGACGGAGTGCTTATGTTAATTAAACCCGTATACGAATTATTACCTTACAGCTATATGATTGTTGGTACTGTAAGCCTATTTTTACTTGAGCCGAGTTACGCTCTTATTGCTTCCACTGTGGTGTACCTATATGGCGCCCACGTCTATAACCTGCGCTCAAAAAATCGTCGCACTGACCCAAAACGCAAACGCAAAACTGGCGCAATACCAGAGACGTTGTATGGGCTACTACCTTTTATTTATGTATTTTCTGCGCTCAGTCTATACCGTTTCTATCCACGAGATTCGAGCACGTTATTTGCGCTATGTTTAGTGACATACGGCGCCTACTTAATTATGCGACGCTCAAGCTATAGACATCACAAGTATCCTAAAGGCATCCGCCAATAATTGCCTGAGGGACAACGAGCCAACAACTTGGTCCAGGATGAATTAATCTAAGATTAGCTTTCTCACTTTGGCTCGCTGGCCTGGTGACATATTTTTTAAATAATTTGAACAGCGTGTAATAGTGGCAATACTCACTTGATGTTCAGTGGCAATTTGCCGCTGACTCATTTCACCGGCAAGCAAAGTTTGGAACACCTGTAAACGCCCCGACACCGCGCTTCGCTCTTCTTCTGTCAGTAATAATTGAAACAACACTGACAGGTCTTCATCATTTGCATGAGTTAATATTTTATCTACAACTAAATTCCAGTTGGCACGCATAATTTTTATTCTCTTTGTAGTAATGCCGAAACAGTACAAGTGTATCAATTAACCTGAGTACTTTGCAAAATACAGTCTGGAACACCTTCGATAAAAGATATCGCATTGTTGCAATAAAATTGTGTAGAATAAAACTGTGACTGATTACATGTTTACACTCATAATGATATGTGTAACAGACTTGAATAAGTGCTTATGGAACCCGTGCTATTACTAGAAAGAAGAGAAGGATCATGATGAAAAAGACATTACTTGCTATTGCTGCGACGGCAATATTAATCCCTGCTGCATTTGCTAACAACTTTGAAAAACCTGCTGACGCAATTGAATATCGTCAATCTGCATTTGGTTTGATTGCCTATAACTTTGGTGACATGGGTGCCATGTTAAAAGGCAAAAAGCCGTTTGATGCGGCGGTGTTTAGTAGCCGTGCTGACAATGTTGCAGCCCTATCTAAACTACCTCACGAAGGTTTTATCGCCGGTTCAGATAAAGGCGATACTGAAGCGCTTGCTAAAATTTGGCAGGACAAAGCAGATTTCGACAGCAAAATGACCGAATTTCAAGATAACGCCGCGGCATTAGCGGTTGCTGCGAAATCTACAGACCAAAACCTGATTAAACAAGCTTTTGCTAACACTGGTAAAAGCTGTAAAGGTTGTCATGATGTATACAAAAAAGATTAAGACGCTATAAATTAATCTAAGAAATAAAGCCCATCGGATGGGCTTTATTTTTTTATAACCTAATACAGCCTGAGAACTAAGCTATAAAAAACTCACCACGGGCTCTAACAATAGCCACCAAATACCAGCAAACAATACAGCAACTACCGCCAAGGCTAACCAAGGTGAACGTAAAGTCGGAGCCGTGACTTTGCCACTCACGTACTTATAGCCACTAAACATCGCTTTTAAAATATTGTCGCCTTTAACCACATGCAAAATCACAGCTGCAACGTGTAGTACAACTAACCCTAAAATCACATTGAAATTGGTTTTGTGTAACCAGGTTAACCAACTTGCGGTATCAGACGACACCAGGTGAATTAATGGCCCCTCAGTAAAAATCTCATCGGTAGCAAATAAACCAGTCGTTAATTGCAACACTAATAAACCAAGCAACGCAAACACCATATAGCCACCTAAAGGGTTATGTCCTAATGATGCTGGTTTTGGGTTGGTTAGCGCATAATTGATGACTTTTTTAGGTCCAACAAAGAACTGACTAAACAGAGATGTTTCACTCCCTATTACGCCCCAAATCAATCTAAATAAAATTAGTATCATTAACACATATGCCAGTACTTGATGCCATTGCATCTCGCCAATGTCAGCGGTCCACCACAAGCCACCTAGTAAGCCAACCATGGACCAATGAAATAAGCGTGTTGGAAAATCCCATACCTTTATTTTGTGTTGTTCTATACTCATTGATAACTGCCTATATCCATTTGCGTTCTGGGATGATATCAAATCGGTGACAGATTTTGCTCTTTTATCAAAAAAAGTTAAAACAGTGTCAAGCATTGACTAATGGCAGTTCACGCAATGATGAAAAAAGTACAAATAATATGATTAACAGAAGCGGAACGACAAGAGGAGGTAAAATAAACGAAATAACAACGTAGGTTTTGATGGTTTACCAAACGCCATAAATAGTGCAATAAATAGACAAAAAAGATAATTTAGTATCAACTTATTCATTCAAATATGAGCTGTTCTGCAGCGTAATACAAGGAAATTTTAACGATAAATTGTCAAAAATGTCTAAGCGATCAAATATGCAGCACTTGACACTAACAGCCTGCAAAAGTGTGATTTAGATCACGATTTTTATAGTTAACCTTGGTAATCTGAAGTTAAGCAAACAACAAGAAGGTTCTAAATATGCTGAAAATCACTAGCAAACAACTTGAAGTCACTGCCCTCATCCGCGAAAGAATTGAAGGACGATTAGAAAAACTCTCTCGACACGATATTCAGTTAATTAACCCGCACGTCATTATCACACAAGAAAAGCAGTTGTTTAAAATTGAGGCTTCGGTTGGATTACCTAGTGGAGATTTATTTGCCCAGGCGAAAAGTGAAAACCTATACGCAGCGATTACTGCAATGGGACAAAAGCTGGAAAAACAGCTAAACCGCCTGACTCACAAACCCCAGGCTCAACGCCACGTTTCATTACCCAATGACACAGAAAGCGAATTTGAGTATGTTTATAAGGAGGAAAACGCAGCTTGATGTTAATTATCATTCACCAGCGCACCTTCGGGTGCGCTTTCTTTTGCTTGTAATTGTATCTTGTTGAGTAGAATTACATTGACAGGTTAACTCCGTGGCTTTAGTTTTACCCTATGAACACAAAAATATTCCGCTTTTTTATTTTCTTTTTTATTCAGCCCACCCTCGGAGGCGGATTTTCTGTGTAAAAACGAAAATGAAAATTCTAAAGCCTCCCACTGGGAGGCTTTTTTGTCTTATAAATACTGTTGTATTCACCATACGTCAGACTGTTGCGTTACATTGAGGTCAATATGCAAAAACCACCAGAGTTAAGTCAAACTCGTGAGCAGATCACAGCACTCGATAAATCGTTATTAGAACTGTTATCTAAACGCCGTCAATTGAGCTTAAATGTCGCCCGCAGTAAAGAAGTTGATGTTAGACCGATACGTGACACTCAGCGAGAAAAAGAACTACTCGAGCGTTTGGTGCAACAAGGACGCGATCAAGGTTTAGATGCACATTTTGTAATATCGCTTTACCAAAACATCATTGAAGATTCGGTGCTCTTTCAACAAACCTACTTACACGGACGCGCAAATCCAGACACCCAAAAACAACAATATACTGTGGCATACCTAGGTGCCAGAGGTTCCTATTCATATTTAGCGGCAACACGCTATTGCTCGCGTCGTCAGGTAGAAATGATTGATTTTGGCTGTCAAAGTTTTGATGACATAGTCAATGCAGTTGAGTCAGGACATGCCGATTATGGATTTTTGCCAATAGAAAACACCTCATCAGGCTCAATCAACGAAGTGTATGACGTTTTGCAACATACAACATTATCGATTGTCGGTGAAACTACCATTGAAGTTGGACACTGTTTACTGGCAAAGCCCGATAGCAAAATCAGTGATATCAAAACAATTTACGCTCATCCGCAACCTATTAGCCAATGCAGCCGCTATTTAAGCCAGTACCCACACATTAAACTGGAATATTGCTCAAGCAGTGCCGAAGCGATGAGCAAGGTTATCGATGCAGACAATCACTCTGTCGCTGCGATTGGCAGTGCTGAAGGCGGAGCTTTATATCAGTTAGTAGCACTTGAAAACGGTTTAGCCAATCAAAAGATAAATCAAAGTCGTTTTATTGTTGTTGCCAGAAAAGCCTCTGCAGTGCCATCACAATTACCCGCAAAAACAACATTGATTATGGCGACAGGTCAAAAGCCTGGCGCTCTGGTTGAGGCACTATTAGTATTAAAAGCCCATAATCTCAATATGAGTAAACTTGAGTCTCGCCCAATACCGGGTACGCCATGGGAAGAAATGTTCTACTTAGACATAGATGGCAACTTAGCCACTACTGAAGTACAGCAAGCGATTAAAGAGCTAGAGCGATTAACACGCTTTATCAAAGTGCTCGGGTGTTATCCCTGTGAAACGGTTAAACCCACGCAACTATCACAAGTTCAGCTGCTAATAGAACCCGACAGCTCTAAGCAGGAACCGATAAAAGCGCAACTAAGCAGCCAAGCGAAGCATTCTCGTGCATATAAAGCACAAGACACCCAGCTTGTATGTCAGCATATGCAGTTAGGTGCAGGTCAATTTAGCGCACTACAACAAATTAATTTACCAATAGACAACACCATACTGGCAACACAAGCTAAATTGATTAAAGAAGCGGGCTTTCAAGCAATACTGCTTAACGATTTAAAAAATCAAATGAGTGAACAGCAACTTAAACAACATGCTCAGGTAATTGAACAAGCTGGACTACTGTGCGTAATGCAAATTGATCAAGAGCAAGAGTTCAACATCGCAAGTCAATTAGCCGATATGATCATTTTGGCCGGTAAACAAATGTACAACCCAGACATGCTTGCGTTAATCGGATCGGTTAATTTACCTGTCATATTAGAGCGTAATACCATGGCAAGCATTGACGATTGGCTGCAAGCGGCTGATACGGTGCTCAGCCATGGCAATCAACAACTTGGATTGTGTGAATCAGGTGTGAGAAGTTTTACTCACCCAGAGCTGCTCAGCCTCGATTTAGCTGGCGTGGTTGAAGTTAAATCGCGCAGCCACTTACCTGTGATGGTTAATACCAGCTTCTGCGTCAACCCTGCATTATTAAGCACTCATGCTAATGCAGTAAAACAGCTTAAAGCTGATGCAATCGTATTACAGCAACAAGATGGCGTTTCTCAGGCAGATCTTATTCACAGCCTTTATCAAGGATAAAGGCTGTTTAAAGCACCATTAAAAATGCCGAGATAATTCTCGGCATTTTTATTTCAATGATGTTGTTGATAGAAGGCTATACAGCGAGTCCATCATTGAGGCTTATCCAACCTTTAAAAATACGGTAACTAAACCAACTGACACCGACAAGATACATCGGCAAACTTAACCATAATGGGCTAATCCAGTACCCGGCGATAAAGAATGGGCATAAACCGATAATACTCATGCGTTGCCAGCGTAAATGGCTGCCAAGGACAGACTCTGGATTAACATTTTTCTGGATTAAATTAAGCCATAAACTTAACAAAACAGGGACAAAAAATAATGGGAAAGCACTCATTAAGCCATAAAGAAAATGCCCAAGGGAATTATCTTCAACCTGTTGAGCAGGTAGCATATTCGATGGTGTCATCGACATGGGTTTCCTCCAAAGGCAAGTATTATAGATGTTAGCTAACGATAATAAACCGACAAATTCAGTTCATCTCGTTAGCTAAACATAAGCCTTGTGTTACTGTTTGGCAATAAATTGATCGATTAAAAATGATTAACCTGTCTTCATATCATTGACTGATTGTAACATTGCCCGGCTTTCATGTTGGAACTGAGGTGCAAAATCACCGAACCATTTGGCGACACGTTGGAATTGCGTGACAAACTCCTGACGATTACCCGACTTGAGCATAGCAAGCGCATCTCGATAGTTATCTAAATAATCACTAATCGCATGCTGGCTCCCTTGTTGGGCAAAGATTATATCGGCATATAACTCAGGATCTTGAGCAAACAGTCTGCCTACCATGGCCAATTCTAAACGATAGATAGGTGAGCTAAACTGCAACAAATTATCGATATCGGCTTCTTCTTTACAAAGATTTAAACCGTAAACAAAAGTCGAAAAATGACGCATTGCTTGTACAAGTTGCATCGCATTATCATGACGCTCAGCTTCAGCCTCAACAATACGCGCCCCCCAAATCTCAATTTGCTGTAATAACCATTGATATGCTTCTGGTTGGCGGCCATGACACACCACCACAACTTGTTTTGCTAAGCTGCCTACATCTGGGCCAAACATTGGGTGTAAACCGACTACAGGGCCTTTATGGGCGGCTAGCATCGCTGCAAGCGGCTTTTCTTTAATAGAGGTTAAGTCTGCTAGTATACAATTTGATGGTAACTGGGTTAATTTTTCACGGATCACATCACAAGTCACATTAATCGGTACTGTGACAATAACTAGACCAGCCCCGTCAAAAATAGCATTAGCATCTTGCCAATCATTTTTATCAATACTTTTTACTTTGTAACCAGACAAGGTTAGCATTTGGGTAAACAACTGGCCTAACTTACCTTGCCCACCCACTACAACAACATGTCCTAAATCTTGCTTAACTTGTTTAAAGCCAACATCTTTTTCATTTAAGTAAGACTCACGCATTAATCGGCGCAAGATATCTTCGATAAGTTGTGGCGACACATTCATGTTTTGTGCTTCTGCACGACGTTTCGCCAGCATTGATGCTTCGCGCTGAGGCGCATAAATTGGCACGCCAGCAGAATGTTTTACCGCACCAACTTGAGCGACTAAATCAAGACGCTTACGCAGTAAATGCAACAGTTGCTGATCGACACCATCAATTAGGTCGCGTAAATTTTCAAGATCAGCAGTCGTCTTTTCGTTCATATTGTTATCCATTAACCGTTGGCAACCTGTAGCATATCGAATCGAGTCGGTAACACTGCAGACAACTGGTTAGCGCCTTGTCTTAAAATAGTTTCAGTGGTTTCCCAGTCAATGCATGCGTCAGTAACCGACACGCCATATTTTAGCTCTGCTAATGGCTTATCTGAACTCTGATTACCTTCATTGAGGTTACTTTCAAGCATAACACCGATAATCGATTTATTACCCGTCTCAATTTGGTTAAATACATCTTCACAAACGTTTTTCTGACGCAAATGATCTTTTGAAGAGTTTCCATGGCTACAATCAACCACTAAACGTGCACTGAGTTTTGCCTTATGAATTTGCGCTTCGCTTTGTGCAACACTCGTCGCATCATAATTGGGTGTTGAACCGCCACGTAAAATAATATGTCCATCTGGGTTACCAGCCGTTTGCAATAATGCCACTTGACCCTCCTGGTTAATCCCCATAAAACGATGACTGCTCGCCGCAGATTTTAATGCATTAATTGCTACATCAAGTTTACCGTCAGTACCATTTTTAAAGCCCACTGGCATCGATAGGCCTGAAGCCATTTCACGGTGAGTTTGTGATTCTGTGGTTCTTGCGCCAATGGCCGACCAGGTCACGAGCTCAGATAAATACTGCGGACTAATAGGATCTAATGCTTCAGTTGCGATAGGTAATTCCAATTCGGCTAACCAAATCATTAACTCACGTGCCATTCTTAAGCCTTTTTCAACATCAAATGACTCATTCATATCAGGATCATTAATCAGTCCTTTCCAACCCACGGTAGTACGCGGCTTTTCAAAATAGACTCGCATTAAAATATAAAACTCACCGCTGAGTTCATCATGGAGTTTTTTCAGTTTTAATGCATATTCCTTGGCGGCATCGATATCATGAATAGAGCAAGGCCCTGTCACAACTAGTACACGGTTGTCACGTTTATGAACAATATCAGCAACCTGTTTACGTGCATTCAGAATATATTGATAAGCATGAGTAGAGAGTGGTAATTCTTTTTTCAGTTCTGCTGGCGTAACTAATACTTGTTCTGAGCTGATGTGGACATTATTAATCGTATCTTGCTGCATACTTATTACTCTCTTTTGACGACAGACCAAAGGTCACTAATAGATTTATGTTTAGGTATTACACAGCACATTGTATTTTTGTACCGCTACACCATTACACCTTAAAGCAACTATGCCTGTGCAAAGCTCCTAGAGCAAGGCTTATTTGCACAAAGGAGTAAAAAATAACTTAGTGATAATGTGATATACAATAACAAACATAAATTTTGTGCTTTTTCGCGAAAACCTCTCTATTCGCTTTATTATGGTTTTAAAGACCCACAAAGATTTAAAAGTCCCAGAAACAAAAAACCGCCTTTCGGCGGTTTTTTGTGCGAACACTGCATCTTTATTCTGTATCGGTAACTATTACTTAGTTGCCAATTTTTCACGGATACGTGCAGACTTACCTGAACGCTCACGTAAATAGTACAGCTTAGCACGACGTACACGGCCGCGACGCTTAACTTCGATGCTAGCAATTAATGGGCTATGCGTCTGGAAAGCACGCTCAACACCTTCACCATTAGAGATTTTACGTACTGTGAATGCAGAGTGTAGACCACGGTTACGCTTTGCGATAACAAGACCTTCAAAAGCCTGAAGACGCTCTTTATCACCTTCTTTAACACGTACTTGAACCACTACTGTATCACCAGCACCGAAATCAGGTACGTCTGTTTTCATTTGCTCATCGTTGAGCATTTTAATGATGTTGTTCATAACTACTCCATTCTAGAATTAACTGAGCATTGACTATGCGGACTTGTCCGTTTCATTCACGAACTGCGCTAATAAAGTCGTTTGTTCGTCAGTCAGAGCTAGATTTTCAAATAATTCTGGTCGTCTCAAAAAAGTTCTTCCGATACTTTGTTGTAAACGCCAGAGTCTAATTTTTTCGTGGTCACCGCTTAACAGCACTGCCGGTACATCCATGCCATCCAATTGTTCAGGGCGTGTATAATGAGGACAATCCAGTAAACCTTCAGAGAAAGAGTCTTGCTCTGCTGATGCTTGCTTGCCTAGTACACCAGGTACTAAACGCGCCACTGAATCGATTAATGTCATTGCCGGTAATTCGCCACCCGAAAGCACGTAATCACCGATAGACCATTCTTCATCCACTTCCGTTTGAATAATGCGTTCATCAACACCTTCGTATCGACCACACACTAAAATCAATCGGTCTGATTTAGCCAATTCAGTCACGCCTTGCTGATCCAGCTTACGTCCCTGAGGTGACAAATAAATCACTTTTGCCCCATCACCTGCAGCAGCTTTTGCTGCATGGATAGCATCGCGTAAAGGTTGCACCATCATTAACATTCCAGGGCCACCACCGTAAGGGCGGTCATCCACAGTACTGTGTCTATCATGGGTGAAATCACGAGGATTCCACGTTTGCACCTCTAGCAGGCCGCTTTTGACGGCTCGACCCGTAACACCAAAGTCTGTAACGGCACGAAACATCTCTGGAAACAGGGTGATTACCCCTAACCACATATGTTGTACCTCGACTTAGAAGTCAGGATCCCAATCCACTAAAATCTGTTTCTCTTGCAAGTTCACCTGTTTGATGAATTGCTCGGGGACAAAGGGGACCATACGTTCCACTTTGCCGAAGGCATCTTTAGCGTTAGCTTTAATCAAGAGTACGTCGTTTGATCCTGTTTCCACGATCTGGTCGACAATCCCCATGTTATAGCCGTTTATATTGGTCACTTCACAGCCGATAAGATCACGGTGATAAAATTCATCATCAGCGAGATCTTTCATTTGTTCTGGCAAAATCGCAATTTCACAATTTGTGAGCATTTGCGCATGCTCTCGAGAGTTAACACCTTCAAGTTCAGCAACAAGTGCTTTACCTTGAAAACGCCACTGCGCGACCTTAACTTCACGCCAAACACCTTGCTCTTTAATCAACCAAGGTGAGTAATCAAAAATACCTTCAACAGAATCGGCATAGGAAGTGATTTTAAGCCAACCTTTAATACCATGACTGGAGCCTAATTTACCCAGTACGATTGGCTGTTGGTTATCGCTCATCTATCTATACCTTTTTAATACGCAATTAAGCAGCAGCTTTACGTGCGTCTTTGATCAGTTTTGCAACACGCTCAGATGTTGCAGCGCCAGTAGCAACCCAGTGCTCAACACGATCAAGATCTAAACGTAAAGTTTCTTCTTGGCCACGAGCCAATGGATTGAAGAAACCAACACGTTCGATGAAACGACCGTCACGAGCATTGCGGCTATCAGCAACAACGATATTGTAAAATGGACGCTTTTTTGCGCCGCCACGAGCTAAACGAATGGTAACCATGCGTTTTATTCCTCTAATGATTTGCTAGAAGCAAAAATAAAAACTGGAACTCCGTGTTCGCGAAGAGTCCCAGAAAGAAAGCCGGAAGATTTTACCTGACTTTTGAACTATTGCAACCAAATCTGATGATTTTTAACTCACCGATTTGGTTGCCCTAGCTGTAAAGACATAACCTAACCAACTGATGTGTGTATCAATTAACCGCGTTTATACTTAAAAGATGACTTAATTATCTACCTGGAAATTTCATTCCTGGAGGTAACATTCCACTCATTCCGCGCATCATCTTCTTCATACCACCCTTTGCTGACATCTTTTTCATCATTTTCTGCATTTGGGTAAACTGTTTTAATAAACGGTTAACGTCTTGGATTTGAGTGCCAGAACCTAATGCGATTCGGCGTTTACGAGAGCCTTTGATTAAATCTGGGTTTTTACGCTCTTTAGCTGTCATCGAATTAATGATGGCTTCCATTTGACCGGTCATTTTTCCGTCTTGGACTTGAGCTAACGCTTCTGGAGGTAATTGGCCTACACCAGGTAACTTTTCGAGCATGTTCATCATGCCGCCCATATTTTTCATTTGCTGTAATTGCTCACGAAAATCTTCTAGGTCAAAGTTGCCACCCGATTTGACTTTTGAAGCAAGTTTCATCGCTTTGTCTTTATCGACACCACGCTCAACTTCTTCAATCAGTGACAATACGTCACCCATGCCTAAAATACGTGATGCAATACGGTCTGGATGAAACGGTTCGAGTGCATCCGTTTTTTCACCCACACCTAAAAACTTAATCGGTTTTCCAGTAATATTGCGGATAGATAACGCAGCACCACCACGGGCATCACCGTCAACCTTGGTGAGAATAATACCCGTTAATGGCAAAGCTTCGTTAAAGGCTTTGGCGGTATTGGCCGCATCTTGTCCGGTCATGGCGTCGACCACAAACAGGGTTTCAATCGGTTTTACCGTTGCATGGAGCGCCTTGACTTCATCCATCATGGCTTCATCAACGTGCAAGCGACCCGCGGTATCGACAATCACAACATCAATAAACTTAAGCTTAGCGTGGCTGATTGCAGCCTTAGCAATATCGACCGGCTTTTGACTTACATCTGATGGAAAAAACTCAACATCGACTTCTGCCGCTAGGGTTTCAAGTTGCTTAATTGCCGCTGGACGATATACGTCAGCACTGACAACTAACACCGACTTTTTATGGCGTGTGCGCAGTAATTTACCTAATTTAGCCACAGAGGTCGTTTTACCAGCCCCCTGTAAACCCGCCATCATAATCACTGCGGGTGGTGTGGCGGCTAAATCTAACGCTTCATTCGACTCGCCCATGGCTTTTTCAAGCTCACTTTGAACGATTTTAATGAAAGCTTGCCCAGGGCTGAGGCTTTTAGATACCTCTTGCCCTACAGCGCGTTCTTTTACGCTGTTAACAAATTCTCTAACAACAGGTAAAGCGACATCTGCTTCAAGCAGCGCCATACGCACTTCGCGCAGGGTTTCTTTAATGTTGTCTTCTGTTAAGCGACCACGCCCACTAATATTTTTTAGTGTGCGTGACAGTCTGTCGGATAAATTTTCAAACATTGATCAGCTCTTTTAAGCATATCGGTAATTGAGGCTATTATACCCAAGCCACTCTAAATTACGATACTTGCAGCGATCACTTATCGTGATTAGGTAAATTATTTGCCGCTAAGGGTAAGATACTGTTAAATTTTGAGCCTCAGGTCACTGCCATATTAGTGCATGATCATGTTAATCTAAGACAAATAATGAAAATGCGATGTGCAGGCACTAGTTTCTGGCATTCACGTAGGTTAACAATCGCTTTTCAATAACGCGTTACTACTTTGATAGGTTGATCTCAAATGGTTATTTTTTCAGCTGCTGCCATGTTGTTTTATTGCATTGCACTTATTTTGGTCACCAGTAGACTATTTCATGCACAAGGACCCAATCGCAAGGCGGTTATGGTCATGTCGAGTATCGCGGTCATTTTGCATGGACTGGCACTATCGAAAGCGATCTTTACTGTTGACGGCCAAAACTTTAGTTTAACCAACGTGATTTCACTGGTGAATTGGATTATTGCTCTCACCTTCACTATCACTATGCCTCGCCTGAAAGTCATTATTGTCGTACCTGTGGTTTATGCCTGCTCAGTATTATCTGTGGCATTACTATGGTTACTACCACCGCAATTCATTACTCATTTTGAGCTTCATCCTGAAATTTTAGCCCATGTGATACTGTCATTAATGGCCTACAGTGCGTTAATGATTGCGGCACTGTATGCGATTCAATTATCGTTTATTCAATCTAAGCTCAAAAAGAAACAGATGATGATGAGCCCTGCAATGCCACCATTAATGACCGTAGAGCGGCAGCTTTACCACCTCATTATTATAGGATTTGTACTCCTGAGCTTGTCGTTAATCACAGGCTTTGTATTTTTAGATGACATGTTTGTTGACGGTAAAGGCCATAAAGCAGTGCTATCAATGATGGCTTGGGTGGTTTATGCCATTATGTTGTGGCAACAATATACTGTAGGCTGTAGAATTCGCACTGCTGTTATCTATAGCTTGTCTGGCGCAGGTTTACTGTCGTTAGCTTACTTTGGCGCTAGAGTTGTTAAAGAATTGATATTAAATTAGTTTTATAATTTAAAACTTCAATAACACGCTAAGTCAGATCGAAACATCAATAAGATAACTTGACACTAACAGCCATTAATAAATAATGGCTGTTAAATTTTATGTATTGGCGCAGTTAGCCAATTTTACAGCACTTAATGGGGCCCCCTTTTTGGACGCTATATCTACCAGCGCACTCCTAATCTTCCTTCTGGTTTTAATTGTGATTTCTGCATACTTCTCAGGTTCAGAAACCGCAATGATGAGCTTAAACCGCTACCGCTTACGGCATCTTGCAGGCAATGGCCATAAAGGTGCGCAGCGCGCATTAAAGATGCTTGACCGCCCAGACCGACTCATTGGTTTAATCTTGATCGGTAATAACCTAGTCAATATTTTAGCGTCGGCTATTGCCACCATTATTGGTATGCGTCTATTTGGTGACATGGGTGTTGCCATTGCAACCGGTGTATTGACCATTGTGGTACTCGTATTTGCCGAAGTTACCCCAAAAACTTTTGCAGCACTTCACCCAGAACGCATTGCATTTCCGTCGAGTATTTTATTAGGTTGGTTGTTAATTTTATTATCGCCATTCGTGAAGGCGATAAACCTAATCACCTCAGGTTTTTTACGCTTGATGGGCATTAAAACGGTAAAAACCAGTGATGCACTAAGCCAGGAAGAATTGCGTACGGTGGTGCATGAAGCTGGCGCGCTCATTCCTCAGCGTCACCAAGAAATGCTGCTTTCTATCCTTGATTTAGAAAAAGTCACTGTTGAAGACATCATGATTTCCCGTGCAGATATTTATGCCATTAACGTAAATGATGACTTTAAACTCATTAATAAGATGGTGATTCAAAGCCCTCATACACGTGTATTGGTTTACCGTGACAATATTGATGATGCTGTTGGTTTTATCCATTTACGTGATGCTTTACGCCTGCAGTCTAAAGAGCAATTCAGTAAATCATCATTATTACGTGCCGTGAAAGAATTGTATTTTATCCCTGAAGGCACGCCATTAAACGTACAGTTATCAAACTTCCAGCACAATAAAGAACGCATTGGCTTGGTAGTGGATGAATATGGCGATATCCAAGGCTTAGTGACACTAGAAGATATATTAGAAGAAATCGTCGGCGACTTTACGACTTCGATGATAACGACACCAAGTGAAGACATTAATATCCAGCAAGACGGCAGCTTTTTAATTGACGCGACCATTAACATTCGTGACTTAAATAAAGAAATGAAATGGCACTTCCCAATTGATGGTCCTAAAACGTTGAACGGCCTTATCATCGAGTTTCTTGAAGATATTCCGGCAGCCAATACTAGTTTGCGTATTGCAGGTTACCAAATAGAAGTGATTGAAGTTGCAGATAATATGATTAAAGCTGTAAGGGTATTACCCAGTAATTTAGATGTTATTACTACTGAAAACGATGACGAATAACCTCTCACCTTAAATAGCTGACAACAAAAAAGGCGCTTTGAGCGCCTTTTTTATGGCTTAGCAAACTAACTCGACTCAAGTGATTTACTCAATCTTACAACTATGGGTCGATGTACTAAAAATAACGCAGATAGCAAAATAAAAAGCTTTGCTAAATACATTTATATTTGATTACTTGCCACGCAATTTCGCTTCTAAAGCGCGGCGTTTATCTCTGGCAAGTGGTTTAATTTCAGCTGCGAGCTCTTTTTCCCAGCCAAACATAAAATAGAGTTCTGCCATCAAAAAAAATGGACCGATTAATAGCTGATTCAAATCATCCATAAAAGCAGGTTTAGCTTTTTCATATTGATGGCCAACAAATTGAATGACCCAACCTATCACAAAAACAGCCAGGGCAATTAACATGGGATGTTCTGTATGAACCACCATTTCAGTGGTATAGAGTACCGGAATAATGAACAACACTAACCCTATCGCTAAACGTACATGCAGCATAGTGTAATAAGCTAAAACCACTAATGTGAGTACCATTGCCACACTCACTTGATAATCTTGCCATGCTGATCGTAATGTCCCCAACATTAAAAATGCCGACCAAATAATCATGGGAACCCCGACAAAATGGGTGCGAATGTTGTTAGGGTTTAAGTGAACACTTTTATAGGTCGATAATTGTTCTACTGCCGATTTCATCTTGTGTCTCGTTATATTAGTTGTTGTTATCGTGTTAATTTAACCTAGTTTGTATGGTTTTAAAAGGGACAAATACCGGTGAATCAACGTTCTAATATCACCGTTGCGACTGCATAATGTTGTTCATCAGCAATGCTAATAAACCCTCTGCTGCCGCCAAGTTGTGTTAAACGAGCCAGTGCACCGTCTGTGAAACGGATTATCGGTGCGCCATTAGCGTCATTGTCGATATGAATATGCTGAAAAGACACACCGCGGCCAATACCCGTGCCTAACGCTTTTGCGGCGGCTTCTTTAGCAGCAAAGCGCTTTGCTAAAAAACGTGCTGCCTGGTTAGATTGCATGTATATGGCAAGCTCAAACTCTGTGAGTACTCGTTTAGCTAATCTGTCACCTAGACGTTCACGTTGCTCATGTATTCGGGCTATCTCGACGATATCGGTACCCATACCAACGATTGCCATTACTCGCCTCTACGGCCTTCAAGCATCAGTTTTTTCATATCGCGAACTGCGGTCTCTAAGCCATCGATAGCTGCACGAGCCACTACTGCATGACCAATATTAAGTTCATACAATTCAGGTATTGCTGCTATCGCTTTAACATTGTGATAATGCAAGCCATGCCCAGCATTCACTACTAAACCTTTACTGTGAGCATAACTTGCCATTTCGGTTATACGAGCAAGCTCCAGGGCTTGTTCAGCATCAGTTTGTGCATCGGCATAACAGCCTGTATGGATTTCGATATAAGGTGCCCCCGTGGCGACTGCGGCGTCAATTTGGGTTTTATCCGCATCAATAAAGAGCGACACTTTAATGCCCTCAGCCGCTAAACGAGTCACAGCTGAAGTGATTTTGTCTAATTGACCTGCAACAT
This sequence comes from Shewanella litoralis, assembly GCF_009828585.1. GTDB lineage: Bacteria > Pseudomonadota > Gammaproteobacteria > Enterobacterales > Shewanellaceae > Shewanella > Shewanella litoralis. The sequence goes on along the minus strand of NZ_WSRZ01000005.1, from coordinate 104,868 downwards.
CTAAACCGCCTTCTGTGGTGAGTTCTTCACGTTTCTCTGGTACTAAACACGCGTAAGCAGGTTTAATATCACACGCGATAGCAATCATCTCCTCAGTCACAGCAAACTCAAAGTTCATGCGTGTTTTTAGGGTTTTCGCGAGTAAATAAACATCGCGGTCTTGAATGTGACGTCGGTCCTCACGTAAATGGATAGTGATACCATCGGCGCCAGCATGTTCTGCAACGGCTGCAGCATGAACAGGATCGGGATAATTTGTACCACGAGCTTGACGTAACGTGGCGATATGATCGATGTTAATGCCTAATAAAATTCCGCTCACACCGAGCTCCTTAATATTAATAAACGAAGAATAGGACTGACCGTGATCTTGTACGAACTAAATTGTACTTGGTTCACGTCGTAATACGAAAAGCTTTATTGTGCATTTTTTGCAAATAACTGTCGGCTCAATAACGGTTTATTGCCTAATAATGGCGTCAACAAATAACGCATTAGGCCCTTTGCTTGATTTAGCTGATCGATTTGTAGATTTTGTGATGCTAATGCTAACAACATCGCTCCAGTTAAACAGCCTTTACCATGTAATAAATTCGACTCCCGGCTTTGCACTACAGGCAAGAAACCACTTTGTGGAATAAACCGATAATAACAGTCTGGATCTAACGCATTGCCTAAAGTGTCATAATTCAAAGAGGGGAATGCACCTAACTCCAGCAATAATGCCATTTCAAAATAACGTAAATGACTGGAGCAAAAACCTTTAGCAAGTGACATCAAGGCGCGATGGTACTCTATAAATAGCCCTTCAGCTTGATGCTCTACAGACAGTAAGCGCACAAGTAACTCATTGAGATAAAAACCAGAATATAAACTATTACCGGTTAATGGCATTGCAGGAGCGGCAGACTCGATTTGAGTAATATTTTTTAAACCAAGACTTTTGGCTTCAGATTGAGCACTAAATTGTACGATGAGGGGTTGAAAAGGTTGTAAAATACTTTTGATTGAGCGCTTACCTGTGCCTACACGCGTTATGGCATCAACACGACCGACGCCCTCTATCAATAAATTAACAATCACACTCGACTCACGAAAAGGTCGATGATGTAACACATAGCCACGTTTCATGGTGGCCATGCCTACAAAATTACGAGAGTAAGGAGCGTTGGCGACTTAGTCTTCGCCATAACCTAAGCTTCTTAGGGCGCGTTCATCGTCTGCCCAGCCTGACTTCACTTTGACCCAGACCTCAAGAAACACTTTATTATCAAATAACGTTTCCATATCAAGGCGTGATTGCGTCGCAATAGTACGAATACGTTCGCCTTTATTACCAATCACCATGCGTTTTTGGCCTTCACGTTCAACGAGGATCAGCGCGTTAATTTGATAGACACCGTTATCCATCATTTTAAACTGCTCGATTTCAACCGTGGCATCATATGGCAATTCATCACCTAAAAAACGCATAAGCTTTTCACGGACAATTTCAGAAGCCATAAAACGTTGCGAGCGATCAGTGACGTAGTCTTCTGGGAAATAAAACGGTGCTTCCGGTAAAGACTCACGAGCCATGTCTAAAATACGTTGTACGTTAGTGCCTTTACTGGCTGAAATTGGCAAAATCTCGTCAAAATCAAACTTCTGAGCAAGCTCAGTTAGATAAGGAAATAGCTTTTCCTTATCTTTAATATTATCGACTTTATTAATTGCTAATATAATTTTACGGTCGTCGTTACGATGCTTGAGTTTTTGTAACACCATTTCATCGTCTGCGGTCCATGTCATTCCGTCAACCACAAAGATAACCATTGCGACATCAGCTAACGAACTGGCTGCAGCGCGGTTCATTAAACGGTTAATGGCGCGTTTTTCTTCAATGTGCAAACCTGGGGTATCAATAAATACGATCTGGCTTGGGCCATCGGTATGGATCCCCATAATACGATGACGAGTCGTTTGTGGCTTTTTAGAAGTAATACTGACTTTTTGACCAAGCAACTTGTTCAAAAGTGTCGATTTACCTACGTTAGGGCGACCAACAATGGCAACCATACCGCAATAGGTGACATCAAACTGCGCTCCGGCGGTTGGGGCTGCTTGGTTCATCCTTGCCAGCAGTTCATCTAAGCTAGGTTCTTGATTAGCACCTGCTGGCAAGTCTGTTTTTTTGGTCATTTATTCAGTAACTCCAATACCTGAGCAGCCGCTAGCTGTTCAGCTTTTCTTCTAGAACTTGCCACACCAGTGACAACTTCGTTCAATTCACTAATTTTACATTCTACGGTAAAGGTTTGGTCATGCGCTTCACCTTCAACAGCAACAACTTGGTAATCAGGTAGTGGTTTTTTAAACCCCTGTAAGTGTTCTTGTAAAATGGTTTTAGGATCTTTTTGATTAATACCGGGTTTAATTTTTGCCAATCGGGCTTCGTACCAGCTCAATAACAATCCGCGGCAAACATCTAAATTAGCATCAAGATATATAGCGCCAATAATTGCTTCTACTGCATCCGCTAAAATTGATTCACGTCTAAATCCGCCGCTTTTTAGCTCGCCAGGGCCTAAAAACAAATAATCTCCGAGCTTAAACTCTTTGGCGATTAGCGTCAGTGTATCGCCTTTAACTAAGGTGGCGCGCATGCGACTTAAATCACCTTCGGTTGCTTTTGGAAATTGGTGATATAAGGCATCAGAAATCACTATCGATAAAATTGAATCACCTAAAAACTCTAAACGCTCATTATGTTTATTTGCTGCGCTGCGGTGGGTTAACGCCTGAGTCAGTAACTCAATATTGTTAAACTCGTAACCTAAAGTACGGCACAAGCGCGGCAAATTTTTAATGGGTTCCATCAATGTATTCCACCTACTCTATCAAAACGCACACCGGTAGGTACCCAAGTAGGTAACCAATCATTAGGGCTGCGATCAAATTCAAAACTAATCCAAATAGCGACAGCTTTACCTACTAGGTTCTCTTCAGGCACAAAGCCCCAAAAACGACTGTCAGTACTGTTGTCACGGTTATCACCCATCGCAAAGTACATGCCTTTAGGTACAATAAATTCACCTGCAGGCGAGCCAGGCTGAGGGTAAAAGTGCTGTCTAAAATCAGGACGTGACGGATTGATCAAAATATCATGATTTACATCGCCTAATTGTTCGTTTAAGCGAATAAGTGGCACGTCATTTTGACTAAATTCACCACGGTTAAGCTCGGTATGTTCAATGATTTGAGGTGCCGCACAATCGGTACCTGTATCACAAGCTTCTTGAATCATTAACTGCTTATTACGGTAAATAATCTTGTCACCCGGCAAACCCACTACACGTTTAATATAGTCAATTTTAGGGTTTTCAGGGTATTTGAATACAAACACATCACCACGCTCAGGCTCACCGGTTTCAACCAGTTTGCTACGCCATACTGGATCACGTAAACCATAGCTAAATTTCTCGACCAAAATAAAGTCGCCCACCAACAGGGTTGGCATCATTGAACCAGAAGGAATTTGAAAAGGTTCGTAAATAAATGAGCGTAAAATCATCACAAATGCGATAACCGGAAATATAGAATGCGCGGTTTCCACTAAAACCGGCTCACGGACAATCTTATCAATCGCATCAGCACTCAATTGATTTGAATTAGCTTGAGCCAATGCCAGTTTTTCACGGCGTTTAGGCGCAAAAAATATAACGTCAATCAACCAGATAAGACCACTACCTAAGGTTACGAGCACTAAAATAAGTGAAAAATAGGCTGCCATTACTGATTTATCTCCTGCAGGATGATGTAAATGTTTCCATATGGTTTGGGTAATCACCCAATTTAACTCATTCCAGTATGGTGATTAACGAATAAACATTCACCCTGTTGAGTGTTACAAAATATATAGTAAAAATAACGATAACGCCGCAATGCGCGGCGTTATTAAGCAAATTAAAACAATTAATTATAATTAATCGTTTAATTTAAGTACCGCTAAGAATGCCTCTTGTGGCACTTCAACGTTACCCACTTGCTTCATGCGTTTTTTACCTTCTTTCTGCTTGTTAAGCAGTTTCTTCTTACGCGATACGTCACCACCATAACATTTAGCGGTAACGTCTTTACGTAATGCTTTAATCGTTGAACGCGCAATAATCTGACTGCCAACAGCTGCCTGAATCGCAATATCAAACATTTGGCGAGGAATTAACTCTTTCATCTTCTCAACCAACGCTAAACCTCGATGACGAATGTTAGAGCGGTGAATAATCATCGCTAAAGCATCGACACGATCGCCGTTAATTAATATATCTAAACGCACCATATCTGCCGCGTCAAAACGAATAAAGTTATATTCAAGTGAAGCATAACCTCGACTGGTTGACTTTAGACGGTCAAAGAAGTCCATTACCACTTCGGCCATCGGTAAGTGATAAGTCACTGCCACTTGGTTGCCGTGATAAACCATATTGGTTTGCGAGCCACGCTTTTCAATACATAAAGTAATCACATTACCTAAGTATTCTTTTGGTACAAGGATATTGGCTTCAACTATCGGCTCACGTAGCTCTTCGATATTATTAAGAGCAGGCAAATCAGACGGATTATCAACATAAATAACGTCGCCATTGGTCATCACAACTTCATATACTACGGTCGGTGCTGTGGTGATCAAATCGAGGTTATATTCACGCTCTAAACGCTCTTGAACAATCTCCATGTGGAGTAAGCCCAAGTAGCCAATACGGAAACCAAAACCGAGTGCGCTCGAGGTTTCTGGTTCAAAAAACAGCGACGCATCATTCAAGCTCAGCTTGTTTAGCGCGTCACGGAAGTTTTCGTATTCGTCAGTCGAAATAGGGAACACACCGGCATAAACCTGTGGGGTGACCTTTTTAAATCCTGGCAACGGTTTGTCGGCACCATTTTTTGCGTGCGTTAACGTATCACCTACTGGTGCACCGTGAATTTCTTTAATACCCGAAATAACATAACCCACTTCGCCTGCGCGCAGTTCAGGTTCATCTTTTTCTTTCGGCGTAAAAATACCCACACGGTCGGCATTGTAGTTTATACCGGTCGACATCACTTTAAACTTGTCGCCTTTTTTCAATACGCCATGTTTTATACGCACTAAAGAAACAACACCAAGATAAGCGTCAAACCATGAGTCGATAATTAATGCTTGTAATGGTGCATTCTCATCACCTTCCGGTGGTGGAATTTTGGCGATGATTTCTTCTAAAACAAGGTCAACACCAACACCCGTTTTAGCAGAACAACGCACAGCATCCTTGGCATCAATACCAACAATATCTTCAATTTCAGCGGCAACGCGCTCAGGCTCGGCTTGCGGTAAGTCGATTTTGTTAAGGACTGGCACAACGTCTAGATTCATGTCTAGTGCGGTGTAACAGTTTGCAAGTGTTTGCGCTTCTACACCTTGACCCGCATCAACGACTAATAAAGCACCTTCACACGCAGCAAGCGAACGTGATACTTCATAAGAGAAGTCAACGTGGCCGGGGGTGTCAATAAAGTTTAATTGATAGGTCTTACCATCTTTTGCATGGTAATCGAGTGTTACGCTTTGGGCTTTAATCGTAATGCCACGCTCACGTTCTAGATCCATTGAATCTAAAACCTGTGCAGCCATTTCACGGTCAGTTAAGCCGCCACATACCTGGATCAGGCGATCGGATAAAGTTGATTTACCATGGTCGATATGGGCAATAATCGAGAAGTTTCTAATGTGTTTCATTATGCTGCAATGACTACTACTAAATTTGATTAAAATTAAGGTGGCAAATTGTACCTGATTAGGGGGGCAATACCAATCAGATTCAGTAATAGTCTCTATTTTGCCCCTAAGAAGGCTTAAAATGCGATGTTTATGGGGATAATTATAGTGCGAATGGGGTCTGTTAAAGCAGTAACTAAGTATTAACTTACCAAATTATGACTAATTTAGGCTTGATGAGCCCGAATAACACCGACTTCTTGCCCTAAATAGGCAATGATCACTGGCGATGCATCCATTTCTATTTTACTGGCTAAACGTTTGCCAAAATACCAGGCAATGACTGCGCCAATGAAGGCAAAAAACATCGCAAATGCGTTTGTGTTTAAATCGAGCCCAGTAGCAAATAAATGGCCAAATGTCGCAAACACAAACAAACCGAGTAAAGGCAATAAATACACTAATGTAGCAGCTTTAATAATCACACTCTCAGGTAGGCCAACTTTCAGTAAGTCGCCTTCACGGCAAGGTTTATCCGTCGGTAATGAAAAACGCTGAGTTTTAACTGAAAATGCTTTGGCGATGGTTGAGGTTCCGCAGTTTTCGCTACTCGCACAATGGTTACAGGCGCTTTTTAATTCAACTTCGACGGTTGCCCAGCCATGTTGATAATCAACCACACGGGCAATTTCTTCCATCATTGATGATTGTGACGCTGTTGATTGGCTCATAAATAAAACCTATTACATGACATAATTCAATATTAACACAAAGTGAAATAACACCGTAGTGCCTTTGAGTCCCCTGAACTCGGTATCTGGTAGACAAAAAAGAAGTAAAAAATACATAATAAGTTAAAGCATCATGTTAACCATCATGCTTTAACCTTGAGGCAGATTACTTTAGTACCAAACTGTTGGCTATTTTGTCTAACGTTTCAGAAGGAACTTTACCAATGGCGACCACTTCAAGCGTCCCCACTTTAACAACGACCATAGATAAGCCATTACGAGTCAGTAATTCATTTGGCATCGGGTTTTCACCAGAGCGAGCAACATAAACAGAGATATTCGCTAAACCGTCGGTTAACGCTATATATTCAACAGGCTCATGTATTCCTATTAGGCGGTGATGATCACGTACAACCACATCAAAGCCTTGTGGTAACCATGTAAACTGCCAATTTTTTCCGTCAGTACGTTCAGCTTGATTAATTACCGCGGGCCACTCTTGTTTAGCAGCTTCAATTAAAATATTAGCAGGCTCAGATAGCTCAATTAACTCAACCACCATCGTTTGCTCAAGCAGTTGTTTTTCTTTGTTTAGCGTATCAAACCGAAGGGGCAAATAAGTGTCCATGTCGACCCAGACTTGCGCATCATAACGGTTTTCATCATTAGCCAACAAACGGATCATTTGTCCAGGGCGGCCAGCAATACGGCTACGACCACCAATGACAAATTGGTAACCTTTTTCAAGTTGGCTTATATCACCAGCTAATGCAGCAGGCCAAACCCCTTGAATTCGCGGGGCGCTAACACTGTAAGCGGGTTGATCATGCTCAATAAACGTAACGCGATTACCTACTCGAACAGCATTTTTAGGCGGGCCATTAAGGTACTCAAGTAAGGCAACCTCTTGATTATCTACAATGCCGTGTAGGTAAACTAACGGGCGTATATGATCGGCTTGAAGTTGAATAATAGAAACTTTGAATTGCTTATCTCGTAGGGCTTGGCTCATATTTTTAAGCCAAGCCTTTGCAGATAAATCTTCTTCAGCGTGTGTTGAAAAGGTAAAAACTAACAGTGCTAGCAGGATAAGACGCAAGCTAACTCCTAAGAATGATAAGGCAAGGTTTCGCTACGGATTAAGGCTTAACCGCAGCATCTTGATTGTTATTCTCGTCGATAACTACACCAGGATTCAAGCGTTGTTGCAACATATGGTCTTGAATATAGGCATTAATACGACGACGCTGTTCAATCACTTGATCGTTTGAATAGTTCTGCTGATTTTGTACCGCGCCAGTTTGATAACTCACAGGCGACACTGTACCCACTAAAGGACGCGTGGTGAGTACCGGTAATGGCGACTCAGCATCATTACTTTGATTGTAAGACTGCACACCCACAATCGCGACCATAGCCACAGTTGCAGCGATAGCATATTGGCCAAATTGTTTGAAAAATGGCACCACATTACTGGTCTTAGTAGGACGTGAAGCAACTTGCTCTGTCGACTCTTTGAGCTGCGCTTTTGGGGCTATAATTGTCGGTTCAAGCTCAATTGCCGCCATGATGCTAGCAGAAAGGTCTAAGTCAATGGCCGCGGGCAATTCACCGCGCATCGTATCACCTATCATGTGATAACGTTGCCATTGTGCATGTGAATCAACGTCAGCAGAAAGTTGTGCCAATGAGTTTTCATCGGTTTCACCATCAACTGCTGCAGATACCCATTCTTGACTTGATTTAAGCATTTTTCACCTATTTAACGTTAAGGCAGTTACTTTTCCAGCAAAGGCTGGAGCTGTTTGTCGATTGCTTCGCGGGCTCTGAAGATACGAGACCTTACAGTTCCGACTGGGCAATCCATAATATTGGCAATATCCTCGTAACTCATACCGTCTAACTCTCTAAGCGATATCGCCATTTTTAATTCTTCAGGCAAGGTATCAAGCGTATCGAAGATCACTTTACTCATTTGATCTTTCATTAATAAACGCTCAGGTGATGCAAACTCTTTTAACGCATCACTACCTTCATAATATTCTGCATCTTCAACATCAACATCGTTTGCAGGTGCTCTGCGCCCTTGTGACGTAAGATGATTCTTTGCGGTGTTTACCGCAATACGGTACAACCAAGTATAAAATGCACTCTCACCACGAAAATTCGCTAACGCTCTATATGCTTTAATAAAGGCTTCTTGTGTCACATCTTGCACATCCGCTTGATTGCGAATATAACGAGAAATCAAACTCATCACTTTATTTTGATACTTTAGCACTAACAGGTTAAATGCGTTTTTATCGCCTTGCTGTACTCGTTCAACTAATTGTTGATCACTATATTGTCCACTCATCCGAGCCGACTACTCCTAAATCTGTAATACTGATTTCTCAGTCGCTCGAATCCTGTTCATATAAGTAGACTCACTGATATGAAAAAAGTTCGATGTTGAATTAAAAAAAGTTAATTATTTTGAGATATAAATAAAATAACTAAGCAAAACCGCAATAAAACGCGCTGTAAAAGTACCCAGTCTAGATAATTTGATTTACTATAATCAAACCACTTGGCCACACCATGATACCTGATGAAACAAGCAGTTGAACACCAATCTGATATTTTGGTCATCGGCAGCGGCGCTGCAGGACTGACTTTAGCATTACATCTAGCTGAAAAATCAAAAGTAATTCTTCTTTCTAAAGGTCCTTTGTCTGAAGGTTCGACCTTGTATGCCCAAGGTGGAATTGCATCAGTATTTGATGAAGGCGATACCATTGAGTCTCATGTAAGTGATACTTTAATTGCTGGCGCAGGATTATGTGATAAATCGGTTGTCACCTATACCGCAGAAAACGCCAAAAGCGCCATGCAGTGGCTCATTAGCTGTGGCGTCGCATTTGATAAAGAAGAAACGCTCGCCGGAAACAGCACCGCAGCCATGCCATATCACCTAACTCGTGAAGGCGGCCACAGCCATCGCCGTATTTTACATTCAGCCGATGCTACCGGTAAAGCTGTACAGACTACATTACAAGAGCGCGCCCTTGCACACCCCAATATTACAGTGCTGGAGCGTTATAACGCGATTGATCTAATTACTACGCGCAAACTCAACCGTCCTGGTAACCGAGTACTTGGCGCTTATGTCTGGAATCGAGATGAAGAGCATGTCGAAACCGTCAAAGCAAAGTTTGTTGCACTGGCGACTGGTGGCAGCTCAAAAGTATATCAATACACTTCCAATCCAGACATTGCCAGTGGTGATGGAATAGCCATGGCATGGCGCGCAGGCTGTCGTGTTGCCAATATGGAATTTAATCAATTTCATCCAACGTGTTTATTCCACCCTAACGCTCGAAACTTTTTACTTACCGAAGCATTACGTGGTGAAGGGGCTTATTTACGTCGCCCTGATGGCAGCCGTTTTATGCCAGACTTTGACGAGCGTGCAGAACTCGCACCTCGTGATATTGTGGCTCGGGCAATTGACTACGAAATGAAGCGCCTTGGTGCTGATTGTGTCTATTTAGATATCAGCCACAAGCCTGCTGACTTTATTATTAAACACTTTCCAACTATTTATCAGCGCTGTCTTGAACTTGGGATTGATATCACTAAAGATCCTATTCCAGCAGTCCCTGCCGCTCATTACACGTGTGGTGGCGTGATGACAGATCTGCACGGTCAAACCGACATTAACGGTTTATACGCTATTGGTGAAGTGGCTTATACAGGCTTACATGGCGCGAACCGCTTAGCCAGCAATTCATTATTGGAATGCTTAGTGTTTGCCAGAGCTGCCTCTCAAGATATTGAAAGTCAGCTGCATAAAATTGCTATGCCTTGCCCGTTACCTGTTTGGGATGAGAGTAAAGTCAGCAACTCTGATGAAGAAGTTGTCATTGCCCATAATTGGCACGAGTTACGTCTCTTTATGTGGGATTATGTCGGCATAGTTCGAACCGATAAACGCCTAGAGCGCGCGCTTAGACGGTGTTTGATGCTGCAACAAGAAATTGAAGAATATTACTCAAACTTTAGAGTTAGCAATAACTTACTCGAATTGCGTAATTTAGTGCAAGTTGCAGAATTAATTATTCGTTGTGCCATGGATCGTAAAGAAAGCCGAGGTTTACACTACAACATCGACTATCCTGAGCAAATTGATAATCCTAAACCAACTATTTTACAACCCGGGCGCTAAGGAGTGGTTAAACTTCCAAGGTTAATGTTGCCGCAAATGATTGGCCATTTTTACAAGGCAGAGACTTTGAGGTGTAGTGATGTTACATAAAAAGCCGATAACGCAGAAAATGATCATCAGACATTGCCCGAAGGATTATTAAGACAGTTTACGTTGTAACAATATCCGACACAGAGTGCGATACTCTGTGTCGGATAGCATATCTTGCCATACCCACACCCATCTATTTTCACCGGTTTGAGTCTCTCGCAAAAAGATAACACACACTATGGGAGTGACTATGGGGTGACGGCTAAATTCGACTAGACAAACCTCAGATTCAGCATCCGACAAAGCTGCAATACCCGTTTTATCGACATTAAATACGCAATGCCATAAGCTTGATTTACGCCAGCAATACACCAGTAAGCCTAAGGTTAGCATCACTAATAGCAATTGTATCAATAGGTATAAAGATGATGAAGACGCTGGCCAAGCTAAAAAGCTGCACAGTATTACAGCAAAAAAACACACTAGTGCGAATCGATATAAGAATGAAGCACTCAACGCAAATTGATGCTGATGAGTGCTAAAAGAGCGGGTAGAAGTTGCAGAAGCGTTAAGGCGCTGCTCGTCCACGAACTTTCACTATCATGTCGGCGAGTTGCGAGTCAGGGCATTGTTCATGACCCATAAACCAAGCAAATAATTCAGGGTCTTCACATTCCAGTAAGCGGATAAACGTTTGCTTGTCAGCATCGGTCAATGCTTCATAATGTGCTTCAACAAACGGCTGAAACAAAACATCTAACTCTAACATTCCACGACGGCATGCCCAGCGTACACGAGCAATATTCATTAATTCCAACGCAATCTCCTAATGCTAGCTAATACGGTGTTCAAAACTTTGTACTTGAAGGTCTAACCCTGCAAACAAATCACCAAAATCAGTGGCTAATAATGATTTAACTGCAGGGTGTTGGATCATGCGTTCAGCAAACATGACATGATATTCTTCTTGTATATCGTTGGTTTCACCAAGTAAAACCATTCCTTGCGACAGTATATCATGACGATAAATAGACGGTGCGACAAAAATGCCTCGATTAAAATACCCAAATGCTTTCATCATCTCGGCATCATCAAATTCACCCAATATATTTACGTTTAGATTTTTTTCAGCAAACCAACGATGCAGTTGTTGCCCAAGTGAAGTGCGCTTACCTGGAATAAGTAATTTACGCTCTTCAAGACAAGCAGGAAAAGGCAGAGTTGATGCTTCTGCAGCAAAAAAACTAATGCCACACTCACCTAATTTTTTCGACAAAATTTCAGGGTACTTAAGTGAACCACCGGCACAATCCGATAGGATCATATCTAACTTATGCTCGCGTAGACGCTCGATAAGACTTTCATGAGTGGACTCATAACAGGCTAAATGCACCGACCCATCGTTAGGAATCACGGTTAACAACACCCTGCTGACTAATGCCTTAGATAACGCATCTGCAATACCCACTTCAAATAACAATGAGTTGTCTTTTTGGTAATTGAGTAAATCGAGCATTTCATAGCTCAAGCTAAACATTTTATCGGCATAGCGAAAAACCAATTCACCTAACTCTGTGGCAACCAAATTTCGCCCAACACGTTTAAACAACGACCCTTTAAGGCGCTCTTCTAATGCCCGTATTTGGCCTGTGATGGTTTGTGGCGCAAGACACAGTGCTTCGGCCGCTTTAGTCACCGAGCCTTTTTTTTGTACCATCCAAAAATAATACAGATGGTTATAATTTAAATGCTGCATATCATTCAAAAACCTAAAAAATTAATCACTCTACTATAGCAAAAAACTACGATGGCAAATCATTGGTATTTTTAGCGGTAAATACTTATACAAAAACGCAGCCCTGAGGCTGCGTTAAAATAGCATAGTCGCTACTTAGGTCGTGGACAATCGAGTAAACTAGTAATAACGGTTTCTAACTCATCGCTATTACTCACGTTATTCAATGACACTTGCTCAGTTAACGCTGACACCACTTCTTCTTTAATCAATATGTGGCTTGAGCAGTAATTAACATTGGCAGTTTGATAGCGTTTCCCTGCTCGGTATTTTAGTGCGCGCGATTCATAGTTATTAGGATCTATACGTTTCTTTGCCTGATTGTCGCGATACATCAACGCACCATCGACAACGCCTTCCAGGTAACTCTGACACGTGGCCGACTCTGATGATTTTAAACACACATCAAACGAGTTTGCAGAGGCTGGGATAACAAATGCACTCAGTAATAGTCCTAATGATAATTTAAATAGTTTCATGGTTTTCTCCTGTCTTAGGCAGAACTTTGGCTAACCAAAAATAACCAATCAGCGCTGCAAATAACGATCCTGTTAAAATGCCTAATCTTGCATAATCACCATAAGCTGCTGGTGAATGTTCAAATGCTAACGATGCAATAAAGACTGACATGGTAAAGCCAATACCACACATTACTGCTACGGGAATAATTTGGTTCCAACCAATCCCTGGTGGTAACTCTGCTAATTTAAGTTTTACCGCCGCGTAGCTAAATAGTAATACTCCGATTGGTTTACCTAACATCAGTCCCATCATAATCCCTAACGTAATCGGTTCAGCAAATGATTCTAAAGACATATTAGTCAATGATAGTCCAGCGTTAGCAAATGCAAATACCGGTAAAATCAAGAAGGTACTCCAAGGGTGAAGCTTATGTTCTAAGCGCCCTTATGGCGAAGCGCCTGATTTATCACGTAATGGAATACAAAATGCGATAATAACGCCTGCTAATGTCGCATGAACGCCAGACTTCAACACTGCCACCCATAACACAAAACCAATTAATGCATAGGGGGTTATTGCACTTACACCTCTGCGATTAAGCGCCACCATCAATACAATAGAAACCGCAGCAATAATTAAACTCATCATAGATAAATCGGTGCTGTAAAACAGCGCAATAATCACAATTACGCCCAAATCATCAATGATTGCCAATGCCAATAAAAACACTTTTAACGCAACAGGCACTCGACTGCCTAACAACGCCATAATACCTAATGCAAAGGCAATATCAGTTGCCGCGGGTATAGCCCAACCCACTTGGGTTTCAGGATTGGTATAATTAAACGCCAAATAAAATAATGCAGGAAATACCATACCGCCAATCGCGGCAAAACTCGGTAAAGAAGCTTTAGCGACACTTGAAAGCGCACCTTCTATCAGTTCGCGTTTAACTTCAAGGCCAATGAGTAAAAAGAACAATGCCATTAAGCCATCGTTAATCCAGAGTAATAGTGGCTTGTTGATGTCTAGCTCACCTACACGCAATTGCACTCCGGTACTCAAGAAGCCCTGATATAAATCCGCTAACGGCGAATTAGCAAGTACCATTGCCAAGGCCACTGCGACCATCAACAAAATACCACCGGCAGATTCTTGACTGACAAAGTTTCTAATTGCACGTTCCATATAACACTCCTTTATGAACAATAGATTGACTCTACAGTATCAACTCAAACAATAATAATCGATTCTTTCTGCTAATTAACTCGGTTTTACCGAGGTGTTGATGGCATTATTCTTTATTTTTAAGCTTAAATTAAAATTTTGGCGCATAAAGATTTGGTTGCGTTGATTAGGTATAATCGCCAAAAGCAAAAAAGGGATTGCAACATATGAAACAGTATTTAGATCTGTGCAAACGTATCGTAGATGAAGGTGAATGGGTCAATAATGCCCGAACCAACAAAAAGTGTCTAACTGTCATTAATGCCGATTTGGTATACGATGTTGGCAACAATCAATTCCCGCTCGTCACCACACGTAAAAGTTTTTGGAAATCGGCAATAGCTGAAGTGTTAGGGTATTTACGTGGTTATCAAAATGCTGCTGATTTTAGAGCGTTAGGCACCAAAACATGGGATGCCAACGCCAATGAGAACCAAGCATGGCTTAATAACCCAAACCGTAAAGGTCATGACGATATGGGTCTCATATATGGTGCACTTGGGCGTGCATTTCCAAAACCAACCGGTGGCCATGTCGATTTATTACAACAAATAGTAGATGACCTCAGCAACGGCATTGATAACCGAGGAGAAATATTAACCTTTTATCATCCAGGCGCTTTTGACCTGGGCTGTTTACGCCCTTGTATGTACGAACATCATTTTTCGCTTCTAGGTGACACCTTGTACCTCAACAGCACTCAGCGCAGTTGTGATGTTCCGCTTGGCTTAAACTTCAATATGGTTCAAGTGTATGTGTTACTGGCCTTAATGGCACAAATAACCGGCCACAAAGCCGGTAAGGCATACCATAAAATCGTTAACGCCCATATTTATGAAGATCAACTGGCGCCGATGCGTGACATTCAATTAACACGCGAGCCATTTGCCTCACCTAAGTTAATAATCAATCCCAAAATCACCAGCTTAAACGACATTGAAACCTGGGTAACATTGGATGATTTTAGCGTTGAAGACTATGAACATCACGATGCAATCAAATATCCTTTCGCGGTTTAAATACCCCTAAAAAAATGCCCTTGTTATCACTTAACAAGGGCATTTTTTTACTCGTCACTTATCTATTGAGTTAACTCAGTAGTAGCTTTAAGCCAACAACAACTAACAGACAGGCAAAGATTTTTTTCAATACAGGCGTAGGCCAAGAACTAGCGGCTTTAACTCCAAGAGGAGCACACAATATTGAACTAATAATGATACCGCATAGTGCAGGTAAATAAATAAACCCAAATGCACCTTCGGGCAAATTGGGCGCATCAAAGCCGGCAATGATATAACCAATAGTGCCTGAAATTGCGATAAACATACCCGTTACCGATGAAAACCCAACGGCTTGGCGCATTTGTAATCCGCAATAACTTAAGAAAGGCACCAGCAACACTCCACCACCAATCCCCATTAAACCTGCAATGAGCGCAATCACAATAGATATGCCAAATAGCACGACAAACTTCGGCATGTTGTCACCGGTTTTGACCTTAAATGGAAATGCCATTTGAATCGCCATTAATACGACGAATATCGCAAAAGTTTGTTGCAAGTCTTCAGATGAAATTTGCTCAGAGACAAATGCAGAAGCCAAAGACCCCACCACAATGCCAGGCATAATAGGTTTGAATAATTCCCAGGGAACATTACCGCGTTTATGATGAGCGGTGGCTGATGACATAGACGTTAAAATAATCGATGCCAATGAGGTTGCAATCGCGACATGAGTTAACTGCCCTACGCTCACGCCAACTGACGGTAAAATATACAGTAAGGCAGGCACAATAATGAGCCCGCCACCAATGCCCAATAACCCCGCCAGGAAACCAACAATTGAACCAAGCAACAGACAAATAATAAAAACCTGTAGCATACTATCCATACGACATCCTTATTCTTACTTTCTAAACAATACGCTACATATTGGCTAATTTATTTGATCCAAATTATGGATTAATCAAATCGGCGAGGTCATGTTGCTGTAAAAAATGGCTTAATAATGTTCGCACTTGTTGGCCATTAGATTGACTCAATACTGTTTTGAGTAGTTCAGATAAATCTTGTTGTGAAACACGCCTAAGCAGATAGTTAATTCTGGCTAAACTGGCTTGGTTCATACTTAACTTATGGTAGCCCATCGCCACTAACAGTAAGGCACCATAAGGTTCTCCTGCTAATTCACCGCAAACACTCACATCTAAATCATAACGCTGACAGTCATCAACGGCGATTTTTAGCGCACGTAATATCCCCGGATGATAACTGTCAAACAAGGAGCTGACGCTAGGGTTATTACGATCGACGGCTAACAGATATTGAGTTAAATCGTTGCTACCCACTGACACAAAATCGACGCGTTTAGCCACATCTTGTAATTGATATAACAACGCGGGCACTTCAAGCATCACGCCGACTTTAGGTCTGACTAAAATCGTGTTGAGCTCGTGGTTTAGTTCGGTAAATGCCTGCTCAAGATACGCCAAAGTTTGATCGATCTCATCGAGGTTACTCACCATAGGCAATAAGATTTGCAGCTGATTACCTTTACCACCTGCCTGCAACATGGCGCGTAATTGCACCAAAAACAATTCAGGATGATCAAGCGACAAACGAATACCACGCCATCCTAAAAAGGGGTTATCTTCTTTGATGGGAAAATATGGTAACGGCTTATCGCCGCCCACATCTAAGGTGCGCATAACAACAGGCCGCTCACCTGCTGCACTTAACACTTGTTTATAAACATTGATTTGTTCGCTTTCACTTGGAAAGCGTTGATGCAACATAAACGGGATTTCGGTGCGATAAAGACCAATACCATCGGCGCCTTCAGCCACCTCAGATGCCATACCGCTCAATAAGCCAGCGTTAAGGTACAACTGGATCCGCTGACCGTCTGTTGTTATTGACGGTAAACTCAACTCTGCTGAAAATTGTTTTTGCTTTTCGACATCGGCATCTAGCAGTAATTGATACTCTTCAATCACAGCCGGTGATGGCGACACGAGTAACTGACCACGTGTCGCATTAAGCACTAAGAGTTTTTGATCGATATCGGTAGACAGAATACCTTCAGCCGCCACAATTGCCGGGACACCAAGCGCGCGGGCTAATATAGCCGCATGGGCGTTAACCCCACCACGCTCAGTTACAATACCTGCAAGCTTTTGTCTTGGAAACTCAGCAAGTAATGTCGCATCAACCTCTTTAGCAACTAAAATAACCGGCTTATCAGGATCGACCTCTAAACGCCCAGGTTCAATCAATTGCCGCAGGACTTTTTGACCCAGTTCACGAATATCGCTAGCCCGCTCTTTTAAGTACGGGTCTTCCATCGCCAAAAACTGTTCAATGTAACGAAGAGAAACACGGCTGACCGCCGACTCGGCTTGCCAGCCAAGAGCAACCTCTCGGGTATACTCGCCACCTAAACTCGAGTCATCGAGCAGGAGCTGGAATGCGGTAAAAATAGAGGCGACATCACCTGATTTTTCACGTTCAAAACGCTGTGAAATAGATGACAACATGTCGTTGCAGCGCTGCATAGCGTGTTTGAGTCGGCGTAATTCACTGTCGATGTCGGCGCACTGTAATTCTGGCTGCTCTAATGAAATCGTGCCACCGAGCACTAAACCATGAGCAATCGCAATACCGCTTGATGCCGTTACGCCACTAAATACAACTTGATGCTGAACATTGGTAATAGTGGCTTTATGTTTAAGACTTCTTATCACAACCGCAAGCTGCGCGGCCAAGGTCATTAAAAATGCTTCTTCATTTTCGCTAAACTGTCTTGCTTCAGGTTGCTGCACCACAATAACGCCAACAACCAGCTTTTGAAAAATAATCGGTACCGCCAAAAAGGCTCGATATTCTTCTTCTACAGCTTCAGGAAATAATTTAAAGCGCGGGTGAATACGTGCATCAGCCAAATTTACGGCTTCTTCACGTTGAGCAACTAAGCCAACTAATCCTTCAGACAAAGGCATGCTGACTCGGCCGACAGCGGACTTTTCAAGCCCTTCAGTGGCCGATAACACCAGATTTTGTTGCTCGAGGATATAAATAGAACAGCAATGTGTCGCCATCGCTATACGCGTTTGCGACACCAAAATATTTAATGCACTCTCCAGGCTGTTTGCTCTTGCAACGGCCTGGGTGATATCCCTGAGCATATTTAACACGGTTCCAATCCTCTATGAAATCAGTTAACTCCGTTGTTTGCTTCGTTTCTTACTAAACTCGCGCGTTTGTAGCGCTAATGTCGTCGATGCGAACTCTTTCATCACCTTTCTATATACATCGCGCTTAAAAGACACTACCTGACGTACAGGGTACCAATAACTCACCCAACGCCAATCATCAAACTCTGGGTGACCAGAAGAATTTAAGTTAATGGTATTATCGTGACCTTTTAATTGTAGTAAAAACCATTTCTGCTTTTGGCCAATGCAAACGGGTTTGCTTTCCTGGCGCACCAAACGCTTAGGTAAACGGTAACGTAACCAAGAACGAGTGGATGTTAAAATTTGTACATGCTCAGGTCTCAGTCCCACTTCCTCATAGAGTTCACGATACATGGCTTCTTCTGCCGACTCACCATCGTCCAACCCACCTTGTGGAAACTGCCATGAATGTTGGCCAAAACGCCTAGCCCACATTACTTGTCCAAATTTATTGCAGATAATGATGCCCACATTTGCGCGAAAGCCGTCGCTATCAATCACATGGACTCCAAAATTAACAAATTTTATATCGTTTGATTGTTTCACAAAGCATGCCTATCGGCAAACCTCTATTTACTCACAATTCACCTTAGTATGCTGATTAATTAACCTAAAATCAGGAAATTGCATATAAATAAGCCTCTGTCTCAATTCTCGATAATATTGACTCATACTTTTGCTTGCACTAATACCCGCACGCACGCCCATATCACACTATCAATACCGCGACCGCAATCTCCTTCATTGTGGATAATTGAATAACATCGTGAACAAATAAACTTTATCAACAGTTACAGTCAACACATTGCGACATTATCCACAAAATCTGTGGATATCTCTGTTCGAAACTTTGGTAAACCTTAATTACGCTGTAAAAACCAACGGATATCAATTTCGCTCAACCATGGAAATTTCACCATTAAATCATTTTAAAACATTAACTTAAAAATAGTAAATATTTAGAATAATGATCGATCGCCAAATTTGAACAAAAAACACACAGCCCCAAATAAGTTCACCAATTAACTTAACCCTCGGTAAGTTATACACAAATAACAAGGCTTTTTTTAAAATAAACTGTTAAAAAAGCCATTTTATTGCGTTGACTTGGTCTTTTTAATCAGTTAAAGGCATCGAAAACCACAGTTATCCATTAAATCTGTGGATAACTGTGTGTGAAATACAGGGGAAAATAGAGAGTAACTTGGGACAAATCGAATACACTAGAAAATATGACTATTAAAATCAAATTAAAACAATTACTTAACTCATTTTTATATCTTTATTTATGACACCCTGCCAATAAGGTCGTTTTTTAACCAGCAAATGAATATTCACTAAACTTGTTATTATTAATCAATACTTGTTAGCATACTGCACGCTGTTTTTACTCGATTAAAATCTGGCGCAAAATATAAACGATATGCATCGAAACATTGTATGCCTATCGGCTTGAACAGGCAGTACAGCATTACGATTAATGGGTTGAGCTGCTGATATAGACTCACCCTCCCATTCATTATCGACATCAATATAAAGGTACCGATTGACTCATGGCCAAATCGTCTCCAAAAGACATTCATGAATTAATGCAAAGAGCGCATGATTTGGCGGGGATCCGTCTTGCTGATATTGCCGCAGATAACCAAATATCGGTACCCGAAAATCTCAGACGCGATAAAGGTTGGGTTGGCCAGTTGATCGAGTCTGAATTGGGGGCATTAGCCGGTTCAAAGCCTCAACCAGACTTTATTCATCTCGGTGTTGAGCTAAAAACGATCCCAATTGATTGTAAAGGTAAACCGCTAGAAACCACCTATGTCACCGTCGCACCATTGGTCAATATTCAAGGCTTATCATGGCAAGACAGTGTGGTGTTTCATAAGCTGCAGCATGTATTGTGGGTGCCTGTAGAAGGAGAGCGTAGTATTCCTGTCGGCGAAAGGCGTATCGGTACACCAATACTGTGGCAACCTAATGCTTTACAAGCACAACAACTGCAACAAGATTGGGAAGAAATCATGGAGCTTATTGCATTAGGCAAAGTCGATAAAATCACTGCTCGCCATGGCGAGGTGTTACAGCTGCGGCCTAAAGCGGCGAATAGTCATACCCTGACGGAAAGCATTGCCGAAGATGGCAGCATACAGTTATCTAACCCACGAGGTTTTTATTTGAAAATCGAGTTTACCCAGCAAATTTTAAATAATGCATTTGGCTAAATTGACATCTACCATAATGTGGTCTGAGTTCCATCATTAGGACAAAAGTTTGCACTAAGGCACATTTTTCTGCACATCTCTTGATCTACATCACAAATAAACTATCCCAATCGAACCGTTATTCTATAAACTACTCCGCTTATAACTCAGCCATTCGGACACGTAATCTCCTAGTGAAAGCACGCCGCCAGACTCAAAAATTATTATTCGCTGTGTTTGCCTGGTGCGTCGCAATGGCGTCATTTGTGTTTTTTCGTTATTCACAATCTGCACAACTTCCAGACTGGGCAATCAGCAATGCCGATCTCGCCACACTCGCGGTATTTATGGGGTTTATCTTTGGTGGACTGCATTGGATGTCGAATTTAATCGCCGACTTTAGTGCAATCAGCCGTCTGCCTTATTTGTTTTCAGTGGTCTTTAAAGGCCTGTTTTTACTGCTCGGCGCCACAACGCTTGCTTATGTCACTCAGTTTTTAAATATGTGGGCGATTGACAACCACATGGTGACTCTACGTCAAATGCTCAGCATTCATATTATTTACAGTCCATCGTTCCAAGCCCTGGTAGTCTACCTTGTTGTGGTGCGGGTCAGCTTAGCGTTTATTGAACAAATGGCGCTTTTGGTGGGGCCCAAAGTGCTACTCAATATTGGATTAGGCAAATACCATAAGCCTCGATATGAGCATCAACTTTTCTTGTTTATCGATATGGTGTCGTCGACTGCACATGCCGAGACTCTGGGTGATTACCGCTTCAGTCGCTTAATTCAAGATAGCTTTAGCATGCTGGCCGATACCGTATCGGACAATGAAGCAGAGATATACCGTTATATGGGCGATGCGGTATTAATCCATTGGCCTTTAGAGCAAGGCATAAAGCATGATCGCTGTATGAACATTTATTTTGAGTTTTGCCAGCAACTCAAATGGCAAACTCACTATTTTGAGCAGCAATATGGGTTTGTGCCTAAATTTAAAGCAGCGGCGCACTGTGGCCAAGTCGTTGCGGCAGTGGTGGGGGTACATAAACAAGAGATCAGTTTCTTTAGTGATGTACTCAACACACTAGCCAGGCTGCAAGATCAATGTAATCCATTAGGCCAAAGAATGCTGTTATCTGGGGATGTGGTACATCGTCTTGAGCAGCAAAATAGCCAATACCAATTAACTGATTTAGGCCCTATTGTTCTCAAAGGAAAGCAACACCCAATTGAAGTCTTTGGTGTTGCCCCGATCAAATCGACAGACTCATAATGCGTCTATTTTTTGCTTGGTAATTCTTGCGCAAGTAATTTTTTTTGTATCGCTAACCCTAAAGTTCTAAAGGTAGAAATACGGCTGGTTGTTTGACGCCATACCAGACCGATATCTCGGTAAGGCGCTTCACCCGGTGGATCCATGGCAATCAGATCGGTGTCATGTAAAATCCCGGTATCGATAGCCATTTGCGGTAAAAAAGTGGTGCCTAATTTACTATTCACCATCTGCACTAACGTATGCAAACTAGTCGCGGCAAATGGATTGACCTTAGCACTGTCACCTAACTGACAAGCAGTAATAGCATGGCCAGTAATACAGTGTTCTGCTTGCAGTAAAAATATGCTTTCATCAGGCATTTTTTGATAATCAATTGGCTGAAGAACACCTTGTGATAACTCTTTATGCATCACCATCTTAAATGGATCAATACCCACTTTCATACTGTGAAATCCATTGGTGTCTACAGGCAAAGCCAAAATCAATAAATCAAGCTCCCCTTTAGCTAATGCATCAAGCAGACGCTCTGTGGTGTCTTCTTTTAACAATAAACTCAGCTTTGGATAATCTTGCTGGCACAGTTTCACTACACGACTCAGTAAAAATGGCGCAATCGTCGGAATACAGCCTAAACGGATCTCGCCCGTCATTGGCTCACCCTGGTTTTTGACCAACTCCACTAAATCATCAACGTTGGTTAAAATATTTCGCGCACGTTCAACAACCTCTTCACCAATTGCGGTAAACATAAATGATTTATGATCCCGTTCGATCAATTGATAACCGAGTTGTTCTTCAAGGTTTTGGATACCACTAGACAAGGTCGACTGACTCACAAAGCACATTTTTGCTGCACGATTAAAGTTCTGCTCTTGGTGAAGATGCACTAAATAATAGAGATTCTTGAGGCTAGGAAGATTTTTCATTTTAACGATTACCATTACCGATGTTGATTCAAATAATGAATTAAATAAGGCGAAATAACAAGTGACTCATCAGCATTAATACCAATTCCATTAATTATCTGGTCATTCAGCGGGAGTTCTGTGCCTTCTAGGCAAATAATAGAATTGTAGGCATAGTTGCTCTCGGCAACTGCTCCTGCGTTGCTCTACCTCCTGCATCCATGCAGTCGTACGTCAAAATGCTATTAAGCAGCATAGAAGGCACAGAAACCCGCCTTGCAGGAGACACTCAGACCGTTCATTTCTTTGTTGCATTGCCTTAGAAGGGAATATCCATTATTTCAACAATGCGCCTCAAACTGAACAATCTGAGTGTCTCTGATTGGTCACATAATTAATGGAATTGGTATAATGTGACAAACACCCATAAAAAAAGCCTCATTAATAGAGGCTTTTTTTAATTAGCGTAACAAGAATGGAAAACGATTATGCTTTGGCTTCTAAGTACACTTTAAGTTGTTGTAAATCGTTAGCGGCATGCTCAACAATTTGGCCAAGCCAGGTTTTATGTTCCGCATCCCAGTTAGCTTCTTCGCTATGCTGTAATAGCTGGGCAAATTGTTGAATGCGTTTTAAACCCACAGAGCCAGCTGCACCTTTAAACTTGTGCGCTTCTGCACATAAGGTTTCTTTGTCGCTTGCTTCATCAGCTTTAACTAAGCTACTGACATACTCAGGCATTAACTGCTCAAATAACACCACGCTTTTTAATAAGGTCCCAGCACCAATGGCACTGATATATTGCTCAAGGGTATTGAGATCCAATATTGAGTCTAACTGTATTGTGGCCATCGAGGCACCTCTATTAAAATCTAACGCTATAAAATTACAGACATAATACCGAGTAAAATACCCTATGCAAGACTTGCAAATGGATTGCCGCATTTTTATTTAAAATAATAACAAGCCATTAACACCACTGTTCCACTGGTATTACCAATGTTTAAAAAAAGCTCATTTTGATACTAATTTATCCAATTAGATGATTAAAAATACTAAAGCCCTCACTCAAGAAGAAAGAACTAGGCCATCTTGTATTGCCCGGTCAATGCACTGCCCTGTCCGCCGTATTCCCGAAGCTCATCAACAATTGCGACCAAACCATCCCAGCGATAAGCACACCAGTCGGGCGCGAGTAACATCGGCTTTTTAGCATAAGCGGTAACACGATGATAAATAATGTGTTCTGGTGTGTGGCGAATCAGAGTCGCGGCGGCAGAAGCATAGTCTTCAAGAGATAATAATGACATGGGTTTATAACGCCATTGTTTAGCCATAATGCTGCCTTCGACAATGTGCAACGGATGGAGTTTAATGCCATCAACACCTATACCTAATACGGTTTGCAGACTGTTAAAATAATCAATTGTCGTTTCGCCTGGCAGGCCCAAAATTAAGTGCGTGCACACTTTAATTCCGCGTGAGCGTGCTGAATGCACTGTTTTGCGGTATTCATTTAAATGATGACCACGATTAACCCGTTTTAGCGTTAGCACATTACTTGTTTGCAATCCAAGTTCTAACCATACATCTAGGCCTTGCTGTTGATACTCAACCAGTAAATCGATCACTTCATCTGGCACACAATCTGGGCGAGTACCAATATGCAACCCCACAATATCCTTATCTTTTATGGCTTGGTCATATTTGAGCTTTAACTGGCTGAACTCATCGTATGTACTCGTATACGCCTGAAAATAAGCAATATACTTTGCGTTTGAAACTTTGGCTGGTCGATTTTTTTGATTATTGCTAAGGGGTAAATGGGCTCGTGACTTGCCTTGTGCAAGCTGTACAGATATCGGTTGATCAAGACCTTGCTGACGATTAAACGAGGCGACATTACAAAAAGTACAACCGCCAACGCCTAAGGTGCCATCACGATTTGGGCAGGTAAATTGCGCGTCTATGGTCAGCTTTTTGATGCGCTCACCATAGCGATTTTTGCAGTAAGAGCCAAAAGTATTAACGTAATCGTCTAAGCCCACAATAAGTCCCTAATAATATCCAAAAGGGCGTCAGTTTAGGGAGCAGTTAAACGTCTGTCTTGGTGCTAAATCAATAAAATGTTTGATCAACTCAAGTATGCTGCAAACTGAGAGGGTGAAGGGAAAATCGTTTAAAACAGTGGCAAGCTGATTGATATGACTAAAAGTGAATAGTTACTCATTTAGAATAATTTTTTACCCATTAACTGTGTTTGAAATAAAATTCACTATTTTTATTTCAAAAACAATTTTAACTGATTGTTGCCAAAAGGTAATCATTTGTTTGAATTATTTCTAAAATTGTTTTTATTCATAAGGTTATAGCAGCAAAACCACAGTTGACGTTAACGTAAACTTGTTGGGTTTCATGCTTTTTTTGGTAATTATATTTCAGTTTGTTGCATTTTTTTGGTTTGACCTTTATGCATTCTCAGTTTAATTTGAATGGTTCGGGTGCATATCTATGGAATGTTTCACATTTACCCCGAGTCGTATCCAGTAGAGGTTTAGGGGGTTTTTTGTATGAGCTTGTATCATCCCAGTTTTGAGCGTGACAATTGCGGATTTGGTTTAATCGCACAAATGGACGGTGACGCGAGTCATCGCATCGTGCGTACCGCAATTCATGGTCTCGATCGAATGAAGCATCGTGGTGGTATTGCAGCTGACGGACGCACAGGTGATGGCTGTGGTTTATTAATGCAAATGCCTACGGGTTTCTTTGAAGCTATCGCCGCAGAAAACGATTGGCACTTAAGCCGAAAGTTTGCCGTCGGTATGCTGTTTCTCAGCCAAGACGAACAACGTGCTGATGAAGCTAAATTTATTTTAGAAAAAGAACTACAAAGAGAAACACTGAGTGTTGCAGGTTGGCGTAAAGTACCGGTTAATCCAGATGTTCTGGGGGAGATTGGCCGTGCAAGTTTGCCACAAATTTATCAAGTTCTGATTAATGCGCCAGTGGGATGGCGCGAAAAAGATCTTGAACGTCGTCTATACATGGCGCGCCGTCGTCTTGAACAACAAATTACCGATGACAAAGATTTTTATGTAGCCAGTTTATCTGGCCAGGTGATTGTCTATAAAGGCTTAATGATGCCAGCTGATCTGCCATCATTTTACACTGACCTTGCCGACATTCGCTTAAAAAGTGCTATTTGTTTGTTTCACCAGCGCTTTTCTACCAATACATCGCCAAAATGGCCATTAGCACAACCGTTTCGCTACTTAGCACACAACGGTGAAATCAATACCATTACGGGTAACCGTCAATGGGCACGTGCGCGTGCCTACAAGTTTAATTCACCACTGCTGCCCGATTTGCAACAAGCCGCACCGTTTGTGAACGAAACCGGTTCAGATTCATCATCGCTAGATAACATGCTCGAAATGCTGTTATCGGGTGGTATGGACTTATACCGCGCCATGCGTTTGCTTATTCCACCTGCGTGGCAATCAAACCCGGAAATGGATGACGAGCTTAAAGCCTTTTATGACTTTAACTCCATGCACATGGAACCCTGGGATGGCCCTGCGGGTATTGTAATGACCAACGGTCGTCATGCCGCTTGTGCAGTTGACCGTAATGGTTTGCGCCCTTCGCGTTATGTGATCACCAAAGACCGGATTTTAACCTTAGCCTCAGAAGTCGGCATTTGGGATTATGCGGCTGATGAAGTAATTGAAAAAGGCCGTGTCGGTCCAGGTGAACTACTGGTGCTTGATACAGTAAATGGCCGTTTATACCAGTCATTTGAAATCGATAATGACTTAAAACGTCGCCATCCATACAAAGAATGGATGTCTAAAAACAGCCAAACCTTGATACCAGCCGAACAAATAGCGCCCACCAAACAAGGTGCCAGCGGCTTTGATAACAAAACGTTACTGCAATACCAAAAGCAATTTGGCTTTACTCGTGAAGAGTTAGAGCAAGTCATTTGGGTGCTCGCAAGTCAAGGTGAAGAAGCCATCGGTTCAATGGGCGATGACACGCCTATGGCAGTATTGTCGAAAAAGTCACGTTCATTATATGACTATTTCCGCCAAAAATTTGCTCAGGTCACTAACCCGCCTATCGATCCATTACGTGAAAAACACGTGATGTCGTTAGCCACATGTGTGGGCCGTGAACAAAACTTATTTAGCGAAACCACAGGTAATGCTTACCGAGTAATGTTTAACTCACCGATTTTATTATTCAGTGACTTTAACCAACTACTCGGCTTAGACAGCACTAACTACCGTGCTAATACAGTTGACTTAAACTACGACTCTCATGAAAGCTTAGAGCAAGCCATTCATCGTATTACCGATGAGGCTGAACGCTTAGCACGCAGTGGGACAACGTTATTAGTGCTATCAGATCGTGCTGTTGCGCAAAATGCCCAGGTGATCCCTGCTGCGATGGCTGTAGGGGCGGTGCAAACTCGTTTAGTTGATAAGAGCTTGCGCTGTGACACCAACATTATTGTTGAAACCGCATCAGCGCGCGACCCGCATCACTTTGCCGTATTACTCGGTTTTGGCGCGACGGCAATCTACCCATACTTAGCGTATGAGTCAATTTCTGCAATGGCCAAATCACACCAGATAGAA
Source organism: Shewanella litoralis (assembly GCF_009828585.1). Taxonomy (GTDB): domain Bacteria; phylum Pseudomonadota; class Gammaproteobacteria; order Enterobacterales; family Shewanellaceae; genus Shewanella; species Shewanella litoralis. The sequence continues at coordinate 77,416 of NZ_WSRZ01000005.1, read as the reverse complement.
GACGTTACCCCATTAATGCTTAACTTCCGTTACGGCATTGAAAAAGGCTTACGTAAAATCATGTCAAAAATGGGCATCAGTACCGTAGGTTCATACCGTTGTAGCCAACAATTTGAAGCTGTGGGTCTGGCAAGCGACGTTATTGAGTTATGCTTTAAAGGCGTGATTAGCCGTATCGAAGGCGTGAGCTTTGAGCATATCGCAAGCGATCAAAAGATCCTCCATACCGCGGCTTATCGAGCACATGTACCATTACCGCAAGGTGGATTACTCAAATATGTTGAAGGTGGTGAATACCATGCCTTTAACCCAGATGTTGTAAACACTTTACAATCATCACTTAAAAACCAAGATTATGTTGAGTACAAAAAGTTTGCTCGCCTGGTCGATGACCGCCCAGTGGCAACGTTACGTGATCTTATTGGCATTAAAGGTCAACTAGACGCTATCGACACTGACAAAGTAGAAGGCGCAGAAACCTTATATCCACGATTTGACAGTGCTGCAATGAGTATCGGAGCACTAAGCCCTGAAGCTCATGAGGCGCTAGCGGTTGCAATGAACCGTTTAGGCGGCCGCTCAAATTCTGGTGAAGGTGGAGAAGATGCAAAGCGCTTTAACAGCGAACGTAACTCGGCCATTAAACAAATTGCATCGGGTCGTTTTGGTGTAACAGCGCACTACCTTGTTAACGCAGATGTACTGCAAATTAAAGTCGCTCAGGGCGCAAAACCAGGTGAAGGTGGTCAGCTACCAGGCCATAAAGTCAGTGTCGAAATTGCAGGCCTGCGTCATGCTCGTCCTGGCGTCACCCTGATTTCACCACCGCCGCATCACGACATCTATTCAATTGAAGATTTAGCCCAGCTTATTTTCGATTTAAAACAGATCAATCCAAAAGCCCTTGTGTCGGTAAAACTGGTTTCAGAACCCGGTGTTGGCACCATTGCGACCGGTGTGGCAAAAGCGTACGCCGATATGATCACCATTTCTGGTTACGATGGCGGCACAGGTGCAAGTCCAATTACCTCTGTTAAATATGCCGGCTCTCCTTGGGAGCTTGGTTTAGCTGAAGTGCATCAATCGCTAGTTGAAAATGGCCTACGCCATAAAATCCGCTTGCAAGTAGATGGCGGTTTAAAAACCGGAACAGATGTGATTAAAGCTGCCTTACTGGGCGCTGAAAGCTTTGGTTTTGGGACTGTGCCAATGATCGCACTAGGGTGTAAATACTTACGTATTTGTCATTTGAATAACTGCGCAACCGGTGTGGCAACACAAGATAAAAACTTACGTGATAACCACTATCACGGCTTACCAGAACGCGTAATGACTTACTTTGAGTTTGTGGCTCAAGAAGTGCGCGAATGGATGGCGGCGTTAGGCGTGAGTAAGTTTGAAGACCTAGTGGGGCGCAGTGATTGGTTACACGCCATTGAAGGCCAAACCGATAAGCAGCGTGGTTTAGATTTAACACCCATTTTATATAAGCCAACGGTAAAACCAAACTCAGCTCTGACCTGGAAAGAAATCAATCCTCCATCAGATGTGGGTCAGTTAAACCAAACGCTATTGGCAGACTGCTCAGCGGCAGTTGAAGCGGGCGAGTCATACTCGTACCAGTACTCAATTAACAATACAGACCGCTCAGTTGGCGCAGCATTGTCTGGCTTTATTGCCACTAAAATTGGTGTAAAAGGGGCAAAAGAGCCAATTAGCCTAGGTTTTACTGGTAGTGCAGGTCAGAGCTTTGGCGTATGGAACAGCCCAGGTCTTGAACTTAAGCTATGCGGCGATGCTAACGACTATGTTGGCAAAGGCATGTCTGGCGGCAAGATTGTCATTCACCCACCGATTGGCAGCCCATTCCAAAGTGAGCGCAGTGCCATTATGGGTAACACCTGTTTGTATGGTGCAACCGGCGGTAAGTTATTTGCTGCAGGCCAAGCTGGCGAACGTTTTGGCGTGCGTAACTCGGGTGCTATTGCCGTCGTTGAAGGTGTCGGTGATAACGGTTGTGAATACATGACTGGTGGCATCGTGGTTATTCTTGGTAAAACAGGGGTTAACTTTGGTGCCGGTATGACCGGTGGCTTTGCTTACGTGTTTGACCAGTTTGGTCGCTTTAACCGCCGCGTTAACACTGAAATGGTTGATACTCAAAAAGTTGAATCAACCATCCACCAGCAGCACTTAAAAGGGCTAATCGAAACTCACTTTGCTGAAACTGGCAGTGAACACGCTAATTTAATTTTAAGTGATTTTGAAAACTGGTTAGATTGTTTCGTACTAGTTAAACCAAAGAATATTGCCGTTGCTGACCTGCTTAAAATTGAGCAGAAGAGTCCGGAATTAGTTGTAAAGGCAGGATAATCATGAGCAATGACTTTCAATTTATCGAAGTGGGTCGTGCAGACCCCGTAAAACATGAAGCCAAAAAACGTGCTACGCAATTTATTGAAATTTATCAGCCGTTTACTCAGCCTGAAGTTAAAGAGCAAGCCGATCGTTGTCTTGACTGTGGCAACCCTTATTGTGAATGGAAATGCCCGCTGCACAACTACATTCCAAACTGGTTAAAACTGGCTGAACAAGGTCGCATTATGGAAGCGGCAGACCTGGTTCACGAAACCAATACCCTGCCAGAAATATGTGGCCGGGTATGCCCACAAGACCGTTTGTGTGAAGGTGCTTGTACGCTTAATGACGACTTTGGTGCTGTCACCATTGGTAATGTTGAAAAATACATTACCGATACCGCCATTGCTCAAGGTTGGCGCCCAGACATGACCAAAGTCACCCCGCGTAAAGAGCGGGTTGCGATTGTTGGTGCCGGCCCAGCAGGTTTAGGTTGCGCGGATATTTTAGCCCGTAATGGCGTACAAGCCGTGGTGTATGACAAATACCCGCAAATTGGTGGCTTGTTAACTTACGGTATTCCATCATTTAAACTGGATAAAGCCGTCATGGCAACCCGTCGCTCAGTACTTGAAGGCATGGGTATTCAATTTAAAATGGGCGTGACCGTAGGTAAAGATGTGAGCTTTCAAAGCCTGCTAGATGAATACGATGCTGTATTCCTTGGCATGGGAACTTACACCGCCATGAAAGCCAAGTTACCCAACGAAGATGCCCAAGGCGTTATTCAGGCGCTACCTTACTTGATTGGTAACACTCATCACTTAATGGGGACACAAGACCAATCAACGCCCTATTTAAGCCTTGAAGGCAAAAACGTCGTAGTGCTAGGCGGTGGTGACACTGCCATGGATTGCGTACGTACAGCAGTGCGACAGGGTGCTAAAAGCGTGACTTGTGCATACCGTCGTGACGAAGCCAACATGCCAGGCTCACGCCGTGAAGTGCAAAATGCGCGCGAAGAAGGGGTTAACTTCTTATTTAATCGCCAACCAGTGGCCATTAAAGCCGAAAATGGCGTAGTGGTTGGAATTGAATGTGTGGAAACCCAAATGGGTGAAGCAGATGCAAGTGGCCGTCAACGTGCTGAAATCATTGCTGGCAGTGAGCAAGTACTCGAAACCGATGCACTGATTATCGCCTTTGGTTTCCAGGCTAGCCCTGCTGCTTGGTTTAGCGATTTTGGTATCGAAACCAACGAATGGGGCCTGGTAAAAGCCACTAAAGTTGACGATAACCCATTCCAAACCACTAACCCGAAAGTGTTTGCTGGTGGTGATATGGTGCGCGGCTCAGACCTAGTGGTCACCGCTATTGCAGAAGGTCGTGATGCCGCGATGGGAATTTTAAACTACTTAGATTAACCAATTGAACTACGTAGCCTGTGATTGATTGCAGGCTACTAACAATTATAACGTACCGAGTTTGCTTGTGAATTTTAGCGCATCATTATGATGCGCATTTTTTTGCCCAACCGTCGGTAATTATTTTTTGGCGGTACTCACCAAGAAATGACTAAATAAGGTGTTTTTTAATTCAGGATGTTCGCTCGAAAACTTTACCCCAAGGGTCATTTCTCCCTCAAGTTGCTGCACCTTAACCGCTGTTCCGGTTAAAATACCTGACATTTTTTCATCAATAGAAATCGCTACATGCACTTCGGCATCTTGCTCAATATTCATTGATTTAGGCGCCAGTGTGACAAAACAACCTGTCAACGAAAAGTCGAGCATTTTAGCGTTGATTTTATTATCGTCGTGCATAATAAACACATCTTGCTCAATATCGACGCGCAATTGCTCACGCACTTGTTTCTTAGTAATCGATTTAGGCACACTCAAACACAGCATACGTACAGGTTGATTTACCACAGATAATATCGTTGATTTAAAGGCAATGATGTCTTTAAAACCACTGTTGGTCATCGCTCTCACCACAATCTCAGCATTGGCTAACATATGCTGATAGGCTTCAGAAAAATCTTTGGTGGGAAACTCAATCAATATAAAACGATTAATTTGATAACCAATCAAGCTTGAACGAGATTGTAATTTTTTGCCATTGGCAAAATGGATCTCAATAAACAGATCCATGCCGATATCGATTAAGCGTAAATCGTCAAGTAACTCGCTCGCTGGGGTTTTTACCATAAAGCTTTCACCCTGTAAGTGGACGTGATAGCGCTCTGTTTTATCAACTTATTAAACCAAAATATTATCATTAACATAAAGATAACAGATTTCGTATTGTTCTACCTAGAGCACATTATTGTTTATGAATAAAATGTTGTTTAAAACAAATCAGGCCAGCAAATGCTGGCCTGAAATACGAATAGCTACATCGTTATTTTACCGTAAATTTAGTATCTTCATCTCTCAGTAAGTACAGGGCAAAACACGCGGCCCACATTGGCCATGCAGCAAAAAACAGTAAGTTATTAAATGCATCAAAGTATTGATTAAATGCTGACAAGGTTGACGCGCCATGCATTAAGAATATCACTCCGTATGTGATGCGTTTTTTAATCCCAAGTACAAAGGCAATCACCAGTAACAATTGCAAACCGCCCATAATGTACGCTGCGACTTCACTCACCCCACCAATACCGTAAAACTTTTCAAATATTTTCATGCTGTGGCCAGGATTGACAAACTTGTCCAATGTCCACACAAGCATCACGATAAACACGCCGACGCGTAAAGACAGTAACGACCATTGCAATTTACTTTGAACGTCGCTGTTTAGTGTTGTTTGCATCTTAATTCCTTAAAAAATATAAATAAAACTCATTCTGCTGAGCTTTTAATAGGCTAAACTGGTGTTAACGACAAAAGTTAACCAGCCCCCAAGGGACCGAATAAACTCAGATGATATTGCACAATCACTTATGCCATTAAGTTCTAAACAAACAAAATTTGGCATAAGATAGTTGTAATAAATTCGTTAATCATTAGGTCTTTTAGGCCAAGTTCATCACAGCAGAAAATATTATGCCTATTTATCGTTATTCAAACCGTTCATTAACAGCACTGGCTGTTGGTTTAGCCTTATCCTCTTCGTTAACTGTCGCGGCAGAAGACACTTCGACTATCGAAGTGATTCAAGTGTCAGGCAAAGCGATTAACGATAAAGGTTTGTCACCTAAAAACAGCACTGTCGATGGCCCTTTTGGTGATGGTATTGCGCTTAAAGATATTGCCCGCTCGGTCACTCCTATTACAAGCGAGATGATTGAACAGCTTAATATTATCGACTTGTCAGATATTCAAAAAGTCAGCCCTAATAGTTATTCGGCCAGCGGTTTTGGCGCCTCAAGCTTGCCGACTATTCGTGGTCAGTTAGGTGAGTTATATCAAGATGGTGTGCGCCGCCAGGCGGGTAATAATGGCTTTGGGATCCCAATGTCGTTTAACGCCATAGAACAAATTGATGTGGTAAAAGGTGCGCCCCCAGTATTACTAGGCACCAGCCAACGTAATGGTGGTTTTGTTAATGTGCACTCTAAAGTGGCGCCCACTAATGACAAATTTGCCAACCTCACCGCCTCGGCCGGCAGTTGGGATCATTATCGTGCTCAATTAGATATTGCCACCGATATTGTTGCAGACCAAAGTGGTGTTCGTTTAAGTGTCGAGCATATCGATAATGGCAGCTACTATGATTACTCTGGCTTTCAAAGCGACAGTATTTTTGTGGCATTTCGCCTGTTACCAGACAATGTCAGCACCTGGGACATCAATGTCGAATATTATGATGTCGACTTTACCGACAACGCCGGGATTAACCGCCCGACCCAAGCATTAATTGATGATGGCTTATATGTTACCGGTCAAGGCATTCAACCTAACGGCAGCACCATACCAGGCGCCAATGCCATTGTGTCGCCAACTGGGTTAGTCAAAATAGATCGCAGCCAGGTACTGACCGATCCAGACAACATCAACAACGCGCAAACGTTTATTCTTCACAGCACCTATGTGCGTGAGTTAAGCGATAAAGCCACTTTTAAAAATATCACTTACTATCAGCACTTAGAACGTGAAGAAATTGCCCAAAACAGTTTTGTTGAAATCATCGATGGCGCTGACACTGCACAAAACCGAGTTGAGTTAGCCTATCAATGGAACAACGACCAAAGCACCATTGTCGCTGCCGATATCCGCTACAACAAGGTGTTAGGTTACAGCCAATTTACCACCGAAGCCGATTTACCTATCGATTTAACAGGCCCCATTGAAAACCGCCGAATTCCACTTACTGCAGAACAGCAAGCAAGGCTGGTTGAGCTGCGCCCTGGGGTGTTTGTATCACCTGGGGCACAATACGACATTGATGGAAATGGCAGCGGCGACTATTCATTATCTGACACCACAGACTCAACCAGCTGGCAAACCGGCCTCGCGATTCAACACAACAGCCAATGGACCGATAAACTGTCGACCAGCATTGGCTATCGAGCTGACTTTTATGATGTTGAAGCTCGCGATGCTTTAGTGCCCCAAGGGCAAATTGCCGCCAGTGATTCAATTAATGAAATGCTCGAATCTGGGCAAATCAGTATTAGCTATCAGCTCAGCGACTTTATCACCACCTATGCCAGCGCCAGTTATAACGAGTCCACCTCAAACAGTATGGCGGGCGGCACCACGTTAGGCGCCAATAACCAAATTAGCAGCCAAAACTTTGCCACCGAAAACACCTTAACCGAAGTGGGTATTAAATATTCGCCAAGCGACAGTGCCTGGTATGTCGATGCGGCTGTGTTTGATCAAAAACGCAGTTTGCGAAATCGCGATGGCAGCAACACAGGAATTCGTACTAAAGGATTTGAGGCGCAAGCCTTTTATGACGCCGACCCATATTGGTTTAGTGCGGGCTACAGTTATTTAGATGCACGCTATGATAATTCAGCCAGCAGCCAGGATACGGTTCAAGTGGCCGATGCGTTTGATAATTCACGACCAGATATCATTGCAGGTACTGGAATAGGCGCGCCAAACTTTGCGTCATTTGCGCCATCAAATAGCCGTGTACAAGGTTTACCTGAACAAACGTTCACAATTAATGGCGGAATGTCGATTACTGAGAAATGGAAAGCCGGTTTCTCCGGTCTATATACCAAGAGTTATCCATTGGACTATTTAGCAACTGTGTATATTCGCGATCAATACACGCTCAATATCAATACTCGCTATGACTTTAGCGAACAAACCAGTGTAAGACTTGACGTTAATAACGTCACAAACCAAAAGAACTGGCGCCCAGTATTTGAAGGCGGTTATTTCGGTTCTACCCTGGTTTACCCAGAATTACCTATTAATGCCACCCTGACATTGCAGCATTCATTTTAAGGCTATAAAACATGTTAAAAAAAATCATACTATTAATTATTGCAGCAACGCTGGTGGGGTTATTTTTCCACTTCGATTTAAACCAACTACTCACGCTTGATGGCCTAAAAGGCTCAATGGCGCAATTTAGCCAGCTACGTCAAGAATCACCACTGTTAGTCATCGGCGGTTTCTTTGCATTGTATGTGGCTGTCACGGCATTATCACTACCCGGTGCGGCGATTCTTACCATCGCATCTGGTGCGTTATTTGGCATAGTCGAAGGCTTAATAATAGCCTCATTTGCCTCAAGCATTGGCGCAACACTAGCTTTTTTAGTGTCGCGTTACTTATTACGTGACTCGATTAAACAACGTTTTCCAGAGCGTTTAGCGGCCATTGATGCCGGAATTGAAAAAGAAGGCGGCTTTTACCTATTCACTTTACGTTTAGTGCCTATTTTCCCGTTCTTTTTAATCAATATGCTGATGGGCGTTACCGCGTTTAAGTCGTGGACCTTCTATTGGGTCAGCCAGGTCGGTATGTTTTTGGGCACCTTTGTGTACGTCAATGCCGGGACTCAATTAGCACAAATCGACAGCTTATCTAACATTTTATCGTTCAACCTAATTTTGTCATTTGCACTATTAGGCTTATTCCCGCTTATCGCTAAGGCCATTGTGAATATGATTAAAAAACGTCGCGTATACAGCAACTGGACTAAACCCGCTAAATTTGATCGCAACCTTATTGTGATTGGCGCTGGCGCGGGTGGTCTTGTAACCAGTTATATTGCCGCTGCAGTAAAAGCCAAGGTGACCTTAATTGAAGCCGGTGAAATGGGCGGCGACTGCTTAAACTATGGCTGCGTGCCCAGCAAAGCGATTATTAAAAGTGCCAAAATAGCCGAGCAAATACGTAATGCCCATCATTACGGCCTAGAAGACAGCACACCTGAGTTTTCATTTAAAAAAGTCATGGCACGTGTGCATCAAGTGGTTGCCGATATTGCGCCGCACGACAGTGTTGAGCGTTATACTAATTTAGGGGTTGATGTGGTCAAAGGCTACGGCAAGTTAATTGACCCATGGACAGTAGAAATTACCTACCCAGACGGCAACACCACTCGCCTAACCGCGCGCAGCATTGTAATTGCCACCGGTGCCCGCCCATTTGTACCGCCATTACCAGGTATTGAAGAAGTCGGTTATGTTACCAGTGACACCTTATGGGACAAGTTTGCCAAACTTGATGCTGCACCACAAAAATTAGTGGTACTTGGCGGCGGCCCAATTGGCTCTGAGCTTGCGCAAAGCTTTGCCCGTTTAGGCTCACAAGTCACTCAAGTTGAAATGGCTGAGCGCATCATGATTAAAGAAGATCTTGAAGTGTCTGAGTTTGCTACCCAGGCATTACGTAACAGTGGCGTTAACATTTTAACCTCGCACCAGGCCCTGCGCTGTGAACTGCGCGAAGGTAAAAAATACCTTATCGTTAAGCATCAAGACCAAGAGCAAGCTATTGAATACGACCAGTTGTTATGTGCTGTCGGTCGTAGTGCACGTTTAAGCGGTTACGGTTTAGAAGAACTCGGCATTGAAACCAATCGCACCATTCAAACCAATGAATATTTAGAAACGCTATACCCTAATATTTATGCCGCTGGCGACATTGTTGGCCCATATCAGTTCACTCATGTGGCCGCGCATCAAGGTTGGTACGCAGCAGTAAACGCCCTGTTTGGTCATTTGAAAAAATTTAAAGTCGATTACCGCGTGATCCCATGGACCACCTTTATCGATCCAGAGGTGGCCCGTGTAGGGATAAACGAATATGAAGCTCAGCAACAAGGGATTGATTATGAAGTCACGCGCTTTGATTTTGCCGAGCTTGACCGCGCCATTACCGACAGTGCCACCGACGGTTTTATTAAAGTCATCACTCCAAAAGGCAAAGACAAAATCTTAGGCGTTACTGTCGTGTCAGAACATGCTGGCGACTTAATTGCTGAGTTTGTATTAGCGATGAAACATGGCTTAGGGCTGAATAAGATTTTAGGTACCATCCACAGTTACCCAACATGGGCCGAAGGCAACAAGTACGCCGCTGGCGAGTGGAAACGTAATCACGCACCAGCAACCGTGCTGCGTTGGTTAGAGAAATACCACACATGGCGCCGTGGTTAATCCTTTAAAAAGCATAAAATGGTGGCAGTTAACCCAGGTTAACTGCCAGTCATTAAATGAAACAAGCGTGAATCAATAGAAACTGCCGGGCAAGAGATAATGCCAATTGCAGTAAGAGAGCCAAATAAAATGAGTACAATATTCAAGGCATTTGTCGCAAGTGTTGTCATTGCGCCCCTACTCTTAAGCACACTACTATTCAGTCAAATCAGTGTGGCTGCCGATGCAATCCCAGCAACAACTGAGCAGGCCTTACACCAACAGTGGCAAGCCTTGGTGAGTCAGCACGTAAAGCCGATTAATAATGGCAACAGTAGCGCGGTAGATTATGCGGCAATGCAGCAGCAACGCACTCAACTGCAAAGTTACCTCAAGCAGCTGAGCAACATCAGTCAGACACAATTTGATGCATGGGATAAATCGACACAATTGGCCATGCTCATCAATGCTTATAACGCCTGGACGGTTGAGCTCATCTTAACTAAGTATCCTGATATTGAATCGATAAAAGATCTCGGCGGATTTTTTAGCTCGCCCTGGGACAAAAGCTTTATTCCTTTGCTTGGCAAAACCCGCAGCCTCAATGATATTGAACATAAACTGATCCGTGGTAGCGATCGATATAACGATCCTAGAATTCATTTTGCGGTAAATTGTGCCAGCATCGGCTGCCCAGCACTGCTTGAAGAAGCCTATACCGGCGCTAAGCTTGAGCAACAACTCGATGCCCAAACCAAGCGTTATTTAGCTGACACTAGCCGCAATTATGCCAAAGGCGATACGGTCTATTTGTCTGCCATTTTTAAATGGTATGGCGATGACTTTACTCAAGGTTTTGCCGGTGCGGATTCTGTTGAAGCATTTTTATTACTCTACCCTAACGCGTTAACACTCAATGGTGCTCAGCAAGATGCCGCGAATAAGCAGCAATTAGATATCGATTACCTCGATTATAACTGGTCGTTAAATGCGGTTCGATAAACCAATGTTCTCCAGTAAAATCTCTAACATAATGAAGCATATTGTGGCGGCTTTGGCATTGGGTGTCAGTGTATATGCTTGCCTTTGGACGAGCGTAGCTTATGCACAAACCAATGAGCTTGGCGCATGGGAAGAGATTGAAGCGCGTGGTGTTAACCAAGATGTGTACTTTCATGCCTGGGGCGGCGATCCGCAAATCAATCGCTATATTCAATGGGTTGCCGAGCAAGTTAAGCAGCAATACCAAATCACATTACACCATGTAAAACTCACCGACACAGGCGAAGCCGTTAGCCGGGTATTGGCAGAAAAATCAGCCAGTAACCATCATAATGGCAAAGTCGATTTAGTGTGGATTAATGGCGAAAACTTTGCCGCGATGGCAAAGCATCAATTATTGGCGCCAAATTGGGTTGCGCAATTGCCCCACTTTGCCTTAACCGATCCTGATAATAATCCGGCCATGAGCCGTGATTTTGGCGTACCGACTCAAGGCATGGAAGCGCCGTGGGGCAAAGCGGCACTGACGTTTTACTACGACAGCTTATTGACCCAAACGCCACCACAAACACTGCAACAATTAAGCTTATGGGCAAAACAACATCCGGGGCGATTTAGTTATCCTAAGCCGCCTGATTTTTTAGCCATGAGCTTTTTAAAATATGCGCTAATCGCCCTTAACAACAGTCAGCCTGATGCCATTAAAAATAGGCTTTATCAACCCGCTAACGCGCAAAGCCAGGCATTATTATTGCCACCACTTTGGCAATACTTAGACGATTTACATCCAAACTTATGGCGTAAAGGCCAACATTTTATGTCCAGCGGCTTAGCGCTGCGCCGATTAATGGGCGATGGCGAGCTAGCACTGGCCTTTACCTTTTCGGCCGCCGAAGTGCCCGCGGCTGTCGCGCGCTTTGATTTACCAGACAGCACCCGAAGTTATCGCATGCGTGACGGCAGTTTAAGCAACATCCATTTTGTCGCCATTCCTTATAATGCAGCGCATACAAATAGCGCTAAATTGGTGGTTAACTTTTTACTCAGCCCAAAAGCTCAGGCAAAAAAACAACAAGCAAACGTGTGGGGCGACACCAGTGTGATTGCTTTATCGCAATTACCAGCAAAGCAACAGAAGTGGTTTGAGCCACCCGCACTGTCACACCCTAGTGCCAATATCGCTAACCAAGACAGCAGTCCTGCATTGAGCGAACCGCACCCAAGTTGGACTAAAGTCATTGCAACCCAGTGGTTACAACGCTATGGAGTGATGCGGTGATAACAGCAAAAAGTGGTTTTAATACCTTGGTTCGCAGTAGCCCGTATTTAATGATGGCGTTGCTCGTGCTGCCGGTTATGGGCGGTTTAATTGCAGTGGTGTTACCGGCTTTTGGCTGGTTTCCGGTACTTGGGCACACTCAATTTAATGTCAGTGGCTTTGTGGATTTATGGCATACGCCCGGCATTGGCTATATGGCGCTACTCAGTGTGTCCACCAGCTTTATCAGTACCTTACTGGCTTTTGTCATTACCATATTGATTTTAGGCAGTTACTTTACTAGCCCCTGGCTAGGTTATATTCAACGCTTGTTAGGACCAATTTTAGTTATCCCTCATGCCGCCGCGGCGATTGCCATTGGCTTTTTAATTACCCCGTCAGGGATGTTTTCACGGCTGGTGTCACCCTGGTTAAGTGGCTGGGATTCACCACCTGATTGGCTTTTTCCGCATGATGCTATGGGGCTAAGTATTATTTTAGGCCTAACCCTCAAAGAGTTGCCTTTTTTATTATTGATGGCTCTAGGTGTGCTGGCACAGCCCGAGTTAGGCCATACGTTGCGGGCTCAGCATCGAGTGGCACTAAGCCTAGGTTATTGCCCGATGACCGCTTTTTTCAAAGTGGTCTTGCCCAGCTTATATCCCTTTTTGCGCTTACCGATTTTAGCGGTACTTGCCTATGCCAGTGCCAGTGTCGAGATTCCGTTAATTTTAGGTCCCAATAGTCCGCCAACGCTTGCCGTGGCCATTATGCAATGGTTTCACGATGTCGATTTAAGCTTGCGTATTAAAGCTTCGGCTGGTGCCATTGTGCAGATAGCCCTGACGTTACTCTTACTGCTTGGCTGGTGGTTGGCAGAAAAGCTCATCAACAAACTGTCTCAATCTATGTTGGTTAATGGTAAGCGCGAATATGCCGGCGCCATCATGCAAAATATCACTCACGTGATGACTCTGGTGATGTTAACGATTATCGGCTTAGCCTTGCTGGGCATGGTGTTATGGTCTTTCGCCGGTTTTTGGGCTTATCCTGATCTACTGTCTCAGACGTTTGTTGGCCAGCATTGGCAATCTGCATTACAACAAATGCACACGCCGCTACTCGATACAGTGTTAATTGGAGTGTGTGCAACGGGATTAGCGATTGTGCTGACCTTACTGACGCTAGAATCTGAGCAACAGACCAGTAAAGCCACCTCAAGATTAACCAGTGTGATCATTTACCTACCGTTACTGATCCCCAGCATTGCGTTTTTATTTGGCCTGGTATGGGTATTAGAGCAAGTAAACAGTCACCATACCTTTATTAATGTGGTACTAGCGCATTTACTCTTTGTATTGCCCTATGTATTTTTGTCGCTTGCAAGCAGTTACCGGCGTTTAGATCCGCGCTTTAGTCATGTTGCCGCCAGTTTAGGCGCCAGCCAGGCAAAAATATTTTGGCAAATAAAATTACCCATGTTGCTAGCACCTATTTTTATAGCTGCGGCGCTAGGCTTAGCCATTAGTTTTAGCCAATATTTACCGACATTATTAGCCGGTGGTGGGCGGATTAATACCATTACCACTGAGGCTGTAACTTTAGCGAATGGCGCCAGTCGACGTACTAGTGCGGTTTATGCATTAGTACAAATGTTGCTCCCAGCTCTTGGTTTTCTGCTCGCATGGGCACTGCCTAAAATGCTGTTAACACACCGCGATTAAGGACACATAATGCAAACGCACGAGCAAACAACCGCGGCAAGTTCAAACACTTCTTCGTTGGTGATTGAACAGTTAACCCTAAAGCGGCAACAACAGCTGTTGTTATCCTTAAACGAAACCATCGTTGGTGGTGATATTCTGACGATTATGGGGCCATCGGGTAGCGGAAAATCGACGCTGTTAAATTGGCTCACCGGAATGCTGCCAAAGGGGTTTAGTGCCACGGGCAATTTATACCTAAATGGACAGCTCATCACTGACACTGCCAGCCATATGCGACGTATTGGATTATTATATCAAGACCCTTTACTGTTCCCGCATCTCACTGTCGCAGGTAATATTAGCTTTGCCATGCCAGCCGGAGCTAAAGCACAACGCCAAGCTGATATTAGCCAGGCATTATCTCAAGTAGGATTAGCCGGTTTAGAGCATCGCAGCCCACAAAGCTTATCGGGTGGGCAACAAGCTAGAGTCGCACTGCTGAGGGTGTTATTAAGTCAGCCCAAAGCCATTTTACTTGATGAGCCTTTTAGTAAGCTTGATAGCCAATTACGCCAAGAAACACGGCAGTTGGTGTTTGAGCAAATTCGTCAGCACAAGCTGCCCGCGATTATGGTTACTCACGATCAAAGCGATGCAGAGGCGGCGCAGGGCAAGATCATTTCGCTGTTTTAGCGTGTGAATAGTGACAATTAATTGGAAACCACAAATGCTAGATAGATTTATAACACCCGTGATCAAGCCAATGCTTAAACCGCTTGTATTGCTACTGGATAAAAAACAAGTACAACCCGATCAACTCACACTCATCGGCTTTGTGGTTGGAATGTTAGCAGTGCCTTTTTTAGCCCTACAAGCCTGGTACGTAGCATTATTATTTATCGTATTAAACCGCATTATTGACGGACTTGATGGTGCCCTTGCCCGTCATCAAAAACACACTACGCCATCGGGGGGTTATTTAGATATCTGTCTCGACTTTTTGTTTTATGCCGCGATTCCTTTAGGATTTGCACTCGCCAATCCCAATGAAAACGCGTTAGCCGCTGCTGTGTTACTCACTGTGTTTATTGGTACAGGATCAAGCTTTTTAGCCTTTGCAATCCCAGCCGAAAAACTCAATCTACCGCGGCCACAGTTTGCCCATAAAAGTTTTTATTTTTTGAATGGCCTGACCGAAGGCACTGAAACTATCGCCTTTTTTGTGGCATTCTGTTTATGGCCGACTTACTTTCCAGAGCTGGCTTATACGTTTGCTTTTTTAGGTACTATTACCATTTTCACCCGTATTCACGGCGGCTATAACACCTTAAAAAATCATCTAGCGGCGCAGTCATCAACAACAGACACCAATCCAATTAACACTGCAATTGAGGAGCCGAAAACATGATAGATGATATGGCAGCAATCAGATTGGGAGTGTTTTTAACCATTTTGGTATTAATGATGAGTCTCGAGGTCTTGTTCCCTGCTAGAAAACTCAGCAAAACCCCTCAGTCAGCCTCAATGGCAACACGCTGGGTGGGTAATTTTGGCTTGTTAATTATCTCATCACTAATCGCAAGATTAATACTGCCATTAGGTTTAGCCGGCTTTGCCTTGTATGTCAGCTCACAACAATGGGGATTATTACATTATTTAAGCTTGCCAGTTTGGCTGAATATTGCTGTCAGCGTGTTGCTACTTGATATGTTGATTTATTGGCAGCACAGGTTGTTTCATCGTATTCCAGTATTGTGGCGTTTGCACAAAGTGCATCATGCCGATCGCCACGTCGACAGCAGTACCGCATTGCGCTTTCACCCTATCGAAATCATTGCCAGCCTAGGCATTAAAGCGATTGCCATTGTGGCATTGGGTATCCCTGCTGAAGCGGTGATCTTGTTTGAGATATTGCTTAATGGCTTTGCTATTTTTAACCACACCAACATTCGCTTACCCGCAAAAATTGAAAAACTCGCCCGTTTAGTGCTGGTCACTCAGGTATTGCATCGGATACATCACAGCCAACTGATGAGTGAAAGCAACAGCAACTTTGGCTTTAGTATTATCTGGTGGGACAAATTATTTGGCACGTACACAGCAAAGGCCAGTAAACCTGATACCCAAATTGATATTGGCTTAACCCAATACCCTAACGCAAAACAAAATGCATGGTTAAACGGTTTATTGTGGATGCCTTTTAGTAACAATAAAAAATAACGTTTTAGAAGCGTTATTGTAATACAGCAAGTTAAATTAACTACAACGTGCTGTATTACTAATATAAATAGAACTCCATACTCATTAGCCAATTTAACATTGAGATTTTTTATTCTCTTCATTTGTGATACGTAACATCTGCAGCGCTTGATAAAACGTTCAAATCTGCCCACTATATTACTAATATAAAAATAACCAGAAGAGACCATATGATCGGTTTTACCCAAAGCTTGAAAGCTCGCATTGCCGACCTAGAACAACAAATCGTTAGAAAAGAGCAACAACACAGCGATGAAATATCTCAACTACAACAACGTGTTGCTGAGTTAGCAGAGCAAATGTCGGCTTTTGATAATCAATCGGAACATAATGCAGCATGCGCTAATATACAATTACAAGGTGCCACGATGCTCAATGATATTCGTGACACCACTCTGGCTAATTCAATTAAGTTAGACGACGAAAAACAAATGCTGTCTGAAGTGGACAAACTGTTCGGTCAAACCCGTATGGCTATTGGTAACTTAAAAGATCGTGCTGGGCATTTAAATGATCATGCAGAAAAAAGTATGGCGACCGCAGCCCAGTTGAGCCAATCTGCTAATGGCATCAGCAACCTGGTGTCATCAATTCAACAAATTTCTGAACAAACAAATTTACTTGCACTTAATGCTGCCATTGAAGCGGCGCGTGCGGGAGATGCTGGGCGTGGCTTTGCCGTTGTCGCCAGTGAAGTACGTCAATTAGCAAGCAACGCTCATGATGCCAGCGCCAATATTGAAAAATTAGTTGCAACGGTCATAGAGCAAACCGAACAAATTAAACAAGTTGTGATAACAAACCAAACTTGTTCAAGTGATATTGCAGCCTCTTCTGAACAAATTGATCAAGTGGTTACCGAAGTACTGCAAAGCTCTGGCGTGATGAAACGTGTTATTGGTGAAGCGTCAATGACCGCATTTTTAACCACGGTAAAGTTAGATCATAGCGTTTGGAAAAATAACGTTTACAGTATATTAGCTAATAAAGACAGCAAGGCCAGTGTTAATAGTCACACTGAATGCCGCCTCGGCAAATGGTATTACCATGGCGAAGGCCAGCAGTTTGCCAGTTTGTCCAGCTTTAAAGCGATTGAGCAACCCCATAAAACAGTACACATTGCGGGTAAAGCAGCGGTAGCAGCCATGCAGTCTGGTGATGAATCCACGATTTTAGCTCATCTTGAAACCATGGAAGATGCCAGTATTCGCGTAGTGAAAGCCATCGATAATTTATTGTCGCAAAGTCAGCACCAATAACCCTCTTTAATTCAATTATCGATTTAAAACCGTTAGCAGGATAACGCTCCGCTAGCGGTTTTTGGCCATTGCGCACAAATCACTTAACTCAAGCGTATTTTTCACAAATCTCCGCGCCCATGCTATATTAGCGCCCATTCGAATTTGTTTAATCAGTTAAGGTTTATCCATGAAAATCGGTATTATTGGCGCTATGGAGCCAGAAGTTGTTCATTTAGTGCAAGCCATTGTCAACCCTGTACACACTACTATTGCTGGTATCGAATTTATCAGTGGCAATATTGCCGATAAAGAAGTGGTTGTGACACGCTCAGGTATAGGTAAAGTGGCAGCGAGTATTGCAACAACCTTACTGATTGAAAAGTTTGCGGTGACTCATGTGATTAATACCGGTTCAGCAGGTGGATTTGTTGATACATTGGCAATAGGCGATATCGTGATTTCATCTGAAGTGCGTCACCACGATGTTGATGTGACGGCTTTTGGTTATGAAATTGGTCAGATGGCACAACAGCCAGCCGCGTTTTTACCCGACCACACATTAGTTAATGCTGCGAAAAAAGCCGTGGCTGAACTCGGTGAAGTAAACGCCATTGAAGGGCTAATTTGTACTGGCGACAGCTTTATTTGTGACCCTGTCCGCACGAAAGTGATGCGCGAAAACTTCCCAACTATGGCCGCATGCGAAATGGAAGGCGCTGCCATTGCTCAGGTTTGTCATCAGTTTAACGTGCCATTTGTGGTCATTCGTTCGTTATCAGACAATGCAAATAATGACTCGCCAGTTGATTTCGACTCGTACATCATCAAAGCGGGCATGCACTCTGCCATGATGGTTATTGCGCTGTTACAACAGCTGTAGATTATCTACTATATACCCAATCAACTTGAAGATCCGTGTTTCAGAGCTTCACCGTGTTTTCAATACTAGGCGCGTTAATACGGTAATGTAGGTACCTTATAAATTAGCGCAACAACGCTCTTGATTTAATAATCAGGGGAACACGGTGATACTCCCAAAGGGCAAGTTTTACACGTGTTTATGCTGCGTTATTGATTTTGGAAAGGGAACGACCATTACCCGCAATCAATGCCTTGCCTAAACGCGTGTAAATTCTTGCTGAAATCGAACATCTTCAGGTTGTTTGGGTATATACTGGTTCATTTTCTCATCAATACAGAGGCTGAACCAGTCGCTTTACCGCTATACTGAACAGCAGCTTATTTATCCCGTTAGCTTGATTAGCGCAACTATTGAGTCTCTATGATTAATCAATTATTCGATCCGCAATTGTTGAGCCAGGACGGTGGGTTGCTGCAAAGCTGTTGTATTTTATTTTGTGCGTTAATATTGGCTCGCTTTGTTCCTATTCCACGCGATCTGCAACCGCTGCTTTGGTTTAATCGCATTGCAGTATTGATTGCAACTAAGGTTAATCATCCAGAGCGCGCCGTCAGCCAACAACTGACAGCAGGCATTTTAGCGACATTATTATTGGTCGTTCCGATCGGCATTATTGTTAGCTTTTTACTTAGCCTTGCTGCATATCCGTGGTTTTTTGAACTGATTATTGTGTACTTTTGTTTATGTGATTCTGCTTTTAAGCCGGTTGCCGAAAAAGTGGCACTGGCTATCAAAACAGATAATAAACAAGAAGCCAAACAATTACTCACGCCATGGGTCAGCCAAAACACGCAAGTGTTATCAGCGGTTGGCTTAAGTAAAACCACTATCGAAAAATTATTTACGACCCCAATCTATGGCACCTTAGCCACGGTATTATTTTTTGCTCTGGGCGGCGCAACCATGGCATTAGTGGTGAGAATGTTAAGGCAGCTTGAACACAGCTGGCCGACTTATCATCCGCACTTTCATATTTTTTCAAGCTTTGTAGGCCAATTTAATCGAGTGATCTTTTTTATTCCTACCTTGCTATGGCATTGCTCGCTCGCAATGCAATTTGGCCAACTTGGATTAAGTTCTATTGTGTCGTCTATGTTGCCAGCACCAGGTAATAAACAGCAGCTTAATAACCATTATGGCAGTTATGCCTTAGCGGCTAAGTTACTCAACATTGAGCTTGGTGGGCCGCAGCAATTTATCAACAATGGCCAAACTATTCGCGTTGACTTACCCAAGGTAAAAGCCGGACCTCTGCCAGATTATCGCCATATAAACCAAGCGATCACAGTGACACAAACAGCCAATCTATTCTGGATTAGCTTAACCTTATTACTGCCATTAATTTGGACTGGATTAAGATTTATTTAAAACAGGTAAATACTGTTTTAAACACAGCAGTATTTAGCGATAATACGCCCACACTTATTAGTTATTAACACATTACGACATAGCGTCATAATCGATTGCTAATATTAACGTCTGGCAAAAGGCTTACATCTTTAACAGTGTAAATCCTCTATAGTCACTGACAGTTGATTATTACCGGCTAAAAGACCTGCTTAGGAATACCATGTTGCTCAACAACTTACATGTATCATTAACCACTCCGGCATTGCTTTTTCCGGCTATTTCATTGTTACTGCTGGCCTATACCAACCGGTTTTTCTCACTGGCGGCATTAATCCGTCAACTGAGTAACGATAAAAAACCAGTGCAGGGCGACCAAATAAAAAACTTACGTCAGCGCATTATTATTATCCGCAAAATGCAAGAAGCGGGAGTAAGTAGTTTTGCCCTATGCGTACTTTGCATGATACTAATTTACACAGGCTTTAACCAAACTGGCTCGGTGGTGTTTGGCTTAAGTTTATTGCTGTTACTGTATTCATTGATTTTATCGGTGATTGAAATTCGCATCTCAGTTGATGCTCTCAACATTCACCTCAAAGAGCTAAGTAAATGAGTCAATGGATCTACATTTTCGATTTATGTGGTACCGCAGTATTTGCGCTTTCTGGTGCGCTGGCCGCGGGTAAACATCGAATGGATCCATTTGGGGTCATCGTACTTGCCTCTGTGACCGCAATTGGTGGTGGCAGTATTCGTGATGCATTAATTGGCGCAACACCGGTATTTTGGATCCGCGATCCTAACTACATCATTGTCATTTTAGCCACTGTGTTGGCCTGTTTAGTGCTCGTGCGTAAACCGCATAAATTACCGGCGTTAACCTTACCCGTAGCCGATGCGTTAGGGTTGGCATTGTTTACGGTGATTGGTGCCGAAAAAGCCTTATTAATGGGATTATCTGGCATGATTGCCGTCGTTATGGGCTTAATTACCGGTGTCGGTGGCGGCATTATTCGTGATTTACTGTGCCGCCAGGTGCCTATGGTGTTACGTACAGAGATTTACGCAACCGCTTCCATCGTGGGTGGTATTTGTTATACCTTAAGCTTGGCGGTTGGCATGGACAGTATGACATCGATGTTTATCGCAATGATCAGTACCTTAATCATTCGCCTAAGCGCTATCCGCTGGCATTTGTCTTTACCGGCTTTCGATTTAAAAACAAAGAGAATTTAATGTGCGAATAATATTGCTATTATTTTGTTTAGTTTGCAGTTTTTCAATCAGCGCCAATATTGGTGACATGCCGAAAGAGCAGCAGCTAGCCATGAAGTACATGGAAGCATTAACCGATCATGACTATTCGACTTTACGACGTTTTTATTCTCGTGATACCATTTTTTTCGACAAAACAGCGAATACCACCTACACAGGTGGACGACAAATTATTGGTTTTTTACAACGCGCCCATGAAGGCGTGCTTGAATACCGTTTAAACATAGAACACATGTTTAATACCGGTTCGCTGGTGGTGATTATTGGCAGCTATCGTTTACGCGGCCCGGGTGATCAATTCGGCAAACCGGGGAAGATTATTGACCTTGCGGTACCCGGTGTCACGACGCTTAAATTTGATAACAATACCGAACGTTTGATAGAACAGATGGATTTAATGGATTATCAAACCATGTCAGATCAACTTGAGTCGCAATAAATAATAATAATAATAAATTTCAGACATAAAAAAACGGCTTAATAAGCCGTTTTTTTACGAGTGATTAAAGCGTTACTTCAAAATCACTTTAGCAAACTTACGCTTGCCTACCTGGAATACAGCATCTAGGCCAGCATTAAAGATTTGACGACTGTCTTCCACTTTTTCGCCATCCATCTTCACCGCACCTTGCTTAATCATGCGCATACCGTCTGATGTTGAGCCCACAAGGCCAGCATCTTTTAGTAAGTTAGCAATCGCTAAGCCTTCACCCGCTTCTAACACCACTTCTTCGATGTCATCTGGGATCGCGCCTTTTTGGAAACGATCGATAAAGGCTTGGTGTGCTGCTTGTGCTTGCACTTCATCATGGAAACGCGCAATGATTTCTTTGGCCAATAAAATCTTAATATCACGTGGATTAGTGCCGTTTTCAACATCTAACTTGAACTGTGCAAGCTCTTCAAGTGGACGGAAAGATAACAGCTCAAGGTAGCGCCACATTAAATCATCTGAAATTGACATGATTTTGCCGAACATTTCATTAGCAGGCTCACTCACGCCAATATAGTTGTACGCCGACTTAGACATTTTTTTAACGCCGTCAAGTCCTTCAAGCAGCGGCATCATGATCACGGTTTGTGGCTTTTGCCCTTCCGCCTTTTGCAGCTCACGACCCATCAATAAATTGAACTTTTGGTCTGTACCACCTAATTCAACATCAGCCTCTAACGCAACAGAGTCATAACCTTGCAATAATGGGTACATAAATTCATGAATAGCAATCGCTTGGCCTGATGCATAACGCTTTTTAAAGTCGTCACGTTCCATCATACGGGCAACGGTTTGTTGTGATGCTAAACGGATCATCCCAGCGGCGCCTAATGGCTCTAACCAGCTAGAATTAAATTCGATACGAGTTTTAGCGGGATCTAAAATTTTATAGACCTGCTCTTTATAGGTTTCAGCGTTAGCAAGCACTTGCTCGCGAGTGAGCGGAGGACGGGTACTGTTTTTACCGCTAGGGTCACCGACCATGCCCGTAAAATCGCCAATCAAGAAAATCACTTCGTGACCGAGCTCTTGAAAGGTGCGCATTTTGTTTAAAATAACCGTGTGGCCTAAGTGAATATCTGGAGCGGTAGGATCAGCACCTAATTTGATGCGTAATGGACGCCCTTCTTTCAGTTTCTCAAGCAAATCCGCTTCAAGTAATATCTCATCGGTACCGCGCTTAATCTCTGCCAATACTTGATCTAAATTCGCCATCTCTACTGCAACTCCCAGGGCTTGCACAAAAAATAAAGAGGTCTATGTTACTTGTTAGCCACGGCAAATGAAAGAGTGTACACTTAGCAGATAACAACACTAGAGAGAAATTGGTACCTGAGTCAATGGCAAAGCTTCTAACTTTATTCACATTGTTGCCAAAAGCACATCAAATCACACTGTCATTATTAGTGATGTTAACCACTATTATTCTGATGTTTCCATCGGAAGATGCTCAAGCATCTAAACAAACCCAATTAGTGAGTAAATCAACAGATAAAAATACCACAGAAAATGATACTCGCTATTCTGCTCCGCTGGCCTTTAGAACCCCGACGCCCCCCGCAGACAACAAAGACGTTGAGCAAGAAGAGATTGCCGACAATATCTTTGATAACAGTACATTATCACCACAAAATGTGAACAAACATGAGTCGGTATCTGCAACGGCTGACGACGAGGCATTTGCACAACATCTTGCGATGCTGCAAACCCGCCCAGAGGGTGTCGATGGAGTACTCAAAGATATTGATAACCAACTCGCCAAACAAAAAGCCAAAATAAAACAGCAAGCGAGCAACGATGATTACACCGTTGAATATTATGAAGTCGCAAAAGGTGACACTTTAGGCGGTTTATTCAGCCGTGCAGGGTTAACCGCGAAAGATGTGTATGACATTACTCAACTGCCTTTGGCGAAAAAGAATTTGCTTACCATTATGCCAGGTGAAGAAATTGCCATCAGCAAAAATGATTTAGGTGAGTTAAAAGAACTGAGTTATCGCATGGATAAAGTGTCTACCTTGGTGATCAGTCATAACAATGACCGCTACAAAGAAGTGGTAAACACCAAAGAAGTGCAAAGTCGTACCTCGTTTATTACCGCAACCATTAAAAGCAACTTTTGGAACGCCGCCGCTGACGCAGGCTTGTCAGGAAATCACATTATGGAACTGGCCAACATTTTTGGCTGGGACGTCGACTTTGCTTTAGATATTCGTAAAGGCGATCATTTTTCATTATTGTTTGATCAAGAATATGCCGATGGCCAATTTTTACGTAACGGCAATATTTTAGCCGCTGAGTTTATTAATCAGGGCGAACGATATACCGCAGTGCGTTACACCGACGGTGAATACTATTCAGAAAACGGCAACAGCATGCGTAAAGCGTTTTTACGCTCGCCAGTCGACTTTAAGTATGTCAGCTCTAACTTTAACCCACGACGTTTGCACCCGGTAACCGGTCAAATCAAGGCCCATCGTGGTGTTGATTATGTTGCAGCCATCGGCACACCGATCAAAGCCGCCGGTAAAGGCAAAGTGATTGAGTCTGGGTACAATCAATTTAATGGTAACTATGTTTTCATTAAGCACAACGAAACCTACACCACCAAATATTTACACTTAACTAAACGCAAAGTGAACCGTGGTGAAACCGTTAAACAAGGTCAAGTGATTGGCACTTTGGGTAAAACAGGCCGAGTGACCGGTGCCCATTTACATTATGAGTTCATTGTTAACGGTGTACATCGCAATCCACGCACCATAGATTTACCAAAATCTATGCCTATTAACCGTAGCGAAAAAGGTAAGTTTACCTCATTAAGCAAGCAGTTAATGGCGCAACTAAAATCAAATCAACAGCAGCAATTGGCAAGCAATTAATTTGTCTGCCTTGCTCGCGACTTCAGTACAGAGAGTATTTCATGTCTAAGCCAGAATATTTTATCGGCCTGATGTCGGGCACCAGCATGGACGGCGTCGATGCCGTGTTAGTTGATTTTACCGCTGAGCAACCCAAATTAATTGCCGGCCATACTGAAGCGATTCCGGGCCATTTGTTAAAAGGCTTACAGCGCTTATGCCAAGCTGCAACCGATGATGAAATCAATCGCTTAGGTCGCCTTGATCGCAGTGTCGGTAAATTATTTGCCCAAGCCGTGAATAACTTACTGGCAAAAACCGATATTACTGCAGAGCAAGTTATCGCAATAGGATCGCATGGACAAACTGTGCGTCACATGCCTAATTTAGAAATGGGCTTTACCCTGCAAATTGGTGACCCCAATACCATCGCTGTTGAAACCAACATCGATGTCATTGCCGACTTTAGACGCAAAGATGTTGCACTCGGTGGCCAGGGTGCACCGCTCGTGCCCGCATTTCATCAGCAAGTCTTTGCTAAACAAGGGCAAACGCGAGTGATTTTAAACATTGGCGGTATTGCTAATATTACTTATTTACCAGGCAACAGTGATGATGTTCTCGGGTTTGATACCGGCCCTGGTAACACTCTCATTGATTACTTTGTTCACCAAAGCTTAGGCCACGCGTTTGATGAAAATGGCGCCTGGGCTGCCTCTGGTGCAACAGATCCTGAGTTTCTTAAGCAGCTATTATCGCATTCTTATTTTTCTTTATCTGCGCCTAAGAGCACAGGCAGAGAGCTGTTTAACCAGGCATGGCTTGAGCAGCAATTAGCTGATTATAGCCACTTAGACCAGGAAGATATTCAATCAACCTTACTCGACCTAACCTGCCACAGCATTGCTAATGACATCAATAAGCTGTCTGCCACAGGCGAGTTATTTGTGTGCGGCGGCGGCGCACTCAATACTGAATTAATGCAACGCCTAGCGCGATTAGTCCCAGGCTATAAAATGGACACCACTGCAGGCCTAGGCGTAGATGCCAAATGGGTAGAAGGCATAGCCTTTGCCTGGCTTGCTATGCGTCATCATAACGACTTACCTGCCAACTTACCGGCTGTTACAGGTGCATCGCGCCCAGCCGTGCTAGGCGGTCGTTTTAGAGCAAGATAACTTTTTCAATGCGAGTCTCAATGTTATGATGACTGCAAATTTGCCAAATCGATTGGGTTTAGCAAAGCCTTTACTAATTAATGAGAGTCAATATGAGCAACAAAGTCAAAAGTGTATCTGAGTTAATGAATCTTACGCCAGAAGGCCGTTACGATTATATGGTTGAGCAAGTTAAAGCAGAACAAACCATATGGACTCTGCAAGATCAAGATGGTTGCGTCATGCTAACCACCGAAGATGAAGACTGCATCCCGATGTGGCCGTCAGAAGAAACTGCCGCACTGTGGGCGGTTGACGAATGGAATGAGTGTGAGCCATTGGCGATTCCATTGTCAGAATTTCAAGAGCGTTGGGTGAGCGGCATGGAAGATGACGATTTATTTATTGCGGTATTCCCAGTGCAAGATGACTTAGGTGTGGTGGTTCCACCCTACGAAGTGAACGAACGTTTAACACCAAAGTCGCAGTCTAAGCACTAATTGAATCGCGCATAATGACCCAAGAATCAACTCAGCCAGTTACCACTACTGACGCGGCCAAACCCAGCATACCAAAGCGACTTATCGCGTTAATGCTGGTTTATGTCATTACCTCGGTTGGCGGTCTAATTGCTGCCCAATCAATGTCAGAACTCAGTGCAATGTTATGTTTATTAACGCTGATGTTAGTGCTGGGTATTGTGGGTAGACAAAAAGCGGCTTTATATTTATTGCGAGTTTACTGTCTGCTTCAGCTAATGCTCTACAGCATGTTACCGATTGTTATGTACGACCCTGATAATCTTGACGCTGGGCCTACCACTGTTGATTTTGGTGTGTTCCAAACAGTCGTGCCAGACTGGATTCTTTATAGCGTACTTATCGCTGTGGGGATGTTACAAGTGTGGATAAGCTTTAATACCAAGGTCAAAGCATGGTTTAAGTCGCGCATTAACTTCAATATTATTAGCGGTTAACCTTCTCGCTAAAATGATATAAAAAAGCCGTCTTTCGACGGCTTTTTTATTATAGGTTTGTTACCCAACAAGAAGTTTCGGATATAACGATTACACCGAGAAACTCGCACCACAACCACAGGTTGTCGTTGCGTTCGGGTTTTTAACAAAAAAACGAGAACCTTCAAGGCCTGATGTATAATCCACTTCGCCACCCATAAGGTATTGAAGACTCATTGGATCAACAACAAGTTGTACGCCTTGCTTTTCAATAGTGAAGTCACCTTCGTTGACTTTTTCATCGAACGTAAAGCCATACTGAAAACCAGAGCAACCACCACCTGTAACGTATACACGTAGTTTTAATTCAGGATTCTGTTCTTCTTCTAACAGCCCTTTTACCTTAGTTGCTGCAGCATCGGTAAATTGGATCGGCATTGCTGCATCAGTTTGTTCAGTCATTACTACCTCTTACTTCGGTGTCTACTAAGAATTATCCTTTACCTGACTATTTTGTTCAAGTATTACCCGCAGTTCTTTTTCGCCCATTAACAGCTCAGGCACGTTAAAGGTTTGCTCAATAGCACCGCCTTTAACGCCGCGACTCGCATTCACCTTCACTTTAACGGCTATCCTTTTCAAGCTAAACCCTACCGGCAGAACAAAATCGCTGTCCATAATTTGAAAGTAACTAAATTCAAAATCTAACTTTTTGTTCAATAACTTATTTAACGACAATGTGCTTGTCTTGCCATTTTGGCTACCCATTAAGGTGACCTCGGCGCTGGCTTTCACTTTCGCCTTGCGTTTTTGCAACTGAGTTAACACGATACGTAATTGAAATTGCTCGGCACTGACGCCTTGCGCCAGCTCTACGGTATTAATGGCAACCCCTTCAACGTCTGCATCGGTGACCATAACACTGCGATAAAACGCGAGCTCTTTCTCTAATGCTTTTTGCTGGGTCAGTTGTTGACTAAACATATCTTGCATTTCTTTGTTGGCATTTTCAGCAATACTTAGCGCCATATTACGGCTTGCTATGACTTGAGCTTGCTCATCAAGTTGCTGTAATAATTTACGCTTGCCACTGGCACTATTGGGTGTCGAGTCTGGAGCAAACGACAGCCAAAGATTAAAACTAACCGCGCCCAATAGAAATGACACCAGCACTAAGCTGAGTAAGTATTTGCTCGATGTCCTATTTTTACGCTCTAAAACTTGCAGTCTGTCTAACCAACGGTGATAATTTAACATTAGGTAACAACCTTTTAAAGAATTCGAATGCCAATGAGCCTAGAGCTAAACAGTGCAATTTAAGATAAATAAAGTCGCTATTATTCACGCCAAAAGAGCGGCGCGCAAATATCTGCACAATGAATTTAGAGATAAACTGTCTCAAGCCAAAATTAGTGTACAACTTTGTGCACTGGCTCTGCTGTTTGCAATAATTGCCTCATTGGTCATTATTCTGTTTCGCTTAAGCCTAGTTTGGGCAGAACAATATCTGCTTTCGGACACGAATACTATCAGTTCAACATTAACTGACTGGCGAAGTTATCTGCCGTTGATTGGCGCGGCATTAATTTGGTTATTGTCATTGTTAGGCTCAAAGCGCTACCGCCGCATGGGCATTGCCTATGTTTTGCATCGATTTAAATTACATTATGGCAAAGTGCCACTGCAATCAGCTGCAGGGCAGTTTTTTCAGGCCTTAATTGCCCTGATGAGTAACTTCTCTGTCGGTAAAGAAGGCCCGGCAATACACCTTGGCGCGGTGAGCGCCAGTGTAATGGCTGAGAAATTTAGCCTGCCAGACAACAGCGTACGTATTATGTGTGCCAGTGGCATAGCCGCAGGGATTGCAGCAACCTTTAACGCGCCACTCGCGGCCGTATTATTTGTATTTGAAGTCATCGTACGCGAATACAAAATTCATTATTTTTTCCCGATTATGTTATCGGCCATTTGCGGCGCAGTATCGAGCCAATTGGTATTTGGCAATGTACACGAATATGAACTCATTAATGTTATCCGCATTCCACTAGACCATTACCCGATTTTACTTATCGGCGGTGTAGTGCTCGGCTGCGTTGCGGCACTGTTTAACTTTTCTCTGTTAACCGTAACCGCTAAAGGCCAAAACTGGCCGCTCATATACCGTTTATTCATTGCCGCAGCGATCACCACCTTGATTGGCCTTGTGATGCCACAAGCGTTAGGTTCTGGTGATTTTGCAATTCATGAAGCCATTAGCGAACACCCTAGCCTATTGTTTTTAATTGGCTTGTTACTGGCAAAAATGCTGGCAACCATTGCGGCTATTGGCTTTGGTGTCCCTGGCGGATTAATTGGTCCACTTTATGGTATCGGGGCATTAGTCGGCGCTATTTTGGCGATTTTAAGTAGCTTATTATTTCCATCGATTGCACCGTATGTTGGCTTGTATACCGTCATTGGCATGACCGCCATGATGGGCGTTTGTTTAAGCGCGCCATTAGCTGCACTGGTGGCCTTGCTGGAACTGAGCAACGACACATCCATTATTTTACCGGCCATGTTTATTACCATCCCGGCATTTTTGGTGGCTTACCAGGGCTTTAACACTAGCTCTATTTTCTTAAAACAATTAGACATTATGGGGCTGGGTTACAAGGTTGCACCGTTAAACCAGGGCTTACAAAAGAAAGGCGTAAGAGTGTTAATGGACCGCCGCTTTGTGATTGTAAACGATGACGATGAACTGCTGCTTGAAGTATTAAAGCGCGCAGAAGGTCGGCCCGTACTGGTTCGCAATGGCGAAGGAAAAATAGAAATGCTGCGCCTTGAAATGCAGTCTTTTGAAGACTCGACCACTCTGTCTCGTCACCCTATGCCTGGGTTGCCAGACAGTGCCACACTCAACGAAGCCTATGAAGCTTTAGCGGCTAAACGTTCGGGTGAAGTGTATATTTATCGCGACAGTCCCAATAATCCCAATGGTCAGAAAGTGGTTGGGGTAATCAGCTGGACAAACTTGTTGCAAGAGATCCGCTCTGGGCAAATTTAGCCATTTATTGATGAGCTACCCATTATTTACACCTTGATGATGGGGACATAATTCTCACTAGGTTGTTCTATTTCAAAGCAAGTGAATCTCGTGGGACATATTTATCTGCTGTTTATTTTCTGCTACAATTTTGCCTCAGCCACATTATAAAAAAAACCGATAAATACCCTATAAAATAACGGTAAAATAGCATGCTGTTTTGGTGGATATTTTACCCTACACTCTGGAAATCAGGCTGATGATGCAGTTCGAAGGTTCACATATCCTTTCCGTAAACCAGTTAGATCTGGATTCAATAAACACTATTTTTAACGTTGCTAACAAAATGACCCCCTACGCACTGCGAGAAAAACGCACCAAGGTGTTAGAGGGCGCGATTTTAGGCAATTTGTTTTTTGAGCCCAGCACCCGTACTCGCGTCAGCTTTGGCTGTGCATTCAACTTACTTGGCGGCCATGTTCGTGAAACCACAGGGATGGCATCATCGTCATTATCAAAAGGCGAGTCGTTGTATGATACCGCCAGAGTGTTGTCGACCTATTCTGATGTGATTGCCATGCGCCATCCTGATGCTTACTCAGTAAAAGAGTTCGCAGAAGGTAGCCGCGTGCCAGTGATTAATGGTGGCGACGGCCCCAATGAGCACCCTACTCAAGCCTTGCTTGACTTGTTTACCATTAAAAAAGAGCTCAGCCACGCAGGTATGGGCATCGACGGTATGCACATTGCGATGGTAGGTGATTTAAAATATGGCCGTACCGTTCACTCTTTATCGCGCTTACTTTGTATGCATAAAGACATTAAGTTCACATTGATTTCACCCAGTGAGCTAGCAATGCCTGACTATGTGATCGCCGACATTGAAAATGCTGGCCATAAGATCACAATAACAGAGCAGCTTGAAGGTAATTTACATCAAGCCGATATTTTGTATTTGACCCGCATTCAAGAAGAGCGTTTTCCGTCACAAGAAGAAGCTAATAAGTATCGCGGCAAGTTTCGCTTAAATCACAATATTTACACGCAACATTGCAAGTCAAATACCGTGATTATGCACCCGTTACCTCGAGATTCGCGCGCACAAGCAAACGAGCTCGACAATGATTTAAACAGCCATCCAAGTTTGGCTATTTTTAGACAAGCCGACAACGGCTTACTTATCCGTATGGCGCTCTTTGCATTAACACTTGGAGTTGAAAACCAACTCGAAAAGTATGAGTGCCCAGTAAACTGGTATTCACGTAAAGCCGATAGATAATTGGCACACAATATTAAGGATTAGACATGACCCGTTCCGAAGTCTTATTTGAACAGGCTAAAAAGACCATTCCAGGTGGCGTTAACTCACCCGTACGTGCCTTTAATGGTGTTGGTGGTTCGCCGTTATTTATCGAAAAAGCCGATGGTGCTTTTATTTTCGATGCTGACGGTAAAAAATATATCGACTACGTAGGTTCATGGGGACCGATGATTTTAGGTCATAATCACCCAAAAATCCGTCAGGCTGTATTAGCGGCGGTTGAAAATGGTTTGTCTTTTGGTGCACCGACAGAACTTGAAGTCAAAATGGCTGAAAAAGTGATTTCAATGGTGCCATCAATGGAACAGGTTCGCATGGTCAGCTCAGGTACAGAAGCGACCATGAGTGCCATTCGTTTAGCGCGTGGTTTTACTAATCGTGACAATATTTTAAAGTTCGAAGGTTGTTACCACGGCCATGCTGACTGCTTATTAGTTAAAGCGGGCTCTGGCGCATTAACCCTTGGTCAGCCAAGTTCGCCTGGTATTCCTGAAGACTTTGCTAAGCACACGTTAACAGCAACCTACAACGACCTTGATTCTGTGCGTGCTATTTTCGAGCAGCACCCAGACGATATCGCTTGTATCATTCTTGAGCCGGTTGCTGGCAACATGAACTGCATTCCACCTGTAGAAGGCTTCTTACAAGGTCTACGCGCAATTTGTGATGAATTCGGTGCGCTGTTAATCATCGATGAAGTGATGACAGGTTTCCGTGTCTCTATGAGTGGTGCACAAGGCTTCTATGGCGTAACACCAGACTTAACCACCCTAGGTAAAGTGATTGGCGGCGGCATGCCAGTAGGTGCTTTTGGTGGCCGTAAAGACGTGATGCAGTTTATTGCACCAACAGGCCCTGTTTATCAAGCAGGTACGTTATCGGGTAACCCTATCGCGATGACTGCAGGTCTTGCGCAAATGGATGCCTTATGTGAACCAGGTTTATATGAGGCGCTTGCCGATAAAACCAAACGCGTTGCACAAGGTTTTAAAGCCGCGGCAGACAAACACGGTATTCCGTTAAGCATCACCTATGCTGGCGGTATGTTTGGTTTCTTCTTCACTGAAGACACGGCACCAATGACCTCGTTTGCCCAAGTGACCAAGTGCAACATGGAGCATTTCCGTCATTTTTACCATGCTATGTTAGATGAAGGCGTGTATTTAGCACCGAGCGCTTATGAAGCAGGCTTCTTGTCTATGGCTCATGGCGATGACGAAATCGAATACACCTTAGCCGCTGTTGACCGTGTCTTTGCCGCTATGAAGTAAATCATGCTAAGGCTAAACGCTTTTTTAGGTTAAGCGCATAGTTGACAACAAAAATAGGATAAACAACTAAATTGTTTATCCTATTTTTTTAACACGAATTCCTATCCCTTTCCCGTGTCCATAATTTTATCCACGACTTTGGTCGATAATTAACGAAAAAACCGTGATCTATATTGCGAAAATGCTCGGGGTGTGATGTGATCGCACCGCCAAAAAATAAGCTTAATTTAACCTTAAAATCAGCTTGAATTAAGTGAGCAGAAATTCACGGTAATGATCTTGATTACCTACAACACAAAGTTGGAATTGCAGTCATGCTACATACCTTTCTTATCTCACTTGCGGTGCTTGCACTGTTAAGTATTGTGCTCGAAGAAGTTACCCATATTAACAAAGCAAAAACCACCTTGTTCCTTGGCTGTATCGCCTGGATAACCCTCTTTATGGCCTCTGGTAGTCCAGAAAATAGTAAATTGGTAGGTGAAGAGCTCAATGAAAACTTATTAGAAATTGCCACTCTATGGCTATTTTTAATGTCTACCATGACCTTTGTGGCCTACCTTAATGCTAAGGGTATGATCCAGGTATTAGTACAGAAAATCTTTCCACAACAAGTGTCGGTGCGCATGCTGATGTTACAAGTGGGTATGTTTTCATTAGTGTTATCGACATTTTGTGACAACGTGACCGCAACCTTAGTGTCTTTAGGCTTACTAACCACCTTCAATTTAGACAATCAAATGCGTCGCCGTATGGCCGTGTTGATTATTTTTGCGGTTAACTCTGGCGGTGTTGCACTGATTACCGGTGATGTGACTACATTAATGATTTTCTTAGCCGGCAAAGTGCATATCTCTGAACTACTGATTTTGTTCATTCCAGCAGGGATCAGTGTCGGTTTACTGGCGGTATTATTTTCACTTAAAGCCGAAGGCCATGTGAGTACTACACCTGTCGAACAAAATTACAATACTGTCGATATCGTTATTGGCTGCATTTTCTTCGCGACCATTATTTTAACCATGGTACTTAACGTATTATTTGGTATTCCGCCGGTATTAACTTTCTTATTCGGTTTGTCAGTAATGTTCTTAGTGGGCCGCACGAACAAGAGTAACAGCGAAGAAGTACAGGTACTTGAGTACATACGTCAGGTTGAATTTGACACCTTATTATTCTTCCTAGGGATCTTATTATTGGTCGGCATGCTGAAAGAAATTGGCACACTTAATCTGCTAACTGATGTGTATGGAATGTACAATCCAAGTATTTCTAACTTCTTTACAGGTATGGGCTCAGCATTATTAGACAACGTGCCATTAACGGCGGCGTTATTAAAAGCAGATCCAGTGTTGACCACGGCGCAATGGCTAGGCTTAACTTATGCTGTGGGTGTGGGTGGTTCATTACTCATTATCGGCTCAGCGTCAGGCATTATTGCCATGAGTAAAGTAGAAGAGCTGACATTTGTAAGCTACCTGAAATATGTACCAGCTTTACTATTATGTTATTGCTTGGGATATGGATTAACCTTGTTTTTAGCTAACCATATTCACGGCTAAAGCTCGTCTCTAATACTCACCAACAACAAAGGCGCATGATGCGCCTTTGTTATTTTTAGCCAACGTGATACTGATTAACCTGAGCTCGGGATAATAAACGCCTTTCAAACAGTCCTTTGCCCGGCTAACTGCGTTGAATCGACTTACAATAGGCTAGCTATTGACGCGTCAATTCGTCTTGTTAGCAGAACAAATGACAAGTTTGAAAGAGATTAGTGGTAAAATGTTGATTTTAAATAGTATAAGTTCATCTCTTATCCCGAGTTCAGGTTGATTAGATAGCTGGCACTCTAAATTGCTCACCATTGATATCAAGTACGATATCACGAGGACGAATTTCAATAATCGTCAGCTTATTTTTAATCATGTCCCCCTGTTGTAACTCTACACCATCGACATTTAACCAACGGTTATTAGGCTCTGATGAATACACATGTGCATTAATAGTAAACTCTGGCACTTGTAACTGCACACTGGCAGGCAAATCGCCGTACTTAGGGATCTGTTGATTACTGGATTTAGGAATAGGGTCAAGCTTTGGCTCAGTGACCTGTTGATTAACAGACTGTTCAAACTCAACATCTTTAAGTGCAACTTCAAACGCCGCCAATAAGTTATTTCGCTCATCAATTGAGGGGGCTTTAACCGAGGCAAAATCGACTTCTTGCGCCGCAGTATTCACCTGCATTCGTAACGCCTCAAGCTCAGCTAATCCTCGCCTGTTAGCATTGGCGCCTAATATAATTTGCTCTTGCTGAAATGCTTGTTGCTGGTCTTGTGCCTGTTGTTTCTGAACTTGTAATTGCCGATTAGTATTTAACTCCACTGTATCTGGCGGTGAATACACATCGGTTAACTCAGTATTATTGGCATCGCGATTATTGGCATAAACATCGCTATCATATGCATTGTTATCATATGCATTGCTATCACTGACATTGTTAGTATTTGCGTAACCATTGTTACTATTAGCGCGGGAAAATTGATCAAACGGTTTGGCTATCGGCAATGCCACTTTACCCGCTAAACGGATCTCGTCTTTAGCTTGAGAATTTGTGTCAGTGTGGTTATTCAGTTTAGGTTGACTGATTTTGGCAACGGGCTGACTTACAATTAATGGCGTTTCTGGCTGAACCGGTAACTCAATCTTAGGTTGAACGGGTTGAGGAACTAACAACACGCTCATTCCCCAGGCTGCGCCTATGCCCAAAACTATCGCAGCCGTTAATAAACTGTAAGGCTTTAATTTATTCGCTGGGCGTGATGGCGAAGAATAATGAGTAGCAGGTGTCGACAGTAGGTCTACCACCTCACTTTGTTGCTGTTTATTACGATTAACCGCATCTAATAAAATAGACATTAACGGCGTACCTCGGCAGTGGCCAACCTGGGTCCTTGCTGACTCAAATACAAATTAAGTTGTATGAGTGTTTGACTGCCGGCAATACCATCTGGCTTTAAACCATGCTGACGCTGAAACTGCATTAATTGCTGTTCTAAATCACTGTCAAACTGAGTTAATAAACGGGCACGACGCTGATTCACCATGGCTAAACTATTTTCAAGCCATTGCACTTGCGCCAAACTCGAAGACTGACCAATTTCACGAGGCAACACACTGTCGGGTTGCCATAATATTTCGAACGTGCCGCTAAAGTGTCGGTCAAACCAATCTTTGTTAACCCAAAATTGCTGCTCGCCTAATTGCAACAAAATCTGCTCAGCTTGACGCTCAACAATAACTCCGTAAAACACATTGGCTTGTGCATCTTGCAAGTAGACAACCGCTGGATAATTTAAGCGCATAATGCTGTGCCAATTACCTTGCTGCTGGTAACAGGCTAACTCTTGCTGTTGCGCAGCCTGGCAAGCAGATAACCCCGTAATGGGTTGCTTATTCCATAAACCAAATAAACCGGCAAATGCATTATCGATACTGCTACTTTGTAACATTGCCTGGCGTAAAATTTGTTGCTCAGCATTCACCGCTGGCGAGGTTTGTGCGGGCTGCTGCGCTACAGTGGCAACCGTTTTTGGCGCGCTGTCTGTTTCCGAGGATGCAACATTGGCAGAAACAGGGGGCAACAGTGCCGCTGCATTGATGTTTTCATCAATTGCTGTGCGATTAAATAAGTAAAAAGATAAACCAAATGCCAACACAAGCGCCGCGGCAGCGACAAATGGCCAACGTTTATCAGCAGAGACGTCAATATCACCTAACACTTCAATCGCCGCTTGATTAACCATTTTATGGTCAATCGGCACTTTAGCCTGGCCATATCCCGCCATTAATGCCCGTTCGCACAATAAATTGGTCAAGCGCGGAATACCGCCAGAATGTTTATGTAATGCTGCTATCGCTTTGCGGGTGAATAATGGCTCATGACGACCAGCCACTTGCAAACGATGCAACACGTAGAGCGCAATCTCTTCTTTATTTAGCGGTAATAAATGATAACGCGCAGTAATACGCTGAGCTAATTGACGTAAATCTTGGCGTTTAAGCAATTGTTGTAATTCAGGCTGACCGATCAAAATCACCTGCAACAGCTTTTTAGTGTTGGTTTCTAAATTGGTGAGTAAACGCAGCTGCTCTAATACTTCAGAGCGTAAATGTTGAGCTTCATCAATAATCAACACCGTATTGCGACCGTTTTTATGGTTATTAAGCAAATACATGCTAATCAAATCTGTTAGCTGCTTTAACGTCGGGTTGTCGCCATAGTTAATTTCCAGTTCGTCACATAATGTCGCCAGTAACTCAAGTTCAGTCAATGAAGGGTTAAGGATAAAAGCGGTATCGGTGTTATCAGGGATTTGCTGCAACAAACAACGCGACACGGTAGTTTTCCCGGTACCCACCTCACCGGTTAATAACACAAACCCACCGGTTTCACCCAGGCCATAAGTTAAGTGAGCCAACGCTTCACGATGACGGTCGCTTAAGAACATATAATGAGGGTTAGGCGCAATTGAAAACGGATTATCGTTTAATCCATAGAAGGCTTTATACATTCGACCAAAAATCCTTATTTGAAACTGACGGCTCACGTTAATGCTTGTGTGTTTACTTGTCAAAAGTTAGCCGTAAAAATCTAACTCTGATAATATTTAAGCCACTTATTATTACACGTTGTGGTACGCCATGAAGATTTATTTAGTCGGCGGGGCCGTGCGCGACACCCTTCTTAATCAAACTGTTGTTGATAAAGATTATGTGGTGGTCGGTAGCAGTGTCGAAGAAATGCTTGAACAGGGTTATCAACAAGTCGGCAAAGATTTTCCTGTATTTTTACACCCCAAAACTCAACAAGAATATGCCTTAGCCAGAACGGAGCGAAAAACCGGTTATGGCTACCAGGGGTTTAGTTGTAATGCCAACAAACAAGTGACCCTTGAAGAAGACTTACTGCGTCGAGACTTAACCATTAATGCCATCGCGCAAGATGATCAAGGTACATTGTATGACCCATTCCAGGGTGTAAAAGACATTGAGGCAAAAATCTTACGCCATGTATCGCAGGCATTTGTCGAAGATCCACTTCGCGTGTTACGCGTTGCACGCTTTGCCGCTCGTTTTCATCATTTAGGCTTTACCGTTGCGCCCGAAACATTGCAACTCATGACCGATATTGCAAACAGTGGTGAGCTTGAACACCTCACACCTGAACGCGTATGGCAAGAATGCGACAAAGCGTTAGGCTCTCAAAGCCCACAAATATTTTTCGAAGTATTAAGGCAATGCCAAGCCCTTGAGGTGCTCTTTCCTGAAATAGATGCATTATTTGGCGTACCACAACCAGAAAAATGGCATCCCGAAATCGACAGCGGAATTCATACGCTAATGGTGTTAGAACAGACAAGTTTATTAAGCGACAATAAAGCAGTCCGTTTCGCCGCCTTAGTACATGATTTAGGCAAAGCCCTCACCCCAAAACAAGACTGGCCGAAACATTATGGCCATGGACAAAAAGGCTTACCCGCCATTAAGGCATTATGTGCCCGCATTAAAGTACCAAACGACTATCGTGATTTAGCACTATTAGTGAGCGACCAACACCAAAATATTCACAATGCATTTGAACTTAGAGCAGAAACGATCGTCAAACTGTTCGATAAAGCCGATTTGTGGCGCAAACCACAACGTCTCACCGATTTATTGTTATGTTGCCATGGCGACATAAGAGGCCGCACAGGATTTGAAGATGCTTTGTATCCGCAAGCCCAATATTTACAGCAATGTTATCAGTTAGCGACTCAAGTCGATGTACAGTCAATTATTGCTGAGGGGCACCAGGGCGCTGCAATAAAAAGCCAATTACAGCTAAAACGCATCCAATGTGTTAATGACTTTAAATTACAATTGGTTAAAAACTAACAAACATGCTACAAAAGGGTGTCACAAGGTTTATGATAAAAAGCGAAAAAGTGCATTTTTTAGCGGTGAATAAGCAATAAATCACTAAGATTTATATAAAATCGATAAATAATTGCCCTTTTAAGCTTGTAGACTTGCAATTTTCATTTATTTCGCTATTTTAAGTAAATATTCTTTTGTTTGCCTATAGCAAATAAAAAAAACTGTGACATAATTACGCCGTTGCAAAGGCACACGCCGTTGCACTATTTAACAACCTATATATTAAGGGATTTACCCATGAACAAAAAAGTACTGATGATTGCTGGTGTTGCGATGACTGCTTTATTAGGTGGTTGTGCTAACACTACTGCTTTAGAAGAAAGCGTAGCAAACCTAGGTAACAAAGTTGATCAACTATCAGCAGAAGTTGGTTCTTTAAAGTCTGAGCAAAGC
The DNA here is from genome assembly GCF_009828585.1 of Shewanella litoralis. Classification (GTDB taxonomy): domain Bacteria; phylum Pseudomonadota; class Gammaproteobacteria; order Enterobacterales; family Shewanellaceae; genus Shewanella; species Shewanella litoralis. The sequence continues at coordinate 39,029 of NZ_WSRZ01000005.1, read as the reverse complement.
AAGCTATCTGCCGATGTTAAAGGCGCTAAAGCTGCTTCTATGGACGCACAAGCCGAAGCTAAACGTGCTAACGACCGTTTAGACAACATGGCTTCTTCTTACAAAAAGTAAGAATTGCTATTAAAAATTAGCTTATATTAATAGGTTGATTATTAGGGCTTGATTGTTGATTTACTACCTAGGTAGCTTTCAACGTCAAGCCTTAATTATTTGTGCCATATAAAGAATTGAGCGGTAAATCTACCCAGCACTCGTCACCCCCCCCCCCTTTTTTGTCAGCATTTCCCCAATTAATTGTTCAACCCTTTAATCTTGTTAAACAATCCTACAGAAATCTTAGCACCTGCTATTAAATCTTAGCATCTGACCATTGTAGTATCCGGCCTCGAAGTATCTGGTCGCGAAGCGCCTTAACCCTTGACTCTTACGCTCCTGATACACCAGACATACCTTTATCTTATCGATTGTAATTTGGCTTAAGAATAAATTTTTATAACCGCTTCTTGAGCGTCAATATCTGCCAATCAAACTCTAGCTCAGATATCGCACTCGACTTTATTTGATGTTTTAACTCATCATTCGCTCGCCAACCAAACACCGACATGTCTAGTAACGTGAGCGCCTGTTCGCCTGCAACCGATTGAGTAAACGTTACTTGTTGCTGTGATTCAATCTCAAGCTCATTCGGTAAATTAAGCTGTAACGGCTTTTCCGTTAAATCAGGATACACTTGTTGCTTAATTTGCCACAAATGACGCACGCCTGGCTGTAGCATGACAATTCGGCCACTATCTTTTAATACCCTAATACATTCTTTTCCCTTTAAAAGAGAATCAAGCACAGTAACCACATCCATTGATTGAGTCGCAAAAGGCAGTTTTTTCAGTGCGGCTAATATTAATTTTGCAGGGGTTTGCGCTTTAGCCGCTGCATAGATGGCATTTTCGGCATCGGTAATACCCCAATGCTCACATACAACACCTGCCTCAGCTACAGCGCTAACCAGCTGACGTAAGTAATAACCATCTGCACACTGATAATCCAGATGCTCAAAAGCTTGCGCACCACTGGCATTTAATACATTTAACAAGCTTGTTTGTAATTGGGTTATAAGTGGCGTAAATAGCCCTGACTCCAACAAAAAATGACGACCGCGCATTTGCTGGCGCGACAACACTTGAGGTTTAGTTTTGGTATTACTCAGTAACGGCCAATAACCTTGAGCATGTTTATCAAAATGGTGTTTATTGTCACAATAAAAACCCATTGAAGCTTGATGTTGATTTATCGGTGCAGCGCACACTGGGCATAATAGCGGTAGAGTCATAGTAAACCTTAACTCGAGATAACAAACAGTTACCAATAATGAAAACAAAAAACGGGTATTGCTACCCGTTTATAAAGTGTGTAATTAATTTTTAGCCATCATCTTAAAGATAGAGCATACCAAGCAATAAGCCGCCTAATAATAAACGGTAAATCACAAATGGGGTCATGCCGATTTTGCTAATAAACTTTAAAAAGTAGTGAATACACAAGTATGCTGCAATAAACGACACTACAATGCCCAAACCAAGCGCTTGGTAATCAATAGCAGCAGGGCTTTCAACTAAATCTTTAGTGACCAGTAAGGCCGCACCAAAACTCACCGGAATTGACATTAAAAACGAGAAACGCGCCGCCGCTTCGCGGGTTAAGCCAAGCATCAGGGCTGCGGTCATTGTGGCACCAGAGCGTGATGTTCCAGGGATCAGTGCCATCGCTTGAGCTAAACCGATAAGCAGGGCTTTTTTCCAACCCATTTGAAACTCATTTAATTGCGCTTTTGACATACGGTCAGCCAACCACAGAAACAAACCAAACACGATAGTTGTAATGGCAATCACTAAGGTATTTCTAAAATGAGTTTCAATAAAGTCTTTGGCCGTAAAACCGACGATGACGGCTGGGATCGTTGCCAAAATGATCCACCAGGCCAATTTACTCTCCTGGCTTTGTTTACCGGTAAAACTGCTAAACCATGATTTAGCTAAGGTCACAATGTCATGGCGAAAGTAAATCACCACCGCAAATAACGAGCCTGTATTGACCGCGACGTCAAATGACAAGCCTTGATCAGACCAGCCGAAAAGCTGTGAGGGTAAAATTAAATGCGCCGAGCTAGAAATGGGTAAAAACTCAGTCAAACCTTGAATCAATGCCAACAAAATAACTTGAAACGTGTCCATATTTTTCCTTGTGGGGAGTCACTTTTTAGAGAGTTGATAATATTAAACTTGGTTGTAATTCTGCAGGAAAATCAAACGCGATAGGCCACAGGTTTTGACATTGTTTGTCATACGCCTGCCAAAGCGAGTGATAATTTTTTTGTACAACAGGGTGTTGCAAATCGGGGGCAATTTCAGCTAATGGCCACAATACAAAAGCATTAAATAAAATCTCACCACGGGGGAGTTCAACTGGTAAAGCGCAAACGGTGTTATCGTACAACAGCAAATCAATGTCTAAGCTTCTTGGACTAAACTTCTTTTCGCTTTTAATGCGTCCATTAGCTTGTTCAATCTGTTTAAACGTCGCGACCACATCAGCAATGCTCATGTCGGTATCTGCGGCGGCAACCATGTTCAAAAAATTGGTGCCTTTAAATCCAACCGCTTCACTTTCAAATACCCGCGATAATTGTAAAGCGCCAAAATACTGCTGCAAATCAAGCAAACCGGCTTTAAGGTGTTGCTCAGGAGAAATATTGGTGCCTAAGCTGATGTAAATACGTGCCATTGACTAACCTAAATTGCTAATACGATAAAAGAAACACTGTTAAATACGGCCACGTTCAATTTCAACGCCCACCGAAGCCGCATGAGGCACTGCACCAGGCTTCATCACCACCACTTTAACCCAGGGTACGTTAAATTCATCTTGCAAACATTGCGCAATCATTTCGGCAACGGTTTCAATTAATTCAATCGGCTTTTCAGTAATAAGTGCCGTTAAGCGATTCGATACAGTCTCGTAACATAACGCGTGTTCGTAATCGTCACTGGCCGCAGCGAGACGGTTGTCCCATGCCATATCTAAATCAATCAGTAATGTTTGGTGAAGCTTTTTTTCCCAGTCATAAATACCAATCACGGTTTCTATGGCTAACTGACGTATAAGCACTTTATCCATGCAACTATCCACCTTAACGACTTAAACAGACCCGAAGATCATCTTAATCAAACTTTATTACCGATTATATGCTTAATAATACACATTTGGCCTTTTTCCTAATGAATTAAAGCAGTAGGATAAGCGCTGTTGTGCAATTAACATTATTTGAAGCAACGTATTTTAATCAGCTTGTTTGAATCAACAATGTTAACGTGAAGACAGTGTCAGTGGATACTGAAAAATACCTGTCTTACAAACGAATGCGCGATGATACCCTAAGAAGAGTAAGGAAACCAATTTGAACACCGTTATTGTCACAATATTGATGATCATCGCCGCGTACTTAGCAGGTTCGATCTCAAGTGCCGTATTGGTTTGTAAAATAAGAGGTTTACCTGATCCACGAACCAGCGGCTCTGGCAATCCTGGCGCCACAAACGTATTGCGGATCGGCGGCGTGAGCTCTGCGGTTTTAGTCCTATTTTTCGACATGCTAAAAGGTGCTTTGCCTTCTTACCTTGGCTATAAAATAGGTCTTGATGCGGCATCACTAGGCTTTATTGCAGTCAGTGCCTGTCTAGGTCATATATTTCCACTGTTTTTTGGTTTTAAAGGCGGTAAAGGTGTCGCTACCGCATTTGGTGCAATGGCGCCCATTGGTGGCGATTTAGCCTTGTGCCTTATCGTTACTTGGATTGTGTTTGTGCTTATCACGCGTTACTCATCGGTCGCAGCCATGGCTGCTGCAACACTCGCGCCTTTTTATACCTGGTGGTTAGATGATAGGTTTATTCTGCCTGTTGCGATGCTTTCTACCTTGATTTTAATTCGTCATAAAGACAATATCGGCCGTTTGCGCCTTGGCAAAGAAAGTAAAGTCTCCCGAAAAAAATCCATAAAAAAACCTAACTCATCGAATAAAAGTTAGGTTTATCATCACGAGCAGTTAACGCTAATTTACTGCAGGTAAGGTATCTAAAGGCCAACGAGGTTGCCCTTTAACAGACAAAGGCTCAATCTGCCCAGCGCGTAAACGTTGTAAACCCGCATAAGCAATCATTGCGCCATTATCGGTGCAAAACTCACCCCGCGGATAGTACACTTTACCGCCTAAATTAGTCATCATTTCAGCTAACGATTCACGTAACCGCGTATTTGCACTCACGCCACCGGCTATCACTAATCGCTTATAACCCGTTTGCTTTAGAGCTCGTTTGCACTTAATTGCCAGGGTATCAACAACGGCCTCTTCAAACGCGCGAGCAATATTCGCCCGAGTTTGATGATCGTTAGGCTCTGCCGCAATAGTATTGGCGGTAAAGGTTTTTAAACCAGAAAAGCTGAAATCTAATCCCGGTCTATCTGTCATAGGTCGCGGGAATTTATACCCAGCTGGTACACCTTGTTGCGCTAATTTAGCTAGGCGTGGTCCGCCGGGATAATCCAGTCCCATTAGCTTGGCGGTTTTATCAAACGCTTCACCCGCGGCGTCATCAACCGACTCACCTAACACTTGATAACGGCCAATGCCTTCAACTTGCACCAACATAGAATGACCGCCTGACACTAACAATGCGACAAACGGAAATTCCGGTGCATCATCTTCTAACATAGGTGCCAATAAATGGCCTTCCATGTGATGTACGCCCACAGCAGGTTTATTCCATGCATAAGCTAAAGAGCGACCTACACAGGCACCTACAAGCAACGCACCAATGAGCCCAGGGCCTTTGGTGTACGCCACGCCATCGATGTCATCTAAACTTGAATTAGCCTGAGTTAACGCCTGTTTAATTAGCGGCACAATTTTACGAACATGATCACGAGATGCGAGCTCAGGCACCACACCACCATAATCGGCGTGCAATTTGACTTGGCTATATAGCACATGCGACATTAAGCCTAATTTATCGTCATACACTGCAATCCCAGTTTCATCACAGGATGTCTCTATACCAATAACCCGCATAATCTCTCGTCTTCATCAAAAATATGGCCGCTAATTCTACCCGTGTCGAGGTAAATACTCCAATGTTTCAGTATTTAACCTGCCAGAGTTTTGATTAAATTCAGCTAACATATTAAAAATGAGTGCCTTACAGCCAACGCAAAGAGAAAATCAATCAGGGGTTTACAAATGGTCGCTGCTCGGTGTAAAATTCCGCACCATTTTAAATAGCCTTTGGATTGAGTTGAGACACTGCTGTTTAATGTGCTGGCATTTGTTTTTAAACTCATGACAGACAGTGTTGAACTGTAGACTTAGCCAACCAACATAACTACACCTAAGGGGTGATGGCGTATGCCAATTATTAAAGTACGTGAAAACGAACCATTCGACGTAGCTCTTCGTCGTTTCAAGCGCTCTTGTGAAAAAGCTGGTATTTTAGCTGACGTGCGTGCTCGTGAATTCTACGAGAAGCCAACTACTGCTCGTAAGCGTGCAAAAGCTGCTGCAGTTAAGCGTTTAGCTAAAAAGCTTTCTCGCGAAAACGCACGTCGCGTACGTTTATATTAATCTCATTATGAACTTAACCGATCAGCTAAAAGACCAAATGAAAGACGCCATGCGTGCTAAAGAAAAAGTACGCCTGGGGACAATTCGTATGGCACTTGCCGCCATCAAACAGATTGAAGTGGATACCCGCGAAACTCTGACTGATGAACAAGCGATAGCTGTATTAACCAAAATGGTGAAACAGCGCCGTGACTCGATTGCTCAATATGAAGCAGCCGGTCGTCCGGAGTTAGCTGCAGCCGAGGCAGAAGAGATTCAAGTTATTGAAACTTTTTTACCGAAACAACTTACTGAAGATGAAGTCGCAACGATTATCGATGCCACTATCGCTGAAGTAGGTGCTGCAACCATGGCGGATATGGGTAAAGTAATGGGAGCATTAAAATCGAAAGTTCAAGGACGTGCAGATTTAGGTGCCATTGGTACTATGATACGCGCTAAATTGAAGTAATCGCTTTTTAATGTTGAATAAGCCGTGCACTTGCACGGCTTGTTTGTTTAAATCAGTTGATAAAGTAAATTCGAGAAAAATAGCAATCAATGGCGATACCTCGTGATTTTATCAATGAGCTTATAGCTCGCATTGACATAGTCGATCTAATTGATCGCAAAGTTCCTTTGAAAAAAGCCGGTAAAAACCACTCGGCTTGTTGTCCTTTTCATAGTGAAAAATCACCCTCTTTTACCGTCAGCAGAGACAAGCAGTTTTATCATTGTTTCGGATGTGGCGCCCACGGCAATGCAATTGACTTTGTCATGGAATATGATCGCCTCGAATTTGTTGATGCCATTGAAGAACTTGCCGGCCAACTCGGAATCCCCGTACCAAGAGAACAAGGTAGCGGAAAAAGGCCTGACCAAGCATTAAGCCGCGATTTATACGAACTGATGGAAGAAGCTAACCTTTTTTATCAGTCTCAATTACGGCAGCACACAGATAAACAAAAAGTAATTGATTACCTCGCATTTCGTGGTTTATCCGACGAGGTCGTTGAACAATTTGGTATTGGCTTTGCACCAGACGGTTGGGATGGTTTACTGGGCCGTTATCGCCAAAACCAGGCAGCACAAGACAAATTACTGACAGCAGGCATGCTCATTGCCAACGATAACGGTAAGCGTTATGACCGTTTTCGCGACAGATTGATGTTCCCGATCCGTGATCGCAGAGGTCGCGTAGTCGGATTTGGAGGACGTGTTTTGGGTGAAGGTACCCCAAAATACTTGAATTCTCCAGAAACGCCCATATTTCATAAGGGTAATGAGCTTTATGGTTTATATGAGCTCAAACAAAAACACCGTGACCCACAACATGTGTTAATTGTTGAAGGATACATGGATGTCGTCGCCCTGGCACAATTTGGGGTCGATTACGCAGTAGCATCATTAGGCACCTCAACCACTGCTGAACAATTTCAACTGTTGGTGCGTAGTGCCAAACAAGTCATCTGTTGTTATGACGGTGACCGCGCTGGAAGAGAAGCGGCATGGCGAGCACTAGAAACCGCCTTGCCACTGCTAAAACCCGGCGACCAGGTTAAATTTATGTTTTTGCCACAAGGCGAAGACCCTGACACCATGGTCAGAAAAATTGGCAAAGATGCATTTGAAGCACTAATGCAACAAGCCATGTTATTGCCAGAGTTTTTGTTTGATACATTAAGTAGCAATCATGGCTCGGATAAAGGGGCATTAGCCAAGCAAGCCATTGCGCTAATTGAAAAGGTACAGGATACCGTCCTACAGAATTTGCTGTTAGAAAACCTAGCACACAAATTAGGCATGAACAGTAGCGAAGATTTAAAGAAAAAACTCGGTTTTGCGGTTAACAAAGCAAAACCGCTTAATGCAAAAGGCTTACAAGGCCGTGGTACACCGTTAAGGTTAGCCATTGCCTTACTTGTTCAAAACCCGAGCCTCGGCTTCGGTTTAGCCATTCAGCCTGCATTACAACGACTGCAAATGCCTGGTATCGCATTACTAGGACACTTGCTAGACATGACTCGAGAGCAATCGTTAAACAGCGCACAACTACTTGAACTGCATAGAGAGCATGAACAAAAAAGCACTCTAACAAAGCTAGCCCAATGGGACCATCAAGTGGCGGATGAAAACGTATTGCCAGAGTTTAAGCAAACCTTGATATGGTTGAATAATCAATATATTGAACAACTATACCAAGAGCTAAGCCTGAAACAGACTTTGACAAAAGTTGAAAAAGTTCAGCTCACAAAGTTAATTGCGATAATGAAAGGCATTGCAAAATAGTACCCAATTATTAACAAATAATCTGCGTACAAAACGGTGCCACGGACTAGCTAAGATGAGTCCGCACAGTTATAATTGACGATTTGCGCGCCACTTAGCGTAGCTAGATGGCCTATCGTTTTATCAGTTACCCAAACTTGGATGATATCTATGGATCACACTCCGCAGTCGCAACTCAAACTGTTGCTCGCTAAAGGTAAAGAGCAAGGTTACTTAACCTATGCTGAAGTGAACGACCACTTACCAGCAGACATGGTCGATTCAGATCAGATTGAAGATATTATCCAGATGATAAATGACATGGGTATCCGCGTTTTTGAAGAAGCGCCAGATGCCGATGACATGATGATGTCGGAAGACAACACAGACGAAGATGCTGCAGAAGAAGCTGCGGCAGCACTCGCAACCGTAGAAAGTGAGTTAGGCCGTACCACTGACCCAGTACGTATGTACATGCGTGAAATGGGTACTGTAGAGCTACTTACTCGTGAAGGCGAAATTGTTATTGCTAAGCGTATCGAAGAAGGTATTAACACAGTACAAAGTTCTGTGAGTGAATACCCTCAAGCTATCGCAATGATCTTAGAGCAATTCGACCAGTACGAAGCTGACGAATTACGCTTGTCTGATATTATCTCTGGATTTATCAATCCTGACGACGATGACGTCGCCCCTACCGCCACCAATATTGGTTCAGAATTGGCTGACACCGATGATGATGACGATAACGATGATGACGACGATGACGACGATGACGAAGAAGAGGAAGAAGGCAACAAAGGTCCCGATCCTGAAGAAGCTAAAGAGAAGTTTACTCAACTTAGAGAAGCTTACGAAAAGAGCTTAGGCATTATTGCTGAAAAAGGCCGTGACCACCCTGAAGCCATCGGTTCGTTATTTGTTATCGGTGAATTATTTAAAGAGTTCCGCCTCGTTCCTAAACAGTTTGACCGTTTAGTGAAAAGCATGCGCAACATGATGGATCGCGTACGTGTTCAAGAGCGTCTCGTGATCAAGCTTTGTGTTGAACAAGCCAAAATGCCGAAGAAAAACTTCATTAAAGCATTTACGGGTAACGAAACAAGTTTAGAGTGGTTTAGCACAGAAAAAACCAGCACGAAACCATACGCTGAAGGTCTTCGCATGATCGAAGACGACGTCGCGCGTTGTGTAGGTAAACTGGCGGCCATTGAACAAGAGACAGATTTAACCATAGCAGGCATTAAAGACATTAACCGTCGTATGTCGATTGGTGAAGCCAAAGCACGTCGTGCTAAGAAAGAAATGGTTGAAGCCAACTTACGTCTGGTTATTTCTATTGCGAAAAAGTACACCAACCGTGGTTTACAGTTCTTGGACTTAATCCAGGAAGGTAACATCGGTTTGATGAAAGCGGTTGATAAATTTGAATACCGTCGTGGTTATAAGTTCTCAACTTATGCAACCTGGTGGATCCGTCAGGCGATTACTCGCTCGATTGCTGACCAGGCACGTACGATCCGTATTCCAGTACACATGATTGAAACTATCAACAAGCTGAACCGTATTTCACGTCAAATGCTTCAAGAAATGGGCCGCGAACCGTCTCCTGAAGAATTGGCAGAACGTATGATGATGCCTGAAGATAAGATCCGTAAGGTACTTAAAATCGCTAAAGAGCCAATCTCAATGGAAACCCCAATCGGTGACGATGAAGATTCGCATTTAGGTGATTTTATCGAGGACACTACCCTCGAGCTACCATTAGACTCAGCCACAAGCGAAAGTCTAAAGAACGCCACTCACGAAGTGCTAGCAGGCTTAACAGCCCGTGAAGCAAAAGTACTGCGTATGCGTTTCGGTATCGACATGAACACCGACCACACTCTTGAAGAAGTGGGCAAGCAGTTTGACGTAACACGTGAACGTATTCGTCAGATTGAAGCTAAAGCGTTACGTAAGTTACGCCACCCTTCTCGCTCAGAAATATTAAAGTCGTTCCTAGACGAATAAGCTTATTTGAGTCATCTGTGGTTAAAAACCTGCTTCGGCAGGTTTTTTTATACCTCATATTTAACGCGTTAAGTTTTTCACATAAACAACTCATACCCAACAATTCAATCCCAACAACTCACTTCAATATCACTCATTGCAGCGAATTCATGCTCTACGCTTTGAGTTAATAGCGATAAAAGTCGTTGCAACTGACTTTAATAACCACAAAACTGCTTAACAGATAACCAATTGAAACAAGATAAGTAAATAGTGGTTAAAACACGGGTGACAAGCGCGAACAAACTTCGTATACTTTCACCCGCTTTCGATAGTGACGACTATCGTAAGTCGGCCCCTTAGCTCAGTTGGTTAGAGCATACGACTCATAATCGTCAGGTCCCCAGTTCGAGTCTGGGAGGGGCCACCAATTAAGATAAGGCCCTCGGAGAAATTCGAGGGTCTTTTTCGTTTAAGGGCCGGTCCATGGCTGGGGATTTCAGATCACTAGTGACCTACACCTTTTTCCCTTGTTAGACCCTCCGCACAAGCAAATCGCCTCGTTTCCCCCCGCCTGCAAAAAAGTAAACAAACACCTACTGTATTTCACAAAAAACACTCAACACCAATTCAACTTCCGTCTTCAAAAAACGGTCAAAGACCAGCAATAGACCAGCCCAACTCGCACTTCCCGACTCTTTCCTTACTCAATTCAACATAGCCACGTTCACCAAGCAAATACTTGGCAATAGCCCCAACGACTACCAATCCTAGTTACACCCCAAACGCCCCGCAATTTGGAGGACTCCTAAAAGCTGCAACTTCACGACTTCAATTTCGATTCACCGAACAACCCCCTCACCATTTCACTGTTTTTCCACTGTCGCGGTCCCTAAGTAAAACTATTATTTAATTTTTCTAATATTTAAAGATTAAGCGAAGCGGCCTCGAACGTGGCTGAGCGTATTTTTATAGATTATAAAGATTCAATGATTCTGACGCTGAGTGTCCATCCATCTACTTACCGAAACTGACTCAATTTCAACTAGATATTAATGATTTGAACTCCACCTTCTGGAAGTTTCATTTTATTGACTATTTAGGGGTAACACATGATCACAAATCAAGATTCATCAATCATTATCAAACCAAGTTTAAAGGGTGCTCTTACTGGTGCTATTGCCGGAATGCGTGCGGGTAGTATCGTGCCAGGAATAGGGACAACTGTTGGTGGTGCAGCGGGTTGTTTAATCGGTCTCGTTTTTGGTCCAAGTGATTAAGGGGAGCTAAATGAAGATACTCACTTCACTAGAACAGATCAAACACCTTAACCATCCGGAAACGGTCAAGGGCGCGTTAATGGCTGAATGTTTAACCCCATTTGGATCCTTTGATGCAGCTGAACATTTTTGGCACGACTACCAAACTCAACTCTTTGCTTTTATGCCCGAAGACAACATTGAACTGGTGTTGGAAAACGTCACTGACCTAACTGATTCATTTGAATGCTCTGAGTTCATTACGCACTTAGCTGACAATTGGTATTTAGCCTTGGTTATTACGACTCAGGCAGGTGGAGGTAACTATTTGCTTTTTCAAGGCGGTGTACATAACGCTTTAGACAAGCTGTTGGAGTCTTACAAATACAATGGGGAACACTATGAACCTTGAAACTGAAACGGCTTCAATTGAAAACGCCACCTTTTGCTTATTAAAAACGGCGAATGCGAACAAGCTCAATGCCAGTCTAGAGGGTAGCAAAGCATTGGAATATCAACTGGCATTAATCGATGGGTGTGTTTGCTTACGAATTAGTGCCAACGCTTCGGGTGGTTTGTTTTCAAAAGAATGGATTTCGCTTGATTGCATTGAAGAATGCTTAGGTAAACCACTGACACCCGCTATTGCTTTTAAAAGTTCGATGCTAAAACCCGTATTTACCAAAGGCAGTAGTAGTAACAATGCGGGATTCCTTTGTGCGTGTTTACGTGCGGAAGGTATCTTATCGGTCAGTGAAAAGAATCTATTTCTACACCTATTTACTGGTGATTTTGCTGCATGGCGTAAGAAGCTCAAGAAACTCGGTAAACAGTAAGTTATGAGGTTTAGCCGTTGCTAAGCCTCACTTTAACGTTAGCCCCTCCTCGCCTACTTTTTTTGACTAATGAAAATACAACAATCAATTAATGGGTAATTCCGCCCGTTCAAAAACGCCTGTCACTTTGTCCTGTACTCAAACGGCAGTTAAACGTCTTCCTTTCTCATTCAAAAATAGGTATTCCTGATGAATATAACCAACAAACGTTTTAAGTTTTCAAAAACTCAGTTATCTGAGCTACCTGCAACACCACCTGACAGTGCAAGTAAAGAGACCGAGTATTCAGATACCGCCTGTACGGGGTTACGTTTACTGGTTAATCGTAAAGGTATTAAACGTTTCTTATTTCGCTACAGCTTTCAGGGCACAAAACGTTCTTTAATGATTGGGGAACTGGGCGCATTTGATGTAAAAGATGCTCGACTGAGAGCGTACGAATTGAAACGTATGATTGCCGATGGTCTTGACCCTAAAGCAGAACGTGATGCAAAACGTGCCGTGGTGAACTTTTATGAATTTGCGGAAGAACACTACCTGCCTTATGCCAAGGCCAACAAGTTAAGTTATCGCAATGACATCTCCATATTGAAAAACTACTTTTATCCTCTGTGGCGAGAAAGTAAATTGAATGCGATTCGAGCACAAGAAATTCAACGTTTCATGGACAGTCGTGTCGGCATTTTGAAACCAGCAAGTATCAACCGTATGCTGTCACTTATACACCGTATGCTCAAATTGGCTTGTGAGTGGGGACATCTAGACACTAACCCCGCTACCCACCTGAAAAAACTCAAGGAGAACAATCAACGCAATTTCTTTTTGAGTAGCGAGCAAATCACACGTTTTCTCAAAGCTTGTGATGAAGATACTAATCAGAGCGCAGCCAACTTTTTCAAGCTTGCTTTGCTTTCAGGTATGCGGGCAGGTGAAATACTCAACGCTAAATGGGAAGATTTACGATTTAATGATGGTGAACCGAGTTTATTCTTACCTCACACCAAAGCAGGTCTTGCTCGCTCAGTACCACTCAACAGCAGTGCCATTGAAATTATTGAGCTTCAAAGAACGATGAGAAAAAACAATCATACTTACATGTTTGCGGGTCGATTTGGTGACAAGCCAATGTCCCATCCTAAAAAAGCCTTTATGCGGGTAAAAGAGAGTGCTGAAGGCTTAGACAAACTGCGCATCCATGATTTACGTCACTCGTTCGCCAGTATATTAATCAATAGCGGTTCTGCGACACTTTATGACGTACAGCATTTACTGGGTCACCACAGTGCTCAAACGACTGAGCGATATGCACACTTGGCATCGGGTAGGCTTCGTGACGTGAGTAGTAATGTGTCTGCCTTTATTACCCATGCCACGCAAATGACTTAACAGCACTAATTAAACAAATCTAAATGTGATACTCGTTATTGAGTATCACATTTTTTTTAGGGTTCATACAAAATACCAGAGGGCTTATGAGTATTTACCCGTGCCTAGTGTACTCATTGCGCTAAATCGATTTCACCCTGTTGCATCAGCAGATGCTTACTGAAAAGACTGCACCACCATCAATCATTCCCAAATGGAATTAAAACCCTTAAAGATATGATTAAATGTCATGAGCCTCTTAAAAGCAGGTTTATAGCGCCTTAAAAAGCCCACGTTGTAAGTTTACAAGGGAGCACTTTTAAGACGGTTCTAGATACCTTTTTGAACGGTTCTGGCTCTTAAAAACGGGTTTAGTCGCTACAAATAATATTTATAAATATCACTTTTATATCAATACCTTATGCAAATATAAACATTGATAAATGCTTGTGTACAGCCATAATCGCCTCTCATTCATTTAAACATTGAGAATTTATTATGACTTTATTGACAGAATTGACACTTGGGCAAGACCAGTTCATTTCCGATTTATCTATTAAAATCGAGCACTACCTTACTCATTTAGGTGCACCAACCGGATGCGGAAAAACAACCTTTATTATTGAAGAATTGGCTAAGAAATCGAAAGTTCTCATGTTATGCCCTGTAAATGTACAGGTTGCACAACTTGCTCACGATTTTAAAGATGACCCCAGAGTGCAGTGCCTTACTGCAAACGACACAAGTAACAGCTTGGATGCTGACGTGATTGTGTGTGTATACGACAAACTACAACAACTCCTTGACTCAGGCGTTCACTTTTCTGAATACACGCTGGTTATCGATGAAGCTCATAAAATATATCAGGCTGCAAGCTATCGTGAATCGGCTCTAACTCCCATTCTAAACGCCATTGATGACCACACTTTCAAACAAGTTATAACGATAAGTGCGACATTTCAGCGGGATATCTTCCCATTAGAATTTAACGAGCAAATTGAGATACTTCATAGGAACAAGTCACAACCCAAAGCAGAGGTTCACTTTTATAAGAATAGGACGTCATTGGAAGAAAGTTTGCTAACTATTTATCCTACTGATGGGAAGGTAGCTATCATTAGACTCAATGACAAAGAAGCGATCAAACAGATGAAAGTCGGTTTTGAAATGCAAGACATGAGAGTGCTTGAAATCCATAGTGATAATCAAAAGTCGAGTGAAGTGATCCAGTTTCTAGAAACAAGTCACATAGCGGACTACGACATTGTACTGTGTACCTCCTTACTGGATGAAGCGATTAACATTAAGAACAACAATATTGAAATGGTGCACATTTTTGGTAAGTTACACTGTGATGAGATTAAGCAATTCATTGGGAGATGCCGGAAATCATCACCAGAGTTTTGCTTACACCTACTTAATTTTGAATTGAATCGTGTACAAATTGAAATCAGTGAAGAACGTAAGAACCTTGAGTCTCTTTGTCATAGCGCACTGACCTTCTGTACGGATTTAAATAAACTTGGTACACCGATGAGTTCAGCCGTTTCGAAAGTCAATTACACTGTTGAGTGTCATCAGCGTTTTTCGCCAATACGCTACGACAGTAGAGACAACTTACCACCAAGCATCAATGACATTGCCTTGTTAGCAAAGCTTTACACTGCGACTATGGAAGCACAGTATCAGAATGACCATACGTTGAATAAGGCGTTAATAGGAATCAATTGTTTTGAAAGTGTTAAGTTCTTTGATACTAATACTGACGAGCATCGTGACTTAGTTTGTGAGATTTTAGCTCAAGTAAGTGAGGCCCAAGAAAATACTCGGAATCTCGCGATTGCAGACTATTTGGCAGCGGCGGATTGTACTGAAAATGATGTAACGAATTTGACTACCAGTGCAATCAATGAGCTTGCTGAGGAGCACCAACAATCTGGTCCCATCAGTGGCATAGCTCAAAGCATGCTAAAACTTTCTCTTATTCTTCCACCAGACCAAGCATTAGATGCCATCAAACAGAACAGAGCGCAACAGGTGTTGGAATTTGCGCATTCAGTGCAAAAACGGTTAGACATTATTCCTATTATGGATGCATTAAAAGAAGATTTAAAACGTGATGGAAAAGTAGCACTAAACGGGCAAGAAGCTATTGAGAAATACTTTCTAGAGGCTTATCGTCAATTTGCTAAGAAAAATAGTGAATTTAAAAATTTCATTGGTAAGCTGAATATTACTGGCTTTAGTGTGCAGAAAAACAACAAGTTTAAAGTAACGAGTCGTTTCATTTACGCGATCATACGAGACTTCACTGTGTGTGAGGAAAAACGTTCCGGTGGTAAGCAAAGCTTCATCATTAGCAAAATTGGTGCATTTGGTTATGATTACAACATTCGGTCAATCAAGACATCGTCAAGAGCTAAGATACTTCGCAAAAGTCAGGTGAATGTGACACCAGAAGTAGACCCAATACCTTAACCGTGGCTTAGTGATGCTCTAGTCTGATTGAAACCAATCCTTACGTCTTAGAGCATTACCCCCTCGTTCCACTGATACATGTCTACCATGGTGATTCAGGCTTAGAATGTAGTTATCAGCAAAGTGGTCTACTACAGCGTCATTTGGTAATTCAATTTAACACTGCCGCTTAATGCTACTAGCATGGCAATGTAGGTGGATTTGACTGCTATCTCGTTGTTTACCTAACACACTTTTACCCCAAAGTTTCTCAGAGCTATCAATCTACATTCCTGAACGCTTCAGTTTTGACACAGAAATGATATCATCCGAGAGTTAGAATTATTTAGGAAGCATAATGAAAATAACGTCACAAGACTTCTTGTCTTTAAGTGGTTATCCCATTTTTGAGCGAATTAAACCTCTTATTGAATGTTTAGACGTGGAATATATTCGTTGGTGGTCAACGGACGCAGTTACATCAGAGCAACCGCATGAGTGTGCATTTTTCACGCACAATGAATAATTTAAATACTGAATCACTTTCAAACATTCATGAAATGATGGCGTACTGAACAAATTAAGTTTTAAAAAAATACTAAATCTGTACGTAACGTAAAACGTTCGCAATCTCACCTTGCCTGTATAACCATTACATTTGACGATCTAACATCTAACATGTTAATTTTTTGTTTCAATTTACTTAAAGGGACTTTTTATGTTTAAAAATCTACTCAAACTAGGTGTAATAGCATTTTGCTTTTCTCTATCATTTTCTAGCTTCGCAACTAAAATAGAATGTTCAAAATTAGAAAAACATAAGTCTGTGGAGATAGAGCTTAGTAAGTTCAATGGTTATCCTAATTGTTTTTCTTTTTATAATCTTCAACCAAACACTCAAATTGATATAGTGACATTTTCAAAAGATAAGGTAACTAATAATATTAAGCTTTATGATATAAAAAATGGTAATAGCACTTATATATCTGAAAGTAATTCAAATGGAGAAGGGGTCAATATCATCTCATTGGATTCTACTGACAGAGATGTTGCTTTTGTATATAAACCTTTGAGCAATCTGGACTCTAATAAGAATCTACAAGTTTCTTATAATGATGTAAATGATGCCATACAGATATTTATTTCACATGAAAATGTTGTAGATACAAGTGATTAAATTGGGAATCAAGATGGTACTTGCAAACGAGGTATTTGTGATAAAGAACATTAATTATATATCCTTATTCTTGTCCTTGTTAAGCCGTAAGTAGCAAAGTAAGCGCGACAGAAGTATGCCTTTAGCCAAGGTGGAACCGATTTCAGAATTTTGCATCTTGCAGAATTGATCGAAAAATTCAGTCAGTTGTTAGTCTAGTTCGCCTTGTGTGGCGCTTCTACCTGTCGCGAGATGTTATACATACTCAATTTAATTTCACTTCTCGCCAACGTGAGAGCAGCTCGAATTGAAAAAAAATTTAGTGTGTACTTGTTAAAGAAGATGAGGGTAGGCTGACGCCGTGGGGCCTGTGCTCCGGAGTTGTAATCCTTCAGCCTTTTTTTGACTTTAGAGTGACATTGTCTGGGTTGGTATTTGAACGTGTCTCTAGGCTTCTCTGTGAGCGCGCTTACCTAACATCGAAAAGAGTTCGTCTAAAAACACCTTCCGGTCTTTCTCCTGTCTTTTGGATTTAGTATTGGGGTTATTGGCTCTTTTATGGCTTGAAGTCAAAACAGCCTAGTCCATCGCTTCAACATAGCCTTATGTTGCCTCACTTTTTGAAGCGTTACCCTTTACTCATAATCGTCAGGTCCCCAGTTCAAGTCTGGGAGGGGCCACCAATTCAGATAAGCCGTAGCAATGTTTCATTGCTACGGCTTTTTCGTATCTGGAGTTTAGGATTTTGATGGGTCACAAGCATTAACGGTGTGCTATCGAGCTGATGCAATTCACCACGCTATGCTTAACATGGCGTGGCATGATGCGAATTAACTGCAAGCGTTATGCTTTATGAATATGTAAGGGGCTTTTTTCTAAATGCGTTTGGGCAGCGGTGATGGCGACCACGGCTTTAGAGTTAAATTCACGTTGGTACAGGGTATACACTACAAACAAGCTGGCTACGATAAACATCCACGGGTTTACAAACCAACACAGCGCTGCCATTGAATAATAATATGATCGCAGGCCGTAGTTGTATGAATGAGCGGCTTGATCTTGTACTACTGCCATTTGCCTTGCGTAAGCGATGAGGTTTGTATCGGTACCGCTTTTATCTAATGGCGCTGCGCCAATCATCACGTTAACAAATCCATATTGGCGCATTGACCAGGTAAACTGGAAAAACGCCAATACAAAAATACCCACCAACAAACCGAGCTTTACCTGTACTAAAGCATGATTAGGCGGGGCGGTAAATGGAATTGAAGCAATGACAGTTTCAAGCTTTTCGACTTGCGAGAATAACGTCAATACACCCGCTAAAACCAGTAAGGTCGTTGAAGCAAAAAAAGCGATATTTCGTTCAAGGTTAGCCAGTAATGCCGCCTCACCCACTCGGTTTTCTTTACCAATAACTTGCGACATCCACATAATTCGCTGTTGATGCATTACCCTGGCAATACAGTTCGTTGTCTTAGCTTTACGACGAGCAAAACCTGTGTAACCAACCCAGGCAACTAAAAACACAATAAAGGCTAACGAATCGATCCATGACACCATCATGTTAATCACCTATTACCCAAAAATAATAGATTGATTATGCATCAGTTTTTATTCGTCATAAATCAGTTTTTGTCTAATACCAATTCCATTAATTATCTGGTCATTCAGCGGGAGTTCTGTGCCTTCTAGGCAAGTAATAGAATTGTAGGCATAGTTGCTCTACGTCAAAATGCTATTAAGCAGCATAGAAGGCACAGAAACCCGCCTTGTAGGAGGCACTCAGACCGTTCATTTCTTTGTTGCATTGTCTTAGAAGGGAATAACCATTATTTCAACAATGCGCCTCAAACTGAACAATCTGAGTGACTCTGATTGGTCACATAATTATTGGAAATGGTATAACCATTCCACGTTAAGTAAGTAATGACTCAGCGTGAGTGTAAAAGAGCATAAACAAGGCGCATGACTGAATGAATTAATGCACATTGGTTTAAAATGGGCTTGGGCAAATACAATTCATAGTCTCGAGGGTAATGGGGTGAATAAAAGTTAAGGTAGTTGCATGCAAGCGTAATCGCGGTGCCATCTGTTGTGACTGCTCATTATGGTACAAATCACAACCCAGTATAGGATGGCCAATCTGCTGGCTGTGAATACGTAACTGATGCGTACGGCCGGTAATGGGGTTAAATGTCACCTTGGTTGATAACCCTTGAGGATGCCGCGCTATAACCAGATAATGACTTTTAGCAGGCTTGCCGGTGCTATGGCAAATTTTCATTAACGGAAAATTATCGACGTCTTTGGCGATGGGTAAATCAATCTCACCTTCTTCATCCGCTAACACACCGTGTAGCATTGCAGTATAAGTTTTGCTTATAGTGCGTTGCTGAAATTGTTGGGTCAATAAACCATTAACCTGTTTATTGAGCGCCACCAGCATAATACCTGAGGTGCCAAAATCGAGGCGATGCAATAAGGCCGCAGTAGGAAAGTCTTGCACTAGGCGATAATGCACAGAGTCTTTATTGAGTGGATTTTTACCCGATAAACTCAACAGCCCAGAAGGTTTGTTAATCAGCAGTAAGTGTTCATCTTGGTATAACACCTCAATAACACCGTGACAGGGTGGCGCAATAAATTCAGACATAGCATTTTGATCATCAAATTATACGGCGATAATAATAGCAAAGGTGGCTCATTGGCCACCTTTGTATCATTAAAGTATTTAAAAATAACTTAAGTACGCAAACGTCCTAGCTGTTGATGTTGCTGACGAACAAGCTCTGCAAGACTGTCACTGCTTTGCTGCGCTTCGTCGGCGAGTTGTGACAGCTCTGAAGCTGAATCTGAAATACCGGTAATATTACGATTGACCTCTTCAGTGACCGCACTTTGCTCTTCTGCAGCGGTCGCAATATGGGTCACCTGGCTCGATATCTCATCAATTTGCGACACGATGGCATTTAATGACTGCAACGCCAATTGTGTTTGCTCAACGGCTTTATTCGCGCCTTGTGCCCCTTTATCAATAATGTTCGATGCATTTTTCACTTCTTTTTGCAGTGAATCAATTAAGGTACTAATTTCATCAGTCGACTTTTGAGTTCTCGATGCTAATGTTCTCACTTCGTCGGCAACCACAGCAAAACCACGACCTTGCTCTCCAGCACGTGCAGCCTCAATAGCGGCGTTCAAAGCGAGTAAATTAGTTTGCTCTGCAATAGCACTAATCACCTCTAAAATACGGCTAATATTGCCACTGCTTTGCGATACTAAATTAACCGCTTGCTGCGCCTGGGCTGACTCTTTAGACATGCCCTCTACAAACACCATAGCTTGAGATAAACGCGACTCACCTTCTTTAACATTAGTGGTCATCGACTCCGTTTCCATCGCCGTTTGTTCTGAGGCTTTAGCCACTTCTAAGGCGGTGGCACTCATTTGATTAACTGCAGTGACCACGCTTTCAATCTCGTGGTACTGCCTGTTAACACTTTCACGGGTGTGCTTAGCGATCTCAGCTGACTTAATACTTTCTTGTTGCGAACTGTCTGCAAGTATTTTAAGTTCAGAAATTAAATGGCGTAATTTAGCAATAAAACGATTAACTCCGCCGCCTAGCGCAATCAATTCCGCATGAGCATCAACCTCGATGGTTTGGGTTAAATCCCCTTCGGCACTGGCCAAGTTTTCGACCCGCATTTGGATCATATTCAATGGCGCAATGATACTGCGGATAAGCAAACTAATAATAATCACGGCAATAACGGTAACGGCGATGCCTATCATTAATAACAAACCACCTAATGACATTTCCATTTCAGTCATTGAATCGTTCATATGATTAACGGCCATAAAAGCCTGGCTTTTGGGCACTTCAATAATCAATGACCATGTTGTATTGGCAAGAGGGATAGCAATAGGGTAACCAACCGCAATGCTGTCTGGCTCATTAACAAAACCAGAGGCGGTATTTAATGCTAATAACTTTTTGGCCAATTCAGGCTTAACCGACTCACTCAACGGCCGTGCGAATTTAGTATAATGGCTTGCGGCCACCACAAAACCTTTTTGGCTAACCAAAGTCACTTTAGCCTGGCCCTGGTACAAGCTTTTTGACAGTTCCATAATCATTGTTTGGAATATCGGTAAGTTTATATCGACGCCCACCAAACCTTTGAACTGATTATCGACCAACACAGGCACTGTGAGTGAGGTCATTAATGCGTTATTACCTGGAGTAATTTCGTATAAGTAGGGTTCCATTAAACAAGGCTTTTTACTGTCTTTAGCACACAAATACCATTCCGCTTCTCGTATGCCAAACTCATTGAGGGTATCGATATATTTTTCGGCTGCATTATCAACCGATTGCTGTTCCACCGTACCGTCTGCGTTGCGGGTGTAGTATATCTCTAACGTGCCGGCATTAGGCACACTGTGGCTACTACCTTGACGGTAAGCATCATCTAGATTGTCATAACCGTTCGGCTCGAACTGAGCATACATTGACGAAACTTGCGCATTTTTTTGTAACACTGCAGCGAGCGATAGCTCGAGTCGTTCACGAGTTAGTGGATCTTGTTTCGAAGTTTGTTCGATTAATCCTGTAAATGAATAAGGAATACGATAAGCTTCATTGATAAAGCCAGCAACACGCTCCCCATACTCACCCGCTCTAGCAGATAACTTATCGTTGATTTCTTGCTGTAAAGCCACTTCAACTTCGGCTGCTAAGCTATTATTTTTATCTTTTAGCACTATCCATAAACTGACTGAGAGCGTTATAACGGTGGCAATAAATAATGCCGAGGTGATCCAGAGCAACTTTGATCTAATGGATAGTGCTTTCATTCAATTCAACTCCCAGTGTTTACACGACTTTTTAAGTGTAGTCAGCTTTTAAGAACATATCGTAAAACCCAAAAAAAATCCCACTAAAAGCGGGATTTTATTGACGTTTTTTTAAACAGTACGCTATGACTTAAATACTGCTTGAAATGTACCATCCATAATGGCTAAACCTGCATCAATTTGCGCATCAGGCGCCGTTAGCGGCACTAACACACGAATAACATTACCGTAGGTACCACAAGACAATAAAATCAGCCCACGACTTCGTGCTTCTGCCAAAATCTTAGCGCTGTATTGTGGTGCCGGTACGCCGTCTTCCATCAGCTCAATGGCAATCATCGCACCTAAACCACGCACATCTGCAATTTGCGGGTATTTAGCCTGCATATCGGTTAATGCCGTTTTAAGCCGATTACCCACGTCATTAGCGCGAGTTAATAATTGTTCTTCTTCAAACACTTCAATAACTGCGAGCGCTGCTGCACAGGCAATAGGGCTACCACCATAAGTGCCACCTAGTCCGCCTGCGGTTACTGCATCCATGACGTCTGCTTTACCAGTAATACCAGACAATGGAAAACCGCCAGCGATAGACTTAGCAAAGGTGGTAATGTCAGCGGCCACACCCATTTGCTCCATCGCAAAGAAAGTCCCTGTACGACCCGCGCCAGTTTGTACTTCATCGGCAATCAGCACGATGCCGTGGTTGTCACACAACTCACGTAAGCGCTTCATAAACGAAGGTGTCACGGCGTAAAACCCGCCCTCACCTTGTACAGGTTCTAAAATAATGGCGGCGATATCTGCAGGCTCTGCATCATTTTTAAAAATACGTTCAATTGACTCAATCGCATCATCTTCAGATACGCCATGCATTTCGCACGGAAACTCAGCGCGGAACACATTAGCCGACATCAAGCCCATACCTTTACTGTATGGCGCAACTTTACCGGTTAAAGCCAATGCCGCCATCGTACGGCCATGATATCCAGAGGTGAAGGCAATCACACCAGCACGTTTAGTGTACGCACGCGCAACCTTTACGGCGTTCTCAACCGCTTCTGAACCACTGGTAAACAGCGCGGTCTTTTTAGCAAAATCACCTGGCACTAAATGGTTAAGTTTTTCACATACCGCAATATAGCTTTCGTAACCTAATACCATAAAACAGGTGTGCGAGAAGGCATCTAGCTGCGCTGCTACTGCCGCTTTCACTTTTGGGTGTAAGTGGCCAGTATTAAGCACTGCAATACCACCGGCAAAATCAATGTATTCACGGCCTTCGACATCCCACACCGTGGCATTTTCAGCGCGCTCAGTAAAGATTGGGTGAATTTGTCCTACACCTTGAGCCACTGCCGCCTGGCGACGCGCCATTAATCCATCATTTGTTTTAGTCATTGCCCACTCTCTTAAACTGACATGCAGATATATTTCATTTCAAGGTATTCTTCGATACCAAACTTAGAGCCTTCGCGACCTAATCCTGACGATTTAATGCCACCAAAAGGCGCCACTTCAGTCGAGATTAATCCAGTATTGACTCCGACCATGCCATACTCAAGCGCTTCAGCGACTTTGTAGACTAGCGAAATGTCGCGGCCGTAAAAATACGCCGCTAAACCAAATTCTGTGTCGTTGGCTTGTTTAATCACATCATCAACGGTATCGAATTTAAATAACGGGGCTAATGGGCCAAAAGTTTCCTCTTTGGCCACCAACATCGACTTATCGACATCACGTAAAATGGTGGGTTCAAAAAACAATCCACCTAGGCTATGAGCTTTACCACCCGCCACAACACTGGCGCCTTTGGTTACGGCATCCGCTAAATGGCTTTGCACTTTTGCCACAGCTGCTTGATTGATTAACGGGCCAATATTGACCCCATCATCTGCGCCGTTACCCACATTGAGATTAGCGACAGCAGCAGCAAATTTTTGGGTAAATTGCTCATACACGCCGGCTTGCACATAAATACGGTTAGCACACACACAGGTTTGGCCTGCGTTGCGATATTTTGCAATCATGGCGCCTTCGACTGCGGCGTCAATGTCGGCATCGTCAAACACGATAAACGGTGCATTGCCGCCAAGTTCAAGCGACAGTTTTTTAAGTGTCGGTGCGCATTGCTCCATTAACTTTATGCCAACGGCTGTTGAGCCAGTAAACGATAACTTACGCACAATTGGGCTTTCACATAAGGTGTTACCAATGGCAATGGCATCACCTGTGACCACACTAAATACCCCCGCAGGAATACCCGCGCGATGAGCCAGTTCAGCTAACGCTAATGCGGTAAAGGGCGTTTGCGGTGCAGGTTTAACCACCATAGTACAACCCGCAGCAAGCGCAGGCGCCGCTTTACGGGTAATCATTGCTGCAGGAAAGTTCCACGGTGTAATGGCCGCGGTAACGCCAACAGGTTGTTTAATTACTGTCAGCCTTTTATCTGTTTGATGCCCAGGAATAGTATCGCCATAGATGCGTTTGGCTTCTTCAGCAAACCATTCAATAAACGAAGCAGCATATGTCACCTCGCCTTTAGCTTCTGCTAGGGGCTTGCCTTGTTCTGTGGTCATCATCAGTGCAAGATCATCAGCATGTTGGTGCATTAACTCAAACCAACGGCGTAGCTTTTGACTACGCTCTTTAGCCGACAGCGCTCGCCAGGCTGGCAACGCCTTATTGGCTGCTACAATAGCCGCTTGAGTTTCAGCCACCCCCATCACTGGCACATGGCCAATTAACGCTTGGTTGGCAGGGTTGTGTATAGCAACGGTTTCACCGCTGTTAGCACTTACCCAAACACCATCGATATAACATTGCTCATGCAATAAGCTTGGATCATTTAAAATCACAACGCTCTCCTACTCAATTTGATAATCAACTTAATTCCCTGTAAATATGCTTAACTACGTTACTCGCTAAGACTAAATACCAAACTTGTCGCGCATGGTGTAATACCAGGCACCTAACGCACTAAATGGTACTCTCAGTGCATGTCCACCTGGGAATGGGTAATGCGGTAAGGCCGCAAACGCATCAAAGCGTGTCGCTTGATTATTTAGCATTTCAGCAATTAATTTGCCGGCTAAATGAGTATAGGTCACCCCATGACCGCTACAGCCTTGCGAGTAATAAATGTTATGTCCAATTCGGCCCACTTGTGGCAAGCGTGACAAGGTCATTAAAAAGTTACCGGTCCAGGCGTAATCCACTTTAACGCCTTTTAATTGTGGGAATGTTTTTAGCAGCTTAGGCATAATCAAGGCTTCAACGTTAGCCGGATCGCGAGCACCGTACACCACACCACCGCCAAAAATTAAGCGTTTATCGCCCGAGAGACGGTAGTAATCGAGCAAGTAGTTACAATCTTCTACGCAGTAATCTTGCGGTAATAAACTGGCTGCCATTTCATCAGACAGTGGTTCAGTAGTAATAACCTGAGTACCACACGGCATTGATTTAGCTTGTAACTCTGGTAATAATTTACCCAAATAAGCATTACCCGCAACGACCACAAACTTACATTTAACCTGCCCTTGTGCGGTGTGCACAATCGGCGACACACCGTCATCAACGTTGATCACTGCTGAGTCTTCAAAAATTTGTCCGCCTAAGGATTCAACTGCGCGGGCTTCGCCTAATGCTAAATTGAGCGGGTGGATATGGCCGCCGCTTTTATCAAGCAAACCACCCACATATAAATCGGTATTCACTACATTACGAATGCCATCGTGGTCTAGCATTTCTAAATGGTTGTGATGGCCATGGGATTCCCATAGCTTTTTTTGCGACTGTAAATGGCCCATTTGCTTGGCGTTCATTGCCGCAAATACTCCACCATCTTTTAGGTCACAATCGATATTGTATTTGGCAATACGCTCACGGATGATTTGGCCACCTTCAAACGCCATTTGGCCGAATAATTTGCCTTGTTCTTTGCCAACGACCTTTTCAATACTGTCGATGTCGCGGCTAAAAGAGTTGACGATTTGTCCGCCATTTCGACCCGATGCGCCCCAACCTATACGGGCCGCTTCAAGGATAACCACTTTCATGCCGCTTTCTAATAAATGCAGCGCCGAAGACAGCCCGGTATATCCCGCACCAATGATACAAACATCGGTTTCTATTGACGATTCTAAACGAGGGCGTTCGACTTTATCATTAGCCGACGCAGCATAATATGAGCTAGCGTGAGGTGTGGCGGACATAGCGCTTCCTTTATGGGTTCAAAACGAAATACAACTGGTTCATCGTACACTTAAGCCTATTTAAAAACTAGCATTTAAAACGTAATTTTTGACACTTTGTAGAATATATTTAACACCCTAACCAACACAGTGTTAAAAAAAAGCCACACTTAACAAGCGTGGCCTCTTTGCAATTAAATAACCAATGTTACTCCATGGCTTCTTTGGATTTTTTCTCAGCGCGTCGCGCCAGGTACCACGATAAGAACGCCACTAATGACACACTTAAAATGATAATGGTCGCCAGTGCGTTAATTTTAGGAGAAACCCCTAAACGCACCGATGAGAACACCACCATAGGCAAGGTTGTAGAGCCAGGGCCAGAGGCAAAGCTGGCGATCACTAAGTCATCTAACGACAAGCTAAACGACAAAAACCAACCGGCAATTAATGCTGGTGAAATCATTGGTACGGTAATTAAAAAGAAAGTTTTTAAGCGTGTTGCACCTAAATCCATTGCCGCTTCTTCAATCGAGAGATCTAACTCTCGCAACCTTGATGACACCACAACAGCCACGTAAGCCGCACAGAACGTTGAATGGGCTATCCATACGGTTAACATGCCCCGCTCTGCTGGCCAACCAAGTAAATCAGCCATTTCGACAAACAATAAAAGCAATGACAAACCGGTAATCACTTCTGGCATAACCAGTGGCGCCGTGATCATGTTAGACAAGGTCAACTTTGCCCACGAGCGACGAAAACGCGTCATGACAAATGCCGCCATAGTGCCGATAATCACCGCCATGGTCGCACTGTAAAAGGCAATACGTAAACTGGTCCACACGGCTTCAAGAATTTGCGTGTCTTTAAACAGCTCACCGTACCATTTTGGCGAAAAGCCACTCCACACCGTCACTAATTTTGATTCGTTAAACGAGTAGATAACCAAAATAAACATCGGTGCATATAAAAACAGTAAGCCAAACCACAGCATCACTTTAGAGAAACTTAGCTTCTTCATACATCGTTCTCCATATTACGTGACTGATAACGGTGGAATAAGGTTATTGGAATAATCAACAGCGCTAACATCACAATGGCAAGTGACGACGCTACTGGCCAGTCGCGGTTATTAAAGAACTCTTGCCACAAGACTTTACCAATCATCAGCGAATCTGGGCCGCCCAATAACTCAGGGATAACAAACTCACCTACCGCAGGAATAAACACCAACATTGAACCGGCAACTACGCCGCCCATTGACAATGGCAAAGTGATTTTCCAAAAGGTATTAATACTGCGAGAGCCAAGATCAGATGCGGCCTCAATTAAGCTTAAATCCAGTTTCACCAGGGTGGCATACAGGGGCAAAATCATAAACGGCAAGTAGGCGTAGATAATCCCGATATACACGGCAAAATTGGTATTTAACATTTGGATTGGTTCAGAAATAACCCCTAACCACATTAAGGCGTTATTGATTAAACCGTTGTTACTTAAAATCCCCATCCAGGCATAAATACGGATTAAAAATGAGGTCCACGACGGCAGCATCACTAACAACAGCAATACTGTTTGCAACCGAGCTGGTGCTCGAGCAATGGCATAAGCCATCGGAAAACCTAAAATCAAACAACCTAACGTGGCCACAAATGCCATTTTAAGCGAGGTGAGGTAGGCCATGTAATACATCGAATCTTGTAGTAACAGTAAATAGTTACCAAAATTCAGTGCAATATTAAGCATCTCATCAGCGTAACTGAATGTGGCTTCATATGGCGGAATGGCTATTGCCGCTGATGAAAAACTCAGCTTTAACACAATGGCAAATGGCAGCGCGAAGAACATCAATAACCATAGGTAGGGCACCCCCATGGTTAAATAACGACCTTTAATTATTTTCAGTGGATTCTTCATGAGTTTAATACAACCCCGCTGCTGTCTTCCCAACTGATGTACACCTCATCTTCCCACGTTGGGTGGTCAGCGCGGCGTTCGCGGTTAATCATTGAGCATTGTACAATTTGTTTATTTTTAAGCTTAATGTAGTACACAGACAATCCGCCAAGATAGGCAATATCGTGTACTACGCCATGTGCCCAGTTGTATTCACTTTCTGGTTTTTGGCGAGTAATAATGGTTTTTTCAGGACGCAGTGCTAAAAAGACATTTTTGTTTTCTAGGCTGGTCGAAATACCATGGCCGATATAAAACTCACGGTCGAGCGTGGTCGATTTAATGATGGCATGGTCGACTTCATCGGCAATAATCTCACCTTCAAACAGATTTACTGTGCCAATAAACTCTGCCACTAATCGGCTCGCTGGAGACTCGTATATATCCATTGGGCTGCCAGTTTGCGCAATCCAGCCTTCATGCATAATAGAGATACGCCCTGCCATAGTCATGGCCTCTTCCTGGTCGTGGGTCACCATGACGCAGGTTACGCCTACGGCTTCTAAAATATCAACCACTTCCAACTGCATTTGGGTACGCAATTTTTTATCTAATGCGCCCATTGGCTCATCGAGTAATAACAATTTAGGGCGTTTAGCAAGCGAACGAGCCAAGGCTACACGTTGGCGTTGACCACCCGATAACTGATGCGGTTTACGTTTACCGTATTTTTCCATGTGCACCAGTTTAAGCATTTCTTTTACACGAACTTCAATGTCCGCTTTTGGCATTTTGTCTTGCTTAAGACCAAAGGCAATATTTTGCTCTACCGTCATGTGCGGAAATAACGCATATGATTGAAACATCATATTAATAGGACGTTCGTACGGCGGCATGTCGGTAATGTCGACACCATCTAGAAAAATACGTCCTTCAGTTGGTCTTTCAAAGCCTGCTAACATACGTAGCAGTGTTGACTTACCCGAACCAGAGCCACCTAATAAGGCAAATATTTCGCCTTGATTAATGGTCAATGATACATCGTCAACTGCGCGCACATCATCAAACAGCTTGCTAACGCGCTCAATCTTGACCAGGACTTTTTCTTGCGTCTTTGTGGTTGGTTTATTGGTGACGCCCGAGGTGTTTCCCATAATACTGCTCCGCCTTTTGGAGTCTGTGTCCCATAACAATCTACGCTGTTATGCGCACACTTAACCCTTTCGTAAAGAGGCTAAATTAGCCATATAAAGTTTACAAATAACTGTAAAAAAGGAGGGCGAGTTACCTCGCCCTCGTGCTTTGGTTTATTGACCTGATTTCACTTTAGTCCACGCGCGAGTGACCACACGTTGAATTTTTAAAGGACGAACATCACCAATGTACAACTTATCAATTACCGACTGTGGTGGGTAAATGGCTGGGTCGTTGCGAATGGCTTCATCAACAAGTGCTTGCGCAGGTACGTTAGCGTTAGCATAAGCAACATAGTTACTGATTGGCGCAATAACATCTGGACGCATCAAGTAATTAATGAGCTTATGAGCGTTTTCCACGTTAGTGGCATCTTGTGGGATGGCTAACATGTCAAACCATAAGTTGGCACCTTCTTTAGGGATAGAGTAACCAATTTTGTTACCGTTACCGGCTTCATCAGCACGCGCAGCAGCCTGGAACACATCACCAGAGAAACCAAACGCGACACAAATGTCACCGTTGGCTAAATCAGAAATGTAGCGTGAAGAATGGAAGTAAGTCACATAAGGACGCACTTTGGCTAATACTTCCGCGGCTTTTTCATAATCAGCAGCATTTTTGCTGTTAGGGTCTAGACCTAAATAAATAAGCGCTTGTGGCAACATATCGTCAGCAGAATCAAGCATAGAGAAACCACATGAACCGATTTTTTCAGCGTATTTTGGATTAAAAATAAGCTCTAAAGAGTCAAATGGTGCATCTTCACCTAAAACGGCTTTAACTTTATCGATGTTGTAACCAATACCATTGGTACCCCATAAATAAGGCACTGCATGCTCATTGTTTGGATCGGCTTTTTGTAGCTGTTTCATTAAATCGGGCTTTAAGTTGGCATAATTAGTCAACTTAGTGCGATCAAGCTTTTGAAAAGCACCGGCAATCACTTGCTTAGCCAAAAAGTGGTTTGACGGCACAACAATATCGTAACCGCTGCGGCCAGATAACAATTTAGCTTCTAGAACTTCGTTGCTATCGAACACGTCATAAATCACTTTAATGCCAGTTTCTTTTTCGAAATTAGCTAATGTATCCTCGGCGATATAATCTGACCAATTATACATTTTGACCACTTCCTCGGCCTGAATAGCAGTGCTTGAAAACACACTTGCTGTAATGAGGGCCAATGTGGATAGTTTGTTTAGTAGCTTCATACTTTCTCCCTTTTGGATAATGGTCAGAATGATACTGACATTCGTTTTTTCGCTGCTATACCAGCGTGTAAAATCTTCTTTCTATTGAAAGAAATTATCCAATGCTACAACTTAACTATGCATCGGTATGATTACAGCAACGGCACGCGCTCCTATAATTTTGCGGATTTTATCAAAAACATATTCGATTACTAGACATTGAAATGCTTTTGGTTAAAAAATCACTATTTTACAATATTCATTCACCATAATTGGTGTTATTTGCCTTGAACAAACTGCTCGGTATCGTTCAATGCCTGTGTCGCCATGGCCACTAACGCATCAATTTCACTGTGGCTGATGGTTAATGGTGGTGAAATGATCATGGTGTCGCCAACAGAGCGCATCACCAGGCCATGCTTAATACACGCATCGCGGCAAAAGGTGCCCGCGCCTACGCTAGAATCAAATCGTTGATGAGTGGTCTTATTTTGCACCAACTCTATTGCGGCCACTAACCCAATGCCGCGCACTTCACCCACTAAAGGATGCTCGGCTAATTGTTGTAAAGCCGACTGCAAATAGGGTGAGGTATCTGTCGCGACACGCTCTACCAGTTGCTCTTGCTCAATAATACGAATGTTTTCCAGTGCCGCGGCAGCCGCAACAGGGTGACCTGAATAAGTAAAGCCGTGGGTAAATTCGCCACAATCTTGTTTAATCACATCTGCCACTCTGTCTGACACAATAACGCCGCCCATGGGCACATAACCAGAGGTCATCCCTTTGGCAATTGTGATTAAATCGGGCTGTAAATCAAAGTATTCAGCGGCAAACCATTTGCCGGTACGGCCAAAACCGCTAATCACTTCGTCAAGAATGAATAAAATATCGTATTTAGCCAAAATACGTTTAATTTCTGGCCAATAGGTAGATGGCGGAATAATCACGCCACCGGCACCTTGAAAAGGTTCGGCAATAAAAGCCGCGACATTGTCTTCGCCTAGTTCAAGAATTTTTGCTTCAAGTGCTTGCGCAGTTTGTAAGCCAAAAGCTTCTGGGGTTAATCCCTTACCTTCGCCATACCAATACGGCTGAGCAATATGCACGACACCAGGAATAGGTAAATCACCTTGCTCATGCATGCCCGACATGCCACCTAAACTGGCACCGGCAACGGTAGAGCCGTGATAAGCATTCACGCGGCTGATAATGGTTTTCTTGCTAGGTTTACCTTTAAGATCCCAGTAACGCCTTACCATACGTAAGTTGGTGTCGTTAGACTCAGAGCCAGACCCAGTAAAAAACACATTGTTCATGTGGGCAGGTGCTAATGAAGCAATTTTTTGCGCTAACTCAATCGCCGGAGGGTGTGAACATTGAAAAAAGCTGTTGTAAAATGGCAGCTGCTGCATTTGCTTAGCAACAGCATCAACAATAGATTGGCGACCATAGCCCACATTCACACACCATAAACCTGCCATTGCATCGAGTAATTTATGGCCCATGATGTCCCATAAATAAACGCCTTCAGCACGCTCAATAATACGGGTACCCTTTTCTGCTAAGCCTTTTGAATCGGTAAACGGGTGGATAAAATGTTGTTTATCTGCCGCTTGTAAATTATCGAGCTTTTGCTGCTGGCTGACTAATGGGGTCGACATACTTGTATCCTTTCAAGCAGCTAGCAAACACAAAGCGTTTGCTAGCTGTTTATTCACCATCAAGAACACACCGTTATCAATGTTGCTCTTTAACGTTTAATCGTGCGAATAACTCATTTATGCAAACGGTTATTATACCGTCAACAATAAGAACTCACGTTCCCACGAGCTCACAACACGACGGAAGTTTTCTAGCTCAGCCTGTTTTACAGCGACAAACGCTGTAGTAAAGGGCTGACCTAGATATTCAATACACGCTTCACTTTCTTGCATCGCCATTAGCGCTTCTTCTAATGTCACAGGCAAATAGTTTTCATTGTTAGTACGGCTTTCATTCGCACGGCCTGTCACTGGCGTCGACGGACGTAAGTTTTTATCCATACCAATGAAACCACATAATAAGCTGGCAGCTATGGCTAAATAACAGTTAGCATCGGCACCCGGAATACGGTTTTCGATACGACGGTTTTGCGGCGATGACTCAGGAATACGTAGACCACAAGTGCGGTTTTCAACGCCCCACTCTAAATTGACTGGCGCAGATGTACCCGGTAAAAAACGACGGAACGAGTTAGCATTTGGCGCCATAAGCGGTAACAACTCAGGAATATACGTCTGTAGACCTGCTATGTAATTTAAAAATAACTGGCTTTGCGTGCCGTCTTCTTTAGTGAAGATATTTTTTCCGGTTTTTGTGTCAATCACACTCTGGTGAATGTGCATCGCACTGCCTGGCTCGTCGGTGACAGGTTTAGCCATAAAAGTGGCACAAACATCATGCTTTAAAGCGGCTTCTCGTAAGGTGCGTTTAAACACAAAAACTTGGTCGGCTAACGCCAGTGGATTACCATGACTGAAGTTGATTTCCATTTGTGCAGGACCATCTTCATGGATCAAGGTATCAATATCTAACCCCTGAGCTTCACACCAATCGTACATGTCTTCAAATAATGGGTCATACTCATTTGCCGCATCAATAGAGAATGATTGACGTCCAGCCTCAGGACGGCCAGAGCGGCCAATAGGTGGCTTTAATGGTAAATCGTGGTCATCAGAGCGTTTTGTTAAGTAAAACTCCATTTCTGGGGCAATAACCGGTTCCCAACCTTTATCTTCATAAAGTTTAAGTACCTTTTTTAATACGTTACGAGCTGACAACTCAATTGGGTTACCCATACGGTCGTAACAGTCATGAATAACTTGCGCAGTTGCTTCTACAGTCCAGGGCAACATAAACACTGCGTTTTCGTCTGGCACGCATACAAAATCGATATCGGCATCATCAAGTAATGAATAGAAAGTTTCATCATTGATGTAGTCACCGGTAACCGTTTGCAACAATACACTTTCAGGCAAACGCATGCCTTTTTCGTCGATAAACTTATCAACTGGCGCAATTTTTCCGCGCGCAATCCCTGTTAGATCACTAATAACACATTCTACTTCGGTAATTTTCTTTTCTTTCAAAAAAGCGATTAACTTATCCATTTTTATCTCACTTGTGTTGCCGCATGTTGTCTACAGGCTTGTCCGAATGACTCGAAAATTGCAGTGTAGAATGCATTTTCGGTTACTTTCCATTCAGGATGCCACTGGACACCTAATGCAAAATTTTTCGCATTTTTCACTGAAAATGCTTCGATTAATCCGTCTGGAGCAAATGCTTCTGGCTGTAACCCATCACCTAGGCGCTCCACGCCTTGAGTATGAACAGAGTTTACCTCTGCAGTGTCACAGCCCCATGCATCGTGAAGGAGTCCGCCGGTAACCAAATTAACCTGATGTGATAAACCATATTGCACATCAAGCGGTGCATGCTTATCTTCTCTGTGTTCAATAAATGTGCCAACTTCATGCAATTTTTGATGCAGGCTGCCACCATACACAACGTTCATCTCTTGAAAGCCGCGACAAATACCCAATACAGGAATACCCGCTTCAATAGCTGCTTTAATTAACGGTAATGTGGTTGCATCACGCTTGGCATCATGGTGTGTACCAGCCTCACTAGGTTTGCCCTGATAATGATGAGGTTCAACGTTAGACGGGGAGCCCGTAAACAAAATGCCATCGAGGCGAGAAAGCAAATCTTTTGTTGGTAAATCAATACCTAAAGACGGGATAACCAAAGGGAAACCTTTGGCACCATTGACCACACTGAGTAAGTACTTTTCACCCACGATATTAAACGGATGTAAGCCGATTTGTTGATTACATGCTACTACCCCGATGAGGGGAAGACTTGATTGAGACATATCTCACCTTTGGCAAAGAAGAGTGATGAACTTATTGTTTTACGTGTTCATTTTTTCACACACTACACGGATTTATTTACCTAGGCAAGAGGATAACTGATGATAAAAATAACTTTTTACTCATGCAGAATAAAACACAACTAAAACAAGCTGATAACTTTAAATTAACTCACATATTGAAAAAGAATCATGAGATACAAAATACGCTAACAGTATGGGGCAATGCCCTAAAATGGGGAGCAAAATGCACAATAAAAGGGCTTTTATTGCTTTATATTATTTACACGAGTGCTTCACAACATAACTAAAGTTTGCTAGATAGACATTTAATATGACAGATAAATGCTTCATCATAAGAAGGTGAAAAAGAGGGTAAACACGAGACGCATTCTGCTAAACCAAGCAATGCACCCCGTTGTTATCAATTAAAAATCGGCAGGTGTCGTAGCGCTCACTAAACGACAAGGTTCATCAAAAGGATTACGAAAACGATGTGGTTGCTGGCTGTTAAAGTAGTAACTGTCGCCTTTTTCTAAAATAAACACTTCACCACCAACGGTCACTTCTAATTTACCTTCAACAATCACCCCTCCCTCTTCACCCTGATGTTGCAGCATTTCCGCTCCAGTATCAGAGTTTACCGGATAAGTCTCACTCATTAACGACATGGCACGATTAGGGTAATCACGGCCAATTAACTTATAGACTAACTCACCGGTACCAATGTCGAGCAGTTCATTCGCCCGATAAACCACTTTTTGATCGCCAATGGAACCATCATCAATTGAGAAAAAATCAACCAATGACATTGGGATCCCGGCCAATACTTTTTTTAATGAACTGACAGAAGGGCTCACACTGTTTTTTTCAATCATTGAAATAGTGCTGTTGGTCACCCCTGCGCGCTTGGCTAACTCACGTTGAGAGAGACCTTTCAACTTGCGAACCGCTTTTAGGCTTGCACCAATGTCCAAATTCATTCTCCTACTGTTGTAGTAATCAATAACAAAAAATAGTGTTGTAGATTATTAACACATTTACAACAACAAATATTAATTATTCGCAATAACACGCATAAATCAAAGGAATTGTATTTTACCTCAAATGAGTGTTAAATAAAATGCACACTCAGCGCATGCTCATGCCAATCATTATTTGTTTAATTGTTATTGATACGATTACAGTCAATAACATGGAGTCATTATGTCAGTAAAATCCCCTATTCATAGCCAAGATTATCCAGACTCCTTTTATGTTGCCACAGCAAAAGAATTATTCGACTACCCAATATTAACCGAAAATATCGAGGTTGATGTGTGTATTGTCGGCGGTGGATTTAGCGGAATTAATACTGCCATTGAGCTTAGACAACGCGGCTACAGCGTGGCATTGCTTGAAGCTAAACGCATTGGTTGGGGCGCATCGGGTCGAAATGGCGGCGAGCTTATCCGCGGCATAGGTCATGATGCAACCCAATTTAAAAATGAAATTGGTGAGCAAGGGGTTAAGTCTATTCAGCAAATGGGCTTTGAGGCTGTTGATATTGTGATTGAGCGTATTAGCGAACATAACATTGAATGCGACCTGCAAATGGGCTATTGCGATCTCGCGGTAAAACCAAGACACATGGATGACTTAGCGGCAGAATATCAGGATCTTAAATCTCAAGGTTATCAAAAACCGATCACACTGCTTGATCGTAGCCAAATTGGCGAAGTCATTGGCTCAGACTTTTATCAAGGTGCACTTGTTGATATGGGCAGCGGTCATCTACACCCACTTAATTTAGCTTTAGGTGAAGCCCGAGTCGCACGAGAGCTAGGCGCTCAATTATTTGAATACAGCGCTGCAGAAAAGATAATCAAAGGTGATAAACCCAAAGTGCTCACCGCACAAGGTCAAGTGACTTGCGATTATTTAGTCATGGCTGGCAACGGCTACATTGGCAATAAACTTAGCCCCTTTTTAGGCGGGAAAGTTTTACCTACAGGCACTTATTTACTCGCAACAGAGCCATTAACCGAACAACAATGTGCCACTATCATCCCGCAAAATATGGCTTTTGCCGACATGCGCGTGGCATTAGATTATTTTCATTTATCTGCCGATCGTCGTTTATTATTCGGTGGTTTATGTACCTATTCTGGTAAAGATCCTAAAGACATTGAAGCCGCATTAAGGCCTAATTTAGAAAAGGTGTTCCCGCAACTTAAAGGGATTAAAATTGATTATGAATGGGGCGGCATGATGGGCATCGGCGCTAACCGTATGCCACAAATTGGTCGATTACCCGATGCAGCCAATATCTATTTTGCCCAGGCATATGCTGGCCACGGGGTTAACGCCACTCACATGGCCGCAAGGTTAATTGCCGAAGCGATTAGCCAGCAGTCACAACGAATAGATGTGTTTAATGACATTAAGCACATGACCTTCCCCGGCGGTCCCGTGTTTAGATCGCCTATGTTAGCGGCAGGGATGCTGTACCACAGAATGAAAGATTTGCTATAGGTTGCGGGATTTGCTGTGGGTTGGCAAAGGGGTCAAACTTTGTTTTTTTATGGCCTGCGGCCAAGCTAGAATTTTCAAACTTCGTTTGAAGTAAGATCGCAAGGTTCCACCCTGCACTGGCCAAATACTGCGTCCGGCAATGCTTTTGAGCCGGAATCCAGGTGTTTGTTTTGCTTTGTACTTTTCTACTTTATGGCCTGCGGCCACTAACGTCGTGGCGCTTCGCCCACACCAGACCAAGAGGAAACCAACGGCTGTTCCCTCTTGGAACTCCCAGCCGCCACATCAAAATCATCTGAGAAGCGATAATTTCGCGACGTGGTTGAATCCAGCTTTTGACTTCGTTTGTAGTCCGCTTCGGCCTTGTTCGAAAATGCTAACGCTTCAGATGGGGCGTCCCTTCCCCTCTAAAGCTAGCCAGACATCCATGTCTGGGCTCACGTCATTTTCTTCAACGGCCTCAAGTTCAGAGTTGAATTTGGACATTTAACAATCTTCTCGTCGTCCCGGCAGTGCTTTTAAGCCGGGATCCAGGTGTTTATACTTATGGCCTGCGGCCACGAACGCTTAAGATCGCAAGGTTCCACCCTGCACTGGCCAAAAGGGGATCAACAGCAATCCCCTCTTGGATCACCCCTGCCGTTCCGGCAATATTTTCGCTTATTCACCAAACAACTGCAGCGAAAAAATTGCGACGGAAATCTATCCAGCTTTTAACTCTATTTGGAATCGGCCTCGGCCTTATTCGAAAATGCTAACGCTTCAGATGGGGCGTCCCTTCCCCTCCAAAGCTAGTACGCCATCCATGGCTAGCTCACGTCATTTTCTTCAACGGCCTCAAGTTCAGAGTTGAATTAGGGCGTTGAAAAGCTAAGACCAACTCACTTTTGGACAGAAACGATTTAGATTCTAAGCTCTAATTAGTGAGTTTCGGATTAAAATTTCTATGGTTTAACGTTACGAGCATGCGATCGAACTTTTGAACGTCGCGGGGGACAGTAGGCCCCGAATGACAAATATTGTTATGTGTGAATTTGAAATAGAAGCTCCCCGCCAGATATTTTTATATTGCCAAAATTACCGGTAAGCTCAAATCCACTATCGACTACCTGCAATGTATCAATGTTGCCATAATCAATTGAACCGTCTGGATCAATTGATGGTATTACAACTGATTTGGGCTTTAAACCAGATACGGAAACTGCATTAGTGAATTGAAGTATTGCTTTTCGGTAGCACGTATATTCATTTAACTTTGGCTCGGCATAATATCTGGACTCAGGCCAGATGCTGGCCTCAAGCTCAAAGCAAAGACAGTTATTCTCATAACTCCAATCTAAAACGAAAGAGTCAGTGAGATTGATACCTTTTAATACTTCCATTTGACTCCAACCCATAGTCATTCACATATAACGCCCCGCTATTAAGTGAACTGTAAATTTAGGTACAAGGCAACTGATAATCGAGATGACTAACCATACAAGGTGAAATGTTGTTATTTCAAAGCCTCTCTCGAACGAAAACGATTCGGATATAACTAATGCTATTCCCATATAACCACCAAATGTAAATGTATAAACACTCGGTAATATCAGCGAATAAGATAACTTTTTTTGAACGATTAACGATATCGCATACGAAACAATAAAGCATATTGTAAATGGGAGCAGTCCAATAAAAACGCTATTCCTTATAATAATAAAGGTTGGCGATAACGCTAAAAAAGCGCCTGCTAACACAGCAAAAAATATGGTGACTATATTTAATGTTTTAAGTATACGACTATCCATATGGTTCATTTAACGTTTAGTATTTAGGCGTTGCGTATTTATCTCGTTAGACCAGTGAAAACACGCACAGTTAACTATCTGTATGCAAATAACTTATCAGTTTTCAATTAAATACACCATACTGAAAAACGCGTATGTGAATTGACTTAAAAACCCTCAAAACTAATTAAGTTTGAATATGACGCTATACCCATCCAGTTTCGCTCACTCATGATGAACTCTATATGGATTGGATAAACTGGGTCAACTAAGGATTAGGAAAGCGAGATAACTATCCATTCCAAAAACGTATTGGGGCAACAATTTGCCAGTAATAAACCCGTTTCCTTTAGATGATAAAGTAGCCCTAGGTTCAGGGCGGGATTAAGCTTTGTTAAATCTTTTAACCAAAGAAAATCTCGCTCCTAAAATCACCATTCCATGCTGCCTTTCTTATTTTGGTTGGTTTACTGGCTTTTAGCGGATGCTGCTCTAAAAG
>NZ_WSRZ01000059.1 GCF_009828585.1 Shewanella litoralis | reverse complement strand
CTAGTACTAATTCCATTTAATTCTGACTGTTTAAAAGTTTATAAGCTCGGTTGAGTTTCAACCGAGCGTTATCTACATCAAACATCCACTTAATACGTGCATGCTCGCTATTTCTGCCGTTTTCCCAAGCCGTAAGCGAAAGTCGTAGATCATCCCAAGTGGCGATTCGTCTATCCAAACATTGTCTGTTCATCACGCCAATCTCAATTTCTACCATATTCAACCAACTGGCATGTTTTGGGGTGTAGTGAAATTCAATTTTCTTCAAGATACGTCTAGCTTCTTCTGCTCGATAAGCTTTGTATAAAGAACCGGCGGTGTGCGTTATATAGTTGTCTAAAACCACGTGAATTTTATCCGCATTAGGATAATGAATATCAACCAAATCCCGCATACACGCTGCAAAGTCCTCTCGTGTTTTGGTTGCAGTTGCTTTAGCATGCCGCCAGCCTCGGTGCCTGTCGTACATCAGATAGATATTGGCCACATCTTCACGCCGGTATTCGTAATCATCTTTAGCTAAGTGCCCTGGTGAAGCTAATTTTGGTGGTTTTACATGTGACACGAGTTGTTTCATTGCTTCATCAAAGTTAACTACAGGATGTTTTTCATCTGCAGGCATTGCATAAATTTCCAGCACCTCCTCCATCTGCGCAATGAAGTCGCTGTTTAACTCGCCAATACACCACATCTTCTTTTGCCATGGTTTTAATTCATTGTGTTTCAGTCTTTGACGGACCGTTTCTAGCGATATGCTTTCTAGTTCTGTCAGCGTAATTAATTTGTCTGCGATGAGCGCTAATGTCCAGCGAGCGCGGCCATCTGGTGGCTCGCTACAAGCAATGCTGATCAATTTAGCATCTTCATTGGCAGAGAGTAATTTGGGTTGCCCTGTTCGTTTCCCTTCAGAGAGTGCAGCATCGAATCCGTCTTCAACGAACCGTTTTTTTGTTCGGTAAATCGTTGAGGTACTGGTATTAAGTAGCTCAACGATGTTTTTATCACTGTGTTTATGTTCGTTTGCAAGCAACAGAATATTGGCTCGTTTCAACAAGCGAGCATTGTGCATGCCTTTACTTAGTAAAGTCTTTAAGGTGTGTATTTCTTCCTGGGTCAACTCTACAAGGTAAGTGATATTCATGGCATGATACTCTCAACTATCAAAGACGATAATTGATCACAAAGCCTTGAGAATGTCGATCCCCACAGAGAAAAAAATTAATCCAGCATTTAGCGTGAAGCAAGGCCAATACCTCGCTTTTATTTATTATTACAGCAAAGTGAACGGTTATCCGCCAGCTCAGGCAGATATCCAGAAGTACTTTGGTGTTTCAGCACCTACGGTTCATCAGACAATTTTGAAGTTAGAAACAGACGAATTGATCAGCCGAACCCCGAGAGAAAGTCGTTCTTTGAAGGTGTTAATAAAGCCCGATGAGCTACCGCTGGAATGGTAGCTCAATCGATCAAAATTAAATTGAAACGGTACTAG
>NZ_WSRZ01000057.1 GCF_009828585.1 Shewanella litoralis | reverse complement strand
CATTTTTTGCCAAATCAATCGCAATAGTGGTAACTTTCATGGTGGACGCTCCTTAAGTAACTGTATGGTTCAACATCAGTTTGGCGCATTGACGCCGTATTAGGGAGCGTCCATCTCATCACCCATCCCAAGTGGATAAATATTGAACAACCAACTAGGCTTAGTTACCTTTAACTCTGACAGGTAATCTAAGATGGCCAGACCAAGACAGACAATCGTTAGTTTAGAAGATACGCCTTACTATCATTGTTGCTCTCGTGTGGTGCGTAAGGCATTTCTTTGTGGAGTTGATAACTCAACAGGTGAGAACTTTGAGCATCGGCGTGAGTGGGTCGATTCACGCATTCTTGAGTTAGCGACCATCTTTGCCATCGATATCTGTGCCTACGCTGTGATGAGTAATCATTTGCATGTAGTGTTGAAAGTCGATGCTGACAAAGTAAAACAGTGGTCAGATAAAGAAGTGCTCATTCAATGGCACAAGGGCTTTAAAGGTACGTTACTCACGCACAAATACTTAAAAGAAGAAGACCTTAACTCATTTGAACTTCAAACGGTTAATGAATGCATTACCGAATACCGTAAGCGCTTAATTGATATCAGTTGGTTTATGCGTTCACTCAGTGAGCCCATCGCCAGAATGGCCAATAAAGAAGATAAGTGTACAGGTCGCTTCTGGGAAGGGCGCTTTAAGTCTCAAGCACTGCTTGATGAAGCCGCAGTATTAGCCTGTATGGCTTATGTCGATTTAAACCCTGTCAGAGCCAATATGGCTGCAACTCCTGAAACCTCAGATTACACCAGTATTCAGCGCCGTATTAATTCAGCAATGAAAGGTGAGCAACCAGCTGAGCTATTACCGTTTGTGGGTAATGAGCGACTCAATATGCCTAATGGGCTCATGTTCAGCGTGGAAGACTACATAGTATTGGTTGAAGATACCGGTCGGATTATTCGAGAAGATAAGCGTGGCGCCATTAGCTCAAGCAGTCAGGATATACTGAATAGATTAAACATCCCTGCAGAGAATTGGCTCAAAATCACCACAGAGTTTGGTGCATTATTTAAAGGCGCTGTCGGCGCATTACCTGCGTTAACCGAATACTGTGAGCATTTAGACCGAAAACGACGACAAGGCGCTGCAAATTGTCAGCGTTGGCTGTGCGCTTAAGTCATAATCCCCAATCGAATTACCATTTCCTTATACTTGATTATTATCAAGTTTTTCTGCTGTGTTGAATTTCGAAGATGATGAGTAAATTATTCATTTTTTGCTACTTTTTTAGCCATATCGATAAAAGTTGGTGAGTTGAGTATTTCAAGCGTAACTATGGTCAAAGCAATGAAAACGAGTTAAGTCACTTGCTCAAATTCTGGGTGGCTTTTTAGGAGACTGGTGGCTTTTTAGGAGAGCTGGGTGGCTTTTTAGGAAACTAGCCAGGGCATACTGAATAGGCTAAACATCCCCGCAGAGAATTGGCTTAAAATCACTACAGAGTTTGGTGCATTATTTAAAGGTGCTGTCGGCGCATTACCTGCGTTAACCGAATACTGTGAGCATTTAGACCGAAAACGACGA
>NZ_WSRZ01000055.1 GCF_009828585.1 Shewanella litoralis | reverse complement strand
TCATGCACGTCTCGCTCATACGACGTACCAGATTACGCTCATATGGCCATGGAGGCCAGTGAATTCCACGGAACTGATGAATGGGAGCAGTGGTGGAATGCCTTTAATGAGGAAAACCTGTTTTGCTCAGAAGAAATGCCATCTAGTGATGATGAGGCTACTGCTGACTCTCAACATTCTACTCCTCC
The DNA here is from genome assembly GCF_009828585.1 of Shewanella litoralis. Lineage (GTDB taxonomy): Bacteria > Pseudomonadota > Gammaproteobacteria > Enterobacterales > Shewanellaceae > Shewanella > Shewanella litoralis. The sequence goes on along the minus strand of NZ_WSRZ01000055.1, from coordinate 1,895 downwards.
AAAAAAGAAGAGAAAGGTAGAAGACCCCAAGGACTTTCCTTCAGAATTGCTAAGTTTTTTGAGTCATGCTGTGTTTAGTAATAGAACTCTTGCTTGCTTTGCTATTTACACCACAAAGGAAAAAGCTGCACTGCTATACAAGAAAATTATGGAAAAATATTCTGTAACCTTTATAAGTAGGCATAACAGTTATAATCATAACATACTGTTTTTTCTTACTCCACACAGGCATAGAGTGTCTGCTATTAATAACTATGCTCAAAAATTGTGTACCTTTAGCTTTTTAATTTGTAAAGGGGTTAATAAGGAATATTTGATGTATAGTGCCTTGACTAGAGATCCATTTTCTGTTATTGAGGAAAGTTTGCCAGGTGGGTTAAAGGAGCATGATTTTAATCCAGAAGAAGCAGAGGAAACTAAACAAGTGTCCTGGAAGCTTGTAACAGAGTATGCAATGGAAACAAAATGTGATGATGTGTTGTTATTGCTTGGGATGTACTTGGAATTTCAGTACAGTTTTGAAATGTGTTTAAAATGTATTAAAAAAGAACAGCCCAGCCACTATAAGTACCATGAAAAGCATTATGCAAATGCTGCTATATTTGCTGACAGCAAAAACCAAAAAACCATATGCCAACAGGCTGTTGATACTGTTTTAGCTAAAAAGCGGGTTGATAGCCTACAATTAACTAGAGAACAAATGTTAACAAACAGATTTAATGATCTTTTGGATAGGATGGATATAATGTTTGGTTCTACAGGCTCTGCTGACATAGAAGAATGGATGGCTGGAGTTGCTTGGCTACACTGTTTGTTGCCCAAAATGGATTCAGTGGTGTATGACTTTTTAAAATGCATGGTGTACAACATTCCTAAAAAAAGATACTGGCTGTTTAAAGGACCAATTGATAGTGGTAAAACTACATTAGCAGCTGCTTTGCTTGAATTATGTGGGGGGAAAGCTTTAAATGTTAATTTGCCCTTGGACAGGCTGAACTTTGAGCTAGGAGTAGCTATTGACCAGTTTTTAGTAGTTTTTGAGGATGTAAAGGGCACTGGAGGGGAGTCCAGAGATTTGCCTTCAGGTCAGGGAATTAATAACCTGGACAATTTAAGGGATTATTTGGATGGCAGTGTTAAGGTAAACTTAGAAAAGAAACACCTAAATAAAAGAACTCAAATATTTCCCCCTGGAATAGTCACCATGAATGAGTACAGTGTGCCTAAAACACTGCAGGCCAGATTTGTAAAACAAATAGATTTTAGGCCCAAAGATTATTTAAAGCATTGCCTGGAACGCAGTGAGTTTTTGTTAGAAAAGAGAATAATTCAAAGTGGCATTGCTTTGCTTCTTATGTTAATTTGGTACAGACCTGTGGCTGAGTTTGCTCAAAGTATTCAGAGCAGAATTGTGGAGTGGAAAGAGAGATTGGACAAAGAGTTTAGTTTGTCAGTGTATCAAAAAATGAAGTTTAATGTGGCTATGGGAATTGGAGTTTTAGATTGGCTAAGAAACAGTGATGATGATGATGAAGACAGCCAGGAAAATGCTGATAAAAATGAAGATGGTGGGGAGAAGAACATGGAAGACTCAGGGCATGAAACAGGCATTGATTCACAGTCCCAAGGCTCATTTCAGGCCCCTCAGTCCTCACAGTCTGTTCATGATCATAATCAGCCATACCACATTTGTAGAGGTTTTACTTGCTTTAAAAAACCTCCCACACCTCCCCCTGAACCTGAAACAGTCAACGCCCCCAACTGAGAGAACTCAAGGGCACGCCCTGGCACCCGCACGCTAACTAGTGTCGACTTTTTTTTTTTTTTTTTTTTTTTTTTTTGCTGATACAACTCATTTCATTCCAAAATAATGTCGTTCTAGATTAGCAAAATGC
>NZ_WSRZ01000054.1 GCF_009828585.1 Shewanella litoralis | reverse complement strand
AGACGGCTTCATCTTTAAATACCTGCGGATAACTCTTATGTGATTTTTTTAAACTCATATCGACCCCTTAATTTATTGACCATACTGTCTCAAAATTAAGTGTCCGATGGAATTAGACCACTACAGCTAGTGCCAGTTATATATTAAAAGCTTTCAAGGATACTGATTTTGATGGTCTATCCAAAGCAACAGAAAATGCTTTAGGAGTGAATAGTGAACATCCAGATACTGATGGTGACAATATTCATGATGGTAATGAGTTTTATGTACAAAATTTTGGAAAAATAGATCTTGATTTTGATGGTGATAATATACCTAATTGGTTCGACTTAGATTCAGATGGTGATGGCTTAAGTGATGAATTTGAAGGCATTAATGATGCTGATGATAATGGTTCAGGTGCATTTGTTGATATTGATTCTGATGGAAATTCAATCGAAGATAATATTGAAGCTGGTGATTTATCTAAACCGATAGATACAGATCGTGATGGTATTGCTGATTTTCTCGATTTAGATGATGATTCTGATAGATTATTTGATATCAATGATAACGACAGGTTAACTAAATTAAGTATCGATGATAATTTTCAAGTTTTTGCTTTGAGCTATAGCGATCCGTTAGGGTTAAACTTAACCGATAGAACTTTTCCTGGATCAAAAGTATTCATTCAAGGACAAGGTATACCTCGCCAAAACTCATACTTAACCATTAACAATGGAAATGTAACGTACAACATAAAAATTTCGGATTTTGATGATGATGGTTTTTTTATGTATTTACCAGAAGATATTGATGACGAAAAAGAGTATGAGTATTTTATTGCAAATGGTGACTATAAGAGCAATTCAAAGTATTTTAAGGTGTCGTCTTCCTTAACACCTATAGTCAATGAACTACCAAGAAAAAAATATAACACAGGGGGTGTTATCACGTTAAAAGGACGTGGTTTTCATCAAAATATGACTGTGCATTTTGGGACTGTGATCATATCACCTGATTCAGTTGTAGATAATGAAGCTATTATCACAATTCCAGAAAACTCTACGTCGGGGTTTATTCATGTTGAGTATTTGCAATTACATAGCAACGACATTTATATTGACATAAACTAAAATAGGGAAATGTGATTTTGAACGATTTATATTATTTGCTCACAGATAAACGTTGGTTTGTGGATCATATTAGAAAGAAATATAATGGTATTAGTAAAAGTAAAATTGTGCAATTACCAATAACGTGGGGGCTAAAGCGGTTACCATTAAAAGATGAGGTTAGATTAGCTACGCTGCTATTGATATTATTATTGATTTCTTTCGCTATGCTAGTGTCCACTAATGGTGCTTTGGTGGACAATTTTCCACGTTTTTTTAAAATGAATCGTGAGCCATTTTACAGCCTAAGTGTACCTTTAGTGATATTGTTCTGCCTCGGAATATATTATAAATTAAGAGTTAAATTCTCACTCAATAACAACGGGGTTAGGTCATCAGAACGTCTTCGTAATAGTCATATAGGGATATCTGTTGACCAGTTAGTGTTACCACCATTCATTCGTCAATTTAGTGTTCAAAAAACATTGGGGGGTACACCGCCATTTTTAAATCCAATTACATTATCTAGTAGTCAAATAAGCCAAATAGACGTTAAATGGTATCAATATTACTCATCGAGAAATGACTACTCATTTCGACAGAATCAGATCGACTCTATTGAAATTAAGTTAATCGATGGCCAAGTTTACATCCTTAATAGCTGGGTTTTTCCATATTCAAGTTTGCTTTACTTATTTATTAAGTTTAATTATCCGGTAAGCCTAGATGATATTGGTGATAGATAAAATTAGCATGGCCATATATGGACGCTCCCGGTGAGTAAAGATAATATTCTGCTCATCGAAGGCTTTTTGGCCTTAGTTTTCTGTTCAACATTCTCACTCTTATAAAGTTAAAACATGCCACCCAAAGTTATTGGCCATTCATAGACAGGATCTTTAGCAATAAACCTATATTTTAGATAGAAAAAAGGCCTTATTTATGATCTGATAATTGTCGCCAAACAAATCAACATGACCAATAAATAAAGCCAATGACAATTATCAC
>NZ_WSRZ01000053.1 GCF_009828585.1 Shewanella litoralis | reverse complement strand
TATCAGTAAAACCCATCTGGGTTGTATGGTTAAGCCTCACGGGTCATTAGTACAAGTTAGCTCAACGCCTCACAACGCTTACACACCTTGCCTATCAACGTAGTAGTCTCCTACGGCCCTTTAGAGAGCTTAAAGCTCTAGGGATGACTCATCTTAGGGCTCGCTTCCCGCTTAGATGCTTTCAGCGGTTATCGATTCCGAACGTAGCTACCGGGCAATGCCATTGGCATGACAACCCGAACACCAGCGGTTCGTCCACTCCGGTCCTCTCGTACTAGGAGCAGCTCCCTTCAATCATCCAACGCCCACGGCAGATAGGGACCGAACTGTCTCACGACGTTCTGAACCCAGCTCGCGTACCACTTTAAATGGCGAACAGCCATACCCTTGGGACCGACTTCAGCCCCAGGATGTGATGAGCCGACATCGAGGTGCCAAACACCGCCGTCGATATGAACTCTTGGGCGGTATCAGCCTGTTATCCCCGGAGTACCTTTTATCCGTTGAGCGATGGCCCTTCCATTCAGAACCACCGGATCACTATGACCTACTTTCGTACCTGCTCGACGTGTATGTCTCGCAGTTAAGCTGGCTTATGCCATTGCACTAACCGTACGATGTCCGACCGTACTTAGCCAACCTTCGTGCTCCTCCGTTACTCTTTGGGAGGAGACCGCCCCAGTCAAACTACCCACCAGGCACTGTCCTTACCCCAGATAATGGGGCCAAGTTAGAACATCAAAACTACAAGGGTGGTATTTCAAGATTGACTCCACAAAAACTAGCGTCTCTGCTTCAAAGTCTCCCACCTATCCTACACATGTAGGTTCAATGTTCAGTGCCAAGCTATAGTAAAGGTTCACGGGGTCTTTCCGTCTAGCCGCGGGTATACGGCATCTTCACCGCAATTTCAACTTCACTGAGTCTCGGCTGGAGACAGCGTGGCCATCATTACGCCATTCGTGCAGGTCGGAACTTACCCGACAAGGAATTTCGCTACCTTAGGACCGTTATAGTTACGGCCGCCGTTTACCGGGGCTTCGATCATGAGCTTCTCTTGCGATAACCCAATCAATTAACCTTCCGGCACCGGGCAGGCGTCACACCGTATACGTCATCTTGCGATTTTGCACAGTGCTGTGTTTTTGATAAACAGTTGCAGCCACCTGGTATCTGCGACTCCCAACAGCTTAGAGAGCAAGTCTCATCACCGTCAAGAGCGTACCTTCTCCCGAAGTTACGGTACCATTTTGCCTAGTTCCTTCAGCCGAGTTCTCTCAAGCGCCTTGGTATTCTCTACCCGACCACCTGTGTCGGTTTGGGGTACGATTTCTACTAACCTGAAGCTTAGAAGATTTTCCTGGAAGCATGGCATCAACTACTTCACCGCCATAGCGGCTCGTCATCAGCTCTCAGCATTCTCACTTAAGAGGTGAACCCGGATTTGCCTAAGTTCACTGCCTACCACCTTAAACGCGGACTACCAACGCCGCGCTAGCCTAGCCTTCTCCGTCTCTCCATCGCAGTTAGCAGAAGTACAGAAATATTAATCTGTTTCCCATCGATTACGCCTTTCGGCCTCACCTTAGGGGTCGACTCACCCTGCCCCGATTAACGTTGGACAGGAACCCTTGGTCTTTCGGCGAGGGAGTTTTTCACTCCCTTTATCGTTACTCATGTCAGCATTCGCACTTCTGATACGTCCAGTGTGGGTTACCCCTTCACCTTCAACCGCTTACAGAACGCTCCTCTACCGCGCATCTCTAATGAAATGCACCCGTAGCTTCGGTGGTATGTTTAGCCCCGTTAAATCTTCCGCGCAGGCCGACTCGACTAGTGAGCTATTACGCTTTCTTTAAATGATGGCTGCTTCTAAGCCAACATCCTAGCTGTCTAAGCCTTCCCACATCGTTTCCCACTTAACATACACTTTGGGACCTTAGCTGACGGTCTGGGTTGTTTCCCTTTTGACGACGGACGTTAGCACCCGCCGTCTGTCTCCCGAGTAGTACTCATTGGTATTCGGAGTTTGCAAAGGGTTGGTAAGTCGGGATGACCCCCTAGCCTTAACAGTGCTCTACCCCCAATGGTATTCGCTCGAGGCGCTACCTAAATAGCTTTCGAGGAGAACCAGATATCTCCCGGTTTGATTGGCCTTTCACCCCCAGCCACAAGTCATCCGCTCATTTTTCAACATAAGTCGGTTCGGTCCTCCAGTTGATGTTACTCAACCTTCAACCTGCCCATGGCTAGATCACCGGGTTTCGGGTCTACGCCTTGCAACTAAACGCGCAGTTAACACTCGGTTTCCCTACGGCTCCGCTATTCGCTTAACCTCGCTACAAAACGTAAGTCGCTGACCCATTATACAAAAGGTACGCAGTCACGGTCTCAAGAACCGCTCCCACTGCTTGTACGTATACGGTTTCAGGTTCTATTTCACTCCCCTCACAGGGGTTCTTTTCGCCTTTCCCTCACGGTACTGGTTCACTATCGGTCAGTCAGGAGTATTTAGCCTTGGAGGATGGTCCCCCCATATTCAAACAGGATGTCACGTGTCCCGCCTTACTCGTTTTCATCTATGGTTAGTTTTCATGTACGGGGCTATCACCCTGTGCCGCTGTGCTTTCCAACACATTCCACTAACACCCCATAGACTTAAGGGCTAATCCCCGTTCGCTCGCCGCTACTAGGGGAATCTCGGTTGATTTCTTTTCCTCCGGGTACTTAGATGTTTCAGTTCCCCGGGTTTGCCTCTACACACTATGTATTCATGTGCAGATACTCACTTATGTGAGTGGGTTTCCCCATTCGGACATCGTTAGCTCAAATGCTTGTTACTAGCTCGCCAACGCTTTTCGCAAGTTACTACGTCCTTCATCGCCTCTGACTGCCAAGGCATCCACCGTATACGCTTGGTCACTTAACCATACAACCCAAATGAGTTTCAC
>NZ_WSRZ01000052.1 GCF_009828585.1 Shewanella litoralis | reverse complement strand
TCTGGAAACCATAGAGCTGTGGTCCCACCTGATCCCATTCCGAACTCAGAAGTGAAACACAGTATCGCCGATGGTAGTGTGGGGTCTCCCCATGTGAGAGTAGGTCATTTCCAGGCGCCTAATTTCTCTGAAAAGAGAGTGATCAGCCCGTTGCAAATGCAACGGGCTTTCTTACGTCTGGAATTTGAGCGTTGAGCATCAGCCTTGATTTATCAAAATGAGCAAGTTAACAATGTGGTCGATATGCTCATATGATACTAATCTGCATTAGACTTTGCCCATATTAGCCCAGTCTCGTGTACACAAGCTTTTTAAACTGCCTTGGCACTGAATAAATATCTTCCAGGCTTTCAACACTGCTCAACGATATCGTTATAACATTCAAAGTACCTATTTGCCAATCAGTGGTGTCTTAACCATTACCATTCCAGCTCTATTGAGTTGGCCTTGAGAATAAGGAGGTAATTTTAGGACGGATAAATTACTAAAGTCTTTGGCTATATCATTCGTATTCCACCCTGCGCCAGCTATGATAACGAGCATATCTATCCGAGTGCGTTACTTGTAAAGTTTGATTCAAGAGTTGCCACATCTCCGTCCTATTAGCAAAAGGGGTGAGAAGGCTTATATACTAGTGTTATTTATGCGTCGTACTATCTTTGACTGATGACTCAACGCCATTCTGTATTTGGATTAATCTCTATATCACATTACAGAAAAGGCAGTAGGTAGCATGGTTTTACCTGTGCCGGTATCAAACTTAAACCATAATTTGAAATTTTACGCGCTGATTTCTGCCGTCGTTTGTTTTACCTAAATAAAGCATGATGGTTAAGATTGATGGATTTATACCATTGCGCAGAAAGAGAATAGCTATTCATTCAGTCATTCGCCTTGTTTAAGCCAGGGTAAGAGCATGAAAATTCACTTGTCAAAAATAACCTTTTCAAGGTAATCGGTGTTGCGAATGGCTTTCATTTGTTTCGCTCTTACTCCTTTCTTAAAGCTTGTCTCTGACTGAAGACGATTCATTGCAACATGCCTAACACCTGCCATAATTTCCGATGCACCATTACGTCGGATACGACAATCATCTTCTTTCATCCCAACATCAGGTTTCCAGTGCAATCCATTTTCTATACTCCAATGCTCTCGGGCACTTGCAGCCAACTCTTCTGCCGTTAGTGTGGCTGAACTGATGTAGTATCTAAAATTTAACTCTTTGGATACTTTGCCTTTTTCCTTTCGATAAGAAATGATCACCTCAAATGTCGTTAACATTGGCCAATTTGCCGCTGTGGGTATTTGACTCATGTCATTGGTCACAATACAGCACCGGTACTCTTCTCTATTTCGTTGGTAATCCGTTTCCTGAAATAGCGTTCCATCCTGACACGGGCGGCTAATTTCTGGTCCTAATAATTTCTCTACCTGGGAAAATAACATGGCCTGATTGCCTTTAAGTGCCAGCAGATAATTCGCTTCTTTATTCAAAATTTTGTGAGCTATCGCTTTCGGACATCCCATGGCATCGATGGTGATGAGGCAACCTTTTATTTCTAACAAGTCAAGCAGAACTGGGATGGCGGTTATCTCATTGGATTTACAGTCGGTTTTTTGCTGTCCAAGCACCATACCATTTTCACAAGCTAATGTGCTCACCATATGAATGGCATCCTTTCTACCAGATTGATTAAATGAACCTTTAATCTTTTCCCGTCAATAGCAATCACTTGTCCAGCAGTGACCTGATGGCACTCTTGCATCCATTTAGAGAAGTAGGATTGAAACGTAATCATATCAATAGTGCCGATAACCCTCGCTATCGTGTCATGTTTAGGAATACCATTTTCAAAAGAGACAAATTTGCGTAACCAATCGAGACGGTCGTGCCCAAAATCTTCAATTTCTTCCAACCTTGGCATCCAGCAATCACTGCGCTGAGGGTAAGGAATTGGATATCAAAGAGTAGATGGACAACTTTACCTTGTTAATAGGGGTTATCAATGTTTGAAAAGTACTTCAATAGCTGTAGTTGCGACATGGGTTAACTTACTTCTTACTAAAAAGAAGTATAAGATCAGAACTTAAGTCAAGGTAAAGCTTCGTGATCTTGCCCTGTTGTTTAAGCTCTTTTAAATTCTCGCTGAGAGATCACTTACTAATGCGGAATGGTATTACTTTAGTGAGGTTGGGTTTGGCTGGCCTCAGTGAGTTGTAAAGCATGTTCTTTGTAGTCAGTCTTAATATACACAATATGATGTTTGCGAGTTTGATATTGATGCCACTGAATTTTTGTTTTTTACCTATACATGCCTGTTATATGAGTTGTCATCACAGGCTCCAAATTTACAATTGAGTAGGTATTTACAAATCTTTAAATTATCGATGCTAGTTATGATTATCTATTCGTTTACTCTATATCGAACAAGTAGTCGGTTGGTTAAGTTAATCTTTCCTTTAATACTAAATGTCGAATATGTAATGCAGAGTAATAAACAAAGGATAGCAATTAGCATCATCTGTAATAGCGCTATATACAGAAAACAACTCTTTGAGAGTGTTTGCCAATATTCAACGTAAGTGAAAATACAGGCTTCAGAATGTTCAAAGATTAAATCCTATAAGTCATTTTGTGGATAAATCTGTGTGTAAGTTGTGCCTATTTTGGTATTAACTCAGGTATAAAAATTAAATGATAAAATAGCTAAAAAAGGGGTTGCACTAAATCTCTCGGTGCCTATAATGCGCATCCACTGACACGGCAGACAGCGAAAGCGGTCGTCGGGTTAGGTTGAATTAAGTGCTTCAAAACACTGAGTTCAAGGCGAAAAGAAAGTTTGAAAAAACACTTGACGCCGACACGGGAAAGCGTAGAATACGCAGCCCAAGCCGACGGCCTAGCGTCAACGGTCACTAAGCGAAAGATTGATTCTTTTGGTATTAGTACGCTCTTTAACAATCTAAACAAGAAATCTGTGTGGACATTCACAGGTATTGAGTTATTCGAAATTGTCTTCTTGT
>NZ_WSRZ01000051.1 GCF_009828585.1 Shewanella litoralis | reverse complement strand
ATTTAGCGCTGAAGACTAAACCAGAGCCGGTATCATATGCAGTGACCATATGTAATGCAGCGCTCGAGGCTGATGCTTTGGCACCTTTAAGCACTTTCCCATCAATCGCAATAGAAGAAAGTCCTATGCTAAGCCGATGCTCGTTGACCCAACTCAACAAGGCATCTAGCAAGGATTGCTTTGACACTCCTCTGAAGATGCGACCAATACTCTGCTGGCTGGGAATACCATTAGCGAAGGGGCGATATTGACGCAGCCACATGAGTTTTAATGTCCCGAACTCGTGGCAATCGGCCCAACTTTGCGCACCTGATATCACAGCGCTTAGGACGAGGAAGCAGATATCAATGACATCATGTTCTTGATTTATATGGGAACGACAATCAGTAATCTTATCGAGATGTTTAAGCATATTAAGTATAAAGACAAAGAAAAAGAGCGCTATTTGATCACACTGGCGAGATCAATCAAGCTATTTTTTATCTCTTTGTTTTTAAAAAGGATGTATGAAAAGCGATCGAGTATGATCAGCCCCTGCTTACAGTCTGACACTGCAATTGACCATTGTATTTAGCATTAAAAAAACCAAATGGTGAGTTAACTTCTTCAATAACATAATCATCTAAATCGTATGTATTAATCGTCTCTATCGAAGTATTTGTATCCAATGACTTATTGTCTATTCTATTGTAATTGAAAGTTATATTTTGGAATAACACATCTAGAGATGTGTTATTATTTTTAGCGCGCAGTATCAGTATTGTTCTATTTTGGAAGTAAAATCTAAAATGGTTGTTATCTGCCAGAACAACACTACAAGTCTGCATTAATCCATCATCGAATTGGCTTATAATCTTATTTTTTCTTGCGGTACTTTTAGTCAACATCCAAGCATTGATATATGAGTAAATCGCTGGTTCAGCACAATAATATTGACCGTCATACAGAATATTATGCCTGATATCAGTATTAAGCATTTTTACTTGATGCTGCTCACAGACTAGCCCTTGATTAAACCATGCATTAGCCACCGTTTTACTATTTTCACTATGATCAATTAACCAGTTACTGGCTGATAATGAATGACCGAATTGGTTATTTTTCAACGCAATTAATGACATGTCACTGAGTGCTTTCTCATTTTTAGGGTTAATGCTCAATGCCTTGATTAGATACTCATAAGCATCTTGCACTTTACCCTGTTGATAAGCTGCTATAGCCGATTTTATTTGATCTTTTTCAACGTTATCTAATTGTTGTGAACTTGGAGGCGTAAGCCACTGCTGTACAGTTAACTTACTTTCTTGAGGAATATGACTATTTATCTCAGCTGATGCTTTATCGGTATAACGATAGAACCAATCCAATGGTGTTTCTTCAGTCATTGGGGAGCGGCTCTCAGCTTTCATATAAGTTGCGGCGCCATTGTCTATTAATAACTTAATAAGATCAGGGGAGGCATACCTTGCAGCATAATGAAGAGCAGTCATCTTGAAGGTGCTTAACGCGTAATAACACGTATCATCAGGTATTGTGGTAATGGCGACTGTATTAGCCCCGTATTGAATAAGCAACTTGGCGGACTCTAATAAATTATATTGAGCCGTGTACATCAAAGGTGTTTTACCAAATGCATTACTGTGATTGGGACTAACACCCTGTTGCAATAGATATTCTAGTACTTCAGGTTGGTCAATCGCTAAGTTTAAAATACTTTCTTGTGCCTCTTGTGAATAGTAAGTTTTTGCGATGCTGTCTATATCACTAGCAATAAATTCAATTTTTTTTATGGTATCTAATGATTGTTTGCTAATGATTGCATTTCTTAGGTTTAACTCACCTGCGGAAAATTCAGGGTTATACATATAGAACCCAAAACCTGCACTAACTGCTGATGTTAATGCAAGCTCAGCCATTTCATCGGATTGTTGTTTATGCCAATGATTCGCTTGTTGATAAAATTGCGAAAGCGATTTTATCGAGATAGCTAACTGATGTTTATAGCCATTAAATGCTTTTTGCTCAGCTACACCGGTTAATGACCACCTTTCTAAATCGGTTATCATTTTAGAATAATTACCGTGACTATTCTTACTTTCCCTACCTTCGCCCCCCATTGCCCAAGGTCGAGTTAACGTTAAACTGAGTTGATGTTTAATGGCATTACCCCAACGCCAACGAGTATTCATTCGTCCACAAGAACCACCGCTGCCTTGACTTAACGCTAGAGTAGATTGATACAAATCATCAAAACTTTTCATCGCGCTGAAATAACTATGCTCTTTGTTGAAAGGTACTTCTGTTGCTGTTAAGTTTATTTCGCAAGCGGGTGTCCATGTAGCGCTTGGGCTAAGACGATAAACAAATAACTGGCCTATATCAGCGTCATAATGTCCTAAAACAAACATATATGGGATATTAGTGCCAGACTGTGCATATGTATAACCATAACTCATTGCGGGTGGTGCGTTTTTAGCTAGTGCTGCAATTTGCTTAGCGGTTAACTCAGTGAATGATGAAGTAGACACTAGCGATTGCTGCCTCTCACATGCTCCACTGCAACCATTATGCAAATAATTATAGAGATAGAATTCTTTACCGTAAGCATTCAGGCTGGTTAAAGAGTATCCTCCTAATATTGTCCAATCTAGTATTTCTCCCGTATTTGCGTAGCCATGCCCTCTAACGCCATAAGCTGCGCCCCATTCAATATCTGAGTAGAATTTTGATTGCGCATCTTCTAACAAGGATTGACATGCAGGGTCATTATCTGTGATTAAACTCGGCTTATTCCAAGCAGAGGTTACTTTTACAAAGGGCGTTTTCTGAGAAGATAAAGAGTGACAAGAAAAAACAATTAAACAGAGGGTTAATAAGCAACGTAACATTAATATCATCCATAATATTTCAGTATAATCAATAGGGCGTCATCCTAAAGATGACAAACGGTAAAAACAACATTTATTTTCAAGTAGATAACCTATGCATTGGCCTAGACTTTGAGTTTTCGCTAGAAAATTAATCGTGACACCCACCGCTGTACACCGCTAATCTGTAAGGTGTATCTTCTAGGCTAACGATGGTTTGTTTTGGTCTAGTCATCTTAGATTACCTGTCAGAGTCAAAAGTAACTAACACCGAGTTGAGTGTTTGCCATTTAACCAACTGGGGTGTGTGGCCATGTTTTGTTCGAATGAGTTAAGGTCTTCTTCTTTTTGGTATTTATGTGTCAGTAACGTGTCCTTAAAGCCTTTGTGCCACTGTATAAGCACTTCTTTATCTGACCACTTTTTTGCTTTGTCAGCATCGACTTTTATAACCACATGTAAGTGATTACTTCCTTTTCATTACAAAGAATGCATAAGCACAGATATCAATAGCAAAGATGGTCGCCAATTCAAGAATGCGTGAATCGACCCACTCGCGTCGATGCTCAAAGTTCTCACCTGTTGAATTATCAATTCCGCACAAGAATGCCTTACGCACCACACGAGAACAACAGTGGTAGTAAGGCGTATCTTCTAAACTAACGATTGTTTGTCTTGGTTTGGCCATCTTTAATTACCGTTTGTAAAGGGTAAATAAAGCATAGTTGAGTGCTCAATATTTAGCCAATTGGGGTGGGTGATGAGATGGACGCTCCCTAATACGGCGTCAATGCGCCAAACTGATGTTGAACCATACAGTTACTTAAGGAGCGTCCACCATGAAAGTTACCACTATTGCGATTGATTTGGCAAAAAATGTTTTCCAAGTTTTAGGAATGGATAGCCATGCAAAGCAAGTCTTCAATAAACGGTTAAATCGCACTCAGCTGATTGAGTTTATGTTGCAACAACCCCATTGCGATGTGGTATTTGAGGCTTGCTATTCATCCCATTACTGGGGGCGTAAGTTTCTCGCTATGGGGCATAACGTTAAGCTCATTCCAGCCCAACATGTCACCCCGTTCGTGCGAGGCAGTAAAAATGACAACAATGACACAATGGCGATTTATGAAGCTAGCTTTAGGCCTAACATTCGTTTCGTGCCAGTGAAAACCGAAGAGCAGCAAGAAATATTGATGTTACACCGAGTCAGAGAGCGATTAGTGAAAGAGAAAACCGCCTGCACTAACCAAATTAGGGGTGTTTTAGTTGATTTTGGGATTTGCTTTGCCCAAGGTTATAAAGCATTTGAAGTGGCTATGTGGGACATCATTAACGATGCGTCACAACGTCCGATTATTAAACTGATGGCTAATGACTTCTGGGACGAATATCA
>NZ_WSRZ01000050.1 GCF_009828585.1 Shewanella litoralis | reverse complement strand
ATATATTGAAGCACTACAATACAAAACGTGGGCATAGTTATAATAATTATATGACCCCAACAGCAGCTGAAAATGCTGCTTAAAGCATATCTCTTGTTTGTGTACAGATTTACTTGACCACATCAGCTTGTATCAGGGATCCAGGTGTTTCTGTTGACTATGTTTAGAAGCATAAAACCAACACCTGGATTCCGGCTAAACAGCATTGCCGGAACGACGTGGTAGTGGGCGTCAACTGAATACGAATGAGCACACGACGTAGTAGTGGACGCTATTTGAATGCCCCACCCGCATGTCATCCCTGAGTGCTTGTATCAGGGATCCAGGTGTTGCTTTTGATCTTGCCGCTTGTATACGGCGTAAACCAACACCTGGATTCCGGCTAAACAGCATTGCCGGAACGACGTGGTAGTGGGCGTCAACTGAATACGAATGAGCACACGACGTAGTAGTGGACGCTATTTGAATGCCCCACCCGCACGTCATCCCTGAGTGCTTGTATCAGGGATCCAGGTGTTGCTTTTGACCTTGTATACAGCGTAAACCAACACCTGGATTCCGGCTTAAAAACATTGCCGGAACGACAAACTAAACACCTGGATTCCGGCTTAAAAGCATTGCCGGAACGACGTGGTAGTGGGCGTCAACTGGAGACGAATGAGTAAATGACATAGTAGTGGATATTAAAAGAACCGTGTAATGAGAGCACTCGACGGAGTAATCACATTAAAGGAATGACGTAAACCATAAGTGAAAAACAAAAGACAAAAGACAAAAAACAAAAAACAAAAAAGCCAGCGTTGTTTGCAATGCTGGCTTTCTTAAGTGCAGAGCAGTCTAGGCTGCTAGCATAAAATTATGCTTTGTACTTACGCATCACTAATGTGGCGTTAGTGCCACCAAAGCCGAAGCTGTTGCTCATGATGGTGTTTAACTCTGCTTTACGCATTTCTTGCACTACTGGCATGCCAGCAGCTTTTTCATCAAGGTTATCGATGTTAATGCTTGGGGCAATAAAGCTGTCTTCCATCATGATCATGCTGTAAATCGCTTCATGAACACCAGCAGCGCCTAGGGCATGACCGGTTAAAGACTTGGTAGACGCAATCGGTGGCATGTTGTCGCCAAACACTTCGCGTAATGCTTCAAGCTCACGCATGTCACCAACTGGAGTCGATGTACCATGTGTGTTGATGTAATCAACAGGTGTATCAACATCGGCTAGGGCCATTTGCATACAACGTACAGCACCTTCGCCAGACGGAGCAACCATGTCGTAACCATCAGATGTAGCACCGTAACCAATGATTTCAGCATAAATTTTAGCGCCACGTGCAAGTGCGTGTTCTAATTCTTCAACAACAACGATTCCGCCGCCACCCGAAATAACAAAACCATCACGGTCTGCATCATAGGTACGAGACGCTTTTTCTGGTGTGTCATTGTACTTAGTCGACAACGCACCCATCGCATCAAAGCCCATTGTTAACGTCCAATCAACTTCTTCAGCACCGCCAGCAAAAACCATATCTTGCTTACCCATTTGGATAAGTTCAACAGCGTGGCCAATACAATGTGCTGAAGTTGCACAAGCTGAACTAATTGAATAGTTCACGCCTTTAATTTTGAATGGTGTAGCCAAACACGCGCTCGCAGTACTGGCCATAATACGTGGCACAATATACGGTCCAACACGTTTAACGCCTTTTTCACGAAGCGTATCAGCTGCTTGAACCTGGTTTTTAGACGACGCACCACCCGTACCGGCGACAAGGCCAACACGGAAATTAGAATATTGTTCTTCAGTCAAATTAGCGTCAGCAATCGCTTCTTGCATGGCAATATAAGCGTATGCAGCTGCATCGCCCATAAAGCGCAGAGCTTTACGATCAATGTGATCAGCAGGGTTCATTTTAATGTCACCCCAAACTGTGCTACGTAATTGCATTTCTTCAAACTGTGCCGAGTGAGTAATACCGCTGCGACCCGCTTTTAGCGACTCACTAACTTCTTGCTTGTTATTACCGATACTTGAAACAACACCCATTCCGGTGATCACGACTCTTTTCATTTTTTTGCTATCCATTTGGTACATGTCGGTACTTAATTGCCGCAATCATAGCTTCTTTGAAGCAATTAAGTGGTCAGCTTTCCATAAACGCAGGTAAAATAATGCCAAGTTATGTGGCCTGAGTAAAATATTTTGAGTAAAAGCACTTTTTTATCTTCACCTAACACCCAGCAACCTCTGCATAAAAGCGTATTGTTGGCGAATAATAGCGACTCTGAGAATCAATATTATCAATCTGTACAGCAGTATATCGATACAGTATTGCAAACCGGTGACGCTCAACACAGTGCCATTAAGCAAACCAATTTACTCACCCTCGGCCAATTTGGCTTTGGCGATGGTCATGAAATTCTATTGTTACAAGCAGCAATTGAGCATAACAATCAGCAACAACACAATAACAAAGTAAATCGTGTACATCTCATTGTATTTGCACAACAAGCTATCAATTGTCAGCAGCTTGAACAAACATGGTCACAGCAAGGTTTACTCAGCTTAAATCACCCATTAGCGGTTCATGCTCAGGCATTGTTAAATACGCAACTTGCAGCAATTAACGGTTGCCAGCGGGTAACATTCAGCCAAACACAGCTTATTGTCGATATACATTTTGGCAACCCGCTCGAGCAATTAAAAACCATTGCAACGCCTCACTCACAGACTATTGAGCATTGGTTTGCCCTTCCCGATACGAGTCATACTCATGCAAGGGATCACTATTTTAATCAGGCAGTATTATGGCAATGTGGTCGACTCAGTCGTCATAATGCCAGTTTTTATGTTGCGGTAAATTCCTCGGCAACAAATTCATCATCAGCAGTAACGTTACCTGCAATCGACAAGCAACTGCATCAATGTGGATTTAACAGCAACCTTGTCAACCAACAAACAACACAAAACTCGGCTGATGACATCGTCATTGCAGAGCGAAAGGCATTAACCCAGCAGTTAAAACAACAGTTTGCCTATAATCCAACACCCAAGCACGTTAACGACAACCACCCTATTGCCATCATCGGTGGCGGCATAGCCGCTGCAAGCCTTGCGTTGTCACTGGCACAACGAGGCAAAAATAGCATTATTTACTGCAAAGACGCGCAATTAGGTCAAGGTGCATCGGGTAATAAGCAAGGCGCGATTTACCCATTACTCACACCCGAAAACGGGCCTTTAAGTCAGTTTTTTCAACAAGCTTTTTTATTCAGCCGCCGCCAAATTGAGTCGTTAGTGAGTGACGGCTTTACTATTGGCCATCAATGGTGCGGTGTACTACACACAGGTTTTGACGAGCGCAGTGAAACCAGATTAACCAAAATAATCGGCGGTCAAGACTGGCCAGCCGAAATCGCATTAGCGGTCGATAGCAAACAAGCGAGCAAGCTTGCCAATCTCGATATCGACAAAACAGGCTTCTATTATCCACTCGGCGGGTGGGCCTGCCCGTTTGAATTTGCACAAGCTGCAATCGCCAAAGCACAAATGTTAGCTAACGTAACGGTTGTCTATAATAGTCATATAAAGAAGA
Source organism: Shewanella litoralis (assembly GCF_009828585.1). GTDB lineage: Bacteria > Pseudomonadota > Gammaproteobacteria > Enterobacterales > Shewanellaceae > Shewanella > Shewanella litoralis. The sequence continues at coordinate 979 of NZ_WSRZ01000050.1, read as the reverse complement.
TTGAAACGAGCCCGCAAGGTTGGCAACTGTTTATAGATGGCGCTGAGTCATCCATCGCCACACATCAACAATTAGTCGTCGCCTCAGGTGCACAACTCACCGACTTCCCACAAACCAAACAGCTGCAAATCAGCGGATTTAGAGGCCAGGTGAGCCATGTACCCGCCAAAGGTGAATTGGCACAACTCTCAACCGTCATTTGTGCCAATGGATACTTAACCCCGCAACATCAACAATTACATTGTGTTGGCGCCAGTTATGTTAAAGATCCAAAACACTTAGTATTTTGCGCACAAGAACAGCACGAAAACAGCTTGAAGATGAAGCAAAGCTTCCCCAATTCAAACTGGCCTAACGATATTGATGTTTCAAACAATGACGCCAGAGTCGGCGTAAGGATGGTCAGTCGCGACCACTTCCCCGTAATGGGATGCGCAACTAATGTTGAAGAGTTATTTAAGCGCTATGCTCTGCAGCAACAATCAAAAGACAAACCGAGCCAATGGCAACGTTACTGGCAAACCACACCAGCACCTATTTATGACGGCTTATATGTTTTAGGCGGCCTAGGCTCACGCGGCCTAAGCTCAGGCCCACTGGTAGCCGAATGCCTCGCCGCAAACCTCTGCGGCGAACTGTCACCACTCAACCTGGAATTACAAGCATTGCTCAGCCCCAATAGAATGTGGCTGCGCAAATTGCTTAAAGGCAAAGCATTGATGTGAGTTTTAGGACCGAGATTCTAGAACCTTAAATCGAAACACCTGGATCCCTGATACAAGCACTCAGGGATGACGGGCAGTTGGAGCGAAACGACATCATTTGCTCATTAGTATTCACGTGACGCCCACTACTACGTCATATATGGACCCACCCGTTTTGCAAGTGATTTCGAAGCGTTAATAAACAAATTCATTGCCTTCATATATCCGGCTTGTAAATCGGGTGTTTTATATACCCGCAGCCCTAATGCAATTAG
>NZ_WSRZ01000004.1 GCF_009828585.1 Shewanella litoralis | reverse complement strand
CAAATAAAATATCTTCGAGAGGATAAGTGATTTTAGCCGATTGACGAGTGTCGGTAAGCTCGCTGAAAAAGGTTGTGAAGGCTTCAAGGTACATAATTTACTCTCCTAAAAGAGAGTATAAGATCACAGCTAAGCCAAGGCGTCAAACAGATTGTGTGTCAATATCATCAGCTCAAAAAACGTTCACGATCTCACCCTGGTGGTAATGGCCGATTGAATTGTTTGGTCTAATTGCAGTAATAATCCCTGGTTAATCGTCGCTAAATTGAGCGCGGGGTAAAGTTGATTTTGAAGTCCATTGAGTCGTTGTGCATTGTCTTCACCTGTTTGGTCATTAATGATTAACGAAATCACAAACGACACAATGGCGACAAATGTTAGCAGGGCAATTCTATGCCTGATTTTTAGATTAGTTAGCTGCATAGCACCTTTTTATAGTCAGTTAATAACAGATTGATAATAACATCTTAAAAATAATGATGAAATTGCTAATGAAAACTTATGTTTAATCACATGTCGGTGATCGTGTAAAGTATGGACAGTAGTTGAAAAAAAGCAATGAGAGGGATGTTTGAAAATAAAAAATATATCGTATATATAGGTATTAGTTTTTTCTAATGTATTGAAAATATTATATTAAATGTAGTGTAAATAATCGGCGGCTGTTTTGTTTTTATTGTGTGATGTTTAAGGTTGAAAAATCTTGAGATAAAAACGTCATAAAATGAATTGATGATTTTGTTATGAGCATCACGAATATCATTCGCTCAATTATAACCTTTAGTTAGTAGTCCATAAGTTTTAAGTCTTAATAAATAATAAAGGCGACTTTACATTAAAGTCGCCTTTGCGTTGGTGGTTAATTATTTATTCGCGGGAGCGCTAGTGGCCTATAGCGGCCGAACCTGCTCTGCGAGGATCCGATGCGCCGAAAATACCTTGCTCAGAGACCATTATCGATTGCGTGCTGCCAATGGATTCTTGGGTTTTTACCTGATGGCCCTTGGCTTCAAGTAGCGAGATGGTATCGCGGTTTAACGTATGCTCGGCCCAAATAAAGTCTGGCTGCCATTGATGGTGAATTCTTGCTGCCGCAGTGGCTTCAGCAATATTCAATTTATGGTCAATCACATTCATGATGATTTGCAAGGTAATGTTAATAATGCGCGAGCCGCCTGGGCTGCCTGTGACAAGAAACGGCTTACCGTCTTTCATTACTATGGTTGGGCTCATTGAGCTTAATGGACGTTTATTACCTTGGACTGCATTGGCATCGCCGCCGATTAAACCATAACCATTAGGTGTTCCGGGTTTAACTGAAAAGTCATCCATTTCATTATTAAGTAAAATGCCCGTGCCTTTTGCCACGAGTCCAGAACCGTAACTAAAATTAAGGGTATAAGTGTTAGCCACAGCGTTGCCCCATTGGTCTACAACAGAGTAGTGAGTGGTTTGATCGCTCTCATAACCTGCAAGTTTACCCGGTTTGATTTCACTGCTAGGGGTGGTTTTATTAATCGCGATTTTATCTGAAATCGTTTTAGCGTATTCGCGGCTAATTAATTGTTTCACTGGCACAGTAACAAAATCAGGGTCGCCTAAAAATTCACTGCGATCAGCATAGGCATACTTCATGGTTTCAGCCATAAGGTGTAGCGTGTTGGCCGTATTGTGTCCTAACTGATCAATGGGGAATTTTTCGAGGACGTTGAGCATTTCAATAATATGAATACCGCCAGATGACGGTGGCGGCATAGACACGATTTCGTAACCACGATAATGACCACGCACCGGTTCACGCTCTACCACTTTATAGTTGGCTAAGTCTTGTAAACTCATGACTCCGCCAGCTTCTTTTACCGCCGCGACGATTTTCTTGGCTGTTTCACCTTGATAAAAGCCTTTAGTGCCATTTTTTTCTATGAGTGATAACGAATGTGCTAATTCAGGCTGCTTTAGGATTTCGTTTACTTGATAGTCGCTGCCATCAGCATGGTAAAAAATTTCTGCAGAGCTTGGCCATTGCGCAATGCGAGATTTAAGCCCACTTAGTGAATTCGATAAATCAGAGGTGACAACAATGCCGTCTTTGGCTAATTTTATCGCAGGCGCGATAACTTGTTTTAAAGTCATTGTGCCGTATTGTTGCCTTGCAAGCTCCATTCCCATTACGGTACCCGGTACACCGACTGCGAGGCCATGCTCACGGCTAAGCTTGTCGACGGCATTACCTTGCTCGTCTAGAAAGATATCTTTATGGGCTTTATTGGGAGCCGTTTCACGGTAATCTATGGCGATGGTTTTATTTTGTTCGGCTAAGTGCACCAGCATAAAGCCGCCGCCGCCAATATTACCCGCTCGTGGTAAGGTGACGGCAAGGGCATAACCGACTGCAACAGCTGCATCAACGGCATTACCGCCTTGCTTTAAAATGTCGACACCAATTTGGCTTGCAATTGCTTCTTGGCTTGAGACCATGCCATGTTTGGCATAAATTGGCTGAGCGGTCGCCATTTCGCTGAAAATAGAGATATCATTGGCGTAAGAAGAGCCGCTATGCAAGGCCGGATAGCACAAGGTAATTGATAACGCTGCGCTAAGTAATAATGGTTTCAGTTTAGGGAGTCGGTTCACGATCATTCCTTGGTGTTTATTGATTTGATTATGTTGTAGAACATGCCACATGATAGCGACAATTGGTATGAGATTTTAAATAGAACGATTAAACATTTACAGGTGGGTATTGAGTGGAACAAACCAGGACGCTAGTTTATCAATTCAGATTTATTAATACTATTAGTGAGATAAAAAAATCCGATTGGAATGCTTACTTTGAGAACACTCATCCATTTACGCGTCATGAATATTTATCCGCATTAGAGTTAAGCCACTGTGTGAGTGTAAAAGCTGGCTGGCAACCACAGCATTTAGTGATAAGTCAGGATGACACATTCATTGCGTTGATGCCGATGTACATTAAAACCCACTCCTGGGGAGAGTATGTGTTTGACTGGGCTTGGGCGGAAGCTTATGAGCGAAATCAATTAGACTATTACCCTAAATTAGTCAGCAGTATCCCCTTTACACCAACAACCGGGCAACGTATTGGCTTTGCGTCATCGCTAAGTGAAGCTGAAAAACAATGTGTGATTGCCCAAGCGAGCCAGTTTATTCGCCAGCAGCTTGTTGAGCGTAATTGGTCATCTTGGCATGGATTATTTAGCCCGCAATCACAACATGAACAATGGGGTAATACTGACGTCATTCAGCGACTTGGGTGTCAATTTCATTGGCGTAATCATGACTATGGCGATTTTAATGATTTTCTGGCGAGTATGACTTCAAGGAAACGCAAAAATATCATTAAAGAACGATCCCAAATTCAGCAGGCGCAATTGCAATTTACTTTTGTTGATGGTGATAAAGCAAGCCCCGAGCAATGGCAAGGATTTGTGCAATGTTATCAACGGACTTATTTGAAACGCTCTGGTCATCAAGGCTATTTGTCGGCTGATTTCTTTGCATTAATCGCCAGAACTATGGGCGAATCAATTCGGTTGTTATTGATTGAGAATAGCGATAATCAACTTGTGGCATCCGCGCTTTATTTTGTCTCAGACAGTCATTTATACGGTCGTTATTGGGGGGCGTTAAACGAGTTTGATGGTTTGCACTTTGAGGCTTGTTATTATCAAGGCATCGAATATGCTATCGCTAATCAGTTAAGTGTATTTGACGCAGGCGCGCAAGGAGAGCATAAAGTGGCCAGAGGATTTTATCCTGTTGCCACTTATTCAAGTCATATTATTAAGCACCAAGGCTTTAGTGATGCCATTGCTGATTTTTGTCAGCAAGAACAGCAGCACATTAAACTTTATATGCAGCAGATGACGGAGCAATTACCCTACAAGGCGAGTGATCAGTAAGTGCTGAAACAAGTCTGTCTTGGCATAACCTTAGAATACCAAGTAAGGCAATCACACAAGGGCTCGTTGGTTTTGTATTAATCCAGAGCAAGCCACACACCTACAAGCATCATTAAGCTGCCGGCGATACGGTTCATCCAGCGGATATTATCGCCGCGGCTTAAAAACAAACGTAAGCTTTTACCGCCACTGGCATAAGCTAGCATCGACACACTTTCGGTTATCATAATAATACCCAGTAACACACCCAGCTGTGGACCAACTGGATTATCGACATTGATAAACGGTGGCAACAGTGAAATCATGAATGCCCAGCCCTTAGGGTTGGCAATGGCGGTGATAAACCCCTGGCTAATAAGACTTGCACGGCGGGTATTGACCTGTGCATTGTCGATGACCGCCATTTTACCTTTAGCGCGCCACATATTAATGCCGATATACACAAGATAGGCGCCGCCGACCCATTTGAGTAAATCAAACACCTGCGGGTAATTGAGCATGATGCTGGCAACGCCTAACACCGCGGCTATCGCAACCAGAGCAACCCCAACCAGCTCACCTAGCATCATCCATAATGTTTTACGTACTCCAATACTCATGCCCAGAGTCATGGCTAAGGTCATGCACATACCAGGGGTAATAGAGACAAAAAAGAAAGTTGGGATAAACACAGCAAGTACGGCGTAATCTGGCATGACTCGAATCTTTAATAAACAATTTAGAGGGCTGAGTGTAAAGGCCTAAAATGATAAAAACCAGCAATTTGCTGGTTTTTATGTATCAGATTATATTGATTGCTTACAGCACGCCGCGTTTCATTTGGTCGCGTTCAATGGATTCAAATAACGCTGTAAAGTTACCTTCGCCAAAGCCAAGGTTATTTTTACGTTGAATAATCTCAATGAAGATAGGGCCGAACAGATTTTTGGTGAAAATCTGTAATAAATAGCCATCATCATCGCCATCAACCAAAATTTGGTGATGCTTAATACGCTCACGATCTTCAGTGACTTGTGGAAGTTTATCAAAAATAGTGTCGTAATATTCAGGAATAATATCCAACGTTTTAATCGATGTGCCTTCCATTGCATCTAATGACGCTACGATATCACGGCTTCTAAAGGCTAAATGCTGTACACCAGGGCCGTTATATTCACCCAAATATTCATCAATTTGATTTTTATCGTTGCCTTTACCTTCGTTAATCGGGATGCAAAAACTGCCATCAGGCGAACGTAATGCATAAGAGACCAATGCGGTTTGCGCACCGCTAATGTCAAAGTAGCGTACTTCGGTAAAACCAAAGATATCCTTATAAAAATTGGCCCATTTCTCCATGGTGCCTTTGTAGACATTGTTGGTTAGGTGGTCGACTTCCATAAAGCCTTTTTCCGGCGTGACAATTGGTTGCTCTAAATCGACAAAATCGGTTTGATAGATATTGTTTTGCTCGCCAAAGGTGTCGATAAAATAAATTAAGCTGTCGCCAATACCGTAAATGGCTGGGTAGGGCATGTCTTTGTTTGCATCATCTGCAGGTTTAGCGCCGCGATTAACCGCTTCTGTGAACGCAAAGTCAGCATCTTCAACACGCCAACCCATCGAGCAAATTGCTGGGCCGTGCGATTTAGCAAACTCTGCAGAAAAGCCTGAGCGGCCTTTATTTAACAAAAAGTTAATGTCGTTTTGTTGGTAATAAACGATGTCGTTGTTTTTGGCTTTTTTTAACATCGAAAAACCAAAATCAATAAAGACCTGGTGCATATATTCGGTATCTGGGCTGGCAAATTCAGTAAATTCGATGCCTAAAAGTCCCAGTGGATTAAGTTCGCTAGCCATTTTGTTTTCCTTTATTTTTCTGTCAACACGCCATCACTCTTTGGTGACTTGGGTTAGTTAAATTACATCTTAGTTTTCTAACCAAGAACGGTTGTAGTCAGCACTCATGCAATGTTTAACATGGGTGGTTAAATTGAGTGGGGCGAAAGTATCGACCATCACTGCGTATTCGTAAGTTTCTGTTTTACCGATTGATGCTTCTGTGCGCCCAGGTTGTGGACCATGCGGCACCCCTTTTTGATGCAACGTCATGTAGCCTGCTTCAATCCCTGTGCGGCTCATAAAGTCGCCGTCAACGTAATAAAGCACTTCGTCACTGTCGATATTGTTGTGGTAATAAGGTGCCGGTATCGACTTAGGGTGAAAGTCGTAAGGTCGCGGTACAAAATTGCAAATAACAAAGTTGTGTGCACTAAAGACTAAGTGCTCAGACGGTGGTAAATGAATTTTGCCAACTTTGGGGGCGTACTCGCTAATATTAAACGCCCAGGGATACACACAACCGTCCCAACCGACTAAATCGAATGGATGCCATTGCAACATCATTTGCTGGTAGCGCTCACCAAATTTACACACTAAGGCAAACTCGCCTTTTTCAACCACGGCATCGGTTAAGGTTGGGGTGCGAATATCTCGTTCACAATACGGCGCCGACTCGAGCATTTGGCCGTATTCATTTCTAAAATGTTTTGGTACTTCCACCATTGACGATGATTCAATCACAAACAAGCGTACGTTTTGATAATCATTAAAGGTTAATTGGTAAGTCGTACCGCGCGGAATAATCAAGTAGTCCCACTTTTTGGTGTTAATAACGCCGTATTCACTTAACAGTTGGCCTTCGCCCTCGTGGATGAAAACCACCTCATCTGCATAAGCATTGCGGTAAAACTCATTTGTGGGCTCTGTGACCTTAGCGGTATACATGGCGACATCGTTATTAAAAAATATTTTATTACGTGCGCTAAAAAAATTGCCCTGACAATCGGCCTGGCGTGAGTCGAGTTTATAGTTTTGAATTAATGGGTCTTGCCATTGCTCGCCATGACTTAACGCGTATGGTTTAACATCAATCGCTTTGGTTGGCATATTATGGTGATATTTATTGGAATAAATATTTGAAAACCCATGAGTTGAGAACAACTCTTCACGGTAAAGCTCACCATTGTCTTTTTCAAAAGCGATATGACGTTTAGTCGGCACTTGACCTTGTTTAACATAGAATGGCATTTGAAATTCCTATGAATAATTGACTGCGTGTGACGCGGCTAATGTTGTTTTTTGTTATGGCCTAATCGCACTGGGCAAACCAATGTGTGATCTTATTAACAATTTAGTGGTAAAGATCAACAAAAAAAAGAATAATAAATAACTTAACTTAATCAGATTATTAGATTGTCTTGTTAGCTTTACATAAGTGTATTGATAACGAGACACGGGAGCGGGGATGCGGATTGATATTGATGCGTTTAATGTACTGCAAGTCCTTGTTGAAGAAGGTAGTTTTTCTAAAGCATCGGAACGTTTACATAAAGCCCAGTCGGCAGTAAGTTACCAGGTTAAAAAATTAGAACAGCATCTGGGCGTGACTTTATTTAATCGAGATCACTACCGCGCAGAGTTAACACCTGAGGGAAAAGTCATTTTGGCTGAAGGTCAGCGTTTATTGCAGCATTTAGCTAACATAGAACACCTTGCCAGCAGATTTAGTCAAGGCTGGGAGCCTAAGCTTGAATTAGTGATTGATGGTGCGTTGCCCATGGAGCCCATCATGAGTGCCTTAAAATTGATGTCGGAACACAATATCCCCACTAAAATACAGTTAAATATGGAATTTTTAGGCGGGGTGCAGCATCGGTTTGAACGTGATCAAGCAGATTTAATGTTGGTCAAAGATTATCGAACGGGGCCGTCTTATCACCCTAAACCGTTACCGACCATCACCAGTGTGCTGGTGGCTTCACCAACGCATCCTTTGAGCCAATTGCACAACATCAGCCTACCTGAGTTGCAGCAGCATGTTGAACTCACCATTGAAGATTCATCGCCGGGTAAACGAGCGCGTGATGAAATGCAATTTGGCGGTGATAAAGTGTTTTATCTCTCTGGCTTTATTATGAAAAAGAATGCCTTATTAAAAGGTTTAGGCTTTGGCTGGATGCCTGATTTTTTGATTACAGAAGAACTTGCCAATGGCCAATTAGCGCAAGTGGATTTTATTGGTGGCAACCGTTTCTGTTTTACCCCGCAATTGGTGTCAACGTTAGAACGTCCACTAGGCCGAGCAGGGCAATTATTCACCGAGCTTATTTTGCAAGAATTTGACTTATATCAACAGCAACAAACAGGCATGAGTGGTGCAGGGTTAGGGTAGGCGGGAGTCAGTAATCCTATAAGACATATTATGTCACAAAGTTTCCATAGGAATGACGGTAACATCTTGTTAACCTAATGCAATAATATAGTCCGTGTTAACGTTTTATCTGAACACTCATTTTTAAGGAGCAAAAAATGACCAGAAAATGTCATGAAGTCGATTACGAAATTATCGGTTCGAGTATGCAATTGGTTGAAATAGAGCTAGATCCCAATGAAGCCGTGGTCGCCGAAGCGGGCGCCATGACATACCTAGAAGAAGATATCTCATTTGAAGCCAAAATGGGTGATGGCTCAGAACCGGAGTCAGGCTTTTTTGGTAAATTATGGGGTGCAGGCAAGCGTGCTATTTCAGGTGAGGGGATCTTTATGACTCACTTTACCAATGAAGGTAATCGTAAACGTAAGGCTGCATTTTCAGCGCCATTTCCTGGCACAATATTGGCTATCGATCTTGCTGAACATAATGGTGAACTGATTTGCCAAAAAGACAGTTTTTTAGCAGCAGCATTGGGCACCCAGGTTACGATGAAATTTAATAAACGCCTTGGCGTGGGTTTTTTCGGCGGTGAAGGCTTTATTTTACAAAGCCTTAAAGGTGACGGCATGGCGTTTGTGCATGCGGGCGGCACGTTAATTAAAAAAGAGCTACGCGGTGAAACCTTGCGTGTCGATACTGGATGTTTAGTGGGCTTTACCTCTGGGATTGATTACGATATTCAGCGTGCAGGATCACTTAAATCGATGGTGTTTGGTGGTGAGGGGTTATTTTTAGCGACGCTACAAGGGCATGGTACTGTGTGGCTGCAAAGCTTACCATTCTCTCGCATGGCTGACCGCATTATTGCCCATGCACCTTCTAGTGGCGGTAAAGATCAAGGTGAGGGCTCGGTGCTAGGTGGCATTGGACGCATGATTAATTAACGTTGCATTTTATCTGTTCATTTAAAAAGGGTGACTGAATTCAGTCACCCTTTTTCACGCTTAAATCACTTGCCTAGCATAACAATATGAGTAAATTCTTCGGCTGTAACTGGTTGCACACTTAAGCGAGCACCTTTGGTAACCAATACCATGTCTTGTAAAGCTGGGTCACTTTTAAGTTGGCTTAGCGGAACTGATTGATTAAGTTTCTCTGTAAACTGAATATCCACTTGCCACCACCGCGGTTTATCTGGATTTGACTTAGGGTCAAAGTAGCGAGATTGCGGCTCAAATGCACTCGCATCAAGTTGCGGTTGGCTGACTACGCTGGCAATCCCAACAACACCAGGCACTTTACAGCTTGAATGATAGAACAGCACATAGTCACCCACCTTTATCTCATCACGAATAAAATTTCGTGCTTGATAATTACGGATCCCTTGCCATGACATTGTCTTATTTGGACTATCGCGTAAGTCATCAATACTGATGTCATCGGGTTCAGATTTCATTAACCAATATTTCATGCATTACTCTTTATATTTATTATTGGGGTAAATACCCAATCAACTTGAAGATCCGTGTTTCAGAACTTCACCGTGTTTTCAATACTAGGCGCGTTAATGCAGTAATGTAGGTACCTTATAAATTAGCGCAACAACGCTCTTGATTTAATAATCAGGGGAACACGGTGAAACTCCCAAAGGGCAAGTTTTACACGCGTTTATGCTGCGTTATTGATTTTGGAAAGGGAACGACCATTACCTGCAATCAATGCCTTGCCTAAACACGTGTAAATTCTTGCTGAAATCGAGCATCTTCAGGTTGATTGGGTATATATTACCATCCACACAGCAAAAAGCCGACAACATGATGTTATCGGCTTAAGGTAAGATGTTGTTTACACAGGTTTGGTGACAACAGTTTGGCCTATTGGCGTTAAGCTTAATAGCGCTAACTTAATATGCTGTATCGCAAATGGAATACCAATAATGGTCACAAAGCAGGCCAGGGCATGGGCTAAATGACCAATCGCTAACCATATGCCAAAGAATAAAAACCAAATGACATTACCGATTAAGCCTAGGCTACCGGTGCCAAGATCTTCATTACCCGTTAAATGTTTACGGTTGACACTTTCTTGACCAAATGGCCAAAATGCCATTTCACCAATCACAAAGCATGCACGCCCAAATGGGATGCCAATAATACTGATAAAGCATAACAGTCCCGCAAGCCACCAAGCCAAGCCCATCACAAAACCGCCTAAAACAAACCAAGCAATATTAAACAGCAAACGTAAAAGAGACATTGTTATTCCTTATTAGAAGCTAATGTACATAACCTGTACCAATTACTCTTAACTAAGCGATTTCCATGCCAAAGTGTTAAGTGACTGATTTTATATAGTTTACCTGGTTTAAAGTGTGTAGTTAGTGATGGAGTATAGTGAAACAACTAAATCAATCGGTGAGTTTTATCATTTTTTGGTTAAAATACTCATATTAATAATTTTGAGATTGCTCATGTTTGCAACAAGCCCAGTACAGCAGATGTTATTTGAACAACGGCGTATTTTTGTGAAACGTGATGACCTGTTGCATCCTGATTTTAGCGGTAATAAGGCGCGCAAGTTTTATCATTTTTTATCGCGAGATTATTCTCACATCACTCATTTAGTGGGATCTGGCTCAGCGCAGGCAAACTCGTTATATTCAATGTCAGTGTTAGCTAAGCAACGTGGCTGGCAATTTGATTATTACGTGAGTCATTTAAGTGACTTTATTATCAAGCACCCAAGCGGAAATTATGCGGCGGCAATTGCTAATGGTGCGAATATTATAGATGTTAGCCAACTTAAGCAGGCTACTCAATATCAACAGATGCATTTAGATGATGTCGTTAAACAAATAGTCAAGTTCAGTTACACTCAGCCTTCTTCACTGCTACATATTCCTGAAGGTGGACGCTGTGAATATGCTGAGTCAGGTTTAGCGATATTGGCCAAAGAGATCATCGATTGGATTCAATTAAATAACATCAGTGAATTAAAAGTATTTTTACCCTCTGGCACTGGCACTACGGCAGCGTATTTAAATAAGCAACTCATGCAGCAATTAGCATGTAACGATGTTATTCGACTTAATCTTGAGGTGATCACTTGTAGCACTGTAGGCGGTGATGACTATCTCACAACACAATTTGCACTGTTAGTGGATGAGGACTATTTTCCGACAGTGGTGAATGATGGTCGTAAGTATCATTTCGGTAAACTCACTAGGCGCTGTTTTGATATGTGGAAAAGTGTGAATGAGTCTGGGATAGAGTTTGAGTTACTCTATGATCCTGTTGGTTTTTTAGTGCTAAAGGATTACTTAGTTAAGCACTTGGACTGGCAGGGCGATATTATGTATTTACATCAAGGTGGGCTGTTGGGGAATCAAACGATGCTGCCCAGATACCAACGTAAATTTTCAAAATAGTGATAACTAAAAGCAAAGGTGCGATTCGTTTATTCATTAAAAATTTGATTAAGATAGATGGGGGTTGTACAGGGTAATTCATTTTGCTCTGTTTTAATAAACATCGGTAAGTGAGAGGAGAATACCGAGAAATGAGTTTATTAAATAACAGAGCAAATGATTAACGCTAGGCGTTAGGGGGATTACTTATTTGCTGATATTAGCCATTTCATGAAGTTTAATGCTTCAATACGCTTTGAAAAGGTTTTTTTGTTTTTACCTAGGCTGTCGGTAAAAGCAATTGAGTTTTTGTTTGACGAAATTGAATTAACTGGAAAGCTAACTGAAATTTCATGTCCATTAATGTTGTATGACATATGCCACACTCCTTATTTGTGCTTATCACCCTTGGGTGAAAAAATTGTTCAATAAAATATCCTTGGCATTTTTTAGTGGTGCAAAAGATTAACTTGTCGAGATTTAACTTAACCTATTCTGAACTCACTAATCAAGTGTTGTTTTTTAAATAGTTGATAAAGGTAATAAAACCTAGTCACTAATTTTTATACGTTTACACTTAACTTGGTAAGTTGAACATAATTATATGACACACTTATGACAGATAACGTTTGTTGATAATGTTCATACAAACATTGGCCATGTCATGGTCAATAATAATGAGCAGAAGCTTGTCTTGGGGTTACGAAGGAAGTTGAGCAGACTTACAGGTAGGTACCAAAATTAACAAGATTTTTAAATCTGTACGGATTCTATACTTACTTTTCGTTTTAAGCAACAACGTTTTTCGTAAAAAAGACAAATAACATACAATTTGTGCTTATTTGCCGCTAAAAATGATGTTTTTCGAACGAGTTATCACTGTAAGCTTGTGATTTAAATCGCGATAATGTTTATTATCGCGATTTACAGCCCAATTGTATTTAATTAATAAAGTAGCTCACCAATCGGGTTGAGCAACTTACTAATACCTTTTGTAAAGTAGAGTGGCGCATCGACAATGGTGTAACACAAACAGCCTTCAGTGGTTTTTGGTGAATGCTCATGGTCTTGATCAAGCAGCATAAAATCACCTGGTTTGTAAGTGTTGTAACAGTCACTAAACTCACCGGCTAGCAATAAGGTTAACTCAGAACCCTTGTGTGTGTGATCGGGTATTTCTCCGTTTGCCGCAATGTGTAACAAGCTTGCTCTTGCTTGTGGCTCACCCGTGTCTAAACGTAAACGACTCACTTTACCAATACCTTGCCAGGAGGCATTAATTTGTTTTTTGAATACTCGAGGTAAAGAGTAATGTTGGCCTTTAATGGTTACGCTGTTATCGATACTTTCGATCTGTGCAGTTGGCTTGTTGTCAACGCTAACTTCAGTATCTAGTGTGTCGAGTGTTGATGACAAAAACTGGCTAAGTAAATCATCAAGTTTACCGTGGTCATTATCTGCGTTACCACTATGAATGTTAGCTTGCTCAAATTGCTGCTCAGACAACGCAATCGTCATTTGGTCTAGCTGCTGTTGGCAATGTGGGCAAAATTCAGCATGCGCTGAGATAGCAATTGACATTGACAGAGGCAGCTCGCCTTTAGCATGGAGAGACAGCAAGTGCTGATCTGGGTGGTAATTAATCATAATGTTTCTCCATAAAGCTTTTTAACTTTTCTAAGCCGAGTCTAAGTCGAGATTTAACGGTCCCAATTGGGATATTGAGTTTATCTGCTAACTCTTGTTGTGTTAGCTCTTGCATGTAAATACCTTGAACTACTTGGCGTTGCAACGGCGGCAGTTCTTCTACATGTTGCAATAAATTTGCTGATAGTAAGAAGTCATCATCGTTATTTTCGGCATCATCTGATTCAAATAATGGCCAAATGTCATCGCCAAAGGCATCTTCGCGGTTGTGCTGTACTTTGCGAAGCATGTCAAAACATTGATTTCGCATAATGGTAAATACCCAAGTGCTCACCGCCGCTTTGTCTGCATTGTACAAGTGGGCTTTGGTCCACACTCGAGACAAGGTTTCTTGTACTAAATCCATCGCCAAACCTTGCTGGCTTAAACGCTGAACACCAAAAGCATTTATTTTGGGCGCGAAGTGCGAAAAAAGTTTGGCAAATGATGTTTTGCAGCGATTATTCGCAACCTGCATCATGAGTTGAGCAAGCTCGTCTGCTAGCGGATTAGGTTCGTCTGTTTTCATAGCACCATTTCGTTGATTAGAGGATCTTTGTGCAAGATTTCCCTTATCATAACGAGTTTGTGCGTTTTGTGATTGAACATTTTCCATTTTTTTCACTCGCATCCAATTAATCACTAATGAGCATAGGTTTATATGTCGTTTGTGCGACCACCAAATCAAGCAGCTCAGGGTCGCCTATCAAGTCATTAGTGAACAATACGGAGGGGATAGATTAACGGATCATAAAATAAAATTATTTTATGATGTCGAACAAAAACGATTTCGCGAGCAAATGATCGTGGCTGTTTATGCACTGGTATTTTTCGTTAGCACTTAATGGGATAATTTCTAACCACCTCTGGCACACCCATGAAATGTCGTTAAAATCATCATCACTGTAATGGGCTAAATGTTGTGGATATTGCTGTAACAATTGCTTCAATGTTTTACTGAGGTATTGATCTTTTTTACGTTCGTTGAGCCTAATGTGTGGCTGAGCGGGCTGCGTTTCAATCACGTTACTTGGCCAGCCGTCAATGAGTGTCACATCAGCACGTTTTAAGCCGTCACTATCTTCAGTGATGTCGTTGATAGTGAAGGTTTGCTTCCCTTTAACACTTATGCCTAATAAGCCATCTTCCAAGGTTTCAAAATCGATAATGTGTGTCAAAGTACCTATTGGCATGATGGTTTTTTTGTCGTCAGATAACATACAAAGCCCAAAACCTTGGCCGCTTTTGAGCGATTCAGATACTAATCGTTTGTATCTTGCTTCAAAAATCCGCAGTTGCGTATACCCTTGTGGGAGTAAGCAAATCGGTAAAGGAAATATTGGGATAATCATTGCTGCCTCTGGATTGTGTATTACGGTACATCTATTTCACTATACGCTTGCCGTGTTATTGTTGATCACCTTGAGCAACCCAAATGAGTTTATTTTCACTTATCGACAATGCATTAAGCTTAGTGATAAAGCGCTGTTTAATCTCTGGGTCAATAGTGGCGGTGCGCGATAAAATCCATGCATAGTCATTATTAGGACCGATCACCAATGAGTCGGTATAGTACCCCTGGGCATCTTGTACAATATCGTGTATCTGGTAGGCACCGTAAAATGGACCAAAGAAGGAAACCTTGAGTAAACCTTGATTGTTACCGTTAATAAAATACGCTTTACCTTCAGCTTGATCCCATTGTTGTTTATCTTGTTTGAACCCTTTATTGATGACCACCACTTTGTCGCCGTCAACACTATATTGCGCTGTGACATTTGACATATTACGTTCAAATGAATGATCTAAACGGGCGATTTCATACCAGGTACCTAAGTATTGATTTAGCTCAAACGGCTTAACGACATCAACAGGTTCATCAAGTATTGTACAGGCAGATAGCCCAAGCATAGACAGTGCAAGTAAAGGCTTTTTGAACGTCTGATTGAATGTGTTTTTCATTGTCTACTCCGTTTTATCCCACTACACTTATTGTTAATTATACGACTTAGAACATTAGATTGATCTTCAAACAACGGATTAATCATTTTTTGTCGGTTCTATTATGCTTGCTACGTCCTTTTACCTGCGTTTTTTAGTATAATTAAACAGATTGTTATTTTTTAGTTAGGTGGATGGCTTTATGAGAAAAGTGCTCGATACGGTAGATCAACGCACCAAGTTAGTCGGTGAAAACCGTTTAGAACTGTTGTTATTTCGCATTAGCTCTACGCAATTATTCGCAATTAATGTGTTTAAAGTAAAAGAAGTGGTCAAATTGCCCACCATTAACACCTTTCCAGGCAGTAATGCCAATATTTATGGTGTCGCTAATGTCAGAGGCGCGTCAATTCCAGTGATTAACTTGCGTGAAGCAATTGGTTTTTCGCCAAGGCCTATAACTGAAGACAATAATCTCATTATTACCGAGTATAATCGCAGTGTGCAGGCATTTTTAGTGGGCAAAGTAGAGCACATCATTAATATGACCTGGAGCGACATTATGCCGCCGCCAAAAACATCGGGTGGGCATAATTACCTCACTGCAATTACTAAAATTGAACAAGATGGGTTGACTCAATTGGTGTCAATTATTGATGTAGAAAAGGTGCTTGCTGAGATTATCGATTACGACATTAGTTTGTCTGATGGAGTGTTAGATGAAGCGTTAGTGGTTAACATGCCCGGGCGTAAGGTGTTAATTGTTGATGATTCGTCCACTGCACGTAAGCAAGTTCGCGATACGTTATCGCAATTAGGTATCGAGATTATCGAAGCTTCTGACGGTTTACAGGCACTAAACTTGTTGCAGCATTGGGCAGATAATGGCAAACAGGTGGCTGATGAGTTATTGATGATGATAACCGATGCCGAAATGCCTGAAATGGACGGTTATAAGCTGACCGCTGAAGTGCGCGCCGATCCGCGCATGGCATCGTTATTTATTACGTTAAATACGTCACTCAGTGGCAGCTTTAATAAAGCCATGGTGGAAAAGGTCGGTTGTAACGAGTTTATCTCTAAGTTTCAGCCAGATTTGTTAGTGGGTGTGGTGCAAGACCGGTTACGAAGTTTATTAGCACAATAAAATAGCAGTGAGTGTGGTAAATGCTGCACTCAGTCAATATCTCTAGAGTCAACGCGTTTCAATCACTAACCAACCTGTGATAGCGAGCAATGTGACTTGCTTGTCACTGATCTGCATCTTCAATTAATTCATCAATAATTTTACGTTGATGTTCGCGAGTAATACCAATATTGAGCCTAGCGACTTTAATCGCATGGCCAAATTTGGCTTTACCGAGTAATGATACCAATTGTTTAAGAAAGGTTAGGTCTAGCGATAACGTATTGCTGTAATGCTCAATCGCTTTGGGCAAAGAAGTGAAAGCGACGCCGTCAAACTCAAACCCACGTTGATAATGACCATTTTCCTCGTCAAGCAATACCCCATCTAAACTGATTGGCCATCCTTTAGCGTTAATACGTCCTTGCGCTATTTGGTACATCATCCATGCACTTTTTTTAAAGCCACCAAAAATTTTGCACTCAAACTCGGATTCTTGTAATTCTTGCTCAGTCCAATTAATACCAATGGCTAAATCGCTGCGATAAAGGTGCATTAACTGATCTTTGACCGCGTCGCGGCAATCCCAAATTGAGGTCAACGGGTTCTTTTTTGCCAAATTTAAACATTCATTACAAGCCGGCACCGCAAGTGATGGATGCGGAGTGTGGCTCATTCGGTAATATTCAAAAACTTGATTACTTGGCTCGGCGCAAAACCAACATGTGTGGCGCTGTTCAAAAGGAATATCAATTAAGGTTGGCATAATACGGCACGCTTTTGGTAAAGGTTGTGAGCTTAAAATAAAAAAAGCCGCCCATAAAGAGCAGCTTAAATTATTCGATTCAAAACATTACTCTTTTTCGAAGTCGACTAATTCTTTTGCTAGAATGATTGGATCAATTTCTTCGCATTCTTGATCTGCTTCCCAATCGATACCGATAAGCACGCCATCGTCATTTAAATCGCCAACCCAATACTCTAAAAATTCAGTCAGGGTAATGGTCACGGCTTTATAATCAGCCCATTCTTCAGTGCAATGACTGGTCGCTGCAGCTTCGCTTGACCACAAAGGCATCACATCGGTTTCTTCAAATTCAGATGAGTCACATACTACCCAACCTTCACCTGTTTCATCTTGTAAGCCCCATAAGACTTGGTGTTGTTTTACGTTTTCGATAAAGCCGATTAGTGCGGGTGTTTGTTCGGTCATGATAAGTCGCTTCAATGAGTGAGAATTAACTTCATTATACGTACTCATAAAATAAGGAAAAGGCTTAATTAATGACAATGTTGTTAATGTTGATTCTTTGTACCAATCGTATGCTTAAAAATCTTAAATTTGCATAAATAAACAGGGTTTAATGCTAACAGGTCTTGTTTCCTGCGAAGCGATGCGTCACGATATTCGTCATTCATTTGTGATAAGTAAGTGTTTTCATGACCCATAAAAGCCGTTTTTCAATGTTTGTTGCTTCCATGTTTGTTTCAAGCACCTTATTAAGTGCTTGCGCGGTTTCCGCCTCTCCAGAACCTGTTGTGACAGTTCCGCCCGAGCCTGTACAAACCGACTTTGCCTCTTGTGTGATTAACTTGCAGCAAAAAGCCAAAGCGGCAGGGATATCACAATATATCATCGACACGACTGTTGCTCACTTAAAGTATGTGCCTCGAGTGATAGAGCTCGATAATCAACAACCTGAGTTTACAACCTCGTTTGGCGATTATTTTGAGAAACGGGTTACCACTTGGCGGGTAGATCAAGGGCGCAAAATGATGACTAAGCATCAGGCGTTATTGGCTAACTTAACCAAAGAATATGGTGTGCCAGGGCAATATATTGTTGCGTTTTGGGGCTTAGAAACAAACTTTGGTAGTTATAAAGGCAGTATGCCCGTATTGGATTCGCTCGCGACATTAGGGTGCGATGCTCGTCGCAGTGATTATTTTACTGGCGAGTTGATTCAAGCTTTAAAGTTAAAACAGCAATATAACTTCGCTGACAATAAAATGGTTGGATCGTGGGCCGGAGCAATGGGGCATACTCAATTTATGCCGACTAATTACCGTAAATATGCAGTTGATGGCGACGGTGATGGTGTTGCAGACCTATGGAACAGTGAAGCTGATGCGCTCACATCGGCTGCTAATTTTTTACAACACTTAGGCTGGAAAGCGGATCAGCGTTGGGGTCGTGAAGTTCTTATACCTCAAGATTATGCTTTTGAGTATTTAGGCAGTAAATCAGTATTACCGTTAACACAGTGGCATGGGTTAAACATAAAGCAGACCAATGGCCAGCCAATCGCTACTGCAGATATGCAAGCTGCATTGTATTTACCTGCAGGGCATACTGGACCGGCGTTTTTAGGTTATGACAACTTTAATGTGATCATGCGTTGGAATCGATCTGAATTTTATGCCATTTCTGTTGGTCATTTAGCTGACCGTATTAATGGTGCACCAGAATTATCTCGTGCCATTCCTAAACAACCAAGATTAAGCCGCGAAATCGTAAAGCAATTACAACAAAAGTTGAATGATGCCGGTTTTGACGTAGGTAAACCTGACGGCATCTTTGGGCGCAATTCTGCATTAGGCCTACAAGGGTATCAAAAGCAACATGGGTTGATTGCTGACGGTTTTCCTGATGTTGACACCTTCAAACGTCTTGGTATTACACTATAACATTGACTTTTTTGTGGCTGCTTTGGTGGCCTTTTGATAAGCTTCGGCAAAATTTTAGCGTTAAGGAATAAAAATGAGCATTAAAGACGATATGGTTGTGCAGTTTAATTACTCACTGCGTGACGAGAAAGGTGAAGTGATTGAGTCAAATGAAGGCCGCGATCCAATTGCATATTTGCACGGTCATGACAACATGATGCCTGGTATTGAAGATGCAATTAACGGTAAAGACGTTGGCGAAAAGTTTACGGTTACTCCTGCACCGGCTGACACTTATGGTGAACGCCAAGAGGGCGCAGAACAACGTGTCTCAGTTAAACACCTTGTTGGCACTAAAGCCTGGAAGCCAGGTATGGCAGCTGTAGTGAATACTGACCAGGGACAACGCCAGGTTACCATCATTAAAGTGGGTAAATTTATGGCTACCGTCGATGTTAACCATCCTTTAGCGGGTCGTGAATTAACGTTTGATATTGAAATTGTCGGTGCTCGTGATGCATCAGATGAAGAGATCGCTCATGGTCATGCCCACGGCGCAGGTGGTCATCACCATTAATTAAGATGGCTGTTTACGTTGAAATCCCAAGTGAATCACTTGGGATTTTTATTTGGGAAACAGTATGATGAATCAAGTCGTATTTAACGAATTTAAAAGGCAAGGTCATGGTTATTGATTTTTCAATCGGCAAGCTCATTGTTACCATCAATGAAATCCAGTGTCGTTTTCATGACAATCATATTGTATTAACCGCTAGCGTTGACGACATCAGTTGTTTTCACCAAGGTTTGGTTATCGCCGCTGATGGCGGCACTGTGCGTTGGAGCATTAAGCTAGACAATGCGACACAGCTAGAGCAAGTGCTTAATTGCACGGGGATTCAAGCTCAATAATATGTATTGAAATGTCATGTTTGTAATGTAACTTGAATTAGTGGCTTGCTAAGCTATTAGTTCTTTGAATCAAGTTTTAGATATAAATAAGGTCAATTTGATGTCTCCTTTAGAAACAATAGTAATCGAACCGCAAACGACTGCGACAGCATGTGTCATTTGGCTTCATGGCTTAGGCGATTCTGGTGCAGGTTTTGCCCCTGTAGTCCCTGTTTTGGGCTTACCTGCTAATCACAGTATTCGTTTTATTTTTCCTCACGCGCCAGAACAAGCGGTGACGATTAATGGTGGTTATGTGATGCGTTCTTGGTACGACATCAAAAGTATGGATTTGCATGACAGAGCTGATTTACAAGGTGTGATGGCGTCGGAGCAAGCTGTGCAACAGTTGATTAAAGAGCAAATCGATAAAGGCATCAGTGCTGATAAGATTATCCTGGCAGGTTTTAGTCAGGGCGGGGTAATGAGTTTATTTACTGGGTTACGTTTTACTCAAAAACTGGCGGGTATTATGGCTCTGTCTTGTTATTTACCTGGTGGAGAACATTTGCCTGATCATATCGCTGATGAAAACCGTGCTACACCCATTTTGCAACATCACGGTGAACAAGATGATGTTGTGCCATTGTTTGCAGGAAAAATGGCCTATGATGCATTAACTGCAGCTAATTATCAGACAAATTGGCGCACTTATCCTATGGCACACAGTGTTTTACCTAACCAACTTACAGATATCGGTCAATGGATACAGCACGTGTTGAAATAAAAGCTTAACACTACTGTTCTGTTTAGTGAACAATAGCGGTAAGTGTTGAGATAAAAAAAAGTAAGTAATTTAAGTGGCTTAGCAGTTTATCTGTTACAGCCATTTTTTTTACTTGTTTTTAACATGCTCGTTAACAAAGTAATTGTTTGTGTGAGGGGATTGTTGTCTGTTTAAGTTCTTGTTATTAGTGTATTAAAAATCACATTTTGTCATAAAAATGAAATCAAAAACCGTCAATCTTTGTTATCATTCTGTCTGTGAATTGGAATTTCACAGATTTAAAAAATAAATAATAACTCGGGGTAAATCATGACAAACATGTTAATTAAAGGATTAGTTGCAACGGCTGTATTAACAGCATTAACCGGTTGTAACAGTGACGATGAAACACATTTAGTTGAAACACCTGTCGCTACGACGTGTGTAGAAGCCGGTGAAGAATGTAAAACGTTCACTGTATTACATACAAATGACAACCACGGTCGTTTTTGGGAAAACAGTGACGGCGAATATGGTATGGCGGCTCGTAAAGCGTTAATTGATCAAATTCGTGCGGAAGTGAGCTCAAATGGCGGCGAAACGTTAGTATTATCTGGTGGTGATATTAACACCGGTGTCCCAGAATCTGATTTACAAGATGCGTTACCAGACTTTATTGGTATGAACGAGATTGCATATGATGCAATGGCTGTCGGTAACCATGAATTTGATAATCCATTAGCAGTACTTGATTCACAACGCTCTATTGCTAACTTCCCTATGCTAGCTGCAAACATCTACAAAGCTGACGGTACGCGTTACTTTGACGCTTATAAAGTCTTTGATGTTGATGGATTACGTGTTGCCGTTATTGGTTTAACCACTGAAGACACAGCAAAAATTGGTAACCCAGAATTTATTTCAGATTTAACATTTACCGATCCAGCAACTGAAGCTGCTAAAGTGATTGCTGAAATCAAAGAAGCCAATGTTGCTGATGTAATTTTTGCGACAACTCACATGGGCCATTATGCTGATGCGCAAAATGGCAGCAATGCACCTGGCGATGTGACGCTAGCACGTACCCTTGCTGAAGGTGACCTAAGTGCCATCATCGGTGGCCACTCACAGAACCCAGTGTGTATGGAACCTGGTACAAACGCATACGCTGATTTCGCTCCTGGCGATGATTGTGCACCAGATATGCAAAACGGTACCTACATCATGCAAGCCCACGAATGGGGTAAGTATGTTGGTCGTGCTGATTTTGAATATTTTAACGGTGAGTTGCATTTAGCCAGTTATAAGTTAATTCCGGTTAACTTGAAAAAGTCTGTCACCGAAGGTGATGTAACCACGAAAGTGTTTGTGAGTGATGAAATTACGCCTGATGCTGATTTAAAAGAGCTGCTTTCTTATTACCAAGAACGCGGCCAAGGCCAACTTGATGAAGTGATTGCCACTACAGATGCTTTACTTGACGGTGAACGTGCAAATGTCCGTAATATGCAAACCAACCTTGGTCGCTTAATTGCTGAAGCTCAACGTACTAAAGTGGGTGCAGACATTGGTGTGATGAACTCAGGTGGTGTACGTGCTTCTATTGCTGCGGGTGAAATCTCGTACCGTGATGTGTTGACCGTTCAACCATTTGGTAATATGGTGACATTAAGCACAATGACTGGTGCTGAAGTGACAGAATATTTAAACACTGTAGCTTCATTCCAGCGTGGTGCAGGAGCGTATGCGCAAATTACTGGTGTTAAAATGATCGTTGATTGTACTGCTAAAACAGTCGCAATTAGCGAAATTAACGGTAAAGATTATAGCGCAACTGAGTCTTACAGCTTTACTGTACCAAGCTTTAACGCTGCGGGCGGTGATGGCTATCCAGTTCTAGACCCAATCCAAACAGGTTATGTTGATGCTGAAGTGTTATACACTTTCTTTAAAGACAAAGGCACTATTGCTGCAGCTGACTACGCGCCAATGGGCGACATTGAATATCAAAATTCTAACAGTCCATTAGGTTGTACAGTACCAGCTATCTAAGATGCATTGAATGGCTGGCCTTGTTTTTGGCTAGCCAAGATGCTCTGAGTAAAGTTGATTAATGTGTTAACAAAAAAGGTAGCTCAAGCTACCTTTTTTTATTTTGTATTTGTTCAGCTTAGTCTATGCGATGTTGAGTTTACTTCCAGCAAATATGGGTCGTTAACGTATGGCTTTCTCCTGGCGCTAACACGACGTTATCTTCTAACACATTCGCCGCTTCTAAACATACCATTGAAAGATAATCATCATTATTAAAACGCGACAATCTCACTGATTTGTCTATCCATGGATTCCACAATACCGCTGATTGGCTATTCTCACGGCTTACCACAATAGTCCCTTGTTGCGTATGCAACTCCTGGCAACTGGCTAAGTCGGTATAAACGCGATCGGTTTCCCGATCAAAGGTGACAGTATCTTGAGGTTGTTGGATAGGTCCTTGTCCAAATTCAATGTATTTTGATTGGCTAAAGCCACTCGCGGTAAGTTGATGAATATCGCCAATTGGGAAATAGCTGTGCAACGCTTGGGTTAAGCTAATACTCGTATCGTCATTATTAGTATTCACAATACTGACTGACAATGATTCACCTAAACTAAATAGCACTTTGACTTCAGTGTTATGCGGCCAATATTGACGTTCAAATTCTGTTGCTGGCAAGCTAAATACTAAATCAACAATTTGGTTACGCATCTTGACTGACTCAAGTTTCCACACCTTATTACGAGCAAAACCATGTTGAGGGAAATCAGGGTTTTCATTCATACCAAACCACGGCCAGCACACTGGAATACCGCCACGAATACCATTACCCGGCTGATAATCGTCCGCAGATGAAACCCATAATAAAGGTGGTTTACCTGCTGGAGTAAATTGATCTATCTGTGCGCCTTGCATAAAAATGCGTGCCTGACAAAGCTCGGTGTCTACGTTGACATACTCAAGACCATTTGAGTGTTTTAGGGTGGTAACAGAACCCATAGCGTGTGTCCTTGTGTTAAAAAATTGGTGTTGTCGTCTTAACAATTCGATAAGCCGCTAGCTTACCGCATTTATGTTCCTAGGATAATACTCTTGTCGCGTTAGCTCTAAGGGAACTGGCATGAACTGTGGGTGAGGGCAATAGTGATTAATTGCGTGTAAAATACAACATTCTATTGTTGGCTGGCATCTGGACATCTTCAGTAAGTATTAGCCCTTGTTGTTTAGCTAAAGCGGTTATCCATTCAATATCACGTATGCCGCTTAATGGGTGTTGCTGCTTGAGCCAAACATCAAATTGCGCATTACTGTCGCTGGTAAATTCACCTGAATAGTTGAACGGCCCATAAATAACAACGCATCCTTTCGGTACGAGCACTTTAGCGCAACCGACAAAAAAGGCTTCGACTAACGCAGGGCTCATAATGTGTAAAGTATTGGCTGAGTATATCGCATCGATTGCGGTCGCTAATTTTGGCCACGATTGACTGACATCAAGTTCGATGCCATCAGCTAGGTTATTAAGCGGGTAGTGCTGTAATCGGGCCTGTAAATTAGCGAGGTAATGCGGCTGGTCACTTGGCTGCCAGCAAAGATGCGGTAAATGTTCTGCAAAAAAGACACAATGTTGTCCAGTGCCGCTGCCGATTTCTAGTACCTGTGTGGTGTCGGTTAACCACTGTGCCAGACAAGACAATATTGCATGCTTATTGTTTTCACAGGCTTGTGAAAAAGGCAGTTGCGCGAGTGGAATACTATTTTGCATTACGAGAGATCGACTTTTTCCATTTCTAATTGCTGAAGCGCTATGACTGCTTGTGTACGATTGCGCACCCCAAGTTTTCGAAATATCGCCGTAGCATGAGCTTTAATGGTCGCTTCTGATACCCCAAAATCATAGGCTATTTGTTTGTTGAGTAGGCCTTCTGCAAACATTTGTAATACACGATATTGTTGAGGGGTTAAGTCAGATAGACGGCTGGCCATTTTATCGGTTGGATCGTCAGACACAGGCACAAGTTCAGTACCGCTAGGTAACCAAATATCACCGTATAATACCGCGGTGAGCGCGTCAGTTAATGACTCCATAGAAGCAGATTTAGGAATAAACCCACTGCTTCCATAATGGACTGCACGGCTAATAGTATTAATGTCTTCGTGGGCCGAAATTACCACCACAGGAATATCTGGATAGTGAGTTCGAAGGTGGATCAAGGTCGAATAACCATGAGATCCAGGCATTTGTAAATCCAGCAGTATGAGATCAAATTGGCACTCTTTGTTATTCAGCACAGTTTCCAGCGCTTCAGCACTGTCGGCTTCAACCCATTGAGTTTGGTTGAATGCACTGCTCAATGCCTGTCGTAAGGCATTGCGAAATAACGGATGATCATCTGCAATGACGATATTTAAATTTTCGAGCTTCATGGCGTTTTTTATTCTATGTTGCACGTGAAGATTAAATCAATGTAACAGAAAACGATTCAAATATTCTATCGCTTTCTGTTACATTGGAATTGATTTTAGTGAAAAAATATCAAAACTAGACTTTAGTCTAGGGTGTAGGTGTTGTTCAAAACAACCCTGAAGGCTGACATTGCAGGCTGTTAACCGTGTGGCCATACCTGAGTAGGTTGACGATCGGCATCTACCGCGACAAACGTAAATACACCACGAATGGCATGTTCACGATGATCTTTGTACATGTCTTCAACATAAATATTCACCTCTACCTTTAAAGAGGTGTTACCCACATGGATAACTTTAGCGATCAATTCGGCTAAGCTACCGGCAGGGATGGCTTTTTTAAAATCAATACGGTCAGAACTCACCGTGACTAACGATTTACGACAAAAGCGTGTAGCAGCAATAAATGCGGTTTCATCCATCCATGCTAATGCATCGCCACCAAATAAGGTGTTGTGATGATTAGTGTTAGAGGGAAAAATGGCTTTAAATACTCGAGCTTCAGAATGGATAATACGTGCAGCGATATCTTCTGGGAAATCAGTTTCAGTTTGATCTGGATTTTGAGCAAGGGACATACAACGACCTAAAATTAAACTATAAACAAGGGTTAAACGCCGTGCATTGTACTGTATGTGTTTAAGTGATGTCGAATGTTAGCCCTGTTGTTTTTCACTCTCTTTTTAGCCGAGTTGCACGTGGTCAAACACCGCATTGGTACTGAGAACATCAATACAATTAATGTCAGTTAATATAACCGTTATGGCCTGCTGCTGTTGAGTGACGCCGCGAATCACTTCATGTGTCATTTCGCCCTGCTTTACGATAGCCGTTTGGTTAAAGTGACCGACAATTTCAATACCAGAATGCAAAGTTATCTTCACTTGATACTGATGTAAGCACATGATTTCGATGTAATCATAATGGGCACATTTTATCGGAGTCATTGAGCCTTTATCCCATTTGTGTTTTCGATTTTGAATTGGTATGAAACATTATCTCATTTGCACCAGGCGTTAAACTCTCCATGAGTTTTAAAACTCGCCTCAAAGCAATGCCCCAGCTACTTTTATTCTGCGTTCTTGTTAATTAAAACGGAACAACCATGACTACATTGCGATGCCTTATCAAAAAAAGCTGCGCGTATTCTGAGTAGTTACTTACCAATGCGAATTGGTATTAATAGCGTAATAGTACAGTCGATACCTCGCGATTATTACCATCAACAGTCACCACATAAAGTCGGTCGAATTCGCTCGCATCATTAATCGCGGGTTGTTTTTCTGCCCCAAGATGTTCAACCAGTGCGGTAGTGGTATTGCTGTGGCCGATCACCAAAATATGACCTTGCTGAGTTAACAATACTTCTGCCGCTTTTTTAAGGTCAGTAGGATCGTATAAGCTAGGGGCCAGATGTTGGTCTTCGGCGACAGCCAATGCAGTTTCACGCGTGCGTTTATAGTCTGTGGTATACACTTTGGCTAACGGTGTGCTTGATAGTACTTTAGCTAAACGGATGGCCCGCAGTTTACCCTGAGCGGATAAGCTCGGATCTTTTCCTTCACGCTTTTCAGCATGTCTTACCAAGTAAAACACTTTTGCTTTTGCGTTTATCATTTGTACAGGCGTGTCGGTATTTGAGGTCTGTGCCATTAATGAACTGCTAAATAGCAAAAGAAAGAAGGTGAGTGCATATCGAATGTATATAGTCATGTATTAGTCCATTAATTGAGGTGCTGGGTATTTATGGTAACAGCAATGATTTATTTATGCTGAACGGCGCTACTTTTTTACATGGCCAACAACATAATCGATTAGCAACACAAGCTCACATTACTGTATATCTGCAGAAATTATATGCGATTTATGCCGTAATTTGAATGAGATGGACTATTGTTAATCGATATGTTGATCAATGATTAACTGATTAATGTTTATCTAACCATGTTGGTTTTAGCAAGGCATTCACCAGCATGCTCTTTTGATTGGGTATAACTGACTAAGGAAAGATTATGTCCGAATCGTTAACGGCTCAAATTATCCAATTAGAACTGGATGATGCACTGCCTTTATGGCGCCACACTATTTTTATGCGTTTATTTAAGGTGCTAGCCGTATTGTGTATACCTTTGTATGTCACCAGCGTATATCTGTGCATTGACCAGGGAATTTGGTACATGGCAGTATTTGATACGCTCTGGTATGGCTTGTTGTTATTCATTGTCTTTTCTCACTCGTTAGCAGATAACACCCGATATATATGGGGCTGTTTGTTGGCTTTTTTTGTCGGTGCCGGGTTTTTGATAACAGTAGGGCCTTCAGGTGCGGGTATGTTTTGGTTGTTTACTTTTCCACCGTTAACCAGTGTGCTGCTTGGCGCAAAGCCTGCGGTAATCGCTCAGGTTGTCAATGCTGTTATGTTAATACTCACAGGAATTGCATTTCATTACGATTGGTTACCCTGGCCAGTGATGGAACATTTTTCGACGGTTATTTGGTTCGTGGTCGTTATTAATTTTCTAGTGACCTGCGCCATAGTGACTCAATCGATATCATTTTTGTTGGGGAAATTGACTCATTCATTGCAATCGACATTAGCATCAAGACAAGCGACCGTGATTGGTTTAGCAAAATTAGCAGAGTATCGAGACAATGATACCGGTGCTCACCTTATTAGAATGCAGCAATACGCTAATATGCTTGCAAAGCAAAGGCTCGATGATGAAAACGTGCCGGCAGAGTTAACAGAAGCTTTCATTAAAGAAATTAGCCTGTCATCGATTTTACATGATATCGGCAAGGTAGGTATTGCAGACCATATTTTACTGAAACCAGGTCGATTAACACCCGATGAGTTTGAACATATTAAATCACACCCTGTTATGGGAGCGAAAGTGATTGATAGCTTGTTGAAGTATGCGCCGAAATGTGAATTTTTGTTGATGGGGCGTGATATTGCGGGTGGCCATCATGAAAAATGGGATGGTAGTGGTTACCCTAAAGGGCTTCAAGGTGAATCAATCCCATTATCTGCAAGGATTGTGGCATTAGTTGATGTGTATGATGCGTTAACGTCACCGCGTTGCTACAAGCGTCCATTCACACATGAAGAAGCCAAAGAGATAATAACGGCAGGCAGAGGTCACCACTTTGACCCTGCATTAGTCGATAGCTTTATGGTAATTGAACAACGCTTTGCTGAGTTATCGCAGGCTTCTTTGGCGCACCATTCAGCAAGTTATGAACCATAGATAATCCACTTTTACTGTTGATGAAGTGTGCCGCAGGCAACGTTTTTAACAACATGCCCGCACTCATTTTATCTATGGCCATAAAAAATGCCAGTCTGTGAAGACTGGCATTTTTTGGGTATCAAGTTTATTTGCAAGTATGCTGATGCTTGCAAATAAATGAAACTGGCGTTACTTGGCCAGCAAGTTTATGCGTTCACGAGAAGCTTGTGCTAGTTCACGTAATAACTTTTCAGAATCTGCCCAATGCAAACACGCATCCGTAATACTTTGACCATACGTTAACGGTTCACCTTTAATCACTTTCTGATTGCCTTCAATCATAAAGCTCTCAGCCATAATGCCAGCAATTGCGGTACTACCATTGCGCATTTGCGCCATGATGCTATCTGCAACGTTTAATTGATTTTTGTGCTGCTTTTCGCTATTGCCGTGGCTAAAGTCGACCACCATACGTTGTGTTACACCCACTTGTTCAAGCTGCGCACGTGCCACTTCAATGTCTTCAGCGGCATAATTTGGGGTTTTTCCTCCGCGTAAAATAATGTGACCGAATGGATTACCGTGAGTACGATAAACCGCCATGGCACCATCTTTATCTGGCGAGTAAAAAATATGTGGCACTTGTGCAGCGCGAACAGCATCTACGGCAATATTAATATTACCATCAGTGCCATTTTTAAAACCGACAGGGCAAGACAGTGCAGAGGCCATTTCACGATGAATTTGGCTTTCTGTTGTACGAGCGCCAATAGCTCCCCAGGTGATTAGGTCTGCAATATACTGGCCGTTGACCATGTCTAAGAATTCGGTGGCGATTGGTAATTTAAGTTCAGTGATTTGTTGCAGTAACTGACGCGCCATGCGCAAGCCCTTATTTGGGCTGAAGCTACCGTCTAAATCGGGATCTGAAATAAGACCTTTCCATCCGACAATCGTCCGCGGCTTTTCAAAATACACTCGCATCAAGATACATAAGTCATCTTTAAGCTCGTGATGAAGTGCTGATAACTTCTGTGCATATTCTAAAGCTGCTTTGGTATCGTGTATGGAGCAAGGGCCAATAATCACAAGTAAACGTTGATCTTCGCCCGCAATAATGGCTTCTACTTCGCGACGTTGAGCAACCAGGTAATCCGCTGCATCTTGAGTTAAAGGATATTCTGAAGCCAACTGAGCAGGAGAAATAACTTTGCTTAATAAGGTTGTTCTGAGTTCATCTGTTTTAATAGTCATGCATATTACCGAGAAATCGTGAGATGCATCTGCATCATATTGCTCGGGATTATATACCCAAAGAAGTTAAAGATGCGAGGCTTAGCCTAGGATTGTAACGACTAAAAAACAGATTGCCTTAAAAGCCAAAGGCGAATTAACCTCGGTTAACATCGCCATTTGATGCTTTTGTCTGCGATTTAATGCCTAAATAGATTGTTTATTTATCAGAACATATGACGTTCAAGGCCGGTGATATCGAGAATTTTAGTGGCAATTTCTTCAACCGAGTGATTAGTCGTATTCACAAATGGGATGCGTTCTTTTTTGTACATCATTTCCACTTCTTTCACTTCAAGACGGCATTGTCTTAATGATGAATAACGGCTGTTTTCCATGCGGCTTTGTCTTATTTCGTGCAAGCGTTGTGGATCGATAGTTAAGCCAAATAATTTCGATTTATTGCGTTTTAGTGCTTCAGGTAACTTGAGGTTATCCATGTCATCTTCGGTAAATGGGTAGTTTGCCGCCTTGATACCAAACTGCATTGACAGATATAAGCTTGAGGGGGTTTTACCACAACGTGATACGCCTAATAGAATAATGTCAGCTTTATCCATATGTTTCATGGTTTGGCCGTCATCGTTTTCCATGGTGTAGTTAATAGCATCAATACGGGTGTCATAACTGTGATTACTTTTACCATGAGTACGATGCAAAATAGGCTTTGCTTGCACACCTAAGTGTTGTTCGAGTGGCGCAACAAAGGTATTCAAAAAGTCATAATCGACACATTCGCTCGAAAAAATCACATTACGAATTTCAGGATTAATGATTGAGTGGAACACAAGTGGTCTTTCGCCTGTTGTAATAAAACAATCATTTATTTGTTGCTTAACTTTTTGCGCGCGTTGGACTGTTTCAACAAACGGAATCGTAAGTGCTTCAAATTCTATAGGAAATTGCGAAAGTACAGCATGACCAAAAACCTCTGCTGTGATCGCGGTCCCATCTGAAATATAGAATACTTTTGGTGTCATTCTGACCTCTTGTAGTAATAAAATTACAAATAAAATTATAGATTTACGCGTGTTGTATGGGAGTGTAAGATGCTATTGCCCTCGTGTGAAGTGGCCACTGAAATAAAAAACTTGCGGAGATAAAACTGTGCAGCAATACGTACTCTGGTATCAAGAATTAGGCATGGGTGATGTAAACAAGGTTGGCGGAAAAAACGCATCCCTTGGTGAGATGATCAGCAATCTGGCTAATGCAGGGGTTCAAGTTCCTGGCGGTTTTGCAACGACCTCTCATGCGTTCAATGAGTTCCTTGAACAAAGTGGAGTTAACCAGAAGATTTTTGACATTCTGGCTACATTGGATGTGGATGATGTCAATGAACTGGCAAAAGTAGGTGCACAGATCAGACAATGGGTAATCGAAACCCCATTTCAACCTGCGCTTGAAGATGCGATTCGTGAAGCTTATGAGCAATTGTCGAGCGAAACCAAAGACGCCTCATTTGCGGTACGTTCATCAGCAACAGCTGAAGACATGCCCGACGCGTCATTTGCAGGCCAACAAGAAACATTCTTAAACGTTAAAGGTTTTGATGCTGTCATGCTGGCAATTAAGCATGTATACGCCTCACTCTTTAATGACCGTGCAATCTCTTATCGTGTTCACCAAGGTTACGAACATCAAGGTGTTGCTTTATCTGCTGGCGTACAGCGTATGGTGCGTTCAGACAAAGCGGCGTCTGGTGTGATGTTTACCATGGACACTGAATCAGGCAACAACGACGTTGTATTTATCACTTCATCATTTGGTTTAGGTGAAATGGTAGTACAGGGCGCGGTTAACCCTGATGAATTCTATGTGCACAAGCCAATTTTATCCCAAGGTCACGATGCGGTAGTGCGTCGTAACATTGGCAGTAAGTTGATTCAGATGGTTTACTCTGATGATGCTTCTCATGGCAAGCAAGTTAAAATTGAAGACGTTGCTGCTGAGCAGCGCCGTGTATTCTCTATCAATGATGCTGAAGTGATGGAGCTTGCTAAGCAGGCGATGATCATTGAGCAACACTATGGCCGTGCGATGGACATCGAATGGGCAAAAGACGGTAATGACGGCAAATTGTATATTGTACAAGCGCGTCCTGAAACTGTTCGCAGCCGTGAAGATGTGCAGCTAATTGAACGTTACCATTTAAAAACCAAAGGCGATGTGATCTGTGAAGGTCGTGCTATTGGTCATAAAATTGGAACTGGCGTGGCCAAAGTATTGGCGTCTATCGAAGACATGGACCAAATCCAACCTGGTGATGTATTAGTGACCGACATGACAGATCCTGATTGGGAACCTATCATGAAACGTGCCAGCGCCATCGTCACCAACCGTGGTGGGCGTACTTGTCATGCTGCAATTATTGCACGTGAATTAGGCGTGCCAGCGGTGGTAGGTTGTGGTGATGTGACCGACCGTATTAAGAGCGGTGACATTGTTACCGTATCATGTGCAGAAGGTGATACCGGCATGATTTACTCAGGCGAACAAAAGTTTGAGATTATCACTAACCGTGTAGATACGTTACCGTCATTGCCAATGAAAATCATGATGAACGTGGGTAACCCCGATCGCGCTTTTGACTTTGCTCGTTTACCAAACGAAGGTGTGGGTTTGGCGCGTTTAGAGTTCATTATTAACCGCATGATTGGCATTCATCCTAAAGCGTTACTTGAGTTCAACGACCAAACCGCAGAGTTACAATCAGAAATCAATGACATGATTGCTGGTTACGACTCGCCAGTTGAGTTTTATGTTGCACGCCTAGTTGAAGGTATTGCGACTATCGCTTCTGCGTTTTATCCGAAAAAAGTTATCGTACGTATGTCTGACTTTAAGTCTAACGAATACGCAAACTTAGTCGGCGGTGACCGTTATGAGCCTGAAGAAGAAAACCCAATGTTGGGCTTCCGTGGTGCTAGCCGTTATATTTCTGAATCATTCCGCGATTGTTTCGCACTTGAATGTGAAGCAATTAAACGCGTTCGTAATCAAATGGGCTTAACCAACGTTGAAGTGATGATCCCATTTGTGCGCACCGTAAGCGAAGCGTCTCAAGTTATAGAGCTACTAAAAGAGCAAGGGCTAGAACGTGGTAAAGATGGTTTACGCGTAATCATGATGTGTGAATTACCGTCTAACGCCTTATTAGCTGACCAATTCCTTGAGCATTTCGATGGTTTCTCTATCGGCTCAAACGATTTGACTCAGTTAACATTAGGACTAGATCGCGACTCAGGGATTATCAGTCACTTGTTCGATGAGCGTAATGATGCTGTTAAAGCACTATTGTCAATGGCTATTAAAGCAGCTAAAGCGAAAGGTGCTTACGTCGGTATTTGTGGTCAAGGCCCATCAGATCACTCTGACTTTGCAGCCTGGTTAGTAGAGCAAGGCATCGACACTGTGTCATTAAATCCAGACACCGTGATTGATACCTGGCTATATCTGGCCGAAGCTCATGGCTAATTTAGCCTAAATAGCGTTAAAAATTGCAGCTCAACCTGCAATTTTATCAAGTTGTCATAAAAGCCGCTTTTTAGCGGCTTTTTTTTGTTTATAATGAACTCAATATACCCATAATAAATAAGCCCTCTATGTTACCTTTGCTATCACATAAACAAACATTAGAACCTATATATCTAGAATATCTCGACGCGCTTGAACAAAGTGAGTTTGAAGGTGAAATAGACAAGCGTTACAGTGCGCGGCTTATTCAAGCAACCGATAACTCGGTATATCAATTTTTGCCTCAAGCCGTCATTTACCCATTGCATCAGCAAGATGTTGAGCTTGTGTTGGCATTAGCCTCACAACCTCAATACAAGCAAGTGACATTTAGTGCTCGCGGTGGCGGCACCGGCACCAATGGTCAATCACTGACCCACGGACTCATTTTAGATGTGTCTCGCCATCTAAACCAGGTACTCGAAATTAATGCCGAACAAGGTTGGGCGAGGGTACAAGCGGGCGTAGTAAAAGATGCATTAAATGATGCATTACGTCCACATGGGTTCTTTTTTAGTCCAGATTTATCAACGTCAAACCGAGCCACAATTGGCGGTATGGTCAATACAGATGCCTCTGGCGCAGGTTCCTTGGTTTACGGTAAAACATCCGATCATGTATTGGGTGTGACGAGCGTACTCATTGATGGCAGCGTTATGAGTACAACGCCTGTGAGCCGCCAACAACTTGAGCAACAACCCTATGGCGATAATCAATTTGCCAACACCATTGCTAAGCAAATTGCCGATATTTGCCATGAAAAGCGCGGCACTATTATTGAGCGTTTTCCAAAGCTAAATCGTTTTCTAACCGGTTATGATTTAAAGCATGTGTGGAATGATGATCTTACAGAGTTTGATCTGTCACGTATCCTAGCGGGCTCAGAAGGTACGCTCGCGGTGATAACCGAAACTAAACTTAACCTCACGCCGTTACCCAAAACACGCATGATGGTGAACATAAAATATGACTCATTTGAATCGGCACTGCGTCATGCTCCATCATTAGTTAAAGCCAAAGCGACCGTGGTTGAAACCGTCGACTCAAAAGTGCTCAACCTTGCCCGCGAAGACATTATTTGGCACTCTGTGGCAGACCAAATTAAAGCGGTGCCTAATAAGATCATTGAAGGTCTTAACATGGTTGAGTTTGCTGGTGAAGATGATGACGTGATCCAAAAAATTGCCCAGCTTGAACAAATGCTTTCAGAACAACTGAGTCATGAGCAATATGGTTTAGTGGGTTTTCAAATCATTAAAGACCGCAGTGATATAGACAATATTTACGCCATGCGCAAAAAAGCCGTAGGGCTACTTGGCGCCACAAAAGGCAGTCGTAAACCACTTGCGTTTGCTGAAGACACCGCGGTCCCCCCCGAAAACCTAGCCGACTATATTATGGAGTTTCGTGCGCTACTCGATAGCCATAATTTGCAATATGGCATGTTTGGTCATGTGGATGCAGGTGTGTTGCATGTGCGCCCCGCATTAGATATGTGCGATCAAGCCGATGAGAAACTATTAAAAGTCATCTCCGATCAAGTGGCTGCGTTAACCCTTAAATATGGCGGGTTAATGTGGGGTGAACACGGTAAAGGGGTACGCGGCGAATATGGCCCCGCGGTATTTGGCGATGAGCTTTATGCTGTGCTGGAGCAAATTAAAGGCTGGTTTGACCCAGACAATCGGTTAAATCCAGGTAAATTAGTCGCACCGCCACAATCTGGCCCGTTAATGTTTAATGTCGACAGCGCCAAACGTGGCAGTTTCGACAGACAAATCCCGGTGCAAACACGTAACGCATTCCCAGATGTCATGAACTGTAATGGTAATGGCTTATGTTTTAACTACAGCAGCTATTCGCCTATGTGTCCGTCATTTAAAGCCACCGGCGACAGAGTGCAGTCACCTAAAGGCCGTGCAGGTCTTATGCGTGAATGGCTACGTTTATTAGAGGCGGAAGGTGTCGATGTCGACGCATTAGCAAAGTCAAAACCATTAGGCTGGATGCAACGCACCCAAAATACTCTTAATAACCAACGTGATTACGATTACTCACACGAGGTGATGGAGTCACTTAAAGGTTGTCTGGCCTGTAAGGCCTGTTCGGGTCAATGTCCGGTAAAAGTAGATGTGCCTAAATTTAGGGCGCAATTCTTTAATATTTACTACAAACGTTATTTGCGCCCAGCCAAAGACTATTTAGTCGCTGGCATTGAAGATTCATTGCCACTGATGGCAGCAATGCCCAAATTAACTAACCTTGCTTCGCAAAATCCACTGAGCCAGTGGGTCATTAAAAAAGCCATTGGTTATGTCGATGCGCCTAAACTGTCGGTGCCGACATTAAAGCAACGCTTGGATGGTCATGCAAGCCGCGGCTATGATTTAGATGCTTTATGCGCCATACCAGAAGCTGAACGCAGCCAATATGTTTTAGTGGTACAAGATCCATTTAACAGTTTTTATGATGCAGGTTTAGTGTATCGATTCATTCAATTAATTGAAAAATTGGGATTAAAACCGGTATTACTGCCGTTTAAACCCAATGGTAAACCCACTCATATTAAAGGTTTTTTAGACAAGTTTGCCAAAACAGCGCAAAACAGTTCCGATTTTTTAAACCGTGTTCATGCGCTGGGCATGCCTATGGTCGGCCTCGATCCTGCTCTAGTGTTATGCTATCGAGACGAATACAAAGAGGCATTAGGCCAACGTCGTGGCCCGTTTGAAGTTAAGCTTGCTAATGAATGGTTAAGTACGGTCGTTGCAGCGCGTAACGAATCAGTACCGTTAACAACTGATGCACCAGAGTTTACCTGGTTTAGCCACTGCACAGAGTCTACTGCCAAGCCTAATACCGCTAACGAGTGGAAAGCCATATTCAGTCACTTTGGTGCTAAGCTCAACAGTGTCAATTTAGGCTGTTGTGGTATGGCGGGGACTTATGGCCATGAGTTAGAAAACCTTGAGCGCTCAGAGCAGTTGTTTGACATGTCATGGCAACCAACTCTTGCCAAAATAGCCACGCACAGCCAAGTGTTAGTGTCTGGGTATTCTTGCCGTAGCCAGGTTAAACGCTTTGCTGGCTTTAAACCTCAGCATCCGATAGAAGCATTGCTTAAATTAATCAACTAAATGCATTAACGGCATTAAACAAGGTAACAATATGGCAGATGAAACAACGGCATTAAACGCATTTACTCACCCTGAAGGGGCAGCGTTGTGCAGTGAAGATGTGTTGTTTCATATCCAAGCAAATGGAGATTGGTTGTATTTAAATAGTCCATTACCGCCTAAGTTTGCTGCACTTTTTAGCAGTATTTTGCATTGTATCGACAACGAATACTACCTTATTACCCCAGTGGAAAAGGTGAAGGTCAGTGTCGACAGTTACCCGTTGAGCTTGGTTGATTATGAGTCGAGTTCAACAATAGAACCGCCTTATGATACTCAATTATCCTTTACCAGCAGCATTGGCACCCAGCTGCAAGCGGTTAATTTTACTGATGTTATTGTTACCGATGATGGCATTTATGCTCCTTTGGTTAGAGGCTTAGTCGGCCAACTAAATCGTGCTTGTTATTATCGGTACATTAATGAGTATTTATCTTGTGACTAAAAATGCTTCTTATCACGTATAGAAATGGTAATCTGAAAGAGTTCAAGCGAGTTTAGTTGCTTAGCATAGTGATGCAAACTGAACATGCCAATGACGGTGTTGGAGGTATCATTTGAAACGATTTGAAAGTTTAAGTTACCTGATTTCCCATCTTAATATTGCTTTACAGCAAGAACTCGACACGCGCTTAAAGCGTTATGAGTTAGACAGTAAACTGTGGCCTGTGTTATTTGCTTTATGGCAAGAAGAGGGCTTAAGCCAAACCGAGCTATCAAAACGTTGTGATGTGGCCAATTACACTATGACTCGCCTGCTCGATAACCTGCAAGTGCAGGGATTTATCACCCGACATCAAGAAGCCGACAATCGTCGTGCTTTTCAAATATTTTTAACCGACAGCGGTAAAGCACTCGAACAAGACTTAGTGCACGAAGCTGAGTGGGTTAATGAACGCTTTTTAGCGGTGCTCACCGAAGCTGAGCAAGGTGAATTTATGCGCCTGTTGAATAAAGTGAATCAGTTTAGTCTGTAAAGGTTAAATTTCAGCGTTGCTTTTGTTTCTTCTTAGTCAGTGTGTGTGGCTATTTTTTGTTCGATTGTACTGGTTAAGTGTTATGACTTGGACACTTTTGAGTGTATTAAACAGGCAGATAAAATCATATCTTTCTTCCAGAAAATAATTAAAATCCCACTCATAATTGTTGATATATAAAGTTATTTCCTTTTGTACTTTATTCATTAATTGGTATAAATTATAAATCCATTAAATAGAAATAGTTAGTTATAAGTATCAAGGAAGAAAAATGTTAAAAGGACTGACACAGCCAATTACTAAGCTTGCAATAACTTTACTTACACTTTTGTGCAGCGCTTCAGTCGCTGCAAGCCCTGAAAGTTGCCACGTCAGAATTACTGGCACTGTACCTGGCGGAATCCCGTTAGATGGTTTATTTATATCTGCTTCCTATACACACCAATTCCCTATAACTACGAGAACTTTTTCTGTGTGCGCAAGCAAGCAAGATCTGAATATTAATGGCACTTTTATCCCTAATACTCGGCTTTCGCTAACCCGTAAAGTTGATGGTATGCCAAAAGGAATATTCGATGCGTCTTTATTTGTGCAAACAAAAGAAGTTGAACTAAGTGATATATCAGGCATGGCGCTTACTGCGTGCGACAACAGGTGTAATTATTACCAATACCAAAAAATGTTGTCATCAGAGTTGGTTGCTAACGCTGTCATAGAAAAAGCCTCTGCATTAGCTAAAGTTTCCGATGATGATATTCAAGCTAAAATCGCAATAAATTCGGCAATTCAATCAGGATTAAATAAAGCCTTCAAAGGTGAAAGACCTGTCCAATCGATTATCGTAAAAGAAGATCCTTCAGAGACTCCTGGTCCTTACAACGGTTCAAGTTATGGATTACTAAAACCTGACAATGTCAAAATGGGACAATTTGATGAGCTGTTTGCAGCTGGCGTTAAAGAGTCAAATTTTGATGAGCTTAAATTGAAAAATTTTGGTAAAGAGTATAAACGTGAGTTCACACCATTACGCCGCGGTGCTTTCAAAAGCTGGGATAAAAAAGTTAATGCTGTCGAACAGTTAGTTGGTACTCTCAATAAATCTAGATCTGAAATAGCGACAAAAATGGCATTGCTGTTAACGCAAGCTTTAACAGATGCAGAGCAGTATTATCAAGGATATGTTTCTAACAAAGGTGATACACCTTTTGAAAGCTTAACGCGCGCTAAGCAATCATTTGACCTATTACTCGCGAATTGGACCATTTCAGCTTATTTGAATTACAAGGATGAGCAAACATTCTCTGCGTTATTTACTGAACGTTTCAAACGTGAAGACGTGCCGAATATGAGTAGAGAGTCTGACAAGGCTTTAAGCCAATTAATTTTTATGCCAGGTTATTTCGCGATGATGGATATCGAGAAAGGTTATGAAAATATCCAGCGTAACTATTACGGCTTATTAAACGATTCAGCAACAGAATACCATTTTAAAGATGCACTACATTCAGTAAGCTTTATATATGAAGAGGGAGCATGGCGTCTTGATCGTGTATCGCAAATTCCAATCAACCATTATGAGATGCTTTAAATATTCCGCTAAACGTTTTAGTATTTATGCGTTGCGCGGTTTGCAAGGCATAAATCGCTTGTTGGACTTGGCCGATGCCACATCCAAATTAATCGGTATGTTTTATGCTATAGGAATTTGCTTTTTTGCGGTAGTGGTATTTTGTACAACCTTTCGGCTAATTGTTTGTTCTGATTACACCTTTTAAGGTAGGTTTTGTCATTCTTCATCTTTTATCATTGCTCTTTCATCGTCCTATTTTCTGATTTGTCCACTTGAGGGTGTGTTTGGCTTCCTCACCCAACTGAATGTTAGCTAAGTTTACTTTTATAACTGACAGCCCGACTGTCTCTGATTAACCTGACAACTTCAGCTTCGCCTCTCGCGCTAACATGGTTAGCAGTGGTACCAGCCCCATAAACATTAATCGTCCATTGGCACATTGTGGACAACTCCAGCATCCTAACGGCTCAGTGACCTTGATGCCTTTAAGGGCTTTGGTTGGCATTTGTTGTTGAATTAGGCTTAACTTTTTACGTCGACAACTGTTAGCCAAAAAACCAAAATGCCTTATCCGCATCACGCCTTTGGGCAGCACATGTAATAGGTAGCGCCGGATAAACTCATCGGGTGCCAGTTGCATGATTTTGCGTTGATTATCGTGGTAATCAACGTAGCTTATATCGATGGCATTAGCGGTAACCTGCTTTAACCGTGATTCGTGCATCATGCCTTTGCGGGTGTAACGCCCGAGATATTCCACCACCGTTTCTGCTTTATACAAACACGCTTTGCTATATACGCACCATGTTTTATTGATGAGGTTATTGGCATCGGTAATGATGAGTTCACGCTGGCGCAGAGCAGCCAACATCTTGGCTTTAAACACGGTTGAGACCGCCTTAACAGGAAATAAATAGTCTGATTTAACGCCACGCCATTGACCTTGCTCAGTGACCACCCCGCCTGGGATTAAACAGTGTAAGTGGATATGCTGGGTTAACGTTTGCCCCCATGTATGCAGTACAGCGGTGCACCCTAACTGACCTTGTAAGTGTTTACGGGTCATGCCAAAGCGGCTTAACGTTTGCCACACCGCTTCGAACAAGGCGCTGTACACTTGCTTTGCCTGTTCATCGGTATGTGTGAGCCCATTGAGCTCATGGGGCAAGGTAAACACCAAATGAAAGTAGCGACAGTGAAGCACTTGCTGTTGCTGTTTCTCTATCCATGCTTGGGTTTGCTTACCCTGGCAGCGTGGACAATGTCTGTCTCGGCATGAGCAGAACACGCTTTGCTGATAGTGACATTGATTACATTGCCATTGCTGTTGACCGAGCGCCGCTGTACGACAAGCTAAAATATGCTGACACACCAAGCGCTGTTGCTGACTCAATTTGTGATGTTGTTGGTAGTTACCGTAATGGGTTTGCAGTATGTCACTCAAGTGATAGTGCGCCATATCATCACCCTAATTCCGCCAGTAAATCGCCCCCTTTATGTCCAAGCTCTGGCGACCAATGCAGGTACCGCTCTGTGGTTTTGATACTTTGATGACCAAGCTGATGTTGCAACTGATTAAGTAGCATGCC
Source organism: Shewanella litoralis (assembly GCF_009828585.1). Lineage (GTDB taxonomy): Bacteria > Pseudomonadota > Gammaproteobacteria > Enterobacterales > Shewanellaceae > Shewanella > Shewanella litoralis. The sequence continues at coordinate 159,501 of NZ_WSRZ01000004.1, read as the reverse complement.
TGCGGCTAGTTGATGGGTAGCATAAGCATGACGCAAGCTGTGCGGGCTGCAAGGTTTGGTAATGCCAGCGGCTAACGCCGCTTTTTTGAGGGCTTTACGCACGCTTGAGATATCTAACGGGTAGGTATTCCCATGAGAATACGCACCAAATAGCCACATATCTGGATGATACTTAAGCCAGTAATGGCGCAATAAGTTAAGCAGTGAGGGTGAGATAACAACGAAACGGTCTTTAGCACCTTTTCCCTGACACACTTTAAGTAACTGCCGCTGACCATCAATATCACTGACTTTAATATTGACCAGCTCACTGACGCGTAATCCACAGCCATAGCACAGCGCTATCATGGTGTAATATTTTTGATTAGGGCAGTGCTGCAATAACTGACTAATATCTTGCTTGCTGAGCACTTGCGGCAGTTTTTGGCTAGGACGAGGTAAACACACATCAATCCTAAATTGACGCTTTAAAATGTATTCGAAGTAAAAGTGAATACCATTCAGCTGAAGCTGAATAGACGCTCTTGAGAGTTGCCTTTCAAGGTTTAAATAGCGGAAATAATCACTTAATTGCGTATCGGTAATCGTTTCAACTGATTGATGATAATGCTCTACCAGTTTAGTAATGGCATACAGATAGGCTTTGCGGGTTCGCTCAGAGTAATGTCTAAGCGTAATTTCTTCATGGAATAATTGAGTTTGTACTAACATGACTTACCTCCTTGATAGTGGGAAATCCACTGAGGTAAGTGTGGTTCAAATCACGGGGCTTTGGGCTCCGCGCAGCGGCTTAGTTCAACAGTAATTTAATTGGTGAGTGGTAAACCTTGAGCCGATTTTGCATGACCAGTAAATATTTGAAGGTGAACTTGGGTATATTGTCAGGGCTACCGCATCTTGATCGTGTCAGCTTTACAGTCAAACCAAGGTAAAGTAATGACTTGTACACGTTGTATAAAAAGGATTGTTATGTCTAAATTTGTAACCGAAGTCTGGTTTTGGTATGGGTTAATCATTTGCCCCATTCTGATTATTTTAACGACGTTTGGTCTCGGTGTTCAGGTAGGTAGAACTGTTTATTCAGAGCAACCATTTAGCTTAGATGTGTGGCAGATTGTGCTGATGAGTGTTTTGTTGTTATCTATGAGCGAATTCCGCCGGGCTGTTATGGCTGCAAAAGTGAGATTTAAGTAATGTGCTAACAACCTCAACGGTAAGGTTAATAATCTTTATAAAGGCCTTACATGCTAAATCAACACGCTTGTATAAGAGAATGTATTTGCTAACGTTCAGTGTAATAAAACTCAATTTAATCAATGTATTCCATGCTGCTAAGTTAAAGCTTAACATGGCTGCATATTAGAATGATCATCTAGGTGATAATGTGGTTATCACTCAATTTATAAGGATGTAAAATGGAAGTCGATGTATTTAACAGAACCCATACCAATGACAAAATTATCAGCGGGTCTACTTACAATTTTATCATTGGCTTAACGCTGTTATGGGGTTTTGCCATCAATTGGCTTATGGTGCTGAACATTTCGGTTGAATCAATCAGCAGCATTAATCCTATTATTTTCTTTATTGGTTATTTTGCTTCGTGTTTCTTTGGTATTTACCTTTTTAGCAAATCAGATAAGCCTATTGTGAGCTTTATTGGCTATAACTTTGTGGTGGTACCGTTTGGACTGATTATTAATCTTGTGGTGAGCCAATATAATCCCGATATTGTGCAAGAGGCCATTAGGGTTACCGGTATGGTAACGTTTGTGATGATGCTGTTAGGCTCAATGTATCCAGCCTTTTTTAATAAGATAGCGGGTGGGTTAACCATTGCGTTGATCTGTGTGATTGTAGTGGAACTCATTGAAATATTTATTTTTAATACCCATCACGGCATTTTAGATTGGATTGTCGCGCTGATTTTTTGTGGTTATATTGGTTATGATTGGGCTCGTGCTAATGCAATCCCTAAAACATTTGATAACGCCGTTGATAGCGCTGCGGCCTTGTATATGGACATCATCAATTTGTTTTTACGAGTGCTCAGAATTCTAGGGCGAAAATAGTCTTTAAAGAACGATTCTAATCAGCTTTTTAATAAACCAGGTTAGCCCCTAGAACAGTCGTCAATTCGTATTGGTACCATTGCAGTTAGGTTCTGTTTACACCATCTGCAGTGGTATTTCCTGGCGTTAACTTGTTTCTGTAAGATTGTGCAGTTCAACTTCAGTCCCGCTTTTAGCCACTGAATTTTAGGTACCAACATCATGGCCTTTAACGATTTATTTAGACTCAGTTCCCATGCCGTAATCACTAATGACGATGATCAAGTGCTGTTATTAAAAGCCAATTATGGTGACAAGCATTGGGGCTTACCCGGTGGCGGGCTTGACCCTAATGAAACCATTCATCAGGCATTGCTCCGAGAATGCCAGGAAGAATTAGGTTGTGAGGTAACAATTAATTATCTATCTGGGGTATATTTTCACAGTGCGTATCAATCGCAAGCGTTTATCTTTCGCTGTGAATTACCTGAGTCAGCTCAAATAATGTTAAGTGATGAACACAGTGAGTATGCATTCTTCGCTGTTGCTGACTTATCTTTAGTGCAGCAACAACGGATAAACGATTGCCTAGCGTTTAACGGTCAGGTTTTCAGCGCTGCTTTTTAAAGCCGCTTGATGCCAAGTGGTTAACATGCTCATGATATCGTGTGAGTCTTGCAGTTGTGCTAATGGTCTTGGCACTGTGTATTGCTTACTGTCTAGCGCCGCTAATACCGCTTCTACCTGGTAGTAAAAACCATTGCCTTTGGCTTCAACATTAACAATGTCAGCATCTTGCTCATATAACCTTACCGAAAAATGATTACCATGTGCTTCTGGTAACCAGGGATTTGAGGTGAACTCAATACTTCCTAAGCTGCCTAAAATGGTAAATCCGGCATGTAAGCCATAATCTTCAGCTGTGTGTAAATGACATTGCACGCCGTTTGCATAAGTCACAATAGCCGTAGATTCACAAATATTGCCATCTTGCCCGCGTCGGCCTGTTGCTTGCAGTTGATATTGTTGGCTGACGCTATTACCAAATTGTTGCTGCATGACTAATTGCATTAATGATGCAGGGTAACAACCAAGGTTAAACAACGCGCCAAGACTGGCCGGATTAACAAATTGGCTGATAGCCGCGCAATATTGGCCACGAATACTTTTTACGTCACCAATGACGCCAGATGCTAGCGTTTGACTTAACTGCTGTATAAAAGGATGCGCAAGATACATTAGCCCTTCTAAAAAGAACACCTGGTTTTGCTTAACCGCATCAAGGCTGGTAATGGTTGATGGCATATCGACCGACAGGGACTTCTCACATAAAATAGCTTTACCCGCATTGGCCGCTTTAATCACATACTCGTGGTGCAAATGATTCGGCAGGGCAATATAAATCACATCCACCAATGGATCGTTAATTAATGCATCGAAATCAGTAAATTGATGTGCGATGTTATATTGCGTTGCAAACTCGGCTAACGTTGTGGTGTTACGGCCTGCAACAGCATATATCTGGCTTTGACCTTGGGCTTTTATCGCATCTGCCATCACACCAGAAATAAAGCTGGTGCCTAAAATTCCCCAGTTAATCATTTTACTCATTGGTTACTCCTCGGTGGCTAGGCGTTGATAGTCAAAGGCTTGTTTGAGTTCGGTGAGCCCAGCTTTAATAAAGGCTTGAGTGTGAGGCGCAGCAAAGTGGGCATCAAAGGCAGCTTGATCATCATAACGTTCCCAAAATACAAATTGCTTAGGGTGAGTTTTATGTTGAGTTGCCATAGCAAGTGAGCAGCCGGGTTCGCTATTCATGTCGGCGCAAAATTGACGGATTGCAGCAAGGCCCTGGGCTAACGGTACGTCATCTTTAATGTGAATTTCAGCGGTAATAAATATGCCTGCTTGATCTAATTTGTAATCCATAACAACTCCTCAATAGTGATGGTGCATCGTAAACCAGTTTTCATGACAGCAACATCGCTCGCTGGTGTTTACAGAAAACACTATAGGTTTATAATCTTTGGTATTAATTTATAATCATTGGCATAAATGATTGAAGGGCACTTTGGATAAATTAACCGCAATGCAAGTGTTTAGCTGCGTAGCTGAGCAGGGGAATTATGCTGCGGCGGCGCATCAGTTTAATATTAGCCGCACTATGGTAGGCAAGCACATCAATCAGTTAGAAGGCTATTTAGGCGTTAAGCTAATCAACCGCACCACACGTCAGCAAGCATTAAGTGAGTCTGGTCAATTATATTATCAAGAATGCAAAACCATTTTGGCAGCCATTACTGCCGCTGAAAATACCTTACAAAGCATGACGGGCACGATAAGCGGCAGCATTAAGATTAATGCTCCGGTGAGTTTTGGTAATACGTTATTGGCACCGATTGTGAATCGTTTTTTATTAGCGTATCCGCTAGCCGATGTTGATTTACGTTTAGATAATAATCTTGTCGACCCAATGTTAGACAGTGTCGATATATTGGTGCGCATTGGTGAGCTTGGCGACTCAGCGTTAATTGGTCGGCATATTATGGATTATCACATGCAGTTTTGTGCATCTCCGCAATATTTAGCACAGAACCCTGAGATCATATCGAACGCAGATCTGAGTGACCATCATTGTCTTGGGTTTAGTTACTCAAGCAATGGCTCGTTGTCAGTTGCGCATCAACAAGTTTTTGGCAAACGTCAGTATAGGCTGTCGTCAAACAGTGGCGTGGTGCTGACTCAAGCCGCCATAGATGGGTTAGGCGTCGTGTTACAACCCAGTATTGTCGTTAAAGAGGCCATAGACACAGGTCTCTTGGTTAATATCGCGAGTTTAACCCCACCAGAAGCCATGCCGATTCATTTATTGTATAAAGACAAAAATTTACCACTCAAGACTCGAACACTTATTGATTTTATTGTAGCTGAATTAACCTAGTCCAAGATTATAGTTTTCTATCATTTATGTCATTTATTATGCATTTAGTGAGAAATAAGCACCCTGAGGAGTGCTTGTTTAATTTGAACATCATTTCATGACGTCATCAGTTGTATTTGCGCGTTCAGAATGGTTAGACAAAAATAAAATCAGGGACTAATCTAGTATTAAACAAATTGCTAGAGAATTCGCTATCAGACTTTTATTGGTTTTGCTATTTTTTTGCAGTTTTTACGTTACCAGTAAACCTATTGAATTAACCGATGCTGTTGATGAGTTATTCATTAATAAGCAATTGGCTATTTTACAGGTTACAAGTGACGATGTGTCGTTTGAAGATGCACTCAATCGTTATCGACAAGGTGAATTTTCCCCTAACCATGAGGGCAAAGTGAGTTTTGGTTTTACTCGTGATGTCATCTGGACTTCTGTGCTCATTAACAATGCATCTAGCATAGCCATAAAGAAAGTTTTTTACCTTGATTCCGCTTGGCTAGATAGTGCTGACTTTTACTTTGTTCATCAACATCAATTAGTTGCTAACCTCTTCACTGGCGACACACTTCCTTTTAGCTTGCGTCGCTCACAAACCCGTATGATTTCAGAAGAATATGAGTTTGAGCCTGGCCTAACTCAAGTGCTGATTCGGTTTGAATCAAAAGATCCCTTATTAATTCCACTGTATTTAACAACGGCGCAAACTATTCAACAAAATGCAGAGCTAAATCACTATTTTTATGGCTTTTTATACGGTGCGTTTTTCATTTTGTTGGTGTACAACATTGTGCTTGCCGTGAGTTTAAAAGATAGTCGGTATATTTATTATTCATTGTATTTACTGTCTTTTTTGAGCTTAAATGTGGCTTATACAGGCCATGGTTTTAAAGTTCTCTGGCCAGAGAACTTGTTTGTTCAACGTTGGGCCATGATCTTTTTTCTTTACAGTTACATTATTTTTGGCATTGCTTTTTGCTTTGAATTTCTAAAGCTAAAAACCTATTTGCCTCGCGTATATCGTTTTAGTCAGCTCATTTATGCTGCGCTAGTACTACTTATGCTGGCAGTGTTTATTAATGCCGATCAACTGTTAGCAGTGAATATTGGCGTGGGATTAACTTCGTGTTTAGTGGTGATTTTTATCAGCCTTGGGTTGCTGGCATTAAAAAATGGTCATGCAATGGTTAAATTTTTTATTCCAGCGGTGTTTATTGGAGCTGGCGGCGCGGCTTTTTCGGCCGCCACAACCTGGGGCATAATTCCATACAATACATTCTTATTCCATGGTATCGAGATTGGTATGTTGATTGAAATGTCGATTTTAGCCTTAGCGTTAGCGTTCAATTTAAAAGAGGTTGATAAGGCGCGAATAACCGCAGAAGTGATTGCTCAGTACGATCACTTAACAGGCTTGTATAATCGACGAGCTTTTACTATTAATGCTGCGCCATTGTGGGAGTTGGGTGTAAGAGAGCAAACGCCATTGAGTATGATCCTGCTAGATATAGATTGGTTTAAAACTATTAATGATAAATACGGCCATGCAGTGGGAGATTCGGCCCTAAAAGCGATAGCCAAAACATTACAACAACATATAAGAAAAAGTGATGTACTTGCCCGATGGGGCGGAGAAGAATTTATTATATTTTTACCTAATACTTCGCAACAAGCAGCGATTCAATTGGCCAATACTATTCGTGAAAAGATAGCGTCCGTGGCGGTATTTCACGACGGGGAGGGGTTATCTGTTACAGCCAGTTTTGGGGTGGCAGAGTATCACAGCCAGATGAATAAATTAGAAGAACTGATTAAGCTGGCAGACAAGGCGTTATATCAGGCCAAAAATAGTGGCCGTAATGTGGTGTGTGATTTTCCATCTCCGATTACGCACCCATCACAACCCCAAGAAATAGCTCAGCAGGATGCTGTTTAGCCACACTCGCTTAACCTTGTGTAAAGATTTAATACGGGCATTAGTTCAAATTAAAGCCCGTATTATTGTCTTCAAGTCGCTAGCAAATATTACAATGTCATCATAAAGAGGGCGTGTTAATCATTCCCTTCAAAACAATGTCATCATAAGTGACAAAGCCCAAAATACTGCCGGACTCGACTACGGGTGCTTTATTAATATTAAAGCGTTCAAATAACCTTGCGGTATAGCGTACATCCATATCGGCTGGTACAGAAAATACCGGCTTTATCATAATCTCATAAATATTGGTGCGCTCTGGCGACTTGTCTTTTGCCAGCACTTTACGGGCGATATCACTCATTAATACCATGCCGTATTCGTCATGTTCGTTGCGTTTATCGACCACCAAAATACTGACATTTTTGGTCACGGCAACTTGAATAGCCTCCGCAACTGTATGCATACCGTCCACCATGGCGTAACGGTTATTCATCACATCGCGATTACGGGTAGGGGCTGACTTTGTCATATTTGGTCCTCAATGTCTTTACTCAACTTTTCAACCTGATGAGCCACACCTACGGCATCTTCAACATCAATTTGAATCGCAATCCCTTTACCTGAGTTGGTATCAAATTCACCCACTTTGGCAATGGTTTCTAAAATACAGCGACACATATGTTCTTCAACCAACCATAAAATGACATCGCGCTGGACATCTAATGTAAGGCCCATAAAGGTTTTCTTTTTTTCTAAGCCTTCACCTCGTGCATGGTTTATTACCGTAGCGCCAGTGGCCCCAGCAAGACGCGCGGCATCGAGTACTTCGTCGGTACAGTCTTCGTCAACAAAGGCGACGATTAATTTAAAGCGCATAGGTTACTCCTTAATCGCTTTACGTTTGGATAAATAGTCAACGATTTGGGCATAACCCATTACGGTGATCATCGGAAATAAACTGGCAAAGGCGATTAAACCAAAGCCGTCAATGAGTGGGTTTCGGCCTTCAACGTTGGTGGCAAGCCCAAGGCCTAGTGCCGCAACCAAAGGCACGGTTACAGTGGATGTGGTCACGCCGCCTGAGTCATATGCCAGAGGTACAATCATTTTAGGGGCATAAAAGGTTTGGATAACCACAATGACGTAACCGGCCATAATGTAGTAATGGATGGGATCGCCAACCACAATACGAAAGCAGCCTAAGGTAATCCCAATAGCGACACCCAATGCGACCGAAATGCGTAAACCTTGAATACCAATGGTGCCAGCAGATACTTGATTCGCTTTAATTGCCACGGCAATCAGCGACGGCTCGGCAATGGTAGTACTAAAACCAATTGCAGCTGCAAACACATACACCCAAAAATAATCTTGCCAAATAAACGGTGCTTTGCTGCCATCGGGGTGTAAAAACTCGCTGGTGGTTAATTGGTTTGCCATGCTTTCGCCAATGGGAAACAGTGCGAGTTGCAAACCGACTAAGAAAAAGGTTAACCCTATAATCACGTAGACAAAACCCAGTAACACTTTGCGCCATTGGGTGACAGGGCGTTTGAGTACGCCAAGTTGAAAGCCAAACAAAATCACTGCAATAGGGATGACATCACGGGCAGTGAGCAAAAATGTGCTAATCAGCTCAGTAAACAAATTGGCTCCTTATCGCACGCATCAGTTTAGAAACACCATGCCGTAAATCAATACAAAAATCATTGGGCTAAGGCTGGCAAAAGCAATGAGGCCAAAGCCGTCTAACATTGGGTTTCGGCCTTTAATCACACTGGCAAGGCCGACTCCTAATGCTGTTACCAAAGGCACGGTAATGGTGGATGTGGTGACGCCACCTGAATCGTAGGCAATACCAATAATATTGGCAGGGGCAAAGCTGGTGAGGATCATCACAAGTACATAACCACCAATGATGATGTAATGAATAGGCCAACCCTTAAGAATACGGATCACGCCAAGTAAAATGGCTAAACCTACCGAAATTGCAACCGTGATACGCAGTCCCATAGCATAGGAACTCATGGCCTGCTTATTGGCCTCAATCGCACCCGCATTAGCGGCGACTTGAGCCGCTTCATTGGCTACGGCTGTTAGCGCAGGTTCAGCTAATGTGGTGCCAAATCCTAATGAGAACGAGAAAATCACTAACCAAAATACACTGCCTTTTCGTGCTAATGCTTCAGCTAATGATTCACCAATGGGGAATAAGCCCATTTCTAAACCAAATACAAAAAATGTTAAACCCAAAACAATAAAGACTAGGCCAATAAGAATAGACCCAAGCTCAGCAGGCGCTTGATGTAGGACAAATATTTCAAAAAAACTGACCACTAATATGATGGGGACAAGGTCTTTAAAGCTACTGAACATGGCTTGGAGCAATTTAGCGATGGCAGACATCTATACTCCTGAAAGTAAAGTGACGGACTGTGATACTGCCTGACAGTATCTCTGGTTGTTCAATTCTGGTTGTTCAATAGCAAACGTTTTATTCAGTGTGACTCTTGATAGTATTTTCGCAACATATTGTTTACAATGATTTTCATTAAATTGACTCAGATCATAAAAGTCAGGCAAACTGTGCCGTACATCTTTGATTACTGATTTATACCCTGTGTAATAAAGGATCTTAGGTAAAAACTAAAAAGGACTTTAACCATGAAAAAAACACTTTTACGCTTATCCATTATCGCCGCGTGTGCAAGCCACATGGCCTTCGCTCAACCTACTGATATGGTCACTGGGGCGGTTGATTTTTCAACAGCATATCAACATTACAACCAGGCTGTTGAAGCTAATAACCAAGCCGATATCATCACCTATGCCCAACAAGCTTACGAACTTGGCGAAGTTAAATTTGGCGCAGACAGCATTGACAGTGCCAAATTAGCGATGAATTGGGCTAATGCTATTGTTGCGCAGTCAAAGCAGAATAATAACGGCCGGGTGATTCAAGATGAACAGGTGATAAAAGCGCAACAATTATTTGAGTCAGCTTTAGCCGTGTACCGTCTAAAATTACCTGAAAATGATATTGCCTTTATCGATCCACTTGTGGGCTTAGCTGAAACCACCGCTGATGATGCCTATGCCAAAAAAGTGTTGTTTGAGGCGATTGATATTGCTCAAGAGGCGGATAATGAACTCACTGTAGCTGAAGTGAAAACCTTAGCTTTTTATCGCCTAACGGGCACGGCGTTTTATAATAGAGCGGTGAGAAGTTTCGCTTTTGACGCCTATGATATCTATGTCAGTAAGCTTCCAGAAAACGCGATAAAACGTGTTAATGCGACTTATCTTTATGGGGCATTAAATGAAGCAATGGGTAAACACACTAAAGCTGTGGATGCTTTAGTTGAAGTGATAAAACAATATCAAGCATTGCCTTATAGCCACCCACATGAGCTGCGTGCTCATGCCTTGCTGGTTGATATTTATCAAAAACGAGGCCAAAGTGATCAAGCCACTGAGCATTGTATTGCCATTGGTAAAATGACGCCGTGGAATGAGCAACAAGAGCAAACGCCTTTATTTAGAACACCACCAGATTACCCTATGTCTTATGCAAAACGGGGTAAAAGTGGTTGGGTAAAATTACAATTTACTGTTAATGAGCAAGGTTTTGTACAATCACCACAAGTGCTTGACTCTAAAGGTGGTAGTCAGTTTGAAAAAGAATCAATTGAGGCGCTAAGTCAGTGGCGTTACGCGCCTAAATTTGTTGATGGTAAGCCGGCACAGGGTACTTCAACAGTGCGCTTAGACTTTACCCTAGGTTAATGAGTCTATTGAGTTGTGAGTTAGCTTAATAAATACATACTCAACATGCCCACACACACAATCACAAAGCCAGATTCAATCATGAACTGGCTTTTTTTTAGCTGTTTTTTACCTTGCTTTAAAATGGTCACCAGTTGGTTTTGTTTGTAGATTCGGCACGATATTAATGAGGTTTGTGGATCGGCTATGAGTTGAAAACGACACTTTTTACCGTTATCGAGCAACACATCATGCATGCTTTGTAAGCCAAAGTTAAATTTGCGCGACACGACCTTACCATTAATAAATACGCGCTCTAAACCACACCAATTGCTTGCTTGTAACTCAATGTTGTCTTGATTGAGAAGGTAAGAAAATTTAATCATAATGCTCATCCTTTCATATGATAACTGCACAATTTACCGATACAAACTCTGTTAGCTTAAGGTCATTTCAGTTGGTTTTTATTTCCTTATTAACATTAATAAAGCAGAGCTATGTGACAATTTCCAGCACAGAAATATGAACAATTTGCGAAATAAAGCTATGTTGTTGGTGGCTATCAGAATATTTATTTTTATATTTTGTATTGCAAAACGCCAGCGCTTAAGCATTGAGTAAGACGCGGGCAAAGATAGGGGGCTAGTATCAATGTGACAGTGAATCAAGATGGTCAAATAGGCATTAGCCCATTTTCATTTTGACCTTATTGGTTTTAAAGCTCGCAATGGTTAACTTAACTGCTGTAGTCGGTTGTGGGCTTTGTTAAGCAGTGAAATAGGCTTTTAATAAGTCTTTCCAGGTAATAATGCCGACAACATTGTTGTTCTCTAACACCGGAAGGCAACCAATGTCATGGTCTAAAATTAATTTACTGGCGAGGTTGATATCACAGTGCGGCGCGATAGTGATGGGGTTATGGCTCATTACTTGATGGACCCGTTTTTGTAATGTTTCTGTGTCACGTATTAATTCAGCTGCAGTACCGATGTTGGGGCTAAGGGCTCTTAAAAAGTCTCGGTGGGAGAGAATACCCGCTAAATGATTATTTTCATCGAGTACCAGTAAATGGTGAAAGCTAACATTGTCGAATATTTCTTTGGCCAGCGAGAGTCTGTCATCCATGTCGATAGTCACCACACGGGTTATCATAATATCCGCCACGCTTATGAAGCGTTTTGCTGTTGTTTCAACGATATCGTTAGCAGTTTCGTTCGGTGCTGTCATAGATGATTCCCCACTCATTTATTCTTTTATATCAGATAAATATTAGCGTAACAATCAAATAACAACCAACAACCGCAGCAAAAGTATTCAGGGTTATGATGCGGTTTGTCTTTACACAGAGTTGCATGACTTCGAAAGAGAACAACTATTCATTCAGTCATCCGCCTTGTTTAAGCCCTTTTAAATTCTCGCTGAGAGATCATTTACTAACGCGCAATGGTATAAATGGCCTGCAAGGTACTTTTGGTATTTAATCGGTTTGAGTTGATGTATATCCACCAAAACTAAACCATCTATGCAATCGCCAAATTCTGGGTCAATGCCAAAGTCTAAAAACTTCACGCCTTGATTGTCGCAAAGTTCACCATATTGCTTAAATAATGTGGGTACCGATACCGCCATATTCGCTAATGTCCTTTTAAGTATTTTAAAGTTTTCCGCGTAGTCGCAGCCGTTAAACAAGAGCTGTAATTGGGCTGTTCTGTCTGGGGTAAATTGATAGGGATTAAATGAGCGTGCTAGCGTTTCGCTGGTCGCAAACTGTTGTTGATAAAAGAACACCAACATTTCTTTTGCTTGCAATGGCAGGCTGTCACTTAATGATACTGGGCCAAATAAATAACGATATTGAGGGTGCTTAACTAAAAACGCACCAATGCCTTGCCATAGGTATTCTAAACTGCGTCGGCCCCAGTATTTAGGTTGTACAAAGCTGCGGCCAAGTTCTAATCCTTGTTCGAAATAAGGTTGAAATGCGTCTTTATAATCAAATAGAGATTGGCTGTAGAGCGAGTCATGACCGATTTGTTCATGTAACGCCTTAGCGCTGGCAAAACGATATGCACCGACAATTTCTAAATCATCTTTGTCCCACAATACCAAGTGTAAATAGTGATTATCGTATTTGTCGGTGTCGCGGCGTTTGCCTGTACCTTCACCTACAGCGCGAAAAGCGATTTCCCGTAAGCGGCCAATTTCACGCATGATAGCGCTACTGTGTTGATGCTTATAAAGATAGATTTGTTTGTTGTCTTGAGTTTGTCCGAGTAATTCGCATTGAGATAACGCACTTTGCAGTTCGCTGCGCTTTTCGGGATGAGCGATGGCATTTTGGGTGGTAAATAATGGGCTACGATTTTTACCAATGCGGTATAAATGATTTTTAAGTAATTTCACTTTAGTTTTTAGCGGGAAATCTTGGTTGTTAACCACTTCTTTAGCAATCAATTGCCCAATACGTACCGGCATGACTTGGTCGACTTGCTTAAACATCTCTTTGACTAGCAGTAAGGTGGCTAGCGGTTTGTAAATCATTGAAGCGCCGTAAAAAGTGGCTGAGTTTTTTGCGTCAACAAACACGGGTAATAACGGCGCATTACAGGCGCGTGCCATTTTTAAAAAACCACTGTGCCAATGTAAATCGGTGACACCGGTCGGGCGCAGACGTGACACTTCACCCGATGGGAATATTAGTACCGCACCTTCATTTTTAAGGTGGTGGTGTATTTCATCGAGATGTTGCTTGGGCGTGCCGCCTGTCATGTTACGTACGGGTAATAAAATCGAATGCAGCGGTTTAATGGCCATTAACAATTCATTAGCGACCACTTTAATGTCAGGGCGAACCTGGCTGATAAGCTTAATAAGGGCTAGAGCATCGAGTGAGCCAATGGGGTGATTGGCGTATATCACCACGCGCCCTTCGTGTGGGATATTTTCAACTTCGTTATTAGGTACACTGTAAGAGAAGTTTAAACAGGCTAGAATTTGCTCGACAAAGTCTACGCCAGATAAATGTGCGTGTTCGTTGGCAATGTCGTTACATTGTTTCTCGTGAAGCAAATAACGCAACATGGCTTTGGTGGGCGCTGCTAACCACGGCTTGTTGTGCACATTTGGCAGGTTTTTCTCTACTACATTATCGACCGTAAAAATCATAACCTTATCCTTTTTATGCTACGTGCTGTTTTTTAGGTGTGATTGGGTTGTCATGCATATGGCGTAGCACAATATTGGCGACAGTTTCAGCTTGTAGGGTTTGCTCGTTCCATTTAAGCAGCTGCACATCGCCTTCAAGGGTTTCTGCAATCAGGGTGCAGTTTTCAACCCAATCCCCATCGTTGGCGTAAATCAGTAGTTGTTGATTAATGCTGTGTTCTGACAGTTCTGGCTGGTGGATATGGCCGCACACCACCATGTCGACCTGTTTTTTAGCGGCGTAACGCAATACGGCATCACGATATTGATTAATGGCTTGCTGGGCCTTATTAACCCTAAGTTTGATATAACTGGCTAACGACCAATAGGGATAACCCATGGTGCTTCTCACCGCATGCAGTTGTCGGTTTAGCCAAAGCAAAACATCGTATAAATGATCGCCTAATTTGGCATAAGCGCGGTTGACGCACACTTGCGAGTCAAATTGATCGCCATGAAGCATTAAAAAGCGCTTGCCCGTGATGGACTCATGAATGTGTTGTTTTGCTAAGGTGATACCTCTGAAGTGACTGTCAGCATAGGCTTTAAATGCTTCATCATGGTTACCTGGAATAAACACAACCTGAGTGCCGTTACTGGCAAGTTCAAGGATTTTTTTGATGACGTTGTCGTGGCTGTCAGGCCAATACACTCTTTTTTTAAGCGCCCACACATCGACAATGTCCCCAACTAAATACAGGTAATCACTTTGGCTGTGGTTTAAAAAGTGCAGTAAAAATTCGGCTTTACAGTCAATACTGCCAAGGTGAACGTCTGATATCCACAATGCATGAAACGTTTGCATTTGCAGTGGGTGTGTAAGGTGCGAAACAGGTTGTCTTGCTAACCGTGGTGTTGTTTTATGTGGGTGAGTTGTCATCGTCTGCCAGTTTCCCAATACACAGGTTGCGTCAGTGTTGATTTAGGGTAGGGCAGTTATTTGACGCCAAGGTGAACGATTTATTGCAACTTGATTAAAGTGTTAGCCAATAAAAAAGGAAATGCATAGGCATTTCCTTATTTAGCAATGTATCGATGGGGCAAGTCTGGCACTCAGCCGTGGCGATTATTGTGCCGCATCAATAATGGCTTTAGCCATTTCATCGGCAACCGAACCAGTGGTGCGGTTTTCGGCGTCAGCACGGCTAAAAATAGTTAATAGCGTATGATAGATTTGCTCCACTTTGGCTTTAGATGCCGCGGCGTCATAGTTTTTCTCAAATGACACATTAATAATACCGCCAGCGTTAATCACATAATCTGGTGCGTACAAAATGCCCATTTGTTTGAGTTTTTCACCGTGGCGCACTTCAGCTAGTTGATTGTTAGCACAGCCTGCAACGATGGTCGCTTTGAGTAGTGGTAATGTGCTGTCGTTCAATGTCGCACCTAATGCACAGGGCGCGTAAACATCAACATCTTGCGTATAGATATCTTGCGGGGCAACAACCGTTGCACCAAACTCAGTCGCGACAAGGTCAAGCGACGCTTGATGAATGTCAGTGACAATCAACTCAGCCCCTTCTTCGTGTAAATGTTTACATAGGTAGTAACCTACGTGCCCGACACCTTGCACAGACACTTTAATGCCTTTAAGGCTGTCGATGCCACGCTGATGTTTAATGGCGGCTTTAATCCCCAAATAAGTCCCTAATGCGGTTAACGGAGATGGGTCGCCTGATTTTCCTTCCATACCAGCTACAAACTCTGTTTCACGGCTGGCAATCATGATGTCAGATGTTGATACACCGACATCTTCTGCTGAATAATATTTACCGCCTAGGCTATTAACAAAGCGGCCAAAGGCTAAAAATAGTGCTTCGCGGTCGGTCGTTTTAGGATCGGCAATGATCACCGCTTTACCGCCACCCATTGTTAAACCAGCAAGCGCATTCTTATATGTCATGCCGCGGGATAAACGTAAAACGTCAGTTAGGGCTTCATCATCTGATTGATAATTCCACATACGACAACCACCAACAGCTGGACCTAGGTTAGTGTTGTGGACCGCGATAATGGCTTTGAGGCCACTTTGCTTGTCATGACAAAATACCACTTGTTCGTGTTCATCGAACGAAACATGATTAAATACTGCCACGTGTAATCTCCGCTTGCTGTTTGTAAAAGTAAAGTGATTGTACCAAGTGTTATTGAGTACTTAGAGGTACAAACGATTGCTTGTTATATTTATTGCAGCACGATAGCATTTAGCGATACTCTCAACAAAGCATGATTTGGTTATTTTTGTGATTGATGTGGCAATTTAGCTTGCCACTTTACGTAAACGTAAAGTAACTTATGTTGCGTCGATGTTTTTGAGATTGAATTTTAGGTTAATTAATGTTCTAACCTGAAAAATAACAATAAGATAGGAAGTATTATGACTGAAGAAGTTGCAGAGCAGGTTACCGAGCCAGCAGTAGATCAAGAAGCACTAAGACAAGAGTGGGTACGTACTCAATTTCAAAAAGCCAATCGCTTCTTAGCTGAAAAAGGCGTGATCCCAAATAATGTACTCGCCAGTGAAAGTCGTTATCTTGCACCTTATTTAGCTATTTGGAAGATGGAATCCAAACAACCTAAAAAACAAACTTTTTGGGTAATGTCGGGCGATTTGCCGTCTGACTATGTCGATGTCAAAGTAGCAGCTACGGCACGTGATGCCATTCGTCATTTTTCAATGATGTGGCAATTAAAAGCCGAAAACCTGCACAAATCGGGCATAACCAAAGATCCGACGCAGATGAAGTTTGCTCAGCTACTCGTGTCTCGTGCCGAAAGCTTATATAAAATGCATCAAGACGAGAAACTTTGGGGTTAATACCTCAACAGCGCAAATAAACAAAAAAGGCACCTAGGTGCCTTTTTTGTTTATTTTAACTAGAGCTCTCGGAGTCTCATTTACTAACGCGCAATGGTATTAGTATTCATCTTCAGCGAGATAATATAAGCCTTGGTTGATCAATTGCGTTAATGCCTCAAGCAACACCGGCTCTTCAGCGAGTTCACAGGCTTGTTCTGGCGCAATACTGACCTGATTGGCGAGTAATTGTAATACGGGTTCGCTCACTTCAGGCAGCGGAAATTCTTCACCATTAATAAATAAGCGCTGTTGTGTGTCTTGCTCTAGTCGCAAGACCTTTAAACCACCGATGCGCTGAATAATCGCGCCTTGCTCAATGGCATCAATGACGTCATCGCTGCTTAATGGCTCTTCGCCTTCACAAATATCAAGCTCGAAACGGTTTTGGCTCAACAGTTTACCTAGCATGGTTTGGTATGCTTGAGGGTCTTGAGCAAGTTGCACTAATAAATCCATAATACCTTGCTGATGCGTTTGGCTAATGATGCCGGGTGCCTCTGGCTCATCCACTGAGGTAAAGCGTTTATTGCCTAAATTGTTGTCGATAAGGCTGTCGGCTAATTCGGTTAATAATTCTTGTTGGCTCGGCGCTCTAAACCCTATGGAGTATGACATGGCCAAAGTGACTGTTTCGCCGCAATGCGGATAACCTGGCGGAATGTATAACACGTCGCCTTTTTGCAATACCACATCAATAATTGGCTCAAAATCGTCAACTAAAGGTGAGTTTTCATTGCCACCACGACGTTTATGCTGGCCTTTGTCACCGACTTTCCAACGACGTTCGCCATCACCTTGAATAATAAATACATCATAGTTATCGATATGAGGTCCTACGCCGCCGCCCGGTGTAGCAAAAGAGACCATTAGGTCGTCAAAGCGCCAGTCGGGTAAAAAGCGAAATGCTTCGACTAATGGCTGCGATGCTGGATACCAATGGTTAACGGCCTGAACTAATAACTGCCAGTTGTCTTCGCCAAATTGGTCGTAGTCTTCAAATGGACCTTGAACCACGTCCCAATCCTCACCTTTGGTGACCACCACGCGAGATGAAATCTCTTCTTCACAGGCGAGGCCTGCCAGTTCGTCTGCAGCAATAGGGTCTTCAAAATCAACAAATGCTTGCTTGATTACAAGGGGTTTCTGCTGCCAATGCTGTTTAATAAAGGCTTGGGTATCAATATTTAATGTGTACATCATTGACCTCAGATGGAGAGTGGTAAATCCAATAAAAAAGCGGTCACAGATGCGACCGCCAAGATTAGCTAATGTCGATTAAATGACTATTTTAGCTCATCAACAAAGGCTTCTGCACGGCCGATGTAGTTTGCTGGAGTCATTTTTTTCAGTTCAACTTTAACGTGGGCTGGCAATTCAAGGCCATCGATAAATGTCGCAAGTTGCGCGGCATCAATACGCTTACCACGTGTCAGTTCTTTGAGTTTTTCATATGGCTTTTCGATGCCGTAACGACGCATCACTGTTTGTACTGGCTCTGCCAATACTTCCCAGTTTTTATCAAGCTCGGCAAGCAGCTGCGCTTCGTTCACTTCTAATTTGCTAATGCCTTTAAGCGTGGCTTGGTAAGCAATGAGCGAGTGCGCCATACCGACACCAAGGTTACGTAGCACCGTTGAGTCAGTTAAGTCACGCTGCCATCTTGAAACCGGTAATTTAGCCGCTAAATGCTGCATCAATGCGTTGGCGATGCCTAGGTTACCTTCAGAGTTTTCAAAGTCGATTGGGTTGACTTTATGCGGCATGGTTGATGAACCAATTTCACCTGCAATGGTGCGCTGCTTAAAGTGACCTAATGCAATGTAACCCCAAATATCACGGTCAAAATCAATTAAAATCGTGTTGAAACGCGCAATTGCATCAAATAATTCAGCAATGTAGTCATGCGGCTCAATTTGCGTGGTGTAAGCGTTCCAGTTAATGCCAAGGCTGGTCACAAAACGTTGTGACAGCTCATGCCAGTTAACTTCTGGATAGGCAGAGATGTGAGCGTTGTAGTTACCGACAGCACCGTTAATTTTACCCATAATCTCAACAGCATTGATTTGGTTTAATTGGCGCTCAAGACGCACAGCAACGTTAGCCATTTCTTTGCCTAAGGTTGACGGTGATGCTGGCTGACCATGGGTGCGTGACATTAACGGCACGCTTTTATTGTCATGGGCGAGCTTTTTAATGGCATCAATAATTTGCTGACATTGCGGTACTAATACTAACTCACGCGCTTCTTTTAACATTAAGCCGTGCGATAAGTTGTTGATGTCTTCAGAGGTACAGGCAAAGTGTACAAATTCGTCAATCGCAACAAGCTCAGCGTTATCGGCAATTTGTTCTTTAATAAAGTATTCAACTGCTTTTACATCGTGGTTGGTGGTGCTTTCAATCGTTTTAACACGCAATGCATCTTGCTCACTAAAGTTGTCTTTAATGCTGTCTAACAAGGCAAGGGCGGTTTCACTAAATGGGGGAACTTCTTCAATCTCTGGGCAGCTAGATAATAACTTTAACCAGTTAATTTCAACTTGAACACGGTACTTAGTAAGACCGAACTCGCTGAAAATCCCTCTTAATGAGGCGGTTTTACTACCATAACGACCGTCTACCGGAGAGATAGCAGTTAGTGCGGAAAGATCCATTTGAAGCTCCTTGATGAACTTTGTTGTAGGGTGAATCGATTAATTGTTATTTTGGCTTTTTTTAGCGGTATCAAATATCGCTTTTCGGGCAAACACTAAATGGCGACGTTTGCCGCCTAATTGGCGCCATAATACCGCACTGCGCATGGCGGCAAGTAATAAGGCACGAATTTTATGTTGTACGATGGGTTGCTTTAAACAATCAGGATTTCCCGATATTTGCAGTTTTGGACCTAATTCGCTGATGATGTCGCTGTATATGCTGGCAAAGTTAGACACGACTTGCTCATCGGTAATGTCAAAGTGGCTTAATTGGCGGTGTATTTGATTAATGCGTTCAGCAAGCATGCCTAAGCCGTTTGCCGAACGAGCCAGTTTGCGCTCTAGCGCTAATACACCGACTAAGTAACGGGTGGTTTCGACATCTTTATTGCTGCCATCGCCCAGTTGGTTTTGAATCAACTGGTAGCCTTTATTTAATATGCTTTTGTCTTGGTACACATCGGCAGTGGCTTCGGGCTCGGTGACTAAGATGGTATTTAATGTTGCTGCCAGCGCTTCTTTATCGCTTTCACCGTGGCGCGCTAAATACTGCACCTGACCAATCGCCTGTAAAATACCGGCAAAGGCCATTGTACGTTCGAACAGCAGACTCTCTGGAGTTTGACTCACGTTTTATCCTCGAACTAGGGTATCGATAATGCCGCCACCTAAACAAATGTCGCCATCATAAAATACAGCAGATTGTCCTGGTGTGACAGCGGCAACAGGTGTATCGAACATGACGGTAATATTGTCTGGGTCGTTATAGGCTAATGTACAGGCCACATCGCGTTGACGGTACCGTGTTTTTACGGTGATGTGACTGTTATTAGCTGGGCCTTTTCGGTCAACCCAATGCAGTTGATTAACGGTCATACCTTGTGACATTAGGCGTGGATGATCTGCACCTTGTGCCACCACGAGTACATTACGCAGTAAATCTTTTTCAACTACGTACCACGGGTCTTCGCTGCTGTTCTTTAAGCCGCCAATACCTAGGCCTTTACGTTGACCAAGGGTGTGATACATCAATCCTTGATGAGTACCAATAACTTCACCCTCAGCGGTTTCAATGTCACCTGGTTGTGCCGGTAAATAGGTAGCTAAGAAATCAGTAAACTTGCGCTCGCCAATAAAACAAATGCCGGTGCTGTCTTTTTTGTCGTGAGTGATTAAGCCCATTTTTTTGGCAATCTCACGTACTTCATGTTTTTCAAGCTCACCGACAGGAAACAAACTGCGTGCCACTTGCTCATGGCTGAGTGTATATAGGAAATAGCTTTGGTCTTTATTGCCATCAACACCGCGGAGCATTTCAACACTGCCATCGTTGTTGTCACGACGACGAACATAATGGCCCATGGCAATATAGTCGGCGTCTAATATCTCGTCGGCAAATTCTAGGAATGCTTTGAATTTGATTTCTTTGTTGCACATGATGTCTGGATTAGGCGTACGGCCGGCTTTGTATTCAGCTAAGAAATATTCGAACACGTTGTCCCAGTATTCGGCTGCAAAGTTGACGGTGTGCATTTTAATACCAAGCTTGTCACATACCGCTTGCGCATCTTTTAAATCATCTGCTGCAGCGCAATATTCGTCGGTGTCGTCTTCTTCCCAGTTCTTCATAAACAGACCTTCAACCTCATAGCCTTGCTGGATAAGCAAATAGGCCGAAACAGAAGAGTCCACACCGCCGGACATGCCGACAATGACTTTTTTACCTTGAGAAGTTGGGTTGATTGATGTCATAAATCCTAAAACCGTTGAATATAGAGAGTATGTATATGGTGGCGTTATGCTGTGGTTTCAAGCCAACTGTATTTATTGACTTAACCTGATTAGCCGTTAAACACAGTCATAAATGAATATCGATAAGCTTTATTGCTTATCTTACTGTTTAAACATGACAGCGCTGTATACATGACATTTGTGCGGCGCATATTCTACCATGCATTCGAGCGCTGGGCTATCTTGAACGGCGGCCATTTAGGCTTAACTTACAGGCTGATTGGTGTGTAAATAATCGGCATTAATAAGCGCTAATGGAAAATGATGGCTAATACGTTTGGCTGTTACTTGCGGCTGACAGTCTCGCGTTGCTGGAGGTGACTCATCTAATAAACCGGCTTGTGCAATAAAATCATCAATACTTTTGAGTACCAGTGGGCTGCGTAGTTTATCGCCTAACAGACTAATTTGTTCGCGAGAAAACCAATGGGTTCGGCTAATAGCGCTATCAAGTGGTATAGCCTCAATAGGCTGGTCGAGAGTAATGCAGAAGGTATAACGTACAAACGCGAGTTCATCACTGGCACTAAATTGATAAATCCCCACAATGGCTTGTGGCATTAATGTCAGTCCAGTTTCTTCTACCACTTCACGAGCACAAGCCTCAATGAGTGATTCGTTTGCTTCTAAATGTCCGGCAGGTTGATTAAATTTAACCAGGCCATTAATCATTTCTTCAACCAGCAAAAACTTACCCTGGCTGTAAACAACACAGGCGACAGTGGTATTGGGTTTATAACGTTGAGTCATCTTTTTAATCCCTTATGCGTGTATCGCCAGTGTTATTTGATTAACGGTTAGCGTTGGCTGATTTGTTTGTATTGTCCATTTTGCAAATCATCTAGACACCATTGACCTATTTTATAACGGATTAATCTTAAGGTTGGGTGACCTACATGGGCTGTCATGCGTCTGACTTGACGATTTCGACCTTCACAAATTTGCACTTCAAGCCAGGTAGTTGGTATTGATTTTCGCTCTCGTACGGGTGGCACTCGTGGCCAAATAGCGGGTGAATCCATTACTTTAACCTTTGCCGGTAAAGTCATGCCATCTTTAAGTTCTACTCCATCGCTCAATGCTTTTATTGCAGCATCTGTTGGTTCACCTTCAACTTGTACCCAGTAGGTTTTAAAGGTTTTTTTATTCGGCTGGGTTAGTTGAGCTTGAAGCTTGCCATCGTTGGTGAGCAGTAATAAGCCTTCACTGTCGCGATCTAAACGTCCTGCTGCATACACATCTGGGATTGGGATAAAGTCTTTAAGTGTTTGCCTGCCAGCTTCATCGGTAAATTGGCACAATACATCAAAGGGTTTATTAAATAATACAATTACTGGATCCGCTGCTGCAGGTTTGTTGTTTGTTTTTCGCGAGATATTGCGATTGTTCGTGTGGCGAGCAGCTGCAGAACCATTGGTTTTAGCAGCTTTTTGTTTGAATGAGCTGAATTTAGCGACATTTGACATATAGGTTTTGAAAATATCCTTTGCCCAATACAAGTGGGCAATTTTTGGGTGATTATTGAGCGGCTTTGAAATATTTTAGCCTAGTTTACTGTGTATTCGCCATTAGTGGAATTTGAAAATTGCCAATAATGATCTATGATGTCCGCCTAAAAATTGTGATCTGTACCTAATTTATCATTCGCGGCGGTTGTTTTATGTCAAGCAAGCACGGCGAAGGCGACAAAAATATAATAAAAAATGGGATAGGGGATTTCACATACTTAACTCACACAGGGTGTGTGTCGAAGTTGCAAATCAAGGTTCACTCCCGTGAGTGTTATCCACCAAAGCCCGTCAAATGCTTACACAATTTATTCTAATAAATTATTAATTTACAATAATGTAGGAAACAAAATGAAAGATAACACTCCAACGATCATATACACAGAAACCGATGAAGCTCCAGCACTTGCTACTCTGTCTTTATTACCTATTATCCGTACCTTTACTGACGCAGCAGGCGTAAAAGTAGAAACGCGTGATATTTCTTTGTCAGGTCGTGTTATTGCTAACTTCCCTGAAAATTTAACCGCTGAGCAAAAAATTGCTGATGCGTTAACAGAATTAGGTGAATTGGCTAACAAGCCAGAAGCCAACATCATTAAGTTACCAAATATCAGTGCGTCAATTCCACAGCTAAAAGCGTGTATTGCTGAACTGCAAGCCAAAGGCTACGACATCCCTAACTATCCGGATGAGCCAAAGACAGATGCTGAAGTAGAAGCTAAATCGCGTTACGACAAAATTAAAGGTAGTGCGGTAAACCCAGTATTGCGTGAAGGTAACTCTGATCGTCGAGCACCAACTTCTGTTAAAAACTATGCCAAGAAAAACCCACATTCAATGGGTAAATGGGCAAGCGATTCGCAATCTCACGTTGCACACATGAATGAAGGTGATTTTTACGGTAGCGAGCAATCTGTTACGTTACCAACAGCCGATAAAGTCAATATCGTGTTAACTCAAGCTGATGGCAAAGAAGTGATGCTTAAGAGTGGCCTAGCGCTACTTGCTGATGAAGTTATTGACTCTGCGGTGATGAGCAAAAAAGCCTTAGTTGACTTTTATGCTCGTGAAATCGAAGCGGCTAAATCAGAAGATGTATTATTATCGCTTCATTTAAAAGCCACCATGATGAAAGTGTCTGATCCTATTTTCTTTGGTCACGCAGTTAAAGTGTTCTTTAAAGATGTATTTGACAAGCATGGCGAGCTATTTGCTGAGCTCGGTGTTGACGTAAACAACGGCTTTGGTGATGTGTATGCCAAAATTAAGTCACTTCCTGATGCTAAACGTAATGAAATTGAAGCCGACATTGCTGCTGTTTATGCAGCACGTCCAGCATTAGCAATGGTTGATTCAGACAAAGGTATCACTAACCTACACGTACCAAGTGACATCATTATTGATGCATCTATGCCAGCAGCGATCCGCTCATCAGGTCAAATGTGGGGCCCAGACGGTCAATTGAAAGACACTAAGGCTATGATCCCAGATCGTTGTTACGCCGGTGTGTATCAAGAAACCATCGCATTTTGTAAAAAACACGGTGCATTTGACCCAACCACAATGGGCAGCGTACCAAACGTGGGTCTTATGGCTCAAAAAGCTGAAGAATACGGTAGCCACGACAAAACATTTGAAATTGGTGTTGCCGGTACTGTGAATGTGATTAACCAGGCTGGCGATGTATTAATGAGCCACAAGGTTGAAGCGGGTGATATTTACCGTATGTGTCAGGTAAAAGATGCACCAATCCTTGACTGGGTTAAGCTTGCGGTTAGACGTTCACGTTTAAGCAATACTCCTGCTATTTTCTGGTTAGACAGCGCACGTGCACACGATGCAGAACTAATCAAAAAAGTAACTAAATACTTAGCGCAAGAAGATACTTCAGGCCTAGATATTCAAATCATGTCTCCTGTTGATGCAACGCGCGTTACTTTAGAGCGCATCATTAAAGGCGAAGATACCATTTCTGTTACCGGTAACGTATTGCGTGACTATCTAACCGATTTGTTCCCAATTCTTGAATTAGGCACAAGTGCTAAAATGTTATCAATTGTTCCGCTAATGAATGGCGGCGGATTATTTGAAACAGGCGCGGGTGGTAGTGCACCTAAGCACGTACAACAGGTAGAAAAAGAAGGCCACTTACGTTGGGATTCTTTAGGTGAGTTTTTAGCACTTGCAGCATCTTTAGAGCACTTAAGCCAAACGGCGAACAACCCTAAAGCACAAGTATTGGCTGATACGTTAGATGTGGCGATTGGTGAGTTCCTAGACAGCAACAAGTCGCCATCTCGTCGTGTAGGTGAGCTAGACAACCGTGGTAGCCACTTCTACCTTGGTCTTTACTGGGCAAATGCCTTAGTTAACCAAACTGCAGATACGCAATTAGCTGAACACTTTGCGCCTCTAGCGCAATCGTTAGCAGCAAACGAAGCGGTTATTTTAGCTGAGCTAAATGGTTCACAAGGCCCTGCGGTTGATTTAGGCGGTTACTACCGTTTAGATGCTGTTAAAGCAGAAAAAGCCATGCGTCCAAGTGCAACATTAAATCAATTTATTGGTTAATGTGTAGTGAGTCATTGCACACGCAGTGGCTCATTAAATAACCTTATAAAGAATGTTTATCAGGTTATTTGAGACAATAAAAAAGACAGGGATTAAAATCCCTGTCTTTTTGTTTTATAGTCTCTACCTACTATTTTGTAGGAGAGATGGCTGAAGCATGCATTCCTTTAGGACCTTCTTCAACTTCGAAGCACACAGGTTGACCTGCTTTTAAGGTACGATAACCTTCCATTTCGATAGTTGAATAGTGCGCAAATACATCCTCGCCACCCTGATCTGGGCAAATAAACCCGAATCCTTTGGCGTTGTTGAACCACTTTACAGTTCCGTTTGCCATACTTCCACTTCCTTCTGTTGTCTACTTACCAGTAAGATAGTAAAACTTATTATCCAGCGGTCTAGTATTCGCCGCCTACCGAACAGAATGAAATTTGTACGAAAAGATGTCAAGTGGAAATTAACAAAAACACAACATTTAATTAATTTAATAATATCAAGTGGTCGGGAACCAAACGAGAGGCTAGTATTAAACAATGGCTAAATTAGGCAGTGTAGAACATACCGAAGAAAAGGTTGAATCTGAGCTACAACCACCCCATATGTATAAAGTGGTGCTAAACAATGACGATTACACCCCGATGGATTTTGTGGTTGAAGTATTACAACGCTTCTTTGAGAAAAATGAGCAGCAAGCTGTTGATATCATGTTAGCGATACATCACCAGGGCAAAGGATTGTGTGGGGTTTTCCCATTTGGGATTGCCGAAACTAAAGTTTTTCAAGTAAATCAGTTTGCAAGAGAAAACCAACATCCGTTACTGTGTACATTAGAGAAAGCATAAAAATCGTTTTCTTACAGTCTGTGGTTAAATTTAGGGGGTGCTTATGCTGAACAAAGATCTGGAAGTCACCTTGAACCTAGCGTTTCAGCAAGCTAGAGATTCACGTCATGAATACATGACGGTAGAACATTTATTATTAGCACTTATTGACAATCCAGCTGCGTATGAGGCGTTAATTGCCTGCGGTGCGGATGTTAATCGTCTGCGTGACGAAGTGGCTAATTTCATTCAACAAACCACTCCTATCATTGCCGAGTCAACTGAAGAGCGTGAAACCCAGCCAACATTAGGGTTTCAGCGAGTACTTCAACGGGCAGTGTTTCATGTGCAATCTTCTGGTCGCAATGAAGTGACTGGTGCAAACGTGCTGGTGGCTATTTTTAGTGAGCAAGAGTCGCAAGCGGTATATTTATTACGTCGTAGTGAAATTACTCGCTTAGATGTGGTTAATTTTATCTCCCACGGCATGAGCAAAGACGAAGAATCTGGCGAATCGTCGGATCAAGAGCGCATTGAAGATCAATCTGACAATAGCGAAGAACGCAGTATGCTAGCGCAATTTGCTTCTAATCTTAATCAGCTTGCTAAAGACGGTAGCATCGATCCATTAATTGGTCGTGATGCTGAAATTGAACGCGCTATTCAAACATTGTGTCGTCGCCGTAAAAATAATCCTTTATTGGTCGGTGAAGCGGGCGTGGGTAAAACCGCGATTGCCGAAGGCTTAGCGTATCGTATCGTCACAGAGCAAGTACCAGAAGTAATGGCCAATGCTACCGTGTACTCATTGGACTTAGGGTCATTATTGGCCGGAACAAAATACCGTGGCGACTTTGAAAAGCGCTTTAAAAGCTTATTAAAAGAATTGTCAGCAGACGAGCATGCCATTTTATTTATTGATGAAATCCACACCATCATTGGTGCAGGTGCTGCGTCTGGTGGTGTTATGGACGCCTCTAACTTATTAAAGCCCTTATTATCGAGTGGCAAGTTACGTTGCATGGGCTCAACGACGTTCCAGGAGTATCAAAGCATTTTTGAGAAAGACCGTGCGTTAGCGCGTCGATTCCAAAAAATTGATATTAATGAGCCGTCAGTGGCTGAAACCACCAAAATTTTGATGGGACTTAAGTCAAAATACGAAGAATATCACGGGGTGCGTTATACCCAGGCTGCCATCAGTAGCGCTGCTAGTTTGTCGGCGAAGCACATTAATGACCGTCACTTACCTGACAAAGCCATTGACGTGATCGATGAGGCGGGTGCTCGCATGGTGATGATGCCGCAAAGTAAACGCAAAAAGACCATCGGTCAGGCTGAAATTGAAGCGATTATTGCTAAATTGGCGCGCATTCCTGAGAAGTCGGTATCGTCGACTGACAAGGATATGTTACGTAACCTTGAACGTAACCTTAAGATGGTGGTGTTTGGTCAGGATAAAGCGATTGAGAGCCTTAGCGCTGCCATCCGTTTATCTCGCAGTGGTTTAGGCTCCGAGAAAAAACCTGTGGGTAGCTTTATGTTTGCCGGACCGACTGGTGTGGGTAAAACAGAAGTCACCAGCCAGCTTGCATCGTGTTTGAATTTGAAGCTTATTCGTTTTGACATGTCTGAGTATATGGAACGTCACACTGTGTCACGCCTCATTGGCGCGCCTCCAGGGTATGTGGGTTATGACCAAGGCGGCTTGTTAACCGATGCGGTGATTAAAAATCCACACTGTGTGGTTCTACTTGATGAAATCGAGAAGGCGCATCCAGATGTGTTCAACTTACTTTTACAAGTGATGGATCACGGTACATTAACCGACAATAATGGCCGCAAAGCTGACTTTAGAAACGTCACTTTGGTGATGACCACCAATGCCGGTGTGCAGGAGACGATTCGAAAGTCGATTGGTTTCCAGCAGCAAGACCATACTCAAGATGCGTTAGCAGAAATCAATAAAGTGTTTTCACCGGAGTTCCGTAACCGTTTAGATTCAATTGTCTGGTTTAATCACCTAGACATGACGGTCATCGCTAAAGTGGTTGATAAGTTCTTAGTAGAGCTTCAAGCGCAGTTAGATGATAAACGAGTCACCTTAGAGGTGAGTGACGAAGCACGTACCTTGTTAGCCGAGAAAGGCTACGACAAGTCAATGGGTGCACGTCCTATGTCGCGGGTGGTCACTGAATTAATTAAGCGTCCATTAGCGGACGAAATCTTATTCGGTGTTCTTGAGCGTGGCGGTATTGCGCACATTGATGTCAAAGATGGTGAGATTAATATTGACTGTGAGGCCACTGAGAAAGTGTCTTAAACAGCCGGATTACTCGGTAAAATGACAATAAAAAGATGACCAAGTGGTCATCTTTTTTTATCTGCGAGCTTTTTGTTCGCGAGATGTATCGACGTTAATGACACCCATCACATTCATTATGTAATCCGTATAGAGCGTAAACTGTTTACGTGGCATGAGATCCGGTTGAATCTTTGCTGCCTGACCAGATAATGAATACGATTGGTAGCATATCATTAGACTCAACAACAAAAAAACCGACTTACAGTCGGCTTTTACAATGTTGAGGCTAGCGATTAACGTGCGCGGAAGACGATACGACCTTTTGATAAGTCATAAGGAGTCAGCTGAACCGTGACTTTGTCACCCGTTAAAATACGGATGTAGTTTTTGCGCATTTTGCCAGAGATGTGGGCTATCACCACATGTCCATTTTCCAGCTCTACGCGGAACATTGTGTTTGGCAAGGTCTCAAGGATAGTGCCCTGCATTTCAATGTTGTCTTCTTTCGCCATTAATAAGTTATCCCATTAGCCTTCAAATATGAAAAATCGGGCGTATCATGCCCCAAAATCGCCTAACTGTAAAGGGCGTTAATAAGAAAGAGGGTCAAGTTGTTCGCCAATTTGCCAACCTTGCGGTGTTAAGATTTGATAAGGTCGATATTGACGCTTGTAACGCATTTTCCGATTTTGATCAATTTGATAGCCCAAATACAAAAAGCGTTTACCCATAGCCTTTGCTAATTGACATTGAATTAAGATCATTAAAGAACCTAATGATCTATCGGCATAGTCAGGATCAAAGTAGCTGTATATGGCAGAGAAACTGTGCGTCAAATTATCGGTGACAGCAACTCCAATCAGTTGGTCTTTATCAAACACTTCAATAAACATTGGCGGTAACCAATCAGACAATAAAAAATCATCATACTGGCTTTGAGAGGCCGGATACATTGGTCCATCGTTATGACGTTCGTTAATATAGCGTTGATAAAGCTCAAAATGTTCAGGACGTGTTTGGTAATTGACTTTCCAGTGCAAATCCTGATTATTTTTTAAGGTTCTTTTCTGGCGTTTTGACAGTACAAAGTCGTGTACGTTTAAACGTATCGATTGGCAAGCATTACAACTCGGACAGCGGGGCTTATAGATTGAATTACCGTTGCGACGAAAGCCCATACCCAGCAATTGTTCAAACAATGCGCCGTCAATATGGGGTTCTTGTATAACCAGTAATTGTTCTTTATTGCCTTCAATATAATTACAATCAAAGGGATGACTGATGCCGACACTGACAGATTTAGAATTCAATTAACACCTCTTGTGGGGCCCAAATCGACGTTGATATTGATTGATCTCGATATTGGCGTAATAAGGTCAAAAAGTCGCATCGAGGCAACGCTTTTGCACCCAGGCTCAGTAAATGTGGGTTCATCACTTGAGCGTCAATTAGGCGAAAACCATGTTTAACAACATGTTGATTGAGTATAGCAAAAGCAGCTTTTGATGCATTAGTTTGCCGATGGAACATTGATTCACCGCAAAAAACACCGCCAACCGGAATGCCATACAAACCGCCCACAAGATGTTCGCCGTCCCATACTTCAATGGAATGTGCTTTACCTTGCAGGTGTAATTCATAATAGGCCATTTGGATTTCGGCTGATATCCAGGTGCCATCTTGCGCATTTCTCGGTGCCGCGCAGCCGGCTAACACATCTAAAAAAGCATGATTGATTGTGTAGCGCCAACTCGATTTTTTCAGGAACTTAAGCAGACTTTTACTGCCAAAAGGATGAGTCGGTATAAATACGGCGCGGGGATCAGGAGACCACCATAGAATTGGGTCTTGCGCGTTAAACCATGGAAAAATACCTTGGTAATAAGCTTGCTGTAAACGCTCCGGTTGCAAGTCACCGCCTATGGCCAATAAACCATTAGGATCGTTGAGTGCGTGCTCTGGCGGTGGAAAGCCGATAGAGTGATTTAAATAAGACAGTGAGTTCACAATTGAGTATATTAATTGGCATACCTTATCGTTAACTTAGCGGAAAATAGCGATGTTTAAAATCATAACCGTCACAGGAAAGAGCATTTTTGCAGTTTTGCTGACATTTTGCTTATTTAATAGCCTGGCACAAGCCGCCTACGAGCGTAATCAAGCCGTGCCTGTTGAAAAAGTCCTTTATGGCACGATTGAAAGTGTTAGGCATGTGAGTGAAAAACAATTGGTAGAAGACAGCCACAGTGGTTGGAAAACCTTTGGCGGTGCCTTAATCGGTGGTGTGATTGGTCATCAATTTGGTGGCGGTTCTGGCCAGGATGTTGCGACAGTTCTGGGTGCATTAATTGGTGGCGGTTTAGGCAGTCAACATGGACAATCGGCCTATTATCTTGAAAATAAACTGGTAGAATTAATGATCACCCAAGAAGATGGCAGCCAGGTAATGGTGATTCAAGATCTCGACCCTGGCATGAGCTTTAATGCCGGTGATGAGGTGAGGGTAGTTTATTTAACCGGCTATGTTCGTGTGGATTTAGCGATGTAGTAAAAATATAGACCGTAAACACTTGATAGCCTAGGTTTTTATCTAAATAACACAAAAGGAGCCACGGCTCCTTTTGTGTTAATTGTTATTTATCGGCAACGTTGACCTCATAAACAATTAGAATCCACGCGGTAATGTTTGATGACCTGCCGTGTTTTCAAGCTTTAAGCGCCACAACTGCTTTGGAGTTAATCCACCTGAGCTAGTTTTTGCTTTTTTACTCGGTTGTTTTTTCACAGGGGCTTTCGTTGGTGCCATGGTTTTAGCTTCAGCCACAACCTGTGTTGGACAGTATTGTGTATGCATGCTTTCAAGCTCGCTAAAACGAACCGATTTGCCGCCGTCAATTTTATACCAGCTACCAGCTTGCTCAATCGATACTGCTTTGCCTGATTGTTTTTCAAGGGCGAGTTGCAGTTGGCTGATGACCTCTTCTTTAGTCAATGTTGTCATAGTTAATAACCTATTTGTTATCATGTTAAATGAAGGTTGTGACTAATTTTAAAGTGTTAACACGACAAAAGTCCAATATATGGCTTTAGTTGTCGGTTTAATGCTCAAAAAGTAGGAAATGTCAGCATTTATCACTGTAATCATGGAAATGTTGCAGCATGAGTTACACTAAAACTTATTGAGCATTACACTACAGCGATGCATTTTTGTGAAAATTAAAGGTGTTGTGCGTTAGCCGCTTTTAATCGACTCCGTCTCACTTAATAAGGAATATTATGTCTCCACATCAACAAGGTCATTCAGCGATCACCCGCCAAGATTTAGCCGCCTATTTAGACCGTTTTTTAAATGTTTCTGCGTTTAAAGATTACGCTCCCAATGGTTTACAAGTGCAAGGTAAGTCAACTATTCGCACTATAGTGACTGGTGTTACGGCTTGTCAGGCATTGATAGATCAAGCCGTGGCCGTCAATGCTGATGCTATTTTGGTGCATCATGGTTTCTTTTGGAAAAATGAGCCAGAAGTGATCACCGGCATGAAATATCGCCGAATTAAAGCCTTAATGGATCATGACATCAACTTGTTTGGTTATCATTTACCCTTAGATGCACATCATGGCATTGGTAATAATGCTCAGCTCGCTTATCAATTGGGGATTTTAAGTCCTCGAGTCTATGAACCCGTAGCGCAAGATTTATTGTGGCACGGTCACCTAGATCATCCTGTTATGGCAAGTGAGTTTTGCCAATTACTCACTAACGTGCTTAAACGTGAACCTTTGCATATTGGTGATAGCAGTAAACCGATAACAACGGTTGCGTGGTGTACTGGCGGGGCGCAAGATTATATTGATCAAGCGGCGCAAATGGGTGTGGATGCATTTATTAGCGGAGAAGTATCAGAGCGAACTTACCATGCAGCAATGGAGCAAGGGATACATTATTTTGCAGCAGGGCATCACGCCACTGAACAATTTGGCATTAAGGCTCTTGGGCAACACCTTGCCAGTAAATTTGATATAACTCATCACTTTATTGATATCGTTAATCCGGTGTAATTGGGTTTTATCCAGTAATCTCGGTGAGTGAATGCGGTGAGTTTATAAGGAACGTTGATGACAGAATACTTTTTACAGGCTTTTATTTATCTTACCGCAGCGGTGATTGCCGTACCGTTAGCGAATAAATTGGGCCTGGGGTCAATATTAGGCTACTTGATTGCCGGTGTAGTCATTGGGCCTATTGTGGGGCTTGTGGGCAGCGAAACCAATACTATTCAACATTTTGCAGAGTTTGGTGTAGTAATGATGTTGTTTTTGGTCGGCTTAGAGCTTGAGCCGAAAATGCTCTGGGCGATGCGTAATCGCTTGCTAGGCCTCGGTGGCTTGCAAGTCGCAGGCTCAGTGGTTGCGGTTATGGCCTGTGCGATCTATGCCGGATACCAAACCAGTATTGCACTGACAATAGGTTTAATTTTCTCGTTATCGTCGACGGCGATTGTATTACAAACCCTGTCAGAAAAGCGCCTTAATAAAACCCATGCGGGTAAAAATGCTTTTTCGGTATTATTGTTTCAAGATATCGCGGTTATACCCATGCTGGCGTTTATTCCGTTATTGGCTCTGCCTGAATTAGTCGAAAAAGCCCAGGCAGCAGTGAGTAACTTGAGTGAGCAGCATGAACAGCTTAGTTTGGTGGCATCATTACCGGGTTGGGCCTATGCCATAGTGCTGTTACTGGCAATTGCTGTGGTGGTGCTGGGCGGACATTACCTGAGCCGACCACTGTTTAAAATGGTCGCTGAATCTGGCGCGCGCGAAATTTCAACCGCAGCAGCATTAATGCTGGTGATTGGTATTGCGGCGTTAATGAGTTTAGTAGGGATTTCTCCGGCTTTAGGGACATTTTTAGCGGGCGTTGTGTTAGCAAACAGTGAGTTTAAGCACGAGTTAGAAGCCAATATTGGCCCTTTTAAAGGCTTACTGTTGGGATTGTTCTTTATTACCGTCGGCGCCGGGATTGATTTTGCGGTGCTGTTTGCTGATTTTGGCGAAATAATATTAATCACGTTAGGTGTGATGCTTATAAAAGCACTCGTGCTGTTTGTATTAGCCTTAATATTTAGAATTAAAGGCAGTGACCGATGGTTGTTTGCATTAAGCCTTGCGCAAGCTGGAGAGTTTGGTTTTGTATTATTAAGCTTCAGTGTGCAGCAACATGTTATCCCAACTGACTTAGCACAAACCTTATCAATAGTCGTCGCCTTGTCGATGTTTTTAACCCCGGGCTTATTTATCTTATTTGATAAAGTGATTTACCCGCGTTTTCAGGTGAAAACCAACCTACGCGAACAAGATAGTATTGACGATGAAGGGACGGTGATTATCGCCGGCATTGGCCGATTTGGCCAGGTGGTTAATCGTTTTTTAATTTCGAATAACATTAAAACCGTGGTGCTGGATTATCAGGTATCACAAGTGGATACCATCAGGCGGATCAATACGAAAGCCTATTACGGCGATGCAACGCGGCCAGATTTGCTGAAAACGGCGGGCATTGAAGAAGCATCACTATTTGTGGTGGCGATTGACAACCGAGAGAGCAGTGTAGAGTTAGTGAAATATTTGCATCACAGTTATCCTAAACTCAAAATTGTCGCCAGAGCGTTCGACAGAGGGCATGGACACTTGCTTAAAGAGGCTGGGGCAGATGTGGTTGAGTCTGAAACGCACCATTCTGCACTCGAACTGAGTGTATCGTCTTTGCAGTTACTTGGGCACAGCGAAGAATATGCCATGAGGCGCAAAGCTACTTATAAACGCGTAGAAAAAGAAGCATCAAAGCGTCTTTATGATTTTTGGTTAAAAGAATCAGCAGGGGAGCGTTTTAGTAATGACTTTATTAAGTTATTTATGTTGTATGAAGAACGCTTAAAACAAGCCATGGATGAAGATAATGCTGCTCATCGAGATGATGTTGATATCGCAAATCTACACAATGATGATACCGCTGAAGTGATAGCCGATGTTGAAACTAAAAACGATACTCAAGCAACCACTTAAGTCAGAGTCTGATCTGTCACATCTGTCTACAATTGCTGATAGGTGTATATATCGGGTTAACCAATCTCATAAGCTAATCACTTTATCCAATTAACAAAAAGACCGCCGGAGCGGTCTTTTTAATTTATCGGTTTAGTCCTCGAATATATCTATCATAAGGACTAAACAGCAAACATACTTTTATGGTCACAATGATACTATTTAACGCGCATACCCGGTTGTGCACCTTCGTGAGGCTCTAAAATAAACAAGTCTTTACCGCCAGGTCCGGCTGCTAATACCATGCCTTCTGAGTCACCAAACTTCATGGTGCGCGGTGCAAGGTTAGCCACCATCACAGTTAACTTGCCGACTAAATCTTCAGGCGCGTAGGCTGATTTAATCCCTGCAAACACTTGTTTAGTCTCGCCGCCTAAATCAAGCTCAAGGCGCAATAACTTATTGGCCTTTTCGATGTGCTCAGCTTTGCTGATGCGGGCAATACGCAAATCAATTTTTGCAAAGTCATCGAAGGTGATTTCAGGACTAATAGGGTCTTGCGCTAATTGATCAACCACTTGTGTCGGCGCTGGCGCTTGAGTCACTTGCAGGTTTTCTTTAGACGCTTCAATAATGGCTTCAACACTCTTCATGTCAATGCGTTGCATTAAGGCTTTAAACGGCGCAATTTCATGGCCAGATAAATCTTGCGCTAGGTTGTCCCACGTTAGAGTCAGTTGTAAGAAACCTTCAACATCTTGCGCCAGCTTTGGTAACACAGGTTTAAGGTAGGTCACCAATATACGGAACAAGTTTAATGCATTACTGCAAACCTGATGTGCTTCTTCTCGCTTGTCTTCTTGCTTAACTAACTGCCAAGGTGCGGCGTCTGCGACATAACCGTTTGCAATGTCAGCTAATGCCATAATTTCGCGCATGGCTTTACCAAACTCACGAGTTTCGTAAAACTCGGCAATCGTTTCACTCTTAGCAAGAAACGCTTCAGTTAAACGGGTGTCAGCCACGTGAGCAAGCTTGCCATCAAAACGTTTACTGATAAAGCCAGCGGTACGTGAGGCAAGATTAACCAGTTTACCGACTAAATCTGAGTTAACGCGTTGGGCAAAATCTTCTAGATTTAAATCTAAATCATCAATACGGCTATTTAATTTAGCGGCATAGTAATAACGTAAATATTCAGGATCTAAATTATCAAGATAAGTACGTGCTTTAATGAACGTGCCTTTTGATTTTGACATCTTTGAACCGTTTACCGTCACATAACCGTGCGCATATACGCTGGTTGGTTTGCGAATACCTGCGCCTTCTAACATGGCTGGCCAGAACAAGCTGTGGAAGTAAACAATGTCTTTACCGATGAAGTGATACACTTCAGCCGTAGAATCTAGGCTCCAAAAGTCATCGAAGTTTAGGTCGTCACGTTTATCACATAAGTTTTTAAATGAGCCCATGTAACCGATAGGTGCGTCTAACCAAACATAAAAGAACTTACCAGGTGCATCGGGTATTTCAAATCCGAAGTAGGGTGCATCACGTGAGATATCCCACTGTTGCAAGCCTTGTTCAAACCATTCGCCCAATTTGTTGGCCATTTCTTGCTGTAATGAACCCGACTGGATCCATTGTTTCAACATCCCCTCAAAGGCTGGTAGGTCAAAAAAGAAATGCTCAGTGTCTTTCATTATCGGTGTTGCGCCAGAAACTGCTGATTTGGGGTTAATCAAATCAGTTGTGCTGTAGGTTGCACCGCAATTATCGCAGTTGTCGCCGTATTGGTCTTCAGACTTACATTTTGGGCAAGTGCCTTTAACGAAACGGTCTGGTAAGAACATGTTTTTTTCAGGGTCGTACAATTGCGAAATCGTTTTGGTTTTGATGTATCCGCCATCACGTAACTTGACATAGATGTCGTTTGCTAAGGCGCGGTTTTCGTCGCTGTGAGTGCTATGAAAGTTATCAAATTGAATATTGAAATCAGCGAAATCTTGTTCATGCTCTTTTTGCACTTGCGCGATCATTTCTTCTGGTGTGATACCCATCTGCTGAGCTTTAAGCATGATTGGCGTACCATGGGCATCATCGGCACAGATGTAATA
Source organism: Shewanella litoralis (assembly GCF_009828585.1). Classification (GTDB taxonomy): domain Bacteria; phylum Pseudomonadota; class Gammaproteobacteria; order Enterobacterales; family Shewanellaceae; genus Shewanella; species Shewanella litoralis. The sequence goes on along the minus strand of NZ_WSRZ01000004.1, from coordinate 122,911 downwards.
ACATTCATGCCCACGTAACTTTTGGAAGCGCGACCAGATATCCGTTTGGATATATTCAAGCATGTGACCTAAATGAATTGGGCCATTTGCATACGGTAAGGCACTTGTGACCAGTATTTTTCGCTGTGATGTCGTCATTTTGTCTCTATATCAATTTACACCAAAAATATGCGTCAATCGTAACTGATTGACTGAGATTTTTCATCAAAACATGACTTAAAAAGTGTATTAATCACTATTTTTTTACTAAGTTCTGATACACTTGTAAAAATTTCATGTTCGGAGCCGTGGTTTTGATTAAATCGCATACAAACTATCAATTAAGTGATGACTTATTGGCGCCTGTGTTAGATATTTTAGAGGCCTTTGTTGATCCTTATTTGAAAAAAGGCTTAGTGTCGGCACAGTGTGTTACTGCGCTATCAATATCAGGGAAACGTTTACAGCTCAGCTTAGTTTATCCTTATCCTTGTATGACCCAATATCGCGATACCGTGATGGCAATAACCAACCGTTTAGCGGTGTTAGATGCCATCGATGAAGTGGAATGTGAAATTGATTTTCAGCCTCGAGTTTACTCCGCTTTACCCTCTATAGCCCCTATTCCAAATGTAAAACAAGTGATTGCGATTGCATCTGGCAAAGGTGGTGTAGGTAAATCAACTACAGCAGTCAATTTAGCGTTAGCACTAAAGGCAGAAGGCGCAGAAGTGGGCATTCTTGATGCCGATATTTACGGTCCTTCAATTCCGTTGATGCTAGGCATACCTAATTTCAGACCACAGTCTCCAGATGGTAAGCACATGACCGCGGCATTAGCCCACGGCATTTCAGCCCAATCGATTGGATTTATGCTCAGTGGTGATGAAGCCGCGGTATGGCGCGGTCCTATGGCTGCTGGTGCGTTAGCGCAGTTGTTAAATGAAACGCAATGGCCAGAACTTGATTATTTAATCATCGACATGCCACCAGGAACCGGTGACATTCAATTAACGTTATCGCAAAAGGTCCCGGTGAGTGGTGCAGTGATTGTTACTACGCCACAAGATATTGCCTTAGCGGACGCTAAAAAAGGCATTACCATGTTCAATAAAGTCAATATCCCGGTACTGGGTATTATTGAGAACATGAGCTTTCACCTTTGTCCTGAATGTGGTCATAAAGAGCACCCATTTGGCACTCATGGTGGCAGCCAAATCGCCCAAAAGTATAATGTGCCTTTATTAGGTTCATTGCCACTGCATATCAATATTCGTGAATCTATGGACAACGGCGCACCAAGCGTGATCAGTGAGCCAGAAAGTGAAGTGTCAGGGATATATCGCGAAATCGCCCGTAAATTAGGGGCGGAGTTAGCACTTCAACAAGTTACATCAACCGTAAAAATTAGCATATCAGACGACGAGTAAGGTTTAAGAGATGAATTCTCAGCAGTGTGTCATTATTGGGATTGCCGGTGCGTCGGCTTCGGGCAAAAGTTTAATTGCCAAAACTATTTTTGAAGAGTTGTGCAGCGATTTAGGGACCAATCAAATTGGTGTGATTAATGAAGATGCCTACTATCGCGATCAAAGTCATATGACCATGGATGAACGGGTTAAAACAAACTATGACCATCCCAAAGCGTTAGATCATCAGTTATTAGCGACTCATTTAACGCAACTCAAGCAAGGTGAAGCTGTTCATATTCCTTGTTATAGCTACACCGAACATACCCGCACTAGCGAAACACTTGCCATGCAACCTAAAAAGGTCATTATTTTAGAAGGGATTTTATTATTAACAGATCCTAAATTACGTGATTTAATGGATGCGACTGTGTTTATGGATACGCCACTGGACATTTGTTTTTTACGTCGATTAACCCGTGATGTTGCTGAGCGTGGCAGAACAATGGAATCGGTAATTTCTCAATATAAACGCACAGTTCGACCTATGTTTTTGCAATTTATTGAGCCATCAAAACAATATGCCGACATTATCGTGCCTCGTGGCGGAAAAAATCGTATTGCGACTGATATTTTAAAAGCTAGAATTCAGCATTTATTAGCCAAGTAACCGTTCCAAGCAGAGGGTGTTGCATGCGTTTAACTGATATTGAAATTGAACAGTGTTTAGATAATGGCACCATTATTATCGATCCGCGCCCTAGCATTGAAGCCATCTCAGGTGTCAGTGTTGATGTGCGTTTAGGCAGTCAATTTCGCGTATTTAAAGACCATACAGCACCTTACATCGATTTAAGTGGCCCCAGTGCAGAAATGCAATTGGCTTTAGATCGTGTGATGAGTGACAAAATTGAAATTGCTGAAAATGCAGCTTTTTTCCTCCACCCAGGTGAACTCGCGCTGGCGGTGACGTTAGAAAACGTCACACTGCCAGCAGATATTGTCGGTTGGTTAGATGGCCGCTCATCTTTAGCGCGTTTAGGCTTAATGGTGCATGTGACCGCACACCGTATTGACCCAGGTTGGCAAGGTAAGATTGTTTTAGAATGCTATAACAGTGGTAAGTTACCCTTAGCTTTGCGTCCTGGAATGACCATTGGCGCCCTCAATTTTGAACGCTTAAGCTCTGCCGTTGCACGTCCTTATAACACTCGTAAGAGTGCTAAATATAAAGATCAGCAAGAAGCGGTCGCTAGCCGGATCAGCCAGGACAAATAATGGCGCTGGTTTGGGTTAACCAAGTAAAACAAGGCACCATAAGTCCTTTTGACCGAGGACTTGCCTATGGCGATGGTGTCTTTGCTACCATGCGCACGGCTTCAGCCCATCAGGCTGCGGCGGTGTTGTTTTTGGACGCTCACTTGCAGCGCTTGCAACAAAGTTGCCAGCGAATTGGAATTCACTGGCAGGCGAGTCAATCACTTGTAGAGCAACTCGGCTTACTCGCAAGCTCATATCCAGATCATTGTATCAAGTTGTTACTCACTCGTGGTGAAGGTGGGCGAGGGTATCAGGCTCCTGATCTTGCCAACGTTACCGAAGTGGTTTCTGTGCACCCCATTCCGAGTCATTATCAGCATTGGCAACAACACGGTATCGCGTTGGCGTCCTCACCTATTACCCTTGCTCGTCAACCTTTGCTAGCAGGGATTAAGCACCTTAATAGGCTCGAGCAAGTATTGATTAAATCGCAGCCATTGATTGCGAACACCCAAGATTGGTTAGTATGCGATACCCAGGGGTGGGTGATTGAATCTTCAATGGCGAATATTTTTGCCATAAAGCAGGGGAAAGTGTGCACACCTGCAATAACCCATGCAGGTGTTAGCGGTGTTATGCGCGAACAAATGATTGACCTTCTGTTACAAGAGGGTGTTTCGGTCAACGCACAGGCGATGCGATATGACGATATTTGCAGCGCTGATCATATTTTTATTACAAACAGTTTATTTGGTGTTGTAGATGTTAACACCATTGACCAATTTCAATTTAGCCGTTGGACGCACACTTCGCGATTCAGGCACGTTCTGAGTGTAAATTTATCATCATGAAAAAAACAATAACAACACGATTATTAGCAAGCTTAATTCCGTTATTTGCCCTGTTTTGTCTCAGTGGCTATTGGTTTGCAATGGATTTATTATCATTTCAAAAGCAGCCATTACTCATCACAGAGTTACAACCTTTGGATGTCGCTGCGGGTACGTCGGTGATTAAACTTGCGCAGCAGCTTGAACAACAAGGGTTGATTGTTGACAGTTGGAAAGTGAAATATCTGGTGAAACTAGAACCAAAGCTAGCCAGTATCAAAACAGGGTATTACCAATTAATCCCCGGGGATACCTTAGAAAGTGTGTTTAAACGATTGCGTTTAGGCCAAGAAGCGGTATTTACCGTGACGCTTATTGAAGGTAAATCCATCAAAGAATGGCAGCAAGCGTTAGCCAAAAGTGAACATTTAGTTGTTGGCACTGATGACTTCAATCAAGTCTTAATCGCCAATGGTGATACCTCGGGTTTACCTGAAGGTAAGTTTTATCCTGAAACGTTTCATTATCACGCCGACGATAACGTGCAAACCGTTTTACAGCGCAGTTTTGATATGATGAAAATGAGTCTTAAACAGGCGTGGGAAGGTCGTGATGCAGATTTAGCATTATCATCACCTTATGAGCTATTAATTATTGCATCTATTATCGAAAAAGAAACCGGCAAGCCTGAAGAGCGAGACTGGGTTTCGGCTGTGTTTAATAATCGCTTAAAAAAAGGCATGCGTTTACAAACTGATCCAACGGTGATTTATGGAATGGGTGAGCGCTACAAGGGCAATATTACCCGTAAAGATTTACGAGAAGCAACGGCATTTAATACCTATAAAATTGATGGGTTACCCCCAACGCCTATCGCGGCGCCAAGTCGTGCTTCATTATTTGCAGCGGCCAATCCTGCTAAAGTCGATTATTTATATTTTGTGTCGCGTAATGATGGTAGCCATGTCTTTTCTGCCACTCTTAAAGCCCATAACCGTGCAGTAAACGAATTTCAGAGAAAAAGAAAATGATGAGCCAAACAGGAAAATTTATCGTTATAGAAGGGCTTGAAGGCGCAGGTAAGTCGAGTGCTATCACCTTAGTTAACGATTTAATCCAACAACATACCGGACAAGCACCTGTGTGCACTCGTGAGCCAGGTGGAACGCCATTAGCTGAAAAAATGCGCGATCTGGTAAAAATTGCCGATGACACCGATCCGCTGTGCGATGAAGCAGAGTGTTTACTGATTTATGCTGCTCGCTCGCAGCTTATTGCTAATGTGATTAAGCCTGCACTGGCTAAAGGACAGTGGGTGTTGGGAGATCGCCATAATCTATCATCGCTGGCTTATCAAGGCGGCGGCCGTGGCTTGATGCCATTAGTAAAAGCGGTGAGTGAGGCTTGTTTAGCAGGCTTTACCCCTGACTTGACCTTGTATCTAGACATCGAGCCAAGATTGGGCTTAACACGTGCGGCCAATCGTGGCGATCTAGACAGAATTGAGCAGCAAGCTATTGATTTTTTTCAGCGTGCAAGGCAAACCTATTTGCAACTCGCATCTCAAGACGACAGTATCGTGGTGATTGATGCTAGCCAAACCATGGAGAAAGTCCATCAAGATATTCGCCGTCAATTGCAACAACGTTTACCTTTATTGTGCAATAGAGGCTAGCGGACATTGATAAGGACTAAGCAGAAATGAGCGATTATCAACTGGCACAATTGCCGTGGTTAGCTGATGCCCATCAAGGTTTTGTTGATGTGCATTATCGCGGTAAAAGCAGCCATGCTCATTTACTCAATGTAGACCATGCTCTAGGCGGTGCGGTGCTTGCTCATGCATGTGCACAAACAGTATTATGCCAACAATTAACTCCAGTAGGTGCATGTGGAAAGTGTAAGAGTTGTTTATTACTGAATTCGGGTACGCACCCGGATTTACACATTATAGAGCCAGATGGTAATCAAATTAAAGTAGACCAAATCCGTCAACTTTGTCAGTCGCTGACACAAACTGCACAACAAGGCGGGGCAAGAGTGGCTGTGATCACTCATGCTGAGCGGCTAAACATTGCAGCCGCTAACGCGCTACTAAAAACCTTAGAAGAACCTGGTGAAGGCGTGGTGCTGATTTTACAAACCAACCGTAAATCACAGTTATTACCCACGATCACTAGCCGTTGCCAAACGCTGGCCTTTATCGCTCCACAGAAAGCTGATATACAACAATGGTTAGCAGCACAAAATTTATTACCTGCACCAAATAATCAAGGTAAAATTCATGATGTCACCTGGTGTATTAATGTAGTGGGTGGTCCTTTATCTTTAGCGAGCAGTTTACGCAGTAAACATTATCAACAATTACTGGCTTACCGCCAAGATTGGGCAGAAAGTCTAAAAACCGGACATTTATGTCACAGTCTCTTGAGCTTGTCGGAACAACAAATTGTTGATGCCCTTAATGTTTTGTATTTGTACTTACGCCAATATGTGTTAAAAAGTAATAGTAAGGCTCAATTACAAACACAAACGAGCAACGCGCAGCAATTGAATCCGTTAGTGCAAGCTAGGTTATTAGAACTTGCTGGACAAGTTATGCAAATGTGCCAAAAGCTTGAAACCATGCCAAGCGTGAATACTCAAGCCTTATGTCAACAATATGTCTTAGCTTTCAAAAAATTAACACATTGATTAGCTAGGTTTTATATCAACATTTTACGGAAAGAATGCATTCATTTATGGTTGATCTTGTAGTTAACTACGATACATTACACAAGCTTTATCGTGCTTACATGCCGTTTATTAAACCGGCTGGCTTATTTATTGCGACCACAGAAAGCCATTTTTTAGGCCAAGAGCTCACCATTTCATACCGTTTACCCAATGCCACACAAGCCAATGAATTTAAAGGTACCGTGGTGTGGATTAATCCGTTAGGTGCATCAGGTGGGCGCCCTGCGGGTATTGGTGTGAAAATAAAAACAGATGTTGAGAGCCATAAACACCACATTGAAAAACTGTTATCAAGCGAACTGTCTTCGAGTGATTTGACCTGCACCATGTAGCTAGGTATTCTTGCGCATCTGATTTAGTTACTGACATCGTTGTGAAAGAATACTCATGCTAATTGATTCCCATTGTCATCTTGACCGTTTAAAAGCGGCCCCCGATACTGCAAGCCTTCACGCCATTATGGATAACGCCAAAGCACAAGGCGTTGACTATTTATTATGTGTCAACGTTCGTCAGCAAGGCTTTGAGGCCATGCGCGATAAAGTGGCTGCGTTTAATAATGTGTTTTTATCCTCTGGTGTACACCCACTAGATGTTCAAGAAGGCTTGAACATTGAAGACATTAAGCGTTTTGCAACCGATCCGCGTGTGGTGGCTATTGGTGAAACTGGCTTAGATTATTTTTATTCTAATGACACCAAATCGCTACAACAACAATGTTTTGAACAACAAATTGCACTTGCCGTTGAAGTGAATAAACCTCTGATTGTCCATACTCGTGATGCCAGAGAAGACACCATTAATATGCTTAAAGCAGGCAATGCAGATAAAGTCGGTGGTGTATTACATTGTTTTACTGAAAATTGGGAAATGGCCAAAGCGGCTATTGATTTAGGTTTTTATATTTCGGTTTCTGGCATTGTGACGTTTAAAAATGCCGGTGAGCTTCGAAGTGTGATCCGCCAGGTGCCTAAAGACAGATTACTGGTTGAAACTGACTCTCCTTATTTAGCACCTGTGCCACATCGAGGCCAAGAAAACCAACCTGCATACGTGCGTGATGTCGCTGAGTTTGTGGCTGAGCTTCGCGGGGAAAAATTTGACGAATTAGCACAATACACTACCGATAATTTTTTCAATTTATTTAAAGATGCGGCTAAATTAATTGGGCGATAGTCAGTGTAATACAGGTAAAAAAAGACCCAAAACTATCCAATTGTTTTGGGCCTAGGGAAAGGGCTCAATTAAGAGCCTTGCGCTACTGTTGAGGCATTTCTTTGTCTGAGTGTGTTAAGCGATTGGCCGCTTGCTCAAGTGTACATTGAAATGCCAAATTCGAAATGGACTATAAAATACATTATAGTCATGCTTATTTTTTTTGCATAAATGAGATGAAATTTTTTTCAATCGATTTTCTTTAATCTATTCGCTTTAATCTATTCGCTTTAATCTATTCGCTTTAAGTCATTCGCTTTAAGTCATTAGCTTTAATTCATTAGCTTAAATTCGCTTATAAGCTTAAATTTACTTTGTCGCGTACCAGTTCCCTTGGCAAATTATTTTTAAGTCTATGACCTAAATGCTTAACCACGCCTAGCACAACGTCGTGATAACTCACTAACATTTCCCCATGGGCTGTATTGGCTAATTGCTGGTGTAATGTGCCTGTAAAAGAGTCGGTGGCAATATCCCTACCCATTAAAAAGTCTTGTGCTTGAGTGGCTGATAATGTCACCGAGCGAGGCCCAAGTGGTGCAGAAGTCGATAGTGCAATAATGGCTTCATGTTTGGCTTTATAGCCTTTTTTCATCGCATCAGCGAGCTTGAGTCCAATCCGCTGAAAGCGCATCTTGCCGATAAATGGCATAAACATGGCTGGGAATAACCAGTATTCATCGTCACGAAACATAATGATGTCATCTTCGGGCAATGCGATTGCAAAGCTGTCGCTAAAGTATTGTCTTAACTCTGCTTGTTGCTTCTCGCCAGCAGGAGTAAATGGGAAGTTTTTTTGTAACTTGGGCTGTTTCTTTATGCGCTCAACTGACGCTGTTTTACGTATTTTGGCGACAAAAAAACCTTCACTGTCGAATATTTGCGGCCAAACATGCAAAAAACCTTCTTCAGTACACGCTTTGCTCGCGCCATCAAACAGGTTTTTAAGTGAAACAAACTCCACGGCATTAGGGTAGGTTTGCTGTAAATGCTGACAAATGTGCTGGTTTTCTAATTGGCTTAATGTGCAGGTTGAATAAACTAAAGTCCCGCCGGGTTTTAAGGCTAAAAATGCGGATTCTATTAAGTCTTTTTGGGTTTCGCCAATTGCAGTAACATCTTCAATATTCCAATGTTTTAATGCAAGTGGGTCTTTTCTAACTGTACCTTCACCACCGCAAGGTGCATCCAATAAAATAGCGTCAAACGATTCATACAAATATTCGCCAAATACCCGGCCGTCAAAATGAGTCAGAGCAGTATGACTCGCGCCCATTCGCAGCACATTGGCATGAAGCACTTTAACTCTACTGGCAGAATATTCATTGGCTACTAATAAGCCATTATTTTTCATTAGGGCTGCTATTTGAGTGGTTTTAGAGCCTGGTGCAGAGGCCACATCTAAGACCAGCTCAGGTGGTGTTTGGTCTGCAAATAGCGCCGTTGGAGGTAACATCGAGCTGGCTTCTTGAATATAAAATAGGCCTTGGATATGTTCGATGGTATTTCCTAATTGCACATCATCTTTACCATCAATCCAAAAGCCCTCGGCACACCAAGGAATGGACTGCAATTGCCAACCCGCTTGAGTCATTATCTCAACAAATGTAGGGGGCGTGATTTTTAACGTATTAACCCTGATTGATTTGCGCAGTGGAATATCGCAAATGGCGATAAACTCATCCATAGATAAATGAGTTGGTAATTCTTTTTCGATGTGGCTGATAAAATTGGGGTTTAATTGGGCCATATTAATTATGTTAGATTATTTATTGCAAAATTAGCCTGATCATAACACGGAATTGTTGCCACCGTTTCGCCATGATTACTGTATATTAAACAAAAAACTCACTACTGAGTCACGGAGTTATGTGTGCTAAATAGGGTTTGGTTTTTATTTTTTATTGTTGCAGCACTATCAATCATTATTCAAATGATTGGCGGCAACACTGAGGTGTTAAGCGAGTCGGTTACGGCATTATTTGCCAGCGCTAAGCTTGCTGCAGATATTTCACTCGGGTTAATTGGCGTACTGGCTTTATGGATGGGCTTAATGCAGGTTGGCGAAAAAGCCGGCGTTGTCGGGCTATTTGCACGTGTTTTTGAGCCATTGCTGTCTAAACTAATGCCAGAGGTGCCACGCGGTCATGTGGCATATGGCAGTATTAGCATGAATTTAACTGCGAATATTTTAGGCTTAGACAACGCCGCTACGCCTTTGGGCTTAAAAGCGATGCACGATTTACAGAGTTTAAATCCAGTTAAAACGGTCGCGACCAATGCACAGATTCTGTTTTTGGTGTTAAATACGTCGTCGGTAACATTGGTGCCTGTGACTGTTTTTTTATACCGTGCCCAGCAAGGGGCCGCAAATCCTGCTGATGTGTTCTTGCCGATCTTATTGGCGACTAGTGCCTCAACCATTGTGGGATTATTAGTGGTCGCCACAGTGCAAAGGATCTCACTGTTTAATAGTGTTGTTTTAGCTTATGCAGGGTTAATTATTGGTTCGTTAATGGCGGGTGTCGCGTATTTAGTGACCTTGTCTGCAGAGGCTATTGGCCAAATGTCGATGGTACTTGGTAATGGCATTTTGTTGATGTTGATATTCAGTTTTATCCTTGTGGCGGGTTATCGAAAAATTGCCGTGTACGATGAATTTGTTGAAGGCGCAAAACAAGGCTTTAATCAGGCGATAACACTTATTCCATATCTCATTGCTATGTTACTTGCCATTGGTGTGTTGAGAGCTTCTGGTGCATTAGATTATGTACTACAGATGCTAGCATCCGTGGTGAGTGGTTTGGGTTGGGATACACGTTTTATTGATGCTATGCCCACCGCGTTTATGAAACCGTTTAGTGGTTCTGGCGCGCGGGCAATGATGTTAGAAACCATGGACCATCATGGGGTTGATTCATTTGCTGGACGTTTAGCGGCCATTTTACAAGGAAGCACGGAAACCACATTTTATGTATTAGCAGTATACTTTGGTTCTGTTGGTATACGTAATGGGCGTCACGCGCTTAGTTGCGGCCTTGCTGCGGATATGGCCGGTATTAGTGCGGCAATCGGTGTGTGTTATTGGTTTTATGGTTAATTAACTCGATAGTAAGTAATTTACAAATTGCTAATAAGTAATAATGGTTAACTTACTAATAACGATTAAATAAAAAGGCCGATAGTGATATCGGCCTTTTTGTCGTTTATATCAAACTAAACTTATCATTTGGTTTGCGTCGGTTGCCATTCAATCCATTCTTCAAGTTTGTTATGTTGCAATAAAATACGATCATTTTCTGACAGGGTGTTTGTTTCTGTCGTGACATCTCGTGTCGCTATGGCTATCCCGCCTGCCAGAATCGTTTCAAGTGATTGAGTTTCTAATTGTGCGCCAGAAAATAAGCCAACATCTAATTTGATCCCTGATGCATCCCAAAATTGACTGCTTTTGTTTACCAAATGAGCATATTGGGCGTTCACATGTGCAAATAAGGTAATATCAACACCGCTATCCGCTAATTGGTATCCATCAATCTGTCCGATATTAATGCCACGGAAAAACAGTGGTGTACCCACTTTAATTGAACCTAATTGCGTATCTACTAGCTGAAACCTTACAGCATCAACGGGGATGTTAGCATCTAAGCGCGCATGGCTTTTCGCTGTGAAGGCATCAGATGTTGATGTTTCCTTACCAGGAATTACCCCGATGTATGGGCCTGTTAGTAGAGTTTCAGGTGCGTTGATACCTGCAAGAGATATTTGCGCTTCTACAATAAAAAACTCACTGTCTATACGACTAAAGTGCGCTGCATAGTCACCATAAAGGTAAGCTTTAGCGTTAAGTGTTGTTAAAGTAGGGTCAAGTTTAACCTGAGATATTTCACCAATTTGATGGCCTTGGTAACGTATCGCCGCTTTAGGTGTCACTTTAGCGCTGACAGGTAAGGTGAGTTCAATCACTTTCGCCTGCATTAATGCCAACGACTGGTTATCGTATAAACGTAAATTCGTTTGGGTATCGCTTGCAATATTACTGTCCAAATGCCCAAGGGTTATACCGCCATTAATAGCACCTTTAAGTGGCGCGACATCTATATTCACACCAGCAAGACTTGCATTGATGGATACGGCATTATTACGCCAAAAAACAGTATTGGCTTTGATTAGCGGCGCAAACTTTTTGTCGATGTTAATATCGATATTGAACTTGTCTGTTTTAGCCTGCCAATTGATTTTTGCAACGGCTCCAATTTGCATTTTTTTATAGTAAATCGGTGAGCCTTCCAGTAAATCTGCACCATCAATGCTGTTTAAGGTTAGCTGGGTCATTTGTTGTTGTGCGTATAAAGCCTGTGCAGTTTCTAACGACTCATGTAAAGCTAAAATGCTGTTAGCTTTAACCAACTCACTGTTTTTAGACGGAACAAGGCTAATAGCACCTTCTAACATGGTGGTTAAATCTCGCGTTGTCACATTAACCCCATCGAGGGAAGCATTGATGGACAATGCACTTTCAGGCACAAAAAAACTGCCTTGGGTGACGAGGTTTTTAAATTCAGGCAAAATTTCAATTTGATACTCGACCTGAGCAAAATCATCACTTAAGTTGACGCTAAGCACTTGACCAATAGGTAATTGTTTATAACGAATTTGTGCTCCAGTACTGACCCCAGTATGCGTGGCAGCGACAACAGTTAACATCAGTTTATCTGCAATGAGAAGGTCTGGTGCATGTGATGCAAGTTCAAATTGCATTGATTCGGTAGGTGGTTGGGTACCGGGTAACACGCTAATGACACTGCCCGTGATTAAGCGGCCAACATTTTTCATGCCCTTAAGCGACAATTCTGCACCGCTTAACCAGAAACGGCTGTCAGGAGTGATAAGCGTTTTATAGTGATGCTCCACATGTGCAGAAAATTCAACACCATTTTTTGTGAGTTGTTTTTGATCGACATTACCGATAGTGATCCCTCTGTATACCAGGGCTGTGCCTTCACTAATAGCGTCAGCACTCTCGGCTGATAGCGTGAACATCACACCACCTATGGCAGTTTGTTCATCTTGAAATAATGGGTATGTGTCGCCATTGTTGGCTTTGGTGGTTTCTGAGCCACTGTCGAAACTGATACCCCCGGCTAAAATCGAGGCGATACTCTCAGTGTTGACTTTAATGCCCGCCAGTGAAGCATCAATCTTTAATCCAGAGACATTCCAAAAGCGTGAATCTTTGTGTACTAAATGAGTGTATTGTTCTTGTACAAATGCACTAATAATAATTTGTTTATTACCGTCAAGGCGGTAACTGACCACACTACCTACAGGAACTTGGCGGAAAAATACTGGAGAACCGACATCAATCGAGCCGAGTTTAGGTGATTTAAGTTCGACCATAATCCCCTCACTACCCGGCAATATTGCCGGCGCTTCTCGTTGTGCTTCAAACTCGGTTGCTGAGCGGCCATCACCGGGTTGAATGGCAATATAATTACCCGAAAATAAAGTATCTAGCCCTTCAACACCCGTAATGCTTGCCTTAGGTTTTACTAACCAGAATAAGGTATTTTGGTTTAAAAAGGGGTCGGCACGATAATCCATAACCACTTTAACGTTAACGCCTTTCAAATCGTCATCGATGCCAATGTCAGACACTTTACCCACAGTTAAGCCTTGGTATTTGACCAGCGTTTTACCTATGTCGATACCCGCAGCACTGGGAAAGTGAATAACAATCTCAATGCCAGACTCTTTAATGCTTTTAACCCCAAGCCAAGCGCCCAAAATTAACGCGACTACGGGCAATAACCAGATTGGCGAGAATAATTTTTTCTTCACAACTTTAGGTGATTCAATTTGTGTCATGTTTTTTTTCCAAGCGGTCCCAGAGTAAACGAGTATCAAGCACTTTAGCGGCTAATTGAGTGAGTAAAATCACCAAGGCAAAAGCCGTAGCTGCGGGTGCGGGTTTAGCATCAAGCAATTGCCCCATGTTAACAAGTGCAACCGTTAATGAAATAACAAATAAATCGAGCATCGACCAACGGCCAATCCATTCAATAATATGAAAACCAACCATGAGTTTTCTTTTTGAAATAGGCAGGTTAAAACTAATGGCTGCTAAATAAGTCGCGAGGCCAAATATTTTTAACCAAGGCACTAAAATACTGGCGGTAAATACGATAATGGCAATGGGAAACATGCCAGTTTGAACCAAATGACTGATCCCACTAAAGATGGTGTCATTAGTAACCACCCCGCGATTAGTCAGTAGGGTGATAGGGTAGATATTAGCTAACACCAACAAAATAGTGGCAGTAACAAGTAATGCCCAACTTTGTTGCACACTAGCATAATTACGTGTCGACAATGGGCTAAAACAGCGGCGACAATGACTATTACGAGTCACATTAAGCTTTTTACACACGGAGCATAAACATAAGCCTAACTGATTACCTTGCAAGTGTTTAGGAGGATTTTCACTGCGCGGCATTACCTGTGATACAGGTTTATTCGCTGCGGTTGATTGATCAATGCTCATCAACATAACTCCACATGTGTTCTAGATTATATTCTCGTTGTAAAAATAAAATAATGACAAACAACATAGTGAAACTAAATGTGCCCATGCCAAAGAATACATCTGAAAAGTCGGATAGTTGAAAGGCAGATACTAAAAAGCTAATGACATAAATTTCAAGCATGGTCATTTGCGCAATTAGCCCCTGATTTTTAAGCAATGTTGTGTACGTTCGCTGCCAAAAAGATCGTTGTAATTTTAGTTTGACGATAATTACTTGCGCTAAAATGGATAAAATGAGCACCGCAGGCGCGATGACCGCCGCGACTAATACGGCGAGTCCAACGACCCAATACCCTTGTGCCCATACGGCAATGGCAGCTTCGATCACTGTAGTGGTGCGAACACTGCCTAAAAAATGAATTTCTAATACGGGCAATAAATTTGCAGGAATAAAAATAATCAAAGCTGCAAGACACAAAGCAAGCATGCCATTAATAGAACAATAGGGTGAGTCGTAAAGCACGGTATCACAACGCGGACAAATTGCCCGTGCACTAGAGGGCAGTGCACGCTTTGTGACGGCCAAATCGCAAGACCGACATAAGATGATAGAGTCGTGGTCATCTAGTTCATGCATCAAAAGTGTTTAATCCATAGTCATACGCGAAGTGAAATACCATTCGGCAAACGCTTGCCAATTCATCTATTTTATTGATACCACAGTCGATAAAATATCACTGACAATCTATCTCTGTTACTTGATAATATCAGAATAATCAGAACACTTGCATCATAAGTTAATAGTATGAGATTCTATGTACTGTATATAAAAACAGTGAGGATAATATCATGGCAGTGATTACCCAATTTGTCGTGGTCAGAGAAGGGGTGGAAAAGATGACATTCACATCGAAAAAGGAGGCCGATGCCTACGATAAGATGCTTGATATTGCCGATAATCTACTTCCTTTTTTGACGCTAGCAGATTTAGGGCTTGATGAAAATAAGTGCGAACAACTCGCATTTTATCTAGCAAACAATAAAGATGAGCTTTCTAACTTGCTAAAAGGGACTGTACAGGTTAAAACCCCTGCAGCAGCAAAAGTAAAAAAAGCGTCTGCAAAAAATACATCAGCGGAATAACGACGTTTATGCCCATCGTGAGCATGAGACGCCAGAGTTAAGGAACGAGAATGAAAACCGAATTTTACCAAACATTAAACCGTCAAGCCCAGGCTTTATTAGAGGGTGAAGACGATTTAATTGCGGCCATGGCTAACTTTTCAGCATTACTTAATGATAATCTAGCCGATCTTAATTGGGCTGGTTTTTACATTAAGCGTGCAGACCAATTAGTATTAGGTCCATTCCAAGGTAAAGTGGCATGCACACGAATTGATATGGGTAAGGGCGTTTGCGGTACTGCCGCGGCATTGAATGAAACTCAACGTGTTGCTGACGTACATCAATTTGATGGTCATATTGCCTGCGATTCGGCGAGTAATTCAGAAATTGTTATCCCTGTTCGTCGTGGCGAAGAGGTGGTTGCCGTTTTAGATATCGACAGTCCATTATTAAATCGTTTCGATGAAGATGATCAAATTGGCCTAGAAATGATGGTAAAAAGTTTCGAATCTTGCCTATTTGCTCAAATAGCGAACAAATAAGACTAAATCATGGTCGCATTCGCTGTGGCGGGCTTTATAATACGCAGCTGCACGCATTTGTACTGGATTTCAGTGTCAGCGATGATTTAAGCTGATAGTCAATTCGGTTAAATTGTTAAGGTTTGTTTCAATGGCTTTAGCAAACTGGCGGATAGTGATAATTTGTACGTTGAGCTTTAACAATGAAGCTTGGCGAAAGATGAACGACTGCATGGCAATCAATGCCGCTGAACAGTCCCTTTATTAACGTGGAAGTAAAAATGGAATCAACAGACAAGTTGACCGACACCAACGCAATTTTAGCGTATTTATATGAAACCTTTCCTTTATGCTTTATTGCTGAAGGTGAAACTAAGCCACTAAAGATCGGCTTGTTTCAAGACTTGGCTGAACGGTTAGCTGATGATTCTAAAGTCAGTAAAACACAATTACGTGTTGCTCTTCGTCGTTACACAAGCAGTTGGCGCTACCTAAAAGGCGTAAAAGTCGGTGCCCAACGTATCGATTTAGATGGCAACGATTGTGGTGAATTAGAGCAAGAGCATATCGATCATGCTCAAGCGACGCTAAAAGAAAGCCAAGAAAAGGCTAAAGCTAAGCGTCAGGCTCAAGCACCTAAAAATGCCCCTAAAAAGCCAGTGAAAAAAGCGGCACCTAAACGTGCACCAGTGAAAAAAGAACGTCCAGCACCTGTCGCTGCGCCTGTTGTTAAACTTGAGCCTGCAAAGCTTGAAGAATTAAAACAAAAGCAACGAGTGAATGTTAAGTTAGGCGCAACACCGGTTCCTGGTGTTGTCACTGATATTAACAAAGAAGATGTGCATGTTCAGTTAGACACTGGCTTGACCATCAAAGTACGTGTAGAGCACATACTATTATAGAAATTTAAGGAGTACTTGTTGATGCGAAAACTTACCTTGGCCGTGTCGATTGCCAGCATGTTTGTCGGCTTTTCGGCGTGGGCAATATCACCAACGATTCAAATCAGCGAGTTACCCAAACTAGCACAAGAGCCACAACATAAAGTGGCTAGCAAGCGAGTAACGACTTTATTTACTCGCTCGCACTACCATCGTTTTAATCTTGACGACGCTTTTTCTGAACAAATCTACGCCCGTTTTCTCGAACAACTTGATTACCGCCGTAATGTGTTAACCGCTGAAGATATCGCTAATTTTGACCAATACAAAAATCAATTTGATAATATGGTGACCTCGGGTGATATCAGCCCTGCATTCACTATGTATGATTTGGTACAAAAACGTCGCTACGAGCGTTTTGCTTATGCGTTATCGCTTCTAGACAAAGAGTTTGATTTTACTCTAGCAGGTGATGCTTATCAGTTTGACCGCGAAGATGCAGCATGGCCAAAAGATGAAGCCGAGGTTAACGAGTTATGGCGTCAACGCGTTAAGTACGATGCGTTAAACCTAAAGTTAACCGGTAAAAAATGGCCTGAAATTGTTGAAGTGTTAGAAAAACGCTACAACAATGCGATTAAACGTTTAAGCCAAACACAAAGCGAAGATGTGTTTCAAAGTGTGATGAACGCCTTTGCCCGCAGTGTTGAACCTCATACTAGCTATTTATCACCTCGCAATGCTGAACGTTTCCAGATGGAAATGAACTTAAGCCTAGAAGGTATCGGTGCGGTGTTGCAGATGGATGATGACTATACCGTCATTAAAAGTCTTGTTGCTGGCGGGCCTGCTGCGAACAGTGAAAAATTGTCTCCCGAAGATAAAATTGTTGGTGTTGGTCAAAAAGGCAGTGACATTGTAGATGTTATCGGTTGGCGTTTAGATGATGTAGTAGACTTGATCAAAGGCCCTAAAGGCAGTGAAGTCGTGCTGCAGATTTTGCCTAACAAAGGTGGCGCTAATGCGAAACCTTTTGAAGTCACCATTACTCGCGACAAAATACGTCTAGAAGATCGTGCTGCAACCTCCAAAGTGGTTGAACCTAAAGAAGGTCAGTATGCTAACCGCAAAGTGGGTGTGATTCAAATTCCTGGTTTCTACATGAATTTATCCCAAGATGTCGCCAAAGAAATTGCCAAACTTGAGCAAGATAATGTTGAAGGCATCATTATTGACTTACGTGGTAATGGCGGCGGCGCATTAACAGAAGCCACATTATTAACGGGTTTGTTCATTGATATGGGGCCGGTTGTTCAGATCCGCGATGCCAATGGCGGTGTGAATCAGAATCGTGATAACGACGGTAAGAGTGCTTATAATGGCCCACTGACTGTGATGGTTGACCGTTACAGTGCCTCTGCTTCAGAAATTTTTGCAGCAGCGTTACAAGACTACGATCGAGCGCTGATAGTGGGTGAGTCAACATTTGGTAAAGGCACAGTGCAACAGCATAAAAGCTTAGGCCGAATTTATGACATGTACGAAAAACCAATCGGCCATGTGCAGTACACGATTGCTAAGTTTTATCGTATCAATGGCGGCAGCACCCAGTTAAAAGGTGTTACTCCAGACGTGCGTTTCCCAAGTGCCTTAGAGCCTGGTGAATATGGCGAGTCTGAAGAAAAAAATGCATTGCCATGGGACAAAGTACCTGTAGCGCAATACAGTACCTTAGGTAATATTACCCCTAGCTTAATCAGTAATCTCGATGCAAAACACAAAGCGCGTATCAGTACTGATACTGAATTTAGCTATATCTACGAAGATATTAATGAATTTAAAAAGCATCATGATGACAAAACGATTTCGCTGGTTGAAAGTGAACGTATTGCGTCACGTGAGTCTGATGATAAACGCGTTTTAGATCGTGAAAATGCACGTCGCACTCATCAAGGTTTAGCGGTTGTAAAGTCTCTTGACGATATAGAGACTACTGATGACAGTAAGATACCAGATGCATTTTTAGATGAGACTGCTTACATCACTTTAGACATGGCCGATGCTGAAAAACTGGCTAACGCTAAATAAACTGCAACATGACTAACAAAAACGCGCTTTAGGCGCGTTTTTTCTTAATCAAATTAATATCGTTTAGTTTTACTGTATATCTGACTGTGTCTATAGTTGGTTTTGTTGAACAGTGAACTGGACGATTCACACTGCGATATCAATGAGTTTGTTCGAAAAGGATCCTGTATGAGCCAAGCACAAGAAAAACACTTAAAAGATTATGCCAAGCCTGCATTCACTATTACCCATGTTGATCTTAATGTCATTTTAGATGGCAAAAACACCAAAGTGACGGCGACAAGTCACGTCACCCGTAATGGTGATCACCAACACGAGTTGGTATTAGAAGGTGAGCAAATATCATTAAGCTCGGTTAAATTGAACGGTGTGGCTGCAAATTATCGCCAGCATGATAACCAGTTGTTTATTACCACAGATCAAGCTGAGTTTGAGCTTGAAGTGATCACCTTGTTAGATCCTGAAGCCAACTCAAGCCTTGAAGGTTTGTACATGTCTGATGGTGCTTATTGTACTCAATGTGAAGCTGAAGGTTTCCGCCGCATTACCTACTTTTTAGATCGTCCTGACGTGCTAGCCATTTATACCGTTCGTATTGAGGCCGATAAATCAGCGTTTCCTTTTTTATTAAGTAACGGTAATTTGGTCGACAAAGGCGAAATGCCGCGCTCTGGACGTCACTTTGTTAAATGGCATGATCCATTTCCGAAACCGAGTTACTTGTTTGCCCTTGTTGCTGGTGATTTCGATGTATTAAATGACAGTTTCACCACGCAGTCAGGTCGTGAAGTAAAATTACAAGTCTTTGTTGATAAAGGTAACTTACACAAAGCAGATCATGCGATGGCATCATTGAAAAAGTCGATGAAGTGGGATGAAACTCGCTTTGGCCTAGAATATGATTTAGACATTTACATGATTGTCGCTGTTGATTTTTTCAATATGGGCGCGATGGAAAATAAAGGCCTAAATGTCTTCAATACTAAATATGTATTAGCAGATAAAGCCAGCGCTACTGATGATGATTATCACGGTATTGAGTCGGTGGTTGGCCATGAGTATTTCCATAACTGGACGGGTAATCGTGTTACGTGTCGTGACTGGTTTCAATTAAGTTTAAAAGAAGGCCTAACGGTTTTTCGTGACCAAGAATTCAGTTCAGATGTTGGTTCACGCGCAGTGAACCGTATTCAAGCGATTCGTGTCATGAAAAACCAACAGTTTGCTGAAGACGCAGGGCCAATGTCCCATCCTATCCGCCCAGAAAGCGTAATAGAAATGAACAACTTCTATACCGTGACTGTTTATGACAAGGGCGCTGAAGTCATTCGCATGATGCACACCATCCTAGGCGAAGAAGGTTTTCAAGCAGGGATGAAGTGTTACTTTGAGCGCCATGATGGCCAAGCGGTAACCTGTGATGACTTTGTCAATGCCATGCAAGATGCCAGCGGTAAAGATTTAACCTTATTTAGACGCTGGTACAGTCAAGCGGGTACGCCTGTGGTGACGGTAACTGATAAGTTTGACGCTGACAAAGGTGAATATCATTTAACAGTTGCTCAACAGGTTGTCTCTAAAGGAGTAAAAGGTCAAACGTTACACATCCCATTTAGTATTGAGCTGTTAGACAATGCTGGGGCATCAATAGTTAATAAAGTATTGGATGTCACTAAATCCATTCAAACATTTGTGTTCGATGAAATTAGCTCTGCGCCAACACCTTCTTTGCTACAGGATTTCTCTGCCCCTGTTAAATTAGTTTATGATTTTACCATTGAACAGTTAGTGCATTTAATGCGCTATGCAACAAGTGAAGTTGCGCGTTGGGAAGCATCGGTGCAATTAGTCAGTCAAACGATTTGGGCTAACATTACCCAGTTGCAACAGCAGCAAGTGATGACCGTCGACAGTCGAGTTATCGAAGCATTTAGAGGAATTATTTTAGATGTTAATATTGATAAAGCGCTTGTAGCCGAAATCTTATCTATCCCATCTGCTTCAGCGCTAATAGAACAAGTTGATAGTGTCGATTTAGACGCCCTGGCAAAAGCCAGAGAGTTTGTCGTCGAAGAATTAGCAACTGCCTGTGAAGATGAGTTTTTAGTACGCTATCGCGAACTGAGTAATATCGATGATGCAGGTGCTCGTGCATTTAAGAATTTAGCGCTAAGTTTACTGTGTCAGGTATCTGATGTGCATGAAAGCTTGGTCGAAAAGCAATATTATGCATCGCAAAATATGACGGATTGTTTAGGAGCGTTAAAAGCGGCTGCTAGTGCACAACTTGCTTGTTTGCCTGCTTTGCTAAGTGATTTTGAGTCTAAATGGCACTCTACGCCGTTAGTTATGGATAAATGGTTAAGCTTACAGGCTCTCGTAAATAGTGATGATGTGATTGAGCATATTAAACAGCTTACTAAACACAACAGTTTTAGCTTTTCTAATCCTAACAGAGTGCGCTCATTAATTGGTGCGTTTGCAGCATCGAATACGTATCAATTCCATCGCGCAGATGGTGAAGGCTATCGTTATTTGACTAAAATCTTAATCAAATTGAATAAGACTAATCCACAAGTCGCCTCACGGATGATCACCCCATTAATTCAATTTGCTAAATTTGATAAACAAAGGCAGGAGTTGATGAAGTTGTGTTTGCAAGAGCTGAAAAACTTACCCGATTTATCAAAAGATTTATATGAAAAAGTCACTAAATCGTTGGCTTAATAGTTGTTGTTTTACTGCTGCCTGATTAAGATGAAAAACGAGTAGTATCGGTGATGTAAAAGGAGAGCTTGCTCTCCTTTTTTGTGGAGAAAACAATGGAATTATACTTTTCTTTGAATGTAAGTTATGACGCTTTTTTACCGTACTACCAAGGGCTTGCTGAAAAAGTCGAAGTGCGTGATCAACAGGGAAGAGTATTGCATATCAATGGTAAGTATTTTAGAGCGTTTTTAACTCCCCAAGGTATCCAGGGGAGGTTTAAATTAATGTTAAATAATGATGGAAGCTTTAAATCACTGAATAAAATTTAGAGTATATACTCCAAACGTTTGATTGATTCATGTTATGGTAAAGTTAATAGTATGATTAATTATAAGTGCATGAAAATAAACTTTTTTCGTTAGAGCTTCATTCTTTGTAACCTTTATGTTTATCTCAATTCAAATATACCTCGCTTTTTTTCATTGTTATTTAGCTGAACATCGTTAATTTTCTTAAACATTTTCTTTTTTTTGACCTTGCTCAATATAGTTAAATGCTGTAACAATGGTGTTGCCTGTGGGCTAACAAGATGTTGGTTTTAATTCCTATAACAACTAATCCAACAGGTTACGGAGATGAACTAAAATGAATATTGTTAAAAAAAGATTTAACAAGTCGGCTATCGCTTTGGGGGTGGTGTCGGCATTATGTTTAGGTATGAGCACTTCAGCCTCAGCAGTTTCGTTTGATTGGGGTGATGTTCAAGGAACATTTGACTCAACATGGACAGCAGGTGCTAGTTGGCGCGTATCTGACCGCGATTGGAGTGGTCAAATTGGTAAGGTAAACCAACCTCAATTTGATTGGTCTGGTTATTCAGCTTTTGGTGGTGCATTTGGTTCAACCAAGTACACATCGGCTCAAATTTGGGACCAGTCAGGTTCATATTCGAGCAACAACGATTTAAGTAACTTATTGTATTCAAAAGGTGATACCACCTCTGAGATCGTAAAGGGTCTTCATGAGTTATCACTGAAATACGAAAATTATGGTTTATTCCTTCGTGGAATGTATTTTTACGACCGTAAACTCAATGACGGTAGCTATGATTTTAATGATCCGTTAACCGGGCAAAAGTTTGACCCGTGTGAAGACAGCGAAGCATCAGAAGTGCAATGTAAAGACATTCGCTTATTAGATGCATTTGTTTATGGCAACTGGGATTTAAATGACGGCGCCAACCCATTAAGCGTACGTGTGGGTAGTCAGGTAGTGTCATGGGGCGAAAGTGCACTTATCTCTCATGGTATTGCTGAAATCAACGCAGTTGATTTAAACATCCTTAATGCGCCAGGTTCAGAGCTTAAAGAAGCATTTCGTCCTCAAGGCATGGTTTGGGCTTCTTTAGGCCTAACTGAAAACCTTAACGTTGAAGCTTTTTACCAATATGAGTGGCAGGGCATTTGGGTTCCAACACCAGGCTCTAACTTTGCAACCAACGACTTTGCTGGTTTTGGTGGCTACGACCAGAATGCTCAGTTAGGATTTAACTCTAATCCTGATATCAACCAAGATTTTTTAATTTCTGAATATTCTCGTTTATACGAAGCGGCAGCAGCGACAGGGTTTAACTCGGCATATGCAGCTTACATGACAGCATATTCAACGAAAGTTGCGTTGGTGCAAGATGCAGCAGATCCAAGTGATGATGGCCAGTATGGTATTAAATTAGGTTATTACTCACCAGAATTAGGCGAAACTGAATTCGGTTTGTATTACATGAACTACCATAGTCGCCGACCTATCATCAGTGGTACTGCGTCAAACTTCACCGCAGAAGCGATTGGTCGTGATTATGGTCGATTAGCAGCGAGTGGTGGTAACATCGATCGCGATTTACTGCTGAGCATGGAAACCTTCACCAAATCACAAATTGTGTATCCTGAAGACATTCAGTTATATGGTTTCAGCTTTAACACATTAGTTGGTGACACATCTGTTGCGGGTGAAATTGCCCATCGTGTTGATGAACCATTACAAATCGATGATGTCGAATTATTGTTTGCTGCAATGCCTCAGCAGTTAGCCAATGCAGGTTTACGTCCTGATCTTGACGGCATATCTCAGATGGATGTTTATCCACCTGGAGAAACGGTTGACGGCTATATCACGCGTGATACCACTCAGGCACAAATGACATTTACTCATTTATTTGGCCCAACATTAGGTTTAGATAACTTAACTATGCTTGCTGAAGTGGGTGGTGTTTGGATCCACGACATGCCAGGCTTTGATGAACTGCGTTTAAGTGGTCCTGGTACGGCTCGTTCTGGCGGTAATCCAGATATGCCAGGTATTATTGAAGCATTACACAATGGTCCTGAAACTAATCCATTCCCAACTGATTTTGCCTGGGGTTATCGTTTAGTGGCGAAAGCTGACTTTAACAACGTGTTTGCTGGGGTAAACATGTATCCACGCATCATTTTCTCTCATGATGTTGACGGTATTACACCTGATCCTATGTTCCTATTTACCGAGGGCAGAAAATCAGTGGCAGTCGGTCTGAACTTTGATTATCAAAGTCGTTGGGGCGCGGACATTTCTTACAACAACTTCTTTGGTGGTGTAGGAACAACAAATGCGATGACAGACAGAGATTACATCTCTTTAAACGTCAAGTATTCGATCTAAAAGGATAATGATAATGAAGAAATTGACGATATTATCGGCAGCAGTGATTATGGCACTCGGTGCACCTGCTGCGCTGGCGAAAGTATCACAAGCTGACGCTGACAAATTAGGTACCACCTTGACTCCTTTAGGGGCTGAAAAAGCGGCGAATGCCGATGGTTCAATCCCCGCTTGGGATGGTGGTATTACTAAGCCTGTTGCCGGTTACACTAAAGGAATGCACCACCCAGATCCGTTTCCTGAAGATAAAATTTTATTTACTATTACCAATGCTAATAAAGCACAATATGCTGAATTTTTAACGCCTGGGCAAAACAAGCTATTTGAGCTTTATCCAGATACGTACCAAATGAATGTGTATCAAACTCGCCGTAGTGCATCTGTTCCTCAGTATGTTTACGATGCAACCAAAAAAAATGCGCTTAGCGCTGAGTTGGTGTCACAAGGTAATGGTATTTCGGGTGCAACAATTGGCGCGCCATTTCCTATCCCAGCTAATGGTTTAGAAGTCATTTGGAACCACATTTTGCGTTATCGTGGTGTGGATGTAGAAACTTACCGTAGCCAAGCAGCACCAACTTCTACTGGTTCTTATACCCTAGTTGAAAATGCTGAAGAAATTCGTTTTGAATATACTCGTCCAGAAATTACTCTAGACAAGTTGAAAGAAACCAATACCTTGTTTTACTTCAAACAAGTGGTTACGCAACCAGCTCGTTTAGCGGGTACGGCATTGTTAGTTAAAGAAACCATGGACCAAGAGGCTTTACCTCGCCAGGCATGGACCTATAACACAGGGCAGCGCCGCGTTCGTAAAGCGCCAAACGTAGCTTTTGATACGCCAGGCACAGTGTCTGACGGATTAAGAACCACAGATGACTTCGATATGTTCAACGGTTCTCCATCGCGTTACAACTGGGAACTCGTGGGTAAAAAAGAAGTTTATATTCCTTACAATGATTATAAGCTGCATTCAGACAAATTAAAGTATGACCAAATTTTAAAACCTGGCCATATTAACCCTGAATATGCGCGTTATGAAAAACATCGTGTTTGGGAAGTGAAAGCAACGTTGAAAGACGGTATGCGTCACATCTATAAATCTCGAGTGTTCTATATTGACGAAGATTCATGGCAGGTATCATTAACAGATATGTACGACAACCGTGACGAGCTATATCGTGTTGGTGTTGCACATACCATTAACTACTATGATGCATTAACAAATTGGAGTACGTTAGAAGTATTCCACGATTTACAATCACGTCGTTACTTAGCAATGGGATTAGACAACGAAGGCCGCATGTACAATTTTGATGCGTCACTTTCAGAATCTAACTTTACCCCAGATGCACTAAGACGTGCCGGTATTCGTTAATTAGCCGTAAAATTGGGGCGCTTAGCGCCCCTTCATTGTTAAGGAAGTTTGTATGACGTTTAGCATGCTTCGCAGTGCAGTGGCAATTGGGATTAGTGCATGTTTATATACTGCTTCAGTTAATGCCCAACTAGACCCACTCACTGTTCAAATTCAGCCTTTAGCTCAATCCTCTTTATTACTTGATATCGCCAATGCAGGCGACCATCTCGTTGCCGTAGGGCAACGTGGCAATGTGTTACTGCTTAAAAATGGTCAATGGCAACAAGTTGCCACTCCAGTATTAACTCAGTTAACCAAAGTGTTTTTTTTCGATGCGAATAAAGGCTGGGCGGTAGGCCATGATGCGACAATTATTCATACCGAAGACGGTGGTGAAACCTGGTCGTTACAAATGCAATCAACTGAGATTGAAAAACCTTTGTTAGATGTGCGTTTTTATACGGCTAATGATGGTATTGCGGTTGGGGCTTATGGGTTATTTTATCGAACAGCAGATGGCGGTAAAACCTGGACTGATGAGTTTCATCAAGAGCTACTCTTCGAAGAAGATATTGCTTATTTAAATGAGCTAAAAGCGGAAGATGAGGCTCTTTATTTATCTGAACGCTCGGCCTTATTGCCGCATTTTAATCGTTTGATCCGCTTAGCTGATCAACGTTTATTATTGGTAGGTGAATTAGGGATGGTTGCCGTTTCAGAAGACAATGGCCACACCTTTAGTAAAGTTGATTTTGATTATGATGGATCAATGTTTAATGCCATTCAGGTGGGTGACAACATCTACGTGATGGGGCTGCGTGGTCATGTGTTTAAATCAGATTTAAGCTTATCAGAATGGCAACAAGTTGACTTGCCCGTTGAATCGTCAATCAATGGGGCGCTTGTTACTGCAAATAATGAACTATACCTTGTGGGAAATGCTGGGGTTGTGTTGTCTGTTGACGATACCAAAGCAGAAATCGTCACTCGACGTCAAGGTGAAAACATTGTGGCAATTGCGAAGGACAGTAAAGGCCAGTTATGGTTTGCCGGTTCTAAGGGACTGTTCCAGCTTAACTAACCTCACGGTTAGATTGGATTATAAAACAACAATAATAGGGCCGATAAGATGTTAGAAAAACTGGTCAATGGATTCGAATCTCATTTATTCCGTAATCGGAAATGGGTCATTATTTCATTTATTTTTATTACCTTTTTTTTAGGTTACCAAGCCAGCCAATTAAAAATGGATGCGGCTTTTAGTAAAAATATTCCGCTAAACCATTCGTATATGCAAACCTACACCAAACACCAAAAAGATTTTGGTGGTGCTAACAGCATCATGGTGGCGGTTGAAGACACGAGTGGCAATATATTTAATCCGGTATTTTTTGATGCATTAAAAAATGTCCACGATCAATTATTTTTCATTCCTGGTGTAGAGCGCTCACAAGTTAAATCGCTTTTTTCACCTTCCACTCGTTTCACCGAAGTGGTCGAAGACGGCTTTGCCGGTGGTCCGGTGATCCCAGCAGATTTTCGTAATGATGATTACAGCTTACAAATTGTTCGCGATAACATTGAAAAAGCGGGCATTGTTGGTCGCCTGATCGGTAATGATTATACGTCTGCAATGGTGTCAGCACAGTTGATGGAGTTTGACCCACAAACGGGGAAGGCCATTGATACCATTGCGTTTGCCAACCAATTAGAACAAGAACTGCGCGGTAAGTTTGAAAACGATAAGATAAAAATCCATATTATCGGTTTTGCCAAAATGGCGGGTGATGTAGCAGAAGGCGCCAAAGGCGTACTGTTGTTCTTCTTAATCGCCATCGTCATCACAGCGGTCATGGTTTACCTGTTCTCTAAATCCATCATGTTAACCGTTTTGCCTTTAGTGTGTAGTTTAGTGGCGGTGTGTTGGCAGTTAGGTTTACTCACTGTGGTTGGGTTTGGCCTTGATCCCATGTCGATTTTGGTACCCTTTTTGGTATTTGCCATTGGGGTGAGTCACGGGGTACAGATGATCAATGCTGTGCGTCGCCGTGTACTTGACGGCCAAACGACTAAAGCAGCTTCAGCGTCAGCATTTAGAAGTCTGTTGGTGCCAGGTGGTGTTGCATTATTATCTGACACGGTTGGCTTTTTAACCTTGTTAGCGATTGATATCGGTATTATTCGTGAGCTTGCTATTTCTGCCTCGTTAGGTGTGGCAGTGATCATTTTAACCAACCTTATTTTGCTGCCATTGGTGATTTCCTATTTTGAATTACCGAATAAGCAAGACAATCCTGAAAAACGCCAGAAGATTGAAAATATGTGGCGTTGGTTATCAAACTTTGCCACGCCGAAATATGCTGTCATTGTGTTGATTTCAACTGCGGTGTTGTACGGTATTGGTTTTCAGCAATCGACAAAAATGAAGATTGGTGATTTACAGGGTGGCGCACCAGCACTTCATCAAGACTCACGCTACAACCTAGATACGTTCTTTATCACCGATCATTTTTCTATCACCACAGATGTGATGACCGTGATAGTTGAAGCAACCCCTGAAGCCTGTACCTACCACTCTGTATTGACTCAAATTGACCAATTTGAATGGATGGTTGCCAATACACCGGGTGTTGAATCAACGGCCAGTTTGGCTTCTGTTGCTAAAAAAGTGAATGCGGGCTTTAACGAAGGCAATCCACGTTGGGAGATTTTACCTCGCACGACCGCAAGTTTAGTGCAAGCTGTGGGACAGGTACCAACCACCTCTGGGTTGTTGAACGGTAATTGTTCAGTAATGCCAGTGTATCTTTTCCTAAAAGATCATAAGGCCGAAACCATTGAAGTTGTGGTTAAGAAAGTGAAAGCCGTTGCGGCGGAGCTTAATAGCGACACATTACAGTTTAAATTGGCTTCGGGTCCTGTTGGTGTTATGGCTGCAACGAACGAAGCGGTGAGTGAAGCGCAGCTTCCAATGATGTTGTACGTTTATGGCGCTGTGTTTGTATTGTGTTTAATTAGCTTTAAATCTCTAAAAGCCACCATTGCGGTCATCATACCTTTGTATGTTGTCTCTACGTTAGCACAAGCGTTAATGACCTTGCTCGACATTGGTCTTGCGGTGAGTACTTTACCGGTTATTGCTCTTGGTGTTGGTATTGGTGTGGATTATGGTATTTATATCCTATCGACCATGTCTAATAAACTCAGCAATGGTATGCCTGTACAACAAGCTTACTTTGAAGCGTTAGTTGAGCGTGGTAGTGCGGTTATCTTTACCGGATTAACACTAGCCATTGGGGTCAGTACTTGGTTCTTCTCAGATCTTAAATTCCAAATGGACATGGGAATTTTGCTTACCTTTATGTTTTTAGTAAATATGTTAGGTGCAATTATTATTCTACCAGCACTTTCGGCTATGTTCTGGCGAAAAAAGTAAACAATACATGCAATTAAAATAAAAAGGGAGCTTAGCTCCCTTTTTTGTTTTGCATAGTTACTCTGTGCAATCGACTTAAATGTCATTTTAAACACTAATCTATGCTGACAACTGGATTTATAGAGGATGTACCACTAAAATTTTCCTCGATATAGCAGCAATTTAGTAATAAACTTTGCAGCAGATCTCAGACATGGGATCCTTTTGTAAAACGCAAAACAGTTATTTACGTGATAAAAAATACCAATGAATCGGACCGACCGAATCAACAAGCCGAAGCATCCATATAATGATAAGAGCGCTGCCATAGACGCTTAAGGAATCTGCAACATGGCCTTGAAAGATGCAATGCCTTCTGTACTACTTGAAAATGTAGTCAATTTAATTCACACAAAAATCCCTAATTCTCAAGCCAAACAAGTTGAGCAATTTGCTAATTGCCTCTATGCCCATATGTCAAAAGACGATCTCAATGCGCGTAATGACAGTGATTTATATGGTGCAGTTGTGAGCCTGTGGAATGCCCTAAATAAAACATCAACAGACAAAACCCATATCCGGGTGTTTAATCCAAGCCAAGCAAAACATGGCTGGCAGTCAACACATACCATTATTGAAGTCATTCAATCTGATATGCCTTTCTTAGTTGACTCATTAACCATGGCGCTAAACCGCATGGGCATTACTGCTCACGTGATGTTACATACGCCATTAGCCGTGATCCGCAACAACAATGCTGTCACCGATGTATCATTTTTAAATGATGCAGCAGAAGACAGCGGTAATGTTGCGGTATTTTTGATTGAGATTGATAAGCAAAACAGCGATACCGACATTAAAATTATAGAAAAAGAAATACAGTCGGTACTTGCAGATGTTGCAGCGTCAGTCAATGACTGGCAGTTAATGACGGATAAATTAACTGACACGATTAAGCAATTGCCGTCACGGCCATTTCCGGGTAATAAAGCAGAATTACAAGAGTCGGTTGATTTTTTAAATTACTTAAACAATCACCATTTCACCTTGCTTGGCTACCGTTATTACGACTTAAAGCGCGTTGAAGGCGATGTTGAGCTGGTGCCTGATTTAGACTCAAGCCTTGGGTTAATGAATCGCTCTAAAGCATCTCACAGCGAACGAGGTCTTTTATTGTCGACCTTGTCTGACTCAGCGCGTAAAGAAGCCTTAGATGAAACCTTATTAGTATTGACCAAGAGTTCAGCTAAAAGCCGTGTGCATCGCCCAGCTTATGTCGACTATGTAGGCGTTAAGCGTTTTGACAAAAAAGGCAACGTGATTGGTGAAGACCGCTTTATTGGTTTATATGCCTCGAACCTTTATAACCGCAGCCCGCGTGAAATCCCATTATTGGGTGAGAAAGTGCAACGTATCCTTGATAACTCTGGGTTAACACCGCGCTCGCACGATTATAAAGCCTTGATGAACATTCTTGAGAATTTACCTCGTGATGAGCTAATCCAAGCTAAAGATCATCAGCTTGCTAATATGGCCCATGGCGTATTAGAAATGCAAGATCGCGACAAGCTAAAGCTGTTTGTGCGCAAAGACGGTTTTGGTCGTTTCTTTTCGTGTTTAGTGTACGTTTCTAAAGACCGTTACAACACTAAGTTACGCCAAGACACACAGCGTATTTTGGCACAACACTTCAAAAGCAATGAAGATGTTGAGTTCACCACGTATTTCTCAGAGTCGACTTTGGCTCGTACTCACTACATTATCAAAGTTGATAATAACGATATGGATGTTGATGTGGCCGCGATTGAAAAAAATCTTATCGAAGCAGCTCGCTCGTGGGACGATAAATTACACACCGCATTAAATAATGCCCTTGGTGAACAATCGGGTACTGGGTTAACTAAACGCTATTTAAATGCGTTTCCGCCAAGTTATAAAGACGATGTATTGCCAAGCTCTGCCGTAGTCGATATGCAACATTTAGAAGCATTAGACGACGACCATAAGTTGGGCATGTTGTTTTATCAGCCACAAGAGTCAGCGTTAAACGACAATAAAGTTCGTTTGAAACTATTCCATAAAGACGAACCAATTCATTTATCTGACGTATTACCAATGCTTGAAAACTTTGGTCTACGCGTGATTAATGAACGTCCTTATGAAGTGAAAACCAATGACGGCGCCACATTCTGGATTTTAGACTTCTTAATGACAGTACAAGGTGCTGCCACTGAGAACCTTGCCGACAGTCAAGACCGCTTCCAAACGTCATTGTTACAAGTGTGGCAAAAGAAACTTGAAGATGATGGTTTTAACCGCATGGTATTGTCGACAGGTCTTAGTGGCCGTGAAGTCTCAATTTTGCGCGCTTATGCCAAGTACATGCGTCAAATTGATGCAACATTTAGTCAATCATACATTGAAGAAACGTTCAGTCGTTATCCAAAATTAGCTGATTTACTGGTGAAAATGTTCATCCGTAAATTCAATCCAAAGTTAAAAACGCGCACGTTGAGTAAGTTTCTTGAACAAATCAATATTCAGCTCGATGACGTTTCAAGCCTAGATGATGACCGTATTATCCGTCGTTACCTAGATTTAATTAACGCGACTTTACGGACTAACTTCTATCAAACTGCCGTTGGCGGATTAGCAAAAGATTACATTTCGTTTAAGTTTGCACCAGGTTTGATTCCTGAGATGCCTAAACCGCTACCGAAATTTGAAATATTTGTCTATTCACCTCGTGTAGAAGGTGTGCATTTACGTGGCGGTAAAGTCGCCCGAGGTGGTTTGCGTTGGTCAGATCGCCGTGAAGATTTCCGTACTGAAGTATTAGGCCTTGTAAAAGCCCAACAAGTTAAAAACACCGTTATTGTGCCAGTTGGTGCTAAAGGTGGTTTTGTTTGTAAGCAATTGCCTACAGAAGGTGGCCGTGAAGCATTCTTTACTGAAGGGCAAGAATGTTACCGTATCTTCATCCGTGCATTGTTAGATATCTCCGACAACATCATTAACGGCGAAGTGGTTCCACCAGTCGATGTGGTTCGCCATGATGAAGACGATGCATATCTTGTAGTGGCAGCAGACAAAGGTACCGCTACTTTCTCTGATATTGCCAATGCCATCGCAATTGAATACAACTTCTGGTTAGGCGATGCGTTTGCATCGGGCGGAAGTAACGGTTATGACCACAAGAAGATGGGGATCACGGCTCGCGGTGCGTGGGAATCTGTTAAACGTCATTTCCGTGAAATTGGCGTCGATTGTCAAACAACCCCATTTAGTTGTTTAGCTATTGGTGACATGGCGGGTGACGTATTTGGTAACGGTATGCTGCTATCTGAACAAACTCAGCTTGTTGCTGCCTTTAACCACATGCATATCTTTATTGACCCAACCCCAAATATTGCACAAAGCTATATAGAACGTCAGCGCTTATTTGCCTTACCACGTTCAAGCTGGGAAGACTACAACGCAAAATTGATCTCTAAAGGCGGCGGAATATTCTTGCGTTCGGCTAAATCAATTAAGCTGACCCCAGAAATAAAGCAAATGCTTGCGACTGACAAAGACAGCATGAATCCTACTGAACTGATGAAAGAGCTGCTGAAAATGCCAGTCGATCTGATTTGGAACGGTGGTATTGGCACTTATGTTAAGTCGAGTAAAGAAACCCATGCAGAAGTGGGTGACCGAGCTAATGACGCATTACGTGTTAACGGTAAAGAAGTTCGCGCAAAAATCATTGGCGAAGGGGGCAATCTAGGTTGTACCCAGTTAGGCCGTATTGAATACTGTGCCAACGGTGGGCGCATGAACACCGATTTTGTTGATAACGTTGGTGGAGTCGATTGCTCAGACAACGAAGTGAACATTAAGATTTTCTTGAACACCTTGGTTGCAGAAGGTGAGTTAACGGTTAAACAACGTAACCGTCTACTGGAAGAAATGACTGATGAAGTCAGCGACATTGTGATTCAAGACTGTAAAGACCAAACTCGCACTATTTCGGTAACTCAAGTACATGGTGTGTCACAGCTTAAAGAGCAAATTCGTTTTATTCAGTACCTTGAGAAAGATGGCAAGCTTGACCGTGCCCTTGAGTTTTTACCTACCGATGATGACTTAGCTGAACGTTTAGCCAATGGTCGTGCATTAACGCGTCCAGAGCTGTCAGTATTAGTCGCTTACGCTAAGATGGTGCTTAAAGAGCAATTAGTGACGCCAGAAATCACTGAAGATGCCTATTTAAGTAAACTGTTAGTAGCGTATTTCCCTAAAAAGTTACAAGCCAAATATGCCGACAGAATGACGGCTCATCCACTGCGCGGCGAAATTATTGCCACTTCATTAGCTAATGAATTAGTTAACGATATGGGCTTTAATTTTGTACAACGTATGCAAGATGAGACCGGTGCAACAGTTGCCGAAGCGGCTATTTGTTATACTATGGCCCGTGAAGTGTTTGGCCTTGATGAATTAACAACATCAATTACAGACTTAAATGGCGTTATTCCTGCACACGTGCAAGGTGAGATGCTGCATCAGTTACGTCGTAATATGCGCCGTGCCTGTCGCTGGTTCATTCGTCATCGTAATCGTGCTCAGGATATTGTGCAAACAGTTGCTTTCTTTAAGCCAGTATTTGAACAGCTTAAAGCTAACGTTGACCAATATATGATTGCGGCAGAAGTGAAAGCCATTTCTACTGAAATCACTGCACTCACTAACCAGAATGTACCTAAAGCTGTCGCGCAAGTGGTGGCAAAAATGAGTACTTTGTTCTCTGCGTTAGATATTGCACAAATTGCTCAACTTGAGAATAAAACCCTTGAGTTAGTCTCTGAAACCTACTTTAAATTAGGTGCAAAAGTTGAATTACATTGGTTCTTAGAACAAATTAGTGCTCAACCTGTTGCAAACCATTGGCAAGCACTTGCCCGTGCTGCATTTAGAGAAGAGCTCGATTGGCAACAACGTGCGTTAAGTTCTGCAGTATTACGAACCTGTACTGATACCTGCGATGCTGACAGTGTGATTAATGAGTGGATGACATTAAACAAGCCATTGCTCGAAAGATGGTACCATATGCTTTCAGACTTCAAGGTCTCACAAACACATGAATTTGCTAAGTTCTCAGTCGCCCTTAGAGAACTGAACTTGCTGATTTTGCATTGCGAAGGTCAGAAGTAGTTTTATAATGTAAACAAGCCCTGGCGATTGCCGGGGCTTTTTTTAGGTCTAGGAGAAACCATGTTTTACACTATCGCACAAAAAGTCATGTTTCAGATGGACCCAGAGTTAGCACATAATGTCGCTATTGGTAGTTTGAAAATGACGGGGAATACACCGTTAAATTGTTTTTATCGCCAACACGTTAAGTCAGCCCCCGTGACCTGTATGGGACTGACATTTCCAAATCCAGTCGGTTTAGCTGCCGGAATGGATAAAGATGGTGAGTCTATCGATGCATTCCATGCGATGGGATTTGGCCATGTTGAAGTGGGCACGGTTACCCCACGCCCACAACCTGGCAATGATCAGCCTCGATTATTTAGGTTAAAGCCTGCTCAAGGGATTATTAATCGCATGGGCTTTAATAACAAAGGTGTCGATAACTTAGTACGTAATCTTATCGCTAAAAAAACTGACATTATGGTGGGTGTTAATATTGGTAAAAATAAAGATACACCAGTCGAGCAGGGTAAAGATGATTACCTTATTTGTATGGAAAAAGTTTATCAATACGCCAGTTACATTGCCGTCAATATCTCTTCACCTAACACACCAGGTTTGCGTTCGATGCAGTACGGTGAATTGTTAGACGATTTACTCAGTTCAATAAAAGCCAAGCAAACACAATTAGCCGAAAAATACGGTAAATATGTCCCTATTGCGTTAAAAATTGCACCTGATTTAACCTCAGATGAAATTCAAGCGATTGCAGACTCGTTAATCAGCAATCAATTTGATGGTGTTATCGCAACGAATACCACCTTAAGCCGAGATGCTGTGACAGGATTGTTACACGCAGAGGAAATGGGTGGCTTGAGTGGTAAACCTTTGACTGATTTATCGACCCAAGTGATCAAACAATTATCGATCTGTTTGCAAGGTAAGATCCCGATCATTGGTGTCGGCGGGATCAATAGTGCTGCTGATGCGCTGGCTAAATTTGACGCTGGCTCAACGATGGTGCAGATATACTCCGGTTTTATATATCAAGGGCCTAAATTGATTGATCAGATCGTCAACGCGTATTGTGTAAAATAACAGCGAAATTGCTAAGTGATTGATCAAAAATCATGCCGCGATCGAAATGAAGATCGTTCGATCGCGCTAACACCATGATACATATGTTATAATTTATAATTAAATTTTGATATTGCGTGAAAATTCATCTATTATGCACTGGTGTTCATTTCAATTTAGGTGCAGACAGCCATGTTATTAATGCCAAACAAGGACTGGCATTGGGAATACAATGAGACTTGCAAGCAGCTGAGTATTTCATTGGGTTCCGAGATGGAGTTCTTAACCCCATATAAGTCAAAACTACTCATTCCAGACGCACTTAATGCAGCTGAATTCAGCATTGAACACGCTAAATTCTATATCAAAATGCTAGATACCCTTCCTAGAGTGCTCCATATATCAGATGCTGGTATTGTGCAAACTGCACTAAATGCAACGGCTGCTCACTTTTTGTTACAATCACAAATGCCTAAATCGTGGTTTTTTGATGTCAGTGATGAATGTGTTTACTGCGAAGTGGGTAAGTTATTTCAATTAAATTGTGGCTATGCAAAAGTGCTAGCCTTAGTTATTGATAATGGCCTACAAGCCGCAACGGTAATGATTTTATCTCAACATTGCCCACTTTCAGACAGTAAATCGTTAGTCCAATTTGACACGATTAAAGTGATGCATAACCGCTTGCACCCCTTACGTAAGGCAAGACAAGTCGTAGCGGCTTAACAGATTGTAGGGCCATGGCTGCTTATCGATTGAAAATGCCATAGCTAACTTACAAGCGCTTCGCATCAGTTATACCAAAAATCTGCAATTTTAATAATCATGTTATCGGTGTTAAGCGAATAATCTGTATAAAGATATCATTGGCAAAAATTATCCAAATACAGATTAGTCCTGATCACTTTATTGACTCATTTCTCATTAACTTACTTGTTCAAAACGCTGAATGCGATCCACATCCTTCTTTTATCGCTATGTTGGGTATAATACTGATTTAAGTTTGATTTACACTGTTAAAAGTAGGGTATTAGCGCAATACTAATAGGGATTTAACTCGAATAGGACAGTCATGACTATGACGATAAAAATGGTTAACCGTACAATTGAAGAAAAAATATTGTTAGCGGTGACGGCAGCTGCAATACTAATTTTATCGCCATTTTTGATTATAAGTGTATTTGAACATAATCATCTGCGCACCCTTATCGATCTTGTTGCCGTTGGCGGCATTTCCGTGATTTTTATTGGTGTTTGGTTTACCAGCAGGGTTAAACTTTTTAGTGGACTGTTTGCTATTATCGCCCATGTGAATATTTTATTTGGTATTTATATTGTCGATAGCGATTTAATTTTCTGGTTGTTTCCGATTATCATCGCCAGTTTTTATTTATTACCGACTTTTATTGCTTGCCTACTCAATGCCTTACTCATCTCTATTGCCGGGGTATTAACCTATCAACAATTTGATGAGTTTTCCTTGCCGCTTATTTTGGCTTCTTTGATAGTCACCGGTATTTTCTCGTTAATTTTTTCAATATTTATGCAACGCAAAAACCGTCAATTATCAGAAAAAGATAAAATAAGTCAGCTACGTAACAATATTTTGGAATTGATAGCCAGTGCTAGCAAATTGTCCAAAGTGCTTTCAGCCGTTGTCGAAGGGATTGAAAATGAACTGCCACGGGCAATGTGCAGTATTTCATTATTAGATGACACAGGTAAGCAGTTAAGATTAGCTGCAGCACCGAGCTTACCTGGTTTTTATATCGAGGCCATCGACCTGGTCAATATTGATGATGGGACCGGTACCTGCACACAATCTGTCACACTCAGCAGAAGAATCATTGTTACGGATATTGCTCGCCACCCTAACTGGTTGCCATTAGCTCACTTAGCTAAGCAGGCTAAATTGGTGTCATGTTGGTCTGAACCCATTATTAGTCATCATGGTAACGTGTTAGGCACGATTGCAATCTATTTCGATAGGCCAACAAAACCGACAGACAATGAAATTAATTTGATTGAACAATTTGTTAACCTGACCCGAATTGCGATTGAGCGAGACAAAGCTGATAACATTATTTGGCATCAAGCGAATTTTGATAATTTAACCAATTTACCAAATCGACACTTATTACACGAACATTTAACCAATGCGGTAGTTAATGCAGAGCGCGATAATAAGCAATTAGTGATAGCGATGTTAGATTTAGATAACTTTAAAGACGTGAATGATTCTTTAGGACATGGCGCCGGAGATTATGTATTAATTGAGTGTGCAAATCGAATCAAAAGTACCATTAGAAGAAATGACATAGTCGCTCGCTTAGGAGGCGATGAATTCATTATTGCCTTTGTCGGTACTTCGGTTCCTGAAGACATCAACAAAATAGGTGAAAAACTGTTAAGCACACTTGCTCAACCTTACATCATAGATCATAAAAATGTTTATTGTACTGCCAGTATCGGTTTAGCGTTTTATCCCAATGATGCTTTGACCATTGAAGAGCTGCTTAGAAATGCAGATCAGGCGATGTACCGTGCTAAATCACGCGGGCGCAATAGCATCCATTATTTTACTGAGAATATGAGTACTGATTTCCTTAAACGTATGGAAATCATGCGTGATTTACGAATTGCCGTTGAACAAAAGCAGTTTTACATGGTTTATCAACCCATCGTTAACTTAACAACGTCACGAATTACCAAAGCTGAAGCGTTAATTCGTTGGCAACATCCTCAAAAAGGGTTGATTTCGCCATTAGAGTTTATTCAGATTGCTGAAGAAATAGGTTTGATTGTTGAATTGAGTGAGTGGATTTTTAACGAAGTTACACAACAGGTCGATATTTGGCGTAAACAATATTGCCCTGACTTAACAATTAGTATTAATACGTCGCCTGTACAATATAAAAATAATGGCGCACAAATTAATGCCTGGGCCGATTCGCTTATTTTACGAGATATTCCTTGTGAGGCGATTTCGCTTGAAATAACCGAACATTTATTAATGGAAAATCAACTTGAAGCGGTTGAGGCTCTAGATAAGGTTCGCCTTCATGGGATGTCTGTTGCCATTGACGACTTTGGTACTGGTTATAGCTCTTTTGCATACCTTAAAGACTTTGATTTTGATTACTTAAAAATTGACCAACGGTTTGTGCAAAACATGTCAGCCGATAATAAAGACACGGCCCTGTGTGAAGCGATTATTGCGATGGCCACTAAACTGAAAATGAGCGTGATTGCCGAAGGGATAGAAACCGAACAACAAAAGCAGTTGCTCATTCAAGCAGGTTGTACTTTTGGGCAAGGTTACTTATTTGCAAAGCCGCTTTCTGCGGCCAATTTCGAAGCGTTACTCATCGAACAAACACGCAATGATTCAATTATTGTAGGCTAGGATGACACTCCATTGTACGAGTTATCGTCAGTGATAACTCGTACAATGGCGGTGTAAAATACTCCGTGTTTGTTGCTACCGAGTTAACTCATTTTTCGAATAATGCTAATGGGGGCGATACGTAACACCCAGTGTAAAAATGCCCAAGGATAACTAGGCACAAAGGCGTTAGCTTTCTCTTTTTGAATGGCATTGACCATGGCTTTACAACCTGTCTCGGTGTCTACAATAAACGGTACCGTTTTGACTTTTTCATTAATTTCACTGCGAATAAAGCCCGGATGAACACAAGTGACTTTAATCGGCGTGTTCATTACATCAATTCGAATACCTTCTGTTAACGAGGTTAGGGCAGCTTTAGTGGCAGCGTAAACGGTCATTGCTCGTCTAAATCCACGCACGGCACTAATGGATGAAATCGTCACTAAATGGCCACTATTTTGTTCACGAAAAATAGCCATTGCCGCTTCACATTGGGCTATTGCGGCAATAAAATTAGTTTGCGCAGTTTGTAAATTAGCCGCAAAAAAGCCGGTTCCAATCGATGCACCTTTACCCATGCCCGCGTTGACGATGACTCTGTCGAGTTGTCCCATTTCTTGCTTAAATTGGCTGAATACTTCAAACACTTGCGGGTGGTCGTTTACATCAAGTGATTTAATCAGCACGGTAATATTGGGGTTGATACTCAATAAGTGATGTTTTAATTCTTCAAGGCGGTCTAGTCGTCTAGCGCACAAAGCTAAGTTATGATTTTGTTTTGCAAACTCAATAGCCATACCGCGTCCTAAACCAGAACTTGCCCCTGTGATTAATATGTTTGTCCGTTTCATCATCTACTCTTTATTATTTTTATGTGTTAATTACTCATGACGCTATTGCATCTCTTTGAGTGTTTATTGAAGGTTAAATTAAACTGTATAAATGTTGTTGTGTACCCTCAAAGAACCCATGTTCGTTTAAGGTTATCACACTCAAACGTTGCCGCTTAATGTGCAATTGTGTCACGCTGCAATTGACTAATTGTTTATTAATATTGAAAAACTGTGATTCAGGTATCGATAATATTTGCATTACAGCCGCACTTATTACCCCGCCAGAGGTATACACAAAGACCGTATCATCATCGTCGGTTTGTTCAATAAGCTGAGTTAACCCGTTTGCAATTCGTTGGCTAAATTGTTGCCAAGACTCACTGTATTGAGCGCTATTGTCAGCATGTTGCCACTGGTTAATCGCTTGGCTAAAGAGTTCAATAAAGGCTCTGGCCGGCGAGGGTTGTTGGCTAAGGTATTGCTTCATTGTGTCTGGATGAGCTAAATCAGGCCGATAAACGGCAATCACTTCTTCATGATTAAACTCATTCCAGTCGGCACAAATCTGTAATGAGTCGTGTAATAACGGGGGGGATAATGCCGCTAAACACGCATTACGAGTCTGTTGATGGCGCGCCATATTGCCACAAATAACATGATTAGGTTGAATACTGCGTTGGTTAAAGTGTTCCGCTAGGTGCCGAGCCTGGCTATGACCAAGAGTCGACAAGTTGTCGTAATTATCAGTACCGAAACTTGCTTGACCATGACGGATTAAATAAATGTTAGCCATGGTTATCCTT
The DNA here is from genome assembly GCF_009828585.1 of Shewanella litoralis. Taxonomy (GTDB): domain Bacteria; phylum Pseudomonadota; class Gammaproteobacteria; order Enterobacterales; family Shewanellaceae; genus Shewanella; species Shewanella litoralis. The sequence goes on along the minus strand of NZ_WSRZ01000004.1, from coordinate 82,884 downwards.
GTTGTTTCATTGCGCGATGACAACGCCACATTAAGTAATGTGAAAAGATCCAGAAGTGTTTAAATGCTGGGTTACGCGTTTGCTTGTGGTGATAGCGATAGTAAATTTGTTGCACAATGCCTGCTAAACGAAATAAACCAAACACCTCATAAAAACGAAAATCATTAATAGCGATGTCCATTTTGTCACAGTAATATTCGACCACTTGTTTACGAGTCAACATGCCATCAAGGTGTGTGGGTTGGCGCCGGGTCATTTGGGCTAAAAAGTCATCATCGGTTTCAACCCAGTAGGCTAGAGTATTGCCTAAATCCATTAATGGATTACCTAGGGTTGCCAATTCCCAATCGAGCACGCCATTAACTTTACTGATGTCATCTGGATCGAGTACCACATTATCAAAGCGAAAGTCATTGTGGGTTAAGCAAATCGTTTCTTGCGATGGTTTATGTTGCTGCAGCCAAGCCATGACTTTTTTGCCCGAGGGCACATTCCAGGTTTTAGCTTGGGTGTAGCGAAAGCTCCAACCGTCAATTTGGCGCTGTGTGTAACCTTCACCCTTACCAAGGTGATTAAGGTTCGCTGCGTCAATATCCACTTTATGCAATTCAATTAAACAATCGATGACATTAGTACACAGTGTGTTGGCCTGCTGTTTATCAAGGTGTAAGCCTTTGGGTAAATTTTGTCTTGGAATGATGCCATTGAGTTTTTCCATGACATAAAATTCAGTGCCCAATACGCTTTCGTCTTCGCAATGTGCCAGCATGGCAGGTACATAAGGGTACACAGGTTTTAGCGCTTGTTGTAAGCGGTATTCACGGCCCATGTCGTGGGCGCCTTTGGCTTTGGTTCCCATAGGGGCTCGGCGCAAAATGAGCTCACAGTTATCAAACGTTAGGCAATACGTCCAGTTAGATGCACCGCCGGTGTATTGGGTTATTTTAAGCTTACCTTCAAGTCCGCCGATATGTTGTGTTAACCAAGGACCGATAACATTTGGGTCGAGTTCTTCACCTGTGCGAACGGATTTCGCTTTATCTAAATACTGTTGATTCATTTAGTGTGCTCATCCTTTAACAATTGTCTTAATCTAAGCGTTTGCTTTAATACCAATTTAAAATACCAGCTAAGCGGCAGTAAACGTTTTAACCAATATAAACGTTTGCCCTGTTGGTGCGTTAATAACATAAACTGTTTATTTGTCTCACCTTGATAGGCTATGTCGGCTACTTGAGCAGCATTGATGGGAGACTTATCAAAAAGTTTACCTAACAGTTTTTCCATTGTAGGCAATTGAGTACGTAAGCTACTGCCTAGATTAGTTTTAAAAAAACCTGGGCATAACACACTGACATTAATATTGTCATCGGCAAGTTCAAGTCGTAATGTTTCTGACAATGACACCACAGCGGCTTTTGAGGCGTTATAGCTCGACATAAACGGAATAGGTGTCAAGCCTGCTTGCGAGGCAACATTGAGTATGCTGCCATAACCTTGTTGCTTAAAAAAGGGCACAAATTGCTGGCACATATTTACCATACCAAACACATTGATTTCCATTACCCAGCGCCATTGCAACATTGGCTCTGTTTCTATTTTATCTGCAGTGGCTACGCCGGCATTGTTGACCAATAAATCAATATGCTGCCAACGTGATTGCACGTTTTTCATCAGCGCAGTAATGCTGTCTGTATTGGTGATATCGCAAGGCACAAAAAATGCTTTTCCACCTAACGCGTTTATTTCCTGGCAGACTTGTTCGCCAGCGTGCTGATTAATATCGGCAACGCACACTTCAGCATGCTGACTTGCCCATTTAAGCGCCAATGCTTTGCCTAAACCTGATGCTGCGCCGGTAATAAGCACATGTTGTTGTTTTGTTTTCATTGTCATCACCGTTATTTGTATTTTGCTAATTCTAGGCGTGACACCATGGCCATGTGCACTTCATCTGGGCCGTCGGCTAAACGTAAACTGCGCGCCATTGTGGCAAAACCGGCCAATGGCGAGTCGTGATTCATCCCCGCGCCGCCATAGAGTTGAATCGCCATATCAACCACTTGGGTTAACATATTGGGTACGACCACTTTTATTGCAGAAATATCAGTCATAGCGTGTTTTACACCCAGATTATCGATTTTCCACGCGGCATTGAGGGTCAATAATCGTGCTTGTTCAATGCTCATACGGGCTTGAGCAATTCGCTCTAAATTTCCACCAAGCTTTATAATGGGCTGGCCGAAAGCAACGCGAGATAATCCGCGTTCAATTGCTAAGGCTAAAGCACGTTCTGCGGCGCCGATAGCTCGCATACAATGGTGAATTCGCCCCGGGCCTAAGCGGCCTTGTGCAATTTCAAAACCTTTTCCGAGTCCCATTATGACATTTCTTTTAGGTACACGGACATTAACGAGCTCCATTTCACCGTGTCCATAAGGTGCATCGTAGTCACCATAAGCGGTTAACATTCGAGTGATACTGACACCGGGAGTATTGATAGGCACTAATACCATACTGTGACGTTGATGCTTTGGTGCATCGGGATGAGATAGTCCCATAAATATCATGACATTACTGTTAGGATGACCTAATCCCGTAGACCACCATTTTCGGCCATTAACGATAACATCGTCGCCATCTTCAATGATGGTTGCCTGCATATTTGTGGCATCAGATGAGGCGACATCAGGTTCTGTCATGGCAAACACAGAACGAATTTCGCCAGTAAGTAGAGGCGTGAGCCATTGTTTTTGCTGTTGTTCATCCCCAAAATGATAGAGCACCTCCATATTGCCAGTGTCGGGGGCGTTACAGTTAAAAATTTCAGGAGCTAAAATAGAACGCCCCATTTCTTCTGCTAATGGTGCGTATTCAACACAGGTTAAACCTTGGCCGAGTGTGGCGTCGGGTAAAAACAAATTCCATAATCCAGCCGCTTTTGCTTGTGCTTTTAGTGCTTCTATTTGAGGTAATAACTGCCATTGAGTCCAATCACTACTGTGATTAATGCGTCTGTTTTCGGCGAGTAACTCTGCTTCTATAGGTAAAATCTGCTCATTTATAAACGATTTCACTTTCGCTAAATATTGTTGTGATTTTTCTGTAGCGTAAATATTCATCTTTATACCTTTGTATTCTCAGTGTAAAAGCCACTAATAATGTGATCTGTAAAACATATGTTGTCAGCATAACGTAGTAATCAATGTGAATGAAATGAAAAAATATGTTAGCTTGCGATGAATGGTGCTCATAGTTTTGGCGTGGCACATTGATTTTTCTTCTTGAGGTTAATATGGCGGATACAAAAGCAATTCAACAACTTGATTTAAATCTACTGAAGATTTTTGAAGCGCTGTACTTTGAGCAGAATATGACAACGGCAGCGAAATCGTTATTTGTTACACCATCAGCGGTCAGTCACGCCATAAAACGCTTACGTTTAGTATTAAATGACCCGTTATTTGTACGTCAAGGCCAGCAAATGCAACCTACAGCAGCTTGCCAGCGTATGGCGCCACAATTGATTAATGCGTTGAACCGGATTAGAGAGGTGTTGCAACAATGCGGCGAGTTTGACCCATTAACAACAGAGCAAACATTCACTATTGCTATTCATGAAGCATTAGAAAGCCAAATTATGCCGGCGCTCATTAATCACGTTGCTGAGTTAATCCCGCAAGCTAACATTGCCAGTATTGCACTCTCTAGAGAGCACATCGCACGACAACTTGCCAATGGTGAGGTTGATTTAGCCATTGATGTTGCACGAGCAGTCAATGCTCCTTTAATGCACATACAATTAGTGTCGGATCCATTTTGTGTACTCATTGATCCGCAACATCATCTTTGCAACAACGGCACTTTAACCCAGGAAGATTATTTGCTGGCGCAACATGTTGCGGTGTCAAGTCGTCCGACGGGTAGAGTGATGGAAGATTTATTGCTGCAACAGCAGGGGATTAATCGACATATTAAATACCGTTGTCAAACCTATCAAACAGCAGTCAAAATAGTCAGTAACACGGCACTGATGCTAACGTTACCACGTTCAATTGCTTTGCAGTTTTCGGACTCTAATTTAACAGTAATCCAGATACCATTTGCATTAACCGACATCGATACACATTTATATTGGCACAGTAATACTCAGTCAGACCATGCGCTTATTTGGCTTAGGCAACAAATTGAAATCGCAGTTGAACGATCAAGTTTAGTCAGCATTGAAAATGAACAATGAACTTTATTTCGCAGTGAGAAGGTTAAAATACACACCCTAGTGTTTACATCGTTAACGTATGTTATTAAATTTTGTCTTTTTGTTCATCGATTTTTCAATGAAATGTAAAAAGTTGGCCGATGTTATGGATGAAATGATTTTTTAATAAAAAAAACATAGCTTTAGTGTTAGTTAAGCTAAGCTTGTAGGTGAAAACCAAGTTGCAGTTCATGCAGTTGAAACTTTGACTCTAGGTCAGTATTTTCGATCAATAGCTCATCTCGTTTTACATGGGTATTGAACCGTCACCTACCTTATCAAATCCCTTCATTATTTTAGGCTTTCATGCCAGACCGAATAGCTTAAAAATATCGGGTTGTGAACGTTCAGTTATCACTACATTATCCGATAAAAATTAACCACCTTGATTGACAAATATACACTTAGGCACAACAGTTATTAATGCTTAAACAATATGCGTGTTAAAGAAAAAATTGTGTTGATAGATCAATAAAAAAAATTATAAATCACAAAGAGATGGTGCATGTATGAATACGTTTAATCAGTTGTTCCGTAAGACAACCATTGCCAATAGATTAATGGGCATGTTGGCATTAGCCATTATTGCCACTGTGATTGTGTTTTGGTTCTCATTAAATAGAGTTGAGTCTGTTTTAGTGGGGGAAAAAGAAGCCAAGTTACATGCACTTGTTGATGCAGCTGTCACCATTGTGGATAAATTTTACCAAGATAGCCAATCAAATCTGCTAACAGAAGCTGCAGCTAAAGCGATGGCTTTAGCAGCTATCGATAAACTCCGTTATTCGGGCAACGAATATTATTTTAGTATTGATACCCAAGGCACCATGATCCAACATGCATTTGCCAAACAATTAGTTAATACCTCGGTAAGAGGAATGAAAGATCCTAACGGGGTCGCTTTATTTGAATTGATGATACAAGGTACAGAAAATCAGGATGCTGTTCGTGTTGATTATATGTGGAATAAACCTCAGCAAGAACAACCCAGTCCTAAAATGTCAGTTGTTAAACGTTTTAGACCCTGGGGATGGATTATCGGTACAGGGATTTATGTTGATGATATTCAAACGGATAAACAACAATTTATTAGTGATTATTTACTATTACTTGTGTTGGTTTGGTTGCCTGTTATTGCGCTGTTGTATTTTATCATTCGCAGTGTTTCAGTGCCAATGCGAGAAACCATTAGCGCATTTGAAAACATCGCCAAAGGTGAAGGAGATTTAACATTACGTTTATCAGAAGAGGGCGATGATGAGTTGAAGCAAATCGCCCATCATTTCAACGTATTTACCAGTAAAATTCAAAAAGTCATTAAATCGGTTGGAGAGTCTGTCAACGAATCTGGCAGATTAGCAAAGGACATGGCTATTGTTGCCGAAAAGGCTAATCAAATATCGGTTAATGTACAAGCTGAGACAGAAAACGTCGCCACGGCGATTAACCAAATGTCGATGACGGCGGCAGAGGTTGCATCAAATGCTAAGTTGGCAGCTGACAGCACACATGAAGCAGACAGTGAAGCTGATATCTCTGCGGATGTCGTCGATAAGGCAATGAAAAAAATTACTGAATTATCAAATGAGCTTATCTCAACAGAGGAAGTGGCAAAAGGGCTGCAAGTCAGTTCTAGCAAAATTGGTCAGATATTAGATGTGATAGTAGGTATTGCTGATCAAACTAATTTATTGGCTTTAAATGCTGCAATTGAGGCCGCCAGAGCAGGTGAAGCAGGGCGAGGCTTTGCCGTTGTTGCTGATGAGGTTCGCACTTTGGCGAGTCGTACCCAGGCGTCCACCAATGAAATTAACCAAATTATTGATGCTATTCGTACCGCCATTAATACTGTCAATGCCTCTGTAGCTCGCGCTAAAACCAAATCAACCGAGACAGTAAATGATACCCAACAAGTGGTGGGCGCCTTGAATAATATCAAATTATCCATTGGACAGATTTCACAAATGAACATTCAAATTGCGACCGCGACTGAAGAGCAACATGCAGTGATTGCCGAACTCAATATGAATATCACCCGCATTAGTGATATGTCGTTAGACAACAGAACGCAAAATGAACAGATCAATAAAAGCAGTGTGGCTATTGAAAGGGGATCAGAGCGCCTTGATACTCTTATAGAGCAATTTAAAGTCTAAAGAAGATTGCTAATTGAGGAGGTTTCTCTGTTTTTACATTAGATTTAAGTCGTCATTGTTGTTAATTTGACGACTTAAATAATCTCAATAACAGGTTAATGATTATTGAGATAGCTGTACCATAATATTAATGACGTCTTGATATGAAATATTATATTGACGAGATAAATTAATGATTTTGGTTTTATAGGTTTGGATATATTCTTGTTTAACCAGATCCGATTGTTTTTGTTCTACAATCTCATTAACAGATTCTTGTAAAATCATTAAACGGCGCAAGCTGTAATCTAACGAATTGATGTATGCCGACATTTGTTGCTTATTACGGGCATTTTCAAGATTTGACGTCGTGCGTTGTTCAAAATCTAATTCATCAAACGCATTCATCATTTGTTGTAAATTTAAATCGTTGCTCATAAGTATGATTGTCTACGCTATTTTTTAGGATTATATTCATATTTGATGATTAAGTCACCTTTCGCATTGTTAAATTGTGTAAAAAGCATTCATTAGATTATCGATAATTAACAAAACTTGTTGAACAGTATAATTATCAGTAACCTAAGATTTTGATTCTCAAGGAGGACTCATGTTAGATCTATTACCTGATTTATTCGATCATTATCCCCAAAAACTGACTTTACTGTCTTCGCCTTGGCGCTCTTTTGGTGCAAAGCCGATATTTTTTGGTGAGGTAGTAACGGTTAAATGCTTTGAAGATAATTCAATGGTTAAATCTGAACTCGCAAAACCTGGCCATGGCAAGGTGTTAGTGGTCGATGGTGGTGGTTCAACTCGGCGTGCATTGCTGGGCGACATGATAGCCCTAAATGCGTATAACAACGGCTGGGAAGGCATCATTATTAATGGGTGCGTAAGAGATGCAGGCGCAATCGGAGCGATGCAAATTGGTGTACAGGCGTTAGGTACCACTCCGATTAAAACAGACAAAAAAGATGTTGGCGAAGTCAATGTCACTATTGATATTGCGGGCGTAAGCGTTGTACCTGGCATGATGATTTATGCCGACCTTAATGGTATTGCCGTGAGTCAGCAATCGTTAGATTTGTCTATTTTACAATAGAAAAACAACAGACAAGGAAGCAACAATGAAAGTAGTAAAGTGGTTATTAGCAATTGTGCTAACACTCGTTGTAGGCATTACCGTCTACTTAACAATGTTTTTCGACCTCAATCATTTTAAGCCGCAAATTGTCGACGCTGTGAAAAAACAAACCGGTCGTGATTTAGTGATAACAGATGATCTTAGTTGGAGTGTGTTTCCTTCATTAGGAATTAAACTGGGCGGTATTTCACTTTCTAATCCAGAAAACTTTACCCCAGCATCCATGTTAGATGTAAACGAAGCCGTGGCCAATGTGGCGCTAATGCCTTTATTGAGTCAGAAAATTGAAGTGGATTTATTAACACTCGATGGCTTAACGTTAAATTTAGTTACTCAAAAAAATGGCAAAACCAGCTTCGATGGTTTATCTGCAGAGGGAGCAAGTGGTGAGGCAAATGCCGCTGCAGAAATACCCGCAACAAACCAAAATAGTGACGCACAAGCAATAGCGTTACAAACATTAGATATCGGCGGAATTGAACTCACCAATACCAATATCAACTTAATTGATATGGCGAGCAATACCACTCAAACGTTCAGCTTAAAAAGCTTTACATTAGGGCAATTCAGCTTAGGGCAATTTGCTGATTTTGCTTATGAGTTTTCTGCGACTTTACCAGACATGTCTGTAGCATCTTCGGGTCAAGGCCAGCTTAAGGTTGACCAAGCGTTAACGCATATTACGATTAAAGATTTTACCATGAGCCATTCTGCGCAAGGCGACAGTTTACCAAATAAGTCGGTGAGTGCTGAAATGACAACCCAAATAGTCATGGCGTTAGATGCAAAAACCATTGAGTTACAGCTCACTAAACTTTCAGCGATGGATATTGCCGCAACCGGTGACATAAAAGTCAATTACGCAAACAGTATTCCTAAGATTGCAATGACTTTAGATGTGGGTGATATTGATGTTGATGCACTTTTTCCTAAACAGGAAGCCCCAGTAGAAAATAGCACTAATAACACAGAAACTGTGCCAAGTACTGAGCCGGATTTAACGGCACTAAACACCATTGATTTAAGTGTTAAAATGACGGCGAAGTCGATTAAAGTCAGTAATATGCTAACTCAAAACTGGCAGTTAACTATGGCCGTGAATAAAGGTGTGTTGACGCTGTCGTCATTAACAGCAGATCTATATGAAGGTAAGCTCGCGTTAAGCGCCAAACTCGATGGACGCAAATCAGTACCTACTTATCAATTTGATAAAAAGCTGACAGGGGTAAACATTAGACCATTATTAATGGATGCTGCCGAGATTGATTTACTGTCAGGTCAAGCAAGCCTTGAAGTTAAAGGCAGTGGCGCAAGTTTGATCCCTGATAACCTGAAAAAGAATCTTGATGCTGCGGGTAAATTTGATGTATCTGACGGTTCATTATATGGCGTTAACATTCCGCAAATGATCCGCAGTGCTCAACAAAAGCTGAAAGGTGATTTATCTGCAGACAGTAAAGAAGAGCTAAAAACCGACTTTACCAGTTTAACCGGTAGCTTCACCATGAAAGATGCAGTAGTGACCAATCCCGATTTAGCGATGGCTGCTCCCTTGATCCGCTTAAAAGGAAAGGGGACTGCGAATATTGCCTCTGAAGCGTTAGATTACACATTAACCACCAGTGTTGTCGGTTCGCTCTCGGGACAAGGTGATGCGGTAGATGAGTCACTCAAAGGGGTTGATATACCCTTAACCATTAAAGGAACGTTCCAAAAGCCTAAATTTGGTATTGATACAAAAGCGTTATTGGAAGGCCAATTCAAAGATGAAGCAGATAAAGCCAAAGAAAAACTCAAAGAGGGTTTGTTTAAAAAGCTGGGTATTTAACCCAGTCACTCAACACGAGATAATGAGTTGCAGTGATAAAACGTGAATACAATAATTGCGATAAACAAAAACGGACAAGTCATCACTTGTCCGTTTTTTATTGTGTCATAGCAATTAGCTATTAGTGACAATCAATTTCAAAATTTGCCCAGGTTGGATCAATTTACTGTTTTGTAAGCCATTCCATTCAATTAACTCTGCAACGGTAACATTATACTGTGTTGCAATACGAGCCAATGAATCACCCGATTTAACACGATAGTTAACCGTTTTCTCTTTACCTGTATTGTTGGCGGCGACTTCATTAGGGTAAATAACCAGATTTTTTCCCACCGTTAGCGTTGACTGTTGTTTAAGATTATTCCACTTCATTAGCTGTGCCACTGACACTTGTTGCGATTGGGCAATTTTCCATAATGAATCGCCAGACTTAATAGTGTAAGCCTGTTTATTTGGACTAGATTTGATCACCGCTTTACGTGCCAGTACTTGATCGGCTGTCATGGTCGCTAAATCAGGATCTTTTGCGGCAACTGGGATAATAAGAAATTTACCGGCAATAATGTTGTTACCTTTAATACCATTACTGCTGCGAATTAATGTAGCAGTCGTTTCAAATTGATCTGCAATGCGGCTAATGCTGTCGCCTGCTTTAATTTTGTAGCGTACCCAGTTAATCCGTGAGTCAGGTTCAACGGTTGCTAATGCGCGTTTAAAGGTAGCGGCTTTGTCGCTTGGTACAACTAACTGATGCGGACCCTGCGGGGCCGTCGCCCATCGTTTTAAACCAGGGTTTATTGCTTTTAAATCGACAATATCGACTTTAGCTAAGTCTGCGGCTAAGTTAATGTCGAGCTGACTTTCAATATTCACCACTTCAATCTGTGGTGAATTCTCAATAGGAGTTAAGGTAATACCGTATTTATCGGCATGTTTAATTACATCCGCTAACGCAAGTAATTGCGGCACATAATGCGCGGTTTCTTTTGGTAATGATAACGACCAAAAATCGGCAGGTTTACTGCGGTTTTGATTACGCTTAATGGCACTTAATAAACGGCCTTCACCTGAGTTGTACGCAGCAATGGTATATAGCCAGTTGTTATCCATTTTAGGATACAAGTATTGCAATAAATCCAGCGCCGCTTTCGTTGATGATGCGACATCTTGACGGCCGTCGTACCACCAGTTGGTTTTAACCCCAAATGACTGCGCGGTGGGTGGTGTTAATTGCCATAAGCCTGAAGCGTGGCTACTTGAATAGGCTAAAGGATCAAATCCACTTTCAACGATAGGCAGTAAAGCCAGTTCAATGGGAAGGTTGCGTGCTTCAAGTTGTTCAACAATATAGTATAAGAAAGGACTGGCACGTTGTGTCACAATTTCTAGATGCTTTGGATTGTCCAAATACCACTGTCGATATTGCGCAACCAGCGCATTGTCGGCTACTGGTAGCTGCATTTGATTGCTTATCCGCAACCATAAGTTATTGACTTCGGCAACTTGCTCTTCTATTTCATCGAGGGTGACAGTTGCAGATTTTTTGCTTTTAGCTTTAATGGCAACACTTTGTGGGTCATTGTCTGATTGCGGCTCAGTAGGCTGGAGCGTCTGGCACCCCGTTACCGCCAATATGCTGCCGGCAATAATGAATAAATATGTTTTCATTGAAGATACACTTCCTCAAGTTCTCAGGCCTTAAAATAAGGATCGAACACACCAAATGCCTATGAGACTCTTTTGGTCATGCTTTAGTTCAGTTTGGCATTGTAGATTAAATCATTTGGCTTGTCTTATTAAAGTGTTTTCATGTTCATCTAAAAGTGATTCTTCCACTCTCTTAATAAAGTAAATGTTTGTATTTCATCAATATTAGTAATGTTGTAATGGTTTGAAATTGCGACTTGAGTCTCATTTATATGACAACGTAAGAAGGGGTTTATGGCTTTTTCTATTGCGATTGTGCTAGGGATAGTCGGTTTGTTTTGTGAACGCAATTGATCGACTTTTATTGCGTATTCATTCAATTTTGGGTTGTTGGGGGTGACGTGTTGAGCAAAATCGAGATTGGCACGAGTATACTCGTGAGCACAAAAAACCTGTGTGTTGTCGGGTAAATTGGCCAGCATGTTCAACGATTGCAGCATTTGAGTTGGTGTACCTTCAAATAATCGACCGCAACCACCACTGAATAATGTGTCACCGCAAAATAGCTTGTTATCAATATAATACGCGATATGACCTAAAGTATGCCCAGGTACCGCCATCACTTGGGTTTGGCCTAGGTGAGGGAGTTCAATGGTCGAGGTTATGTCTATGTTGAGCGGTTTTGTAAGCCCTACGATGCCTTCATTGCTTGGGCCGTAAACATCAAGCTTTCCAGCAAAATGTTGCTGCAGTTGTTTAATGCCGCCAGTGTGATCATTATGGTGATGCGTGATTAAAATACCCACCAAATTTAGCTCAGTAGTGGCTAAATAATCGATAACGCTGGTTGCACAACCTGGATCGACAACATAAGCGTCAAAGCTGTCAGTTTGATGCACTAACCAAAGGTAGTTGTCATTAAATGCGGGAATAGTATGAACGTTAAGCATAATCTGGCTCGAGTGATATTGAATTATCTGTTAGGGTAACGGATAAAACCGAATCACATCAAGTGTAACGCAGTGAAAGTCGGTAAGGTTATAGGGATTGAGGAGTGAGGCGTGGCAAACTCAACGTTAGTACCACAACATTGGCATGACTTACCGTTTGGTGACATATTGCAAGCTGAGATTGAAGCCGCCCTTGCGCCTTGGTGGCCGCGTATTTTTGGTTATCACTTATTAAAGGTGGGTGCACTTAGTAGCCAAATCAACAGTTTACAATGTTCTATTGCTCGTCACTTTTCATTATTTGATGGTCATGGTGCTAATATACAAGCCGAACCGCACTATTTACCCGTACAACAGCATACGATTGATGCCGTGGTTAGCTGTTTTTTATTAGAATTTGAACAAAATCCCTATCAAATTTTACGCGAGTTTGACCGCGTTCTTATTAGTAGTGGCTATGTGTTTATTGTTGGTTTTAATCCCGTTAGCCCAGTTTTTGCGGGTAAAATCTTACCTAAATACCAAGGTAAACTGCCCTGGAATGGACAGTTTTTTATGCCGTCACGGGTAAAAGATTGGTTGGGCTTACTTGGGTATCAAGTGCTGGCAGACGAGCGTTTAATGCATCATTCATTATTGGGGCCCGTTGGGCGTCAAGCTGAGCATCAGCCTTGGTGGCAAAAAAGTTTAGCCAATTGGTTGCCAAGTACAGGCAGTGTTTACGTCATTGTGGCTCGTAAACTCACGGTGCCATTAACACCCATAAAAGATAAATCTAAAATCAATGCACCAACATGGTCAACGGCGCCGAGCGCAGGGCGTACTGGCTTGTCAAAAAACAATTAACTGATATGTGGCTAACCAGTCAGTGCTAATGCTTACTTTATTCCGCTTGATAACCGCCATCAACTTGTTTAGGTTTTGCTTCAGCAGCATTTCTGGCTAAGGTATCGCAGCGTTCATTTTCAATATGCCCGGCATGACCTTTAACCCAACGCCAATCAACCTTGTGTTTTTGGCTAACCGCATCTAAGCGTTTCCATAAATCAACATTCTTTACCGGTTGCTTAGTCGAGGTTATCCATCCTTTCTTTTTCCAGCCATGGATCCAAGAAGTGATACCTTGACGCATGTATTGGCTGTCGCTGGTTAAGATAATATTACAAGGTTCGAATAATGCTTCCAGTGCGATGATGGGGGCGAGCAATTCCATGCGATTATTAGTGGTGAGAGCAAAGCCATCGGCCAGTTCATGCGTTTGATGTTGGTATTTCATCACGACGCCATAGCCACCAGGACCCGGGTTGCCTAAACATGATCCATCAGTAAAAATATACAGCTGTTTGAGTTCGGCCATCAAGTTGTTACCATAGCAAAATATTCGCGCCAGTATACTCAATTTCTCTGGGGGCGAGGGCTAAAAGAGTAAAAAATATGAACATTATTTCAAGTGCAAGTCGTCAAGTTATTCTCGATACCGAAACCACAGGTATGAACCAAGCGGGAGGCCCAGTTTTTATTGGTCATAGGATCATTGAAATTGGTTGTGTCGAAGTGATCAACCGCCGTTTAACGGGGAGGACTTACCATCAATACATTAATCCTGGTCAAGCAATTGATCCTGAGGCTATTGAGGTTCATGGTATAACGAATGAACGCGTGGCAAATGAGCCGCGGTTTCATCAAATAGCGCAAGAGTTTATCGATTTTATTGACGGTGCAGAGATTGTTGCACACAACGCAAACTTTGACGTGAGCTTTATGGATCATGAGTTTTCAAAACTCAATCCAGTTGGCCCTAAAACCAAAGACATATGCAGTATTTTAGACAGTTTAGCCATCGCCAAACGATTACACCCAGGGCAAAAGAATAACCTGGATGCTTTATGTCGTCGTTATGGTATTGATAATGGCCGTCGAACCTACCACGGCGCTTTACTCGATGCTGAAATCCTGGCTGATGTTTATCTAATTATGACTGGCGGACAAATTAAGTTTAATTTGTCTAATGAAAAAGCAGGTCAAGAAGGTGGAGGCATAAAAAAAATCGACACTTCAGCGTTTAATCTTAAAGTCGTCGGGGCATCGGCCGATGAAATAGTATTACATGAACAACGACTTGACCTCGTAGCCAAGTCCGGAAAATGTCTCTGGAGAGGGTAAACCCACCTTTATGACTGCTAGCCTTTCACGCCGCACGACCTTTGCTTGTTTATTATTACTATGCCCAATCATGGCATGGCAATCTGTGGTATTGGCCGCACCGGTTAAAGCATCACAAGCTGCAGAGCTTAAGAATCGATTTCGCATTGATTATATGGTCGATCACTTAACCTTGGTTATCCAGCGAGATTATGGTTCAGCGCCTGTCGTTGTAGTGCTACCTGATGGCAGTAAATGGTATTCAACACGCCATCCACAATCGGTAAAATGGGTTGATGGTATTGCCGCTGACATGATTCAAATTGAAAAGCCGATGGCCGGTCCATGGCAGTTACTCGGGCAAGTCACTGAAGGTTCAACCATTCAAAAAGTCTCTAAACTCGACATTGAAGTACAACCTTTACCCCAACCGCTGTTTCAAGGTGAACGCCTTAAGGTTACTGCACGCCTTTTGGGCGACAACTTAACCATGAGAATGCCAGGGTTAGAATACATGGTGGAGTGGACCTCGCGCTTTACCAGTCAGCACATAGCCGGTGATGACAATTTTGCGACGGGTACCATTATTGTTGGCGCCTACAAAGATAACGGCGAAGATTTAGACGAAGCCCCAGATGATGGTGTCTTTACCGGGGCTCAAAACTTAGAACAACCCAGTGGGCATTATATTTTAAATGTGACAGCTCGCAATAATGTGTTTGAACGCGAGTATGTGATGCCGTTTGAGTTGTCTAAACAGCCCATAAAAGCGGAAATGGTGCCCAACAACGACCCATTAAAAGGTATTTGGCAAATCCAGTTATCGGTAGATGAAACTCAAGTCTTGCTTGACGAAACCCATTTTGAATTTGAACTGGTCGGCCCGGCAGGTCTGCAAGTGCCCATAACCTTGCAAGAACTTTCCAGTGCAGATCAAATTTTATATTTACCCAAAGTGACTGAGTTTGGCAGTTATCGAGTGAAGGGGACCGTAGTGTCAACTGCTGTGGGTGGACGTGAAATTGTTTTGAATTTGCCGGAGATGTTTTTTAATTTAATTGAGCCACCAAAGCCAGGGCCCACAGCAGAAGAGCTCGCCGAAAAAGCGGCTGTGCAAGCAGCAATTGAAGAGCAACGCGCTAAAGATGATGCGATATTTTGGATAATCACTGTTAATGGTGTTTTATGCTTACTCGGTATTATCGGTTTTATTGTGTGGCGTAAAAGGCAAGCGTTAGCGAAAGCCATGGCTGCGGCAGAAGAGCGTTTAAAGCAAAATCCACCAAAAGAAGAAAAACAACCAGACAATGAACTTGAAAGTTTAGATCTCGACGATATTGATTTAACAATGCCAGATGATAAAAGCTAATTGATTGTTTTTACCGTCGATTAATACTTTAAAGTGGTCCTTATACCATTGTGCATTAATAAGTCACCACTCAGAATGCGCCCAGCGGTTTTTGATTAAGACGTCGCTATATAGTTATGGTTGTTCCCTTTCAAATAGCGAGAACGCAGTGCAAAAGCGGCTGGGGCTTTCCTTTCAGGCGAGTTTTAAAAGGGCTTACACTGCGTTGCATGACTTCGAAAGAGAACAACTATTCATTCAGTCATACGCCTTGTTTAAGCCCTTTTAAATTCTCGCTGAGAGATCATTTACTAACGCACAATGGTATTAAATACAATTATTGTGCATTTTTTAGCTAATCGAGTTAAAACCGTTAAAAAATAGTTGACGATTAATTATCACAACTTTATTATTCAACGCACTTGTGTGGAGCGGTAGTTCAGTTGGTTAGAATACCGGCCTGTCACGCCGGGGGTCGCGGGTTCGAGTCCCGTCCGCTCCGCCATTCAAGTGACTGTTTACATTTAATAAAATTAATATTTATGCGATTTTTTTCAAGTTTAATTTTATTAAGTGTAAGCAAACCGTTTTGGAGCGGTAGTTCAGTTGGTTAGAATACCGGCCTGTCACGCCGGGGGTCGCGGGTTCGAGTCCCGTCCGCTCCGCCAAATAGATAAGCCCTTACAGTAATGTAAGGGCTTTTTTATTATTTTTAATTTTCAACATCTTCAAAATTCGACCACGGCACTGGTCGCGGGTTCACTTATTCAAGGTCAGCATTCGCTGTGCCAAATAGGTAAGCCCTAATCTATTTGCTTAGTATTTCTATTGCCAAAGCATCCAAGCACTTGAAAATATAAGATTCTAGATAAAGCCTGTCACGCCGCGTATCGCGAGTTCACTCACTCAAGGTCAGCGTCCGCCGCACTAAATAAGCCCTTACAGCAATGTAAGGGCTTATTTTAGATTATGTGTTGCTTATCAGTACAAAAAAGCAATGATCCCTTGGTTGGGCAGGTTGCGTTAAAACGCATAGTTGACACTGAGCTCTACTGAACGGCCGGCGCCATTCATTTGGGTGAAGCCTTGGGTATTATTTTGCTTATATTGCGCAATACTCACCCCACCTAAAGGCAGTTGGTAATATTCATCAAGTAAGTTGTTTACTGCCAGAGTCATGGTTGCACCTTGCCATTCTATACTGCTTGAGATGTTAAGTAGTGAATAACTGTCAGTGGTGTTTTCAAGGCGATTATTGTCGACCCGATCCTTTGTCGCCACCCATTGCCAGCTAATACTATTACTCCAATCACCACGTTGATGCTGAAGTGTTAACTCGCTCTGTAATGGCTTAATTTGATATAGAGGCGCATTAGTATCGTTTCTTTCGCCATGAGTGGCACTGATATTAGCTGCAACAACCCACTTACCATTATCGTTTTCGGTTAACAGGTAACTCGCATCTGCACGACTGCCATAAATTGTCGCATCGACATTGCTAAATTGTAAAATATTACGGCGGTTTAGCTCGATGCTAGTGCTATTAACGCTACCAATAACATCAGCATCAATATAGTCATTGATATCGCTATACCACGCCGTAACAGAGGCCGTGAAATCAGTTTGCACTAAGGTATATGCGGCGCTAAGAGTGCGAGCCGTTTCATGGTTTAAATCCGGATTACCCACATAGCCGTTAGCATCGCCATACCAACCTATCATGGTTGTCGCCATCGTACTTTGGCCCCAGCTGTAGCGTTCATATAAGTTTGGTGCACGGCCTTTTTGAGCTAAACCAAATTCGATGATTTCGGTATCGCTTAATTGATATCGTGCTAATAATGTGGCATCAATAATATGGTCATGTCGTGGTCGATAAAGCTGATTAAACTCGTCTGCTGCCAACGCATTAACGTTACTCATGCCCATCATACTCATGCTGTTATAAGGTTGCACTTCACCAGTAGTGGTCGTGACATATTCATAGCGAACACCCGCTGATATCCACCATTGTGTATTTAGCGTTTGTTGCCATTCTCCGTAAACCGCAGCGCGTTTGCGTTTACCGTCATTAATATTGACGTAATCATTTGGGCCCATCATGGATGAGCCTTCAATAGCAGGCCAGGTATCATCAAGTTGATACAGATAATATTCTTGTCCAAGCAATAACGTACTGTCATTACTCATAGGGAGTTGCCAATGCAATTGGTAGCTAAAATCTTTACCTGTGGTTTCCATCGGCATCATGCCGGTTTTTTCTGGCGTGAAGAAGCCCATATCATGCTCGACACTATGCCAATTCGCTTGTGCACTAAATTGACCTTCGTTTTCAAGCGCTAATTGATAACGCAAAATGGCACCATAACTGTCGTTGTTAGTCATATCCATATATTGATTAGCGAAACCCTGATATGGAATATGTTGATGAGTTAACTTTATGGCAAGTTGTTGGGTATCATCTTGCCATGCTGCAATTAAGGCATGGTTTTGTGCTTGATATAGCGTGTCTAAAACGGTGTCGCCATTTCCATCGGTATAACTGTTGGCGTCTTCAAAAGCGCCCTGGTAGCTAAAACTCAGTGCTTTACTGGCGACGGTGGCATTGACACTAGCTAAAGTGGTATCGCTAACACTTCGATAACCAGCAGACACATTACCGCTATGCCATGTGAGTTGGTCTGTTAAGGAAAACTCTGGGTTAAAACTATTGATTTTAATCACACCGGCAATGTTATCTCCACCAGCACTGACAGGCGACACACCTGCAACCACTTGAGCTGAGGTAATTTGACTTGCTGCCACGTAAGATAGCGGTGGATTCATGTGATTGGCACATGATGAAGTAATGTCATTGCCGTCGATAAGTACTTTAATGCGATCGCCCATCATGCCGTTCAAAATAGGTAAGGCTGAAACACCGCCCGCTTGTGAAAACTCAACACCTTGTTTTGACAGTAAGCGTTCAGCTGAACCTAATAAATCTTTATTGCCGTTTTGTTGGCCGTGAACTTCAACTCTTTCAATGTCTGAATGTGTGTCTTGTGTGGATGGCTGTGCTGCAACAGGTGCTGACAACACTACCATTATGGCGAAAGATATTGATGAGTAAGCAGCGTTAATATTATGATTAGATTTAATGCTTTGTGTTTTTAATGTGGTCAAAATCATCACCGTATTTATTGTATTGTAAATTAGGATGAATATATTTCATCGCTATTTTTTTGTATTAGAAAATTATAACCTACTAATAAATCGATGGAATGCGACATATTGCCGCACCTAGAATGATGACTTTTCTGCAGTGTGGATCAGCTTGTGTGAACTCAGCCGCAGCGTCATGGTTTGGGATATGACAGCTCTGTTTTAGAGTGAATAAAGTGAAAGACGTGCGAAATTTAGTGCTTGTTTTTTTATTGTAAGCTTGCTTATACTGCGAAACATCTTGTCGGAGTGCCATTATGGCTGAGACCGTTTATTCGGGATCCGTTGAACCTGATCAGGCTAGAACCTGCGAAGGAAACAAGCGTAATAATCATTTTTTATTACGGCATCATGTTGATCATTTAGCGTTATGGTTAATGGGTTTGTATCATCCCTTTACTCACTAAATATTAGCCTAAATCGTTACCAACAATGTCATTTTAACCGATTGATTATAATATGAATCACGATATCTCTTTGTGTTCATAGCTTTGCTCAACACCTCTCCTGACAAGCAACTCTACTCTTATTAATGAGGTTGCTAATGTCACATTCAAATCGTCGTCAGACACGAGCGAAAGCTCAACAATTTATCGATACCCTTAAACCGTTACAACACCCAAATTCTAAAAAAGTCTATCTGCAAGGCAGCCGTCCCGATCTGCTGGTGGCCATGAGGCAAATCCATCAAACCAGCACTCGAACGGGGGGCACAGATAAGCATCCTATCACTGAGACAAACCCCGCCATTATGGTTTACGACTGCGCAGGGCCTTATTCCGATCCCCATGCTGATATTGATGTCCGTCGTGGTTTAGTTCCATTACGTAGAACCTGGATTTAAGAGCGTCAAGACACTGAGCAATTAACTCATGCAAGTTCTGGCTTTACTCAGCAACGTTTAGCAGATGATGGCTTAGAACATTTACGATTTGACGGACTTAATGCGCCACGACGCGCCACTGCTGGCAAACGCGTCACGCAAATGCACTACGCTAGGCAAGGGATTATTACCCCAGAAATGGAATACATTGCCATTCGTGAAAATATGGCGCGCGCTGATGTGCATGATAGCGTACTCACACAACACGCTCCCGGTGAAGCATTTGGGGCGCACATTGGCCAACTGATTACGCCAGAGTTCGTGCGTGATGAAGTGGCAAGAGGTAGGGCCATTATACCGCTTAATATTAATCATCCAGAAGCTGAACCCATGATTATAGGGCGGAACTTTTTGGTTAAAGTGAATGCCAATATTGGTAATTCAGCCGTAACGTCATCGATTGAAGAAGAAGTAGAGAAGTTAGTGTGGTCAACGCGTTGGGGAGCCGACACCGTAATGGACTTATCCACGGGGCGATATATTCATGAAACCCGTGAGTGGATCATTCGTAATTCTCCCGTGCCAATAGGTACTGTGCCGATTTATCAAGCGCTTGAGAAAGTTAATGGGGTTGCTGAAGATCTAAATTGGGAAATATTTCGCGACACACTCATAGAACAAGCTGAGCAGGGCGTTGATTACTTTACCATCCATGCCGGCGTGTTATTACGCTATGTGCCGATGACGGCTAAGCGTCTTACGGGCATTGTTTCTCGCGGTGGTTCCATTATGGCCAAGTGGTGCTTAAGCCATCACAAAGAAAGTTTTTTGTATGAACACTTTGAAGACATTTGCCAAATTTGTGCCCAATACGATGTGTCGTTATCGCTTGGTGATGGTATGCGCCCAGGCTCTATTGCTGATGCTAATGATGAAGCGCAATTTGCTGAATTAGCCACTCTAGGGGAGTTAGTCAAAATAGCCTGGCAATATGATGTGCAAACCATAATCGAGGGCCCCGGACATGTGCCGATGCAACTGATTAAAGTCAATATGGAAAAACAGCTTAGTCTGTGCGATGAAGCGCCATTTTACACATTAGGCCCACAAACAACGGATATTGCTCCCGGTTACGATCACTTCACATCTGGTATTGGTGCGGCAATGATGGCGTGGTATGGCGTGGCGATGTTGTGTTATGTCACTCCAAAAGAGCATTTAGGCTTACCTAATAAAGACGATGTAAAACAAGGGCTAATTGCCTACAAAATTGCAGCTCATGCCGCGGATGTTGCCAAAGGACATCCCGGGGCACAGGTTCGTGACAATGCGTTATCTAAGGCGCGTTTTGAGTTTCGTTGGGAAGATCAATATAACCTAGGCTTAGATCCCGACACCGCACGTGCGTATCACGATGAATCCCTACCGCAAGAATCAGCAAAAGTGGCTCACTTTTGCTCTATGTGCGGGCCTAAATTTTGTTCAATGAAAATCACCCAGGAAGTGCGTGATTACGCTAAATCTCTTGAAGATGCTAACACTCATGCCAAAGTGCAACACATTGAATTAACCACGGCGACTGATTATAACACCTTGGCTATGAAGCAAAAATCGGCTGAATTTAAAGCATCGGGTTCGGCTATTTATCATGAAGTCTCTGCGCCAAAGGCTAAAGAAGGGGTTGAGTAATGGCGACAGGTACGCACGCTAAAATCGATAACCTTATGCCTAAACCCATTGTTTGGACCATTGCGGGTTCTGACAGTGGCGGCGGCGCGGGTATACAAGCTGACCTACTGACAATGCACGATCTTCAATGCCATGGTTGCAGCGTGATTAGCAGCATTACTGCGCAAAATAGCGTGAATGTGACTCTCGTTGAAGCCGTTTCTGAGCAGATATTAATTAAGCAGTTAGATACTTTATGGGCTGATTTAACGCCGGTTGCGATTAAAATTGGCTTATTGGCCAATCAACAACAAGTTGATATCGTTGCAAAATGGTTATCGCGTTTAAGCCGGCTTTGCACATTACCTTTTGTGGTACTCGACCCTGTGATGGTGGCCAGCAGTGGCGCGCAATTTTGTCAGCAAGCTATCAATTTTACGCCATTTGCAGGTTTAATCAGCTTGCTCACACCAAATCAGCATGAATTGTTTCGTTTAAGCTCGACATTATTATTGGAAAATACCAATCCAGGTAATACCGATCTCAGTAATAAAAAGCCTAGGCATAGAGATTCTGGTCACACATTAACAAATCAACAAATTTCCAATACCAATACCAATACCAATACCGATATCAACACGGATAACGATGAACTGAGCATGATAATGGCGGCTAAATGGCTTGCTAATCATTATCGTTGTCATGTACTTGCTAAAGGTGGTGATGCTGCTTGGCAGCAGCAACAAGCCACAGATGTTTATGTGACACGAAGTGTGGTGGGGGCGAGCCATATTCATGATAATCAAGTGTTTAAACTCACCAGCCCCAGAGTGAATACTAACAATAATCATGGCAGCGGTTGTACGCTGTCATCGGCAGTAGCGTGTTTTGTGGCGCATCAATTTGTGATTCATGACGCGATTGTGTTGGCAAAAGCTTATGTCAATAAAGGCTTAAGCGGCAGTTATGCTGTTGGCGCAGGGCCTGGCGTATTGGCACGTTCTGGCTGGCCTAACGAATTAAGTATGATGCCGACCATTACAAACGTTAAGGATAATAGTGCTTATCGTAGCAATAAAGCCTTTCATCCTGTGGTGACGCCATTAGGTATTTACCCCGTGCTGGACTCGTTAACCCTGTTACATTCAGTTCTCGAGGCCGGCTGTCGTACAGTGCAGTTTAGAGTTAAATTATCTCAACCTATTAACGAGTTAACGTTACAGGCATTAGAGCAAAATATTATTGATGCGATTACTCTGGGGCGCGATTTTAACGCGCAACTGTTTATCAATGATCACTGGCAATTAGCCATAAAACACCGTGCATTTGGGGTGCATCTTGGCCAGGAAGATTTAGCCAGTGCAAATCTGGAGGCAATAGCTGATGAAGGTTTGGCTTTAGGCATATCGAGTCATAGCTATTTTGAAGCCTTGTTAGCCCACCAATGTAAACCGTCATATATCGCATTGGGTCATATTTATCCCACCACGACCAAGCAAATGCCATCAGTGCCTCAAGGGCTGGCTAAATTAACGCACTATGTGAATTTATTGGGCAAACATTATCCCACAGTAGCCATTGGCGGCGTTGATGTTGAGCGTCTTGAGCCTCTAGCCAGCAGTAAGGTGGGAGATGTTGCCGTTGTCAGGGCGATTACTCAAGCGAGTCATCCCAGTGAGGCATATCGTTTAATGCATCAACGTTGGCTGCAACTCACTCGAGGCCATCAAGTGCCTAAGGTTTTGAGTGCACTTAAGGAGGCGATATGAATGCGTTAACGGATAAGCAATATATACAGTATTCGCGCACCATGTTGCTTAACGATATTGGTGAAACAGGGCAGTTGGCAATTATAAATAGTCAGGTGGCCATTATTGGTTTGGGTGGACTGGGTCAGCTGGTGGTGCAATATCTTGCTGCCGCAGGCGTTAAGCACTTTATGCTAGTCGACCATGATGTGGTGGCGCTCGATAATTTACCAAGGCAATTATTATACAGTGAGGCCGATATTGGTCAGCATAAAGTCAGTGTCGCTAAACGCACACTGAGTCGTTTGTACTCAAATGTTTATGTCAATGCGATTACCGATAAGTTAACCGAAACTAACGTCATTGAGTTTAGCAAGCGGTTAAATACTGAGACATTAGTGTTTGATTGCACCGACAATTTTGTCGCTCGTCATGTGATTAATCAGCTTTGTGTTAATCAAGGTTTAACTTTAATTAGCGCAGCGATCAGTGCGTATCAGGGGCAATTATTCTGTATCGATTTTGGCGCAAAATTATCCCATGAGAAGCAACATGGTTGTTATCGCTGTTTATACCCAGTAGATATCGACATTAAGCAAACCTGTTCGCAGCAAGGTGTACTTGGGCCAGCGGTCGGGGTTATGGCCAGTATGCAAGCGTTAGTCGGTTTGCAGCATATCTGCAATACCTTCACTCAGTACGGCGTGTTACTCAGGTTTGATGCGTTAACGCTACAGTGGCATCAGGCCAAAATGAACCGCGATCAGCAATGTACTTTATGCCAACAGGCGCAATTGCAGGGGTATGCACATGAATGTTAATCAGCCATCTCAATCTATCAATGTGATGATAAATGGCGTTGCAGAAACGTTGAAGGGGCATGTGATAATCTCTGAACTGTTGATATTAAAGCAGCTGCCGATTAACGCTGTCGCTATCGTAGTTAATGATGAAGTGCTACCGCGCAGCCGCTGGAACCATGTTATGTGTCAGCATGATGACTCTATTTGTGTGTTTTCTGCTGTGGCAGGAGGGTAGCTATGTTAACGATTTCCGATCATCAATTTACCTCTCGGTTATTTACAGGTACCGGTAAGTTTAGTCATCAAGACATTATGTTAGCCGCAATCGCGCAGTCTCAATCACAGTTGGTTACATTAGCGATGAAGCGTATTGATTTACATGCTAACCACGACAACCTGTTAGCGCCATTGCAATCATTAGGAGTGAAATTGATGCCCAACACGGCAGGGGCTCGCAATGCCAAAGAAGCCATTTTTGCGGCGCATTTAGCCTATGAGATGTTAGGGACCAAATGGATAAAATTAGAAATCCATCCCGATCCTAAATATTTGATGCCCGATCCTATTGAAACATTACTGGCCGCAAAGCAGTTATGCGATGACGGTTTTGTGGTGTTGCCTTATGTGCATGCCGACCCAGTGTTGTGTCGACGTCTTGAAGATGTTGGTTGCGCAGCTGTTATGCCATTGGGTAGCCCAATAGGCAGCAATCAAGGGCTGGCAACAGAAACCTTTTTAAACATCATTATTGAGCAGGCACAAGTGCCGGTGATTATTGATGCTGGTATTGGCTCACCTTCACAGGCGTGCCGCGCAATGGAAATGGGCGCCGATGCCGTATTGGTTAACACCGCAATTGCCAGCAGTGCCCAACCTGAAAAAATGGCACAGTGTTTTGCTCAGGCCGTTATTGCAGGCAGACAAGCTTATGAAGCGGGGCTGGGACGCGTCAATCGTCAAGCTTTAGCGACCAGTCCTCTAACAGGCTTTTTGGGGCTCAATGTATGACTTCATTTGTTGATGAATTTGTATCACTCAATGCCGATGCCATGTCACTGAAACTGTACTCAACGACAGCGCAAGATGTTGAGCGAGCACTATTAAAGCCCACGGGTAACTTATCGAGTTTAATGGCACTGTTATCGCCAGCGGCAATGGCCTATTTAGAACCCATGGCACAACAAGCCGCGGCATTAACTCGGCAACGCTTTGGTGCTAACCTTGGTTTGTTTCTGCCATTGTATGTATCGAACTTATGTGCAAATGAATGTGATTATTGCGGCTTTAGCATGAGTAACAAAGTTAAGCGTAAAACACTGAGCCAAGATGAGTTAAATCAAGAGATGGCTATTATTAAGCAACGTGGCTTTGATTCTGTATTGTTGGTGTCTGGTGAGCATGAAACCAAAGTCGGCATCGATTATTTTGCAGCCATTTTACCGCAGGTTAAAGCCAAGTTTAGTCACGTGGCTATGGAAGTGCAGCCACTTGAAACGGTTCATTATCAGCGTTTGGCCAAGCTTGGTCTCGACGCTGTCATGGTGTACCAGGAAACCTACCGGCCGTACACCTATGCTAAACATCATACTCGAGGGAAAAAACAAGATTTTAACTACCGATTAGCCACAGCCGATCGAATTGCTAAAGCGGGTATCGATAAAATAGGATTAGGGGTGCTATTAGGCCTTGATGATTGGCGTCTCGATGCACTCTTTATGGGACATCATTTACAGTATCTCGAACAAACCTATTGGCGCACTCGATACAGTATTTCATTGCCAAGGCTTCGGCCATGCACCGGAGGCATAACACCCAAAGTCGAGCTCAGTGATGCCGGTTTAGTTCAGTTGATTTGTGCCTTCAGATTATTTAATCCCCAAGTCGAAATTAGCTTGTCGACAAGAGAGTTGGCCAGTTTACGCGATAATTTATGGGCCTTGGGGATTACTCACTTAAGTGCAGGAAGCTCGACGCAACCAGGAGGATATGTACACCCTAGCAGTCAGCTCGATCAATTTGAGATCAGTGATGATCGCTCAGTTGAACAAGTTGTTTCTCGGCTTAAACAGCTTGGTTTCAATCCTTTATGGAAAGATTGGGAGATGGCCTGGATAAATCAATCTCCTTAACTGTTTGCCTTGCTTAAAAACTGTACATTTAAAGGTGTTTACGCCATAATAAATTGTCAGCTAATTTATAATTGAATTGCATATTTTGGAGCAACGTAAGGCTTTATCTTAGGATTAAGCTTCAGCTTAGGATTAGGGATTAATCTTGCTTTAAGTTAAATGTTTTTCTATACAACGTATTTTAGCTTTTGAATTCAATGCTAATATTCACAATGCACCTTTAGATTACGGTTAATAGCCAGGAGCGTATTATGCAAGTTCAATCAGCGTATGCATCAGGTATGCAGGGATTGCAAAGTGCACAACAAGGTTTAGCGCAAGCTACCACGTCTGTGGCGATACCAGATCAACAAAAACCAGCAGTGCCGACATCAACTCAAGATACAGTTACCTTAAGTTCGCAAGCGGTGGCACCTAACGATCAAGCTTCGGCATTAATTTCGGCTACTGAATCGGTAAATCAAGGTCAAGCGTCAGTCAAAGTGATTGAAGCTGCATCTGAAACCATTGGTAGTTTGATAGATATTGAAGTGTAACAATGAGCGCGGCAATCAGCTCCGCATCAATAAGCGTTGCACCATCCGCGACGCATAAAAGCGGAAGTGGTCACACTTCCGTAGTGAGTTTTCACCGCACAGGCTCACATACCGGTGTTAGTAACAGTGCGGTTAATGTTCAAACAAGTTCACCGTCATTTAACTCGGTAAAATCACTACATTCAAGTACTGCATTTTCTAATGCAGCAATTTCAGACACATCGCTTGTTAACACCGCGCCAGTCACATCATCGGTTCAATCTAATCGCCCATTATCGACAACGGCCTTGTCATCATCTGCAGCATCAGTCACGCCCGTGGTTGGAAGTTATAGCTTAAAAAGTGGTCCGATGAATATTGCGTCGGTATTACAACAAACGTCTGTTTCAAATAGTGGTTCATCGAATTCATCTGCTCATTTAAGAACGCAAACGGCTAATATTCAAGCTAACGCTGTTGAGCCGCAAACCATTTATACGCCTACCAGTTCTCAGCAGGCAACGCCATTTCAACCAGTGGGATTTAATGATGTTAATGATCAATCAAGTACAGTAAACCCTTTTGTTGCCACGACTGAACAACCAACAGATAGCCAGCCGATTGGCAGTGATGGTGTTACAGCGCCCAAGGGGGCTGAAGTCGCGTTAAGTGATGTTGATGTAGAGCAAGCCGCGGATGAGCAGACTCAACAAGATACCGAGGCAGCTAAAGAGCAAATTAATAAACAAATAGAACAAAAACAGCAACAGATTGAACAAGCAGAAGCGCAACAGATCTCTGAACTGACTCAACGTGATAGAGAGGTGAAAACTCACGAGCAAGCTCATGCTGCGGTAGGGGGAAGCTTTGCGCAAAGCCCGAGTTACGAATATGAAAAAGGTCCAGATGGCAGACGTTATGCCGTTGATGGTGAAGTCAGTATTGATGTTGCTCCTATCAGTGGCGACCCACAAGCAACGCTAAACAAAATGCAAAAAGTCTACGCTGCAGCAATGGCGCCAGTTCAACCTTCTATGGCCGATATTCGTGTTGCTGCACAAGCCGTTCAGTATATGAATGAGGCCAAGCAAGCTTTAGTCGTTGAGCGTCAACAGTCAGTGTTAAGTGCACAAGACAGTGAGCATTTGACTGAGTTAGGTAATATCTTTAAACAAGCTGATAACAGCGATCCTCTTGCTCCTTTTATGCAAAAACAATCCAATAGTGACAATACCATTGCCATCGAGGTTGCCTCAGCGACTCCCGATACCAGCTCTATTGAGGCGCTAAACTCCCAATCAATTGCCTCTAAGCCAATTGTTAACGCAACACTCACAGCTTCGCAAATATCCTCAAGTGCTACCTCGAGGGATGCTGATATCCAATCTGATTCGGCAAATGGCATTAATCAACAATCCAATTCCGCTAGTCGTTATAATCCTTATCAAAATCAACTTTTACAACAAACTTCCTCCCAGTCGCAGCAACAAGGTTTTGAATTTTACGTATAATCAATCTTGTATTCATTTGCTGAGGCATGCCGCGGCAGCTTTTGCTATTTGAAAGGCAACAACCACGACTACAGAGTGACCCTTTAATCAATAACCGCTGAATGACCAGAAAATTAATGGAATTGGTATGATTACTAGTGTGGATTCATCGGTAATTTATGCTGCTGCAAAATGAGGTTTTCCAGTAACTTTGATGCTGGGCCTTGTTGATCTCTATTTGGGATGACAAGATTTAAAATGACTTTACGTTGAGTGCTGCCACGTAAATGCAAGCGAGTCAGTTGCCTAGTGGCTAATTCTTGTTCAACCACAAAACTTGGCATCCAGCAAAAACCTATGTTGCGCAGTAAAATCGTTTTCGCTTCGTGAAAGTTAGACACTGTCCAACGCTGTTCTGCTTTTAGCCAACCAATATCATTATTTGATTTAAGTCCGGTGTCTTTTATGACGATTTGCAAGTGTTGGGCAAGTTGTTTGTCATCATCAATATAATCGAGTCGAGCAAGAGGGTGTTCTGGGTGGCAAACTAATTCAAATACCGCTTCGCATAAAGGCTCTGAAATATGGCCTTTGGGTGATGTTGCACAAATGGCGATATCAACTTGATTATTTTGGATTAGCTCCTGGGTTCCGGTGATCACTGAGTCGAGTATGGTGACTCGTGTACCGCGACTTTGGGGTAAAAATGCATTAAGTGCTTCAACGAGCGTGTCTATTGGGTAGATTATCTCGCGAGCAATGGTTAAATTTGGTTCCCAGCCTTGGCCTAAATTCGTTGCAAGTTGCTCAAGTTCGTCAACTGACTGAGTTAAGTGACGTGAGCGACGAAGTAACACTTCGCCCTGTTCTGTGAGATAGGCTTTTCGTCCCTTCACTTCAAGTAAATTAATGCCGAGTTGATGCTGTAATTTTGCTACAGCATGGTTAAGCGATGACTGGCTTTTATTGAGTTGTTCAGCAGCTTGAGCATAACCACCAAAATCAACAACTGCTTGCACGATGCGCCATTGCTCTAATGTTGATTTTGCTCGGCTCATTAATGTGTCCTAATGCAATAATAGAAAGAATATTTTGACATATAAAAAAGGCAAATGCAGTGCATTTGCCTGTGATTTATTACGATGAATGGATTAACCCGTTGGCTTTGTTGCACATCAAACTGTTACATGAACCACAGATTAGTGAACATTCGCCTTAGCTACATTCGTCATAGTTACATTATTCATAGTTACATTGGCCTCAGTTGTAACATCTTTGGGTGTTACAAGCTTAGGCAGATAACGTTTAGTGCTTGAAATATTGTTCAAATATGGCCCTTTATGTAAGGTGTCAGGCCAATGCAGAAGCATCATGGCTAATACGTTTCGGTGTTCGCCAGAAGACAAATTAGCTTCACCTTTTGGTGATGGGATCATCTTAAACTTGGGATTGTAAGCCGCAATCACGTGTTTTTTGACTTTATCAACGACAGGATTATTGCCATTGCCGGTGATTAAGAAACCAATTCCCACTTCAGTAATAATATCTTCTGTGGTGTCTTTTAAAATGCGATCAATGTTTTTTTCAAAATAAGTCAAAATCCATTGATATTCTTTGGCATTGACAGGGCGTTGATAGTATCCGCTGGCGGCAAAAATAAAGTGGGTCATGCCGTATATTTTATTTTTATACTGGCTCTTGTCTAGGCTGGCATCTTCATTATCAGGATAGGCGTTGATAAACGCTTTTTTATAGGCAGAGTAATAATCACCTACGCCCATTTGTTTGGCCCAAAAAACATAGTTAATTAATTGTGCGGCCCAGGCTTTGATCATTTTTTTGTCTGTTAACGCGGGAGCTAAATCGGCATTTTTAAGGGTTTTTATCATTAAATCATGACATGGTCCTTTAAAGCCAAACTCATCCACACGACTTGCGTAGCGCAGTAATATGTCGCTATAAAACATAAATTCAGGGTAGGGGGCAATGGCTAACTTGCGCGCATCGCCTCGTATTCCCGATTTGATTTTTGCCACTTCTTTTTGAGATTCAGCCTTACTGAAACCGGGCTTATCTAAATTACAATTATAAAAAGCTTGTTGTTCGGCAATGGTTAGCAGATCAATTAACGAGCCATTGGCATATTTAGCTTCACCGGTCATACGATATTGACGTATCGCATAGTGGCCTTGTACTCGAGGCGGTAGCGAATAAAGATTGCTTTCTAAGTTTGTCTTAATTCCTTGATAAACCTGGTCTGCGGTTAAATTGTGCGGGACAGTTTCAATCGACTCTTTTGCAAACGCCACACTACTTAATAAGCTAGCTGACAATATTAGATACGAGAGTGTTTTACTCTTGCGCAGTACTAGCATGTTTAAATCTCCAAATAAGTGAATGTGGGTCTATTGGTGAGCCGATAAGCTGTTCAAGTTGATCGTTAAAAGGTAAATACGCTTCATTAACAATCAACAGATTAAAAATATCTAGGCTCGAATGTTGGGCTGCACTTTGGCTAATAATCAATTGCGCCACTGCATCTTGCCATAATGGAAGATAATGGCTAATCCCTTCATTAGCAATAGCTTGGAAGCTATATATTGCATCTGTGGCACTCGGCCACGATTGGCCAAAACTGTCGGCAAACGCTGCTGACAATTCAGTGTTGTATGCTAGCCAATCACTGTTATCTA
Source organism: Shewanella litoralis (assembly GCF_009828585.1). GTDB lineage: Bacteria > Pseudomonadota > Gammaproteobacteria > Enterobacterales > Shewanellaceae > Shewanella > Shewanella litoralis. The sequence continues at coordinate 52,356 of NZ_WSRZ01000004.1, read as the reverse complement.
AATTACCTGAAAATTGATAATAATGGAGCGCGACTTTAGATCTAAACACTCTCATTTGTTGTTGATATTGAAGTGCGAGTTGTTCTCGTTCTGAAGTGGCTGAAAATGGTTGTAATTGAGTCAGATAATGGCTTAACCATAAACTTGCAATCGCGTGCTGTTGTTTATTTTGAGTTTTATGGGCGAGCAAATAAAATTGTCCACCTTGCGCCAAAGACACAATGGCATCGCTAAGTGCTGCAATCAGTTTTTGTTGTTGTTTTTGTGTCGTCAATATTGCAGGGAAACTCAGAGCATATTGGCCAAATTGATGACCGATTACAGTTTGCTTGATGAGCTGGCCGCTAATGGATAAGGCTGATTTCGATGACTGCTGAGGTTGCTGTTGCGAGAGCGGGTAAGTGTATATCTCACCTAACAAACGTTGCTGATGCCATATTCTAATAATATTGATGTTATCGGTTTTTGAATCACTTACAGTGTCTTGCTGAGCAATATATTCAATGCGAATTCCCAGTGGTATTAACTGATCAAATAATTGCGATAAATAATCTTGGCTAGACACCACTTCAATCGGGGCCGCTTTTTGAGTGAGGAATAAAGCCTGCGCTATATCCCAGGGCGCTATGCCGATTGACTTGGTTTGCGTATCCAAAAATCGATTAAGCATTGCAGGCGTGAGATCATAGGGCGCTAACGCAAGTTCTGCCGCGTTTAGATAACCTTGTTCGATTGCTCTTTGCTGCTGTAATTCATGAATGTAAGACATAGCGGTAAGTAATTTGGATTTAGCGCGCAATTGATAAGCAACCCAAGCTTGTTGACGACATTTTGCGTTAGGTTGTTTAAGTAAATATTTAGCAATGTGGATATCAATGTTGGTGCTAGCTTGTTGCGTATTCTCATCAATGACAGACTGACTGGCTAATAAGCATTGTTCATCGTTGAATTGCATCTGTAATTGACGTTCGGACAACGCTTGATTGACGGTAGCCTGGGCGCTGTGCAGTTTTGATTTTTCAGTCAAACTCCACTGGCTGTCTTTGATGTGTTTGAGTTGCTCAGCCAATTGATTATAAGGTGCTGATTGGTATTGCAATACGTCAATAAGCTGTTGAGTTTGCTTGGCTGTAGTTAATTCATAAAGCTCATCGGCTAAATGCAATTGGCACCACAATAAGCCTTGTTTGCTCAATGAGTCAGTAGCAAAAGGGCGGTAGTATTGAATACGGTCGTTAATGTTATTCAGGGCAAGGGTTTGTTTTTCAAATTCGACGGCGTTGACTACACTTGAGGAAACAGGTTCTTGTTTTAAAGAGGTTAAGTCAGGTTTGTATTGAAGGCACTGTTCTACAAACAGTGCCAACGGATTGGCCACAGCATTTGCTGTGGCCAATAAACTAAAACTTAGGATTACTAGAGAAATGCTTTTTAGCATAAGCCACGCGTTCTTCAACTGACATCGCAGGGCCTTTCATGGCTTCTACGTGTTTAAGTCGAGGTAAAATGCCTCTACCGTTAGCAATTTGAATGGTTAACCCTGGACGGGCATTTAATTCAAGTAGTAAGGGTCCTTTGTTTTTGTCTAACACCATGTCGGTACCAAGGTATCCGAGCTCACACATTTCATAAGCACTTGATGCAGTATGAAGCAAGGTTTCCCAATGTGGAACAGTCATGTTCGACAGCGGGAAGTGGGTATCCGGATGCTTATCAACAGGGAGGTCAAACTGCACAGCATGCAAGCTTTTGCCCGTAGCAATATCTAATCCAACGCCCACAGCGCCTTGGTGTAAGTTCGCTTTACCATCTGATGCTGCAGTTGATAAACGTAACATACCCATCACAGGGAAACCTTTAAATACGATTAAGCGAATGTCGGGAACGCCTTCATAACTGAAGCCCTCAAATACCGGGTCGAATTCAATTAAGCCTTCAACAATCGCCACATCAGGCTTACCACCCAGAGAAAACAATCCACTGAGAATGTTAGACACATGTCGGTAAATTTCACTGTGAGTCACTTCGTGGCCATTAGGCTTGTAATAACAGCCATTGTTCACTTTGGTGATCACCAAAATACCTTTACCGCCAGAACCTTTAGCTGGCTTGATAACAAAACCAGTACGGTCACTGACCATGGCTGGAATTTCTTGAATTTTGTGTTGTTCATGGACAACACCAATCAGGTCAGGAACCGCAATGTTATTGGCAAGCGCAAGCTGCTTGGTGATCAGTTTATCATCAACGCGTTTGTAAAATTTACGCTGATTATACCGACCAATATAGCTAATATTGCGCCTGTTCATATTCAGTACACCGCTACGGCTCAATTCCCAAGGCCAGGCGTACTTCATTATTTCTCTCCAACCAATGGTTTAAAGCGCTTTAACTCTGTTAAGCGGTAACCTGTGTATTGGCCCATGACTAATACAAGCGCCAAAATCACTAGGTGAATACCTAAGAAGTTAAATACCCAATGTTGTACTAATTGATTGTCCATTGCTAGGTAGGCTAGGGTTGCAACAAATAAACTGCCGCCACCAGAAACGAATACCTTTTTAGGACCTTCTTCTTCCCACAGGATGGACATACGTTCGATAGTCCATGCCAAAATGATCATCGGGAAGAAGGTAATGGTTAATCCTTCACTTAAACCCAACTTGAATGAAATTAGCGTAAATAAACCAATAATAAATATCACCACAATAATAACCGCGGATATTCGGGATATGAGCAGTAAATTGAGGGTGGACAGATAGGAGCGGATCATTAATCCAAATGCCACAATCAGTAAGAAACCAATCAAGCCAGTCAGTAACGTTGTTTGAATAAAGGCTAGGGCAATAAGAACGGGCATAAACGTTCCCGATGTTTTAATGCCGACGATGACGCGCAAAAACACCACCACTAGCACCCCGATTGGGATTAACAAAATGCCTTTAAATAAACTTTGCTCTTCAAGTGGTAATTGATATAGCGAGAAATCCCACGCGTTATCATTCATCATCATGTCGATTGAGGTCGCTAATGCTGAACGTGTGTCTTGTAGCATAGAGAAATTAACTTGCGAGTTAATACCACCCATTACATCCAATACTGAATGACCTGAGTATTCCCATATCACTAGAGTGTTATCACGGCCTTGTTTGTTATTAGGAACGTCAAATAACACCCATTCGCCTTTGTTGTACACTTGTACATAAGAGGTTAATTGCTGACGACGACGTTGATCTTCTAGTTGTAAGCCGTTAACAATGCGCGCAGGCACACCTTTAGAATGCAGCATGTGTAAAAACAAATCAGTAGACGTGTTTGCCGACAAAAGCAATGCCATGTTTTGGCTTTGCTGTGTGTCATTGATTAACGTCATCAGTTGTTGGGCAAAAGATAAGTTAGTTGCACTGCGGCCCCATACTTCTTCGGTGATCTGTTCTGCGGCTGATTTCTCAGTTGCTGGCCATAAATATGCATCAGGCGCAACAGGTTCCTCAGTTGCTTCAATGTTTAATTTACCGGTAGGGACTAAAGTCACTCGGTAATATAAAGCTTGTGGCCCTGAAGCTTCACGAATTGACCATACAGCACGACGATTAGCCACATCGTTAGAAATGGTTAAGCCGTAACCTGGAGATGTGGCGTTTTCAACAAGCACGTCAAACGCAGGATCGTTAGGTAACGAAAAGTTCACTTCGGCCGGTTGATTGCTACCCACAAAGCTGACTTTGGCGTCTACAGCCCAACTTTGAACCTGTTCACCAGGCAAGAAAGGCACATTGTGCTCAATTCCACGATAAATACTTGTGCTAATGCCAATGATAAATAGCAGTGCAACAAAGATGTAAAACGGTTTACGAGAATGCATTACTGATCCTATTTATTTAACGTGGTGATTTGGTCTTTTGCTTTACCGTGGATATAGATTTGGCCTACATCAACGACAGCAATATCTTTCATAAACTTGCGACCTAGTAATAATGGATAGTCTAGGTGGCTTCGATCAACAAGGTTTAAATCTGTTTCTGCTGAATATTTACCTATTTTTAAATGCGCGTGGATGACTGGGCGACGATCATCTTCTGAATCAACGTCTTGTTTAATACGAACAAATTTTTCTACTTTTGATTCGAAGGTATTAGGCGGTTGGTCAATACCATTGGTCATCACATCATAACGAGCCCATTGTACGCCGTCGCGCTCGAATAATACGATATTTCGTGCATCTAACGAAGATGACTCTGCTCCTGTGTCAATACGGGTAGCAAACTTGGCTTTGACTTCGTCAACATAGACGCTTTCGACTTCACCTAATAAAAACTTTTCACCAATAGTGGCTTCAGAACATTGGTCTGGTATGGCAATGGGTCTGGCTACCGGAGGGGGTGGCATAACGATGGTTTTTGGTCGTTCAGCCATTGCGGTGCTGACTTGCGTTTTTAATTTTCTCATTTCAGCAGACAACGCACTAATCTCAACGCTTTGTTGAGAACATTGAGCATTAATGGCATCAATTACGACAGTTTGTGAATTCACTAAACTGCTATTCAACTCAGCATTAGTCAGTGGTGGTGTCATTGGTTTTTGAGTCGCTGTACAACCTGATATTAAGGCCGCAGCAACGGATAGAACAAGTACCTGCTTTAACATGTCAATTCCTGTTGAATAGTAATCGTTAAACTAAATCGTGATTCGGTTGGTTCTTAGTCGCAATAATGATGGCCCGTTTGGGGGCAGGATAACCTTCGATGGTTAAACTGGCATCATTGGGGTCGAGATAATCGACGAGTGATTCATTTTTCATCCACTGGGTGCTGCGTTGTTCATCTAGTGAGGTCACATCAATATCCACACAACGGATATCAGTAAACTCACATTTCTTTAACCATAACATTAAGGCCGCAACAGAGGGAATAAACCACACATTATTCATTTTTCCATATCGGTCTAACGGCACAAGCACTGCGTTTTCATCGCCATCAATAACCAGTGTTTCTAGCACTAATTCACCGCCCATTCTCAATTGATCACGCAGTTGTAATAAATGATCTATTGGCGAGCGACGGTGGTACAACACACCCATTGAAAATACCGTATCAAATGCATCTAATGGCGGTAACTCTTCTATACCTAATGGTAATAAGTGGACAGGGTGTTGATTACCGGCCAAGCGTTTAATGGCTTCAAACTGGCACAGAAATAAGGGGGACGGGTCAATACCGACCACCCTTGCAGCACCTGCGCCTAACATACGCCACATGTGGTAACCACTACCACATCCCACATCTAATACGGTGCGGTTCTTCAGTGGTGATATATGTTCTTTTACTCTATCCCATTTCCAGTCGCTGCGCCATTCTGTATCAATTTCAATACCATGGACGGTAAACGGACCTTTACGCCATGGTTGAAAAACCGCCAGTAAATTGCTGAGTTTCTCTGTTTGACCTGGACTGAGTTGCTCACCAGTGCCAATTGTTACGCTGCTCGTGAGTTCAACATGATCAGGTTGTGGATAATTGAGCTTATTAAGCACTTTTTCCCACTTAGGTAAATTGCCATGCTTATGGTCACGTTGCCATTGGCCTAATATTGACGGCAAATTTTCTAACCAATGTTGCAGGTTAGAATCGGCGATGTCTTTGTAAAAAGAGCTAAAACTAATCATTTAATCGCTACCATTGATGCAAAATTGAAGCATTGGAACCACACTGAAAAATGCGAGAAACCGTTTGCTGTTAATCGCTGTTGATGGACCGTTAAACTGTCTGGGCGCATCACATTTTCAAGGGCGCTGCGTTTTTGACTAATTTCAAGTTCGCTGTAGCCGTTAGCGCGTTTAAAGTTTAAATGCTGGCTGTCTAATAAGTGTTGAATTTGATTGTCTTCAAAATACAATTTTTCAGATATGACTAATATCCCACCTGGCAACATGCCATCATAAATACGCTTAATTAGTGCGTCTCGATCGCTAATGGGTAAAAACTGTAGCGTAAAATTAAGAACCACCATTGATGCATGTTGAATCTCGATGTCTCTGATATCGGCACATAATAAATTAACTTGGGTGTCGCTGACATAAGCCGCTAGATTTTCTTTACAGCGCTCAATCATTGACTGGCTATTATCAATAGCAAAAATTTGACACGCACGGCCTTCAATTTGACGACGAATGCTCAATGTTGCAGAACCTAACGAACTTCCTAGGTCATAGACATTACTTTTTGGGACCACAAAGCGATCAGCGAAATCACCAATCGTATTGATGATTTGAGCGTAGCCAGGGACAGAACGACGGATCATGTCATTAAATACACCTGCAACTCGCTGATCAAATTGAAAATCTGCGATTTGATCCGCGGCGTGAGCGTAAATCGTATCTTGTTGAGAGTTCATGAGCTGTTATGTGAAAAAATTCAGCCTGTATTTTAGCTAATCATGGTGAATGGCAGCAAGCATCCTACTGGTATTTTGTGAGTTTTTTTTCAAATAGTTCATCATTGTGTTAATACTTTTGGTTTAGGCTGATATTTATTGCTGTTAATATGAACAGCAAACACTCTTTTCTTGCCTTAAGTGATTACAGTGTGATTTTAAATCGCTTATTAAGCATTCGCGCGAGATGTTAAAAACAGCAAAAACATATTTAGTCGAGATAACTAGCGCGAACATCGATTAAATAATGATATTATTTAGTTACGTCACATAAACATAACAATTGGATTGTCGTGACAGTATTCAGAAAAAAAATAAATGGGCATATCTGAGTGAGCAGACGGGCGACTTCACCGCATAACCAGCAAGCTTGTTGAGTGATCAACACAGAAAGTATTAGGGAAAAAACTTGAAATTAATATCTTGGGTGCTGACATTTATCGTCATGCTATTGTGTCAGCCTGCAATTGCAGTGCATGCGGATTCGGAAACAACAACGCATTCTTCTGAGCCATTAGTGATTGTCATGGGCGAAGACACTTATCCTTTTGAGTATTTAGATGAGCATGGTAATGCCGCTGGGATTTTAGTTGATATGTGGCGTGAGTGGTCAACGATCACCAATACCCGAATTCAATTTGTTGCCCGTAATTGGCAAGCATCGTTAACACAGCTAGAACAAAAGCATGCTGATGTACATATTGGCATGGCAGAAACCGCAGAGCGCCAAAGCGTTTTCGATTTCGCAAAACCATTTACAACCTTAAATACCTACCTATACGTGCACAAATCCCTTAACAGTAAAAAACAAATAAGTGACTTAATTCCTTATCAAATTGGTATCGTTGATGGCTCTTCACATGAGGTGATGCTCAAGCAACTTGAACCAAGATTAAGTTTTAAGCGTTATAAAAACCGCGAGCAATTATTACAGGCTACGGCAAATGGTGATTTATTTGTTTTTGCAGGGATTGAAGGTTACCAACGCAATGTGGCATTAGAGCAAGATATTGCCGCTAATTTTTACAGCTCATCTCGTATCCTGATTAAAAAGGTGGGCTTGTCACCTGCGGTGAGTAAAGGCAATCAAGCACTTATCGATAAAATTAATCAAGGTTTTGAACTCATTTCACCTAACGTGATTAAACAAATTGAACGACGCTGGCTTGGGTATCATAAGCAAACCTCTGGAGTGGTCATCGCCATGCAAAATGGCGTAGAGCCCTATGCTGACGTTGGCATTGATGGTATGCCTACAGGTATGTTAGTGGATTTATGGACACTGTGGTCTAAAAAAACTGGCATTAATATCGACTTTATTACTGGAGACATGAATACCACAATTGATGATGTTAAAAACGGTATTGCAGATGTGCATATTGGCTACCCTGAAAGTAAAGAGATGCGTTCTGGGCTGAAACAAGCGTGGCATATTACTTCGGTTAAAAGCCGCTTTTTCAGTCGTAAACAAAATATTGATCATATTGAGCAATCCACCATGCGGATTGGCGTGTTTCCTACCGCACCTTATATTGCCCAGGTCAAAAGTGCATTTCCAAAAGCGCAACTACGTTTTTACGATTCGTTAGATGCAATGGTTAAAGCGGTACATAACGATGAAATTATCGGCTTTGTGTCTTCATCCGCCATGACCTCCCATTATTTACTCGCCAATAAGCTATGGGCTGAGTTTACTCAATATACTAATATCGAATTTAACACCGACATATATACGCTCACGCGCATTGACGACAGTGGCCTAGCTGATCGAATTAAAGCAGGCTTTAATTTAATCTCAATCGAAGAGCAAATCCAAATTGAACGTAAATGGCTGATAAACCCCGACGATAGATTCTTTGCTGCGGGGGCCAGTAAAATCAAATTAACGACTCAACAGAAACAATATATTAGCAGCCTTGGAGCCATTAAAATGGGTTACCTGAAAAACTGGGCGCCGATGGAGTTTCAAGGTAAAAATGGCCAGTTTTTGGGGGTCAATGCCGACATTAAGAATTTATTGGTTAAACAACTTAATCTCACCATTATCCCTGTGGCTTATGATGATTTTGGTCAAATGGTGAATGATTTAAAAAAAGGCGAAATCCATTTGGTTGCCAGTATGGCTCAAACACCGTCAAGGGAAAACTCGCTTCTTTTTTCATCTGCTTATTGGCCATCACCCTGGGCTATTGTGACCTCATTAACTCAGCCGCCTATTTTTAATATTTCTCAAGTCGTGGGCAAACGGCTAGCTGTTGTTGATGGTTATCACATAGTTGATCATTTGCGTCAGCAATACCCAGGTATAACATTGGTCGTAGTAGCCGACACCAACGAGGGTATTAATGCGGTGATTAATGGCCGAGCCGATATGTTTGTTGAACAAGTTGCCACCTTAGCGGCAACTCTAAAAGGTGGCCAATACCCCAGCTTAAAATTGTCTTTGGTGGCGGAGTTAACCGAACAACACAGCAGAATTGGTTTATTTCCTGGTGTTAAAGAGTTGGTGCCCTTGATTGATCGCGTTCTTGCCACAATGGATGAAAACGTACAGCAAAATATTTATCAAAAATGGGTTGCTCTTGACTTAAACAGTGACACGTTGCGCTATGAGCGTTGGTTGAAAATACTCATTGTTGGTTTTCTTATCTTATCGTTTATTGCTCTGGTTATTTTCATGTCTAATCGACGTTTAAATATCGAGATTGATAAAAGAATTAAAGCCGAAGATAACCTTAAATTTATGGCAAATCATGACAATGTGACGGGGTTGCCTAATCGCAGTTTGCTCGATGACCGACTCCAGCAAGCGGTATTAACACATCAGCGAGATAAATTAAGTTTTGCATTATTATTTATTGATTTAGATGGATTTAAAGCTGTTAACGACCTTCATGGACATCATGTTGGTGATAAACTTTTACATCGGGTAGGGATATTATTATCTAAGTGTGTTCGAGAGTCAGATACGGTTGCCCGATTCGGTGGTGATGAGTTTGTATTACTGCTCAATAACATCGACAGTAAAGGCAGTGCACGCCAAATAGCAGATAACATACTGTTAAGCTTAAAAAAGCCAACAATGATAGATGGTATTACTGTCAATATTTCAGCCAGTATCGGTATCGCTTTTTATGCCGACGATGCCGATACGGCTCTGTCGTTACTTAAGATGGCAGATCAACTAATGTATCAAGCTAAAAAAATTGGTGGCCATCAATATAAAATGAATTAGGCTGAAAAGTTTTGTTGATTTTTCAGTCAGTCAAACGGGTTTATTCACTGCAGGTATGGTTAATTCACATAAACTGACTGATACTGCAATGCATAAGTTTGAGTCACGGTATATAATGCCGTTTTTATCGTTTTCGATTTCCAAAAATACCGCTTTGTGGATAAAGGATAGAGTTCAATGCGCAGTCATTATTGTGGAGACATTAATAAGTCTCATCTTGATCAAGAAGTTACTTTAGTCGGTTGGGTTAACCGTAGTCGTGATTTAGGCGGAGTTGTGTTTTTAGACTTACGCGACAGAGAAGGACTGGTACAGGTTGTTTATGATCCAGACTTAAAAGAAGTCTTCGACGTTGCAAGCACACTGCGCAGTGAATTTTGTGTCCAGGTCAAAGGTTTGGTTCGTGCACGTCCCGATAGCCAAATCAATGCCCAAATGAAAACCGGCGAAATCGAAATTCTAGGTAAGCAATTGACCATTATCAATGCGTCAGCACCTTTACCGTTGAGCATGGACAATTACCAAAACAACAGCGAAGAGCAACGTCTTAAATATCGCTACTTAGATTTACGTCGTCCAGAAATGGCTGAGCGTTTAATCTTTCGCGCTAAAGTGACCAGTGCAGTGCGCCGTTTCTTAGATGGTAATGGCTTTTTAGACATTGAAACGCCAATTTTAACTAAAGCGACGCCAGAAGGCGCACGTGACTATTTAGTGCCTAGCCGTACATACAAAGGTCAGTTTTTTGCGTTACCACAATCGCCACAGTTATTTAAACAATTATTGATGATGTCAGGTTTTGACCGTTACTATCAAATTGTTAAATGTTTCCGTGACGAAGATTTACGCGCTGACCGTCAGCCAGAATTTACACAAATCGATATCGAAACCTCCTTTATGTCTTCAGAACAAGTGATGGAAAAAACTGAGCAAATGATGCGCGGTTTATTTCAAGACTTACTCAATGTTGACCTAGGTGAGTTTCCGCGTATGTCTTACGCAGAAGCCATGAAGCGTTATGGCTCAGATAAGCCAGATTTACGTAACCCTCTTGAATTAGTCGATATTGCTGACCTAGTAAAAGATGTAGAGTTTGCGGTATTTAATGGTCCTGCTAATGATGCAGAAGGTCGCGTCGCGGCGCTGCGTATTCCAACTGGTGCATCATTGTCTCGTAAGCAAATTGATGATTACACTAAGTACGCCGGCATTTATGGTGCTAAAGGTTTAGCATGGATGAAGATTAACGATTTAGATGCGGGTATGGACGGTATTCAGTCTCCTGTACTTAAGTTTTTATCTGAAGACATCGCTAAAAACATCATTAGCCGCACCGGTGCACAAACTGGCGACATCATTTTATTTGGTGCCGACAAAGCCAACGTGGTTGCCGAAGCCATGGGTGCATTGCGCTTAAAAGCGGGTGAAGACTTTGATTTACTTGAAGGCCAATGGCGCCCAATGTGGGTGGTTGATTTCCCTATGTTTGAGAAAATCAATGGTGGTTTCCATGCCGTTCACCACCCATTCACAGCACCACGCGGTATTAGCGCAGCAGAATTAGCCGCCGATCCTGCGGCGGCTATTTCTGATGCATACGATATGGTACTAAACGGTTGTGAATTAGGCGGTGGTTCTGTGCGTATTCACAATGCTGAAATGCAAAGTACGGTATTCAGTATTTTAGGTATTGAGGCAGAAGAAGCGAAAGAGAAATTTGGCTTCTTATTGGAAGCATTACGTTATGGCACGCCGCCACACGCTGGTTTAGCATTTGGTTTAGACCGTATCATTATGCTAATGACGGGTGCTACATCCATTCGTGATGTGATGGCATTCCCTAAAACAACCACAGCAGCGTGTCCGTTAACGAACGCTCCAGGTTTTGCTAACCCTGTTCAATTGACTGAGCTAGGTATCGCTGTCATTGAAAAGGCAAAAACTGAAGAATAGTTAATATTGTTCAGCATTACTCGCTCTTAAAGGGCACCACATACCGAGGCTGTTGCCTCGGTCTGTTTTTTACAAGTATGATTTTGTACTTGAATGAAAAGGGAGCTTAATATGGCAGGACACAGTAAATGGGCCAACATTAAACACCGCAAAGCAGCCCAAGACGCAAAGCGCGGTAAATTATTTACTAAATTTATCCGTGAACTCACCGTTGCGGCTCGAGAAGGTGGCTCAGATCCCGATGCTAATCCAAGATTACGCGCCGCCATCGATAAAGCCTTATCAAATAACATGACTCGCGACACCGTAGAACGTGCCATTAAACGCGGTGCGGGTGAAGTCGACGGCCAACAACTTGAAACCATTATCTATGAAGGCTATGGTCCAGGCGGCACCGCCGTGATGGTTGAAACCATGACAGATAATCGCAACCGGACAGTGTCTGGTGTACGTAATGCCTTTAATAAATCGGGTGGTAATTTAGGTACCGACGGTTCAGTAGCGTATTTATTTACTAAATCTGGTGTGATTTCATACGACAATGATACTGATGAAGACACATTGATGGAGCTAGCGCTAGAAGCGGGCGCTGAAGATGTGGTCACACACGATGACGGTGCTATGGATGTATTCACCAGCCCAGAGACGTTTGGCAAAGTAAAAGATGCACTCGACAGCGGCGAACTTGAAGCTGTTAACGCGGAAGTGACCATGGTTGCTTCAATTAAAGCGGAATTGGATATCGATACCGCAGAGAAATTTTTACGGTTAATAGACACGTTAGAAGATCACGATGATGTACAAGAGGTATATCATAACGCTGAGATTTCAGATGACGTCATGGAAGCATTAGATAATCTATGATCATATTAGGGGTCGATCCTGGCTCGCGTATTACCGGTTATGGCGTGATCCAATGCCAAGGTAGACAACAAATTTATTTGGGCAGTGGTTGTATTCGCACATCAGCCGATGATTTACCCCAACGCTTACAACAGATTTATGCAGGTTTAACTGAAATTATCACGCAATACCAGCCTAATGAATTTGCAATAGAGCGAGTATTTATGGCAAAAAATGCCGACTCGGCATTGAAACTGGGTCAGGCACGTGGCGCCGCCATTGTGGCTGCAACCTGTGCTAACTTACCTGTGGCAGAGTACAGCGCGACTCAGATTAAAAGTGCCGTTGTCGGCACTGGTCGAGCTCAAAAAACACAAGTACAACACATGATAAAACAACTGTTAAAATTGCCCGCCGCGCCACAAGCCGATGCCGCGGATGCGTTAGGGGTCGCAGTATGTCATTTTCATACTTATCAAAGTCTTATTGCTATGGGCGGCAAGGCGAGTAGCAGAACTTACGGAAGATACAAATGATTGGTCGTCTCAGTGGGATATTAGTTGAAAAACAAGCGCCAGAAGTGGTGCTCGACGTAAATGGTGTAGGGTATGAGTTACAAGTGCCGATGACCAGTTTTTATGAACTCCCTGAGCTCAATCAGCAGGCGATGTTGTTTACTCATTTTGTGGTGCGTGAAGACGCGCAGCTGCTGTATGGTTTTATTACCAAACAAGAACGAGCATTATTCAGGTTATTGATTAAAACTAATGGTGTAGGCCCTAAATTGGCGTTAACTATTTTGTCAGGAATGACCGCTTCAGAGTTTGTCTCTTGTGTTGAACGTGATGATATTGTGACGTTAGTGAAGTTACCCGGTGTAGGTAAGAAAACCGCTGAGCGATTAGTGATTGAAATGCGCGACAAACTCAAAAGTTTACTCGAAGCATCTGTTGGCTCTGAGCGCGAGTTTATGTTGCAAAGTAATTATAAACCCACACCGATAGCTGACAGTGCAGAAGAAGATGCTATATCGGCGTTATTGTCATTAGGTTATAAACCCGCGCAAGCCAGTAAAGCGGTTTCTGCAGCATATACAGATGGCATGAGCTCTGAAACGCTGATTAAAGCAGCATTAAAGTCGATGTTATAACACCTTGAATAGACAGACTAGGGTATCTACATAATGATTGAAGCTGATCGCCTGATCCAACCGCAAGTACAAGGTCAAGATGAACAAATTGACCGAGCAATGCGCCCAAAAATGTTGGATGAATACACCGGGCAAGACGATACACGCGCCCAGCTGAAAGTGTTTATTCAAGCTGCAATCAATCGCGGTGAAGCATTAGATCATATGCTTATTTTTGGCCCGCCAGGTTTAGGTAAAACCACCCTCGCGATGATTGTGGCGAATGAAATGGGCGTGAATATTAAATCGACATCAGGTCCCGTGCTTGAAAAAGCGGGTGACTTAGCGGCGTTATTAACCAACCTTGAACAAGGCGATGTTCTGTTTATCGATGAAATTCATCGATTGAGTCCGGTTGTTGAAGAAATTCTGTATCCCGCAATGGAAGACTATCAACTTGACATTATGATTGGTGAAGGCCCTGCTGCACGTTCAATTAAACTTGATTTACCGCCGTTTACCCTAGTGGGGGCCACCACTAGAGCTGGAGCATTAACCTCACCACTGCGGGCACGTTTTGGCATTCCTCTGCGGTTAGAATTTTATAATGTAAACGATCTCACCACCATTGTGACTCGTTCTGCCAAAGTGATGGGATTAGAAATTGATCAGCAAGGTGCTATCGAAATTGCTACCCGTTCACGCGGCACGCCACGTATTGCTAACCGTTTACTGCGCCGTGTTCGCGATTATGCTGAAGTGAAACATGACGGCATTGTGACTCAAGAAGTGGCTGAATATGCCCTAGATTTACTTGATGTTGATGAGCAAGGTTTTGATTACTTAGACCGTAAACTCTTATTAGCGATTATCGATAAGTTTATGGGCGGCCCAGTAGGATTAGATAACGTTGCCGCAGCCATTGGCGAAGACAGAGAAACCATTGAAGATGTGCTTGAGCCGTTTTTAATTCAACAAGGCTTTATTCAACGCACGCCAAGAGGCCGAATAGCAACGCAGCGGGCATATGACCATTTTAGTATGGTTAAGCCAGAGTAATACCAATTCCATTAATTATCTGGTCATTCAGCGGGAGTTCTGTGCCTTCTAGGCAAGTAATAGAATTGTAGGCATAGTTGCTCTACGTCAAAATGCTATTAAGCAGCATAGAAGGCACAGAAACCCGCCTTGTAGGAGGCACTCAGACTGTCCATTTCTTTGTTGCATTGCCTTAGAAGGGAATAACCATTATTTCAACAATGCGCCTCAAACTGAACAATCTGAGTGACTCTGATTGGTCACATAATTAACGGAAATGGTATAATAACCTGAGTTTAGATTAAATAACAAAGCCAGCATTTAGCTGGCTTTGTTTTGAATTGATAAGGTGGTTAACCCAACGCAGCAGTCGCTGATTTTTTCTGGATCAATTCAATTTTATATCCATCAGGATCTTCAACAAAAGCGATTTCAGTCGTGCCGCCAGCGACAGGACCTGGCTTGCGAGTCACTTTGCCGCCTGCAGCAGTAATGGCCTCACAACGGGCATAAATGTCTTCTTCACCTATGGCTAAATGGCCAAAACCATTGCCCAGGTCGTAGCTGTCTACACCCCAATTATAGGTTAATTCAATCACAGCTTGGCCAGTGGTTTCTTCACCAAAACCCACGAAGGCGAGGGTGTATTTGTATTCAGCGTTTTCAGACTTGCGCAGTAATTTCATCCCCATTACGTCAGTGTAAAACGTGATGCTGCGGTCTAAATCGCCAACGCGGATCATAGTGTGAAGTAATTGCGACATAATGTTCTCTCTTAAATAAAAATAAATCTGACTGTATCAAGCTCAGATGACAATGAAAAGATGCGCAGCTGTTGATCTGTAACAATTTATATTTTACAAGCTTCAACAGAGTACGATTGAAAATACGCTGATAACTATCTTTATCCAGCAAAAAACGTAATAACATGAGCAAGTAAATAATACGAATAAAATGAATACCGGTAATTTTTTGCTTTAGCTCACATTTGTGATGATATTTTTTGGGTTCATAAGCAAAAGGCGTTATTCTTCTTTTATACCTACATGGAGGCAAGACAATGACAACAGAATTAAAAATGGCCTTAGGCACTACCGTAGTAATCGCAATTTGTTTTAGCGCTTTTTTTGTGGCGATGTTTTAAATCATAAAACACAACGCTGCACTGTAAGCAATATCGCTCCACCAGGGAAGTATTCAATCCTTTCTGAACACGAGTTTATTGCACGTTAGTTGATGAGTTAACGTACAATGAATTGTAAAAAAATGACCAAAGCACATTATGTGTATTGGTCATTTTTTGTTGCTATTCTTCAGGATAAATCTTTTCAGAGAACTCGCACAAATCTTCTATCATGCAACTGCCACAACGAGGTTTACGTGCTAAACAGGTATAGCGGCCGTGTAAAATAAACCAATGATGCACATCCACCTTAAACTCGCTTGGCACCACTTTTAGCATTTTCTGTTCTACCTGATCGACATTTTTACCGGGTGCGAACTTGGTACGATTTGCCATGCGAAAAATATGCGTATCAACCGCAATGGTTGGCCAGCCAAAGGCGGTGTTGAGAACCACGTTAGCGGTTTTACGGCCTACTCCGGGTAATGCCTCTAATGCTTCACGGTTTTCAGGGACTTCGCCGCCGTGTAAATCGATTAACATTTTACAGGCGTTAATGACATTGATGGCTTTATTGTTATATAAACCAATGGTTTTAATGTATTGTTTGAGCCCATCAACCCCTAAATCGTAAATCGCCTGAGCGGTATTGGCTACCGGAAATAACTTGTCAGTGGCCTTATTCACACTCACGTCAGTTGCCTGTGCTGATAATGTCACTGCGACCAGTAATTCAAATGGGCTGGAAAAATTCAACTCAGTTTCAGGCTTAGGATTGTTATCTCGTAATCGCGTTAAGATCTGAATGCGTTTTTCTTTATTCATAATAATGTCTATTAACTTACCTTGGTGATCCGAGCTCGAGTTACCCCAACAGATTCTACTTTAGGTTGTCTGGCTTTAATTCTAGTGTCGATCACATTTTTAAGGGCGATGAGTAAGCCCATGCCGATAAACGCACCTGGCGGTAACATGGCGAGTAAAAACGGAGTATCAACTTGCCACACGTGGATCGTTAATATGCTGGCCCATTCGCCTAATAATAAATCGGCACCATCAAATAACGTACCTTGGCCTAATAGCTCACGGCTTGCGCCTAATACCATTAATACAGCGGTAAAACCCAATCCCATCATCAAACCGTCAAAGGCTGAATGAGCGAGAGAGTTACGCGACGCAAATGCTTCAGCACGGCCGATGATAACGCAGTTAGTGACGATAAGCGGTAAGAATATCCCTAATGAAATATACAAATTATAGGCATAGGCATTAATCAGTAATTGCACACAGGTCACCAAGGCTGCAATGATCATGACAAATACCGGAATACGGATTTCTTTAGGTACATAATCACGCACTAGTGACACTAAAATGTTTGATCCCATCAATACAAGTAGGGTCGCTACACCTAAACCCAAGGCGTTCGTGATGGTTGCAGTGACTGCCAATAATGGACATAAACCCAGTAACTGGACAAGTCCTGGGTTGTTTTTCCATAAACCTTGGCTCGCTATTTCGCGATAGTTACTCATGGCTGCCCTCACATTTCACATGGCTTTTATACAAATTTTGGCGATGTTGTTCTACAAAACTTAAGGCTTTACTAATGGCTTTAACATAGGCTCGTGGCGTGATGGTGGCGCCAGTGAATTGATCAAATTGCCCGCCGTCTTTTTTCACTTTCCACAAGTCAGTATTATCTTTAAACAGTTGGCCACTAAAGTGAGTCACCCAATCTGATTTACGTAATTCGATTTTATCACCCAGGCCAGGTGTTTCTTGATGCGATAGCGTGCGCACCCCCAATACTTGACCGTCGTTATCGATACCAATAATCAGTTTGATTTCACCGTTATAGCCATCAGGGGCAATGGCTTCAATGGCAATTGCGACAGCCTGTTGATTTTTATAGGCTAAATAAGCGGGCAATGCATCTTTACTGCCCAGTAACTCTGGTGAGTGGACTAAAATACATTGTTCAAATAACACATTGTCATGCAAATTTGCTGGGATCACTTGAGTTAAGGTTTCGGTTAATTGCTTTTGTTGTTGCAGCGCAATAGTGTCATGGGTGAGGGTATTAACGAGCGCGACTAGTCCCGTGCAACATAAAGCAAACAAGGCTAACAATAAGCCATTTTTAATCATCGGATTATCATTTATTGGCATGGTTAACTTCCTGTGCGATGACCGTAACTGCGTGGGCGCACATAGTAATCAATGAATGGCGCGCACATATTGGCCAGTAATACCGCAAATGCCACCGCATCAGGGTAACCGCCAAAAGTACGAATAAGGTAAATGAGTACACCAATCATGGCACCAAATAGTAATCGACCTCGCGGGCTCGTTGCCGCGGTAACTGGATCGGTTGCAATAAAGAATGCCGCTAGCATGGTGCCACCACTAAATAGGTGCATTAACGGACTAACAAAGGTATCTGGACTGATTAAAAAGCCGAAACTGGCGCACACAAACAAACTGGCGATAATGGCACCGCTAATATGCCAACGGATCACCTTAAGCTTTAACATGATTAACCCACCAGCAAGATAGGCCATATTAACCCAAAACCAGCCTTCAGCTCCCATGCCTGAGAAAATAGGTTTCGTTAAGCTCTCGGTAGTGGTTAATCCCATGGATAAATCGGTTTTGAGGGTATCTAATGGCGTTGCCATGGTAATGCCGTCGATACCTAAACGAAAATACTCAGCCGCAAAAGATTGATTGATTTCAAAAATAGTTTGCACACTGGTAAACAAAGAGGCGTGATTCATCGCAATGGTTTGCGGTGCAACCCATGAGGTCATTTGAACTGGAAATGAAATAAGCAGTAAGACATATGCCGCCATTGCTGGGTTAAATACGTTATTACCCAAACCACCATAAAGCTGTTTGACGATGACGATGGCAAAAAGGGTCCCGATAACAATAAGCCACCACGGTGCTAAGGGCGGAATCGCAACGGCAAGTAATGATGCCGTGACCAATGCGCTATTATCACTCAACGTCGCTTTAATGTTTTTATGACGTAGCTTCATCACCGCAGCTTCAGCAAGGTACGCCACACTGACAGCCAATAGTAATTGGATTAAGGTACCTAAACCAAAATAATAGCTTTGTACTGCAATACCCGGAATAAGACACAAAGCCACCCGTTTCATCACGGTATTGGTGTGCAAACTGGTACTGACATGGGGTGACGAGGCAATTTTAAATGCCATGATTATTGTTCCTCTTGCTCAGCACTGTTGGCGAGCTTTTTCGCTTTTGCTTTGGCAATCGCCGCTGCGACTTTGGCTTTTTTTATTTGCTCAGGGGATAACTCTGCTGAGTCCGCCGTGGCTGTCAACGCTACGTTTGGCGCTATTTCGGCGGTAGACTCGACACCAACTGTAGGTCGAGACACAGCTTCGCCGATATCGATTTGACTGGCTTGAGCCAGTTTTTTTGCCTTGGCTTTAGCAACTGCTGCGGCAACACTGGCTTTTTTGTCGTCAACTCTATCTGTTGTCGGCTCTACTGCAACAACCGTGTCATCAGTTTGATTAGCTTGAGCCAGTTTTTTTGCCTTGGCTTTAGCGACTGCAGCGGCAACACGGGCTTTTTTGTCGTCAACTGCATCTGTTGTCGGTTCTGTTGTAACAGTCGTGTCATCAGTTTGGCCAGCTTGAGCCAGTTTTTTTGCTTTGGCTTTAGCGACGGCTGCTGCAACACGGACTTTTTTGTCGTCAACTGTGTCTGCTGGCGGTTCAGTTCCTGCTACTGAAGTTTCAGCTGTGTTGGGTGTTTGAACCGTTGATTCAGCATTTACTTGTGCGGCTTTCTTCGCTTTGGCGCGTGCAACAGCGGCGGCAATTTTAGCTTGTTTGTCGTCAACATTAACCTCAGCGGTATTTTTGTCGAACTCATCATCACTAACGGTATTCGCCTGAGCCGCTTTTTTAGCTTTAGCACGTTCAATAGCGGCATTAACAGCCGCTTTTTTCGGGTCAACGACGGTTTGGGGAACTTGTGTCGTACTGCCAGCTGTTGGTGCAGAAGAGGCGGCCGAATCTTGCGCTTTTTTAGCGGCAATCCTTGCCATCGCGGCTGCAACAGCATCTTTATCGGTAGACTTCATGTTTGCTTGACGCTTAGCGGCGGCTTCTTTCGCTTTAGCTTCACGTGCATTCTTTTCGTCTTCTAAGCGTTGTAGGCGTGCTTCGAAGCGTATTTTAGCCTGTTCAGCTTGACGCTTTTCTTCGGCTTCAATTTTTAAGGCCGATTTTGCGACGCGATAATACTCAACAAGTGGAATATCACTTGGACATACATAGCTGCAGCAACCACATTCAATGCAATCTTTTAAATTATAACTGGCGGCTTTGTCGTATTCCTCGGCCTTAGCGTGCCAAAAGAGTTGTTGTGGCAACAATAATGCCGGACAGGCGACTGCGCATTCACCGCAACGGATACAGGCTTTTTCGTCAACATCGGCGGCTATTTCGTTGTGACTAGGCACGAGTAAACAGTTTGTGCCTTTTAAAATAGGCACATCTAACTCCGCTAAGGCGTAGCCCATCATGGGGCCGCCTACGATCACCTTTTGTTCGGCAGATTCGATAAAGTGGACAGATTGCAATGCATCAGCCACTGTAGTCCCTATGGGTAACCAATAGTTGCCTGGTTGGCCAATCTGTTCACCGGTTAACGTGACAACACGCTCAATGAGAGGTTTACCTTGATAGATTGCCTCTTGAATGGCAAAAGCTGTGCCCACGTTGTGCACCACAATACCGAGTTGGGCAGGAATTGCGCCACTGGGAACTTCTTTACCAGTAATAATTTGGATTAACTGTTTTTCGCCGCCAGAAGGGTACTTAGTCGGGATGACTGTGACGCGCGCGACGCCTTTAGGTAGGTTGCTTCTATTAAGCGCCGCTTGCATGGCTTGCGCCGCTTCAGGCTTATTATCTTCAATTGCAATAATGATCCGCTGCGGATTGAGCAAATGGTTAATTACGCCAACACCAGATACAATTTCGTCGCTGTGATCGCGCATTAATCTGTCATCTGAGGTGATATAGGGTTCACACTCGATGCCATTGATAATAACTAAATCGATTTCACTGGCTGGATTGAGCTTTACATGGCTTGGAAACGCTGCGCCGCCCATGCCTGCTATACCTGCTTGCTTGATTTTGTCTAATATCTGCAGCTTTGACAGTTGCTCAAGGCTATTAGGGATTAAATCACACCAGGTATCTTGGCCATCTGACTCAATAATACAACTTAAGGTTGGCAATGAAGAAGGGTGATTCGTTGCGTGCTGCTCTATGGCAACAATTTGTCCAGAGGTAGGGGCATGCACCGGCAAATAGGTGAAACCTGCTCCTTCTGTCAATGACTGACCTTTTAGTACTTTATCGCCCACGCCAACGGATAACGTCGCTTGTTCGCCCACGAGTGGCACAGGTACAATAAAACGCGTTGCTAGGGGTAAGCGCGCAATAGCAGATTGATTAGAAAGTGTTTTTAATTGTGGAGGATGTATCCCGCCAGGAGATTGCCACAACGATCCTTTATCCAGTTGTTCTAATAACGTTAGCACGCTTGTTCCTCTGGCTCAGAATGAATCACCTTGACTGGGATTGTGTTTAATTTCCAATCCCAATTTTGCAGAGTGGTTTCAACAGGGATCATGTCAATACAATCAACAGGGCAAGGTTCTACGCATAAATCACATCCCGTACAGTCTTTTGCGATGACGGTGTGCATAAGCTTACCCGCGCCTAAAATGGCATCAACTGGGCAGGCTTGGATACATTTTGTGCAGCCAATACATTCATCTTCACGAATGTAAGCCACTTTTTTTACAGTCGATTGAGCTTCTGCGTTTAATGGTTCTTGATCAACGCCCATTAATTCAGCAATTTTTTCCATAGTGGCAGTGCCGCCAGGAGGGCATTTATTGATATGGTCACCATTGGCAATTGCTTCAGCGTAAGGCCGACAACCTGGGTATCCACATTGTCCGCATTGCGTTTGCGGAAGTAGGGCTTCGACCTGATCAATAACAGGATTACCTTCGACTTTAAATTTCTTTGAGGCAAACCCTAAAATCACCCCAAACACTAATGCCAGTAAACTGAGTACGGCAACGGCAATAAATATGCTTGTCATAATTAGTTAACCAGCCCCGCAAACCCCATAAATGCTAACGACATTAACCCGGCGGTGATCATGGCAATTGCGCCTCCTTTAAAAGGAACTGGCACATCGGCAGCTGCTAAACGTTCACGCATAGCAGAAAATAAAATCAATACTAATGAAAAGCCGACCGCGGCTCCAAAGCCATAAATTGCTGATTGAATAAAGTTATGGTCTTCGTTGACATTGAGTAACGCGACGCCCAATACTGCACAGTTAGTAGTAATCAGTGGTAAATAAATCCCTAAGGCACGATGCAGTGATGCACTGGTTTTTTGTACGACCATTTCAGTAAATTGGACCACCACGGCAATGACCAAAATAAAACTCATGGTACGCAAGTAGCTTAAGTCGAAGGGCTGTAGTAAAAATTCATTGGTGAGATAGCTTAAAATTGAGGCTAATGTTAATACAAACGTGGTTGCCATTGACATGCCAATTGCAGACGCCAATTTACTCGACACCCCCATAATAGGGCATAGACCTAAGAATTTAACCAGGACGAAGTTATTAACCAGTACTGTACCGATTAATAAAAGAAGGTACTCTGTCATTGCTACATTTTCTTGACCAATAGATCCTAGTATTATCTAAGGTTTAGCGCTGAGAAACAACGGATAAAAAACAAGGTTAAACATAAAATGCTTAACCTTGTGATAAAATGCTCGATTTTACATTTTAATAACCTAATGATTACTGTTTTTTGACTAAAACTTCAGGCTTGGCAATGTAATACCCTTGCAGGCCGTCAACCAGTAACTTTTCTAGGGTGAGCTTTTCGTCTTGTTTTTCCACGCCGGTAGCTATCACCCGAATGCTAATACGTTTAGCGATATCAACCATCATGCGAACAAAAAACTTATTATTATTATCTTGTTCAATATTGTCGCTGTAGCTACTGTCGAGTTTGATAAAATCTGGACGTACTTCTCGGAAGAATTTAAACGAGGTAAAGCCCAAGCCAAAACGCTCAATAGCCACTTTAGCACCGACTTTATGCATTTCGCTGACAAATTGACGGCTTGATATTAAATTTGCTTGCATGCCTGACTCATTGAGTTCGAATATCAATCGAGAAGCTACATGGCGGTGTTTGGTCAATAGGTCTTTTAACCAGGTGGTAAATCCATCTTGTAACGCCGATAATGCACTAATGTTGACACCCATGTTACCGATAATGCTTGGGTTTTCACTCAACACTTTAATCGTTTGAATAACGATCATTTTGTCCAGTTCAATATTCAGCCCATAACGCTCAGCCATGGCAATGACTGTGGTTGTTGGCAGGTATTTACCTTCAGCGTTATAAAAGCGTGCTAATAATTCGCGATAAACATCGGTTTGATTATTACACGGTTGAATAGGTTGCTGATAAAAATTAATGCTGCGGCGATTAATTAAATCGTCAATTGTGAGTTTCCAGTGGTCATCACCAAATTGTTCATCCCCTGAGAGTTTCTCAAGTTGATAATAACGATTAGGGCCCAATGTTTGCGCAATACTGACAGCGGTATCAGCCAATGCCATTAACGCTAACGGTTCACAACCTTCTTTATAAGGCACCATCCCTGCATGGGCGATAGAATCACTTCGGGTACTTTGGGCGTATTCATCAAGGTGACGTTTGAGCTGTTCTAAACATTTCTCACCTTCTTTAAGTGTTATGCCATCAATAAACACCGCAAAATCACCACTTGAAACCCTAAAGCATTCATTTACTCCCAATGATGAAACCGCTTTACGAATACAATTAGCCAGTTTCGCTAAATAATCATCACCGGCCGCTCTGCCATGCAGTTGGTTAATGCTCGCAAGTTCTGCGGCTTTTACCATGATCAAAACGCCATATTGCTGCTTATTTGATTGGCTTAAGTCTTCTAAAAATTGAGTAAAACGTTGCCGAGTAGAGAAGCCACTGACAGGATCTTGATAAGCCGCCTTTGTCAGTAATTCGTTTTCTTTTCGAACATGGTCTAGGCTGAGCTTTAACTGGCCACGGCAGGTTTCAAGGGCATTACCTAATGGGCGCAATACCCCAGGGAAACGGGAGCGCTCAAGTGCTAAAAAAGACAAATCAGGAATGTGTGTGACGTACTCTGCAGCATAACGAATACGTTTTCTGTGTAATTGCACTAATGCGGCAAACAACAACATTAATACAATGTAGGCACCAATTAGCAGGGTGGCAGTTTCTTTTAGATCGGCAATGTTACTAGACAATACGCTAGAAGTATCTAAACGCACTTGTAATCGTGCTTGAGGAAACGACTGAATGTGGCCAAGTTCGATATTGAAAATTTGACTAGCAAAATCATCACTGGGTCGCTGTAAGCTGCCATGAGTGAAGTTTAAATTGCTATCAGTATTGTGAATAAATTGAAAAAACTGAAAAGTAAATTTTGCCGACATTTGTTGATACAGGGCTTCGCCATCACCATCCCATGTGCGATAAGTTTGCACGTATTGCAAATATTGTGCGCGTGCAATTTCACCTTGTTCTTGTACTTCATTATTTTCAACAGACCAGATCCGAAAAATCAACAGGCCGAAAACAATGAAAAGTACCAGCTGAAAGGATTTTGATAAGCCCATAAAACATCCATTCCTTACGAGTTGTCAATATTAGCCATTTCAGCCAGATGCTTGCAGCAAAGGCTGTGCCATCTGAATGGGCATGACGATTAAGGTGTTATCACGATAGTTTATATAATAACCAATAATATCATAGCAGGTATATTATTAAATTATTATTAACCTAAAGCATTATAATTACTGGAAAAATAGATTTGTTGTTAGTGGGTGAGTCAATAAGCATAGCAGACGCAGTAGTGAGTAAAATATCAAGCAACAATTAACTACGGAAATAATAGGGTAGAAGAAAGTGTGTAAACTAATGAATTGAATAATTAGTACTTAGAGGGGAATTTGATGCTAATGATGATGGCTCCCCAGACTGGACTTGAACCAGTGACATACGGATTAACAGTCCGCCGTTCTACCGACTGAACTACTGGGGAATTGATCATTATTTTGGACGGTTTGAAATGGCTCCCCAGACTGGACTTGAACCAGTGACATACGGATTAACAGTCCGCCGTTCTACCGACTGAACTACTGGGGAATTGATCATTTCAAATTGTTATCTCGATGGCTCCCCAGACTGGACTTGAACCAGTGACATACGGATTAACAGTCCGCCGTTCTACCGACTGAACTACTGGGGAATCGATTTCGATAACATTAAGCGTTGGCTCCCCAGACTGGACTTGAACCAGTGACATACGGATTAACAGTCCGCCGTTCTACCGACTGAACTACTGGGGAATTACGCTTACGTTCTTAACAGTATACTAAATTGGCTCCCCAGACTGGACTTGAACCAGTGACATACGGATTAACAGTCCGCCGTTCTACCGACTGAACTACTGGGGAATCGTTTTTAGCAATGTATTGCTGAGAACGGAGCGCATAGTAAAACGCTCTGGTAACTGAGTCAACTCGAGTTAGAAAAAAAATCGCATTTATGTGACTAATTGGTTACCAAATACACATCGTGCACGACTTTTGGGCATTTATGTTGATTTTTGAACAATGAATAGAAAATGAAATACTTAGATAAAATCAAATCATGAACGGTAGAACGGCTCTTTGATAAAAAAGAGTAATACATGATGCGTTTTCTATTGTTGAGGTACTGTCAATCAATTAGCGGCTGCGATTCACTTTGTCATTGAACGCGAGAAAGCATTTAAATATTAATCGGCTTTGAGTGGAACGAATGATTGAATATGCCGGCTCTCAATCAACTTGATGAACGTATTATTGTTTTTTGTTTACCAAGCCCTGTTAAGCTTTCAAAGTCGTTTTACAGAGAATCGTTTCCCATTTCACATATACCCAAACAACCTGAAGATGCTCGATTTCAGCAAGAATTTACACGCGTTTAGGCAAGGCATTGGTTGCGGGTAATGGTTATTCCCCTTCTAAAATCAGCTAAATTAACAAAAGCCGCAGCATAAACGCGTGTAACACTTGCCCCTTGGGAGCTTCATCGTGTTCCCCTTATTATTAAATCAAGAGCGTTGTTGCGTTAATTTATAAGGTACCTACATTACTGCATTAACGCGCCTAGTATTGAAAACACGGTGAAGCTCTGAAACACGTCTCTCCAAGTTGATTGGGTATATACAGCAGCGCGGCAGAGACTTTGATATGTCGTTATGCTAGATAAACTGAGCTAGATAATAAACGCCTCTCAAACAGTCCATTGCCTTGCTTTAATCGACTTACGATAGGCTCGCTTTTGACGCATCAATTCGCCTTGGTTAGCATAACAAACCACAAGCTTGAAAAAGAGGAGGGTTAACATGCTGATTTTAAATCGCATAAGTGTATCTCTTATCCAGAGAACAGGTCAGACAAAAGTCGATAACATCTTAAAAAGAGGGGACTACAGATTCTGTGTGACTGGGTGAGTGACATTGCGTTGATCAAACCAAATATTATCATTTATGCCCAATACTTTATTAGCAACTCATGATCCGATTGTCTTTTTGTTCCGTATTGAATATCAAATGTAATTAAATTTCATCAAAACATTCTTACGTTTTTATGAATCCTGCCATCGCGGTATCCCGCACCCACATTGGAGTTTAGTGACTTATCCACTAAATCTGTGGATAAACTTGTGGACTTCTACTGTAAATTGCCTCCAATCCCTTGCTGAGTATGGTTTGGAGTTAAAATGCACTTATTCATTAGCAATAAATTAACTTGTTTATATTCATATGCATACAAAAATCAACTGTTTTGTTTTTTGACTGTTCTGTGAATTGCAAAATTGTAATTCGATTGCATTGATGATTGTGTATTAAATTGCAGTTTAGTTTAGTTTTTCACCGATTTAAGTGCTGTTTTTAGGATAAAACGGTTTTTGTTAATCTGTTTCATTTCAGGATCGCTCGGTTGTCATCTTCAAGATTAAATGGCCTTAAACGATCGTAATCGTCCGATATATTTTATACATGGCAAACCATGGCTGTGATTAAAAACATGGCATTGATTGTTTACGATCTTGCTCTGGTCACGCTCAAGCATATTCGGGCGCGAATATTCTGCTAAGCGAGCTAAGTAAAAGAGATCATTTTAGTTACCAATGGATAAACAAATATTGCACAGCACAAATGAATTCATCTGTTTGACAGTATTGTGATGACGAATCATTGCACTTCTTCATATTTACTGTCGCAACATATTAGCGTTTAGGTATATCATTAACGGTTCAATAAATAAGGAAACCGCCCAGTGTCAGAGTCTGTTTTTACCTTAGAGTCCAAATTTGAACCTGCGGGCGATCAGCCCACTGCAATTAACCAACTTGTCGATGGTTTACAGTCTGGCATTGCCAGCCAAACCTTACTCGGGGTGACAGGATCAGGTAAAACTTACACTATTGCCAATGTGATCAAACAAATGGGTCGGCCAACCATTATTATGGCCCCCAATAAAACCCTTGCTGCCCAGCTTTATGGCGAAATGAAAGAGTTTTTTCCTCACAATGCGGTTGAATACTTTGTTTCTTATTATGATTATTATCAACCAGAAGCATACGTTCCTGCGTCAAATACTTTTATTGAAAAAGATGCATCTGTTAATGCCCACATCGAACAAATGCGATTGTCAGCAACTAAAGCGTTATTAGAGCGCAAAGATGTGGTACTGATTGCTTCAGTTTCAGCTATTTATGGTCTGGGCGATCCTGACTCATACATGAAAATGCTATTGCACCTACGTCAGGGTGACTTTATGGGGCAACGTGACATCTTGATCCGCCTCAGTGAATTACAATACACCCGCAATGACATTGAGCTGCAACGCGGTACATATCGCGTGCGGGGCGAGGTGATTGATATCTTTCCTGCTGAATCTGAACGTGAAGCCATTCGTGTTGAATTGTTCGATGATGAAATTGAACGTTTAAGCGAGTTTGATCCACTGACAGGACAAATTAATAAGCGCATCGTTAGAACCACTATTTATCCTAAAACGCATTATGTCACGCCACGTGAAAAAATCTTGGCGGCAACAGAAGAGATTAAAGAAGAGCTGAGAGAACGCCGGCAATTTTTGCTCGACAATAACAAGTTGATAGAAGCACAACGGATCACTGAACGCGTTCAATATGACGTCGAAATGATGGTTGAATTAGGCTATTGCTCAGGTATCGAAAACTACTCGCGTTATTTGTCGGGGCGGGGCACCGGTGAAGGACCTCCGACCCTTCTTGATTATTTACCTGCTGACGGTTTGTTAATTATTGACGAGTCTCATGTGACCGTTCCGCAAATTGGTGCCATGTACAAAGGCGATCGTAGTCGTAAAATGAACCTAGTTGAATATGGTTTTCGCTTACCTTCCGCACTCGACAACCGACCATTAATGTTCGAAGAGTTCGAGCGCTTAATGCCACAAACCATTTTTGTATCCGCCACACCAAGCCAATATGAGCTTGATAAAAGTGATGGCGAGGTTGCTGAGCAGGTAGTACGGCCAACTGGATTGCTTGATCCTGTACTTGAGGTACGTCCTGTTGGGATCCAGGTGGATGACTTATTATCTGAAATTCATAAACGCGTTGCGGTTAATGAGCGGGTATTAGTGACCACGTTAACCAAACGTATGTCCGAAGACTTAACTGAATACCTCGACGAACATGGCGTTAAAGTGCGCTACTTACATTCAGATATTGACACTGTTGAGCGAATTGAAATTATTCGCGATCTTCGCTTAGGTCATTTTGATGTACTCGTTGGGATTAACTTATTGCGTGAAGGGTTAGATTTACCTGAAGTGTCGTTGGTGTGTATTCTTGATGCAGATAAAGAAGGCTTTTTACGTTCTGAGAGGTCACTTATTCAGACAATTGGCCGCGCCGCCCGTAATGTTAACGGTAAAGTGATTCTTTATGCCGACAGAATTACCAATTCAATGGCTAAAGCCATGGGTGAAACGGAACGTAGACGCGAAAAACAACACCAGCATAATCTTAAACTCGGTATTGTGCCCCGTGGCGTGGTTAAAAGTATTACCGATGTGATGGATGTTGGCGATCCTAAAAAAGCCAAAGGTCAGCAAAAGCAACAAGGCAAGTATGCACACGTGGCAGACAGCCGTGCTACCTATACCAGTGTTGCCGACTTAAGCCATCAAATTGATGCGCTTGAAAAGCAAATGCACGAATTTGCCAGAAACCTTGAATTTGAACAAGCTGCCGCATTGCGTGATGAAGTGAAACATCTACGCGAACAAATTATTTTAAACAGCTAATTTATCTTACTAGGGCGTGTTTATCTTTGCTGATAAAAAATAAACAAATATACACACGCCCTAGACTACACTTTATGTAAAGTGCTTTAATTGAATAACTTGTGACGCATTGATGCGAAATATACAGAGAATAAACTGGTAAAAAATATGAAATCAGACGATATAAATTGCGACAAAGTAGTGTGTAATCATTGTATCGATGATAATAAGCTCGACTTTGATTTTACCATGGCATTCCAACCCATTATCAATTGTCAAACCATGGACGTTTTTGGTTATGAGGCGTTAGTGCGTGGAGTGAATAATGAGTCGGCTTATTCTATTATCGCTAAGGTTAATGATGATAACCGCTACTTGTTCGATCAACTTTGCCGCATTAAAGCAATAGCTTTAGCTGCAAAGCTGGGTATCGACTCAATGTTGAGCATTAATTTTCTACCCAATGCCATTTATAAGCCAGAGCGCTGTATTCGTACCACACTTGAAGCTGCAAAAAAATATCAATTTCCAACAGAACGCATTATGTTTGAATTTACTGAAGTTGAAAAAATTGAAGACAGTGAACACATCAAAAAAATCGTTAATTATTATCAAGCATTAGGATTCAAAACGGCCACAGATGATTTTGGTTCTGGGTTTTCTGGGTTGAATTTACTCGCAGATTTTCAAACTGATATTATTAAGCTCGACATGGGGCTTATCCGCAATATTAATTTAAATAGTACTCGTCAGGTCATCGTCAACCACTGCTTGAATATGATGCAAGAACTTAACATCACAGTGTTAGCCGAAGGGATAGAAACCATGGAAGAGTATCTTTGGTTAAAAAATGCCGGTATCGAACTGATGCAAGGTTATCTTTTTGCTAAACCCGGTTTTGAATCTTTGCCCGAAATTGATTTTGAGTTGCTCAAGGCATAATAAAAAACGCGCCATCAAGGCGCGTTTTAACATCAATAGATTGGGTAGGTCGGATACTAGAAGTTAGCCGAACGTGGTGCACGTGGGAACGGAATAACATCGCGGATGTTGTTCACGCCAGTCACGTAAGACACTAAACGCTCGAAACCTAAACCAAAACCTGCGTGAGGTACTGTGCCATAGCGACGTAGGTCACGATACCACCAGTAATCTTCCTGGCTTAGTTCCATTTCAGCTAGACGGGCATCTAATACATCTAAACGCTCTTCACGCTGCGCACCACCGATGATCTCACCAATACCAGGTGCTAACACATCCATCGCAGCAACGGTCTTACCATCATCGTTTAAACGCATGTAGAAGGCTTTAATGTCTTTCGGGTAGTTTTTCACTACAACCGGTGCTTTAAAGTGTTCTTCAGCTAGGTAACGCTCATGTTCAGATTGTAAATCGATACCCCATTCAACTGGGAATTCGAACGTCTTACCACAGTTTTTAAGAATTTCGACGGCGTCTGTGTAATCAACCTGAGCGAAATCGCTGCTCACAAACGATTGCAAACGCTCAACTACGGTTTTATCCACTCGTTCGTTGAAGAAGTTCAAGTCGTCCATACGTTCTTCAAGCACGGCGTTAAATGCAAACTTAAGCATTTTTTCAGCAAGCTCAGCCGCATCATCTAATGTTGCGAAGGCGACTTCAGGCTCAACCATCCAGAATTCTGCAAGGTGGCGGGTTGTGTTTGAGTTTTCAGCGCGGAAAGTCGGGCCAAAGGTATACACTTTAGACAAGGCACAAGCATAAGTTTCAGCGTTTAACTGACCAGATACCGTTAAAAATGATTCTTTACCGAAAAAGTCTTTGTCGTAATCGACTTTACCCGCTGGAGTGCGTGGCAGGTTTTCCATGTCTAATGTTGATACACGGAACATTTCGCCTGCACCTTCACAGTCAGAAGCGGTGATTAATGGGGTAGATACCCAAATAAATCCTTCTTGATGGTAGAAACGATGAATTGCTTGCGATAAACAGTTACGCACACGCGCAACTGCACCAATAATGTTGGTTCGCGGACGTAAGTGGGCTAGTTCACGTAAATGCTCGATAGAGTGGCGCTTAGCGGCCATTGGGTAGGTATCTGGATCATCAACAAATCCGGTAACATCTACTGCAGAGACTTGCAGTTCAAATGCCTGACCAGCACCCGGAGATGCAACCACTTCACCCGTCATTACCACAGAGCAGCCGGCAGTCAATTTCAATACATCGTCATTGTAATTGGCTAGGCTATTTGGCACGACACCTTGAATAGGGTCGAAACATGAACCGTCATAAACGGCCAAGAAAGAAATACCCGCTTTAGAATCACGGCGAGTTCTCACCCAGCCACGAACCGTGACTTGCGAACCGATGGCGTGTTCACCTTTAAATACAGAAGCGACAGATGTAATGCTCATTGTTGCTTAATTCTCCAACGTATCGAATTATGAATATAAATTTGGGTTTATCTTACCTTGCTGGTGGCTTTTCTCAAGCTTAAAACGCTATTCTATAATGATTATTGTGTTACTTTTGATTAAGTCGGTTAAATATTTGGCAAATGAGCGAGTTAAGCCAAAGCCGATTATCAACATCACGCCTACCTTCGTTAATTATCTGAGTGAAAAGTTATGGTGAAGGATGAGGGTGCATATTGTGTAAACCAAGGAATAGGACATGTCTCGATTAGGTATTTTGCAAGTCGTGTTGACGGTATTATCGATTTTAGGTTGGAGTTTGGCCATTTATGCATTGATTATATTTGGTGAGGCAAGACCGGATCGTGCAGTAGGGTATTTTTTGAGTAAAGGTGTGTCTGTGCGTCTTTATTGGGAACCCGATCTGACGGTTAAGTTAGAGTATTTAATTTGGTGTTGTGCTGGCGTGAGTTTTTTAAACTTGCTTGTTAATTTTTATGCAAAAACCACCACCAGAATGGGTTTTTGGGTCAATATCCCTTTGCTATTAGTGGTGTCATTATCTGCTGGGTTATACATTCGCTACATTATTTAAGCTATAAAAAAATCAGTTTTGCGTGACATGGCGGCATAATAAATCAATGATTGCTGCCGTTACCCCCCAAATAAAACGGTCTTCAAACGGCATAAAATGAACGTGATAACGTTTGCCATGCCGATAATGAAATACCTGATGCCGATTATCCCTGTCTATAAAAAAACGAAGTGGAACCGTAAAGCAGTCTGCCACTTCGCCAGGATCAATGACTAACTCAAAATGCTGTTTTACAAAAGCCACCACTGGAGTGATTTCAAACCCTGTAAAAGTTTTGTGTGGTGGAAATAAGCCTAATACTTCGACGTTTTCAGCATGTAAGCCTATTTCTTCATGGGCTTCACGTAATGCAGTATGAATGGCGTTTACGTCGTTAGGCTCTACTTTGCCACCCGGGAAACTGATTTGCCCAGGATGATGGCGTAAATGCATTGCTCGCTGGGTCAATACAAGGTGCAGTTGTTGATCTATTTCAATAATAGGGATCAATACTGCTGCTTGACGGCCTAAATATGCCGTGGGTGCAGACGCAATTGCAGCACTCAGCTGATTAAAATTGTAGCGTATTGTAAATTCATGTTTATTCAAAAGGCGGCTCTTTCTCAGAGAATGCAGATAGGTTGATTTATCATAACAGGGCCTAATTAACAGACAAAGCATATTGCGCTTGTAAAGGGCATTTAGGCGTTCGTTTTCTGTTCAATAATCCATTGTTTTTACGCCTAATAATGACTGCGCTATGTTAACGCAACAAAACTGTTTTTATGATCAATTATTGCACTATCTTTGTTTGTTTTGCGCTGATATAGTGCAAGAAGATAGTTTAAAGCGTATGTTTTATATAGTTGTTTTATTGTGTTATATCTAATTAAGATTATGATTTATAATGGTTTATTCTTGTCATTTTTCTGCCATTAATTTGTCGCTATATTGTTACGATTAACTGGCATGATAACTGCTGGAATTAATGCAGTTAATAATCGCGAGGGAAGACAAATATGGGACTGGAGAAGTTGCTGTATTTGCAAGGCGTTGGAGCAGAGTTTATCGATTGTATCGGTAAACTGGTTCACATACCTGCTAAGGATAGGCAGGGTATATTAACCACGATGTTAATACCCACATCATTCAATCAACATCAATGTGATCCGTCCGAATATCCGCATTTACTGACCGAACATAACATGGCTCAACGTATTGAGCAGTTAGATGTCGATCCCTGGTTGGTGCCATTACACCGTTTTCAATGGTGTGAAATCGATAAGCCACACATTGATGTGCAATTACCTGACAATTATCCTTTTGCGTTCAAAGTCACCATTTATGGTGAATGCATAGATACCTTAACGGTGACCGCTCGCTGCCAAGATTGTAATGTCGTCGGTGAATACTATTATGGTGGACAACGTTACTGTCAGTATCGTTTGGTGTTAGACAAACCCAATCTACATTTAGGTTATCATCATATTAGCTTAGCGTTTATTGGTGATTCTACGCGGGTGAACACCTTGTACGGTCAAATTATGCTGGCACCACAAACGGCATATCAAGGTCGCCTCGCGGCGCACTCTCAAGCGCAAAAACAGCTATGGGGCTTAAATGCGCAATTGTATGCCATGCGCAGCGATGAACAATGGGGAATTGGCGATTTTGGTAACCTCGCTGAACTTATTGACTATGCCGCTCACGGCGGAGCCGATTTTATTCTGCTTAATCCACTGCACGCGTTAGACATCAGCCAGCCAGAAAACCCCAGTCCTTATAGTCCGACCGATCGCCGCCGTTTAAATCCTTTGTACATTCAAATTGAAGCGGTTTATGAATATAAAGCGGTGCAAAAAGAGCTCACAACTCAACAGTGGCAACAAAAAAAGCAAGCGTTAAATCAAGCTCAATTGATTAACTATGAAGAAGTACAGCTGCTCAAATACGCAGCGTTTGAAAAGTTGTATCAAATATTTTGTCAGCAACATGTAAAGAATGAAACCGCCAGATATCATGCTTACTTGCATTTTGTTGAACAGGATAAAATTGCATTGATGCAGTTTGTTCATAAAGAGATTGAATTAGCTTCAAAATATTTCACTCAGGAAGAAGGCTTTTATTTGTACTTGCAATTTGTTGCAAGTGAACAATTAGAAGCATGTCAGCTTAACGCAAAACAATGCGGTATGAGCATTGGCCTTATACGTGATTTAGCCGTAGGTGCAGTGAGCCATGGTGCTGAAGTGAGCGCAAATTTAGCGTTGTTTTGTGATAACGCCAGTATTGGTGCACCACCGGATCCCTTTGCAGAGCAAGGGCAAAATTGGGGGTTAACGCCATTTGACCCGGTAAAATTAAAACAACATGATTTTAGCCATTTTATCCAATTAGTGCGCAGTAATATGCAACATTGCGGTGCATTACGCATCGATCATGTTATGGGCTTATTACGTTTATGGTGGTGGCCACTTAATCGCGAGTTAGGCGAAGGCAGTTACGTTTATTACCCGGTTGAAACCCTATTAGCGATTGTGTGTCTTGAAAGCCAACGTGCCCGCTGTGTTGTCATTGGTGAAGATCTTGGCATTGTACCGCCAGAAATTGTATCGCGCTTAGCGCAAGCAGGGGTGTTCTCTAACGAGCTTTTTTACTTTTGCAAAGATTACGATCGCTTTAAATATCCTAAAGATTACAAACATCAAAGTTTAATGATGCTCGCCAATCATGATGTGCCCACCATTAAAGCGTGGTGGACGGGTGATGATCTTAAATTACGACGACAGCTGCAATTAATCGATAACGACGAACGATTACTTCAGGTTTTGCATATTCGTCAGCTTGAAAAACAACAGTTAATTCATTTATTGGTTGAGCTGGGGGCGATTGAACCTGTTGCAGATGACTATATTGATCAAGTTGATTTTGATGTGTTGTTACTGGCGTGGATATCGGTGGCAGCGAGAGGCAATGCACAATTATTCAGTGTGCAATTGAGTGATTTAGTCGCAGATAAACACGGCGTTAATATTCCTGGTACGTGGAAAGAGTTTCCAAACTGGCAACGTCGTTTGCCATTGAGCATTCAACAAATGTCCCAAAGCGTTAAAGTGCAGCAAAGGTTGAATGCAATTAAACAATCAAGACAAGCTAGCGGCCAGCAATTTGCTGCCAATATGTCTTCATCCAACAATTCAGAACAATAATGGATCATTGTATATGACTGTAGCGACTGCATATTTTCATCAAGGTAGCGATATTGCGTTATTAAATGGAGATTACACTGATGTGTTTTCATTGCTTGGCATGCACAGTAGTAGTGACGGCAAAGGATTAATTGTTCGTTGTTATCTACCCGGTGCGATATCGGTCGATGTGATTAGCCTTAAGGATGGCCGTAAAGTAACGAGCCTTGAGCAGCTTAATGAACAGGGTTTATTTGCCGGCAAAATGGGCCGTAGAGTGAAACCTTTTACTTATCAACTGCGGGTACAATTTCCTCTTTGTGAGCAACTGATCAGTGACCCATATCAATTCGACAGTTTATTAGATCCACAAGATGTGTATTTATTTGGTGAAGGTAGCCAGTTACAGGCATACCGTTTTCAAGGCGCTAACTGGCGTGAACATGAAGGTGTCACTGGTGTGCATTTTTGTGTGTGGGCGCCAAATGCAAAAAAAGTCGCATTAATGGGTGATTTTAACGCATGGGATCAAAAACGTCATATTCTGCGTTTTCACCCAGCGAGTGGTTTGTGGGATATTTTTATCGTTGAAGTCGAAGCCGAGCAACATTACAAATTTGCGATTACCGATGAGCATGGTCATGTGGTCGTAAAGTCAGATCCTTATGCCGTATCGATGCAGCCATCGCCACATAACGCCTCTAAAATTCCTTCACCTGCATTATATCAATGGCAAGACGAGCAATGGCTCAAAGAACGTAGCCAAAGCCACAGTCATAATCAGCCAATGTCGATTTATGAGGTGCACTTAGCGTCTTGGCGCAGAACCGGCGAGGAAGGCCAAGAATATACTGATTATGTGCAGTTAATTAACGAGTTGGTGCCCTATGTAAAAGAGATGGGGTTTACCCATTTACAATTGATGCCAATTAGCGAGTTTCCCTTTGACGGTTCATGGGGGTATCAACCCGTAGGTCTGTACGCGCCGACTTATCGGTTTGGTGATGCTAATGGCCTTAAAGCGTTTATTGATGCGTGTCATCAACAAGATATTGCCGTGTTGCTCGACTGGGTACCGGCGCATTATCCTCGCGATCCCCATGGTCTGGTGCGTTTTGATGGCAGTTGTTTATATGAGCATCAAGACCCACGTAAAGGTGAGCACCCTGATTGGGACACGTTAATTTATAACTATGGCCGCGCTGAAGTGCGCAGTTTTTTATACAGTAATGCCTATTATTGGCTCGATGAATTCCATTTTGATGGTCTGCGTTTAGATGCGGTGTCATCGATGTTATACCTTGATTACAGCCGTAATGCTGATCAGTGGGTACCCAATGAATTTGGCGGGCGTGAAAACCTGCAAGCCATTCAATTTTTACAAGAGTTGAATGCACGTATGTACCAGTGTTTTCCGGGTATTAATATGATTGCTGAAGAATCCACCGCATGGCCAGGTGTCACTCAAGCAACTGATCAAAATGGTTTAGGTTTTGGCTTTAAGTGGAATATGGGCTGGATGAATGACACATTACGTTATATCAGCTGCGATCCACTTTACCGTCGTTTTCATCATGGAGAGCTCACATTTAGCTTAGTCTATGCCTTTACCGAACAATTCATTTTATCGTTAAGCCATGATGAAGTAGTGCATGGCAAAGGGTCTTTACTGCACAAAATTCCTGGTGATGACTGGCAAAAATTTGCCACACTACGCACTTACTATGGTTTTATGTGGTCGCATCCAGGTAAAAAACTGCTGTTTATGGGCAATGAGTTTGCTCAACGTAATGAATGGAATCATAACCAAAGCCTTGATTGGCATTTACTTGAATACGCACCGCATCAAGGTATGCAAGATTGGGTTCGTGACCTAAATCAGCTTTACCAACAAACCCCCGCGTTATACGAATGTGACCACCAAAGTGACGGGTTTGCCTGGCTTGATTGCAACAATGCTGACAACAACATTTTGGTTTACTGCCGCTACGCTAAAGCCAAACAGCAACACGCAATCATTGTAGTCAATATGTCACCGCAAGTGCATCACGGCTTCCGACTTGGGCTACCTAGTGCAGGGCAATATACCGAAGCACTCAACAGCGATCACCACTATTACGGTGGCAGTCATGTGATTAATGAAGGCCCATTTGAAACACAAACCACGCCATGGCAGGGTATGGATAACAGTATCGTGATTACTGTTCCCCCTCTAGGTTGTACTATTTTTGTGCCAGAAGCATTCGAACTTGCTGAGTAATATTTGCACTTAAAAGTCTTTAAGCTTATTTATATGTAGGGATTCATTATGGATATGACCAGTGGTTACCCCTATCCTTTAGGGGCAACAATTGATGACAACGGAGTCAACTTTTCGTTGTTTTCAGCCCACGCTACCAAAGTGGTGTTATGTCTATTTGATCCTAGCGGACAAGTTGAAGTAGCACAGTATATTATGCGAGACAGCACCCGCCAAATTTGGCATTGCCATCTTGCGGATGCTAAAGCGGGCTTGTTATATGGTTATCGCGTGTTTGGCCCGTATCAGCCTGAGCTCGGGCATCGATTTAATCATCATAAATTACTACTCGACCCTTACGCAAAAAAATTGGTCGGTGAGGTCATCCAACATCCCGCGTTATATGGCTACGATGTTGACGCCCCTAATGAAGACTTGTCATTTGATACCCAAGACAGCGCGGCTTATATGCCCAAATGTCAGGTGGTCGCGTGTGATTTTGTCGCCGACATTCCCATCGTACCTTTGGCCAATCCATTACATAAAAGTGTGTTATTTGAAACTCATGTAAAAGGGTTTACCAAACAACATCCTCAAATCGATTTCAACGAGCAGGGCACGTTCGCCGGCCTTGCCAGTCAACCTGTCATTGACTACTTACAAAACCTGGGTATTACCTGTGTTGAGTTGTTACCCATACATGGCTTTTTTGACGAACCTTTTTTAACTGAAAAAAGCCTCAACAATTACTGGGGCTACAATAGTATCGCCTTTATGGCTCCACATAGCGGCTATTTAGCCAATAAAAACGGCGATATTGCCGAGTTTAGACACATGGTATCTCGTCTTCATCACGCCGGCATCGAAGTGATACTTGATGTTGTATTTAACCACACAGCAGAGGGAAACCATCTTGGCCCCACATACAGTTTTCGTGGCATAGATAACGCCAGCTATTATCGATTATTGCCCAATGATAAGCGCTTTAACATTAACGACACTGGCTGTGGTAACACCTTCAATTTAAATCATCCCCAAGTGCTTATGTTAGTCATGGACTCATTACGATATTGGGTTGAAGTGATGGGCGTTGATGGTTTTCGTTTTGACCTAGCCAGTTGTCTTGGCCGCGAAGTTTATGGTTTTGACCCTGGAAGCGGTTTTTTTGATGCCATAACTCAAGATCCCGTATTGTGTAAGGTCAAATTGATTGCTGAACCGTGGGATATTGGTCCTGGCGGTTATCAACTGGGTAACTATCCTGTTGCCTTTAGTGAATGGAATGATCGCTACCGTGATGCAATGCGCCGTTTTTGGCGCGGTGACAGCGGCATGTTGCCAGAGTTTGCCAAACGTTTTCATGGTTCTAGTGACTTTTTTGAACACAATGGCCGTGGTCCCTCAGCCAGTATCAACTTTATCACCAGTCATGACGGCTATACCTTGCATGATTTAGTGAGTTATCAGCAACGACATAATCTAGCCAATGGTGAAGAAAATCGCGACGGGCACCAAGAAAATTGCAGTGATAATTACGGTGTTGAAGGTGAAACCAATGACCAAGAAATTAACGCCATTCGTGAACGTCAAAAACGCAATTTACTCACCTGTTTATTGTTGTCTCAGGGTGTGCCAATGTTGCTTGCAGGTGATGAGTCTGGCCAGAGCCAACAAGGTAACAATAACGCCTACTGTCAGGACAATCCGATAGGTTGGTTTGATTGGGATGTGATTGACTGGTCATTGGTGAGCTACACTGCAAAGCTGATTAGCTTACGTAAACGCTTTCCTATGTTATGTCACCAGGCGTTTATTCATAAACCAGAGGCCCTCTTTGACAATGGCCTAGCCTGGTTTAATCGCCAAGGCGAAGTGATGACCAAATCTCATTGGTGCGAACATCATACACGCACACTCAGTGTCATTATTACCGGTAATTTAGGCCATGCCGATATTGGCGCAGGGCCAGAAAGTACCGAAGCCTTATTGCTACTCATCAATGTAGATTATCAATCTCATACGTTTACCTTACCGCAACTCGCTCACCTTAAGCATTGGCACTGTTTATTACACACCCAATCCTCTGAGCCTGCCGTTGATAACAATCAACAAGTGAAGCTAATCGATCGCAGTTTAATATTATTTCATACCGAATTTACCAAGGAGTGATGGATGACCACAGCTAAAGAAAGTGCCGGTGCAAAGAAAGCCCCAACACCACGTAAAAAAAACGCTAAAACTAAAGCTGAGCCTGTCATGGAGACTGCCGTGAAAGGGGACACGTGTGAACCCTGTGATACGTTAGGTGCATCACTTGCGCGGCATATTCGTTACGGTTTATGTCGTGATGATCATGATCCTGAAGAGCTTTTTACCGCAGTGGGTGAAAGTGTAAAAGAACAAATGTTAGATGATTGGCGACAAACGCGGATTAAAGACAACCAATACCAGCAAAAGCAAGTGGCCTACTTATCGCTTGAGTTTTTAATGGGCCGAGCGTTAGGCAATGCGTTATTGAGCTTAAATTTAACCGACGAAGCTAAAGCCGTATTAACTGATTACGCAATAACCTTAGAAGATATTGAACAAGTTGAACATGATGCCGGTTTAGGTAATGGTGGCTTAGGGCGCTTGGCAGCCTGCTTTTTAGACAGTTGTGCCAGCCTTGATTTATCGGTTACAGGTTATGGTATTCGCTATCAATATGGCATGTTTATGCAAAAAATTGTTGACGGTTACCAAATTGAACAACCCGATCGTTGGTTACGTCATGGTAATCCATGGGAAGTCAGGATTGCCCATAAAATTGTTACTGTGCCATTTTTTGGGCATACCGAAAATTATGTGGATAAACACGGACGCCGGCATCATGTATGGACAGACACCCAAAATGTATTGGCAGTACCTTACGACGTGCCTATTCCCGGGTTTAATAATGGCCGGATCAATACGCTACGGTTATGGAAAGCAGAAGCAAACGATGAGTTTGACTTAGCCGAATTTAATGAAGGTGATTATGCTGAAGCGGTTGCCACCAAAAATTTGGCTGAGCAAATCACCATGGTGTTGTATCCAAATGATGCCAGTGTGAATGGTAAAGAGCTTAGATTAAGGCAACAGTATTTTTTATCGTCAGCCAGTTTACAAGATTTGTTAGCGCGTTATGTTGCCCATTATGGCAAAGATTTCAACCAATTTAGCCAGCATAATGTTTTGCAGCTTAACGATACACACCCAAGTATTGCGGTGCCTGAGCTCATGCGCCTACTACTCGACCAATACGAACTCACCTGGGATGAAGCCTGGGCTATTACGAGTCAGTCTATGGCCTACACTAATCACACTCTACTGCCTGAAGCGTTAGAGCGATGGTCAGTGCCGATGATGAAATACATGTTGCCACGTATTGTTGAAATCATTTTTGAAATCAACTCACGTTATCTTGAACAAGTGGCACATCACTGGCCTGGAAACATTGAAAAATTGACGAGTATGTCAATTATTGAAGAAGGACCAGAGCAACACATCAGAATGGCCTACCTTGCCATCGTCGCGAGTTTTTCTGTCAATGGCGTAGCGGGTTTACATACGCAATTATTAAAAGACGGTCTCTTTAGTGATTTTTACCAATTATGGCCAGAGAAATTTAATAATAAAACCAATGGTGTTACCCCAAGGCGTTGGCTTGCGTATTGTAATCCGAAGTTGGCAGACTTAATTACTCGTCGCTTAGGCAAAGAGTGGATCACCGATTTATCACGACTTTCCGCCTTAAATGCCTTTACCAGCGATAAAGTGTTTGTGAAGGAATGGGCTGAAATTAAGCTTGCGAATAAACAAGCGTTAAGTGAATTTGTATATCAGGAGTGCGGGGTTAAATTTGACCCAAGCATGATGTTTGATGTGCAGGTTAAGCGCATTCACGAATATAAGCGCCAACTGTTAAATATTTTGCATGTGATTCATTTGTACCGCCGTATTTTAAATGGCGATACCGAAGGCATGGTGCCGCGCTGTGTATTAATTGGCGGTAAAGCGGCGCCGGGTTATGCCATGGCGAAACAAATCATCAAATTAGCCAACAATGTTGCCCATATGGTCAATTCAGATCCATTAGTGACGCCTTATCTGCGGATGGCATTTTTACCAAACTATAATGTCAGTGCAATGGAAAAAATTTGTCCTGGTACCGATTTATCTGAACAAATTTCTACCGCAGGTAAAGAAGCCTCGGGCACAGGTAACATGAAATTTATGATGAACGGCGCATTGACCATTGGTACGTTAGATGGCGCAAACATTGAAATGTTAGAAGAGGTGGGGCACGAAAACTTCTTCCTGTTTGGTTTAGACGCTGCTCAGGTTGCACAAGCCAAAGTGAATTATCAACCACAACAAATAATTGCTCAATCTGAAGCCCTCAGTGGGGTAATGAGCATGCTTAAAAGTGGTCACTTTAATTTGGTCGAGCCGGGTATTTTTGATCATATTATTGCTTCAATTATCGACCCATACGATCAATGGATGACCGCAGCAGATTTTGACAGTTACCGTATTGCACAAGAAAAAGTCGCGCAAACCTATTTAGACCAGGACACCTGGCAACAAATCAGTATCAGAAACAGCGCCGCCAGTGGCCGTTTCTCTAGTGATAACACCATCGCGGGCTACCGCGACGATATCTGGATGAAAAAGTAAACTTAAAACCGATAGTGTTCGCACCGCGAAATACACACAGTAAACGTGGATATATGCTTAATAATCGTGGCTTTTGATTAAAAGCCGAATGGAGTCTGTTTATGAGTAATGTTCGTTATATTAGTAATTTAACCCGTGATACCTATGCAATTATTCTTGCAGGTGGCCGTGGTTCGCGTTTGTATGAGTTAACCGATTGGCGTGCAAAGCCTGCGTTGTACTTTGGGGGTAAATTTCGAATTATTGATTTTCCGCTATCAAACTGTATTAACTCAGGCATTCGTCGTGTGGGTGTGGTGACACAATATAAATCTCACTCATTAATACGTCATATCACACGTGGTTGGGGCCACTTTAAAAAAGAGTTGGGTGAATCGGTTGAAATTTTGCCGGCTTCACAACAAACATCAGGTAATTGGTATCAAGGGACTGCCGATGCCGTGTTTCAAAATATTGATATTATTCGTCATGAAATCCCAAAATACGTGATGATTTTATCCGGCGATCATGTTTATCGTATGGATTATGCCGGTTTATTGGCTGCACATGCAGAGTCGGGTGCCGATATGACGGTATGTTGTTTAGAAACGCCGATCGCTGAAGCCGCTGGGGCATTTGGGGTAATGGAAGTCGATGAAAATATGCGGGTGATTGGTTTTCAAGAAAAACCTGCTCACCCAAAACCGACACCCAATGACCCTGAAAAGTGTTTAGCATCAATGGGTAATTATGTATTTAATACTAAATTTTTGTTTGATCAATTAAAAAAAGATGCCGCTAACGCAGACTCTGATCGCGATTTTGGTAAAGACATTATTCCATCCATTATTGAACAATTTAATGTATTCGCTTTTCCATTTACCAGCGCGGTACCTGAGCAGCCTGCATACTGGCGAGATGTGGGTACCCTTGACTCATTTTTCCAGGCGAATATGGAGCTATTGTCACCTACGCCACAGCTCAATTTATATGATGCAAAATGGCCTATTTGGACTTATCAGGAACAATTACCACCAGCTAAATTTGTCTTTGATGATGACGACCGCCGTGGGATGGCTGTTGACTCTATCGTGTCAGGTGGTTGTATTATTTCTGGTGCAAAAGTTAAACGCAGCGTATTGTTCGATGAAGTGCGTGTATGTTCTTACTCATCGGTTAAAGATTCGGTACTACTGCCAGACGTTGTGGTATTAAAACATTGCAACATTCAAAATGCGATTATCGACCGAGGTTGTATCATTCCTGAAGGCACCGTCATTGGACATAATCAAGAGCACGATAAAGCTCGAGGATTTAGAGTGTCAGAGAAAGGTATTACCCTGGTGACCCGCAAAATGCTTGGTTTACCCGAAGGTTACTAATAAGGAACCCTGAATGACCCAAAAAAATGTCAACCGCGTTTTGCTGGTGGCAGCAGAAAACGATGCATTGTATGGGGCGAAAGTTGGCGGGATGGCGGATGTAATCCGTGATCTACCGCCAGCATTAGCACAATGCGGAGTCACTGCTGATGTTGCAATGCCAAATTATGGTTTTTTGGCTGCTTACTACCATGCGAAGCATTTTGCTAATATTT
The DNA here is from genome assembly GCF_009828585.1 of Shewanella litoralis. Taxonomy (GTDB): domain Bacteria; phylum Pseudomonadota; class Gammaproteobacteria; order Enterobacterales; family Shewanellaceae; genus Shewanella; species Shewanella litoralis. Next base: position 8,432 of record NZ_WSRZ01000004.1, on the reverse strand, counting down.
CGTTAGATTTTGCTGGATCAAAACACACTGTTAAAGTGTTTTGCATGCCAAGACCCTCACATAAATCGAATATCTCTGCCATGAGTAGTATGTCAGATGCAGATTTACAGCCTCAGCAGCTGCAAACTAATCCGCCTATGGTGTATCTATTTGACCATCCATTATTTAATCATAATGGCCAAGTGTATTGTAATGGTGCTCATGATCGTCCATTTGCAGAAGATGCAACCAAATTTGCCTTGTTTTCGCTCAGCGTTGCTACGTGTTTAGTCGACAATATTTTACCGCGTTATGATGTGCTTCATTTACATGATTGGCATGCTGCCATGGTGGCAATGCTCAGAAAATGTGTCGATTACTTTGATAGCCTCAATTCAATGGTGTGTATTTACACTATTCACAATTTGGCCTTGCAAGGCGTTCGGCCTTTTAGTGGTGATTATTCATCGTTTCAAGCTTGGTTTCCGCAATATGCGAGTCAGCTTAAACCTGTCGCTAACCAAAGTATTTACGACCCGCGTTATTCCAATTGCATTAACCCAATGCGTATGGGGATTGTATTGAGTGATAAAGTGCATTTAGTGTCACCGACTTATGCCCAAGAGGTATTATTGCCGTCCGATCATCAAAAGGGCTTTTTTGGCGGTGAAGGATTAGAAGCCGATTTAGCGCTTAAAGCTGAGCATCAACAATTAATCGGCATTATTAATGGCTGTATGTATGACGACAGTCCGCACGCGGTAACCGCGGCAGAAAACACAGTATTGGATTTACTCACGTTAGCTGAAAATGCCGTTTTATCATGGCAAGCAAAAGTAGAGCATGTGTCGGTGTTAGACAGCATTGCATTATCACGCATTTCACAATTAAAACTGGCAAATAGTTTGGCTGAAAAAGCTGCTCAAACACCATTTTTATTGACCTCTGTCGGCCGCTTAACAGAGCAAAAAGTGCTGCTATTGCTACAACCCTATGACAGCCCTAATGGCCAATCTGATATCACCGTACTTGAAGCATTGCTGCAAGCATTTAAGCAACTGCAACCTAATGGGGTATTATTGTTGTTAGGCAGTGGTGACGATCAAATTGCCAAGGATTTGCAAACGGTCGCGGCGCGATTTGATAATCTGGTATTTATGCACGGTTATGATGAATTATTGTCTGAGCGTTTATATCAACAAGGTGATTTGTTTTTAATGCCAAGCTCATTTGAGCCTTGTGGAATTAGCCAAATGCTGGCGATGCGCGCAGGGCAGCCATGTTTAGTGCATGCTGTGGGTGGGCTCAAAGATACCATTGAAGACAATGTCAGTGGTTGGGCATTTACGGGTGCATCTTTACCAGAGCAAAGTGAAGCATTGGTTGAGCGCTTTAGACAAGTGCTGGCTTTGTACGGTACACCGACATGGCGAAAGGTGGCGAAAAATGCGGCTAAACAACGATTCACTTGGGACAGTGTTGCGAAAGACTATATTGAGAAACTCTATCGGCTCTAGGTTATAAACATTACTGAAACATAACCTTAAAAACAGCTAAATAAAAAGCACCGACGCATCGGTGCTTTTTCGTTTTAACCTAATCTCAAAGTGAGTTTAGTAAGTGTAACGTAGATCTAAGTAGTAATAACCGCCGTTAAATCCAAATGGTGTATTGGTTAATGGGTAAACAAAAATACCATTGAAGTTATTGTCTTCAGGACGTTTCTCTGGGTAGGTATCAAACAGATTTTGCACACCAAGTGTTACCGCAAGTGAATCAGTGGCTTGATAACGGGTACTTAAGTCTGTGGTCCATTTGGCATCGTATTCCACTTCACTTGACGAATAACCTACCGTGTAATCACCAAAATAGCTGAAACGTAAGTTAGTGGTAAAGTCATCATAATGATGGGTAAAACCAATGTTACCAGAATGCTTAGAGGTCGCTTCTGTCATACGAATTTCTTCGATGCGATCAAATAATTCACTTTCTAAACTATCCAGAATAGTCGGTAAATTAACTGACTTAATTTCGGTTTCTTTGTATGAATAAGCAAGGTTAGCTGACACATCACCAAACTGACCGAGGTCAAATTGTTGCGTCATAACCAAATCAACACCCTGGGTTTCAGTGTCTACTGCGTTCATAAAGAAACGCGCAGATTCTGCATTGGTGCCAGCAAGTGCTGCAGCAATAACAGGTGAGCTTTCTTGATCAACAGAGCCAGACAAAATAATCCGATCATCAACATTAATTTGATAAGCATCTAATGTCGCCGTAAAACCATTGTCGCCGTTGTACACTAAACCTGCACTGTAAGAGTGTGAGATTTCAGCTTTAAGATCAGGGATCTCTAACGCTTCTTTAATTGGCGATAACTGGTTAAAGGTACCTGATTCACGCGGTACAAATTCGCCAGTGACTGGATCTGGGTCAAAAAAGGTCGAGACGTTGGTAAAGTATAACTGTTGCACGCTTGGTGCACGGAAACCTGTGTCAGTGGTTAAACGAAACGCTAACTTATCGGTCAAATCATAACGACCCGACAATTTCCAGCTGGTGTTACTGCCAAAGTCTGAATAGTCTTCGTAACGTATCGCCGCCGCCCAATAAAAGTCGCTGGTTAATTGGTTCTCTAGTTCGATGTATAACCCCATGTTTGTGCGGTCTTCATCGACTTCAGACTCTTTGGTAAAACCACCAAAGCCCTGGCTACCACCGGCTTTATTTTCGTAGTCACCTAAAATATAGGACTCTTCTTGACCCGCTTCAATTTCATATCCGCTTTCACGGAAGGTCACACCGGTAGCGACCATGATTTCTGAATCATTATAAAAATCATAATAGCTTGATGCATCTAAGGTGAGATTTAACTCACTGTTAGACAGCGTACCTGCATAAAAATCAGTTGGACTTGTTGGGCCTAAAGAAGCATTTATGGTGTTTTCAACGTTATATTCAAAGCTATTGCTACCATAGCCAGCAGATGCATCAATGGTCCATTTTCCGATTTCAAAGTCGTAACCGACTAAGAAAGAAAAATCGATAATTTCTGGGCTAATTTGTGGTAAATAACCATCAGGGTACACTTCAATGATGTTACGCGAATCTAACGCGCGACGGTAAAAAGCACCTGAGGTTGATTCGCGTTGGCTTACGCCACCAAAAGCATAAACTTTACTGGTGTCATTAATGGCTTGTTCAGCATTAACAAATAAACCATAGTTATCGTAATCGCTGTCGCCTACATGGTGGTTTTGACGGTCAAAGGTTTCTTCACGAGGGTCTAAACTGCCATCAGCTAGCGTTGGGTACTGTTGACGAGAATCTAAACCGGCGCGGTTGGTTGAATTCTTTTGATGTGCTTCTAATGATACATTAACAAAGCCGTCGTCACTGATACTAAAGCCCTGGTTAACACCCACACGTACTTGCTCGCCATCACCTTCATAGGTTTGGCCAACTTGAGTTGAAATGCTGCCGCCTTCGTCGCTGTCTTTGAGTACAACGTTAATCACACCGGCAATGGCATCTGAGCCATAAAGTGCTGATGCGCCATCACGCAAAATTTCGATGCGCTTAATCGCAGTCATTGGGATGGCATTTAAATCAACGTTAGAAGAGCCTTTACCGACAGTGCCCGACAAATGAACTAACGCAGAACCATGGCGACGTTTACCGTTAACTAACACTAAAGTATGGTCCGGTGACATGCCACGAAGACTAGCCGGGCGAACCGCATCACTGCCATCAGTAATGGATGAAAACGGAAAACTGTAGCTAGGTGCAGCAAACTGCAGCGCTTTTGCGGTTTCGGTAATCCCGGTCGCTTCAAGTTGCTCAGAGGTAATAATATCAACAGGTGTTGGGCTGTCAGTTGCTGTGCGCAGGGCAATACGTGAACCAATGACCTGAATACGCTCAAGATTGAGACCTTCCTCTTCAGCCATAGCGGCTGGGGCGGAAATACTGGCGATGACCGCCAAAGATACGAGACTTTTATACATTAGCAATCCTGCGATAACGTTAATAGAAATTATGTAACATTATAGATCAGTTTTGCTGGAGTTTAGATCTGTTTAATATATGGTGAGTTAGTTTAATACGGCATATGTAATGACACACAGGTATAGTGAAATTTACTAATGCAAACAGTTTGTTAATTTATTTTTTAAAACAAATAAAAACACCTGTTAAATTTAACAGGTGTTTAACAATGTGGCCGGTGTCGCTCACGCTAATAGATTAGCTAGGCAAACTTGCCTGGTGAGCTTTAATAAATTTATCCATCGTCTGTTCGGCTCGTTGTTGCGCAGCGGCCCAAGTGTCAGTTGTTGTCATGGTTTCAACGACTTCGTAATAACACTTAATTTTAGGTTCAGTGCCTGAGGGTCTTACGATGACTCTGGCACCATTTTCTAAGCAGTAAATCAATACATCACTTTTAGGTAAGTCAATGACCGCAGTAGAACCATCGGAAAATGTCCGTAAAGACTGTCTTAGATCATCGCTTGACGTTACCGCCAAACCGGCAATACTGACTGGTGGTTGTTGGCGTAAATGCTCACCAATGTTTGGCGTATCAGGTTTTAGGGCAATACTGACTTGCGCATTAAGGTGAAAGCCATGTTGACGGTAAATTTGTTCTAGCTTGTCCCACACAGTTTGATTTTTAGTGGCTAATTCAGCGCACAACTGTGCAAACGCGACTAATGCAGATAAGCCATCTTTATCCCACACCATGCTGCCCACGGTATAACCCAGCGCTTCTTCATAAGCGAACAAGAATTGGTTATCAGCCTCGCATTTGTTTATTCCTACATTCATCAACCATTTAAAGCCGGTGAGAGTGGTATAACATGTTGCTTGCATCGATTGTGCAACTTTAGACAACAAACTTGATGACACGATGGTGGTGCCCACCAGGCGTTGGTGAGCTGGGGCGTGTGATAATAAATACTCGCCAAACAATACGCCGACTTGATCGCCTGTCAGCATTTTATAGTCGTTTTCAGCGGTACGCACTGCCACAGCAAAACGGTCGGCATCAGGATCGTTGGCACATGCAAGCATGGCTTGATGCTTTTTTGCTTCAGCAATGACTAAATCCATTGCGCCTTTCTCTTCAGGATTAGGGAAATTTACCGTAGGGAAATCGCCGTCCGGTTCACGTTGTGCCGCGACAGAATAAACTTGGGTAAACCCTGCATCTTTTAATACGGCTTCAGCCATGTCGGCGCCCACACCATGCATGGCGGTATACGCTAAGCTTACCGGTTGGGTATTAGCATGTTGTTGCAATACACTCGATGTATGAATGCCTTCGCGGTAGGTGTGGTAAAAATCATCTTCAAGCCAAATCAACTTAGCTTGTTTCTGGGCATCATCGAGCGAGATAAACGGGATACTTTGGCTGGCGGCATGTTGAATTTGCGCGGCAATACCTGAGTCATGTGGTGGAATAATTTGCGCACCATTTTCCCAATACACTTTATAACCATTGTATTGTGGTGGGTTGTGGCTTGCTGTCACCACAATGCCAGCGGCGGCGTTAAAGTGTTTTACTCCAAAGGCCACCAATGGAGTGGCGGCAACCCGAGTGGTTAACCGAACGGTTATGCCCATTGCAGTCAGCACGCTGGCAGCATCGTGAGCAAATGCGTACGAATCATGACGACCGTCATAGCCAATAATCACGCCTCGACTGGCCGCATCATTAATTTGTGCTAGTAAATAGGCACCTAGACCTGCCGTTGTTTGTCTAACAACGAGGCGATTCATTCCCATTGGGCCTGGGCCCACTTCACCACGAAGTCCTGCGGTGCCAAAGGCTAAACGACCTGAAAACATGGCGGTTAAAGCTGTTTCGTCTTGATTGTCGAGTAATGTTTGTAATTGAGCTTGAGTGCTAGGATCGGGGTCTTGTTGTAACCATTGATGAATTTGATGCTGTAAGTGGGTATTCATGATCAACCTCATTGATAATCATTTTCAATTGCTGCATTAACAGTAGAAAAATAACGGCATAAGAACAAGTAAAATTACGATATTTACTGGGTAAATAACCAAATCAATACATATTAATAACCTATTAATGCCATTAATATACGACCGTGAAGAGGGGATCAGTCATATAAAAAAACGCGCACTACTGAGTAATACGCGTTTGTTGCCCTAAAGCTGTCTTAAAGCACTTAACTAATAGTATGTTATGGCTTTTATTGTTTAAGCTTTTGGAAAGTTCTGTGGGAAAAAAGCCCGTTTTGCCTCATCATCAAATTCGCCTTTAAAGGCAACATCTTTTCCAAAGTTACGAGCCGTTTCAATTGCAGGGCGTGCACTTACGCTGTCAAACCAACGTTGTAAATTAGGGTATGGTGCTAAACCTTCCTCACCAAGCACAACCGTTGCTTTATCAATCCAGCCCCAGGCTGATACATCTGCAATGGTGTATTCATCACCGACTAGGTATTCACGACTTGCTAAATGATCGTTTAATACTTCGTAATGGCGCTGTGCTTCACGTAAATAACGGTTAGTGGCATAGGCGATTTTTTCAGGAGCATGGTGTCTAAAATGAACGGATTGACCAGAAAAAGGACCCAGGCCAGTGGCAATAAACATTAACCACGACAACAACTCACCGCGATCTTCTGCTTTACCCAAAAGCTGACCCGTTTTTTCTGCAAGGTATAATAATATTGCGTTTGAATCGAATACTCTTACGCCATTGTCATCAATAGCAGGGGTTTTTGCATTCGGGTTAATCGCTTTAAATTCAGCAGTATGTTGCTCTCCTTTAAGAGTATCTACAGGCACAAGCTCGAACGGTAAACCGGTCTCAGCAAGGAACAATGCAACTTTCATTGGGTTTGGGCCTGGGTGGAAATAAAACTTAAGCATGGGTCACTCCTTTTCTGTTAAGAATGATATTGAAACAGATTTTGAGTGAATGCTCAAGTTGTATTTGAGCGAATGGTCAATTATTGCATTAAGGAGTTATCGATGCTCGGTCATCTATTTTTGTTGGAGAGGGTAGATTCTCAATGTATCCCAAATAGCCTTGAATGATACGTGCCCAAGGCTATTTGTGATGTTATTGCTTGTTAACTTGAGATAACAAATCAAGCACCTTTTGCTGGCCAAAAGTTTGTGCAAATTGTTCAGCGGTTTGTCCCGCTTTATTTTGATGGTTATTGTCGCAATCAAGTGACACTAAGGTTTTCGCAATGTTGAACTCGCCTCTAAAGATTGCGGCCATTAATGCCGTGTTACCGCGGTTATCTTCTAAACATGCATTAGCTCCCAATGATAATAAGGCTGTAACCGTGCTTGTATTGCCGTGATAAGTGGCAATCATCAGCGCGGTATAACCTTTTTCATTGTAGCTATCGATAGGAATACCAGCATTCACAAATTGTTCAATAATTTCAGTGTCATTGGTTCGTGCTGCAGCAAAATAATAATTCAGTAAGCTCTGATATTGTTGTGCTGTTGACTGCTCAGTGTTTGATGCGCTGGTATCAATTTCGTTAGCTTGGCCAGTTAAGCTAATGCTGACCAGCAATATAAATAAAAGTATTCTCATAATCTGTCCATTCATCGTTTGATAACGTTATTTAACTCGAGCTCAGGTTATTTAACACTTAGGCGATAGTGTCTAGGCAATATGGTTTGATAAATGTTGTGAGATAGTCATCTTTTGCAGGTACCAATGCCGCGTAATCAACATTTGGTGCTCTATTAAAAACAACTCATCTCACAACTTATCGAATGTTACATACCGCTATTTACTGTATTACAGCTTGCTGGCAATTTGTTTGACTAAATCGATATCACCACCAACTGATTTTGTTAAACGAGTACCGTAATCAACATCTGCCTTATAGAAGTGGCTTAGCATTTTGTGTTTCACATCCTTGTTTTGCACCTTTGACAAATCGCCCGCTAAATTACTGATTAAGTTTGTCTGCTCTTGCTTAGTGAAACCGCGATATAACACTCCGGCTTGCTCAAAGTTTTGCTGTTTCTTAATTGCTGCTTGCTGTACGTAGCCTTTAAGTTCAGTTTGGCTTCTGCGTGCAATTGGGTCTTCAACCACATTTTCATGACTAGGTTGATAATTCACGTTGCTTGTCGTACTGCCATAATTCATTGCGCCATCTTGATTGTAATTAACCACGTCAACTTTTGTGCGGTTAATTGGCAGCTGTTGATGGTTAGCCCCTAAACGGTACATTTGTGTATCAGAATACGAAAATATTCGACCTTGAAGTAATTTATCTTCAGAAGGTTCAATACCCGGGATGATATTGGCTGGTGCCATTGCAGGGCGGGATTAAGCTTTGTTAAATCTTTTAACCAAAGAAAATCTCGCTCCTAAAATCACCATTCCATGCTGCCTTTCTTATTTTGGTTGGTTTACTGGCTTTTAGCGGATGCTGCTCTAAAAG
>NZ_WSRZ01000049.1 GCF_009828585.1 Shewanella litoralis | reverse complement strand
GTAGGTTTCAACTAATTTATTCATGCTCGTTCCTTTTTCTAATCACTCTTGGTCGAATGATCGGATCAAGGAACGAGCATTTAGTTCCTTTGGGGAGCTAATTTCTTATCCGAAGCTCAGGTTAAAGAATGAAAATGCTAACGCTTCAGATGAGAGTCTGATGTGAATGGATTCACGAATGTCGTGGTGGCATGGATGCCAAGGAACGACCCTTCCCCTCCAAGCTAGCTGGCTCTGATAGGCAGGATGCCTGAATGCCTTGAAGCACATGGATGTGCGTGAAAGGCCATGGCCAGCTCACGTCATTTTCTTCAACGGCCTCAAGTTGAGAGTTGATTCACACCCTTTGAAAGTAAAGTTTTTAACTTATTTATGCCTCACTGTGTGTTTCAAATATGGCCAGCGGCCACCAACGTCGTGGCGCTTCGCTCAGCTTTACACCTCATCTGTAACAGGCTTACAAATGTCGGATAGATATCTAGTGTCAGGCCGTGTTTCACATTTTCATGTAGTGTGTTGTGTAAAAACAGTAGCAATGCTTTTTGACGTATTACTAAGTCTAATCAGCTAATAAGTAAACTAAAGTTGTACTAGTAATAAATCACGAATTTTGTAATGTCCTGAAATAAATATATTTTTATTTGTCTGGCGATTATGGGGGTCACTTTTAATGCGCAAGCTCGCTTTTATTGGTCCGTGGAGTTAAATAAAACTTCTTTACATCAATAAGATAGTGAATGTAGGATGATGTTAATCAATAACTTAAACGATCGGCTTAGCAGTTCAATAAACTGTTAGTTGCCATCAAGTATGAAGGGCAGATTGTGAATAAAATTTATAGGTTTTTAATTCTAGCTGCTCTCGTTATTGCTGCACTTAGCTCTTACAGCTATGGCAGTTCAACGGGTGTATTTGTATTTATAATTTTAGGCTTTGTTTTTGAGGGATTATTTTGGTTTGGCTTATTTCGCAAAAGCCCCAAAAGCTTTTCTTAATTAAATTTAGCAACTAACAAGGCGCATCACTCGCGGCCTTCGGCCGCTGGGACGTCAAACGCTAACGCTTTTTCCGCCCGAGTGCTTTACGTTAGGCACTTTTTTGGATATAGCATAAAGGATTTATTCATGTACAAGGGCTCTTGCCTTTGCGGTGCAATCAAAGTCGAACTCAAGGGTTCAATTGATAGTATTATTCACTGTCACTGTTCCCTATGTCGTAAAAATAGTGGCACGGCATACGCTACAAATGGTTTCGTAAACACAGAAGAGTTCAACGTCTTAGACCCAGAAAACAAGCTTGCCCATTTCAAATTCAAAGAGGGTAAGTTAAGGCATTTCTGCTCTGTGTGTGCCTCTCCAATTTTTAGCTCAAACACAGATAATCCAACAAAACTTAGAATTCGTCTTGGTATTTTAGACACAGACATTGAAGAGAGACCAATATCTCACAACTTTGTTTCATCCAAGGCAAACTGGGATAACCTGGATGCAGAATTACCAAGATATGATAGTTTTGAACCAAGTAGATCAAGGTAGTCCTATTATCAGCCTGCATAAACGACAAATAGATAGTTTGGTGTAGCATTATGGTGTTACCTAAACCGATCTTAATCCGAAACTCACCGAATAGAGTAAAAAATCTAACAAGGCTTAGTCCATAAATGAGTTAGATGTCTTGATTAACAATGCCTAAATGCAACTCTGAACTTGAGAACGTTGAAGAAAATAGCGTGAAGCTCACATGGATGTGAGCTTAGCTTTCGCGGTACAGGTCGTTCTTTGGCATCCTGCCATCACGACATTCGTGAATCCATTCACATCAGATGTACCATCGAAAGCGTTAGCATTTTCGAGTAAGGCCGAGGCAGGTTTTATACGCGGTTAAAGGCTAGAACAATTTCCGTTGCTACCTTTTCGCTTCTCAGAAAATGTTGCCGGAACGGCTGGGGTGATCCAAGAGGGGATTGCTGTTGTATACGAGAACATTCAGACTTTAAAAAATCATTAGGCTCAACGCCATATACAAAGCCTGCTTCGTTATATCTTTGATCCCACATCAACACTCCTACATTAAAGCTAATTAACACCTAGCCTCAACAACGGCTAAATTTGAGGGGCACAAGTCATCCACTGACGGCATACCCCACTGTAATATTTAAAGTGTTTGGTTTACTTCTTGGTTTCGCACGTTGATATGCCAAAAGGCACGTATGCAGGGCACCAGCCAAACGTAGCGGTAAACAAGGGAATAATCCCAACAACTCCCCACCAAGACTGATTATAAAAGCCAACAGCAATGATGCACGCTCCAAGAAATATCCTTATCATCCGGTCGATTTTACCTATGTTACATTTCATATAAACCTCCATTTACTTCAGGGTTGGCAAAATGAAAACCAATAACAAAACCTTTCGTCGCTAACCTCAAAGATTGAATTCATTATTGCTAATTAAACGCTAAAGGCATTTTGCGTTTTTCGCGCTGAATGATTGGTTAACACCTTTAAAATCTGTGCATTTTTTATTCACCTATACCATTAACAATATGCCTTTATGACGCAAAAAAACAGCAAAAAATTAACTTTTAAAAATCACATTTTCAGCGTGAATGCTATGTCGATATTAGCCGGTGGATTTAATACGCATGACTTCGAAAGAGAATAACGATTCATTCAGTCATTCGCCTTGTTTAAGCCCTTTTAAATTCTCGCTGAGAGATCGCTTACTAACGCGGAATGGTATAAGGAAAAGGTTCATGTAAAACGAATAGGTAGAGGTGAATAATGCAGTATACAACTCGCAAGAGCGCACAAAGAGGCCAAGAAAAAACGGCCATTATAAAAAAAGCGAATCCGAAGATTCGCTTTTCTTATTAGCCAATACCAATAATTACTTGTGGTATTTGCCCGATAACTCATGCACCGAATTGATAAATGCACCGGCATGTTCAGGATCAACATGTTGATGAATACCATGGCCTAAGTTAAATACATGGCCGGTACCTTCACCGTAGCTTGCAAGAATTTGGTCAACTTCTTGATGAATACGCTCAGGCGATGCATACAACATTGATGGGTCCATGTTGCCTTGAAGTGCCACTTTATGACCTACACGACGACGTGCATCACCAATATCAACAGTCCAGTCTAAGCCAAGTGCATCACAACCGGTTTCAGCCATAGACTCTAACCATAAACCGCCACCTTTAGTAAATAAGGTTACTGGCACTTTACGGCCATCGGCAAAACGAGTTAAGCCATCTACAATTTTTTGCATGTAACGTAATGAGAATTCGCGGTAAGCGTGGTGCGATAATGCGCCACCCCACGAGTCGAAAATCATTAACGATTGTGCGCCGTTAGCCACCTGAGCGTTAAGGTATAACACTACTGAGTCAGCTAACTTGTCTAGTAACATGTGTAGTGCTGCAGGTTCTGCGTAAGCCATACGTTTAATTTTTTCAAACGTTTTGCTAGAACCGCCTTCAACCATATAAGTGGCGAGCGTCCAAGGTGAACCTGAAAAGCCAATTAATGGTACAGCACCGTTAAGTTCGCGGCGAATGGTGCTCACTGCACGCATGACGTAACCTAACTCGTCTTCTGGATCTGGGATGCTAAGTTTTTTGATGGCATCAATGGTATCTGTTGGACGTTCAAAACGTGGACCTTCACCCGCTTCAAAGTACAGACCAAGACCCATTGCATCAGGTACTGTCAAAATATCTGAGAATAAAATCGCAGCATCTAAATCATAACGACGTAAAGGCTGTAGCGTCACTTCGCAAGCCAGTTCAGCATTGCGACATAAAGACATAAAGTCGCCAGCCTGAGCTCGAGTTGCTTTGTATTCAGGTAAATAACGGCCTGCTTGGCGCATCATCCATACTGGAGTGACATCAACTGGCTGCTTTAACAACGCACGTAAATAACGATCATTTTTTAATTCTGCCATGTGGGCTTTCTTCCTAGACTGTTATGATTTCTGCTGGGCGCTAGTTTAGCACTTACGCGATTAATGTAACCACTCAAGCGAGATTTATGTGAGCTATTCCTAAATCTAATGGGTAATTTTTTAACATATTCGCTTCGTTGCTCACAAAACACACAAGACTGACGTGTAAATCGCAAATTATTGGATTAAACGTTGCACCAAGGTGAGTCGTTTGGTATAAAAAGTGTGCGCTAGCAAGAACAATCAAGAAGCCCGATAAATCGAGCCTTTGAAAACTTCGTTACCCCGTGATGGCTTGCCATCACGGGGTTTTTTATTGTCTATCATTCCCCATCCTCTTTTTCACTACCCATAGCTGGTTGGTCCTGAAAATATAAATAAAACAGTTGATCGCAATACACTTTGTCCAATACATTAGGTGTTATAGAAAGGTTGCTGATTAGAGAAGACACATGCTAACAAAATTAGAAAAAGCAGAGAAACGCTGGGGCGGCGCCAATAAGTTAGTCGATCAGTGGCTTAATCACCGCAGAAAATTATTGATTCAATATTTCATTGTGGCGGGTCTTGCACCCTATTCGCGAGCAGAAAAGTCGCTACCAAGCATTGAGCAAGTGAAAGACTTTTGCGATCAGTTAGTCGACTATGTCTCTGAAGGCCACTTTGAGGTTTACAATAATGTTGTAAAAGCCTGTGAGAAGTTTGGCGAATCGAGTATTGATACTGCCAAAGCGTTGTTACCGCAGATCAGTGAAAGTACCGATACCGCGTTAGACTTTAACGACAAATATACCGAAGCCGCTGACGAAAATATCCTATATCAGTTAGATACCGATCTGTCGAAATTGGCTCAAGCGATGGAATCTCGTTTCGAGTTAGAAGATCAGCTATTAGAAGTGCTGCACAATCGCCACTCATAACTCATAACTCATAACTCATGTTAACGGCTCAACAAACCCAAAAAAGTGCGAATAATCGCACTTTTTTGCCCTCTGTCTATCATTTTAGAGCTTTGTCTATAAATAGTTTATTGTTTTTTATGCCAGTTTTCGGGCAATTCCACTTGCGACCACAAATCTTGACAGAGTATTTCAGGCTGATGCCAATCACCCATTTTTAACCAATCAACCAGCGCATCACCTACTTGCGGATACGCTATCGGTTTGGGCGACGACGATTTAAGCCAACGCTTTAATACAGCACAATCTAGGCTTTCCATGCTCTCAGCGGCGGCCAGTAATTGCAATGCGGCGACATTGGCTAATTGCTCAAATTGCCCCATCAACGGTTTAACTAACAGCTTTTTGCCTAACGTCATAGCCTCACTGGCGAGTTCAAAGCCTGCATTACCTATCACACCACCGCATTGCGACATGTGCTGTTTAAAGCCTTCACGATTAAAGCCATGCCAATGTATATGCGCACCAATCCCTTTTAACGGCTTAGTACTGTGATAAACAAAAAATTGATATTGATCGAACGGCGCTAAAAACTCGGCAATCAGGTCGGGATCCTCAAACGGCAAATACACTAATATTTGGTGGCTATGATCGCCACAACTCGCAGATACCTCAACAAAAGGCGGCAATATCGGAAAACCAAAATGATGCCAATGACAGCCGAGTGAGATATCCACTGGCGCAAAACGGTTTATGAGCAGTTCATTAAACCAATTTGTGCCTTGTTTCGGTACATCGTATTGCAATGCAGCTTGATGACTAATGGCAATCGACGGCACATTTTGCTGACGTGCAGCCCAAGCCGTAACAGGTTCAAAGTCATTTAATACAAGGTCATAACCCGTTAACTCTAATTGTTTAATTTCAGAAAAAATATTAGTCACTAGATTTTGCTTGGCGGTTTTAGACACATTCACACGACCATTTTCAGTCATGAATGTCATGCCGTTCCGTGTTTGGTAATCGCCGAAACATTGCATGTCAAAGTACTGCTCAGACGGGCGACCTGAAAATAAAAAATCGACATCAATATTATGCTGACTAAGGGCTTTAGCCATCACCCGTGCACGACTAATATGACCATTCCCCGTACCTTGAACCCCGTACAAAATTTTCATATTGCCTTTAATTCCTCTATAGCCGAGTCGTTCGAAGTGCTAACCATGCCTATTAGTGTCCATGCTTTTTACGACATTAATTGCTCAACCAGCATAACCGACCCCATTCCTAGCCCAGCACCGGCAATAATATCTAATGGATAATGCACACCAAGGGCAATTCTTGATGCCCCCACAAAACAGGCCCATGCAAAAGCAATAGGGGCTAGCGATGGAAAAACCACATTCACCACACTGGCAAATACAAAGGCTCCTGCAGTGTGTCCTGAGGGTAAACTGAACTTGTCTGACGGCTGAAAACCTGAATCAAAACCGGCTAATGCATGGCAAGGCCGATGACGTCTAATGCTATTTTTTAGCAATAAATACAACGGGAATTCGATAATAAAGCCACCGAGCACTAAATTGAAAAATAGCTGGCCTTGGGAATGAAAAAACAACAATGCGACAGAGCAGTAAACATAATATTGACCGTCACCAGTTGCCGACATCCGTTTAGCCGCATGATTTAACTGGTTATCACGACTAAATTGCACTATCCAATAAAACCAATATTTATCTAACTCACTGAGATTTAGCTTCATGCCTGACTCCATGCCAAACGCTGGGACATCTTCAACCCGAGCAAGGTTATCTATTTGTTAACAAGCTAAATAATAAAGAGAAGGAATGAACGCGAGGTGACAGTGAGTCTACAGTTTTATGACAATGAATGAATCGATACAGGGTATAAATAACCCGAGATTATAAAACGAAAAAACCTCTCAAACATAAGCTTGAGAGGTTTTTCAGATTAATGACAAACCCCCACTTTTTTTAAAAGTGGGGGTTTTCTTTTATAGGTTTATTCGCATTTCAGGACTTTTATTTAAAAACACATCTTGAGCAGCATTGTTGATTATCGACGTCCAAC
>NZ_WSRZ01000048.1 GCF_009828585.1 Shewanella litoralis | reverse complement strand
GAAGGCTTCAAGGTACATAATTTACTCTCCTAAAAGAGAGTATAAGATCACAGCTAAGCCAAGGCGTCAAACAGATTGTGTATCAATTTCATCAGCTCAAAAAACGTTCACGATCTCACCCTGGGGTTGAATCCAATCCTAGAATGCAAATAGCCCTTATTAAAAAAGGTTATGCTCAGTTACAGCTATAACATCGCCATATTTATCTACTCTAAAATACAATGTCTTATTATCGTGAGAATTCGTAGCACTCACAACATAAACTCCATCATTAACACTTATAATATTCACATCTTCATTCTTAATGGTTCCCCATGAAAACTTTAGCTTACCAGCATCATAACCAAAATCTTCGAGTATCATTTTATGTATTTTTTTAATGACAATGTTTGTTATCTTTTCTTCATTCAAATGAGAGTGTCTTTTATGGATCATACTTTTCATTCTATCTGGATGTGCAAAAGAATAATTACAATTAAAAGAAATAACGATAACTATAAAAGAAAATAAATACCTCATAAATATGCCTTATTATTTTAAACTTAGCATCTAAAAGCCACCAATTGGAAGAATTTTTTCAATTGGACTAACGTAAACCCACCCAGAAATTTCCGTTCCAATTTTACCTATTTTTCTAATAATTGATATAACTTCATCTACTTGTTCATCTTCACATATTAGAGACAGCTGAGCTTCGGAAATAGTTACACCTGCTTCAGAAGAATATACTAACTCACTTTCCTGAAGAGCTTTCAATGTTCCTTTGACATCAAATATTGATATATTTCCGAAGCCAGCATCTTGTAATGCTTGTATAACATCTGCAGACCTTACATGGTGAATTAATGCATTAATTTTTTTCATATTTTTACCTGTCAATTTGAAATTATACTTAAAGGGATTACGGACAACTCGAACACCGCAATCCCTTCTCCATACTTAAAATTTAATTACTATTTTGGCTGATTTTCGTCTTTCGCCAAGTAAGTCTGTACAAGCCAGGTAATACTAATAAAGTAAGGAACGTTGATGAAATGATCCCACCAATAACGACTGTTGCTAGTGGTCTCTGGACTTCTGCACCAGTACTAGTATTAAGCGCCATTGGTAAAAATCCTAATGCTGCAACAAGTGCAACCATCATAATTGGTCTTAATCGCAACATTGCACCAGTTTGAATAGCTTGCTCGACAGAACTTCCACGATCCAGCTCATCTCTAAATGCAGATACCATCATAACCCCCGTCAAAACAGAAACTCCGCACAAAGTAATAAAGCCTACACCAGCTGTAATAGATAGAGGGATATCACGCAACCATAAAGCTATGACACCTCCAGTAAGGGCTAGTGGTACCCCACTAAAGACTAAAGCTGCGTCTTTTGCGGAACCAAATGTCATCATTAGAAGAGCAAATATCATTATCAATGTTATAGGTACAAGTATAGTTAAACGATCAGAGGCAGATTGTAATTGCTCAAAAGTACCACCATATTCTAACCAATACCCTGGAGATAATTTTACTTGCTCAGCAACCTTACTTTGTACTTCTGCAACAAATCCACCTAGATCTCTACCACGAACGTTCGCGCTAACGACCAATCTACGCTTTCCATTTTCACGTGAAATCTGGTTAGGGCCAGGTGCTAAAGTAAGTTTAGCTACTTCTCTTAATGGTACATAACCACCTTCAGGTAACGGAATAGGTAAACGATCTAACGCTTCTAAATTTACTCGAACCCTCTCGTCAACCCTTACAACGATTGATAAACGTTGATCACCATCAAAAATCAAGCCTGCACTCTCACCTCCCGTTGCAGCAGCAACTACATCTTGGACATCCGAGACGTTTAAGCCCAAACGGTACATAGCTGCTCTGTCAGCATCAATTGACAAGATGGGTAATCCAGAAACTTGTTCTACTTTTACGCCTTCAGCCCCTTCAATGCTACTTAACACCTTTGCTATTTCAGCACCTGAACTCAGTAATTTAGATAAATCATCTCCAAAAATTTTTATACCTAGGTCAGATCTGACACCTGAAATCAATTCGTTAAACCGAAGTTGGATAGGTTGGCTTATTTCGAAAGCATTACCTGGTAATAAGGCTAGTTTTTCACTTATTTCTTCTAAAAGTTGAGCCTTAGTCTTTTCAGGATTTGGCCACTCGCTATGATCCTTAAGCATCACATAACCATCAGATATATTTGGCCCCATAGGATCACTCGCAACCTCTGCAGTACCAACTCTAGAGAAATATGTTTTAACCTCCGGAATCTCTAGAATTGCCTTCTCCAACTGAAATTGCATATCCAATGATTGAGTTAAACTTGTCCCTGGAATTCGAAGTGCTTGGATCGCAATATCGCCCTCATCAAGATTAGGAACAAACTCGGTTCCCATTTTTGTTCCAACAAATCCGACTAAAATCACAAATATCAATGCTATTGAAATTACAAGTACTCGGAATCTCAACACAATCGATAAAATTGGCAGATATAATCGTTTAGATTGACTGACGATAAAATTGTCTTTTTCTTCTATATGGCCTGTCATAAACAAAGCGACTGCCGCAGGAACAAAAGTGAGAGACAATACAAGTGCAGACAATAGAGCCATGATTACGGCCATTGCCATTGGAGTAAACATTTTACCTTCGACACCTGTCAGCGCCAAAATTGGCAAATTGACCATAATAACAACTAAAACACTTATCAGACTTGGAGTAAACACTTCACGGGTAGCCGTAAAGACGGTCTGAAAACGTTCATCCAATGTCAATATTCGCCCCAGGTGATGCTGTCTTCCTGCCAGCCTTAAAATACAGTTCTCAACTATGATTACAGCACCGTCAACAATTAACCCAAAATCAAGTGCACCTAGACTCATGAGATTTGCGCTTACTTTGGTTTCTACCATGCCAGTCATCAACATCAACATTGATAAAGGGATCACCATGGCAGTTAATAAAGCAGCCCTAACATTACCCAGCATAACTAGAAGAACGACAATGACCAACACAGCACCTTCAGCTAAATTGGTCTGAACTGTTGCAATCGTCTTATCTACCAATACAGTACGATCGTAAACAGGTTCAGCAATCACACCTTCTGGAAGAGTTTTATTAATCTCAAGCAATTTTGCTGATACTGCCTGAGAAACAGTTCTGCTATTTCCGCCAAGCAACATAACAGCTGTGCCCAACACAGTTTCATCGCCATCGCGAGTTGCAGCGCCAGTCCTAAGCTGTTTACCAAACCCAATCTCTGCAACATCACCTACGGTAATAGGAATTCCATCCCTACGAGCAACAATGATCTGCTTAATCGATGAAATATCAGTAACCTGACCTGGAGCACGGATCAAATATTGTTCACCATTTTTCTCTATATACCCAGCACCTACATTCGAATTATTTTTCTGCAACGCAGCGACTAAATCATCAAAACTTATTTGGTAAGCCAATAGCTTTGAAGGTTCTGGTGTAATATGAAACTCCTTTTCATACCCTCCGATTGTATTTACTTCAGTAACCCCCTCAACCAAACGCAATTGAGGACGAATAACCCAATCTTGCAATGTACGCAAAGCTGTTGCGTCGTAAGGTTTTCCATCTGCTTGCAAAGCCCCTGGCGCTGCATGAACTGAATAGTGAAAGATTTCACCTAATCCAGTTGCAACAGGTCCCATTACGGGCTCAATACCTGACGGCATCTCACTTTTAGCTTGTTGCAAACGTTCGTTAATAAGATTTCGAGCAAAATAAATATCAGTTCCTTTCTCAAACACAACAGTCACTTGTGAGAGTGCATAACGAGATAGCGATCTAGTACTCTCAACATAAGGTAATCCTGCAATTGACATTTCAACCAAATAGGTGACTCGCTGCTCAACTTCTAGTGGTGAATACCCAGGTGCTTCTGTGTTAATTTGAACTTGAACATTGGTAATATCAGGTACAGCATCAATAGGAAGATGTTGATAATTCCAAACGCCTAGTGCACCCGTTAGCAAAACAAAAAACATAACCAACCACCGGCGGGTTATGGAAAATTGAATGAGTTTATCAATCATTTAAAACTCCTATTTGAAGCACACAACCGATTATGTCTAAATTTAAAAACATAAATAAGGTATAAAGGTAAACGAAGACGCATAAAAAATTTAATGCCCATGTTCAGCATCCTCTTTCCCCAACTCAGACTTCAAAACAAAGCTATTGTTACTCACATACATTTCACCAACCGACAAACCCGTTAGAACTTCACTATATTGACCATCTGTTCGACCAAGGCTCACTTCGCGTGGTTCAAACCCAGATTCACCTTTGACAAAAACTACATTTTTATTTTCAATAACTTGTATTGCTTCATTACGTATAGAAACTGGCGCATTTATTTCATCAAGTGTAATGTTGGCATTAACAAATAAGCCCGGCTTCCAAATGTTGTTGCTGTTTTCAATTAGAACACGAGCTTTAGTGGCTTGACTTTGCACTTGTCCAAATGGTGAAATATAAATAATTTTACCTTCTGAAATATTCTTTAAATCAGTACCTTGTATGTTAACCGTCTGATTTAATTTGACCAAAGGAAGATCCTTCGGAAATATGCTTAATTCTACCCAAACAGTAGAAAAATCTTGAATCACCAGTAAAGGAGTTTCATTTGTTTTCTCTCCAACATTTATATTTCGCTGTGTGATATATCCATTAATTTCAGAAGTTATTGGATAGTTTTTCAAGCTTTCATTTGCTTCAACAATTAACAATGTTTCACCTTTACGGACCGGATCACCGATGCTCTTCTTTACATCACGTACCACACCATCAAATCTGGCATTAACCACTTGCAAACTTTCAGCATTAGTAGCAACCAAGCCATAAACAGGTAACACATCACGAATAACATTGGCACCAACGGTGCTAACCACTATTCCGGCATGCTGTATTTGCTCGTTAGATAATTCTATATGCCCTTCCTCTTCATGTTCTGATTCATCTCCATGACCAGACTCTGCAAAAATAGACCCTGTAAAAAATAAGAAGCTGGTTAAAAATAGAACTTTTGTAAAACTAGAAATTAATTTCATTGAGATATTCCTGATAATTTGATGTTCTCGTTATATTGCGAGCTAGCTAAAGGCTCTGATGTCAATTGTTCAATTTCTGCACCATAAGTTAATGCTGATGCTGCAGCTTCAATTAATGTACGTCTTGCACTTAACAACTCCTGACGAGAGCTCACATAATCCAGATAACCGTACCTTCCGCGCTGATATGCATCTTGAGTTTCAATCAGTGCTTGCTCTAAAGAAGGGATGATGGTGGAACGCAATGAATTAACGACTAAAATAGCTTGTTTTCTATTGTAAAAAGCTCGAAATAACTGATTATGCATATCCAATAACATGACATCACGTTTTACAAATACTTGATTTTTTTCTGCAATGGCTGTTGAAATAGCACCTTGATTCCTAGAGCCAGAAAATAAAGGCATACTGAAGCCAGCTACGAGTGCTGTATCGTTTGTATCTTGAGTTCGACGAACCCCCACAGACCAACTAATGTCAGATTTTGACTGTGTTTTAGCAACACGTATTTCAGCATTTTTTAAACGAGCTTCTGATGCAAAAATCTCTATTGCAGGGTTAAGTTTGACTCTTTCAAACAATTGTTCAAATGAGATATCTTCACCAAACTGAAATAAATTCCCTTCAACATTCTCAAAGTCAGGTGAGGATGATCCCCACAAACTCGATAACGAAACTTTTAAGTAAGATAAGCGTTGCTGTTCGGCAAATAATGATAGCCTGGCTTGCTCTAAGGCTGCTAATGCCCGTTTAACTTCTGCATCGGGTGTAGCACCTGCAGCAGCGCGTTTTTTTACAATATCCAAAGTATCAATGCTTAGTTGAGTAGCCTCCTGTGCAAGAACAACTTGTTCTTGTGCAGCAAGTACATCAACATAACGACGAGTAACATCACCAAGTAAAGCCAGTGACTCAACCTGCCTGCTTGCTTCTAATAATGACAATTCAGAAGATACAGTCCCAATTCTAGCTAAACGCTTGTTATCCATTTCAAAAACTGAGGATAAAGCTATAGTGAACTCAGCCCCACTTATCCCGTTGTAATTTCCAGTTCCACCAATATTGTCAGTATCAAAGCCTAATTCATAAGCTGGTGATAATTTAGCCGTTTCCATTTGCCCTTTCAGAGCATCAATTCGATATGGAAAAAATTTAAGTGAAGGATTTTGTGATAGTGAACGCTGCATTGCTGTTGACAGCGATATAGCTTGATCTGCAGATGATGCTCTTGCTGCGCTGATTGTAAAGGAGAATGCCACAAGGAAAACACACGAAATGATCCGTATATTATAAATACGACTCAAGAGCTCCAAAACTAGTTTTGGAGGACGAATTAACATTAACATATTGTAATACCTAATTATTTAAGATATAAAAATGCGCAAACTCTATCGCTTGCAAAAATTGACTTAAAATAAAAATTAGGCGATCGGAGGACGGATTGAAGTTGAAAAAGGAGTTTCGGGAACAGAAAATAGATAAGAGTCGTATGGAGCGTATTTCGTGAGGATATCAGTTTCAGCCTCATAGACACTTAACAAATAGATATGGCAATGACTACTGTGGTGGTGGCAGTGAAACATTTCATTTGAAGAAGGAATATCAGTAGTAGATAAATCATGAACTGGAGGTGTTTTGATAACTGATGCATTATGATCGATTGGTGTACTTGATAAAATCTCAGCATAAGCTTTTAGCGGGTGAGCATCGACAATATTTGCCATAGGTTGAAACACAACCCATGCAAAAATTAAAAATGTCGATACTAATTTAATCATACTAACCCCAATTTAAATACATTCTCACTTTAACATTACTCATAAAAAAATCAATGCATATTTAACTCTTATCAAGGCTGATGGCGGTGTTTTATCCGCTGAATATTAAACCTGTTATTTAAGAATGTACGAGAGCCTATAAAATTTTAAAGTTAAAATTAAAGTTAAATACTCGCATACAAGCTCTTAACGTATCATCATTCCGTTTCAAAAACTTGATTTTGTTACTTTATCAAAATAAATACTGTCCATTAATCTGAGCTGAAGTAAGTGCAACAGTTTCTCTTATAGAGATTTCTGGTATATCGAGCTTGAGTAAGCCAACTTAATCACATCATATATGGACCCACCCGTTTTGCAAGTGATTTCGAAGCGTTAATAAACAAATTCATTGCCTTCATATATCCGGCTTGTAAATCGGGTGTTTTATATACCCGCAGCCCTAATGCAATTAGCTAA
>NZ_WSRZ01000047.1 GCF_009828585.1 Shewanella litoralis | reverse complement strand
TAATACCAAAAGAATCAATCTTTCGCTTAGTGGCCGTTGACGCTAGGTCGTCGGCTTGGGCTGCGTATTCTACGCTTTCCCGTGTCGGCGTCAAGTGTTTTTTCAAACTTTCTTTTCGCCTTGAAGGTTTCAATTTGAACCCTTCAACTGACTCGTCATTGGCGTGAGCCGCCTGCCGTGTCAGTGGTTGCGCATTATAGGGAGCTTAAAATTTTGTGCAAGCGTAAAAAGCAGAAATAATGCAAAAACATGACCGAGAGGTGTTTTTTCAATCGAAAAGAACAAAAAAAGGACTATTCGTCCCTTTTTTGTCTATTTTACTCGGTTCTAGCCACCAAAGAATCGTGTTTCCTGTTTGATTTCGATTGGGCTACCCTCTATTTGTGCACTGATCTTGATGTCTATCTTGGTAATGGTCCTTTTTAGTTCCACTGGATCAACTGCAATACTAATAGGTAGGGTTAATACTTCGCCCGCTTCTATTGCAACATGTTGTGGGCCAATCCATTGAGCATTTGCTAGACCTTCTACACTCAAGTCATATTCTTGTGGTTGTTCAGTCTTATTAAGGATTTTAATGGTGAAAGTATTCTCCGTATTCCCTTGGCTGTTCTCACGGAATAATGAATTACGGTCACGAATCACATCCATACGTACAGGTGCAATGGTCGCACTAGCATAAATAAACACGAGTATCATGACGGTAAGTACGACGCCATAACCGACCAGTTTAGGTCTTAATACTTTCTCTTCTATATTCTCGAGTTTGTTTTCGGTCGTGTAACTAATTAGCCCTTTGTCGTAACCCATACGCTCCATTGTGTTATCGCATGCATCAATACAAGCACCACAGTTAATGCATTCATATTGCAGGCCGTTTCGAATATCAATCCCCGTTGGGCATACCTGCACACACAAGTCACAGTCGATACAGTCACCTAATCCCATCTCTTTAGGATCTTGCTTGCGTGTTCTTGGACCTCGAGTTTCACCGCGTTTTGTGTCGTAACCTACTATATAGGTATTTTTATCAAACATTGCGGCCTGAAAGCGAGCATACGGACACATATGAATACACATGATTTCTCGCATCCAACCAGCATTACCGTATGTAGCGAAAGTAAAGAAAATTATCCAGAAATAGATCCCACCACTGGCATTGAGGGTAATAAAGTCGATATAGAGTTCACGACTTGGGACAAAGTAAGAAACGAATGTGGTGGCGGTGAGTAATGAAACCAGTATCCACGATGTGTGCTTAGCCGCTTTGCGCCATAATTTATCAACACTCCATGGCATTTGATCGAGCTTGATACGTTTATTGCGTGCACCTTCAAACTTCTCCTCAAACCAGATAAAGATAAAAGTCCATACGGTTTGTGGACAGGTATAGCCGCACCAAACACGACCTAGGTAGGTTGTCACAAAAAACAATCCAAACGCTGCAATAGTAAAGAGTGCTGCGAGCAAGGTAAGATCTTGTGGCCATATCGTTAAACCAAATACATGAAACTTTTGCTCGGCTAGATTAAACCATACTGCTTGACGATCTCCCCAAGGCAACCAAGGTAACAGCAGAAAGAATAACATGGCTATCCATCCCATCTGACGACGTAGTGTGGTCCACATACCATCAATAGCGCGTACGTAAATACGGTTGCGCGGATTGAAGCGGTCTGCTTTACTGGCATCAGGCTGATGGATTTTAATACGTTGTTGTTTAGAGAAATCCTTGGGGTTAGATTCTTTCGTCATTTTACAGCCTTACTGCTTTAATATTGAACGATAACTAGCTTATTATATAGGTAATAACACATTATTGGATAAAAAGATGAGAGGTTGGATAGGTTTAGCAATAATCGCGGGCGTTGTTTATTATTTCGCGACAGAAACTGACAAACTTGATAAGCCAATTAATGACATCACAAGTATGTTTACTAAGGCTGACAAAAAGTTGGATTCGATGACGGGGACAAAAATCATCCGTGTCGATACACATATTCCACAAGTTAAAGCAGAAATATACGAGCGATTATCAACGATAGAAATTCGTGAATTAGATGGCATATTTGTGAGTAATGAAAGTATTGCCGAGTTTAAAAATCAATACTGCCATAGTAGTGCCCGCCACCCAGTTTTTAGCAAAGAAAATCTGCAATTTATTTGCGATAAAATCTGAGTGAGTTAACGCTTTTACGGTAACAAATTGACCTAAGTATCAAATAAGCCTAGCCTTTGTGTAATATTTACAATAGAGGCTAGGTTTTTTTATGACGCAATCTCAACCAAAATCAGTATCAGACATCTTTGACCCAGCCTTGTGGGATGTTGTCACTGGATTTAACTTTGAAGACATCACTTATCACCGCGCAAAATCTCAGGGTACCGTTCGTATCGCAATTAATCGTCCAGATTGCCTAAATTCATTTCGCCCTAAAACAGTAGACGAACTCTTTATAGCATTAGACCATGCCAGACAATGGTCTGATGTAGGTTGCGTACTATTAACCGGAAACGGCCCTTCAGCAAAAGGTCAGCATTCATTCTGTGCCGGCGGCGATCAGCGTATTCGCGGCAAAGATGGCTACAAATACGAAGGAGCTGAAGAAGGCCAACCAGATGTTGCCCGCATGGGGCGCCTGCATATTTTAGAAGTACAGCGACTTATTCGCTTTATGCCTAAAGTGGTTATTGCAGTTGTACCTGGTTGGGCTGTTGGCGGCGGCCACAGTTTGCATGTAGTGTGTGATTTAACACTAGCCTCTAAAGAACATGCTGTATTTAAGCAAACCGACCCTGATGTAGGCAGTTTTGACTCTGGATACGGCAGCGCCTACCTAGCGAAAATGATAGGCCAAAAACGCGCCCGTGAAATCTTCTTCCTTGGCTTTAATTACACCGCCGAAGAAGCCTTTAATATGGGTATGGTTAACCGTGCAATTCCACATGCTGAGCTCGAAACAGAAGCATTAGCCTGGGCCAAAGAAATTAACTCAAAATCGCCTACTGCAATGCGCATGCTTAAGTATGGCTTTAATATGACAGACGATGGTTTAGTGGGCCAACAGCTATTTGCGGGAGAAGCCACACGTTTAGCTTATGCAAGCGAAGAAGCACGGGAAGGACGTGATGCATTTTTAGAAAAGCGCGACCAGGATTTCTCACGTTTTCCTTGGCACTACTAAGGCTTAACTTACCTATAAAGTAGATGCCTAGAACACTGTAACCTCATTAATATAAAAGTCCTTTTTAAGGATTTTTATATTTTTGCGATTACAAAAATAATTCCTAATCGAAATAATAGTTTTAAACAATCGAACCAACCCTCTTTACATGATAATGAGAACTGTTATCATTTAATTAAATCAACAGGGGGAATTCATCATGAAAAAGACTATTAGCTTTGCCGTTTTACACTTCAGCGTCGCATTTACGATTACCTATTTATTAACAGGTAGCATTGTTATCGGTGGTGCGATTGCCTTACTAGAACCCGCAGTGAATACCGTGGTGTTTTATTTCCATGACAAAGTCTGGAAGAACATTGAGTCTAAACAGGCTCATTCTGTTGCAATATCAGCGGAGCCTGCTCAGCTTGCTAGCTAGTCACATCATGGTTAAAGGATAACCATAATGTGACCAGAGACAAACAAGATTATACGAGTTTAACGATTGCTACGTCATAAGCAGCAAGGTTTGCACTGCCTAATACATATTGGCCTTGTAACTCATTCGGTACAGTTTGTGAGTAGCCTGCATAGTTAAATAAATAAGCATAATTACCACGTTGCACAAGGCGCATATCTTTTGGCAGTGCAATAGTCACTAGCCCTAATTCAGCCGCCAACACGGTAAAATACTCGAGCAAAAACGCATCACACGTGAGTGTGGCCACATAACTGGTATTTTGATAACGCGCGAGTGCTGGGTTACCGTCATGATAAGTCGCGACAACATTAACACCCTCTGCAAGTTCTAACTCTTCACGCCAACACTGACTTTCAAATTTAGCCCCGTTAAAATGCAATACTTCACTGCAATCTGGACGAATGGTTTCAGTTGATAGCACTTTTACAGGCACTAATGCTTGTAACACGCCAGGTGCTAGCATTGGTACTAATGACAACTCATCGGTTTTACTGCCTGAGCGCGGACCTATCACCAGGTGCACATTAGCTTGCTGACATTTATCAACAAATGTTTGTGGCACGATGGGTAAACATGGTGCAACTACTAGAGCGTACTGAGTTAAGTCGTGGTCTACTGACACAAAATCAACGGCTAACCCTAACTGGCGTAACGCCGAGTAATAAGCAAATTCAACGCGCTGATGATTATAACTGTCACCCTGACGTTCAATTTCGGTCACCCACTGGCTATTTGCCCCCGTTACAATCGCCACTTTAGCTTGTACAGGATCGCTAATGGTAAAATCGACTTTAGCCAATTCATCACGCATTTGTTCCACTTCCGCCCAGGCGGCAGCTTTTGAATTGTCGTTACGCTTAATACCTGCATGCATCTGCTCTTGAGCAAACGGCACTTGGCGCCAACGGAAATAACATACGCAGTCTGCGCCATGAGCAAAGGCTTGCCAGGACCACAGTCTGACCATGCCTTTTTCAGGACGCGGATTATGGTGCGCCCAGTTTACTGGCCCCGGTTGTTGCTCCATTACCCAAAAGTTTTTATTGCTGACGCCACGGCTTTGGTCAAACGAATAACTTGAAAAGTCAGGGTGACCGGTACGCATGTAGGGTTTAAATTGTTCTGCAGGCATGTGCTTAAAGAACATATCTGAACGACCTAACGGATAATTATCATAACTCACAAAATCAAGATTTTTGGCTAACGCAAAGTTATCAGCCTGGGTGTCTACCAGCGGAATAAAGTTGTGGGTGACAAAACGATTGGGGGCGTGGGCACGAATGATTTCAATCATCGCATCGTGAAACTTAACCACTTGATCTGAACTAAAACGACGATACGCCAATTGATGTGCAGGATTGGTTTCGGTCACGGCTAAAATAGGCAACTCGATTTGCTCAAAGTCTTGATACTCCATCGACCAAAACACATTGCCCCATGCCGTATTGAGCTTTTCAACATCATGTTGATAATAGTCTTTACACCACTGTTGAAATGCCAACTTAGCCACTAACGAACCGCTATGTGTTGTGTCATGACACGCTATTTCATTGTCGGTTTGCCAACCACATACGCTTGGGTGCTTACCGTAACGCTCAGCAATCACGGTTGAAATACGCATGGCTTCACGGAAATAATTTTGGCTAGAAAAATCATAATGACGACGCGAACCAAAGCCACGTGTAGTGCCGGTGTTAATGTCGACAGGTAAAATGTCTGGGTATTTATCGATTAACCATTTCGGAGGCGTTGCCGTTGGGGTGCACATGATCACCTGTAGCCCTTCATTGGCAAGCGTTTCAATCGCACGGTCTAACCACTCAAACGAATATTCTCCGTCGCGGGCTTCAATTCTAGACCATGCAAACTCGCCTATTCGCACATACTGTAATCCGAGCTGACGCATTTCTTTCGCGTCTTGTTGCCACATAGATTCAGGCCAATGCTCTGGGTAATAGCAAACTCCTAACATGTTAATCTCCAATAAATTGTGCGTAAACCTCAGGTGAACACTAGGGCATGCTGATCTTTGTTGGTTGAATTTTGTTCGAGTTAAAAACGTTTTAATCGAGGCGAATGGATTGATGCCTAGTCATCTAAGCAACTCTTTATTTGCAAAGAGTCATTCAACAAAGAGTAAAACGTTTTTAGCCGACCCCTTCGGGCAGCATTTGTTGGCCATTTTTACTGCGTTATCGACTTTTTATGTAGAATAACTACACATCGAAGTCTCTGCCGCGCAGTTGTAAATGTGAGTAATGGCCAACAATTCGCTGCAAAAACAACCTTGAAAGATCAACAGGCCCTAAATTCACAGTTATTTTGTTCTAATGTCATAGCCCAAACAATGGTTATTTGACGAAATTTTAATGACAGATAATATACTAACTTAGTATTTATATGATATATAGTATTTTAAATAACTGGTTCTGTGTTACCGCGGATATCAATGGCTCAATCCATGGTATTACGCTTTCATTATGCAGCACAGAACTGTTAAACGAGACTCTCAATCAAGGAATGTTTACTCATGTCGCATCATCCACAATTCGTTTTGCTAAATGGCCAGCACACCAGCTTGGTTGTTGATTGCAGCAATAAAACCCCAGCAATCTTATATTTTGGCAAAAAGCTATCGTCAAAAACTACCTACGACATGATGAAGCAACTTAGCACAAGGCAAGAAGCTAAGTGTTCTGTTGTGATTGAGGCACCGATTTCGCTGTCGCCTTTAATGGGTGAAGGCTTTACTGGTGCACCTGGTATTGAAGTGTTTGATAACAACATTGCTTGGTCTATTGGCGGCACACTAACCTCGGTGACCCAACCCTCTGCCAACGAAGCGATTTTTGAGTGTATCGACAGCTTACGTCACTTAAGCGTAAAACATCATTTAACCCTAGACCCCCACTCTGACGTGCTCAGTGCCACCACCGAATTAACCAACTTAGGTAGTAGCACTGTTAATGTGAACTGGTGTGCAGCGCCTACTATTCCAATGCCATTGCATATCGACCAAATTATGTCTTTTGAAGGCCGTTGGTCTAATGAGTTTCAACGTAAATCGTTCGATATGTTCTTAGGCAGCTTTGTGCGTGAAAACCGTAAAGGTAAAACATCGCACGACAACTTCCCTGGCATGGTAATGCACAACAAACTGACCCACGAACAAGGTGGTGAGTGTTATGGCTTCCACTTAGGTTGGAGCGGTAACCACAAAATGCGCGCAGAACTACTGGCTGAAGGTCGCAGTTATGCGCAATTAGGCGAGTTATTAATGCCAGGGGAACTCGCCCTAGCACCCAATGAGTCTTACACCAGCCCGACACTGTATACCGCCTACTCAAACCAGGGTTTTAGCGGGTTGTCGCATCATTTCCACCAGTTTGTACGTCAATCATTAATCACCGACAAAGTGCGCCAAAAACCACGCCC
This sequence comes from Shewanella litoralis, assembly GCF_009828585.1. Classification (GTDB taxonomy): domain Bacteria; phylum Pseudomonadota; class Gammaproteobacteria; order Enterobacterales; family Shewanellaceae; genus Shewanella; species Shewanella litoralis. The sequence goes on along the minus strand of NZ_WSRZ01000047.1, from coordinate 1,415 downwards.
TGTGCATTACAACACCTGGGAAGGGATTTATTTTGACCATGATGTCGCGGTTTTACAGTCTCTAGCCACTCAAGCGGCAGACATTGGTGCAGAGCGCTTTGTACTTGATGACGGTTGGTTTAAAGGGCGTCGTGGTGACTTTGCCGGTTTAGGTGATTGGACTGTTGACCGCGAAATCTACCCAGATGGTTTGCAGCCATTAATTGATCATGTCAATAACGTCGGCATGGAGTTTGGTTTATGGTTTGAACCAGAAATGGTTAACCCAGACAGTGACTTGTACCGTAACCATCCAGAATGGGCACTGCAAACGGCAGGTAACGAGCAACTTAAATTTAGAAAACAGTTGGTGCTAGACATGACCAACCCAGCAGTAACAGATTATTTATTCAATGCAATTAACGACATTTTGGTTGAGTACCCGCAAATCGTCTACATAAAATGGGACATGAACCGCGACTTAAACCACGCGGGTAACCTAGCTGGCAAGCCAGCAGTACACCAACAAACACTGGCGGCTTATGCGTTAATAGAACGCTTGAAGCAAGCACATACTCATGTTGAAATTGAAAGCTGTTCGTCTGGTGGTGCGCGTGTGGATTATGGCGTATTACGTTATACCGACCGTGTTTGGACGTCAGACTCAAACGACGCATTAGACCGACTTACCATTCAACGTGGTTGTTCATTCTTTTTCCCAGCAGAAGTGATGGGCGCGCACGTAGGTCCACGCGATTGTCATATTACAGGCCGCAATATTAGTATTGCCATGCGCGCCGCGGTAGCGTTCTTTGGTCATATGGGTATTGAAATGGACCCGCGTGAATTAACCGACGACGAACGTCAGCAATTACAACAAATCATTAAACTGCACAAACAGCATCGTCAATTGATCCACAGCGGCAAGCTCGTGCGCTTAAATACCGATGGCGACTCCATTAATTTTGGTATTGTTAACGCAGAACAAAGCCAGGGATTATTTGCTTATAACAGCGTAAAAGAAACCCAACGCACTAATCCACCTAAGTTCCACTTTGCCGGATTAGATGCAGACAAAGACTATAAATTATCACTTGTATGGCCAGCTGGGTTCTCGTTCTACTCTCAATCAATATTGAGCGTAATAGAAAACCAAACCTTTAGCGGCGAAGCATTGATGACCTTTGGTATGCAATTGCCTATCACCTTCCCGCAGACTTCATTGATTTTTGAATTAAACCAAGTGAAATAACAAGGTTTTACGCATTCAACTTATCCCCATAAGCAAAAGAGCATCTAGATTAGATGCTCTCAGACTGCTGACAAAGCTCTAGACATTCGTCTAGGGCTTTGATCTAATAGAAGTACAGATAATAACCAAGTTTATCATCATGCTTCGAGAGCCTAGTCCACAGCAATATGAATTAGAGATGGTG
>NZ_WSRZ01000046.1 GCF_009828585.1 Shewanella litoralis | reverse complement strand
ACCATCTCTAATTCATATTGCTGTGGACTAGGCTCTCGAAGCATGATGATAAACTTGGTTATTATCTGTACTTCTATTAGATCAAAGCCCTAGACGAATGTCTAGAGCTTTGTCAGCAGTCTGAAGACCATTTAACATGGTCTTTTTAATCAATATTACTCTTGCAGTAAGTCTTTACAAATATGCACTAGGTCAGACTGCACTGCGGCTGCGGTGACCTCTCGCCCAGCACCTGGGCCGCGGATAATCAATGGGTTTCCTTGATAAAACGCACTGCGAATAACAAACACATTATCGCCTGGAGTTAAATTGGCATAAGGATGATTATTGTCTACCCACTGCAAACCGACCTCGGCCTGCAGTTTACCCTCAACCTTGTCTAACGAGGCCACGTAACGCAGCACTTTATTTTGTTCAGCGGCGGCAGCATATTGTTGTAACAAGTCATCATCTAACTCGCTAATACGCGGTAAAAAATCGTCTAACGACAACTCAGCTAATGCCTTAGGCACTAACGAATTAAGCATAATATCATCGAGCTCAACGGCTAAACCAATCTCACGGGCTAAAATCAGCAATTTACGCTGCATATCACGGCCAGATAAATCATCACGCGGATCGGGCTCGGTAATCCCTAAACCGCGCGCTTCTAGCACTAATTCAGAAAACGGTTTGCTGCCATCGTAGTTTTCGAATAACCAACATAAGGTACCCGAAAAAATTCCACCCACCGCTTCAATGGTATCGCCACTATTACGCAAATCGTTTAAGGCGTGTTGTATCGGTAAACCCGCCCCACAACTGGCGTTATAGCGCCAAAATAACCGACGATTACTCAGTTGTTGCTTTAATTCACGGTAAAAAGGTAATGGCCCAGAACCCGCCAGTTTATTTGCGCTCACTACGTGAATGCCACGTGCAAATAGCTCAGGATACTGCAAAGTTAATGTGGCACTGGCACTGATGTCTAACGCGACAATTTCATCACAAGATAATTGTGCTAATTGCTCAAACAATGAATCGTAATCCCAATCTGTAGCATGGGCTTGGTAATCTTGCTGCCAATGATTAAGGCGTATACCGTCGTTTGAAATCAGTGCCTTTTGCGACCCAACCACACCGATAAGTTCTACCGATGCTTCAAGTTCGCGATCTAATGTTTGGCTAGCACGCTTAAATAAATCGACCCAGGCTTCGCCAATATTACCGACACCTAGCAGCAATACGCCGATGCGCATTCTGGGGCCGGCGCAGCGACGATGCACCTTTTGGGTTAATAGACTCACCTGAGCTTGTGGCACTAAAGTCACTAGGCTTAACGAGTCTTGATAAATCGGTTTGGCATCGCGGCTTAATAAACGGGCAAAGCTGCGTCTAAAATGATGTGCATCTGCACTGACTAGCGCCACTAAACCAAGATCGGTTTGTATGGCTAACTCATCAATCGCCCATTGCTCGCCATGTTTTACCAATAGTGCTTGAACCTGTTTTTGGCTTTCTAGGGTAAATGCCAGCTCAAATTTATGTTGGGCGAGCTCCCAATATGCTAATGGTGTCAGGCCTGCTTCGTCTAAAATAGTCAGCAGTGGTGCAATGTCGGAATTCAATTTAAAGCTAAATAACACCACTTCATTGAGGTTAGTCACCACAGGCGCGCTAGCCGATGAACTCAGTGGAGCGATTAAGGTAAAGTCGGTGTGAGATGCATAGCTTGAACGTACAGCCAGGCTCACATCGGTATTAAATAATGGCTGCAAAGTACGTGAGTGCAAAACAGGCGAGCCTAAACGTGCAAGGCGATCAGCTTCAGCTAAAGACATGCTTTTGAGCAATTTTGCATCATTGATTTTGTTAGGATCTGCGTTAAACACTCCTTCAACATCAGTCCAAATGGTGACACGCTCAATGTCAGCCAGGCTAGCTATTAATGTGGCGCTAAAGTCAGATCCATTGCGGCCTAATAATAAAGTATCGCCATGGCGGTTAGCACAAATAAACCCGGTAATCACTAAACGCTCTTGCGGATGCAAAGCCAGTAAAGCTTGTACTTTGTCGCGCGATTCTTGCACTAAAATATTGGGCACCGAACCTTCGTCGGCAACCAAAATAGAACAGGCATCTACATGCGTTGCTGCTACGCCGGTTTCGCGCAGTAATGCTGCCATTAAACGTGCAGACCAACGTTCACCAAAACTCACAACCTGGTTTAATTGATAATCGTTATGCTGCTCTAAAGACAACAAGCTGACTAATTGCGCTCTGTCGGTAGACAAGCGCTCACGCAAATCACGCGCCTGCTCGTTTGACAATAGTTGCTCAATTAAGGTTTGCTGATAACTAATAAGTACTTGCAGTTCTTCCTGCCAAAGTTGGCCGCTGTCGCGCAAACTGAGTAATTTATATAAGAAGTTAGTGGTTTTACCGGCAGCAGACACCACCACAAGATCATCACTGTTACCATGAGTCAGTAAAATATGGGCAACACGACGATAGCAATCAGCATCCGCTAAACTAGAACCACCAAACTTATGTAAATGACCTCGCGCCATTACGCACTCCTTAAACAACTACGACTTTTTATTGCGGCTGCTATTTTACTTTGTTTCACTAAAACTACAGCTAATATAAACGTAAATTAAGCTAATTTACCTGAGTTCAGGCTATTTAAGCGCTGCAACTGCGGCTAAACCGGCTGTAATGTCAGCAACTAAATCTTCAGCATCTTCAATGCCGACAGATAGTCTCAATAAAGTGTCTTTAATACCAGCCTCTTGGCGTGCTTCTGCATCCATTGCTCTATGGGTCATCGTGGCCGGAACGGCGACTAAACTTTCCACTCCGCCTAAACTTTCAGCAACACTAAACAACGTCAACGCATTTAAAAATGCCACCACTTCGGCCTCGCCACCTTGCAATTCAAAACTTAACATAGCACCAAAGCCTTGTTGTTGTTTTGCCGCAATTTCGTGACCTGGGTGGTCTTTTAAACCGGGATAGTACACTTTAGCAACCACGTCGCTGGCATTAAGCAGTTCCACAATCTTTTGTGCATTACGTTGATGCTCTCGAATTCGCACTGCTAGTGTACGTAAACCGCGTAAGGTTAAGTAACTGTCAAACGCAGAGCCGGTTAACCCAAGGGTGTTTGACCACCAATGTAGTAGCTCACCTAATTCAGGATCTTTAGCCACCACAGCGCCGCCAACCACATCACTATGGCCGTTAATGTATTTAGTGGTTGAGTGAATAACGATATCAGCACCTAACAATAAAGGTTGCTGTAAAATGGGTGATAAAAAGGTGTTATCTACCGTAACTAATGCACCAACGTCGCGACAAGCACGGCTAATCGATTCAATATCAACCACGCGTAGTAATGGGTTTGACGGGGTTTCTAACCACACCATTTTAGGTTTTTGCGCTATGGCTTTATTCAATGCCTCTGCATCCGTTTGGTCGACCACCACTAGTTTAAATTGGCCTTTTTTCGCCAAATTGGTAAACAAGCGATAACTGCCACCATAACAGTCGTGTGGAACCACTAATAAATCATCAGGGCCAAGTAAACTGGTCACTAACGTAATCGCTGCCATACCAGTACATGTCACAACACCCGTTTCACCTTGCTCAAGTTTTGCCAGCGCGTCACCTAATATGCAACGAGTAGGATTGCCTGATCGACTGTAATCAAATTCGCGTGGATTTTTATGGCCGTCGAACGAATAATTGGTCGATAAATAAATCGGTGGTACTACAGCGCCATGTTGTGTGTCTGATTCAATACCCTGGCGAACGGCCAATGTGGCGCTTTGATGCTTAGTCATAAAGACTCCTAAAAAATTCACAAACACACAAAAGAGATGTCTAGACGTCTAAATTTACCTAAGAGGTTCGTGTACGTCAACCTAAATTAGACGTTTAGACGTCTAAACATAAAGAAATCTATTTGCAATCGTCACTAAATAGTAGCAATAATTTGACTAGAGATTGTAAGGGGTTAAAATCTGCCCCGTATTTATCGTTAAGGGTAAGTTAATGACTGAGTGGAATGGCGAATATATCAGCCCATATGCCGAACACGGCAAAAAGAATGAACAAGTAAAAAAGATTACGGTTTCTATCCCTTTAAAAGTATTAAAAGTACTAACAGATGAGCGTACCCGTCGTCAGATAAACAATCTGCGTCATGCGACCAACAGTGAACTGTTATGCGAGGCATTTTTGCATGCATACACAGGTCAACCATTACCTCACGACGGTGATTTATCCAAAGATGAACCGGATAGCATTCCAAGTGAAGCGAAAAAGTTAATGGATGAAATGGGTATCGAGTGGGAAGAAATGGAATAACTCACTGACTTAATCAACAGACTTTGAAACGACCCTTTTAAGAAGTCGTGGTGTTTTTATAGAGAACTTATGATGTCATTTATCGATCCATCTACATTGATACTGGCATCAGTTATCGTATTTTTTGGCGCGCTAACCCAAAGTTTAATAGGCTTTGGGTTAGCCGTTGTTGCAAGCCCTCTGTTGTATATCGTTAATCCCCAACTTGTTCCTGTCCCCATAATTGTTATGGGATTTGCGATTTCGGCAATGACCTTGTACCGAGAGCGCGGTCACCTGCAATTTAACGGCTTGCAATACGCCTTACTCGGGCGGATCCCCGGTGGATTTGTGGGTGCAGGATTATTACTGTTTGCCCCACAAGCCATACTCGGCTTAATTATTGCGGCCATCGTATACATTGCCGTGATTCTTAGCGTGTACAAGATTACCGCCCCCATCAACCGCGTAAGCTTATTTATTGCCGGAATATTTTCCGGTATTTTTGGCAACATTGCCGCGATTGGTGGCCCACCAATGGCGATTTTACTCGCCGGACAAGATGCCAGCCAATTTAGAGCGGCATTGTCAGCCTTTTTTGTATTCAGCTCACTGATTGCGTTAGCCATTTTAGCCGTGGTCGGTTTAGTAGAAATAAAGCATTTGTGGTTGTCACTGATGCTGCTACCGTCAGTCATTGGCGGCTATCTTGTCTCGGGTTTGTTAATCAACCACGTCGATAAAAACAAAACCCGTCTTGCCACTCTCGTGCTCTGCAGCATCAGCGCCACGGTTTTAGTGGTTAAATCAGTGATGGCATTAGCCAGCTAACCCTAAAAGCGATCTCTTCTTACATCTCAAAATAACCCCTTAACTCGCCTATCAAGCATCCAGCCAGATTAGCAATAGATCTGCGTCACACAAGTTCATTAGATTTTTTTCAATTAACTTTTTTTCAATTAGATTTTACTCATGAATATGATCTACTTCAAATTAACAATACCTCTTTTTAGGTAACATTATTTACAGCAAAGCAATACAGCAATATTGCTAAAGCACTACCTATAAAAGCCCATAGAGGATAAACATGATGAACACGTATATGAAAGTTGGTATCGCAGTCGCTATTGCATTATCTCTCGGTAGCCAGGTCATGGCAGCCGATGGCGGCAACCCTAAAAAAGGTAAACACCTGTACAAAAAAGAATGTAAAGCCTGCCACAGTGCCAATAGCGAAGGCCAGGAACTCACCCCAATGAGCAAAACCATGAGCCAATGGGATCGCTTCTTCTCGCGCGACAAACACAAAGCAAAACCTGCCGTTTTTGAGGCATTGTCTGAACAAGAACTAAAAGATATTCAACAGTTTTTGTATGACCATGCCGCCGACTCAGACCAGCCAGCAACCTGCGGCTAAGTCAGTCCAGCTGATCAACGTTTCTGAGTAAACGCCAACATCAGCCAGTAACCGAATCGAATTAAAAAATAATGAGGCTTAGCCTCAGGGAATCTGACAACCAAAATTTGCTTAATTGATTCAATATTAGGCAAATACGGGGAGAAACATCATGAGAACACTTATCTCAATACTGGTTGCTAACGCGCTCTTTATGAGTGGTGCAGCCGTAGCAACTGACACCGATGTACAAAAAATTGCCGAACTAGAAAAGCAGTTGGCCGAAATATCTGAAGATTTAGATTACTTAAACTCACGCGTTGACAAAACTGAACGTCATAGCGCATTAGACAGAATCGAAATTACCGGTGACTTTAGAACGAAAGTGCATTCATTGCACTATCAAAATGTCACCTGGAACCCCGCCATGAACGTCAACTTTTCTGACTTTGCCGCTAAAGCAATGGCCGGTGAATTTGGCGACCCAAGCAGTGCCAGCTCACCGTTAGGGCAAATGATGATGGCCAATCCTGATTTAGCCGCCGCATTCCAAAGCGGTATGCTGCAAGGCGTAATGCCGATGGTATTGGGGCAAAAGACCCAACAAGATATTGATAATGATATTTTTTACACCACCCGCCTTCGCCTAAACCTTAATGCCAAAGTGTGGGATAACGTCAGTTTCGCCGGACGCCTAACAATGTACAAAAGTTGGGGCGACTCAACAGGCGTTAAAGTATTTGATTCATGGAACTCCTTCACCATGGATGGAACTAGCAGTGGTAGCACTAGCGGTGATGAATTAAAAGTCGAGCGCGCCTACTTTAACTGGAAAGACATTAATGGCAGCGGCGCATACCTATCTATTGGCCGTCGTCCTTCAACTTACGGGCCTCCAAGCCACTACCGTGAAAATGAACTTCGCGGCGGTACACCCTCTGGCCACCTCGTTAACTTTAACTTCGACGGTGCAACGTTAGGGTATGACTTAACCGATATTACCGGCATTGAAGGCCAAACGGTCCGTTTTTGCTACGGCCAGGGCTTTGAATCACAATACGGTAACGGTGAATTATTTGGCGATATCATCACCAAAGATACTCATCTAGGTGGATTTAATATCGACGTCATCAACGACGGTAACCACTTTTTACAGTTCACCTTATTCGGCGCTAAAGATGTAAACGACGGCTTCACCGGCACCATGGCATTCCCAACACAATTGGCCAGTATTTTTGCGCCAACCATGTATCAAGATATGCAAAAGTTTGAAAACTTTAACTTTGTTACCCGAGTGCAGCCTAGCAGTGTGATTGGTGACATGTATCTAGGTGGCCTAGGCTATGCCTATGAATCAGACGAAGACATGAAAATGTTTGCTTCACTCGGTTGGACTCGTGCTGAACCGACAGGCAATGCAGGTTTATTTGGTGGCATGTTAAGTGATGCTGTATTTGAAGCGGCATTAAACAACACAGGCACAGAAATCATTATGGTGCCTACATCAACCGTCGACTCTGACACTAAAGACGGTTATGGCGTATATGTCGGGATGCAAATTCCTGCACCATACGGCAAATTTGGCCTTGAATATAACTATGGTTCTAAATACTGGAGCCCATTCACCCAAGCACAAGATGACCCAATGGGCAGTAAATTAGCTACCCGCGGTCATGTTGCCGAAGCTTATTATATCTTTGATATTAATCCTAAAATGTTTATCAAGTTAGCTGGTTTGTACTACGACTATGAATACACAGGCAGTGGATCTCCCGTAGGCGCGCCACAAAAAGTAGACGATGTGATTGCTGGCAATGCTTATTCAATGTTGCCCGTTGTCGACACCGCCTACGACATCAATGCATCACTGACTATCAACTTCTAACTTGAACTTCTCAATGGTCCCCCTGAGCACAAGCCCAGGGGTAAGGACAATTATCATGAAAACATTCACAGCACTGGCAGTATTACTGATGTTAAGCAGTAGTGCTCAGGCTGCCTTTAATCATAAAGATGCACTGCAAGGGCCCTTTGCCAATGGCCCCGAAGTCACCACCCAATGCTTAACCTGCCATAAAGAACATGCCGAAGACTTTATGAAATCATCTCACTGGACATGGGAGCTAGAGCAAGAGTTACCCGGACGTACCGTCAAGCGTGGTAAAAAGAACAGTATTAACAACTTTTGTGTGTCGATTTCGGGTAACGAGCCCCGCTGCACCAGTTGCCATGCCGGCTATGGTTGGAAAGATTCAACATTCGACTTTAAAGACATGACCAAAGTGGACTGCTTAGTGTGTCACGACACCACAGGGACTTACATGAAAGACCCAGCGGGTGCCGGTGAAGTATTTGGTAAAGTAGACTTAGCCAGAGTAGCCCAAAATGTGGGTGCGCCCGTACGCGATAACTGCGGCAGTTGCCATTTTTACGGCGGCGGTGGTGATGCGGTGAAACATGGCGATTTAGACTCGTCAATGTCTTACCCTGATCGCGAAACCGATGTACACATGGACACCGACGGTAATGACTTTCAATGCCAAGAATGCCACGTGACTGAAAAACATCAAATCAGTGGTAATGCCATGGGCGTTTCACCTGGAGGAGAAACCAAAATTGGTTGTGTCAATTGTCATGACGACGCGCCGCATCAAAACAAAAAGCTCAACACCCATACCGCAACCGTGGCATGTCAAACCTGTCATATTCCCACTTTTGCCAAAGTAGAACCGACAAAAATGCGTTGGGACTGGTCTGCTGCAGGGCAAGATTTGAAAGACACCACTGATGAAAATGGCAAGCACACCTTTAACAAAAAGAAAGGCAGCTTTATTTGGCAAAAAGATGTGCCACCACAATACGCCTGGTTTAATGGCAACGCCGATGCCTACATGGCTGGCGATAAAATTGACCCGACTAAAACGGTAAAACTCGCTTATCCATTAGGTAATATTAACGACCCTAAAGCCAAGATTTATCCTTTTAAAGTGCATACAGGTAAGCAAATTTACGACACAGAACTGAATATTTTACTCACACCAAAAACTTACGGCGAAGGTGGATATTGGGATAAATTTGACTGGGATCTCGCCGCTAAACTGGGCATGGAAGCGAACCCAACCATGGTAGAAAAAGGTCTTAAATACAGTGGAAAACACGGCTTTGTTGAAACCGAAATGTGGTGGCGTATCAACCATATGGTGACCCCAAAAGACAAAGCATTACAGTGTAATGACTGCCATAACAAAGGCGAGCGCCTAGATTGGAAAGCCCTAGGTTACGATGGCGACCCCATGAAAAACCGCAAAGGGGTTAAACACACAACAGCTGAGTAACTGAGTGATTAATTAAAACTAGAAACCAAACCGCCATCGGCTTATCGATGGCGGTTTTATTTCATCGACAACATCATCGCTAACAAATCTAATCCCTGACACTCAACATCGTGTTCAATACCACTTAACGGATCGCTAAAACGTAAGCGTTTGGCCAATAACTGCAATGGTTTATCATAATTGTCTGGCCCTTTGGGCTGTAACACCGGATAAAAGCGATCATTGAGTATCGGCATACCCAAGCTCAACATATGCACTCTTAGTTGATGAGTTTTACCGGTAATAGGGCTGAGTTCAAATAAACCTAAACCGTCTTTCACTGCCACCAGACTTATTTCAGAATGGCTGTTCGCCTCGCCCTCAACCACCTGCATGGTAAAGCTAGGATTGGCCGCAACAATACGATTTTTAACCGTCCAATGCAGCGGTAACTCACAGGTGTTGTCGGCTAATTGCGCTAATAAATCAGGGGTAACCTTGGCGATAGCTTGATAGTCTTTAGTGATCTTGTCGTCTAAAAAAAGCTGGTGATAGGCATGACGCGTTTGCGGGTTTAGTGTCATTAACATCACCCCAGCAGTATCTTTATCAAGCCGATGGGCAGGCGCTACGGTATCGATTTGCGTGGCAATGCGTAATCGATGCACCAGGCACTCGTTAACAAAATTACCGCCAGGGGTTACCGGTAAAAAATGCGGCTTATAGACAATAATGATATCGCTGTCTTGATGAAGTATTTGCTCATAAAACGGCACTTTGGTTTCAGCCTTTACCTCACGATAGTAATACACTCGTGCCGTCGCTTGATACTCACTCGTCGCATCAATTAACTCGCCATGTTGCCAATGCACCTTGCCATCATTAATGCGCTGCTGCCATACGCTGGCCTCAATTTGCTTAAAATGATCAACCAAAAACTCAAAAACAGTGGCATATGATTTACCCGCCAATTCGCTTTCACGAGGTAGCACAATATACGAAGGTTGCGCCGCAATGGCTGAGGTTGAATGTGGGGTAGAATCGTTTGAGAGTGAATCGTTTGAGTCTGAATTTGGCATAAAATGGGCTATCTACAACCATTGGCAAAAGGTAATTACCCTATGTTATCAGTGTATCGCCCATGATGCACCGCCTAGACATCGACATGAGATTTAAGCAACTGCAACACAAAATCCATGGTTTTATGGCAGTTTGGCTGCTCAACTAATACTAACTTATCGCGGCTATACATGGGTAACACCTCAAGCCAGCGTTGGCTAACCCAGGTGGCATCTTCTAAATGCACTTGCGAATACAGCTCAAGTAAATCAGGGTTCACTTGATAAAATTGCTCCAGCGCCGCACTGATAATTTCAAACTCACCTGCTATCGGCTCCTGGCCCCAGTTTTGACAAGGTAAGGCACGGGCAATCCAGCTGCCATCACGCTGCTGCGCTGCGGATAAGATTTTTACTCGCTGCGATCCTTCAATCACAATGCTTAAACTGTTGTCTGCTAATTGATTAAAATCGATGATATTGCAACGAGTGGCAGTGATGTAACAAGGGAGTTCGCTATTGGCTTTTAGCGCTGCAAAGGCAAGCTGATAATGGCCCTTTAACACTCGAGCAATCATGCTGAGATCGCACGGTGACACTACACGGATCTCGAGTCGTCCACCGGGCAATAACACGCCATCTTGAATTAATAACGCCATTTCTTGTGTTTGCATAGCAGCCTCCCACACCAAAGGTGAAGTTACTGAACCAAAATCAAATCAATAGAATAAGTGTAGCAGTGGTCAATATTTCAACAACATAAGCACCATAAATAATGCTAACTGACGACATTGACCTGCAATTGCGCACACTCGACTAGTTAATTAGACCTAGTACCGTTTCAATTTAATTTTGATCGATTGAGCTACCATTCCAGCGGTAGCTCATCGGGCTTTATTAACACCTTCAAAGAACGACTTTCTCTCGGGGTTCGGCTGATCAATTCGTCTGTTTC
>NZ_WSRZ01000045.1 GCF_009828585.1 Shewanella litoralis | reverse complement strand
AGATTAGCAGCATCTATTTTAAATTCTGTTGAGTAAGTGGGTTGAGATTTCATTACTTTATACACCGTATTATATTAAGGAGGAGTTTACCTCATATCGGTGTACAGATTCATTAAGCCACAATAATTTTAAGCCGGAATCCAGGTGTTGGTTTGTCATTACGCTTTAAAGCAAGGGCAAAAGAAACACCTGGATCCCTGATAAGAGATCTCAGGGATGACGAGCTAAAAGAATACGGACTAAAAGATACGAGCGTAGAAGGTAAAGCATTGGCTCCTTCTAAGTCATTCCGGCAATGATTTTTAGCCGGAATCCAGGTGTTGGTTTTGGGGTTTTAGGCCCTAGGCCCTAGATTCTAGGAACTCGCAAGCTCGCCAGAGAGCGGACTTCGTCCTTTTAGAATTTAAGCAACACCTGGATCCCTGATAACAGATCTCAGGGATGACGTACGGGTGGAGCCAAACCACATCATTTGCTCATTCGTATTAGATGATACCCACGACTCCGTCATTTGTTTGTTCGAACTCACATGACGCCCACTACCCCGTCGTTCCGGCAATGCTGTTGAGCCGGAATCCAGGTGTTGGCTCTTACTCACTTACGCAAGCGGCAAAATCAAAAGCAACACCTGGATCCCTGATAACAGATCTCAGGGATGACGTACGGGTGGAGCCAAACCACATCATTTGCTCATTCGTATTAGATGATACCCACGACTCCGTCATTTGTTTGTTCGAACTCACATGACGCCCACTACCCCGTCGTTCCGGCAACGCTTTTGAGCCGGAATCCAGGTGTTGGCTCTTACTCACTTACACAAGCGGCAAGATCAAAAGAAACACCTGGATCCCTGATACAAGCACTCAGGGATGACGGGCAGGTGGATCGACAACTTTACCTAGAACCTAGAAGGACGAAGTCCGCTCTCAGGCGAGCTTGCGAGCTCCTAGAACCTCAAATCGAAACACCTGGATCCCCGATACAAGCACTCAGGGATGACGTGCAGGTGGATCGACAACTTTACCTAGAACCTAGAAGGACGAAGTCCGCTCTCAGGCGAGCTTGCGAGCTCCTAGAACCTTAAATCGAAACACCTGGATCCCTGATACAAGCACTCAGGGATGACGCACGAAAAGATGACGTGTGGGTGCGGGTGGTTTATCTAATGCTTTCCCTGAATTGGTTATCTGTATTCTTCTAATAAGCCTGCTAATTCTTTCTTAAAGTCGCCGCCGAGTTTAGGGTCGCGTAAGCCGTATTCAACAAAGGCTTTCATATAACCCAACTTGTCACCACAGTCGTGTGACTTACCGGTCATGTTAAACGCTTCTACCGTGTCTGATTCAATCAACATATCAATAGCATCAGTGAGCTGGATTTCATCACCAGCACCTGGAAGCGTACGCGCTAATAAGTCCCAAATTTTTTCAGACAACACATATCGGCCGACAACGGCTAAGTTCGAAGGCGCTTTACCTGTCTCTGGTTTCTCAACCATATTAAAAATCTTAGTTGAGTCACCAGGGTTAATCGTTTCACCACCACAGTCAGCAATACCGTACTTGTGAACCTGATCTTCTGGCACTGGCGCAACCATAATTTGGCTTGCTTGTGATTCACGAAAACGGATTAACATTGAAGCTAAATTTTCAGTACGCTGATCGGCAGAGTATGAATCTAAAATCACATCAGGCAGTACCACCGCAAATGGGTTATCACCAATACAAGGTTTGGCACATAAAATCGCATGGCCTAGCCCTTTAGCTTCACCCTGACGCACATGCATAATTGTGACATTTTTAGGGCAAATAGACTGTACTTCATGCAATAGCTGACGCTTAACACGCTTCTCTAACGTTGATTCGAGCTCATATGATTTATCAAAGTGGTTTTCTATCGCGTTTTTACTGGCATGGGTCACCAACACAATCTCTTTAATCCCAGCGCTCACACATTCGTCAACAATGTATTGAATGAGTGGCTTATCGACCAAAGGCAACATCTCTTTCGGGATAGCCTTAGTTGCAGGCAACATACGAGTGCCTAAACCGGCAACAGGGATAACAACTTTCATAAACATCCTTATTTAGCTTTGCGCTAATATCAAAAATAAAAAGGTAAAAAGAATAAGTATCAAGAACCGTCCACCACTACGTAGTTTCACTATCGTATCCAGAAGACGCCCACTACTCCGTCGTTCCGGCAATGCTTTTGAGCCGGAATCCAGGTGTACAGTCCGTCGTTCCGGCAATGCTGTTAAGCCGGAATCCAGGTGTACAGTCCGTCGTTCCGGCAATGCTTTTAAGCCGGAATCCAGGTGTTAGCTTTTTATGCTGTTAGACAAGGTCAAAAGAAACACCTGGATCCCCGATACAAGCACTCGAGGATGACAAATGACGAGCAACACCTGGATCCCTGATACAAGCACTCAGGGATGACGTGCGGATGGAGCGTCAGCTTTAACTAGAACCTAGAAGGACGAAGTCCGCTCTCAGGCGAGCTCCTAGAACCTAGAACCTAGAACCTAGAATCTTAAATCAAAGAAACACCTGGATCCCCGATACAAGCACTCGAGGACGAAATGATATCGAACACCTTGCCCCTAAATTAAAGCACTCAGGGATGACGTGCGGGTGGAGCCAAGCTTTACCTAGAACCTAGAAGGACGAAGTCCGATCTCAGGCGAGCTTGCGAGCTCCTAGACCCTAGACCCTAGAACCTTAAATCGAAACACCTGGATCCCCGATACAAGCACTCGAGGATGACGAAATGATATCGAACACCTTGCCCCTAAATTAAAGCACTCAGGGATGACGTGCGGATGGAGCGTCAGCTTTAACTAGAACCTAGAAGGACGAAGTCCGCTCTCAGGCGAGCTTGCGAGCTCCTAGAACCTTAAATCGAAACACCTGGATCCCTGATACAAGCACTCAGGGATGACGTGCGGGTGGAGCACGGCCTATTGCTGTTTATCTTGCGATTTTGTGGGTGTCAGATGGTAGATAACGAACTAACCAACATAAGGTTAAAATAGTTAAAAATAACAGGGTATTGGCAGGTGATTGCAAGTTAAAGTCAACCGTGCAGTGGATCAGCATGTGCACTATGGCCATCGCACAACCAAAGGCGATGCCTTTATAGAGTTTGTTATTGCGTAAGTACATGGTTCGGCACGCCAACCATAAACAATACAGTAGCCACAAACCTAATAATCCTGTTACCACCACCCCGTATTCAACAGCAAATTGAATATAATCATTATGGGCATGGTCATAAAAACTTGAATATGGAACAGACTGGTATTGTGGAAACACAGTATAAAAACTACCAGCCCCATTCCCAGTTAACCAGTGCTGTTCAATGATAGGAATACTATCACGAACCACATCGTCACGCGTTTCAGCAGCAAAAGATGTATCTTCAATTCGCTGCTTTACTTTTTCAACACCAAAAATAGATCCAACAATAATTAAATCTAAAATAAAAATACTAATAACTAAAGGTTTCAACATTCTTGGCGGATTACGATAAATCAATAATGCCAACAAAGAGACGACAATTAACGCGGTAAAAAAGCCTGCATTTCCCATGCGTGAGCGGCTTAAAATTAAACCAATAATCATAATCACAATCGCAAGACGCAAAATAATCTTGCTGCTGATTAACGTTTCAAAGACACCCAGTATAAAGGTCCTAAAATCAAATCGTCCTGAACGCGTCGTTTTTAATTCAGAGATGAGCCAGCCAAAAGCAATACTAATCGACACCGCTAAAAAGTTCGCAAAATGATTTTGATAAACAAATGAACCTTTAGCTCTATCACCATCAACAAAACCAAATATCGGCGATGTTGGCAGATTAATTAAATTCAACACACTGCCATAAAACGCTTGAATACAGGCAGACACTATAATGGCCACGCAAACCCACCGTAGCATTTTTACCGACACGCAATGCACAGACAACAGCCAAATAAACAAACCGTAACATAGGGTCTTAATCAGCTGCTGAAACGTTTGGAAAGCATCAACCGTGCTTATACCAGTAACCAGTCCAGACCATTGAAGAAAAGTGAACAGCAACAGAAATATTACAGGGAGCAAGCAATACTTCTGCCAGGATTGAGTAAACAATAATTGCTTACGAACAAAACAAAATACAAGATGCACAAAAGCCAAAGCAATAATATAAAACTCAACAATAGACCAGGCCCAAATACGATTACTAGCAAGCGGTATGGGTATCCAAATAATAAGAAAACACAGTGCCAAGATAAAAAAAGAACTGGCCGATAAAGATTGCTTCATAAAATGTAAAATAGCCTCTTGTGGGAAATCAACACCTGGATTCCGGCTAAAAATCGTTGCCGGAACGACGTAGAAGGAGCCAATGCTTTACCTTCTACGCTCGTATCTTTTAGTCCGTATTCTTTTAGCTCGTCATCCCTGAGATCTCTTATCAGGGATCCAGGTGTTTCTTTTGACCTTGCTTTAATGCGTAAAATCAACACCTGGATTCCGGCTAAAAATCATTGCCGGAATGACGTAGAAGGAGCCAATGCTTTACCTTCTACGCTCGTATCTTTTAGCTCGTCATCCCTGAGTGCTTGTATCAGGGATCCAGGTGTTGCTTAAATTCTAAAAGGACGAAGTCCGCTCTCTGGCGAGCTTGCGAGTTCCTAGAATCTAGGGCCTAGGGCCTAAAACCCCAAATTCAACACCTGGATCCCGGCTCAAAATCGTTGCAGGAATGACGTAGAAGTGAGCCAATGCTTTACCTTCTACGCTCGTATCTTTTAGTCCGTATTCTTTTAGCTCGTCATCCCTGAGATCTCTTATCAGGGATCCAGGTGTTTCTTTTGCCCTTGCTTTAAATACCTAAAACCAACACCTGGATTCCGGCTTAAAATCGTTGCAGGAATGACGTAGAAGTGAGCATTTCCGGAATACGAGGTAGTGAATGACGTAGTAGTGGGCATTGCTGTTGTCTTTTTGCCGTTGCCCTACCGCTCGTCATCCCTGAGATCTCTTATCAGGGATCCAGGTGTTTTCTTTAGGTCTTTTTACACAAGCTATGGGCTATCCAGTTTGTGGTGTTTTCAGGTAGCGGTTCGGGCAAGTAATCAAAGTAACTACACACTAATGATTTTTTATCGTACAAACCAACAACCTTCACTAAATGATTGCGGGTTGTATGATTCATGGTTGAAGCCAGCTTTATGCTGTCAAACACCAAATACTTATCATCCATTGAAAGTGTCGGCCAGTATGCAAATCCAACTGTTAGGATTTGCTGTATAACCTCTGGGGCGAAAGGGCCGTACTCTAACCCTATCCGAAACTGTTCAAATGCTAAATCCGGCTTATCCTGATAAAACGCAAGATTAAAGCCATAATCACTGTAAGCTGCTGGCCAATTATGGCGTAACGCGATAGCACCACTTAATAAGCGATTAAATTCATCGTTAGAAAACGAATCAAAGCCCAAATAAACGCCCCACTCCATCACTTTCGACAACGTAATCCGGTAATGTGGGCTCGAACTATCCCTCTCATAAGCATTTATCGCTGCAGAATAGGCATCGCGGTACTCAATCTCATCAACCTTCGTTTTAACTTCCCACGCATTTAAGTAATAACTCGACTTAAAATGATACGCGCTGGCCACACCTTGATTAAACACCAAAGGCAATAAACAGCCCAAACCTAACAGCATCAATAATATTAAAAACTGGCGAGAATAAAGCGATATCGACATAAATAATTAGTCATTGAATAAAAAAGAAGAAATTAACGCAGGCGTAATACGAGTAACGTCATTGGCGTAATGTATATCGGTAAGTTCACTCACCCTTTGCCAGGCTTGTGCTAATTTAGGCGGACGTCTCAACACGCTATGGCAGTCAGATGCAACCACAGTATAGCGTCTTTCAGTAACCCATTGCTCGGCAACTAACTGAGCAGCTGGGTTCATATCACCTAATAAAGATGCAGCCGTTAACTGAAATAAACACCCAGATTGAGCAAACAAATTAATCCGTTCAGGATAAGCCTGTAACTCTCTATTTCGCTCAGGATGAGCAATCATAGGCATCACATTTTTAGACAACAACCAACTGATTAGTTTATCGGTTCCTGGCGGAATATGGCTACTCGGTAACTCAAGCAGCAATACATCCATGTCCTGATAACGGCCTAAAAAAGGTAACTGCTTCTGCTCAATAAACCACATAATTTCAGGGCAAATTCTCACTTCAGCAGCCGCTCTCACCTTTAAGTTAACCGTCGACAAAGCCAACTGCTGTTGCAGTAAATTAAATGCCGCGGTAATGGTGGTCATACTATTATCAAAAATCCCCAAATGAATATGTGGCGTTGCCACCATATGGGTAATACCTTGCTCCTCAGCTAGCGCAATTAACGCTAGAGCCTCGTCAACCGACTTAGCTCCATCATCAATGCCAGGTAAAATATGACAATGTAAATCAATCACTAGGCAGGTTTCTCCGCCGAGCCAGCATCATGCCCATACGCCTGGTAATAACCATATTGGCCGTAATACTGGCGCGCCTCATCTGTATTAAACTGGTTCAATACCACACCAAACACTTTACCACGGGCCTGAGTTAACTTAGCCAACGTTAACTTAATAGCTTCAGTACGTGTATGGCCGGTTTTAACCACCGCAATAACCGCATCACAATGCGACGACATCACTAAAGCGTCACTCACAGCATGCACAGGCGGCGTATCAATAATAATCTTACTGTATTGGCCTTTAAGCTCCGCTAATAGCTCAGCAAATTTAGGCGACGACAAAAGCTCTAACGGATTTAACGGCACAGCACCTGCTGGCATTAAATCAACATTAGGCTTAACGTCTTTTACAATGCACTGAGTCAATGCATCAGTACCGGTTAAGTAATTAGCTAAACCATGTTGAAACGACGGTAAACCAAAACGCATGCCCATATTAGGTTTGCGCATGTCAGCATCAATAATCAACACTTTCTCCATCGCCGAATACGCAAATGCAATATTCATCGACACAGCGGTTTTACCCTCGTTAGGGAACGATGATGTCACCTCAATCACCGACAAAGGCTCACCAATGGCCAATAACGACAATGAAGTTCTAATCGACCGCACGCTTTCAGAATGCAGCCGTTGTTCCGAGTCAAAAAACGCAAAGTTAATTTGCTCAAACGACGCCTTCTTAGCCGCTTTAGGGATATAACCTAAAGCACGTTGAGCCAACAATTGCTCAACATCCGCCGTAGACTTAATGGTGTCATTCATCGAGTCAAACACCAGTACCAACACAATGCCTAACCCCAGGCTAGCCACAAAGGCCAATACCACAATCAGCTTTTTCTTTGGCTTAACAGGCTCTAAAGACATCACCGCGCGGTCAGTAAAACGGGCCACTGGCGAGTCAAAGTCACCCGTGACTTCGGTTTCTTTTTGGCGCGATAAAAAGCTTTCAAATAATTGGCGATTTGTCGCCACTTCACGCACAAGTCGGCGGTAATCGGTATCAACAGAACTTAAATTCTGAAACGAGCCCTTCGATTGGTTAAATTGCGCTTCTAACGCTTGCAGCTTTTGTGTAGCAGACTGGGCTTCATCTTCAATACCTTGCACCAAACGGCCAATTTGCACACGTAAGTTATCTTGCACCGTTTTAAGCTCAGCATTAGCACCAATCATTTTAGGGTGTTTAGGGCCATACACTTGCTTAAGCTCCGCCACTTTACGCTCAACTAACACCACTTCTTTTTTCACGTTTTGAATTGATAAGTGCGAGGTCACCTCAGGTAAACTCTCTAAACGGCTAATGTCGGTTTTACCGTACTTTCTCACCACCGCTAAAAAGCTTTCTGCCTGGGTTTTATTCGAGCGCGCCACGGTAATCTCATCACTTAAACGCTCTAACTCTTTTGCATCTAGTGCCGTAACACCCTCAACATCCACAAGGCCATTTTGGGTTCTAAATAACTCCAGCTTTTGCTCAGAGGCATCAAGCTTTAAACGTAAATCTTCTAAACGCCCGCCTAACCAGGTATTGGCCTTATTGGTCATGCCCATCTTGGCTTCTAACTGGCTTAAAATATATGCATCACCAATGGCATTGGCCACCTGGGCAGCTAACACGGCATCAGGGCTGTCATAGCTAATGTAAACCAACTGAGTTTTACGCACAGGCGACACATTAATGTCTGCCATAAAGGCATCAACTAGCTTTTGCTTTTTAACCGCTTCACTCTCAGGCTCAGCTTGTGGCAAAGGTAAAAAGTCTAGCCATTGCTTAACCTGCGACACTATCGACGGTTTAGCTTCAAAACTTGGGTGATTGATTAAATCTAAATCATTAAATACCCGCTCCGCGATAGAGCGCGACTTAATAATTTCAAACTGGGTTAAATAGTATTCTTGCTGGCCAGAGTTAATGCCATACACTTCTTCAATTTTAATTGCACGGGCTTGTTCTGCCTCAATTAATAAGGTCGCGGTCGACTTAAAAATAGGCGTTAAACTAAATACAACAAAGGTTGTTAAAGCCGTAATAAGCAATGCAAACGCAATAATGCGCCATTTAGACTGCATAACCGGTTTAATTAATTTGCGTAAATCAATCACCTGTTCATTAGGTTGTTGCACCGAGTTAGGGTCGTTCATTAATACATTAGCCTGGGACGTCATTAAAAAAATCTCTGTTCAATTGTGATAGTATCGCCAGCGTTAATTTGACTACTTATCGTGCCGTTCACTGATTCTGATTTTGTCCCTTCGCGCGAAATAAAAATCTTATCTTTCGACGCACGCTCGGTAAGTCCCCCTGCCAGCGCGACAGCCTGATTCACTGTCATGCCAGGCTGGTAGGGGTAACCACCAGGTTGTTTTACTTCACCGTGAATATAAAATGGTCGATAAGACACAATGCCCACAAACACATTAGGCTCAACCAAATAATCACCCTTTAAGCCTTTATACACCAATTCTTCCACTTGCTTTATCGACAAGTTTTTAATCAAAATAGTGCCTAAAAAAGGATAATTTACCTTGCCGCTATTAGTAATCTGCGTTTCCAGTGTTAAATCATCTTCACCAAATACTTTAATCACAATAGTATCGCCAGCACCTAAACGATAACCGTCATCCACTTCAACAGCTAACGTTATAGGGCTAAACAAAGTAAGCAAGGCAAATACACACGATATAAAAAACAACTTCATCATAAAACCTATAGTGTCATCTGAGCATTAATATAATAAACATTGCGATCAAAACCGTAAGTTGCATCGCTAGACGTACTTTCAGTTATATCAACACCAGCAACCAAAGTGCACCAACGCGACGCAACATAAGAGGCTGAAAGCGAATACACTTTTAACTTATCACTACGGTCTACTCCAACATAGTCTTCATCAGTTTGGTTATAACCCACGCTAGTCGATAAAAAGTCGCTCCAGCCATGGTTCCAACTCATGCCATAGGTAGTCGCTTCAATATAATCGCCATTACTGCTCGGGTCTTTAGCACTGTTACCCGTACTAAAGGTTAACGCTGAATAGGTTAATGGTGACCAGGTGACACTGGCATCCCATGATAAACCGCTAAAATCTTTACGAGCGCTGTTATCAAAGTCTTTTTCCTGGTTACCAATACGGATAGAACCAGAGGTAGACGCCGTTGCTTCCCAATCCACACCCACACGGTAGTTCGTGCTAGTACTGTCGCGGTCACCAGTTGGGTCAACATTATCGTACTCAGTACTAATAACGCTGGTATCAAACACCCAACTCACCGAGGCACCACTGTCGTAAAAGAACGTTGCACCAAAATCGGTATCAGAATAATTACGATACAAGGTTAACGCTTCAAAGTTGGTAAACTCTTTATCAAAATAATTGGCATTCACTTGAATACGTGCAGGTGTCGATTTAGCACCATACTCGTAAAAACCGCCCACATTGTAAGTATCAAATGTGGCAGGTTCGTCTTGTGCATCACCCGCACCTTCAAACACACCACTACCACGCTCTTCATGGCCCATATTATAAGCAGCGTTGAGATTAAACGAATTAGATTGATTTAATTCAACATCAGCCGAACCACCTAAATTAACATCTAAATAGTTGTCGTCTGAGCCACTTGAAAACGAGCCATAATCGATACCCATATCAAAAAGGTACTCGCTATTGCCATCCAGTAACTGCCCTTGCAAACCAGGCGTCACACCTAATATCCAACTGTCGGTTTTAAATGTTTTAGTACTGGCAATGTTGTCGTCATATCGATATCCCGTCGTTAAATAGGGTATCAAATCAACGCCAGATGCAGTTTGTATCGCACCAGCTTGCTCTTCAGCCGCCATCGCAGGCGACATTGCAACACTAATTAAAGCAGCAAAACAATAACGCTTTTTAAATGGAATGTTCATCATTTATATCCTTATATAAACCATAGGTAACAAGAGAAGTGATTTATCGGCTCACTTTCACCCGTCGCTTTCATCTTTAAATTAATCATTAACAATTTGTAGAGGCATTTGATTTATGACCCAGTAACATAAAGTCGCCTTAATTGTTCAGCTCACACATTGCTTGCCACAAAGTAACAACCAACGTCACACACTAAACCAGTAAATTCATTATCACCGAGTGCCATCACCTCCACATATTACAAATCTGTATCCAACAATTAGGACTAAAAATCGTAAAATCTACACAGCTCGTTATCTTCTTACCGTCATCTTTAAGCCAGTATTCTTTAAGCCCGTATTCTTTAAGCCCGTATTCTTGTAACCCGTCATCCCTGAGATCTCTTATCAGGGATCCAGGTGTTTCTCTAATGCTTTACCCTCTTAGCCCGTCATCCCTGAGTGCTTGTATCAAGGATCCAGGTGTTTCTTTTGACCTTGCTTTAAAGCGTAAAACCAACACCTGGATTCCGGCTCAAAATCATTGCCGGAATGACGTACAAGGAGCCAATGCTTTACCTTCTACGCCCGTCATCTTTAAGCCCGTATTCTTTCAGCCGTCATCCCTGAGTGCTTGTATCAGGGATCCAGGTGTTTCTGTTGACGTTGCTTTAATGCGTAAAGACAACACCTGGATTCCGGCTTAAAATCATTGCGGGAATGACGTAGAAGGAGCCAATGCTTTACCTTCTACGCCCGTCATCTTTAAGCCCGTTATCTTTTAGCCCGTTATCTTTTAGCCCGTCATCCCTGAGATCTCTTATCAGGGATCCAGGTGTTTCTTTTGACCTTGCTTAAAAACGTAAAACCAACACCTGGATTCCGGCTCAAAATCACTGCCGGAATGACGTAGAAAAAGCCAATGCTTTACCTTCTACGCCCGTCATCTTTAAGCCCGTCATCCCTGAGTGCTTGTATCAGGGATCCAGGTGTTTCTGTTGACTTAAGGTTCTAGGTCCTAGGTTCTAGATCCTAGGTTCTAGGCTTTTGTCCTACTGCCCGTCATCCCTGAGATCTCTTATCAAGGATCCAGGTGTTTCTTTTGACCTTGCTTTAAAGCGTAAAACCAACACCTGGATTCCGGCTCAAAATCGTTGCCGGAATGACGTAGAAGGAGACAATGCTTTACCTTTTAAGCTCGTCGTCTTTAAGCCCGTCATCTTTTAGCCCGTCATCCCTGAGTGCTTGTATCAGGGATCCAGGTGTTTCTTTTGACCTTGCTTTAAAGCGTAATGAAAACCAACACCTGGATTCCGGCTCAAAATCACTGCCGGAATAATGAGATGGACCCACCCTTCTAATCGGCTTCATAGTGAGCCATGATAAGTTTGTACACTTTATCAACAAAGGGCGGGTCCGAATATGAAGATTACAACAATTGGTTTAGATATATCAAAAACTATTTTCCACATGTTTGCCGTTAATCAAGCTGGAAAGTTAGTTAAAAAGAGAGCAATTAAGCGTGCCGACTTGCTCAGTGTCTTTGCCCGATTAGAGCCAATGTTGATAGTGATGGAAGCCTGTGGCGGGGCTAACCATTGGGCTCGTGAATTCATTAAATTAGGGCATCAAGTCAAGCTCATTGCGCCTCAATATGTTGTGCCTTATCGTCGTAAAAACAAAAATGATTTTAATGATGCTGAAGCCATTGCGGAAGCTGCACAACGACCAAACATGACATTTGTACCGATAAAAAGCGTCGAGCAAGAAGATATTCAAATGGTGCTGCGCATGAGAAAGCGCCATGTAAAAACGATGGTCGCAATCAACAATCAAGTTAGAGGCTTTCTTGCAGAATATGGTTTATGCGCTGCAAAAGGAAAAACGGCATTAGCGACTCGATTGCCTGAATTTATTGATGATGAAAGCAATGAGTTATCGGCATTTGCACGAGAAAGTTTTCGCGAACTCTATGCTGACTTTGTTGCGGCACAAGAGAAAGTTGAGTTTTACACTAAAAAAGTAACCGCTTATACAAGAAAGAATCCTATCTGTAAGCGAGTGCAAAGCGTTATAGGTATTGGCCCCATGACAGCGGCAGAAATGTATGCCGCGATAGGCGATGGTAAAATGTTCCATAATGGTCGT
>NZ_WSRZ01000044.1 GCF_009828585.1 Shewanella litoralis | reverse complement strand
ATATGACGATATTGTTGAACAGTGCTCAATTGCATGGAATCACTTTATTGCAGAGCCCGAAAGGATCATTAAATTATGCTCTAGAAGCTGGACAAAACTGACCAGTTAATTAATGTAATTGGTATGACAATCCACACATAAAATATCGTCCTCACTATAATCGTTTAAATAAAGTTAACGAATTCATAATGGTACAAATAATTAACATTGTGGCCCACTGCTTGCTATGTTTTATACATCCTCATAACGCGTTTATGGTTCACCTGTTCTGGAACAAGTGTCCACCGTGAGGAATATATAACACTAATAAAAGGAAGCTAAACCTCATGAAAAAATCGACAAGTACTTTTACACAACCATTAAAATCAATAGCAAAACTAGCAAAACTAGCAACTATAGCCTCAATTCTTGCGGCGAGCTTTAATGTATTTGCTGAGCCTGTAGAAATTAAATTTTCACATGTGGTGGCAGAAAATACACCTAAAGGTCAAATGGCACTCAAGTTTAAAGAATTAATCGAACAACGTTTACCGGGTGAATATGTTGTAAACGTATTCCCTAACTCACAATTATTTGGCGACAATAATGAGCTAGCAGCCCTGTTACTCAATGACGTACAGTTTGTCGCACCATCATTATCAAAATTTGAACGCTATACCAAGAAACTACAAATCTTTGATTTACCATTTCTGTTTGAAGACATGGCTGCCGTTGATCGATTTCAACAATCAGAATCGGGCCAAAAATTACTCAACTCAATGAACCGCAAAGGCGTTGTTGGCTTAGGTTACCTTCATAATGGTATGAAACAGTTTTCAGCTAACGACCCACTTACACTTCCAAAAGATGCCAATGGTAAAAAGTTCCGCATTATGGCATCTGATGTTATTGCCGCTCAGTTTGACGCAGTAGGCGCAATTCCAGTTAAAAAACCGTTTTCTGAAGTCTTTACCTTGCTACAAACGCGTGCAATTGATGGCCAGGAAAATACCTGGTCAAATACCTATTCTATGAAATTTTATGAAGTGCAAAGCCACATCACAGAAAGTAACCATGGCGTACTCGATTATATGGTCGTTTCATCCAATACATTTTGGAAAGGCTTGCCAGCGGATAAACGCGCTGTATTTAAAACAGCACTTGATGAAGCCATTGCACTTGGTAATAAAATTGCGGCAGAAAAAGACAATGAAGACAGACAGGCAATCATTGATTCTAAGCGCTCTCAGTTAGTGACCTTAACCCAAGCAGATCGTCAGCAATGGGTTAATGCTATGAAGCCAGTTTGGGCTAAATTTGAAGACCAAATCGGTAAAGACATGATTGATGCAGCCGTAGCTGCAAACACGAAATAGTCTTAATACTTAACGTGGTACTGAAATCCAGTATGTTTCAGTACCATCCTTTTCTATTCGAGGAGTATAACCGTGATATCGAGACTATTTGGTTATTTTGAAGAGGGTTTTCTCAACCTGCTCATCACTTTGATGACCCTACTTGTATTTGGTGAAGTCATAGCTCGCTTTTTCTTTAATACCGGTTTTTTATGGATCCAGGAGTTGACACTGACCCTATGCGGTTGGTTTGTGTTATTCGGGATGTCTTATGGCGTAAAAGTGGGTGCACACATTGGGGTCGATGCATTTGTTTCCAAGCTATCTGGCAAACCTCAGAAAATTGTGGCCATTTTTGCGTGCTTATGTTGCGTTGTATATTGTGCAATGTTTTTAAAGGGCTCGTGGGATTACTTAAGCCAAATGTATCAAATTGGTATTCCAATGGAAGATATCGATTTTCCAGCTTGGTTTATTCATCAATTAGATCCTGATTATGCATGGGAAACATTGCGTATCGATGTTGAAGATGGCGCAGTGCCTATTTGGTTGTCTCAAAGCATCTTATTAATTGGTTTTTCAATGTTAACCTGGCGTTTTGTTGAGTTATTTATCGCCATTTTGAAAAATCAGGCCGTGGGTTTTCAACTTGCAGATGAAGCAAAAGATAGCATGCACCTCATCGACGAAGCTGCGATTTCGGCATCATTAGCACAACAAGAAAAAAATGATAAGGACGCGAAATAATGACTATCGCAACGTTATTTATCACTCTACTTATCTGCATGATGATTGGTATGCCTATTGCGATTGCATTAGGCTTCTCAAGCATGTTAACGATTTTATTATTCTCTAATGACTCACTTGCCTCTATTGTTTTAAAACTTTACGAATCCACATCTGAGCATTACACCTTACTGGCAATTCCATTCTTTATTTTGTCATCAGCGTTTCTGTCAACTGGTGGTGTTGCAAGGCGGATCATTGACTTTGCAATGGACAGTGTTGGCCACATTCGTGGTGGTTTAGCCATGGCATCTGTCATGGCTTGTATGCTCTTTGCTGCAGTGTCTGGCTCATCTCCTGCAACCGTAGCCGCCATCGGCTCTATTGTGATTGTTGGGATGGTGCGTGCGGGTTATCCAGAAAAGTTTGCCGCAGGTGTGATTACCACCTCTGGCACATTGGGTATTTTAATTCCACCTTCTATTGTGATGCTCGTTTACGCTGCAGCAACAGAAGTATCAGCCGCCAGAATGTTTATGGCAGGATTAATTCCTGGATTGATGATGGGCTGTATTTTAATGATAGCCATCTATATTGTAGCCCGCATTAAAAAGCTGCCTTCACGCCCTTTCCCTGGGGTCAAAGCACTCGCAATATCAAGTGCTAAAGCAATGGGTGGATTAGCGCTCATTCTTATTGTGCTCGGTTCTATTTACGGTGGTGTTGCCAGTCCTACTGAAGCGGCCGCGGTAGCCTGTGTATATGCATACTTTATCGCAGTATTTGGTTATCGCGATATTGGGCCGCTTAAAAATGTGGCATGGCGAAATCCGCGTGAATCTATTATTGGTGCTTCGCTACGTAATATGGGTTATATGTTACTTGCGGTAATCAAAACCCCGGCAGACAAAGAGATCCGTCATGTGGTACGTGATGGCGCTAAAGTCAGCATTATGTTGTTGTTCATCATTGCTAACGCTATGTTGTTCGCTCATGTTCTGACAACAGAACGTATCCCACACATTATTGCTGAAGCCATTGTCGGCCTTGGTTTACCCGCATGGGGCTTTTTAATCATTGTTAACTTATTGCTGTTGGCTGCGGGTAACTTTATGGAGCCATCTGCTATTTTGCTCATCATGGCACCAATTTTGTTCCCCATTGCAACTCAGTTAGGCATTGACCCGATCCATTTAGGGATCATTATGGTGGTTAACATGGAGATAGGTATGCTGACACCGCCGGTGGGGCTCAACCTGTTTGTCACCGCTGGGATAACAGGTAAAAGCATGGGATGGGTTATTCAGTCTTGCTTACCATGGTTAGTTTTACTCCTTGGTTTCTTGATATTAATTACTTACATTCCACAAATTTCATTGTTTTTACCTGAATACATCGACAAATTAAACGGCTACTAGCTTGATAATTGGCGTATCATAGACGAGCCTTAGGTCACTAAGGCTCGTTTTTATTTAACCCCATTTATAATAATCTGAATCGCCACTTGGGAATTTGCATGTTTTCATTCTCGACTATCAAAAAGCGCAATGTACTGATGAGCATCTTGTTGATCATTGGGTTATTGCTGACCCTTAAAATCACTCATTGGTATTTGCTTGATCAAGGCACAAAAAACATTGCGAAGCAGTCCGAAAAACAAATAAATGAATTGGTTATCTTTATCGATAATGCGTTGGCACATTACGAGAACATTCCTGCCGTTTTAGCCAAAAACCCCATTTTAGAGCAAGGCCTACTTGACCAACAAAATCCTAAAACGATAGACAAACTCAATGCCTACTTATCTGAGCTGCAATTAGTCACAGAATCGTCTGATATTTATTTAACCGATGCACTGGGTGTGGCCATTGCGGCAAGTAATTGGGATCAACCAAACTCGTTTGTTAATCACGATTATTCTTTCAGGCCTTATTTTATTGAGGCTATTTCAGGCAAGTCAGGCCGCTATTACGCGGTTGGGACATCATCGAACAAACGCGGGTTTTATTTTGCTAACCCGGTTTATCACAAGGGCGTGGTATTAGGCGTTATTGTTGTCAAAGTGGATATCAGTTTAGTTGAGCAACAAAGTAGCGGTATTGCCATTGCTAGCCAATACGAATTTATGATTAGCGACCCAGACAACATCGTGTTTTTGTCTAGTGTCAGTGGTTGGCGCTTTAATTCCCTAACGCCATTATCACAAGCTAAACGTTTCGCATTAAACTCGTCAAAACGCTATGCGAATCGCCCTATTGGAGAACTCAGTTTTATACCTGAGTTTGCATTAGGTGAATCCAATACCACGCAGGTCTACCAAATATCTTCCTATGAAGGAAAAGAGAAATACTTAGAACGCCACCAATTGATGCCAAACGCTAATTGGAATGTACACATATTAGCGCCAATGAAACCGTTATATGAATCATTGCCTCCTATAATGCTGCTTGGGGCCACTCTGTACTTGTTGTTTGCATTATTTGTTATTTACAGTTTAGAGCGCAGAAAAAACCTTGCCAGAATGCGCCAAGCACAGAATCAACTCGAACAGCGTGTTAAAGAGCGCACGCTTGAATTAGAACAAGCCAACACTCAATTAAAAGACACTCAAGATGAGCTCATACAAGCCGCCAAACTCACTGTCATTGGCAGTTTGTCTGCCAGTATTAATCACGAACTAAATCAGCCTCTAGCAGCATTAAGAAGTTATGCACAAAACACCCAAACATTTATTGGCCGCAATATGATTGAAGACGCCAGCAGTAATATCAAAATCATGATAGAGCTGACTGACAGATTAGCCGATATCATTGGCCAATTTAAAAGCTTTACTCGCAAGTCTCAAGGTAAAGACAATGCCACAGAGATAAACCAATCCATTGAACAAGCTATTACCATTGTGCAACCAGAAATGGACAAGCAAGGCATTAAATTATCAATAGTATTACTCAAAGGGAAATGCCAAATTTGGGGCGACAGTGTGAGGTTGCAACAAGTGTTAGTTAATTTAATGAGTAATGCAATTGTGGCCATGCAGCAATCTAAAGACAAGCATTTACACATCGAGGTTTACTGCGACACCAAAGTGAACATTAGTATTCAAGATAGTGGTCCTGGTGTGAGAGAAAGCCAAATGAGTAAAATTTTTGAACCCTACTACACCACCAGTGAGCGCCAAGGCCTCGGATTAGGCTTATCAATATCTCAGCGCATCATTGAATCAATGCAAGGTTCAATCACGGTTGAAAATGCACAACAAGGCGGTGCTATTTTTCATATTATTTTGCCGCTTTATTTACGTGAGGAAGTGTAAACGTGACCCAAATACAAGACATCAACGACTATCAAGTCATTATTGTTGATGATGAACCCCATATCGGTACCGTATTACAGCAGTTATTTAAACTTGAAAATATCAGTGCACTTGCCATTACCGACCCACAAACCATTGCAAGCTACATTACCCCTAACTGGGCCGGTATTGTTATCTCAGACGTTAATATGCCGCAACTCGATGGTTTAAGCCTGTTACAACAGCTAAAAAAGCAAGATAACGACCTCCCAGTAGTGCTGTTAACAGGGTTTGGCGACATTGCCATGGCGGTTGATGCATTGAAAAAAGGCGCGTATGACTTTATTGAAAAACCCTTTAATAATGAACATATTCTTGATGTCACCAAGCGCGCGTTAGACAAACGATCGTTAACCTTAGAAAACCGTAAATTAAAACGAGAGCTTGAATCGCATATCGCTCCAGGGCCTCGTATTTTAGGCAGCAGCCCTGGCGTAATGAAAATGCGTCACCTTATAGACCAGGTACTCGATACACCAGCCGACATCATGCTTGAGGGTGAAACTGGCGCTGGCAAAGAGTTAGTTGCTCGTTATTTACATGATCATAGCTACCGCAACAAGGCCAATTTTGTCGCCATTAATTGCGGTGCAATACCAGAAAACCTCATAGAAAGTGAACTCTTTGGCGCTGAATCTGGAGCCTTCACCGGTATCGATAAACGTCGAATTGGGAAATTTGAATATGCTAATGGCGGCACGTTATTTTTAGATGAAATTGAAAGCACACCGATGTCTTTGCAGGTTAAATTGCTCAGGGTATTAGAAGACCGCAAAGTCGAACGCTTAGGTTCTAACACACCAATCGATTTAGACATTCGCGTCATTGCTGCCACCAAGTTAAATCTGCAACAATTATGCGAGCAAGGACAATTTAGACAAGATTTACTCTATCGCCTTAACCTCGTCACTATTGTGATCCCGCCACTACGAGAGCGCCTAGAAGACATTCCGTTATTGTTTTTGCACTTTGCGCGCATTGCATCGGCTCGATACCACAAAGCGCTCATAGCCTTAACACCACAACAAACCATGGTGCTGACCTCGCACGATTGGCCGGGCAATGTTCGCGAGTTACGCAACTTAGCTGAACGCTATGTGCTATTGGGTGCAGAGGCTGCATTTGCTGGTAATTTAGATAGTCACACCACTATGCACACCAGTATGTCATTACAGCAACGAGTTGAGTTTTTTGAACGCCTCTTGATAGAAGAAGCCCTTAGCCATAATAAAGGCAGTATAAAACTTACTATGGAGCAACTCGAATTACCGCGTAAAACCTTGTATGACAAAATGCGTAAGTTCGATTTAGACCGTAAACAATTTATCGACAATTAACTTCACAACACTGCAAATGCATCAATCTTTAGATATAAGTACATCGGTACTCTGCTGATGTATTCCTAAGCGCCAGATTGCCACCAGCAACAATACCAACAGGCTCATGGAACCTACCACAACGCCATTCCACTCAGCTTTATGCCAAAATAACATAAGGTAAGGGCCGCCTAAAGAAGCCCCTAAGTAATAACAGCATAAATACAGTGATGTCGCTTTAGCCCGGTGACTGGTTGCCCGCATAGCAACGAACGAATTACAACAACTGTGAGTTAAGAAGAAGCCACATGCAGTGATTAAAAAGCCCATCACAATCGCAACTAAAGTGTCGACTAATGTCAGCAAGGTTCCACAGAGCATTAAACACAAAGCGACCCTAAACAATGGCAATGAACCATAGCGTAAAATCCACTTAGCAGACAAATATGACGCAAAGGTACCACTTGAATAACATAAAAAAATCAATGTGGCATTGAAGCGACTTAGACCATAAGGCTCGGCCATAATGTGCAGCTGAATAAAACTGAATTGATTTACCATCATCATAAACGCCAGACCACCAATAACGTACGCTAAGCGCATTTGTTGATCAGACAAATGAAACACAAACCCATCA
Organism: Shewanella litoralis; assembly: GCF_009828585.1. GTDB lineage: Bacteria > Pseudomonadota > Gammaproteobacteria > Enterobacterales > Shewanellaceae > Shewanella > Shewanella litoralis. The sequence continues at coordinate 5,886 of NZ_WSRZ01000044.1, read as the reverse complement.
AAGTCCTGCTTTATTTTACGCAGCAGCGACACCTTCTCCTTTATCTCCACAGGTTTAATTTCTTTGCGAGGTAATAAGTATGTCACTAATGTCACGCCAATTAATGTCGCCAAAAACACCAAGCCCATTGACGATTGCCATGATAAATTTTGCGCCATTAGGCCACCAAAAATTCGCCCGACAATGCCGCCCATGCTATTTGCCATAATGTAAACAGCTGCCGCTTTTAGCATAAAGTTAGGGGCTAACTGCTCTTTGAAATACGCCATCGAAATCGCTGGAACCGCGGCTAATAACCCCCCTTGCAATAACCGCACCCACACTAATTCATCGAATGTTTCGGCAAAAATCAATAATATATTCGAGGCAGCAAGTAGCCACAAGCTCACCACAATAGGCGCCAAGCGCCCTATCCGATCAGACAACACCGCATAAAATAGTAACGAGAAGGCGAGCGTAAAACTGGTTACCGACAACACTAATGTTGCCTTGGCGCCAGACACGTCAAAATGCTCTGCAATAGACGGCAACATGCCTTGCACTGTGTACAAATTAATGTAAATCACTACAGAAGCGATACACAATGCCCAAATTAAGCGGGTTTGTGCATGTGAACGATAAGTTGGCGCTAACTCTGTCATAAGCAACCTAAACAGCACATTAGGAGAGAAAACAGATTATTACCCACCACAGATAGAGGTCAATGACGGGTAAGTGAGTTTGTGAACTCGGTAATTGAATATGTTATTTAACGCGCTTCATCAATACTTCGGTGGTGTATTTGTCGTTATTGATCACACGATACTTATCATAGGTTTGAAAAATGGCTTTTCCATTATAAGTAATCATCGCCACCACACCATAATCTACACCGCTACTAATGAGCTCAGCAGGCAAAATAAATTTAAACGGCACTGGCGCTCTGGCCACATCAAAGTTTTTCTGAGAAATAATTACCCCAGGTCGATTAAAATCAATTATCGCGATATTAATTTTACAACCTTGTGGTAAGGCAATTTTTTCTAAATAACCAGCATAACCATTTACGATGACAGGTTTAGGTTGCTCAACCGTCACACACGCACTTAGCATCACACTCAGTAATGCGAACACGCTCAGTTTAAGCCAGTGGATTAATTTCAACATACAGCATCCTTACTTTTAAATTTACTTCATCGTCATTCTTAACAGACCTTCTTGCGTTGCCGAAGCAACTAGGCGCCCTTGCCTATCAAAAAACTGCCCGGTAACAAAGCCACGTCCGCCACCTGCATTAGGACTTTCAATGCTATACAGCAACCACTCGCCCATATTAAATGGCCGATGGAACCACATGGCATGATCAATCGTTGCCAACCGCATACCCGGGGTTAATATCGATACACTGTGAGGCTGAGCAGCCGTCACGAGAAAATTAAAGTCTGAGGCATACGCTAACAGATACTCTTGAATATTATGATTGCTCGGCACTTGTCCATTTGCCCGTAACCACACATAACGTTTAGGCTCATTAGAACCAGGTGCTAGCGGGTTAATCGGGTTAACAAGGCGCATTTCAATGGGTGAATCTGCCATAAACTTTTCAAGCATTTGTTTAGGCACTTTATCACGCATGGTCATGGCCAGCTCTTGCTGATTCAATAATCCTTCGGGGCCGGGAACATCTGGCATTTGAGCTTGATGCTCAAACCCTTCCTCGTGCTTTTGAAACGAACAGGTCATATAAAATATTGGCCGACCTTTTTGGATAGCTTTAACCCGGCGAGCACTAAAACTGCCACCGTCGCGCATATTTTCCACATCATAAACGATAGGTTGCTTTTCATCACCTGCGCGCAAAAAGTAAGAATGTAAAGAATGTACATGTCGGTCTGCGCTAACAGTCTGTTTTGCCGCACTTAACGCTTGCCCCATCACCTGGCCGCCAAACACATGCCCAAACCCTAAGTCTTGGCTTTGGCCGCGGAACAAACCATCTTCAAGTTTTTCTAATGATAACAATGACAACAAATCGTTTAATACCTGGCTCATAATACCTTCTATACAACAAAAATTAACGCTTAAGGTTACCCTAGTTAAGCTTCTGTTTTCTAGCTTATTCGTTGATTTACGCCCGAATTAACAACATCTGTTACCAATGAGTAAAATAGTGATATAACGCAAAGATTCATATCAACACCTTATTTGAATATTTGATATGATATTAGACAAGGCTAATCGACTCTGTGTATCACAATATTATGCAATCTAGTTCTATGCAATCATGGCTTATGGCTATTCGCCCGCGCACATTACCCGCGGCTATTGGTCCATTACTTGTGGGAAATATGCTCGCTATCGGCTTGAGTCAATTTAGCTTACTCATCGCCTTTACCTCTATGCTATGTGCCGTTTTACTGCAAATATCGGTTAATTTAGCCAACGATTACTTCGACTTTAAAAACGGCATTGATACCGACGAGCGTATTGGGCCTGTTCGTGTTACCCAGAGCGGCATGATAGCGCCACACCATGTACGAAATGCCATGATAGGCTGTCTGCTGACGGCATTAGCTGTTGGCTCTCTGTTAATAGTGCATGGTGGCTGGCCGATTGCAATCTTGGCTGCTGCCTCTATTTTGGGCGCACTTTGTTACAGTGGCGGCCCTTACCCGCTTGCCTCTCACGGATTAGGCGAAATAGCCGCATTTATCTTTTTTGGCCTGGTCGCCGTGGTAGGTAGCTATTATTTGCAAGCAGGTACCACGACAATGACATCATGGTTACTCGGTAGTGCTATCGGCTTTTTTAATGCCGCTATCATGTTGGTGAATAACACCCGCGACATAACAACCGACACCAAAGCGGGCAAAAAAACCCTTGCTGTGCGTATTGGCGAGGCACAAGCAAAGGTCTTGTATCAAAGCTTTGTGTACTTACCCTTTGGGATCATTATTGCGGGCTTTTTGTTAGGCTCACTCGATGGCTTACCGGTATTACTGGCTGGCGTGTCGCTAGTCATTGCACGTAATTTAAGCCGAGAGTTTCACAACAATTCAGGTGAAGCACTTAATCCAATACTTGGACAAACAGCCAAGCTTTGTATGATTTTTAGCGTATTGTTTAGTGCCGGGCTATTTATCACTCTAAGATAAAGACCACAACTTTGCAGGTGAGCGTCACCACTTACCTGCAAGGTAACGCTATAACGCATCATTAATATCTTGCTCTAAAATGCACTTCGTGTGGCTCCATATCATTCTTAACTGCTGCCTTAATCGAGTCATCAATATCAGTTGTACTTAAGTCATATAAACCACACAGTGCGAATGCTTTCGTGATATTAATTGATGCTCCTAGATAGTCATAAACCACTCGAGTACAAATTGGCATTCGCTCACCACTTCCGCTTACCCCTATTTTCAACCCTTTGAGCTGAGTAATCCTATTCTTAAATGTGGGAAATAAAATAGTTTGTGAAATTTCATGCTTGGTTAATGACTCATAATCAACCATAAAAATACGGTCTACCAAAAAGTTCGCCATTCCCAAATAGACGCCATGATAGGGCTTTCGATGAGACTGTTCGACAATTCTCTCCGTGCGCTGGTAATAAATTTTTTGATCTACTTTGGTAAAACAAACTAATGTTCGCAGTAATTTACCAGGATGCGCCATCGACAAATAGTATTCGAAATAATAACCAAGATATTTGTCTAAATCATGAGTACTGCTACGCGCTAAAGTTTCAAAGTGGACCATTTCAGGTAAGCGCACATTCTCCGTTGTGTGTAACTGAGGCCTAACTTGAATTAATAACTTAAATTGGTTTTGAGGCATCATAATCTCGAACTCTTCAACCCCAAAGAACTCACAAATTCTTAACATGGTATTGGCACTAGGTTTGTGTGTGCCGTTTAAATACCGATTAAATTGAGCACGGTTAAACGACAATCGCCGACACACTTCAGCGATTGATTTGTAATAACTACAGAGTAATTGAAGGTTTTTAGCGAAATCCGACGACATAGCCATTAAATACACCTTGGATAAACAGCAAGCTTAAATGCATTTGGCATCATAAGTTTATTGCCCTTGATAAACAACCACAAACCATTTGCAAAAAGATGCTAAAACAGCATCAACTAGCATCATTTATAGTTAACTTGTCAAATCGATTCTTAGTAGAAAAATTGGTTAAATATCGTTGAATTTAGCGCAACAACTTGGCAAACCAATGCCACGAACAACCATTAATCTCATTCAATATAGGCCAGTATATGCTTGCTAGAACAGAACATGATCTTATCGGTAATATGGAACTACCAAACACGGTTTGGTATGGCATTCAGACTCAGCGGGCGCTTGATAACTTTTCTATTTCTGGGGTCCCTATCGGGCATTTCCCGGAATTAATTAGTAGCTTAGCAATGGTAAAACAAGCGGCTGCGACAGCTAACCAACAGCTTGGTTTATTACCTCAACATAAAGCCGAAGCCATTATCGCAGCCTGCAAAGATATTCAGTCAGGGCTACATAATCAAGATTTTGTGGTTGATGCAATTCAAGGAGGAGCTGGCACCTCGACCAATATGAATGCAAACGAGGTTATCGCTAATATTGCCTTAACTAAAATGGGACGTATTAAAGGTGATTATCAATTTTTACACCCTAATGACGATGTAAATCAATGTCAGTCGACTAATGACGTTTACCCAACGGCTGCGAGTTTGGCAATTCAATTAGCCGGTGACGCCTTAATCCTTGCGGTTGGATCATTAACTCAGTCTCTGTATAACAAATCACAAGAGTTCAATCATGTCATTAAAATGGGCCGAACTCAGTTACAAGATGCGGTTCCAATGAGTTTAGGTCAAGAGTTCAACGCATTCGCCACCGTGTTAGGCAAAGAGATCGCGCGGCTCCAAGAAGCAGGAAAATTACTCTGTGAGGTCAATCTTGGCGGCACAGCGATCGGCACCGGGATCAACAGTCATAAAGATTACGCAAATTTAGCCATTGCCCATTTGGTTACCATTTCAAATAAACCACTTGTTCAAGCCAATGATCTTATTGCTGCAACATCGGACATGGGCGCATTTGTTTATTATTCCGGGATATTAAAACGTCTCGCGGTAAAGCTAAGTAAAATAAGTAATGATTTAAGGCTGCTTTCAAGCGGACCAAGAACCGGCTTTGCTGAAATATCATTACCGGCGGTACAGCCTGGTTCAAGTATTATGCCTGGAAAAGTTAACCCGGTAATACCTGAAGCCGTCAACCAAACGGCTTATCAGGTTATTGCAAGCGATCTTGCGGTCACGCTGGCTGCTGAAGCAGGGCAATTGCAACTCAATGCAATGGAACCGCTTATCATCTACAACTTATTAAACTCAATCAAAATGCTAACCTCTGCCTGTAAGATGCTCGATGAACGCTGCATAAAAGGAATACAAGCTAACGAAAAGCGTTGCCAAGACAATGTCGACAACAGCATAGGTACAGTGACAGCTTTGGTTCCGGTGCTCGGTTATAGCAATGCCAGTGCAATAGCCAGGCAAGCGTTAGCAGAAAACAAAACAATTAGTGACGTGGTGTTAGGTCGAAAACTACTGAGTCAGCAGCAGCTTGATAATTTATTGAACCCCATCAGCATGATAGGTATTTAACCTGAGCTAGGGATAAGAGATGAACTTATGCTAATTAAAATCAACATGTTACCCCTCCTCACTTTTAAGCTTGTCATTTGTTCTGCTAACAAAGCGAATTGACGCGTCAATAGCTAGTACCGTTTCAATTTAATTTTGATCGATTGAGCTACCATTCCAGCGGTAGCTCATCGGGCTTTATTAACACCTTCAAAGAACGACTTTCTCTCGGGGTTCGGCTGATCAATTCGTCTGTTTC